>JAKRSH010000040.1 GCA_022402465.1 Leptospiraceae bacterium | reverse complement strand
CACCTCTTCTCCTTTTAAGGATTTTTTGGTGTCAACTTTTATGGGATCAGGGCAGTCAATGAAACCCCATTTATTATTTATACTTACACCAGCCAATCCTTCACTAAAGTTGGATGCAGTAGCAAACTGGGGTTGAATTACGAACTTTCCCGTTTTATCAATGAAACCCCATTTATTATTTATACTTACACCAGCCAATCCTTCACTGAAGTTAGCTGCATTAGCAAACTGAGGTTGAATTAGAAACTTTCCCGTTTTATCAATAAAGCCCCATTTATTATTCATGCTTACACCAGCCAATCCTTCACTAAAGTTGGATGCATTAGCAAACTGGGTTTGAATCACAAACTTTCCGGTTTTATCAATAAAACCCCATTTATTATTCATATTTACATTCGCCAATTCTTCACTAAAGTTATCACCGATATCAAATTGAGGTTTAATTATAAACTTACCAGACTTGTCTATGAAACCCAGTCTTCCATTCATACGAGCTTTAGCCACTCCTTCCTTAAATCCATTTGCACTTTCAAACAGCGGTTGAATTACAAACTTTCTGTTCTTCCCTATGAATCCGATTTTTTCGTTCAATAGCACAGGAAATACTTCAAAGTTTGGATTATTGAAAATCACATCATATTGCGGATGTTTTAGGAAGTTTTCAAGTTCTATAGTGCTATTAAAATTTTTTATGGAATTTCCCAATTCAGCATGGTCATACAAAAAAGTATTTTCTTCCCCTGATTTTAAGGTTAGAACATTGATTCCATCAATGAGTGTATAGGATTGTTCATATTCTATTGGACATAAGATTTTTTCTTCTGCGCTTATACTGAGACTTATAAAGGTAAAAAGCATCAACACTTTCTTGATCATTGGATCTCCATAAGAATCTAAAATTTACATAAACTCAAGCTACAGCAATAATAACAAGTGATAATTTATAGTGAAGAATGGATTATATGATGGTATTGAATATGTATGGACTGGTGAATTCGAAATGGGAGAGTTCCAAATCCAAACATTGATAGTGTGGAATCATACCTTAGTAGATTCAAGTGATACGACTTAATGAATTTAAAATATTATATACAAGCAAGACCCAATAATAAGGATTCTTAAACTTATAAACCCAACGTCTTATTGGTATTGGCTCATGGTAAAACCATGAACTTCTTCTTAGAAGAGACTATGAGTGATAAACAATTCAATGAAGATAAAACGAACTTTTTCAATGTGTGTGGCTTCCTTTTATAAAGGAAACCATATGCTGTTTTTTTCTTTTAGGAAAAAAAATTATTGTAACATCTTAGTTCTAATCTAGAATATTGAGTAATTCTGAAACAGGACTTGCCTATGTTAAAAAAGAGCCTATGCATTATTTTATTTTTTTATTGTCAGACAATGAATGCAACAAGTATCATTCTCAAATCTGGTGGCATCATTAAAGGAAAAATTATTTCCCAAGATGGTGAAAGAATCCTTATTATAGACCAAGAAGGAAACAACAAAACCATTCCCAAGTCTTCTATCTTAAAGACCGTCTATAAGGAATCCAATGATCAAGAGTTACTTGCCATTAAAAAGGAAGAAGAACGTAAGCTAGCCAAGGCTTTACAAAAAAAATCTCCAAATCAAAAGGAGACCCAAACCACTGCTTCTATGAATTCTAGACAATGGATTCTTTCACCAAAGGAAGGAGAATGTTTCTTTCATGCTTCCAATCCGGAATGGTTTTGGTTTTATGGAAACTATTCTATTACAAATGAAAATGAATGGCAGCATATGCTACCAGATGATGCTAGACCGATTCATGTAATATTCAAATCATCTTGGATTGACACTTCTTTAACTTTATTGATAGGATCACTTACAAGCATTAGTCGTAAAACAAGAGTGATTGAAGTTTGTGAATATTAAGGCTCAGACACACACCTAACTTGTCTGGCAATGGCTTTACCTGCTCCTGTCGTTCTACCCGTAGTATAATCTACATACAAGGCTATGCCAGAAGATTGTGAAGTTGCAGTCCAATAAGTACCTATAGAGCCAGTACCGGACAGCTGAAATATATTCGTATTGAGAAAGTATCGTTTTATACTTCCGCAGCCAGCAAGATCATTATCTATGGGTATCTCTGTTGGATTGTCTGAACAGGCAATTGTAAGCTTCAATTCATTTTTTGTCGCTACCCGCCAGTTGCTTCTTCCACCTAAGTCTAGTGAATCACAATAAGCATAAGCGGTACTGAGTGGATTATTCAATAAAGAAGTACCTATATCATTACAATCATTATTATTTGTAGGGCAATATAAGCCAGTACCAGGAATCTCTGGAGAACAGGAATTGCCTTCACGGATCCAAGTTTGACCTATCGAACATTTTGCATAGGTGAGGGTTGATTCTGAATACAATTGTCCACCAAAGGTTCCAGCAGTCCCTAAGAATCGGATGGTTCCATCTTGGTTGTCTGTAAAAGTTCCCCAAGGATACGTGACGGATTGAATTGACTGAGCAGACAGTTGTAAGGTGAGTAGGGGTAAGAGCAATGAAGTGAGCCCCATCGAATCTTTTTCAGGATTTTGCGATTGAAAAATGTAATAGTACAATGGCGAACAAGAATTACAAATAAAAATCAACAGCCATATCATTGTGTAGGATAAATGTATGAAATTTCCTTTGTGGAAAGTCGAATATTTTGCATTGTCCATAATTGTATTCTCTTGTATAAACCAAGTTAAAGGAAAGGCAAGAATTTTTTTAAGTAATTCAATTCCTAGAATAAGGGCAAAAAGAATCCTTTCATGGAACCAGGAATTTCGTTCTATACTTTTCGATACAAACGCATTTTTTTTTACCAGGAAATCTGCTGATAGATTATCGTGAAAAGATAGCATGGGGCTGGGGAATTCTTTCTGTCCAAGCATGAGCTATGGATTCTTTAGAATTATGCGACTTTGTATTCCAAACAAATGAGATTATTTTCGCATTAGTATGCATTACAAAATGAACGCTTGGATGGCATTAATTTACTATCATAGCTCAAGGTTGGAAAGTAGAATTTAAGAATAAGGAGATATCTCGAGTCTTGAAGACCAAGATAGAAATTCTTGGTCAAGTGAATTGATTTCAAAAGGTAATTACTTTTTAAGTAAAACGATTGGTGAATTCGAAATGGGAGAGTTCCAAATCCAAGCATTGATAGTGTGGAATCATACCTTAGAAGATTCAAGTGATAAATGGGATAGAATGTTAGAGTTATATAATAAATTGTTATCGATAAAATTAAATCCTATAGTAATTATAAATCGAGCATATGTATTGTATAGATGCGGTCGATCCGACGAAGCAATACAAGAATTAAATAATGATATAATTGATAAAAATAATTATCAATATAACTTAACGCTCGCTAATATTTATAAAAATATTAATATTAATTTGTCAAAGAGTTACTTCGAGTTAGCTATTTTTTGGCAGGTCAGTCAAATTCTAGCAAAGTTCTATTTATGGTGATTGCATGTAGTGTGAAATTGCAATTCCATAGAACCATTTTTGTTCTATTCAAAATATAAATATTTTAAAAAAACTAAATCAATAAAATTTGAAAAATTGATTTTGATTGAAATATGAATCCTAAATTTTTTTAAAAAATTCCAGAAAAGAATCTTTTATGTTGTGAAATTTACCTAAAGGGAAAACCTTAGTAAAGCGATCTACGCTATTTAATCTGTTACTATGAATCAACAAATCCTTCCCTGCTATGCTTGCTTTCACCAACAAACTTTGGGCAATGATGCGAATGCATTCTCTGTCGACATTGTTTCTAATTTACAATCAAATACTTCCAAATTGAATATTAAATCATCCAATAACATTGATTCATCGAGTCGACCTATTCTTGCATGGAGAGATCCTCATAATCCACCATCTGCTAAGGATGAGGTTACTCATCTTGATTTGATGGCTAAGTACAATATTCCTTTTATTTTTGATATACATACTCATTTCTTTCCTGCATCTGTAATGCGTGCTATCTGGAAATGGTTTGATGGTTTCGATTGGGGAATCACCTATAGAGGAAATGAGCAGTATCGTTTGGATGCCCTTGCACGAAATAAGATACAATATTTTACAAGCTTAAATTATGCTCATAAGCTTCACATGGCGGAAGGATTGAACCAATGGGTATATGACACTCATAAAGATACTAAGAATATGATTCATTTTGGTACATTTTACCCTGAAGAGGGCGTAGAAGTCTATGTGAAGAAGGCAGTGGAAGAGTTTGGATTCCAGGGCTTCAAATTGCACTGCGAGGTTTCTAAATTGAATCTAAATCTTCCTGAATTGAAATCAACCTTTCAATATCTAGAAGAAAAACAAATCCCTATTCTGATTCATACAGGAACGGCACCATTGCCTGGTGAATACACTGGCTATAAATATTTCAAACCGTTTATGGAATCCTATCCAAATCTTAAAGTAATAGTTGCACATATGGGTGCTTACGAGTTAGAAGAATATGCATCATTAATGGAGGTCTATCCGAAGTTAGCTTTGGATACAACCATGGTTTTTGTGGACTATCTTGCAACTGGTAAGAATCCAGAAAAATACATAAGTAATTTAGAAAAATATTCTGATAGAATTTTCTTTGGATCGGATTTTCCGAATATCCCATATAATTTAAGTCATCCTATCTCGAAGATTTTGAACTTTTCCCTATCTATAGAGGCAAAACAAAACATCCTTTTTAAAAATGCTTGCAATTTGTTTGGAATTGTGATTTAATGAACGAAGAATTGAATCAAGGATTTAATGGAGGTTAGTTATGAATAGGTTTAAATTTTCTCGGAGAAGTTTTCTTTCAGGTAGCCTAGTAGCTTCAGGTTTTCTGCTCGCCCCCGATATATTTAAATCATTGAAAGCAAGTTCTATGGAGGAGATAGAATTCGCTAAGAGGGATCCTTTAAAATTTGCAGAAAGAAATGGTATAGTAAATCCTATTCATAAAATTATCCTTACTGGAATTGTTGCACCTAACTCACACAATTCGCAACCATGGAAGATAAAAATACTTTCTGATAAACAATTTGAATTGTATGCAGATGGCAATAGGCAATTGCTCCCAATTGATCCAGTAAATCGTCAGCTCTACCACACCCAAGGTACATTTATAGAATTTGCTAGTATCGCTTCGGAACAATTGGGTTATGATTTGAAGGTTCAACTTTTTCCCCAAGGAATTGATAAAGCTCAAACAATAGGGACTCTCCCAATAGCAAAATTTACACTCTCCGATAAGAGGCTAAACAAGCTGAATTCTAGTGGATTCTATGAGGCAATTAATAATCGTCAGATGAATAGAGGTCAATATTCGGGAGATTATCTAGGCGAAGAACTTGGTCAAGAAATTCTTTCCTTAGTTAAACCTAACTTTGCTTCTCTTGTTTTTGTATTCGGACAGAATCGGATTCAAGAAATCATTCCAATGTTCCAAAAGTCTTTTGAAAGAGAAATTTCAAATCCAATACAAAACAATGTAAGTCGAGAATGGTTTAGAATTAGCAAAGAAGATATCTATACCAAAAGAGATGGAATAACCTTAGAAGGAAATGGTCTGAAACAACCTATCCTTTGGATGGCCAAAACATTTTTTATGGATATGAGTGAAGAGGGTTGGAATTCTGAGGATTCCGTTAAGCAAGCAAATGAATCCTTTGCGAAAAGCTTGGAAACTAGTAAGGGCTTCGTTTTCTTGGTGAGTCGTGGCTTGGATGATGCAAAATCTTGGGTTCAAGCTGGAAGAGAATTTGGAAGACTAACGCTTGCTTGTGCAAAATTAGGAATTGCCTTTCATACTATGAACCAAGCCTTTGTTGATACGAAAGAAAGCAACGAAACCCATGATCAATTCAAGAAAAGTCTAAATCTTCCTAAGGATGCAAGAATCCAATTGGCAGGTCGTATGGGTTATGCGGAACCCTCTTTCGTAAGTCCAAGAAGGGAATTGAAAGAGTTCATTCTTTAGTAAGATATTTTAAGATTAGGGAATAATGTCTTTGATTTTTTGGAAAATAAATCTGACTATAATGGAAGCAACAAAACTAACCATAATTCCCATAACTTGCTTTTGTAAATTCATATCAATATAAAGATTCAATCCGAGCATGATTATAGATAAATGGATTATGAACAAGCTATAAATATCCAAAGTGGATTTATTGATAGAATTCGAAGAATTTTTGTTATGTGAATGTTTTTCTATTTTATTTCTATTGTTTCTTATTTCATCAATGATGTTTTCCAAATCTCTATCATGAAGGTCTCTTGGAATTTTGGTAAATTGTTTAGAAATCTTTACCTTTTCTTTAAGAGAGGTGTCCGTGATGGGTTGAACATTAAGTACCTTAGTTTCTTTTTCATCAAACCATATGCCTTTGCAAGTAGGGCAAACATCCAAAACAGTTGATTCTGCTTTAGAAGGGTAGATTATTTGAACCATATTTATTGCACACTTAGGACATTTGATATTCAAAGGATTATTAATTTCTTCAAGGTTTGAATGGATTAGAGCAATTAACTTTGAATTGTTTTTTTGGAAAATGTGTGACCTTTGGTAAAATTATCCTAAACAATTCTTACACTTTAAGATTCTACCAAACTTTGAATTGGTATATGTAAGTTGTATTTCACATCTTGGACAATAATTATTAAAAGAAAACATCAAAAAAGTCCATAGGATCTATAGTTCGGTACTTTGATTTTTGTTGATTTACTGCTTCACGTGAGATCAGATCTTTTTTCCTCAATCTTACACTTTTCATTGCCTCATCTAGAGTTACTTCAGCGAGAATTGCCTTAGATATCTTTTCCATATTTAAATGATCAATTTCTTTTAGAATAATTTCTTTATTCAATGCTGATTCTAAATCACAACTTATTGGTTGAAGTTCTTCAATTTCATTTTTATCCAACCAAAGAAGTCTACATTTTTTACAAAGATCAATTTGTACAGATTGTTCCTTATGATTGATTTCAACTAGAGACATAGTTTGTTGGCAATTTATAAAGGGAATTTGTCTTTTATTCTTTAGCTCTGTGGATTTGGAAATTAAAAGTTCCCAATAACCAGATTTATGCATTTTCTTAATATTCTTTTCGGAAAAATAATGTCCAAAGCATGTATCACAAATTAAATAGTGGATCCAAGCAGCTAGCAGAAATCCTTAAATCTATTTGTGGTTTATCTTAATTTTTTACAAGATTAATAGTAATAGAAATTTCTCAAAAACCTAAGATCCATCTAAATTAAACTTGAGTAGCTTGAGTAATTGCAGTCTTCAAAATTTTAATTCAAATGGAATCTCTGATAGCTTATATTTTTTCCAAGCCTTAAAATTCTGTTCCTTCTACTTCCGATTCTTGAAAGCTTTGTTTTCCTTCTGTAGAAAGCACATGGTAGGTTTCTCCTTCTTGATAAATTACCCCTTGGATTCTAGATCCATTTTTTAACACTAAGGTTTCACTTGATTTTCCTGTTATTTGTTCAATTCTTTTAATCAGTGCTTCTTCTTTCTTTTTACTTCTTGCAGTAATTTCTGTTTTACGTGTTGATTCATTTTCTAACTTAGCTTTTTCTAGAGCGATCAACTCTTCGAATTCTTTGTACTGGGCACTGAGATCTTTATCCTTGGATTTTTCTACCTTAATACTAGGAATAAGTGCAATCTTCGCTTCCACTTTGGAAGCTGTTGCTTCCTTTGTTCCTGAAATAGAATCAAAGATTTGAGAAGCCGATCCAGAGTCTCCTTTTTGTATTGAATCTAATGCCCTTGGAATAGCTTCTTTTAAACCTGTATCATTTAATATTCTATCTGTATAATTTTTAGATATATTTATTTTCTGTCCTGCTTCTAATGTAACTTCGTTTTTTTCAAGTGAGGCTTCAATCATTTGAATCGTTTGTGAATTTATTCTCACATCATCGGGTATTGATTCTAATTCAGGAATATTGGGTCTAGTTACTACGGAACCTTCAACGACTTGAATAGATGAATCACCTTTTTTAGATATGTCAATCGAGAAACTAGTCCCTCTCACACCTGCCACCATTGTAGGCGTAGTTACTCTTATGGATTCATTTTTAGATAATTTATTGCTAATTTTAAATAAACTTGATCCACTCTTCAATGTTAAGTTAACATCTGTCTGACTAGGATTTGTTGATGGATCTATCTTAAATTCTGTTTCGGGTTTAAGGCGTATAACAGTTCCAGAGTTTGATTCTATAAGTTGGAGGTCACAAAGTGATTTCTTCCCAGTCTTTACCACATCTGTGATTGTTATAGTTTCACCGAATGCTAGCTTACGATCTTGTGTTCTAACATCACCAACTACAAAAATAACTACTGCTGTATTCTGCTTTATAGCTTCTTGTTGATTGTGTGAACTTGTGTCACTTTCTATCGCATTACTATCTTTATTACAAGACCAAGTAAAAAGAAGGATTTGCATCGATAAGATGAAAATTGTAGAGATTTTAGTTTTTTTCATGGTTAAATTCTTATTTCCTATTAGATTATGACAACCTATGTGTTTTGGAAATTATTTGCCAAGTAAATTACATACTAACTATTCTAATCAATTTGAGGTATTTACAAGTTAATAAAAAATTGATATATTTATTCCAACTTAACGTAAAGAAATTATATTTTTGTTAGAGGAAGTTGGAATGAAAAGAATCAAATTGATTCCTAATAAAGCATTTGTTGGAATTATTTTACTTTTAGTAATAAGTGTATCTATACACTCAGACACAATCAGTTTAAAAAACGGAAAAGTCATAAATAATGTAAAATCAACAATTGAAAAATCAAGTGTCAAAGTAAAATATGAATCTGGTAAGATTGAAAATATCCTTAAATCAGATATAAAATCTCTAAGGGTATTAGCTGTCCAATGGAAGCCAGTAGCCCCAACTAAGCCAGGAACCCAAGGTCCATCTGTTGAGGAACTATCCAAAGAAGCAGAAGAAGAGGCAGAAAGAGTTGCAGAAGCATCAGCTAAAGGAAGTGAATTTACTCCACGACCTGAGGAAGATGAAATCAATCCTTGGGGAAATTTCGGCTTAGGATTAATTCCTGGATACAGTGGACTTTATAGAACTGAAGAAACAAAAACAGCTATCACATTCACTGTACTAGAAACAATAGCATTGCTTTATGCTTATGATTTGTATTCTGCAAAGAAAGTGAACTTCGGATACAGTGGATTAGAATCAGGTGGAGCAGTTGTAGCTGGTTCACTGATTCCCTCAAACCAAGGAGCTACAGGAACTGTTGTTACAGCTTTTGGTATCTACAATGCGGAAACATACGTAGGTTTTGAGGGAGGTTTAAGTGGAAGAAATCTTGTTAGCCCAGCACAACCAAGCTCATCAGAAAAATCTTTAGCAACTCAGAGAAATACAGCCTACGGAATTTTAGGATTTCTATTGCTAACGGATGGAATCATGTCCTATTTCTCTGCGGACTCTTGGAATGAGGGGACTTTTGCTGGAGAATCTTCTCCCGATTTTGTTCGACCTACTACTGCTTGGTCGCGAACTCTACGATCTACATTTCTTCCTGGCTGGGGACAGATATACGGTGGAGACAAATGGAAGGGCTACTCATGGATGGTCGGAGGAATCGCCTTACTTGGAAATGTGGGAGTCAAGGAAGCAGCCGTTACAGGAGCACGTACTGCCTACCAAAAGAATCCAAGTATAGGAGGACTACTTGCAACTGCAACACCTAATACTAATGTCTTTTTAGCCTATTCCTTTTCAGAACCAGCTTATGCAAAATTACGATCAGCTGTTCAACAAAGGAATCTAGCTTGGAGTTTGTATGGGGCATTCTGGGCAATCAATTTAGTCGATGCTTATTTCTTCAGTGGCAAAGAAGCTTCGGAGCAAAAAGTTACCATACTCCCCAAGTTCGATTACCAACCAGTTGCCCAAGTAGGCAATGCAATAACTTGGGAACAGTATTTAGAAATCCAGTGCAAAATTTTATTCTGAAATTACAATAAAGGAAACTAACATGAATAATATGAAAAATAAAAAACACCTACAACTAACAACAATTTTAATTTTAATTTTCACTATGATGCAGTGTCGAAGCAGTGAACTGGATGCAGGTGGAGCGTCAGATGTACTACGAAATCCAGTTTCTCTTCTATTAGGTCTTGTTGGTAGAAGTTTTGGAGGAGCAGGAAATGAATTACCTCGAGGGTTTAGGTTGAGTGGTGGTTCACTTTTTGCAGTAGGATATTCAAATTCAGTATTTGAAACTACAGACGGGAATTCTTTTTCACGTAAATCATTTTCCCTTCCTAATTGTATATCAAATTTCTCTGGAAATTCATTTACAATTTGTGGAGTTTTTTCTATTGCAAAATCAGGTTCTAACTACTATGCCATTGCTCTAAAGCAAGTGGGAACGAGAAACTCTGGTTCACCTTCTACTATCAGCGAACGCAAGTATTACTTTGGATCGGGAAATTCATTAGATGCAATCCAATTCAATGAAATCACAGATGGCAATATCAGCTCTACTTCAACCAACGAAATCAATTTTATTCTTCCGTCTGCCGCATCAGCAAATGGATTTGTGTTTTCATTTCCAGATTCTTCAAGTTCTACTAAAGTTTGTGCGACATTAAATAACGGAAGCTCCTGGGTATGCAGTTCTCTTCCTACCTCTGGTTCAAGCTTACCTCCAGGTATTGAAATATTAAATGGTACACTTACCGTGGATGTTTATTTTCGATGGAATGGAAGTTTTACAGCTGTTACGACAACTAATCAAGGAGCGAGAAATTCAATTGTCTTTCGAAGTGCTCGAACTCATTTTGCTTCTGGAAATCAATTGAGTTATACAGACACTGATCCTGGCGCTTGGACGAATCCTGTTCCTACAACAAATTCCGTAGTAAGTAGTCCTATCTCAAGTGGACAGTATACAATTTTAGGTGATGTTGCAGGTAATCTTTCTGCAATAGGATCTGATTTTGTTTCAGGAACTTCTACTTCTTATTATTTTAATTCAACCAACAATGGGGTCAATTGGTCTCGCCAAAATACAATTAGTATTCCTAGCGGATTATCTATATCAGGAACATCCGGAGCTATCAATAATACAGTTTTTCTCTATGCTCAGACAAATTCAGGAACATTTTCTCAAAAGTATTTTAAATCCAGCAACTTCACTGAATGGGCTGAATTTACACCCTAGTCATTGTAAGGAACAGCAATTAATGTAAGCTTGCTTACAGAATACAGGTATTCATTAATTTTAAACGAAGGATTATATTTTTTGGTTCCAAATTTCTAATACATTTCCTAACGAATTCCAAATACCTAGTAGATAGAAGTTCAAGTGGATTTGGTTGGAACCATATTTTCATATCCGTTAGTGAGTTAGGAGGAGAAATTAATAAAGAATATAACAATTCTTTGTTTAATATTCATCTTGTATTGCCAGTAGAATTATAATTAGAATTAATATTTTAGAATATTCTATACAATTTAATAAATTGAATTAGAGCCTAATTTCATCCATTCATCTTGCGGATTAATTCTACCCGAGTTGATACTTGCATCTTACGATAGATGGAGCGAATCTGAGTTCGAACTGTATGAACGGATACATCAAAGGTATCCGATATTTGTTCTGCATTTCTTCCCTTTACTAATTCATCTAGAATTTGTTTTTCTCTTTTGGATAAGGATGACAACTCAATTGGTGGAGCTGCTTGGAAATTTTTTAATACTCGGATAGCAATAGAAGGAGAAATGATAGATCCTCCTGATAAAAATACTCGTGTAATATCTGCTAAATTTTGAATTTCAGATTTGAATAAATATCCAATTGCCCCAGATTTCAGTGACTCAAAGATTTGGTCATCGCTCATAAGACTTGAGAAAACTACGCATTTCCAATCTGGTCTTTTAATGCTTAGCTGCTGGATCAATTCTATGCCATTCATATCGCGCATCTTTAGATCAACGTAAAGTAACTGATAGTCCTCGTGGTCTTCCGATGCCAGAAAGGCTTCTGGGCTAGTGAAAAAGTGCAATTGGAAATTTTCAGGCTGTCCAGATAATTGATCTTTGGCAAAATTTCTATAAACTTCCTGATCTTCTACGATTGCGATGTGAATCAACTCTTGCATAGGCTAATTGTATCCAAACTAAACAAAATGTAAATACCTCAAACTGCTTATTTCTGACTTTTTTAAAATTAAATAAATTTCTAGTTGATAATTTATTTTCACTTATTAAGTATCAAATCTATAATGAAGATAGATCGCAAAATATTAGTTATTTTTACTGTATTTTTTCTTTGTCTTCCCTTTGCTTTAAATCGAAAGCCTTCTCCGTCTTTGGCGAACCAAGTTCAATCTTTTGAAAAAGGATGGGAGTTTGCCTGGGAAGATACGAATCTTACTGTAGAGGAAATTTTACATAATCCATCCACACTGAAATGGTCAGAATATTCCATTGGTAGGAATATCCAAGATAGGGGAGATTTGAACTGTGCTTGGTTTAGGGTTAAGTTACCGGACGTTTTGCCCATTCATCCTGCTATATCAACTTTTGGATTAGACCATAGTTACCAAATGTACATAGATGGAAAGCTTCGAGATTCTTCAGGAAAAATTCCAATGCAAGAAGGTGATTTTGAAGGTTTTTTTCGACTGATTCGCATCCCATTACAGGAAACTGATTCAGGTAAAACTCTGTATTTAAGAGTATATTCCAATTGGGTAAACTTAGGTTTTTCCATTAACATTTTATTGGGAAGAGAATCAGACTTACTTTTATATAATTTTCGAGTTTTTGAGTTTATAGTTTTAATAATGTTTGCCTTAACTTTTCTTCTCGGAGTTTTTTCGCTTGCATTTGCAATTCTTCTGAAAGAAAAGCAATTACTCCAATTAGGCGGTTTTCAAATTTGTCTAGGGCTCGTCTGCTTAATGGAAAGTCATTTAACGAGTGCACTATGGAATTATCCTCTTCTTCAAACGATAATTCTTCATGCCTGTATTGTAATTTCTCCCTATTTCTTAATGGAATTTTTTTTGGAATTTTTAGAGGACTCAGAAAGGAGAATCTTAGATTTTTATCTTAAAATTTATATTATTTATATAGTGTATTCAATTGTGTATTCAGCTTTTTTTCATATAGATAAAAATTTTGATGTGTATGTAGGAAAGGTCGGTTGGTTTTTTATGAGTTTGAATTTTATGATTCTATTTTATGTTTTTTCAAAAAATGAAAATTATAAAAAACCAGATGTAATCGTGTTCTTGCTTGGTCTTGCATCTTTGATGTTTGGAACCTTACCTCAAATCCTTTGGGAATTTAGAATCACTAATTATTATCCGAAATGGTATTTTCATTGGAGTTTAATTGGTTTTATCATAGCCTTAGCAGTCATTCTATTTCGAAGAATCTATATTCTTTATACAATTATGGTTAATGCTAAGAAAGAACTAGAGAAGCAAGTTGAAGAGCAGTCTCGAAAAATGATCTTACAACAGAAAGAACTGATCAAGCTTGAAAGGAATTTAGCTGCAAAAAAAGAAAGGGAAACCATACTAAGTGACCTTCATGATGATTTGGGACAAAGAGTTTTCGATTTAAATATTTTGGCAGAAAGAATTCGAGAAGACTTACCACCTGATCATTCTAAGTCGGAAATATTTCTTCAATCTACTAAATCTATTCTTACGGGTCTTCGTACTAAAGTTCAAGCTAGTGACGATCACCATTTATTAGAGGAAAATTTTTCTTTAGGAATTAGAACTTTTTTATTTCATAGATACGAATTGCACAATCGACAAATTATTCTTGACTTTGAAGAAACCGCTTTAGAGAGCATTGCAAAGAATAAAATTTTCCAAACACAATTTATGCAAATAATTAAAGAAATAACTAACAATGACTTGAGATATGGTTCACAAAACAAAGAAACTCATCTGAGAATCTCCTCCAAGTTTTCAAAATTGTACTTAGAGCTTAGTTCTACCTCTAATTTTTCCATCAATGATCCTTCTGAGCAAAGAAATAGTCGTGGAAGGGAAAGCCTTCAAATGAGAGTTTCCCAACTCAATGGTTCAATCCAGGAAAGCTTTATAGATGGGTTTTATAAATTGATCTTAGAATTTGAGATCCAGGTACCATAATCTATTGAGAAAAAATTGTAGACCAGGTGGGTACCATTCTGTTACCCTAGTCAAACCATTATGCAATCTATTGAGAAAATGATCTGGGAGATCCGAAACGAAAAGAATAAGGCTGGTGTGAGATGGTTGATTCTTTTCATATTGGTTCCCTATTTAAGTTATCTATTATTAACGGGACGCTCGATTGAAATAGGGCAAGAACATATTTTCAATTGGTATTACATCGGAAGTCTTGCGCTTTTCGTGACTATGGTGAATTCTATTGTTATGCTTATTCTTAGAAGAGCTTTGGTTCAGAATTCTATTCATCCATCAATCAAGTATCTTACCATGTTTTCTGATTTTCTTGCGGTTGCTCTTGTTATGATTCCAACTGGTGGCAGTGAGAGTATGTTTTTTGTCTTGAACTTTGTAGTAATAGTATCTAATGGTCTGCGATATGGTATTCGAATTTCTCTTGCTGGCACCTTAGTGATGAATTTATTTTATATTGGAGTTATCGCTTACCAATACTATCCAAACCAACAGATAGTCGGAATTCAGAAAGAAATATTAAAGTTAGGTGGATTTTGGTTAGTTGGAATCTATACAGGTTACCTTGCATTACGCTTCGAAACTCTCCGTGGAGAGGTTGAGCACTACCAGAAGCTACTAGCCAAGGCACTTGAAGCAAAGGCTTAAAATTATGGATGAATCCTTAGAAGAAAAGATTCCATCCAGTATAGAGAGAACATTACGAAAGGGTAATATCAATTTTGATTTTCTGCAACCAGAGGATAGCAAGCATGCAAAATCTGAATCCACTGCCTCCAACCGAAGAGCAGGTTCCCGCCAGGGTAAAAGAGGTTTGTTTAACCGAGGTAGACCAGCAAGACCTTTCAAGAAAAGCCATTTAATAGCTACAATCTTGTTTTGTATTACTCAGATTATCGCCTTTATTTCAATCTGCCTGAGCAGTAATTTTATTTGGCTATTGTTTATACCAATTGTATTAACCCTTTTTCTAGGATCCCTAATCATGGTTACAATTTTATTGGTTCGTCCCCTTTGACATTGAATACTTAGTTCAATGATGTTTTAACTTTAACTAGGATTCTTCCCGTTCTCCAAATTTCCATATAAAATATCATTGGCTCGAAAGCAGAGTTCATCTATTTTCTTTTCAAGTATAAGCGCTTGTTTGGCGAGAGATTCTTCACTCGTATCAGAGCTGGGTAGTATAGGTTCCCCAATAACAAGGGCAACTCTAGAAAAAGGAAGGGGAAAGCTTAGATCATCCCAATTGTTTCCAATGATTCTTCTAGAGAAACCAACTCCAACAGGTACTATATAGCTATTTGCCTTGGCAGCCATATATATTACTCCAGGTTTTGCCTCGTAGATAGGCCCGCTTGGACCATCAGGTGCTACAAGGCTGGGTACACCGTTTTGTATTTTCTTGATAAAGTTCATTATGCCCGCTGACTGTTTGCCTAAAGATGCGTCCAGAACATCAAAGCCTAAAGCTCTCAGAGTCTTGAGTCCAACTTCTCGCATAAAATGCGTTAGACTTTCTTCATATTCCTTAGTCCTTGGATGATCGGAATATATGCAAAGGTTTCTATGGTGGAGACAAAAGACGGCAGCGTCTACAAAAGTATGCCAAATTGCTAGGATGTGATTTTTCTTTTGAGTTCTAAGAATTCGGAGATGGTCTTCCCCTTCAATGATAAAGACTAAAGTAGATTGGTAAATAGTAAGTAAAATTGCGGAGAAGGTTGAGAGTAGGCTAGTAGATGCACGATATAGAGTTCTTTTAATCGGACTAGCTGGTAGCATTTGGACAGAGTAGCATTCAGGAAATCCATTGACTAGAATTATTCTTTTTACTTTAGAAAAATTCCATACTATCCTTGTAAAATCCTAAAGACAAAAAGAACTACGAATCTATATTTAACATAAAGTATTCAAGAATACAGAATTACATAAGGAGACCTTTCTAGTGACAGAAATTCATGGAAAATGTTCAAAGAAGTTTAGTGAATTGAAATCTGTATTTCAGAATAACTTTCTTGGTAAGGACGATATTGGTGCTTCAGTTTGTGTTTTTCATAAAGGAATAAAGGTAGTCGATCTCTGGGGCGGCTACAGGAACCAGGATGCAAAATTGCTATGGGAGCAGGATACAATAGTTCCATTATTCTCTGTAACAAAGGGTCTTACCTCTATTTGCTTTTTAATGTTAGCTGTTCAGAAAAAGCTAGATTACAATCTTCCAGTCACCTACTATTGGAAGGAATTTGGTAGAAATGGAAAAGCGCATATAACTGTCCGCGAGCTCCTAGAGCACAGAGCTGGTCTGCATGTTCTAGATCAATCTCTCAGCTTAGAAGATTTTTATAAAGATTCACCTAAAATCTACCAGGCATTAATCAATCAAAAAGTTAGGTGGAATTCAACTGACATGCAAGCTTATGGAGCGCAGGCTTGGGGAATTTATGCAGCGGAACTATTCCGACGAATCCAAGGAGAATCTTTGGGGAAATTTTTTTACAGAGAAATTACAAGTAAATTGAAACTCAATCTTTACATTGGTTTACCAAAAGATAATACTAGGTCTATAGCTAAGGTATATCCTATATCTAACTTTGACAGAATTACTTCTTTGTTTCCTCATTTATGGAAGCAAGAAAGTTCTGAAGGACGTACAATTCGTTCTATACTTACAGGAGACCAAGAAACGCTTAGAGCGTATTTGAATCCTTGGTCTGGTCTGAAAGGGATAGAAGTTTTTAATGATCGTAGATTGCAAGAAAGTGAACTTCTGTGGTGTTCAGCTATGGGTGATGCGAGAAGTCTAGCCGAGCTTTACAATGTTTTTATCTTAGATGGCAAATCTAAAGGTGTTAAGATTGCCAACTCTAAACTGATGAGTGTATTAAAAGAACGTAATAAACTTCGTTATGATAAGGTTATTCATAAAAAACAAGGATGGAATCTGGGATTTCAGAAGGAAGAAGAAGGAATTTTCTCACCTAATTATGAATCATTTGGACACAATGGAATGGGAGGAAGCCTAGCTTTTGTTGATCCCCAAGCAAAAATATCTTTCGGATATATCTGTAATAAACTAGATTATCGAAATAGACCAACAAAGACTTTGAATCTTTGTAAGGCAGTCTATGATTGCTTACGTTGATTCATCTTACTTGCAATCTAATTCTAAAATTGAATAAAGATATATTTATATATTCTGTATGTCATTAAAGAATAAGTGTAACTCTTTAGATATGATTCCTGTTTCCTTGTCCCAATTCACCATACTAATTGCGATTTGCTTAGTCACGATTTTACGAAATTTAATATAATCGTCTTCTGTTAAAAACATAAATTCTTTCAACATCCGATTTGATGATGTGGTTCGAAATTGACCGTACAATTTGTCCGCTATTTTTGAGAATTCGTCTTTAAACTTTTGGTCATTATTTAGTTTATTGAGAAATTGAATCCATTTTTCTTGGGTATTCTTAAGAATAAGCTCTGAGGGTAAGGTAAAATCAGATGGCTTTACATCTAGTACTATCTTCATCGTATTCTTAAAGATTTCTGAAGCCTGGGAATCTGAAGCCATGTGCATAATTTTATTTACTATGGATTCTTGGATTCCTGGAATGAAACCATCTATGATTTTGAACATTTGAGATTCGAATCCTGAGCTTTTAAATACAGAGGAAAGAGGATTTAGTTTTTGGTTGATTTCGGTTATAATTTTCTGAAGTCCAGAGCTAATCATCTCACCAATCTCTGGTTGCTTAAAAAGCCTTCGTATCAAATCCTGATTTGGAATTATGGAAGGTTGAACCATTGCTTCTATCAATACTTTAGCTGCATCCTCTGAAAGAAATTGACCAAGACTCAAATCTTTGACAAGATCCCAAGAAGAAATAGGAAGATCGGAAAATTGCACCGTCGCTAAAGAGTCGTAGTAAGCATTCCAGGAAGGACTTGTCTCTGGAAGTATTGCTTCCATCTTTGTTTCAAATAGAAGATTGATTTGTCTAGTTAAAGTAGGTTCTAGATAGCTTGGCTGAGAGAGAAATTTTTGAATCTTTCCATCAAGAGAAGGTTTCTTTCTTCGAAAAAGTTTAGATAAAAAAGACATGCTCTGTCTAGCTTGCTAGAGGATTTCAATCTGTCATCTTGAATATTAGAAACTATTTTTAGATTGAGAAATTCTTTTAAAAACTTGTTATCCCAGGTAATCTAAGACCAAAAAAGAAGCAAAGGATTAGCATTTGAAAAGAAATTTCTTATTCTGCTAAATTTGCTGTTTACTGATTTTCCATTTGAAGCAGAGATAGTGTTATGAAAAAATACACTGCCTTCTTGGTATTACTTTTTGTACTAGCATGTTCTTCTTTGGACTATCGATTTCCAAAGGAGACCTACACTTCCAAAGCTTCCTTTGACGAATACTACCAAAGTAAATTGCAAGAAAGTAAACGGAAGAATGTTCGACCAGGTTGTGAAGAAAAGCTAACTCGTTACTCTCCTGGCAAAACAAAATATGCACTCATTTATATTCATGGTTTTGGTGCCTGCCGAAAGGAAGGCGAGTTTGTTGTTGATAAAATTGGTAAAAAATATAAGTACAATACGTACTATATTCGTCAACCAGGTCATGGAACGAATAAGGAAGAGCACCGAGATACGAAGTATGAAGAATATCTTCAAGAAAACCAAATAGCACTCAGAGAAGTTCAAGCCTTGGGTGAAAAAGTAATTGTAATTGGAACGAGTATGGGTGGTTTAATTGCGACCTACCTTGCTGCTGAGAATCCAGAAATGATCCATGCAATGATTTTGGTTTCACCTTTTTATGAATTTGCAAATTCTAAGGCAAAGATCTTGGAATATCCAGGAGGCTATTATCTAGGATTATTGATCAATGGGAAAGTGAGGAACTCAGGAAAGCTTTCTACTAAAGATCCTGTTCGACAAGCAATGATCTCAGATGATTATGAAAAATATTGGTACACAGAGCAATATCTATCGGCTGTTTACAATGTAATAGATCTTCGAAATTTCATTGCTAAGCCAAAGACCTATTCAATGGTAAGATCTCCTATTCATTTATTGTACTACCAGAAAAGTGAAGAAGAGCGAGATCCAACGGCTAGTGTCCCTGCTATGTTAGATGTATTTTCTCAATTTCAACCTAACCCTAAATCTAAGCTAACTAAAATTGAATATGGAGCCCATGTTCTCATGAGTGAGTTTGTAAAGTCTGATAAGGAAAAAATTGAGAATGAAGTTGTAGAGTTTATTGATAATTTACAAAGAGAAACAACAAAGAAATAAGATTTTATAGTTAGGTAAAATCATATTAGATATAAAAAAACCCCAAGGGAGGCTTGGGGTTTCTCAATAAGAATTCTAATGACTAAAATAAGTCTATTCTTTGCTTCCTGGGCAGAGCAGTGAACCTGATAGGTTTTCTTTACCAGGACAAAATGTTCCACTTAAATTTTCTTTTCCTGGACAAGTAAGAGTTCTATTTTCTTTGCCTGGGCAAATTCCTGATCGCTTCTCTTTACCTGGACAGCTTGAAGCAGATAGTCCTGCAGTGAATAAGATTGCTGTAGTTAATGATAAAATTGCAAAAGATTTTTTCATAAAGATTCCTCTGTTGTTTAGACTGCACGAATCTGATTTTGTTGCAAGAAAATTTTGGTTAGAAACCTGTCTATTTTCCAGAATAAAGTATGGTATGAAACCTTTGTTTAGGCCCAAATTATTCGTCTTTCTGGAAAATATCAGAGTCAGATTTCAATTACTTTGATTTTTTCTTTAGAAGTTCTTCCGAATTTGAGAAATCTAAGTTAGGATATTTAGCTGCTAAATCTGCTTTGCACTCTTTAAAACCAGAGTCTGATATATTTAACGAATTATTAAGATAACTTAAAGACCCAGCATATAGTGGGCTTTTGGAACCTTTGTATTCAATAAACCATTTATTTTCTTTGGGTAATTGAGTTTGAATAAGACCCTTATCTGTTGCTATTTCAGCCGTATATAAGGCATAAACTGTTTTATCACCAGAAAAAAGATAACACTCAGTTAGGCTATTATTTGCAATGTCTTTAGAAGCAGATAATTTCAAAACATTGCCATTTGTTGTGCTTTTTAAAATATCGAAAAATTCCAATGTTACAGATTTTATTTTTTGATTTTCAATGCTAAAATTAGTCTGGATAAAATACACTGCCTTTTCCTTGGGAACTTGTGCATCTAGAGGTTTTTTGGGATCGATTATACTTAAAGTAGAACAATTTAAAATCCAAAAAAGTAATAGGAGGGATTTAAAAAGAGATTGTAATTTATTATTCATATAGTTTCCTTTTATAATTCTATTTAAAATAAAAGAATCGTTTTGTCAAAAGAAAAAATCATTGTTAAATAATAAAATGAAATGTACATTAAAAATCAGAATAATCTAATTTACTTAATTAAGAAAAATGATTCTCCAAGCTCATTACTTTTAGTTTATTATTCTAGATTCTTTACAAATTTAGCTTCGAGTTTTTATAAGTGGTAAAATTCTTATGTAACTTGAAATTTAAACCCGGTCTTGGCCAAGATTTACCATCATTTTTCAGTAAGTTTCGATACTTTACCTTATAAAATTCGACTTGCCTTAAGATATGAAAGATTATTTCTTAATCTAATGAATACACCGAGTAAAGAGTGGTCCGAAATTATTTCTCCAGAAGAAGCAATCAAACATAACAAACATGCTAAGTTAATAACGATTTTTCAGAAGAAAATGTCCAAGGAATTTGGAGTAGGTAGAGGTCTTCACAGAAAACAACTTCTGGCACTCCATGCTGAGTTTAAGGTTTTGGATACTATTCCTGATTTTGCGAAGCTAGGTTTATTTAAAAATGCTAAAACATACCAAGCATGGATTCGTTTATCGAATGGTAGCCTGAGAATCCAATCAGATCGTATTCCTGATGTGCGAGGTCTTGCGATTAAGGTCAAGGGCTTAGATGGGGAAAGTGCTTTGGGTGGTAGAACTCAGGAGCAAGATTTTACCTTAATTCAACACCAAACATTTAGTATGACTACAAGCGATGATTTTATTGAATTTATTGGATATGCTATGAATGGACCGATAGGAATTTTAAAATTTTTCACAAAGAAACACGGGATGATAGGGGGAGCCATCAAATTTGGTCAATTTCTTATTAACTTTTCTAAAAAATTTCACGGATTTGAAATGGAAAATTTTTTCTCAGCAGCTCCTATAAAATTTGGTGATTATGCGTGTAGGGTAAGATTGAAACCTATTTTGAGTGTGATTGATTCTTCTGGGAAAAGCATAATTAGAAGACCTATTTCCTTTAATGGAGATTTTTCGGAGCAATTTAAGCAAGCAATCAAGATAGCTGATGTGAAGTTTGAATTCCAGATACAATTTTATCACTCTGAGCATAAGACACCCATTGAAGATCCCACTGTAAATTGGGATGAATCCCTTGCTCCTTATATTACTCTTGCAGAATTGACCATTCCCCAAGCGATGAATTCGCCTTTAGAAAATCCCGAATTTAGTCAATTAATTGAAAAAGATAAATTTGATCCTTGGAATGCTTTGCAAGAGCACAGACCTCTTGGAGAAGTTATGCGTGCAAGAAAGGTCATTTATTTTGCAAGTCAACAAGAACGGTCAAAAGCAAAATAATTCAAAAAATTCCTAGCTAGATTCATAAAATATACTTAAGCATCTCATCGTTTTGAGATTATTATTGCATTAAGTTTATCAATTTTTTATCGTGAATTTTAACTTGAAATCCATTTATAAAATACTAAGTGTTCTAGCTATAACTATCGTTCTAGGCATGCTACTTTCCACTTTCCTCTATTTAATTCAGGGGCTTATCCTAGATGGAATAGAAGAGGCTAAGCCTTTTCATTTTTTGAAAATAGCATCAAGATGTTTAACGATCTCTCTATTCTTTGTACTGATTTTATATTGTTATAAGTATGAGAAAAGAAGTATACTTTCATATGGATTGATAAATAATCCACTCAATACGCGACTCTTGTTTGGTGGATTTCTCTTCGGCGTATTTTCTATGATGGTTTTGATTTCTATAAATCTTTACTTCAATCATTCTATCTTTTCTATTGATCACTTGCCTAAGAAGTTTTATGGGGATCTTTTTTTTCAATTGCTTATAGTTTTCATAATTGGATTTTTTGAAGAATGGTTTTTTCGTGGATTTGTCTTACAGACATTAATGGAAGATTTAAGTATTTTAAAATCTGTTGTGGTATCTAGTTTATTCTTTGCAGCAACACATTTTATTCGACCTGTTTCCAATTGGTATCTATTAATTCCAGAGTTCTTTGGTTTATTTTTAATTGGAATTATCCTAGCTAATGCAGTAGTCTATACTAGATCATTGTATTTTTCCATTGGTATACACGCAGGCTGGGTTTACATTGTGAAATTGGATAAATATTTTATTAACCATTTCGACCTTACACTACAAAAAGTTTTTGGCGGGGAGAAACTCTTAAGTAGAATTACCTCATGGATATTGATTTTACTAATTCTTTACTTTTTGAAGCAAATTATCCAAGTTTTCTCCTTGAGAAAGCTTAAATAATAAAAATGAAATTCAATGAAAAATCAAAAAGACTACTCAAAAATCTTAGAATTCTTAAGACCCAAAGATATTCCCAAAGGTAAATATTTCCTGAAGCAAGGTCAATGGAGTGATGAGATAGCATTTATTGAAAAAGGAGCATTTCAGCTAACTTACACGAATAAGGGGAAACAATGGACCAAGGGATTCTCTTTTGAATCCGATTGGTTAGGATCCTTACGAAGTTTGGTGTCGAAACAAGCAAATCTATATTCCAGTATTGCTTTAGAAAATTCAAAAATTTTATCTATTTCTTATTCAAATTTAGTTACTAATGTCGATTCAACTTACCTTAGGACTGAATTGCTCTTGCCCTTTGCTATTGATTTATATTTGAAAAAGGAAGAACGTGAATTTGATTTCTTGAGTCTCTCTGCTGAGGAAAGATATAAAAAATTTCTGGATCAATGTGGTTCCAATGCGAAACGATTGAAGCAAAATCATATAGCTTCCTACTTAGGTATCACAAATGTAGCATTAAGTAGAATACATTCTCGAATTTTTAACCTAGGTTAAAAACTTTTATCCTCAAATCTAAACTAATATATAAGAATATTGAGGTATAAAAATGGAGCTTAACAAAATCACTCTTTTCGGAAAAATAAATCAAAGAATAAATTTCTATGATTTTAAAAATAAATTGCTAAGAAATAAATTATTGAATATTAATAAAACAAAAATCAATAAAATAATGAATATTATTAAAATAAATATCAATAAATTAATGAAAAATATTAAAAAAATTAAAAATATTAAAATAAGATCCAGAATAAATTTTAGTTTTTCAATAATCACAGTTCTAATTTATTTTTCTGTTTTAGGAATTGATGCTTCCCCAAGAAAGATTCTTATTTTTATGAGCTCTGCCGATACTCTTATTCTCGGTGGGGAAAGAAAATATCCTACGGGCATTTTCTTGAATGAATTTTACATTCCCTATAAAAATCTAAAGGAACAAGGCTATGAAATAGATTTTGCAACATTGGATGGAAAGTCTGCACCAATAGATCCTGAGAGTTTGAAATCAAAATATTGGGATAATGAAAAGATTCAACAAGAGGCTATTGATTTTACTAAATTGAATATAAAATACTTAAACCCTAAATCGATTGATAGTTTGGTGAAACCAGAATTAGAATATTCAGGAATAATAATACCAGGTGGGCAAGGCTTGATGGTAGACCTCTTAGGAAATGATAAAGTCTTGGATCTGATCTCTAAGTTTCATACTAAGAATAAATCTATTGGTCTCATCTGCCATGCTCCTGCCATCTTAACGACTTATCCCAAAGAATCGAACCCTTTCAATGGATACAGAGTGAACTCTGTGACTGGAATCGAAGAATGGTTCATCGAGACTTTTGTAATGAAGGGCACTCCTTCTGTGCGAAAAATCGCATCTCTCTTAGAAGAGTCAGGATTGAATTATGAAAAAAGTCTTCTTCCAGGTAGACCCCATGCTGTAAAAGATCGAAATCTTGTATCAAGTCAGAATCCATTCTCAGGAAAAGAATTTATTGATCTATACAATGAGTCTTTAAGTGAATCTAAATAATGTTTTATTAGATAAAGTATAAGATTTTGATAAAATTAAAATGCAATCCAAAGGTTTTCAAATTATCCCCTTCCAAGCCTTAGTCAAGGATGGAAGGTAGTTTCTTCCAAAGATTGCAACATGAACTAAGAGTGGGTAAATCTGCCAGAAAGGAATTCGATCTTTGAATGTATCTGCATTGAGTTTAAGGTGATGTAAAATTTCAAACTGAGAATTAGCACTGAGGCTAGATCCAAAAAGTTCGAGCATAGCAAGGTCTTGTTCTGGGTGACCGTAGGATAAGGAGGGGTCAATCAGGAAGGCCTTAGAGTTGGAATAGATTATATTTCCACTCCATAGATCACCATGGATGAGATAGGGTTTGGAAGTATTTAGGTTCCATCTTTCTATTGCATTTTCTATTACTGATAGCAGTTGGTTCTGATTGATGTTTATTCCATTCTCTCGAATAATATTTAACATTGGTTTAATTCTTGATTCTATCCAATACTCAGAAAATGTATTGTAAATAGAATTAGGTTGAGGAAGTGAACCTATAAAGTTATCTTTAGTGTATCCCCAATATTTTCCTACTTGGTATAGTTTCAAGAGACTCAATTTGAGTTGCTGATCTCTATCTGTTGCGGTTTTAGATTCAAGTATGGATTCCATTACCAGAAAATATTTGGAATCCTTATATAAAATACCATAAGGTTTAGGACAGGATACATTATGTTCATAAAGTTGCAAAAGGCTTTCGTACTCAAGCTCTGCCATATTTTTTTTTGGAATTTGTTTCGCTATGACATATTGAGGAAGCAATTCACTTTGAATTTTCCAAAGATAAATAGAGAACAGGGACTCAGCTATCTTTTTTTCATTGAGGATTAGTATTTTTGATAAATCAAGCATCATGTATTTATAGTTCTTTCAAAATTGTATGTTTTCTCCCTAAACAACTATACTTGGGAGAATGAAGAAAGACTGGATTCAATAAATTAGTGTACTTCATTATTTAGCTTAGTCTAAAAGATATGAAATTGCAAGTGCAAATTTTGTCTGATGTTGTGTGTCCGTGGTGTTATATTGGTAAGGCAAATTGGGATCAAGGTAGCAAAGAATTTTTACAAACAATACCTGGTGTAGAAATGGAAGTCGAGATGAAACCTTTTCGCTTAGATCCGACTCTTCCTATGGAAGGTAAGCCTCGTGATGAGGTTTTGGCTACAAAATTTGGTGGCTCCGATAAAATGGAAACCATTTTTGCAAGAACCAAAAATGCCGCAGAGACAGCTGGAATTCGTATGGAATTTAATAAGGGTATCCAGCAACCGAACACTTTGCACTCTCATCGATTGATTCGCCTTGCCAAAGATTATAACTTACAAGTTGAGATGGCTGTGGCATTGTTTTCTGCATATTTTACACATAATAAAGATTTAACGAAAGTAGAAATTTTAGATTCTATTGCAATCAGTATTGGTCTGGATGCTACAGTTTTACAAAATTTCTGGGACACAAATCAGTACCTAGATGAAACAGTGGAAGAAGAAGATCGTATGCGAAGTTTAGGTGTAACGGGTGTTCCATTTTTTATTATCAATGATAAGTATGCATTTAGTGGGGCACAGCCTCCTGAGGTGATGAAGAATATTCTTATAGAAATCTCTGAAAAGGAAAATGGGGCAGCTTTATAATTTCATCAACTTGATCTTCCTTATCAACTTTATCGGATGAACAATCGTATGAAGTAAAAATGATGCTAAAATCCTCCAACTTTTCTTGACAAAAATCTGTTATAACAGAATTGTTGTTCAATAAATGGGACGCAGGGACTGCGACCAAAAAGGTTGGATTGCAAATGCTAGGGCATTTTTTCACGCAAAAGATTATACGTAACCTCATCCAAATAAAAATCAATAGTATAGTTTTTACGATATTTTTGATTTGTTTTGGATGGCAAATTGCTGTCTTTGCAGAGGAAAATTCTTTACCTAAGGAAGAGGTGGACTCTAAGCCATTAGAGAAAGCCTCTGAGCCTCAGCTTACCAAAGATACGAAATCAAACGAAGATTCCCAATTCCAACCTAGAAGTTATGGAACAAAACGTCTAAAGACTCCACCCGAATATGCTAAGAAGCTTTCGGATGTGAATCAAGATCTATTCAAAGACTTCGATTGGATGCTTGTAGGATTGGATAACCGCGTTCGTTATGAATATAGAGAAAATGATTTTCGAAGAAATGATGATAGAATTGACCGACCTTTTCTTCTGCGAACAAGAGCCTTTGTATCCCTTAAAGAAAAAATGGATCCTTTCCGATTCACCATTGAAATGGAAGATGCTCAGATTCTTCAGTCTCTATATGAAGCTGACAACCGTGAGGTGAATCGTGCTGAACCTATCCAAGCCTATTTAGAATTGTATTGGAATCAATGGAGATTTTTAAAGACACAACCTCTCTCTTTGAAAGCTGGTAGAATGGCATTTGAATTGGTGGATAGAAGATTGGTTGCTGTAAATGAATGGAGAAATACTACCAATACCTTCCAAGGAACAAGAGCCACCTGGGGGCAGGAGTCCAATCTATGGAATTTGGATCTTTTTTATTTGATCCCTTTACAAAGAAACCTAACAAAAATAGACGAAGTTGAAAAGAAGACTGAATTTACGGGTTCCGTTTTTACTATGAATTTTTTGGAGAAGTATATCCAAGTGCAAGCTTATTACCTTGGCTTGATGGTTTCTGAATTATCTGAAACTGAGTTCGACAGGAACAATCGATTGAGAATTAGAACTAGTAGACCAGGCAAAAGAATTCACACTTCAGGATTGAGATTCTTTGGATTGATTGGTGATACTGGATTTGACTATGACATAAATTGGGTTGAACAATCTGGTACGAATGATATCGCCAAAGGCATAGACCATAAAGCCAGGAGTATCATACTTGATGCTGGATATACTTGGCAACACAGTTCTAAGCCAAGATTAGGAATATTGCATGCTCAAGTGTCAGGAGATGAAAATCCTAATGACCAAATTAACCAAAGATTTGACAGATTGTATGGTTTTGCAAGACCATGGTCTACCAGTGATTATATAACTATGGAAAATGTTCGAGCTAGTAAATTGGTTTTAGAATTTATTCCATTTAAAAATTCTAAAATAGACACTGCATTCAATAGATACCTTTTGCAAAGTCCTAGGGATCGTTGGGAAAGAGCGAGCAAGCGTGATATGGAAGGATCGAGTGGGACTCATATTGGAGATGAATGGAATTTTCGTTGTATAACCAAAGTACAAAATCGATTCACTATTAATTTAGGTTATGCTTATTTTAAGCCAGGAGAATTTACCATCAACCAAACTTCCAGAGTTGATCCTTCTCATTTTGTATATCTGGAGATATCAACCATTTTCCTTTGAACTCTATGAAGAAGCATAATTTATCTAATATCGAAAAGATTCACTTATCCAAAAATCTCTTAGAAAAAAATTTAGATCAATCTCTAGATCTTAAAAAAATAGCTCAGGCATCTTTTCTTTCTACTTACCACTTTCATAGAATGTTTCACTCATTAGTCGGTATGACTCCTAGAGCTTACTTTGAAAAGTTAAAGCTTGAGCGAAGTGCTTTCTTGCTAACAGTAACCAATCTCAGTATTGCTGATATAGCCTGGGAGCTTTCTTATGAAAATCCAGAATCCTATGCTAGATCATTTAAGAAAATGTTTCAAAAGACACCATCACAATTCAGGAAACAAAATTCTAGAATTCAAAAAGAAGAAACAATAACTCCAGATAATAAATTAATAAGAAAGTATTCTAAGAATAGTATTTCTCTTAAAATTAAGCCCAAAATTCTAAGCAAAAAAATAGCTATGTACTATAGGTATGTGGGACCTTGGGAAAAATCACATAAAATATGGAGAAAACTCATCGATTCTTGTCTGCAAATAGGAGTTTTTCATGAACATTCAGAACTATTCGGGATTTGGTATGATGACCCCATGTTAGTTGGTAAGGAAAATCAGAGATATGATTTAGGAATCTTTCTTACTGAAGCCAAATTTGATAAGAATCTTTTGAAAGAAAAATTTGGTTTTCAATTTACTAATTTAAACGGAAATTATATATCTTATTCTTACTCTGGTGACTTTTCTAACTTGGAAATAGCCTATCTTGAGTTATATAAATGGTTAGCTGAAAATACGAAACTTAAAATTGCAAACAAACCTAGCATTGAAATCTATAAGAAATTTCCACCTTTTTACTCGCCAAAAGATTCTGAGATGGATATTCTCATTCCGATTCAATCTTAAGATTAAAAAAAGCAAGATTTGTCAGATGGAATTCTTTGAATTCTGCTAATCTAAAAGTATAGAAAAGGAGAGGAAAGTATGAAGTATGTTTTAGTAGGAACTCTGGTTTTAGTTTCAGTGTTTGGTGTTGTGGGGCTTATTGGTTTTTTGATTCCAGAAAAGAAAACCGCAAATGCAGAATTTACTTTTAAGCACAACAGTGAAGTGATATGGTTAAAAATGAGAGATATCGAAGGACAAAAATCATGGAGGCAGCAACTTGACTCCATCACAATTATGGATAATTCCTTGGGTAAGGAGACTTGGATAGAAAATTCAAAATCTGGAGCGAGTATTAAACTAAGAACAACCTCATTCAAAGAAAAGAATCAATGGGGAATGGAGACCTATGATAGCCCTTTCCAGGTTAAATGGCTTGGAGAATTGCAGGCATTGAATCAGAAAGAAACCTTAGTAAAATTTTCTTATGAAAGTACGGTCACAAATCCATATTTTCGTATACTTTCCTTAAGTTTTTTAAATTTGGAAAGTATGATTCAATCCTATGCATTGGAACTTAAATCAGAATTGGATAAAGATACTATGAAGGAGTAAAAGATGGCAACTAAGAAGCAGACTTGGAATCAAAAGCTAGAAAAAGAGGCATCTCCCAAAGTGAAGCATATCGAAAAGAGATTTGTAGACATTCCAGATAACAGTGATATGCTGGTGGCTACTCCTAAGATTTTCGAAGAATATCTAAGAAAGATTAAGCCTGGTAAGGAGGTAACAATCAAAAAGGTAAGACAGGATCTAGCAAAAAAATTTAAAGCAGATCATACCTGCCCTGTGACTACTGGCTTATTTCTAAGGATAGTTGCAGAAGCTAATTATGAGAAATTTCAAAATGGGACACCTATAAGTGAGATAGCACCTTTTTGGAGAGCTATCGATTTGAAATCTAGCATTGCAAAAAAGTTGTCCTTCCCTCTTGATTTCATTAAGGAAATGCGAGAAAAAGAAGGCTTAACTATTTAAGGATCTGAATTTTAGCTGATGAAAGGAAATCTTAGAACGAAGCTCTAGGATTTCTTTGTTCAAATTCTTAATTTTGTTTAGCCACCAAGAAATGATTCTGTAAGCAAAAATACAAAGCTTGTGAAATTTCTTCTTGTTCAAAATTTTCTTGGAGTAATAAAAGATTCGCAGATTGGTTTGTTTTTGTTGAAATGAAATGTAGTATCTCAAAGATTTTAGTTTCTAATTTTTTGATAAAGATTGGTGCTTGGGGATAGGAAAAAATATCTCTATAGATTAAATAGTAATGTATTGAATTTCTTAACTGCCATACATCAAGGTCTATATCTAGTTTACCTTTGTATACTTGAAGATCATTTCTTAATTTAAATTGACTTTCATCATCAAGCATGCTGAAGGTTTCTAGACTTATAGGAGTTTCACGAGCTGAAATTCCAGAGTAAAAGCACAATCTTTCGATTAGAGAGCATTCTATACTTAATGAATTAACCTTTTTATTTTCTAGGAACTCAGGAAAATCTAAACCGAGTTCATTTATATTGGAAAATTTGGATGCAATTGATTCCGAATATTCTAATCCTAGCATGTTCCAATCTTTTTCTGGAAGACTTGTTTTGGTTTGAGGGAAGAACTGTTCTAATGTCATTTTGGTTCTAGCACCATAGCCGTATTGGAGAAAAGAGAGTCTCTTGGAAAGTTTTTCATCTTGTTTCCAGGATACTGCATCAATGGCATCTAGATGAGGATGAGATATGAATTGAAGATACTCAATTGAAGATTTATCTGAATACAAAATATTCTGTAATTCTTCTATCGCCTTAAATTCAAAATCCTCTTTTTGGATCAAGGAATTGCCTCAGTAGTATTTTCTATTTCTTGAATCAGGCTCTTGGCAAAATGTATTTCAGAGATTTGTTCTTGTATGCTTGGAATATTTTCATCGCGTTCTATAATTGTTGGATGCATACCAAATTTCTGAATGGCAAGACGGTATAGATCCCAAACAGACTTAGGAACCTTAGAATCATGAGCATCGAAATAGAAATCTCCTTGGTTAGAATATCCAGCCAGATGATAGAATTCTACTGCAGATGAAGGAAGGCTGTTGATAAGTTTGTATGGATCAATCCCATGATTGAATTGATTAACATAGAGATTATTGAGATCCAGAAGAAAATTTACTCCCGTGGATTCATGCAATTCAATGAGAAAATCAATCTCATCCATTTCATCGAGTTTAAATCTAAAGTAAGTAGAAATATTTTCTAAAAGGAAATTATAACCTAATACATCTTGCACTTGGTGGATTCTATCTTTGAGATGGTGGATCATTTTTCTTGTATAGGGAAAAGGCAAAAGGTCAAAGCTGCTTCTTTGGTTGTGCCTAGTCCAGCAAAGGTGGTCAGAGATGTAAGAAGCCTTGGTTTCTGATTGGAGAGATTTTAACTCATTTAGAGTTCTCTTATCCAAATCGTCCATTCCAGCAATATTTAGACTAACGCCATGTAGGTGCAATTGGTAATCATGACTTAGATCAACTAACTTTTCACGGTCTACTCCTCTAGAGTAGCTATAGTTTTCACTAATTACTTCTATAATCCTGAAATCTACTTCTTTTAAAAAGATAGAATTTTCATTGGCAGCTCGAAGAGACAAGCCAATGAGTTGAGAATCAAAAGTAGACCGTGGTGTTTGCAAAGATTGTATGTATTAGTTGTTAGCTACAAAAGTTTTTGCTTTAGCTGTTTTATGTTTTGCAGCAGCATCGCATTCTTCTTTTGTCATTTTCTTCCAGCCGAGGTCAGACGTTGGATTCTGTCCACCGCATGTCCAAGTCTTGCCAGTAGCTGGATCTTTGCCACTGCAGTCACCTTGCTTGGGTCCTGCAACACCATAGCATTTTCCTTGAGCATTCTTTGGTTCTGCTGCTTGAACAGATGAGTAGCTTGCTAGCTGGGTCATTGCGAGCAGAGTTCCCATTACGAGTAAATTCTTTTTATCCATTTGTTCCTCTTACTTATATATATTCAATTTATCTAAACAAGGTTTACTTTTCTACTTTAACTCCATTCCAAAATGCAATTCTTCCTGCAATTTCTTTAATAGATTCAGACTTAATGCTAGGATAATACCAAGCGGAATTCTTATTGGTTTGTCCATTGACTTCCACATCATAATACGATGCCTTACCCTTATATGGACAGGTAGTATTGTGGGTGGATGATTTGAGAAAATTCATCTTTACTTTGTTAATTGGAAAATAATGTGCTCCGTCAACTACAATAGTATCTTCGCTTTCTGCTATGATTTCACCATTCCAAATTGCTTTCATTCATTTCCTCGAAAAAGTTATTTATAAGTATACTATGTTTAGACAGATTTCAATTCAAAAAAATCATTTTATGCTTAATCTTTACTCTATGAAATCAATAGGAAAGCCATGCAAATAATTGAAAAGATAAAATTTTATTGCATCATAATCATAATCTTAAAATTCTTAAATCGAAACTAAATCTGAGCTTACTTTCGACTTTAATTATGCTGGAAAAATTCCTATTAACACGCAATAAAACCAAACAAATCATGCAGCCCCTTCTTATAGAAGATTATATTCCACAAGCAGCAGATTTTGTAAGTCCTCCCAAATGGCACCTAGGTCATACAACTTGGTTCTTTGAAGAATTTATCCTAAGTAAATTTATAAAAAATTATTCCAGTTTTCATCCTAAATTTGGATTTTTATTCAATAGTTATTACAATTCTATTGGAGCAAGAACGAAACGTGGAATGAGAGGTCTTATGACCAGACCGACCGTAGACGAGGTATATAAATATCGAAATTCTATTGATGAGCAAATAGTGGAATTATTTCATAACCAAGATAAGATTGAACCAATAGAGTTTCAAGAAATCGAAACATTGCTAGAGCTTGGAATACATCATGAGATGCAGCACCAAGAATTATTTTTCACAGATTTGAAATATAACTTTCATCTAAATCCATTAGAACCAATTTACTCGAAAGATTGTTATGTTGAGGATGGATCTAATCAAGCAAAGGCTTGGATTCCAATTCCCAAAGGAAATTATGATGTTGGTTATAAGGGAAGAGGATTTTGTTTTGACAATGAACTTGGACCTCACCAAGTTTATTTGCAAGAATTTTCTATTCTCAATGAATTGGTAAGTAACCAAGAGTTTATAGATTTTATAGAGGATGGAGGATATAAAAGACATGAACTTTGGTTAGATGAAGGATGGTCCATTGTTCAGAATCTTCAGATTGGATTGCCTATGTATTGGCAGAAGAAGGATTCTAATTACTACCAATATACTCTAGCTGGACTTCGAAAGATTCGAAGTGAGGATATATTGACGCATATCAATTATTTTGAAGCTCAAGCATTTGCATCTTGGAAAAATTTGAGGCTACCTACTGAGTTTGAATGGGAAGTGGCATCTGAGAATTTTGCTTGGGGTAAGCGTTGGGAATGGACTTCGTCAGCCTATCTTCCATATCCAAAATTTCAAAAACGAGCAGGCTCAGTGGGAGAATACAATGGAAAATTTATGGTCAATCAAATGGTCTTGCGAGGTTCATCCATTGTAACTCCTAAAGAACATTCTCGAAGTACATACAGAAACTTCTTTCATCCGCAAATTGCTTACCAATACAATGGTATCCGATTGGTTAAGGACTAAGGAATTTTAAAATCAATTTAGGAAATAAATTATTAATGAAATCCCAAATTCTCACTGCAATTGAACAATTCCAGATTGATACTGATTTAGGCTTAAGTTCAAGTCCTGCTTACCTCAGACCTAAGTATTTTTATGATGAAGAGGGAAGTAAAATCTTTCAAGAGATTATGAATATGCCTGAATACTATCTAACAGATGCAGAAATTGAAATTTTTGAATTAAACTCTAAGAAAATAATAGAGCATATTTCGCTAACATACGATGAAATTTTATTATTAGAACTTGGATCGGGCGATGGGATAAAAACAGAGATTTTTATTAAATCTTGCATAGAATCACAACTGCAATTGAAATACATACCTATAGACATCAGCAGTGATATTCTGGATGAGCTAAAGGCAAAATTCAAAATCAATCATCCTGAAATAGAAATTGATGCAAGAGTAGGCGATTATTTCCAAGTATTAGAATCCTTGAAACAGGAGTCGGAGTACAAGAACGTTCCTAAACTAGTTTTGTTTTTAGGTTCTAATGTTGGAAATTTTTCAAACCAAGAAACGAATCAATTTATTGAGCATCTGAAAAATATTTTGGATCCTAAGGATTTTTTCCTCATAGGTTTTGATTTGAAGAAGTCACCCAGCGTCATTTTACCTGCTTATGATGACCCTAGAGGAATTACACGAAGATTTAATTTCAATCATTTACTTAGGATCAATCGAGAGTTAAATGGAAATTTTGATATAAATAAATTCGATCATCATGTTTCTTATGATCCACTTTCAGGTGAGGTCAAGAGTTATCTTCTAGCTAACACAAATAGTACAGTTGTAATAGGGAGCATAGATAAGGTTTTCAATTTCAATAAATGGGATTCTATTTACATGGAGTGCTCAAGAAAATATTCTATTTCCGATATGGAAAAAGTTGCTTCAGATCATGGTTTCCAAGTTCTAGAAAATTACTTTGATCGCAATCAATACTTCTGCAATTCTTTGTGGATAAGGAAATAACTCATTTAAGAAAATAACCTTGCAAAAAAACCTTTAGAGGCTTTCTTTTTAGAGCTGATTTTTTTCTTCGTTTTACTAGGTTTTATCAATTTTTTCTTATCAGCTTTCTTTTTGGGAGATGCCTTCTTATTTTTTTTATTAGATATTGTTTTCTTCTTTTTAATTGGTTTATTTTTGGATCGTAATTCTTTCTTTCCTCGTACAGAAGTTTTGGCTTCTGAAACAGAAAGTTTGAAGAATGTTTTATGAAATTTTCTATTTTTGAAAGAGAGTAGTGCTCGAGTTACTAAATCATCCAGGGATATTTGTTTGTAGCTTGATTCTACAAAATTATAACAAAGATGAGCAAGACCAACTCGCAAATAGCTTGTTAACTTTTCTTGGCTTGCTCCTTTTTTGTAAAGCACCATAAGCCAATTGCGTAATTCATCATCCCCTTTTGAAAAAGTTTCTTCAGTTAGAATCTTACCATTCTTTCTGACATGACTATTTAAGAAAGTATGAACCTTCTTATAATCATCATGTAAATTTGGTTCAATTAGTCCAGTTTCGATTAACTTGTTGTCTAGTTTGTCTATATTTTTCGTATCAGCCATATTTACTCTTCCTCCGATTTTGTAAAAGGGATTCATGGCAATCATCCATCTCGAAACTATTATAGCTATTCATTTTTTATAAATAATGATTCGAAAGGAAAGAATTGAGATTTTATTCCACAAGAAATATTAAGTGATACAAATTACTGTTTCTATATATCGAAGAAAAATATTTTTGGCTAAAGATCTGGAATCAAATTTTATTATATGAAAAATTTTAGAATATTCACTAACTCTTTTTATAGTATAATTTTACCTTTCAAAGTTTATTTTAACTCTGATTTTAAACCGAAATTACTTGCTTCAATCTTCATTTTTTTATTTCTTTTTTCTATTTTTGAATATATTTTTAATTTAAACAAAGACTTTGGAATTGTCGGAGTAATTTCTATCTTTCTAATTCCATTTTTAGTTATTGTTTTTTTGCTAGCTAAACATAAGAAAAATTATGAATTTGTTAAATCAAAGTTTTTTTGGATTTTATCCTTTTTGATCCTTCTTATACTGATTGCAAATGATGAGATGAAAATTTCAATTTGGATTGCAAGAAGCTTTATTCCTATGATCTTAGTTACTATTCTAATGTCCTTTCAGGATGATTTCCGAACCTATTATCCGATTGTGCCCTTAGATAAACCTGAAATCGGTTATGTGGCAACTTTAAAATGGGTTCTCGCCTTTGAAATATTTTATGTTCTTGCATTTATAGCTACAGAATGGTTTTTCCGAGGATTTATAATTAGAGAATTCGAATCATTCATAGGTAAAGAATCTATTTTATTAATGGTGCCTCTTTATGTTTCTATCCATTTCGGTAAACCTTTTTTAGAAACAATCAGTTCCATGTTTGGTGGATTTGTTCTTGGGATTCTCTCTTATTATACTGGGAATATCCGAGGAGGAGTTTTTCTTCATATAGGAATAGCTTTGACTATGGAAATGATGGGTTTTTACTGGATTCGAAATTTAAGTTAATTTAAAGTTTATTTTCAGAACAAAAGAAGAAATAAATAAAAATTCAATCTTTATTGTGTCTGTTACAAAATGTTCTCAAGGTTCAAAAGCTAAGACTTACATCTTAATAAAACTCTAAAATGGGTAAAATTGAAATAGAAAAATAATGAGCTAATATAAATACTTATCATTTCAAGGAGTTTCATGAATGAAAAAAATATTTATTTCTGCAATTTTGTTTGTTGCTATTAATGGATTTGCTATTGCTTGCTCTACTTCGCCAGCTGCTGTGAGAGAATCAAAGGTTGATCTTATATCTTTAGAAGGAAAGGCAATCATTACTATAGCAGTTCCACATTATTCAGATGCTAAAGAAATTAGTGCATTTACAAGCGGAATCACTGCAGTAACTGGATCTCTTAAGACTCTTCCAACCGTTCCAGAAGATATTAAGACCAAGACCAAAGAAGTTGTAAACTCAACTTTAATGGAATCGAATGCAACAGTAGAGGTTATAATCACAACTTTGAACAAGCTAGGTAAATTTGATTATCTACTACTAGTGACTTCAGAGCAGACACAAGTATCAGCAACAATCATGGGCTTTCCTATTTCATCCCAGGGTGGAGTTACTGTGAATGCGAAATTGTACGATGCTTCCACAAAAACATTTATTTCCCAAGCATCAACTCCTGGTGTAACTGAAGCTCCAGCCGGTTTGCCAGAGGCAGACAAGGCTAAGCTTGCTGCAATTTCAAATGCCGCTAGAAATGGCATCAAGGCTTTGTTAGAGAAATAATAAAGTTTTAATTTAAAGCATTCAAATATTCTGGTAAAGAAATTTTCTCTTTACCAGAATTGTAAATTGATTCAAGCATTTTGGATTTAGATTTATAGCTTAAGCTTCTTCTTTCGTTTTGGTACAGTAAGTTTTAGCTTTTCTTTGCTAGTATCTATTCCCACATCTTTCATACAGTCCAATCCGAACTGCCTCAGATTTTCTATAATGGGAATCACCTTTCTTCCTCTGGATGTTAACGTATATTCTGTCTTAGGTGGTATAACTGGAAAAATTTCCCGATTTACTAAATGGTTTTCTTCAAGTTCTCTGAGTGTTTGCGATAGCATCTTGTCTGAGATATGAGGAAGTGTTTTCTTGATCTCTGAGTAGCGCAGGGTCTTCTCTCTGAGCCTCCATAGCACTGGCATCTTCCATGCACCTCCAATCCAATCTAATGCAAATTCGACTGGGTTATAATAAACTTTTCCTTTGTATTCAAAATCTGGCATAGTTTTAGAATTTGGCAAGAAGTAGGCATTGGCAAGAATAATCTTATTTTTGACTAAAAGAAGCACTTTTATTACTTTTAAGTAAGTATATTACAAACATCTATTATATAGCTAAATTAGTTATAATATTTCTAAATTAAAATTGATCACCATTGATAAATGAATTCCTATGGAAGGTAAATCTTTTAGGAAAAGGAAAAAATTATGAGTAGTTCTATCAATAAAACACCTCACGAGAAAAGAATTGCAATGCTTGTTGCCAATCCATCTACATCCAAGCAGACTGGTTGGCCGATTGGATTTTGGTGGGCAGAAGTAACACACCCATATTGAACATTCCGTACTTTTGGATTCCACGACCCCTTTGGATAAATTGAAGTTAAATGATTATTATGCTATCTTTCTCACAGGAGGACAGAAGATCCAGCCTTTTTGGATAGAATCAGAAGCAAAAAAAATTCCAGGAACCAATTATATCAATGGTGGAATGTTCAAGGCTTTCGCAGTGAGGGATGGTCATCTAATTACGGGTCAACAGCAATTTTCGGGAGCCAAAGCGGCTGAGTTAGTTGTTGAAGCCTTAGGTGTATAAGCATACCAACTCAGGAAGGATATTTATTTTATCAAGCAAGATAAAGTATTAAAGAATCCAAACACACAAAAGGTTTTATCATTATTGTTACAGAATTAGGACAATATGTACGAAATATGCCCATGCAAATGATCTTAGTCATGATCCAAGATCTTGCGAAAAATGTGGGATTGCATTACCTAAAAGATAAACGTATTGGTAACTATTTATTAATTTCTGAAATATCCATAATAAAAGGAGAAGCTTATGAATATTGCAATTATAGGAACGGGAAATGTAGGTTCTGCTTTGGCAAGCGCTTGGTCAAGAGTGGGACATACAATCTTCTTGGGAGTAAGAGATAAACTCTCTTTCAAAGGAAAGGAATTGCTGAAGAATAAAAATACTATTGTATACAGCTCTAGTTGAATTTAGATTAGAAGGATTCATCAATCCTTCTGAAAAAATAGTATACTCCATTAAGGAAAGTAGTTCTAGTTGTATTTCTTTAACTTTTTAAGGAAGTGAAATTTTTATGACTAGGAAATTTCTTATTTTACCACTCTTACTTTTGTCTATTCATTTAACAGCCAATTGCAAACAATTGGATACCATCCAGAACACCCCCAAGCTTACACCTACCGAATTTCTCTCCAAGCAACACTCTATTCAAATTCCTCTTGGTGAAAATGGTTTTGTTCTTAGCCAACCAAGTTCCAGCTTTTTTGTCTATTTCTTAAGTTTCTTGTACCTCTATGTTGGTTATAAATTTTGGGTAAGCATTCGATCCCAGAAGTCTCGCTACTTTTGGGCGATTGGATTTTTCTTAACTGGAATTGCAGCTATCCTAGCCGGAACCAGCTACCAAGCCTTAGGCTATGAATTGAAATGCTCTGGTCGAGAATACTGTCGTTGGACTACGTGGTGGGAAATAAATTATGAAATCCTACAAAATGCTGGAATGAATGGATTTCTTGCCGCAGCAGCTTATACAAATGCCAAAGGTGTATTTCGCAAAATTGTACTAGGCTATGCAATTCTCAATACATTCGTGTATTCTAGTTTGGTTATTTATGGAGCAATAATTCCGATTCAATTTTTAATTTCCTTTGAGTTCTTGGAATTGTCTTGTCTGCCAGCAGTAGTTTTCTTCCTTGCAAGCTCTGCCTATGGATATTTCACTAAAAAAGACAAAATGAACTTCCACCTTCTTATCACTTGGATACTATTAGTATTTGTTATGTTTGCTTATGCTGTTTCTTTGGAGATTGATCTTACTTCCATGCTTTGGACCCAAGGTATTTGGTTTACTGAAAACGACGTTCTTCATGTAGGATTAATTTTATGGGTTTATTATGTTCTAAAGACATTAGTATTGTATATAAAAGATGAAATAGAATGAAAAGTTACAATCCTTCCTAGTTTTGCAAGTATGCATGCAATCCTAGGAAGAGGGGCTTACTTGTTTTAAGACATCGCTCAAATGGATAGATTGCAAGCTTTCTAAAACAGCTTCTTCCATATTCTGAGAAATTCTTCCCATAATCTGAGACATGGATCTGCTCACTGGACATTCATAGAAAGGTTCTTTTTGCGGGAGAAGTATAAGATTCTTTTCAGATATAGCTTCGTATATTTGCGAGAGCCTAATTTCTGTTGCTGCCAAATTCAGTTGGACTCCACCTGTCTTCCCTCTTTGTGACCTGACCAAGCCTGCTTTAACTAGGGATCCGATTAGTTTTCGTATAAAACTAGGGTTAGTCCGCAAGCTTTTGGAAAGCTCCTCCGAGCTCATCCACTTATCTGAATTGTAAGCTAAAGCAGTCATGAGGTGGGTCGTAACTGCAAACTTGGTTTCAATCATGGTGTTATTCTGTGCAAGAGGGAAAGTTTTGAAAATAATTTTTTCTAAATGTATTTATTATTATTGCATTTAAATCACTTAATGTATCTATGTAAAATACAGTTTATTCAAAAGAAGGATATAAACTGAAAGGAGAATCAAATGAAATATGCAATGAATGGTCTTTTGGGTCTGGTAACTCTGGGCTGTCTGCTTTTTGGTGGTATGAAGCTTGTAGGTGCGGAAGAAATGTTGAAAAACATGGGAAATTTAAACTACCCAGAGTGGTTTACGCGACTTTTAGGACTCGGTGAGATCCTACTTGGTCTCTTGCTTTGGGTTCCAAAATTCCGAAATGAGGCAGTCTTTCTTCTTTTTGGGATTTTTTCGGGCGCGATAGGGTCGCATTTGGGGCATGGAGATATTTTCTCCTCAGTTTTTCCTGCTTTGCTTTTCCTTATCTTAACTCTTAGTTTGTATATATTGCACAACAGAATCTGGAAAACCGTTTAAAAGAGAAATTCTAAAACAAATTTAAGCTAGGATTGGGTTTTTCGCTCATTCCTAGGCTTAAGACAAGCTTAGATTCGCTTGAATCCTAGATGCATTCTGTGAAAATCTGTTTCAATTCTTCTAAAATCTCATTCAATCGCATCAAAATCCCTAACCAATAAAAATTTGAAAAATTTCTCTTCCAGGATTAAAAAAATCTTGACAGAAATCCCATAACTAACACTATTAGCTATGGCTATAACTAACACCGTTTACCAAAAATCTATGCGAAAATTCTCCCAATTTGTGGATATGTTTGCCTATCCACTTCGTCTCTCTCACTATCTGGAACTTATCAACCCACTTTGGACCAAGCATTCCCTGCAAGCCAAGGTTGTGAAAGTTTGGGATGAGACCAAGGATTCTCGAACCATCACACTACGCCCAGGCAAGGGTTGGCGAGACCACCGTGCGGGTCAATACATCCGAGTTGGTGTTCCTATTGGCGGTATGAGACATACAAGAACTTACTCTATCTCATCTGCTCCCTCTAACAGAGACGGATGTATTTCTATCACTGTTAAGGCAATTAAGGGAGGTAGAGTCTCTCACCATTTGGTTAGGGATCTGAAAGTTGGTTGCTACCTTCCTATAGGAGATCCCCAAGGAGAGTTTGTCCTACCAGATGCTATGCCTGTTCATCCACTATTTATCACGGCAGGAAGTGGCATAACGCCAGTTATGAGTATGTTAAGGAATTATATGCGAGAGTATAGGGGACTACCTGATTTAACTCATATCCATTATGCACCCCATGCGTATGATGTAATCTTTGGCAAAGAGCTAGAACATTTATCCAAATCACAAAAGCATTACAAACTTCATAGGATCTTTACAAGAGAATTGGGGGATAGTGTTTCTGCAAAACTCCATTTCAACGCAGATCAGTTGGATAAACTAGCGCCTGATTGGCGAGAAAGAGAAGTTTGGGCTTGTGGCCCTGCAAGCTTACTTGATTCTCTGGAAGAACATTGGAAGAAGGAAGGACTTTCTCGGAATCTTCACTTGGAGCGTTTTCGTGCAAAATTTGCCGAAGTTCCAACTGAGATTACTTCTGGGAAAATTAAATTCACCAAAAGTGAATTGGAATATGATACCGATGGTGTAACAAATCTTTTGCGAGTAGCAGAAGATGCTGGGCTTAACCCCGCTCATGGTTGTCGTATGGGAATCTGTCATGGTTGTGATTGCACCCTAGTCTCTGGTTCGGTGCGAGATTTAAGAACAGGAGCTGTGACTTCTGAGTCTGGAGAAAAAATACAAATATGCGTCTCCGCATCGGTTGGAGATATTGAGGTAGAATTATGAACAAAACACTGTTAAAGCAAGAAATCGGATTTCAAGTTCCTCTAAACGAGGCGGAAATAGAAGAGTTTGGTAGGGAAGTTGAAGAGATTCGCAATGAAGTAATGGATACTCGCGGCGAAAGAGATGCGCGCTACATTCGACGACTTATTAAAGTCCAAAGATATATGGCTTTACTTGGAAGAGTTGTGATTTTTGCAAGTCTTGGCTTTCTGCCTGAGTGGAACCATGCTTTTGCTTCCTATCTTTACTTTTTCCCTATAATAAGTATTGGTATCATTATGCTCGCCTCTGCAAAAATTCTAGAGAACATGGAAATCGGACACAATGTATCTCATGCACAATGGGATTGGATGCGTGATCCGAATATTCAGTCAGGTAGTTGGGAATGGGATCATGTATGTCCTTCTGATCAGTGGAAGCATTCTCATAATGTAAGACACCATACTTGGACGAATGTCTTCGGTAAGGATGCAGATGTTGCTGGATATGGACTGCTTAGAATATTTCCAGAGCAGAAATGGAAAAAGTTCAATCTTGGCAATCCCATTTATGCGTTGTTACTTGCCATTTTCTTTGAGTGGGGTGTAGCCATCCAAGAGTTGGAATTGGGATTGGTGCTCACTGGTAAGAGAAAGCTTTCTAAAATGAAACCCATGCTTCGCAAAACTGGAATGAAGATACTTCGTCAAATACTAAAAGATTATGTTTTATTTCCATTGTTAGCTGGTCCTTTCTTCCTGTATGTTGCAGCAGCCAATGGAACAGCTTGTATCCTAAGAAATCTTTGGACCTATATGATTATCTTCTGTGGGCATTTTTCTGAAGGAGTTCATGTTTTTTCACGTAAGCAAGTGGAGAATGAATCAAGGTCGCATTGGTATGTTAGACAGCTTCTTGGTTCTTGTAATATCAAAGGCGGTAAACTCTTCCATATCATGAGTGGAAATCTTAGCCATCAGATAGAGCATCATATGTTTCCAGATATGCCAAGCAACCGTTACCCTGAAGTTGCTCCAAGAATCCAAGCCTTGTGTGCAAGATACAATCTGCCCTACAACACCGGTAGACTGAGTCGACAATTTGGAACTACTGTGCTTAGAATTCTTAGAATGACATTTCCTGGGCCGATTCCACAAGCTAGAGGTTTAGCAAGAGCTTAAACAAAGAAGCTTAGATCGCAATTCCCTGTAACTTTGTCGAGTGGATATTATTGAAAACACACTCGACAAATCTACGATTTTCCTTTGCACTGTTCCTTATAAATGAAAGTTCAAATTCTCTTTTTCCATCCTACGATGGAGACTTCAAAGATCAATCGTGCCTTTGTTAATTTTTTACCTAAACATGAGAATCTCAGTTTTCGTTCCCTTTATAATGAATATCCAAATGGATTTATTGATGTAAATTATGAAAAGAAAATGCTGATAGAGCATGATGCAATCTTTTTCCAACATCCCTTTTATTGGTATTCCTGTCCTCCATTGATGAAGCAGTGGATAGACTGGGTTCTTGAATTAGGATGGGCTTATGGAAAAGGTGGAACAGCCTTAGAAGGTAAAGTTTGGAAACAAATAATTTCATCAGGAGGCGGCAAGCATGCTTATACAACGGAAGGTTTTCATAAACATACGATGAAAGATTTTCTTCTTCCATTCCAACGCACAGCAGAACTTTGTAACATGCGTTACCAGGAGCCATTTCTAATCCAAGCAGGTGGGCTTGCGCAAGAAGAATTAGAAGAATTGAAACTTAATTACAATAAAATGATTCTTGAATATTGCAATCAAGTGGTAGACCAAAATGGAAAGTAACAGTATTTTTATTCAAGCAATTATTTATTTAGGCGCAGCTATCATTATGGTACCTATTGCTCATAGACTAGGACTTGGTTCTGTCTTGGGTTATTTACTTGCTGGCATAGGTATAGGACCAGCATTTTTAGGTTTGGTGGGAACGGAAAGCGCCGATATGCTTCACTTCGCTGAGTTTGGTGTAGTGATGATGCTTTTTGTAATAGGTTTAGAGCTAGAACTTCCCCTGCTTTGGAAACTCAAGAACTGGTTGCTCGGTTTGGGTGGCTTGCAAGTGGTCGGAACAAGTTTGTTCTTTTTCATTTTAGCCAAATTTATAGGCCTAGAAGTGAAGCCAGCTATAGCCATGGGACTCATTCTCTCTCTCTCCTCAACCGCCATAGTTCTCCAGACTCTTCAAGAAAAAGGTCTTATGAAAACACCATCGGGGCAAGGTGCTTTTTCTGTTTTGCTTTTTCAAGATATGGCTGTGATTCCCATTTTAGCAATCTTTCCATTGTTAGTTTCTTCTTCCCAAAGCTCTTCATCTTCTGATGATCATGGGAGTTCTTTGATTGCAGATTTTCCAGCCTATGTTCAGACATTTATAGTTTTTGCGGTTATTATAGGAATTATTTTAATGGGAAGATACGTTCTAAATCCATTGTTTCGATTCATAGCCTCCACAGAACTTAGAGAAGTATTTACCGCAGCATCTTTACTCTTAGTTATAGGGATTTCACTTCTTATGGGTCTTGTTGGACTCTCAGCAGCCTTGGGAACCTTTCTTGCTGGTGTAGTACTTGCATCGAGTGAATTTCGTCATGAATTAGAAAGTAATTTAGCACCATTTAAAGGATTACTACTTGGACTTTTCTTCTTAAGTGTTGGATCAACTTTAGATGTACAAATTGTACTTAATAGTCCCATTAGAATTTTTGCAATAGTCGCGGGAATTATGTTTGGTAAGACTCTCTTATTGTTAATCTTAGGTAAGATATTTAAGTTGCCCATAGATCAGAATTTATATTTTGCACTTTCTTTATCACAAGTTGGTGAGTTTTCTTTTGTGCTTTTTAATTTCTCAGCAAGCAGTGGTATTTTTACAAAAGACTTAGTAAGCACTATGGTTGCTTCTGTTGCTATCAGTATGGCATTGACTCCCTTACTGCTTCTCATATATGAGAAGTTGGTTCTTCCAAGATTCTCACAAAAAACTTCTATGAATCAAAGGGAGCAAGACAAGATAGAAAATGAAGATAACCCTGTAATTATAGCAGGATTTGGAAAATTTGGAAACATGGTCGGACGATTTCTTAGGTCGAATGATATTCATTGTACGGTACTCGACTATGATGTTGATAGAGTAGAATTACTCCGTGCATTTGGTTTCAAAGTGTACTTTGGGGATGCTACTAGAGAAGACTTATTAGAATCTGCAGGTGCAAAGAAAGCTAAGATTTTAATTGCTAGTTTGGATTCATTTGAGAAACAGAAAGAATTAATTTCATGTGCAAGGAAACATTTTCCTCATCTTAAGATTCTTGCACGTGCGGGAGACAGAGAAGAAGCATACGATCTTAAAGATCTTTCCGCGGATCAAATCTACCGTGAGACTAGAGATACCGCCATTGAACTAGGGAAAAGCACTTTAGAGAATCTTGGATACTTCCCTTACCAAGCTCATAAAGCAGCTCAAATATTTCTCAAGCATGATGAGGATACCTTCCAAGAACTCTATGAGCATAGAAAAGATAGGAAAACTTATGTTTCTCTCGCCAAACAAAGAACAGCTGAATTAAAGCGTCTCATGACCTTTGATGATACAGGAGAAACAAAAGACCAAGAAGATATTTGGTGATTAAATGAATTTAATCTATAGATTTTAACCAATTGAGAATCACTTCAGCTTCCGTTTTCCAAAATCTATCATTTGGAAGATGGCTGCTTCCCAAGGTTAAACTGTATTTTGTAGGAGCTTGGGAAATTTTATATTTTTTAAAATTATCATAATTTAAAGATGCTGGAGTTATCCTATCATGTTCAGCTGCAATAAACAAAAGAGGTTTTGTTGATTGCTACCGAAGAGCAACTAATTATTGCACTTAATAAAAAAAGTTTAAATATTTGTTTCATTTAAAGCCTCTTGCTTTAATTCTACTTAATGATTCAGGTGTTATTCCAAGGAAAGATGCTATGTATTTTTGGTTAGCTGAGTTCACTATAGTTGGCATCGTTTGAACAAGATTTAAGAATCTTTCTTCAGGATTCATAGTCAACATTCTTGAGACTCTATCTTCATAAAGAATCAATAGATGTTCTAGAATTTTGCGTCCTAGATTGAGAAATTTTTCAGATTTTGTATACATCATTTGCAGAGATTCATAGCTTATGTAATAAATTGTACTTTCTTGTAAAGCCTGGTAACTCATAACAGAAGGTTGTTGGTGCAAAAAGCTTCGCATCAAGGCTAGTATATCTTTTTCGGTGAAGAAGTCTTGGGTAATTTCAGAGCCATCTTTGATAAAAAAAGATCTTAAAATTCCCGATTCAACGAATCCTATTTTACTTACAATCTCCCCGCTCTTAATAATAATTTCATTTTTTTTATACCTGACTAAGGAAGTTAGAGATGCAAATTCTTGTATCTCAGATTCGCCCAAATCTTGAAAGTTGCTAAGGAAATTAATTAGATTATTCATAGTAATTTTTCTTAATGAATCTTGGACTAGGCAAGAGCAAGTAAAAAAAATTCTCGAAGAGAATTGTTCCAAATTCAAAAGGAAATCTTTCTCTCAACTATTAGAAGCAGGAAAGTATTAGAGAAATTAAAATTATACCCTAGCATTGAAAAGTCCGTGGAATGTATTCTAATTTCATTAAAAAATTTAGCTTTAGTAAAATCTTTAAAACGTTTGAAGGTATTTTTTGACAAATTAGTAAAACAAACTGTACACAAGTTCTAAGGCTAAGGACAAGGAAAAATTCCTTAAAATACTCTTTCTTAAATTAGGTGGTGGTTGACGAAAGGCAAGATAGAATTATTTTGGATTAAATTATTGGGAAAGATGTAAATCTAAACAAAACAAATGAAAATAATAAGAAATTTAACAATCAACCGACGCCTATTTATATCCTTGGTAGCAATTTTAATCCCTATATCTGTGCTTTTATTTATTTCGACTAAAGTTTATTACAAATCAATTTCATTTAGTGAGAAGGAGCTTGAAGGTCTTTATCTCAATCAAGAAGTTTGGTCTCTTATCGTAAATGTTCAGGATCTTGCACTTAGCTCAAAAGATAGCTCTGATCTTTCCATTCTTAATACTCAATTTGAGAAGCTTGTACTTCACTTAGAAGAAGCTAGGTTTGTGAATGAGAGTGCAGAATTCTTAAATTTAAAAAAAATCTACCAAGATAAATTTGCTAATAAAACGGAGCTTAATAAAATCAACTCACAAGATTGGATGGAGCTGCATACAAAAATCAAAAGTATATATTCCTTAATTACAGACCAGTCCAACCTCATTCTAGATCCCGATTTGGATACCTTTTATCTTATGGACCTTTCTATGCTTGGTTTAATTGAAGTTAGCTCTAGTTGTATGGAATACTTAACAATTGTAAAAAATGCAAATCAATTGGAAAACCTTCGTAACTCTGAGTTAAATTTTCTTGCAAAATCTAGGCTAATTGATTGCAGGAAGAATTTTGAAAACTTAAAAGTCTCCTTTGAGAAGGAATACAATTATAATCCGAATTGGATGAATTTAGTTTCCTACAAACAAATTGAACTCAACAGTGCATTCGATTCATTTTTCAAGTCGGCTGATTCATTCAATACTGGATTGGATACTGGCAGATTAGATGCTGTCAAATTAAAGGATACTCTTAGTTTGTATAAGGTATTTTTTGTAAAGGAACAAGAATTATATGCAAGTGTAACGGAAGAGTTGAATCGTTTGCTTAAGCTTAGAATCGCTAGTTTAAGAACAGAGATGATCTATTCTATCGTTTTTTCAGTGTTGATTTGTTTATTCGTTTTAATTTTTCAATTGTATATTAACTCTACGATTTCAATTCCTATTCTATCGGCAGTTTCAAAGTTTGAAAGCCTTGCAGAGGGAAAAGTTGTACAAAATTTTGATTATCCTTATACAGATGAAATCGGTAAATTGTATAAATCCTCTTATCACTTTGTCAATGAATTGAAAAAGGTTCTAACAAATATCAATAATCTCGTTAGCAAGGTAAAACGATATTCAGAACAAACTTCTTTAATGGCTGAAATGCTTTCTGAAACATCTCAGAACCAAGCTTCTCAAACGGAAGAATCATCTGCCGCCTTAGAAGAGATAAGTGCTAGTTTTGATAAGATAGCCAAACTGATAGCTTGGGAATCCAATGATATCCAAGAAATAGGTCACATAACAAATAATATAGCGGATTCTATTTTAAATGTAAATAAGCAGATGAGTTCTTTGAAAACGGTAGCAGATGTCTTAATGGAGCAAGCCAAGTCAGGCGAATCCACTGTGATGAGTACTACAAATTCTATGACGTATATGAAAGATGTTTCTGGCAAAATCAGGGGCATTATTTCAATAATTACAGATATTTCAGAACAAACTAACTTACTCTCTTTGAATGCATCCATTGAAGCAGCTAGGGCAGGTGATATGGGAAAGGGCTTTGCTGTAGTAGCGAGCGAAGTTTCTAAATTAAGTGAAAAGACGCAAGAAAGTGTGAAGGAGATTAAGAAATTAATTTCACTCTCTGATAAAACAGTAGAACAAGGAGTGCAAAGTGTAGAAAGTTCGGTTGGAGCAATTTCCAATATTCTTGAGAATATCTCTAAGATCCACCAAAACTCGAATACGGTAGTTGAATCAGTGAAACAACAATCCACCAATGTAGATTTTATTAGCAGAAGTTATATTGAATTGCAAAAGCTGTCAGACGAAATAGATAACGGAGCCAAAGAAGAAAAAGTCGCTATAGACCAAGTCACACATAGCCTACAATTGATTGCTCAATCTACCCAACACATAGCCGATAATGCAGGTGCTTTGTCAGAAATTTCTGCTAAACTAGATCGTGTTAGTGGTAGTTTAACAGAGTCTATAGGTTGGTTTGATATTACCTGATCGGACTTAGGTAGAAAGAGAAAGCTTATTTGTCCATGGATTTATCAATAGTTTTCAATGCAAATTTTGCCATTTTACGAATCTCTGCTTGCTTAGTAGTAGATAATTCCTTAAGTGTCGGAATGGACTGCTTGTCGCCTCTTTGCCCCAATGCCTCTATTGCAAGTTTGGATTGAATGGTTTGACCTGAGGTCGCCATCTTTTCTATGGCTAGCCTGGATGCATCATTGGGAATTTGAGCAAGAGCAGTGATTGCATAAGGTGCTAGGTTCTCATCTTTACTCGCTTCAATAAGAGCCTCCATTGAGCTAGGACTTTTGAGTGAACCTAGAGATTCAATAGCAAGAGAAGCTAGCCTTTTGTCCTTGGATTTAGATGCTTCAATCAAGTACGGTACAGATTGTTCGCTTCCTGCAAATCCCAAGGCCCATGCCGCCCCATACCGTGCATTACCCTCCGTTTCCTCTAGAACCTTCCATAAACTTGGTTCTGACTCCTTGCTTCCTATCCATCCTAGTGCTCGTGCCAGCTCTTCTCTATCAGGTGATTTAGTATCTAATAGATAAGTTTCTATGTACTTTCTTGATTGAAGATCTTTCCATTCTCCTAGAACTAGGGACGCAGGTCCCAGGGTATTGGGATTTCTTTCTTTCAAAATACTTCTAATTCTCGTTAGATGATTCTTGGCAGGATAAGAAGCCACTATACTTGCTGAAAGATATCTAAGTTCTCTATCATTGTTCTCCCATATCGATAGCAAAGGATTCATGATTTTAGGATCTAGGATGTTTTTTAAGGAAAAATATGCATTCTCTCTTCCTTTGGGATAGTCCGATTTTAAATATTCTAAGAGTAAAGAACTTGATTTGATTGATTTGATTTTTCCCAAAGCAAGAATCGCTGCTGCCTTAGTGGGACCATTTTCTTCGGTTTCAAGGAGATGTATGAGATAATCTTCACTAGGCTTGTATTCTAAGACTCCTAATGCCATAGCATAGGTTTTGTGTTTGTCGGAATCTTCATTCTTAAGAGCTAGTTTAAGAATAGAAGTAGCCATTTCTTTAGCTTGAAGAACTCTAAATGCTTCTACTGCCAAGAGTCGAATGGTATGGTTAGGAGAATCTAAATATTCAAGTATGGATGATCCAGCTTCCTTCTCACCCAATCGAGTGAGTGCATCCAGTATAGTCTCGGGATAAATGGAAGAATCTTGTTTGAGGGCAATGATTTTACCTAAGGAGCTAGTATCCTTATATTCTCCCAAGGCTACTGCTGCTACAGATCGTACGCCAGGATCGGAATCCTTGGTGATTAGCTTACGAAGTTCCGAAAGGCATTCTGGCATGACTTCTTCCATACAATCCAGGACAGCTTGCCGTCTCAGAACTGAATTAGAATGATTCAGATCAAGGATAATTTCTTGCTTCGTTCGCATAGGATTCAATTCACTGGGCTCAGGATTTTGATCTGGCATTGGAGGGCCCAAACATTGTGAACCATATAAGCAAACAGAGATTAGAAGCAAACTAGAAAAAAAAGAGGATCCTCTTAGATCCTCACTTAGTTTTTTCATTAGCTATTCGGAACTTGAGCCTTCACATCTTTTAGGTTTGCTAACTCTTTCTTTAGAGAAGCAATATCATTTTTTGCTGTGGACTCATCAATAGAAGAAAGTCTTGCCTTTTCCATGGTATACTCAAGCAGCTCGATTCTTGATTCAATTTCTTGGATCTTATAATCGAAATACTGAGTCATTTCTTTGGCTGATACATCCTTTTGATTGGGAGCGGTGGGTTCAGTTCCTGGATTTGCATATTTGCTAGCAGCATTCATACTTGCAAATTTTGCATCTATACTCGTGTATGCATCCAAGGTTTCAATAGCTGACTTTTCCTCAGCAGGAGTAAGAGCTCCTTTTATCTCGTTCGGAATGTAGATGTTCTTAGGGTAGACCTTTGCAAAATCTTGCCATTCCTTGCGAACTCTTTCTCTTCGATTTGGATCTCTTGGCTCAAGTGCATGGGGCCACAATTTCTCTGCCTGAGAAACCAATACATCTTCATCCGGTTTGGGTGCTTCTGGAAAATTCATAAATCCAGAATCAAATCCAGAGTGAGACTTCTTTGCTTCCTCACTTTCCTCTGTAACAGAAGATACACTTTCTTTGATCTCATCTTTATTCTTGAAAATGATTATCGCAAGTAGTATTGCTATTGTTGCTCCAATGAGAAGCATCCATTTGTTCTTATCCATTGTTAGCTCCTTAGGTAAAAATTCCTACGATCCAAGATATAAATTGGCCTAAAATATTTTCTGTTAAGAATTTCTTAAGATCAACTGGATTTCTATTTAAACTATCATAAAACCAAGCAGTGTATTCGCTCACTTTTGGAATATTGTATCCATAAGTAGAATTAATAGAATCTATCAATTCATTAGCAAAAACTGCATGACCATACATGTTCGGGTGAACTCCGTCTAGTCCAAACATACCAGGCTTTCCTGGAAGAGGCCAATTGGCTTGGGCATTTCCCGGACTCCATCCACTTGTGGATTTTAAAGGTCGGCCATTTTGTTTGATGTCATCAAAAAGTACCTTAAGATCAGCTACCGCATAACGATTGGCAGCTGCTTGTGCTTTGATTTCATTATTCAACATGGTTAGAAATGTATTGATAGTATTTACTTCATTTGCATCCAGAATCTGATCAGGACTTGATACAGAATTTCTGAAAAATGCCTTGAGTCCAGTATAATTAGCCCTATTAGATGGATCCTTATAAGGTTCCAAAAAGGCAATTGCTGTAACATTGGGAATTGTGAAGAGCACGCCACCGCGAACCGAGCCAATGTTCGCCATACGTCGGAAAACTTCACGAATGTCTCTTTTGTATCTTGCTTCATCAAGGCATGTAAGTGAAGTGCTTAAGGCAGTACATAACACATGGTTGGCGCCAGCAGTTCCAAAGACAAAGCTAGGTTTTACCTTTTCCATAACTTCCATTTGGGTTCCCGCCTCACGAAGACCAAACCTATGGAATTTATCTGGTTCCTTACAATCTGCTACTTCCACCCAGCGGTAGGTATACCAATACCATTTCTTCCAGTACCAATCCTTGTCCCATTTCTTAGCTGTTATGTCTTCGCATTTGCCCGAGGTTCTGAGCACTGTAGTGTATTCCGCTCCTGTTATTCCTGCGTGCGTAGGAAGGGAATAGGTTTTCTCATTCCCTCCAATGATAGAAAGTCCTAAACAAATTGGACCGCAGTCTCCTTTCAGAACATCTTCTAAATTGATATAGGGTCCCTTTAATTCATTGTAGGTGACACTGGAACCAGCTTGTTTACTAACGAGAACTGGGTAAGCCCAGTTTTGTGTTTTTTTCTCGACAGTTGCTCCAAAAAAACCTTGGCTGAGAGAATCTCCAATTACACCAGGTCTTCGAAACATATCCGCTTGGGATTGGGCATTTAAGCCTAAAGCTAGCAGAAATAGGGAGCCTAGGATAAGACTCTGCAATAATTTTGCCATAATTTTAACTCCTTTCCGAAACATTAGAAATATCTTATTGACTAATGGACAAATCTATGTCATTTGAGAATCCTTGTCTAGTCATTTCTCCCAGATAATGCAAAATTATTTGATTTGCCTAATATTCCCGACTTCGGAACGTGGAAGATAAAGACTCATTTATAAAGGTGATCCATTCATGTACCAACCATTTACTGAACAGCAACTGGAAATCCGAGATTTAGTTCGGAATTTTGTTAAAAAAGAAATTACTCACGAAGTAGCAATCCACTGGGATGAAGAAAATAAGGCTCCTGTCGAACTTCTTGCGAAGATGAGAAATGAGTTGGGAATCAGCGGACTAGTTATTCCCGAGGAATACGGCGGTTTGGGCATGGGTGCTGTGGAGCAGTGTCTAGCAATTGAAGAGCTTTCTAGAGGATGTCTTGGGATAGCCCTAGGATTTGCTTACACTGGTCTTGGAATGCTACCTTTACTCAAGGGTGCAACCCACGAACAAAAGTTGAAATGGCTTCCTGCCATTGCATCTGGAGAACATGGTGTATCTTTCTGTCTATCTGAGCCTGGTGCAGGTTCCGACGTTCCTGGAATGTCAACTCGCGCTGAGAAAAAGGGTGACAAGTGGATCATCAACGGAGCTAAACAATGGATTACTGGTGGTGGTTTAGCTGATTATTTTACTGTATTTGCTTATACTGACAAAAATCGAGGAACTCGTGGGGTTTCTTGTTTCTATGTTCCAAAAGACGCACCTGGTCTTACCGTTGGAAAGAAAGAAGACAAATTAGGAATTCGATCTTCTGATACTCGACAAATCATTTTCGAAGACTGCGAAGTGGGAGAAGATGCACTTGTAGGAAAGGAAAATCTAGGATTCGTTTACGCACTTCATACTTTGAATGCATCTCGTCCATTCGTTGCGGTGATGGGAGTGGGTGTTTCTCAAGCTTGTCTAGACTATTCAGGAAGATATGCAAGAGAAAGAGAGCAGTTCGGTCAAAAGATTTCTACTTTCCAAGCTGTTCAACATATGCTTGCTGATATGTCTATCAAACTTGAAACATCTCGTGAGATCGCTTACAAGGCAGCTAGACTTTCGGATGCAAATGATCCCAACCTTCCAAAATACTCTGCTATTGCAAAAGCATACTGCTCAGAAATGGCTATGCAAAACTCTTTGGATGCAGTTCAAATCTTTGGCGGATACGGTTATACGAAAGAATACCCTGTTGAGAAATTGATGCGAGATGCTAAGATTCTTTGTATTTTTGAAGGAACAACTCAAATCCAAAAGAATGAGATTGCAGCTTATGTGATCAAAGAAGCAGCTTCTGGAAAATAAATCCAGATTTTCAAGCTAACATTGAGTTGGCGAACTAGGATGTAAATTTACATCTTCTAAACCAACTGAAACTCAATAAAAGCCACTGGTCCTTCGGGATTTCAGTGGTTTTTTTGTTTGGTTCCCTTATTTTACAACTTTTGTAAAATTTAAAAAGGAAGTTTGAAAAAGAGAACTTATGGAAAAGCTTTCAATCATTGAGCTATGCGTTTGCAATCTGCTTGAGCTAGGACAAACAAATGGAAAATTATTCACTCACAGAAATAATTAATAAAAAGAAAAAGAGGCAATCATGATCCTTCTTACCTTCGCATTAAGGCAATTAAAATAGTTCTAAAAAATTGCACATCGCACAAAAATCACATATTTAACATTTTTTAGGCTATAAATGTTTTTTATTTGACATGAATTTATTCTTTCGATTATCCTTGTCATTCTGGGAGATTTGTCCTCATGCGATCTCTTAAATTTCAAATAAAGAATATATCTCTTAAGGAGTTAAATGGATGTTTAAAAAGATCTCTCGAATCTTTTTAGGACTTTCTCTGGTTGTTGCAACTGGACTGTCCGCTCAATCAACGGGCCCTCGCTCGTACCTCATGTTTGGTGTGGGAACACAATTCGACCTTGGTGGTCTTGGTGGAACCATTACAAAAGACGGTTTAAACGGAACTAGACCTCAACTTAATGCTGCGGGTGAGCCAACAGGCGCTGGAGTTCAGAAAGCAATTTATGCGGAAAATACTCTTATTGCACTTAATAACACCTCTCAAGGTTTAATAGGTGTTAAGGCTAATGGAGCTATGGTTGGTTTGAACTTAAATGTTGGTTACGAAAAAGAAGGGATCTTCGGCAACGAAAACCTTTTCTGGAGAATCAATGGTAACTATACTCGCAAAGTATCTGGTGGTTACACTGAGTCTACAGTTGCTGGTTACAAATGGTTAGAACAAGAGTGGGATTATAGAGCTGTAACAATTCCTACATACATAGGTATCAAGCTAATGAATGAAAAGAGATCTACAGGCCTTTATTTAGGTGCTGGAGTTCACTACTTCAAAGGTGGTTGGTCTATCGCAGGAACCATAGATGGTGATGCTTTACGTGCTGGTCTACCAGGTGTAGTTGGTCAAGGTGGAGCTTTCTTATCTGATGCCCCAACTAACCCAGGAATCTACAAAGAAAATACAAAATTCAATGTAAGTGGATTTGGTTTGAACTGGATCGTAGGAGCTCAGACTCAAGTTACTGACACTGGACACCTTTTCTTTGAATTGGAAACCATTCTTTCTGCAAAAATGGGTGAAGCTGGTGTGAAATCTGCTGGTGGAGCTTCTGCTCTTTCTCCTTACCCTGCATACCCAATCGTGATCGGTGGTCAGACTTACAGAGTCGGCTACAAGATCGAACTTTAATCTAGGAGGTTTACAAACAGATGAAATTAAAATCAATACTTAAAAATACCATCGCTATTGGAGCCATTGCTTCTTTAGCTGTGAATTGTCAACCTGACAAAATCGAACAGGACGCGTTACTAGCTGCTCTTGCTTTTTCCACTGTATCCAATTTGGGAAGAGGAAACTGCGCGATTAGTGTAAATGCAACAGCAATATCATATGGTACAGTTGAGCAAACTGTCATAAACGGTAACGGAGCTGGTTTAGGTATAAGCTATACAGCTTTAATAGCACATTATAATTCGGTTAATGGTACAAATGTATCAGCTGGTGCTACTTACATAGCTGAGCCCTATAATAAAAAGTATGATACATTTTATACAGACGCAGGTAGTTGGAATTCAACTACTAGAGCAACCATTATTAACAGTGCTTATGTGAACGCTGCATTTAATACAGTAAAAGCAACTCAAGGTACTGCAATTCTTGCTTGTGGACGAATTCCAAGATCCTCTTGTTCTGTTGCTGCCTTAAGTACTGCAGATAGAGCTACAGATATCAACAATGCTGTGAATGTTGCGAATCTATTGCTAAATACTCCAGCTTGTAGAAAGTCTACTGCATTAGTTGAAAACCAATTAATGAATGCGGCACTTAGAGGGATTTCTTCTCCTGTAGCATTGCAAAATGGAACCTTCACACCAAATGCTAACACTTTTGGTTCTAACCAAAGTTTCTCTGCAGTTGATGCAAACGGATTCTCTGGATCTGGTGGAGCGGCTGGTTATATTCACCTTGAGGGAAATTCTGTTCTCGGTGAGAGAGCTTATCCAAAAGTAGGAGCTTTAGTATCCCTAGGATTTGGTAACATCATGCCAGCTCGAACTGGGGCTACACCATGGGCAGTAAGTGCTACTGAGTATACAAGAGGCGCGAATATTTCAGCAACTAACGTAGACTCTTGTGAATCGATAGGTCTTCCTGGTAATGGATTTGTTGCAACTGGAACCAATGCTTTGACTCCTGTTAAGGAAGTGATCTATGCACTTTCTTCTCAAAATACAGCAGCATCCATTTATGCAAATGTTGTAAATGCAACTGCACTGACTAGTGATTTAGGAGCAGCTGGAAATCGACCTGTTTCTGGATTAGGTAAACCAACCCTAACTCAGGCAGTTCAAGACGCATATGCTTGTAATTCTGCTATGAGAGCTAGAGTTGCTATTCCTGTTGCTGTTGGTGGTGGGAAATTGGATGAGATCAATGCCGTGAGTGGTGATGGGTTTAACACTCGTCTTCTAACTACTTGCATTTATGGTGGAAACGCAACTTCAAGAGGCACATTGGCAACTATTCTTGGTGCTGCTGATGATACTGGATTGAATGGAACATTGAACGGAATCGCAGCTTGCCCAGCGGAAGCTGCAGCTGCTGCTGCGAAATTTGGTGACACTGGTTTAACTAATCTTGCTAACTTTCCAAATGACTAAGATTTAGTTATTTTCCTCCTTGGGTGTGCTTTAAATCACATCCAGGTTGGATAAAAGAGAGCCCGTTCTGAGAAATCAGGGCGGGTTTTTTTTATTTCAGCCACCCCCTTAAGGAGGTGGCTGAATGAAACCAATCTTCTTTCAATCAAATATCCAGCAAGATCCAATTGTTAAATGATTTTCTTTCTAAGTGCATTTATGGTTTTAAAAACAGAACATTTGAGTGCAAAAATTCCAATTATAGATTATAATAATTTAGATCAACTTGCTTTTTTAAGTTGATAGTTATTTTTCTGAAAAATTTCAGCTTCCAATTCAGTAATGATACCTTGGTTACAGGTATGGTGGTGAAATTGGTTTCGTATGTATTGATAGACGTATCTAATTTCAGAAGCCTGAATAACCTTTGCATAATAGCCCTTCTGCCAAAAGACTCCCCGCTGCAAACGAAATGCTGAATATCCCTTGAAATGATTCAATACTCTGGAAAGAGATAATGTCGTTGGAATTGATACAAGAATATGTAAGTGGTCTAAGTAGCCATTCATGATAAATATTCGTAAGTTAAGTTCTCGCTCTTTTTCTCTGATAAAATTTCGAATCTTAATTTTAGTTTTAACATCAAGAATCCGTGATCTATGTTTGGTAGAAAAGACAAGGTGAAACGTATTCTCAAAAGTTGTGTGCGAGCCAATTCGCTTTTGATCCAGTTTTTCAATTTGAAAGATTTTCATTGTGGGTTTTCTCCTATAGCCACCCCCTTAAGGCGGTGGCTAGGGATTAATTTCCCAAATCCACAGATCCAAGCATAAAAAATACCCATTCAGAAAAATTGAATGGAAATTTGTTTTTTTAAAAAGTAGTTATTATTAAAGGTCTATTAAATTTTAAACTAAATTGGTCCAGGGGATTCAATTTCGACAGGTATGGGTTCAACGGATCCCTTGGGTGGGTTTGTACCTGGCTCCATATCCTTAATCGGTCTTTTATCTTCACCCTTATTTTCTTCTTTTCCTAACTTCGGTTCTACACCTTGCAGGCGATTTCCTTGGCTAAGTGAATTGGATTGAGTTTGTTTGAGCGAATCTTGGATAAAGCGAATGGTTCCTTCATCATAAGCTGGGTTAAGGTAGGAAACAGAGTCATTTCTCCAGCGATTGATAGCTGGTCTTTCGCTTAGGATAGATTTCATAAACAGATCAGCTTCACGTTTGTATTTGCTAAATTCTTTCCGAATGATTTTCGATTGAATTACAAAATAAGAATTGGATTTGCGTGCAAAAACAAATCGATTTGAAATAAGCTCTCCATCTTCTTTGTAATGGATTAAAACAAAGTGAGCCGAATCAAAACCATTGTAACCTTCTTCCAGTATCCGTTCTTGCATGATCTGCATATCTGGATGTCTTCGAAGTAAGAGATCAACATTTTCCTCTATGAATCGATCCAAATCCCAATTTACTTCTCTTGTTTGGGTATCTAGTCTGAGAACGGCTGCATTATTTTTCTCTAATTGGAGTATCAAATTATAAGGAGTTCTTTCGACCTTCTTGATCCAAGCCCTAGGGTATTGGAATTGTAGGCCCAAGGAGTCTTCAATCCAGATGCCGTAGCTCAAACCTTGGCCGTGATCAGCGTTAGAATGTCCAGGAGCTAGACAGAGGAATAGAAGACTAAGAAAAACTATTTTTCTCATATTGTTTACTATAAAGATTATCGACGATCCAAACAGGAAAATTGATTTTTGTTTCCGACGATTTTTTTTACAAAATAGGAAACTAATGTTGACAAAATGTGTCATATGAGTAACTTTTAACATCAAGTTCGACAAAGACGCAAGAATAATGGTTGTTTCGAGTGTTTTCTGCTTCATTCATTCTTTTTTTTGAAGAAAATCTCGAAATTTGATTCTTTTTAAGTTTTTTATCGAACAAATGTTCTACAATAAGTATGAAAATAAGGAGAATGAACCTCAAGATTTCTTGAAGAGGCTATCGTTAAGCATTTTGAAAAAATTCGTTTATATATATATTCTAATTTTGAGTTCTTGTTCTCCCAAGCAAGATAGCATGATGCAAGACCTTGTGAGTTTTTTAGGTACTAGTAGCGGTTCCTCATCAAGTAATAGTAATCCTTCTACCTTAGAACAAGAAAATCCGAACCCAGTACAAACCGTACCCCTTCCAACTGGATTTGGATCTACAGGACCAGAGGCAAGATTGGATTTTAATGCTCTTGCTTTTGATCGATATTCTAATATTACAATTTTATTTAGTCATTCTATGAATTCAGGAACCTTGAACTCTTCTACAGTTCAACTTTGGAACGTAACAGATTCATCTAATGTTAGTTTAGTGGGAGCAAATTTCGAATGGACTAGTCCTTTGAATCTGTCGATTAAACCAGTTTCACTTTTGGGTCAGAACAAAACCTATAGATTAACTATCACAAGCTCTGCATTGACGACTACTTCTTTGAATCTAATTTCTTTTGTAGAGGAGTTTTTTTCTGAGCCGACTTTTCCCACTTCTTTAAAGGTAATTGGAAGTTCTGAATTTACTTTTTCCAATAACAGTGCTTTGGTTTTGAGTAAGTTATCTCATCCAACTTTAAGTCTTCAAATAAATCTGGATAGTAGCTCTCTACCCGCAATTAAATCATTATCTCTCTGTAAACTAGGAATTGTTTCAAATGCTTCTGGTATCATTCCTTGCACCTCAGGTGTTGCGAGTGGTCTTGAATTGTGTAGCAATGGTCTGTGTCCTGCCTCAATTACTTCTGATCTTTCTATATTACCTTTGGACCTTCGTGCTAGAGATGGAATCAATAATTATTTCTATAGAATCGAATCCTATTCAGGGAAATACTACTACAGAACCTTGAATTTTACTTATGGAAATTTAGCTTCTGACCCAGTGCAGAAAATTTCCAACTCTGTAAATCTTGCTATCATGCAAGCAGAAGGTGTTAACGCTATTTCGGGTATCATCCAATCCTTTGCAAGAGGAGAGTTTACTTTAAAGGATCCTTTAGATGCTTCGAATAAATCATTAAACCAATATTTGGCGAATACTTCGAGTACCCATCCAGGAACAGATTCTTCTGGAAATACTTGCAGTCCATGGCCTGTAGCCAAATTGCCTGGTGGAGTTTTAACCTATTTCAATCGAATTGGTCCCTTTTGTGGTTTTAGTGTGTCTGGGGTAATTTTTGAAAGTTCAAGCTATCCTGATGTAAATTATTCTGCTCTTGCAGATGTTTATATCACGGAACTTGAATTAGATGAATCAATTCTGGATGGTGGGACATGGATAGATAATATACGTATTGAAATCAAACCAGAAAACGGGTATTTAGACTTAACTCTTTATGGTAGAAAGGCTAAAGGGCGACTGGCAATTATCGCTAAGGTAACGGATATAGAGTTCTTTGATTATTTGATAGGTGACTCCTTAGTATACTTTGGATCATTGGTTTCTGGAGTTGATGGGGATGGAATCCGATTTTCTCTAAATGAATCGCCTCCATCAATTACTGAGAGAAGGACTTTTGCACGAACCATTCTCACTGCAAACTCATCGGGAGATGCTGTGATCACTATGAATCCAAGTGCATTTCCAAGTCCTTATAATTCTTCGACAGATTGTTTAAGTCTACCAAATCCAGTCCCTTTTCCGTACACTTTGTTCTGCAATCCTTTCACTACTATCTGGAGCGATAATATTACTACTTCCTCCATAGTTGGGTCTGGTGCGGTTGCTGCTATCGTAGGAGACATCATCCAACAAAAACTTCCCGAGATTAAACCAAAAGTTGTTCAAGGTGTTGTGAGAGATATTGCAACAAAGATCGCACCAGATATTTTAAATAATATCTTAGGTCAGGTAAAATCTGGAGTTACAATCGGCTTACCGGATTACCTTCCAGCACCCTTGTCAGATATAGATTTAACGATCCAAGCTCAGCTATCCACGAACACACAAACACGAAATGATGGTAGCAATTTTGGTTTGGAAGCAGCAGCGGATGCATCTCTTTTGATTTGCATTAAAGATGGAATGAACCGTTGTCCATGGCAACTTGGATATAGCAGATCACCACTTCCTCCACCGCCTACAGGAAGCAATTCATTCGTTTTAAATAAACCTACCGCCACTCTACTTCCTTCCTTACAATCTCGCTGGGCTAGCAACCCAGGTTTATTATTGCAAATTCACACAGATGCAATCAACCAAGCCTTCTATTGGCTTTGGAGATCAGGTGGTTTGAATCTTACCATAGATGAGGCATTTATTGATAGTATCAATAATTACTCAGGTGGCTCTAGTTTGCTTCGTCTAACGAAGTCATTGTTAAAAGCGGATCCTATACTAACTGTTCTTGCTCCAGGTCAGAACAATTTTTCAGGAATTTATAAAAATGACGAAGTGCGACTTATAGTAAATCCTATTGTAGCTCCCTATTTGGAGTATGAAAAATTATCTGGAAATGCTAGCTTGGAATCGCCAAGATTGAAGATATTTCTTTCTGATCTAAAAATTACAATACGTGGCTACCAGTCTGATCCCTCAAGACCTGCACCTTCACCTAGTACTGCGTATACGATAGGAGCGGTTCGAATTTCTATTCAATCCTTAGCTAGTTTAAATCTCGGAACCTTTGCTCTACCTACATGTTCTATACCACCTTGCAATTTTTCTCCCGTGATTTTAGCTTCTGTGGGCAATCCATCTATCAAGATTGCCATTTCGGATCAAGTGGGGGAGCTTTTCTTTGTTTTAGAAGTTTTGGAAGGTGCAGAAAATCCTTTGAATCTTAAGCCAGATGCAATCTTCCAGGTGATTCAACCTCTAGTAAGAGATTTGATTATTCCCTTGCTCAACAATGTGGTCAGGGATATTCCCATTCCAAGGCTAAGAGCCTGTGGTCTTAACCTTACAGCAGTTTCCACAAAACCTATCGCAGGAAATACCTCTCATCCTTATCTGCTCTTAGGTGCGAATGCAGGAAATTATTCGTTTACAGGAAATTGTGAGTTATGAAAAATTATAGATCCATGATTTCAAGAAAATACCATCTCAAACCTGTAGTCATATGGACTAAGTTAGTGTTTCTGAGTTTTGTATTAAGTTGTGGAATTGGAAATTCAGGCTCTGGTGGTGGACTAGAAGAATCTATTTTAGCGATTTTAGGCGGTGCAAGTTCTTCGAATCCATCTACCTCAGCTAGCTCACCTTTGGCGGGAACCTCACCCAATAGCCCAAATGTTATAAATCCACCGGATGAAGTTCTAGTAACGAATCCACCTCCTCCTCAATCAGGTGATCTTGTTGCTAAGCCAAGTCCAGGAGGAGGTCCTGTTTTGCATGCGATTGGACCTAAGCTAGAAATCAAGATTGATAATCTAGACTATACCTTAGCCAGTAATTTTAACTTTTTTGCCAAACAGATCAATACCCAAGAGAGCAAAGTAGCAAGTATAAAAAATATAGGTGATGAAAATTTAACGGTAAGTTTTGTTCAGATTTCATCTGCTGGATCTCAATTTACATTCCAAAATACTCATGCTTTTACGGGAAATGAAGTAGTGCTGAGTCCTAATGCTAGTAGAAGTTTTACAATTCGTTTCCTCCCGAATGCAGGGGGATTGCGAAAAGGAACCATGGCTATTCAAAGCAATGATCCTAATCTATCTTTGGTAGAAATGGAATTGCTTGGCTCGGGAACTTCAACTCCTTCTGCTGCAATTTTAAAGCCTGCAACGGCTGTGAGTCGACACCAGAAAATCGTTTTGGAATTTTCCCATGAAATGGATAGGGGAAGTATCTGTCCGAATACGGATTTGGTCTATCCTGGATCGAATAGCTATTCAGAAGCAAAGATTCGAATCGCAAAGGACTTAGCCAGTCCTTTGAATCCTAGTGTCGAAGGCGGTAGATGTAGGTGGACAGGCTTTCGTCAACTTGAACTCCAACCTTACCAAGCCTTAGATGAATTATCAACCTACTATGTAAGTTTGGCGGATGCAAGATTGCATCCTAGTATTAGTGGAATTACAGCTGACGGCAAATTATATTGTCTTGGTCTTGCCAATTCAACCTGCAACACAACAAAAATAGCCGCCTTTCTCACCGAACCAAAATTCAATGCTGAAATATCAATCAACACCAAGAAGATAGTAGGTCTTGGTGAAGCTGGACTGATTCTTGAGAAAGCCAATCATCCCACAGTAAGCATGACAAGCTCTATTTCGAATTCGGCAGTGGCAGCTTATATCCGTTTGCGCAAAGTTGGTGCTTTGGATACTTCCTTTGCAAATTGGTCACCATCCATAAACTTAACAAGTATTAGCCCTTCGGATTTAAGAGTAAGGGATGGTTCAAATGGATATTTTTTAGAGATCTCCTACGGCGGTAAATTGTACTACCGCAATTTTTCTTTTAGCTATGGAAATACACAAAGCAATCCTATGGCAAGCACGGTTGCTGAGGGTGGAAGGCTTACCATTGGTTCAGGAACTTTAGGACTTGGACAGATCGGTTTACTTTTGGAAAAATTTTTCTTATCTAACGGAAGTATGGCTACCAATTCTGGGATGTGGAGATTGGACAATAAAATTTTCAGTGAAGGCATCATAGAGCATGTAGCGGATACTTCCTCAAACTGTCCTAGAATTAAAGAACTTGCTTCCATTGCAGGAATTAAGATTGGAATGGTAGTTCGGGGCAAATCTATTCCTCCAAATACCTTCGTAACTGCAGTATCCAATAGTGGTTCTTGGTCTTCAACGGGAAGTTGTTCTTCCGCTTACAATTCAGGAAATAGAGTTCAGTTAAGTCAAAATGCCACAAGCAGTCATGGTGATCCTGGAAATGATATCAAATTTACTTTTGGGCCAGATACAATCAAATTGGCGACCGGTTCGTCAGGCAGTTCTTCTATTTCTTTTTCAGATAATACGGAGCTTAGCGCTGGAGTATTTATCTCAGGGGCAGGCATACCTGAAGGATCTAAGCTCTTAAATTTTATATCCGGGACAACTTGGACTTTGAATAATAATTTAACAGCCAATATATCTTCTTCTACTGTAAATGTTTCCCCAGCTTTCTTGCAAGGTCTCCGACGAACTAGTCTTCCTATCTCTGATGGGAATTGCTTGAATAATACTGGTGATTTCTTCCAATTCAGTTGGATGCCTAATTATGGGCCTTTCTGTGATATTTCATGGACTTGGGGAGGAGGAATCGCTAGTGGTAGGACAGATGTATATGTCACGAACATTTCCATAGAGAGGACTGCCCCAGGTGATCCTAATTCTAGAAATTTAATTCCTCAGCTAAGTCCAAACTCTAATTACTTGGGTATCAGTGTTCAGGGAAAGAGATTGAAGGGGACTCTTAGAGCTCATATCCATAGTGTGAACTTTATAGCAAGTTTGGCGGGAGCAGGGAATAGTATCTATGAAATAGATTTTATTATGAATTTTGATGGATCATCTTGTGCAGATGGTACAGTATTATACAATTATTCTGCATCCAAGCCTTTTAGAAATACTTTAGCAAGATCAAATATTAACATTCCCTCTAGCAATGGATTGATAGATCTTGCCATTCAAAATCCACCATGGAATTCACCTTCCAATTCGGATTTTAATGTTGCAGAATGGGATTCTGCCATTTGTGCGCATAATGTAATAACGATTCGAGGGGGATGGTTGAATGATTTAGTTACAGCGATTTTAGGATCGGTCATTCCGAACATTAAATGGAGAATTGTCCAAGGTATCATTAGAGATGTAATTCAGACCATTACTCCGAACATTTTGAACGGACTTTTCTCTCAACTCAGGTTGGATGCTCAAAATAATGGAATTGGTGTTAAATTACCAGAGTATCTTCCGCCACCTTTCGATAGAACTAAACTATTTGTTGGAGCAAATTTAAGGCAAAATAGTACAAATCGTACAGGATTAGACGGATTGGATTTAGGCGCTGATATAGGAATCTTATCCTGCATTAATCCAAACTCTACTGTGGATACCTGCTTACCTGCCTCAGCTGGTATTTCCGCCTTACCTGCCTTGCATTCTGGAACTGGTTTTCAAGATAGTTTTCTTTTAACAAGCCCTTCAGGATTACCTAAATCCCAGCTTTCTAATGGAACCGTCAATGGTAACAACGGCACGGGTTTAATTTCAACTCACCCTGGGGTTCTTCTTGGAGTAAAAATGGATGTAATCAACCAAGTTCTTTATAGCTTGTGGAAGCGAGGTGTATTTGAACTTTCCTTAAACCAAGATTTTGCGGACAAAGTGCAAGCCTACAGAGGAAGTGGGGATAGATTATTTCAAATTTTTCAAATTCTCTTAAAAGCTGATTCTATACTCAAGGTACTCGCTCCGGGTCAGACTGAAGTATTCTATGGACAAGATCCCAGTGATGTAATCCAAGCAAGTGATGATATCATCTTTCGTCTTCTCCCTATGACTCCTCCTAATTTAAATACTTCTTCATTGGTTTATTCAAAATTGGAATCAGGAGGGAGAAAATTTCCTCTAGCTGAGATAGAATGGAATGATTTACGTATCAAGGTTTTTGGAAAAAGGTCCAATAATACAGAATATCTTATTACAACACTAAAGGTGAATTTCAAATCTCGTGCAGGAATAAATATTCATAATTTCTCAAGTCCAGTATCTTCTGGGGCGAATAATTTTCAAAATGTAACATCCATTCAATTGAATGTATGTGATGACAATATTTCCAGTCCTTCTAGCTTTGATTGCGATTTAATCCGCACAAGCAATGGAATCAATGATGATCTAGTGTATTCTCTAGAAGTATTAGACAATTCAGTGGATAACCCACTCAGTTTAGATCCAAGAGGAATTTACGAGGTATTGAATCCCTCCGTTCAGAAACTGATACTGCCTGTCGTTAATTTTGTTTTGGAAGAACTGCCTTTGGAAAGAAAAAGTTTTTCTTATCCATCTGCAAATTTTGTCAATGAGCCAGGCACAAGGGAAGATCCGAACCAACCAAATAATAAAATCATGGCTAATTGCGGCATTCGTTTGAATAACATGAGTATCAAGCCTATACCATCTACTGAGGTAAATCCTTACATCATGATTCATACTGAATTGTTGGATTATGTTTTTTCAGGCAACTGCGAACTATAAAAATTTTGAAAATATTATGAAGTTAAGAATATTAAAATACTTGAATATTAAAATGAACGTCGTTAAATATAGTGAATCTAATTTTAAGCGTATATCTTCTTACTTCCTTGCAAATTCAATTGCAAGATTTAATTTTTATTTAAAGTTTAAATCGAATGTAAAGTTGAATTTAAATGCAAAGTTGAAAGAGCTTACCCTTAAAACGCTTTTACTTTTTCTTATCTTAATTGTTACATCTTGTTCAAAAACCGATCGTGATTTTAAAGCCATTTTCGCAGATGGATTAGATAATTTAACAGGAATTTCCCTATTTAATCTATTGGATGCTTATCCAGCTCTGAAGAATGCTATGAAAAAATTGCGTCCTGATGAGTTTAATATTCAATTGAACGACTCCTTGGTGAAGAGAAGACAGAATGTACCTGGATCCTTAAGAGCCTTACAATCTATATTGAATAATAATGATTCCGGTCTTAGAGAAGGTTTGAGAAAAATTAGTCTTTTATTGAATAAAATTCGAACCAATGATACCGAGGCTTACAACCGTGCTCTACCATTTATAGAAAAATTAAGACGAAATCCAGGTCAGTTGATTCCTGCTTTAATCCCTATTCGCAATGAAGGTTTGGTTGCAATTTTTGAAACAAAAACCCAAGCCGACATTGATAAGTCCATTGATAGTTTAGTATCTACCTTAAGCAAAGCTAAGAACCAAGAGACTATGAGAGAATTAGAAGACTTTTTTTATAAGCTTTTAGGCAAGAACCAAAACGCAAAACAAAGTTTAGCTGTTCTGCTCGAAGGACTTTTCTCAGGAGAAGAAGTTCGAAATGGTGACTTCCGAGATAGACTTGTTGAGACTCTGGGCGGAATTGGTGAGTCCTTTTCCAAGAAAGCTGGAACAGGAAATGGGTTTAAGAAATCAGGCACAGTTCTGAAAGAATTGGTATTGAATCTTAGAAATAATTTTATAGCGGGAGGAAGTAATTTTGATTCTAATCCAATTTATGCTACATCTGGTTTTAGCTCTGAATTCTCTGTTTACTGGGAAGATTTCTATATCGCATTTCGTAGATTGATTCGTACTCCCAATAATCTTTTGGCTAATCCTTCTGAAAGTCTACTCGCTGGTTTAGCAAGAAACTACCAGAGTTTACAATTTACTGAGACTATGAATGGAATCGATTCCTCGCTTGCAAGAATGATAGAAGTTGATCTAAGAGGTAGAAATCGTATCTCTTCATTTTCTGCAGATTCCATTAGTGCCTTAGAACATTTATTTTTTACCCTATCCGTTGCTGATAAGTTTGGATATTTTTGGGACAATGATCCAGAAAATCCTAGAATCCTTTCTGAAAGTGGTGGTCGTATAACAGTGGGTGATGCGCTGCATTCTCTTTCTAGCAAGCTTTCTACGGCAGGAACTTTTGTACGCCAAGGAAATTTGACCAATGGTAGTTCAACAATTCCTTTAACTGGATCCAACACATCTACGAGTTCAATCTCAAATGGATTTCTTGTTTTGGGAGCAGGTATTCCTACAGGTGCAACAGTAACATCTAAGACAGGCAGTAGTGTAACTTTAAGCCAAGCAGTTTCAGAGAGCAGATCGAATTCAGTTATAACATTTCAGACCAATGATTCTTCAGGTTCAGGAGCAGGCAGTATCGCTAATCTTGGCATCTCAGCTATTATTTGGAATTCTTCTATATCAGATTTTATTAAGAAAAATGGATCGGTTTTTACATACAATTTGAATACATCTGCCTTATCACTATTAGAAGGTGAATCAAAAGGTTTAAATACAGGAGCAGGAGATCTTGTTTATAATAAGACTGTTCCTTGGGCCTTAGGAATTATTTCATCTACTCTTTTTTCAGGGAAGGCTCCCTATTATAATGTTAATCGAAAAGATAGCTCTGGAAATGTTATAACTGCTGATGGAAGAATATATCGTAGTTCCGATGGTATTGACCAAATTTATAAATCAAGCTGGTCTACTTCGACTTATTCCATTCCAAGCATCAATACAAATAATTCAGCTAACAATAGATGGGTTGGTTTGGGTGGATATTCTGGATCAGTCTCTAGTTATCCTGGCAGGTCATATACAATTTCCGAAATCGAAATTTCAGATTCAGATAGAGCTCTTGGATCCGATGAGGAAGCTTTTTATAAAAATTTTCAATGGCTATTGTATCAAAAACGAATGGTTATTGTGATTCCCATTTCTATAGATGCATTAGGTGGAACTTTAAGAGAAGCCGCTTATATCACTTTGATAGGCAATGGACTAAGTGGTTTAATGAAGGTTAAACCCTTTTGTCAGCTTACATCTTGTTCAGAAAATGATAATGGAAAATGGTTACTCAGCGGCGCGAATATTAAAAACAATTTTAAAACAGCTGAAACCGATCTTCAGAATTTTTCATCACAAGCAGGTGATTCTGTCTTTCTTTTGGAAGTGTGGGGATATGGAATAGCTGCTAATGCAAGCACCCAACTTGGATTTACCGATAACACAGTTTTTCAGCAAGTATATAATCTCTTATTTCAAAAAGCGGGAGCGCCTAGTAGTTTTTATGGACCGATTCCACCATTGATAAGATGGAATTTCCAGGCCTTGGAAAGATTGGGTTTTCTGACATCAGAAACTGTAATACCTTCTAATGTTTCTGATCATTGGTCAAGTAGAAATAAATTATTGCCTTTAATTGCTTCTTTGGCAAAAACTTTTGTAGATCAAGCTGATTCCTCCAATGGGACTGATCCATTTTTAATTCTATCAAGACTTGCTGATGTTTTAGCAAGGCCTTATCTTTTATTAGGATCTGATCCAACAAATTCCTTAGATACAAATGACTCCGCTGTTATCAATCCAAGTCTTTCAAATATTCATCTTTTTAGGATTAGGGGATATTCTGGTAGCTTTGGAATTCGATCTCCTAGTATGCCTATTGATACCTTGTATTTTCCAGAAGCTACACTTCGTTCACCATTCTCTTTTTTAATAGAAAACACACAGAGAGCTAATGATGGAATATTAAATTTACTTGGTAAGGGAAATACCCTTGATGGACTTGGGAATTTCTTATTTGGGATTGGAAAATCCGACAACAAGGAAGCAGTGAATAAACTCAATCAGGGCTTACAATTGCTTTTTACGGAAATACGATTGAACTCAGAAGTTACAGATCTAAATCAGTTCAACATAAGTACAACATTATTAGATCTAAGATCCAGTATCATAGACGAGGTTACAAATAATGGGACAAATATTAATCTTTCAACTTGGGATAAGTATGATGATATTGCTGAATTTATAGGAGATTTTCTTTCCATATCATCAGTTTATAGTTATATTCCTAATTTAAAAGAAGTTTTTAAATCTATAGCCTATTCAAGACCAAGTTTTGGTGAATTAGATTCATTCCTCGATTTAGTAGCTTCTTTATTTGTAGATTCCAATAAGAATCAAACATATTTTATAACTGAATTAATCAGCAAAGATTTAGTACCTATACTTATGAACCTAAAAGGTAACACAAGAGAATTAGTTGGTTTATTGGATGGGCTGACTAAGCCTAATGGTTTCTTGTCTTATTTTTATTTGCGGGCAGTCAGTGATTATTCTGCCGATGATGTTATACGAGAACTAGAGGTATTTCTAGTTTCAGCCGATATACAAGATAAAAGTAAAGGAAAGCAGGATTTGTTTTATAATATTGGCGAAGTATTAGGTTTACTCGCACGACTAACAGAGACTACTCGTGCTCCTGGCGGTATGCCACATTGGTTCCCAGATCATTGGAACAGTACTGAAGATTATTCTTCTGCCTTCGATCGATTAAATTTCATACTTAGTAAGAAATGATTTCTACAAGACTAATATTCTCTCAGTTACTTAGTAATACAGTTCTAGAAAAGTATATAATGAAAAAATCACTCCTACTAATTATAAGCCTTTTCGCAGTTGAATCAATTTCTGCTGGATCTTATGGAGATGTCTATGGAGCTCATCCAGCAGCAAATGGTATGGGCAATGCCGTAAATGCTACAACTTCTGGATCTGCAGCAGTATATTATAATGTAGCTGGCTTAGGTAGAATCTCAGCAGCAGATTTGGCGGTTTTAGATTATGAGCCTGCAACTTTAGAAAAACAAGAGAATGCTAAATCCAAAGAAGATGCTGCAAAAATCACTTCACCTAAAGGAAGTAAAACTGAAATAGGAAAGGAGAAGGATCTTATTGATCCTATAGAAAGACAAGTTATTGAAGATTACTTAGAACATCCTTTTTATATCCGAACTCCACTTCGAGTTTATGACGCTTTTACAAATGATCTATTGGTGAATCGAAATCTCAAGAGACCCAATAAGATATCGCATGAATTAAGCATACAATACAATTATGCTGTTCCGCGCTTGACTACTTCAGCACCAAATCCTGACAGACTTTTGGGCGAGAAGGATCACTATCTAGGCATTGGTCTAGCTATAGATTTTGGTTCCATATTGAATATGGATCGCAAGATTAAATTTGGCTTGAATGTTCTTGCACCAGCTTCTGGTAATCTGCTTACTGTTAACGATCAAAATCCAACAGTGCACCGGGCACTTCAGTATGGAGTAGAAAATGAAAGACCTACTATAATGGCTGGGCTAGGATTGGAAGCCTGGAAAGATCATTTATACTTGGGTGTCGGTTTTACTGCCTTAGCTTCGGGGCAGGGTTCTATTCTTATGAAGAATGTGAACATATCACCAGATCCAGTGACTCCAGACCAACAAGCTATTTTAGAAATAAAACCAATCGTAAATCCTACGTTTGGTGCTCAATTTCATTGGGGAAAGTTTGACCTTGGTGCATCTTACCGAAGGGAAACTATGTTTTCAATCGATCCTTTAGCGGCTAGGGCTCAGACAACCTTACTAGCAATTCAACTTGATTTGGATATCGCTTTACTTGGATTATTTACACCAAGAGTAGTTTCTTATGGTTTAGCCTTTCATCCAACTGAGTCTTGGACATTGGCTTTCGATATCAATAGAGAGCTTTGGTCGGGATTTAGAATTTCGCGAACGAAACGTACATATTCAGAACCCTTCGACTTAAAAGATACTACTAATTATAGATTCGGTATTGAATACAAATGGAGACCCGATTGGAAATTTCGTACTGGATATGCAATTCGTCCAAGTCCAATAGGTGAGTTACCTGGTCAGACGAATTGGATAGATTTTAATAGAACAATACTGACAGCAGGAGTTGGCTATGTTCTATTTCCTGATTCATTTTCATTTACAGATATTTTAAAAAATCCCTTGCTTATTGACTTAGTAATAGAATACCAAAAGTTAGAAGGAAGAAATGTGCTTAAATACAATCCAACAGAAAGAAACCCAAACTATTCTTTTGGTGGAAATGTTTGGCATGCGGGTATTAGCTTTTCTATTTTATTTTAAGTTATCATTTGTTAGCAATTACTAATACAAAATTAAATACTTAATAATTTGTTTAAACCAAGAAAAATAACTGTCCCAAGCCAACAAAAGCCCCAAGAATAGCTCCTACAATAATTAAGAGCATCTCATCCTCCTGGAAGGCAGATCTAAGAATTACTTCGAATTCTCTTGCTGGGAGTTGAGACATCTTTTCTGCCATAGTTGATTCCAGGTCTAGAGCTTCTTCTAAAAAGGGTTCAATTTCTTTTAGAGAGTTTATAATGCTTTCTAACATTCGATTTGATAATTCTTTTTTTAGTAGGTTGTATTTATTCATTTTACCTGTGGTAAAGAATAATGGTCGAGCCAGTAAGGTTAGGCGATCAATTTGAGCATGAACAACTGTCTCTATAAGTGAAAGAAATTCATGAGATTTTTCTCCATGAAGTATATCTTGCAAAATATGATTAGGCGTTAGTATTTTATCTGCCACAATTTTAGAATATTGAAAAGAAACTTCTCTCTGTCGTTTAAGAAAAAGGCCTTGGTAGGGAAAGATTCCAAAATAAACTTTAGGGATGAGTGGACGAAAAATCATATGTATGGCTAAATAATTTGTTAGAAATCCTACTATAATCCCTTGTAATGGAATGCTCCAACTAAGGGGATATAGTATCCAAAAAATCAATTGAACCATACCTAGCAGGAATCCAAAATAGAATCCTGATCTTTCTATAAACTTAAATTCAGGCTTTCCTACTGTTTGAAAAACATCAACTATCAGACCTACATTATCACCAGTCAGGCATTTAAGAACAATTCCTTTGACATCCAAATAAGAATTAATTTGTGTTCTCAGCTTTAAAATTACTGTTCGAATGGTTGCTCTGGAGGCTCTTTCAACCTTGTATTCAATTTCTTCATGCAGAATTTTCGGTAGAGAGTTCCAAATTTCGAAATTAATACTCCTTCCGAAAATTTCTGTAGACTCTCGGATAGAATCATGTAAGAGAGGAAATAAATTATTTTCAAATTTCTTGGGATCTATGCGAGCAAAGACATCTTCCACATTCATTAATTTGGCAGTGATCACTTCTACTGCTTTTATTGCCATTTTTTGAGCTTTGCGTGGAATGATTCCCTGCCATCCTAAATAGGGGGGAATTCCCCAAAACTTTAGAGGATAAAAGGTCATCTTTAATGCAAGCCAGTTGGTAATCCATCCTACAAAACCATAGGTGAAAGGCATTGCTAGAAGGGGAATGAGATCAATTATATTCATATATTAAGAAATTAGTTGGCTTTAGGACGAATTGATTTTCTTTTATAGCTTGAAAGAGAATGAATCGGAAAATTTAAATTTCTATCAATACATTTCCTTTGAGAGTAGATTTTTCTATATTGAAGAGGAGTCTTTCCAAATTGCTTCTTGAAAGATTTAGTATAAGCTTCATTGGAAGAATATCCACATTCTATTGCTATTTCCATAATTGGATAATTGGTTATTTTTAAGGCGTATGCAGATTTTTCTAGTCTTAGTCTTTTGATATAATCTCCAAGAGTTTCGCCATGAAAATTTGAAAAAATTCTATGGAAATGCCAAGGAGAATAGTTTGAGAAAAACGCAAGTTGGTTGAGGCCAATTTTTTCTTCTAAGAGTTCTTCGATACGATTCCAAACAGGATATAAAGCAACTGACTTTTTCTTATCCATAACTTAGTCATAGCACATAGATAAGAAATGTCAAATTTTAACTTTATAAATCTAAAAATTAAAGCACCAAAAACACAATCTCACATAATTCTATGTTGGACTATATCGATACCAATTCCATTTGGATCAACCATTGTAAAATGAATATCACCCCATTCCTCTTCGGTAAGATCTAAATCAATCGGAGCTTTAGATTGTTTCATCGCTTCATAAGTTTCATGAACATTAGAAGTTTCTAAAATCAACCATACACCTTGTCCTTCATAGGGCTTCTGGAAATAGGATTTTCGAACAAAATCTAAACTAGGTAGCATGAAGGCTATTTCGTAATCTGGGCTCTCAGGTAAATGCATGAGTAGAAACCAGTCCATCTCAACCTTCACTTGAAACCCTAAGTATTTTGAATAAAAATCTTTAGATTCTTTTAATTGATTTGTAATTATACCTTTTTGTATGCTTTTGAATTTCATTTTTTTCTCCATACTCATTTGTATCATAAACAAGAAACAAAATTGGATCAATTTTGCGATTTTTTCAAAGAGATACATTTTTTTATAAATAAATCTTTATCCTAAAAATATTATTCTACCTGAATATCAAAATGAAGAACTTTTTCTTTTACTCCCATAGAAGTATAGAGTTGTATAGCTGGATCATCACCGTAATCTGCCTGTACGTAAATCACAGAGGCACTTATTTCTTTTGCTTTTACTTTCAAAGCATTGATTAAGCTTCTAGCTATTCCTTTGCGACGAAATCTCTCATCTACGGCAAGGTCATAAATGTAGATTTCTTTTCTTTCTTGTTCGAATTTTTCAAGAACATAGGCAACAAGTCCACCTACAAGAATTTCTCTTTGAGTTTGATTTTCTAATTTTTCAAGAGCTACATAGCAAAGAATATCTTCCTTAGATAAAAGCTTATTCAGATAATTATCGCTAGGTGAAAATTTCTGATAGTTTTCTTGATCATCAAATGCATGAGAAAATAATACATTGAGTTCCTTGAGATATTCAACACTTGATTTATCTAAAAGTTTAATATACATAAAATTTAAGCCCTTTCTCTCTTTATTTCAAAATATGTTTTATAAAGTTACCTTTGATTCTAGAACTATACCATTATAGTATTCAAATATTCCTAAGATTTAATATTTTATTCATCAGTTTTATAAAAGATTCCTCAATGAAAGATATAAGAATTTATATTGATTTTAGGTTTATTTGTACAAATTGTCCTCATATTTATTGTATTATGTCTCTTATTCTTAAGGATCACTCTCATTTTTCGTCTGGTATTTATTTTTCAGGCTAAATTTGTTTTTTTGTTGACAATTCTGCTTAATTCTCGTCCATTTTAGAGTGCCAAGATTTGGAATACGGCTCTTGGTTATTTGCGAAAAAGATCCTATAAGGAATTTGAAAATGATGACAAGAATGGGAAGTTTGTCCAAAAGTATATTACTTTTGGTTATGATCCTTTTCTCTTCCGCCAATTGCGGTAAGAAGAAAGGTGGTGGTTTGTTCTGGCTGTTATTAGCAGCTGGTGGTGGAACATCTGTTAGTGATGTCAATGTTGATTCCAATGGGGTGCCTCTACCTGAGAACCTGGGGAACAACCCAGGAAGTGGAACTATTCCGAGTTCTCTAGCAGAGCAAGAAGTACCGACTTCAGGTGCTGCATCAATTCGAGGATTTTTTTATGCAACTATTGCTAACCAGCCCTCTGGAGATGTTTGTGGACAAATGGGAGCACCTTCTGTTCCGAATTGTTTAGATTTTACAGCAATAACCGTCAAATTGGTTGCTCCCAACGCTACTATTGTTTCTAGTCAAAAACTTCTTGCTGATGGAAGCTTTCAATTCGATATCAATAATTTACCAAATAACAACTACCGAGTTCTCATAGAAACTGGCTTTGGATTAAATTACTCACACAAAGATTTTCTTTTTACATTTGATCCTACCAGTTTTCAGTCAATAACAATTGTTAATGTTGGATCTATAGCTGCAGAGAGGTTATTTTATACTTCAGGTCCAGCAATTTTTGCAGGAACTGTAAACACTGCTGGATTCTCGGGAGATGTATTTGTAAATGCTGGTCCCTTGGAAGGAGTGGCTGTTGAAATCCTCGATTCCCAAGGAAATCTTATTGCAAGTACAACCACAGATTCTTCCGGAAACTACTCCATCAATCTTACAAATTTAATCAATGGAAATTATACTGTAAATCTGGATGGTTCTGGTCTTTTAGCTCATGGTCAGAATTTTTCTTCTACAAGTATCGATATTCATTTTAGTTTTGAAGGAACAAACGCTTCTATACCAACTCAGGTTGTAGTTCCTACATCTAGTCTGCAATGGCTGGCTGCTACAAGTTCTTCTGCAACTATAAGTGGATCAATAATCAACGCGGCCTTGAGTGGTGATGTAAGTACAGTTTATACAATTCAACTTTACAATTCTTCAGGAAGTTTAATTTCTTCAACATCTATCACTGGATCGGGTGCTTATTCTTTTGTTGCAAGTAATCTAAGTGCTGGAGTATACTCTATCCAGATTACAGGAAGATCTGCTGGAAATACAATCACCTATCCTGCTTCAAGTTCATTTGTTTTTTCTCCCCATTCTTCTGGGGGAAACAAAATTGTAAATCTCCCCACAGTTTATATTGCACCAAGACAATCGAATATAACTGGGCAAGTAACAGATGGTACCCTCTCCTACGTTCCTGGTTCTGTAATTAATTTTCGACCTGCAAACAACCAAGCTCCTTCCAATCTTTTGTATCTTATGAATGATGACCAGATTCGAGATTTAATAAAGCTTTGGTTAGTAGAAGCGGGTTTAGGTATATGTGCTGCAAATAATTTTACTGCTACTTGTGTTGCAACTAACCAAGGTTCTGGTCCATGGAATTATTCCACATATGCAAACAAGGTATATGAAGTTAGGCAAGATCAATCTGTATTTTTTACAGCAGCGGCTGGCAAATGGGCTTATTATATTTCTGCTCCTGGTTATTCTAATTACTGTGGTGGAAATCTCAATTGTACCAGCAATCCATTGACACTAACCTTAAATGGACAAGACTACAATGCAGGATCCTTTCTCTTATTAGCTTCAACAAAGCGATCTCAAATTGCAGGTACTATCAATATCCGAGACCAAATTATAGGTTCACTGAGTGTAACTAACCATAATCTTTCTGGTATATTTGTTATCTTGCTCGGCAATACGGATTCATCAGGAAATGCAGTAGCCCACATTACGACAACTACTTCTGGTTCCTACTCTTTCAATGGATCCTCAAAAGTTGTAGTTCTACCAACAGGTCTGCCGAATGACCAAGCGAGAGCAGGAGTTGCTATCAATGCCTTTGCTGGTGCTAGTATTATTGCTGGTTTGCCAGTTCTAAATGCAACTTCCTTATCAAGTGCAGGAAGTATAGTGGGAACAGCATCATCCTCCATTCATGAAGTCAATGGGGATTATAATTTTAAACAAAGTTCCTACCAAATTTTGGTCATTGATCCTCTTGGACATATAAGTTCTGCATCCTTTGGAGCTGACAATGGCATGGTAGCTACGAATTCTTATTCTAGTTCACCAGTAGTATTTAGTCTGTCTTCAAATGTAAATCATCTCCCTAGAAAGCAAATCACTGGAAGTATTTTTAATGCTATATCCACTGCTGGAATTGGATCAGCATCAGTTGAACTAGGTAGATATGGTTCATCTAATGAATTCATTGCGGACATTCGAAGAGATTGTTCTTCATCAGATGGAATTTCAACCTTAAATTGTTCTATCCCAAGTGGCAATCGATTGCAACAGCCTCGTATAGACCAAATTGTAACTGGAATTTCTGTAAATAGCAATGGAAGTTTCACTATCAATAATATAAATCCTGGAAATTATATATTGAAAGTTTCAGGAAATGGATATCAGGATCAATTTGTTTCAATAAATGTACCTTCTCAAGAAAATACAAGGCCAGTAAGTATAGGACTTGTACCAAATATAGGAACAGGCAACCTAACAGGTTCCATAAAATTACCTGGTGGTTTTAGCTTTAATGGAGCTTATAATTTAGAAATTATACATCCTGTGTCTGGATTGCGTCCATTAACAGGCGTTCAACCATCCTCTTTATCTTCAGGGCTTAGTTCTTTTTCCAATGCACCACAATACAGTGTGTTTAATCTGAGTGCTGGGCAATGGAAGGTTCGATTTATATCAGCAGGTTATGTAACTGTTGAAGGATTGGTGAATATTCAAGCGAATACTACAACCAACTTTGATATAATTACTATGGTACCAGGTTCTCAACTTCCTGCTTCTATTGCAGGAAGAGCAATCAATGCAATTACGAATTCTTCTTCTGGAATGAGTGGCTTACAAGTTTATCTTCGACCAGGAATCAATGTTACATCAGGTCCATTAGCTACTGCACAAGATGGAATTACCATTTTGCCATCCTCCTTAACGGCAAATGACGGATCTTTCGCCATAGTAAATGTCCCTGCTGGTAATTATACTCTTGAAGTAAAAGGTGCAAATGTTGCAAGCGCTTATAGAACAGTAGTCAGTGCTGGAGCAGATACTCCAGCAAGCCAAAATATACTAGTATCGCCACTTCTGAATACAGATGAAGTAAGAGTTGTACTATCTTGGAATGCTGAGCCTAGAGATTTAGACTCGCATTTGGAATATGGTAGTTCAGCACCTAATCAAGTTGTATGGAACGACAAAGTAAAATTAGGTGGAGATCTGACGCTTGATGTAGACGTTGTTACAGGATTTGGTCCAGAAACAGTGACCTTGAAGGGCTCAACATGGTCTCAATCTCGAAGAGGTTACAGTGTTTACAATTGGTCTAGAGAATGTAAGGCGAGAAACTTTTTTGGATCATGTACAGATTATGCGGAATTGTATGAATCTGGAGCTATTGTTCGAGTTTATCGTTCTAACGGCTTGGTTCGTTCTTATGTAGTGGGCAATGGACAAGTGGGAAGATGGTGGCAATTATTCTGCTTCAATGCTGATAAATCGATAGTGGATGTTGGAGCTGCTGGCTGCTCTCAATCTAGTTTCTTCAATGCATCGAAGAATTAAATACTTGGAAAGATTGAAACCAATCTTGAGGTAAATCATAAAGATTAGATAGATTCTGCAGATTCAAAGTAGAATCTATCTTTCCTGAATAGAGAATTTCTCCCTTTTTCATCATAGCAATATGAGTAAAATACTTGGGTATATCTTCTAATCTATGTACAATTTGAACGCATGTTATATTTTGCTTTACAATAATTTTCTCTAGTAACTGAAAGAATTCATAACATGCCTTTATATCTAAGGAAGACGTTGGCTCATCGAGTATCAATAGTTTAGGATTGCGAATGATGGATCTTAGCAATAGGATTTTGGATTTTACTCCACTAGATAGAATTTGAAAATTTCTATCTTTAAGATGACTAAGATCATTCTGTTCTAAAAGAGTCGTGGCAATCGCAATATCTTTGTCTGTAATCTCTCTATAAATTCCTAAATTGGAATGCAATCCTGAGATGAGTATTTCCAATGTTGTAAGATTTCTTTGGAGTAGATTGCTCTGTTGGTTGGATTGTAAGATTCCAATTTGTTCTTGTATGGGGCGTAGAGGTTCTGTGCCATATTCCGTTCCGAATACAGTTATCTTACCCGAACTTGGCCATATATAACCGTATAACAAATTGATGAGAGTTGTTTTGCCAGCACCGTTTCTTCCAAGAAGAATCCAATGTTGGCCTGGAAGAATTTCTAAATTGATTTGCTTAAGAATAGATTCATCATTTCGTAAATAAGAAAGATTTTGAATCTGAATCATGAACCAGAAAGTTGCTTTTCTTCATTGATGCTGTGTTGGTAGCCCTTTTCTACACGATCAAGATAGGCTTGGAAACTTTCTAAGGAATCAATATTTGTAAATTTCTTTAGTAAAACAGGATCAATAGTAAAATAACCACGCTTGGCATCTTGCACATCTGCCATCATATTTGCAATATACACCAATTCAACAATTTCCTTATAAGGTTCTGGTGTAACAAAGGGTTTGTGATGATAGTCTATAATTGTTATGAGGTCTTCTGGGAAGTCCCACTTCTTGGCTAGTTGGGCACCTAGGGTTGCATGACTGATTCCTAGGGAAATTTCTTCAAGTAAAGTTGAATTATTCATTTCTTTACCTTTTTGGTATGCAATTAATTTATTAAATAGATTTTTTTCAATAGAAAGAAGCAATAATTTTCCTAGATCATGAAGCAGTCCTCCTACTGCAACTATATCACCTATCTTGAGTCGTCCTGATTCATTGGAAATATAACGAGCATAATATGAAGCTCTATTGGAATGATCCCATACTTCTTGGATCTTACCATATTGACCTTCCATAACCTTTCTCACACCAGTAACATAAAGTAGGTTACGGATGTTCTTTAAACCTACAACTTTTACAGCTTGCAGAATTGTATTTACTCTGCTTCTGCTCATAAAGCCTGCTGAGTTTGATAGTTTCAAAATGTCGGCTGATAGTGCTGGATTTTTCTCAATTTCAGAGGCTATCACATTCAAATCAGAGTCAGGGTTGTTGCATAGATTGATAATTTTAGTAAGAGATTGAGGAAGGGGAGGTAGACCATCCATCTCATTGAGGATTTTAGTCTTAATTTTGTTGGAGACTTCTAGAGGAACTGTGTTCTCAGGAATTAACAAGCTAACGCGTGTTTCTTTAGGAGTGCTGGTGATTTTAAATTTTTCTTGACCTATTCCTGAATTTTTAAGAAGTAATTGGCTAAGTATGATACCAAGTCCTGCACTTTCCTGAGTATCTCCCATATCCATAAATGCCTCCGAGAGATCATTGTACATTTTAGCTGAATCGATACGTTTCTGAATTCGTTCTTGTTCTTCTGGGAGAAGTGGAGCATTATTTTCAACAAGGATCATCATTTCCTTGTTCTTAATTCTCATTCTTAAGGCTATGAAATACTTGGAACCAGTGAGATTGTCCTCTTGATCGTTCCACTTCATGATAATTTCTTCTCGAAATCCATTCATTCCTTGGAAATATTGAGTAGGATTGGTAATATCTAAATTTTTCAAAAGAAAATACTGTCGCTTTGCATTTGCCTTGGTGGCATTCATTAAGGCTTCCTTGATGACAGTGTAAACGACTTCAACAAGGTATAATTTATCAATTCCACCTAAAATGTGAATGAGCATAGCATATACCTCTTGGGTGATGCTTTCCGAAACAAATTGGTATTTAATCGTTACATCTTCGCCCGATTGGAGCTGCTTAAGGACTTCTTCTGAGTTGATTTTGGTATTCACTTACCTTCAAAATAAATGAAATGTTTTAGCTTGCAAATATTTTTTTGAAATCAAAGCAATTTTGTCTGGGTGGTATCGTATTCTTTTGGTATAGGAGAAAACGAATATGGTGAACCACGATGAATTGCGAGAAATGATGCAGAGAAGAGTAGAAGAAATCCTTCTTGCAGTGGAAAGAGAGAGATCTAGAGAAGAAGAAGCGAAAAATCGAGAAATAGCGATGCGATTTTGGAATAGAAAAACATCTAAGGTATCCTAGTTGCAATAGGGAAATTTACATTCTTATTTTGTTAAGAATTGAAATAGGTACCTTTTTACAACTTTGTTACTAATTCCAGAAATTTCTTTGCCTGCAATAGAATTTAAATACAGAGAGGTAGGTGGATTGAATTCTTGGAATTGCAGTTGGTTTTTGTTTGAGCTAGTGAATTGATTTTTTTCTGAATTTTTATCAAAAGGATAAAACCTTGAAAGTGATTCCTTCAAGATTATTACATTTATATCTTTCGTATTTTGTATGGCATTCAGAGAGTCTGTATTCTTTTGTGAAAAATTCTTCCCATAAACCTTTCTTGGATAAAAGGAAGCTAGAGTTTTCTTTCTGTGGAGCAGAGGCAGAGCATAAGATTCATAACCTGTCCCTCTAACATGAGTTTTATCCAATTGGGATTTAAGTTCAAAACCTGCAAGAAAGATTGTTTCGAATCCTAGGTATTTTGCAAGGCGAATGCACATCCCTGCTATATTTCTACTAGGATTGTCAATGATCCATGAATCAGGGATTCCATTTATTTGCGCTAGCCATTGGTCAAGAGGATGATTTGTAAGAAAGAGAAAGAGATTCTCTTGGTTTTTGCATTGGATGCGCGAACCACCTAACCATGTAAAAACATTTACAGATAATGGTATCTCCTCCATGAGATGAAAATGTGTTCCCCTTCCTGAATCTACACTTACTACTGAATCTGGAATGATACCCAATATCAGAAGAGTTCTTAGAGCTGTGTCTGATGAGAATATAAATATATAATCCCTATTTTCAAGAATCCATTTCCATTGGTTCTCCAATAAAGAAGAAGCTCCAACAAAAATTGCCGGAAGCTTTCCAGAGAATTGATTTGGTTTTAGGATACGAAGCGTACTTAGTTCAAGTAGATTTTGGAAGTAATGGGAAGTCCATGTATGTGCAAAATGTTCTATCGTTTTGGAATTAATACCTATTGAATGAGTCTTGGAGTTCGAAATCAGATCTCGGACAAATTGTTCAAGTCTTTGGCAAAGTTCAGGAAACTGTCTTTTGTAAAATGGATGGCAATATAAAAATAGGGAACTTTTGCGATCAGCTAACAAATTCAAATTGTTCTGAAGATATTCTTTTAGGTTCATCGAAAAATCTTCTTCCGAGGAATAAAGATACAATTCAATACCTTTCTTGCTAAACTGCTCCTGTATAGAATTTAGCTTAACTAGGAATAAAGTATCCTTAGCGATTTCTGAAATAGGTTCTAAGTAATGAATGTATTTTAAGTTCGAAAATTTGGTAGAATTTGCGTCTATGCTTTCCAGAAAAGAATCTAAAAAGAATAAGGCTCCATTGCCTATGATAGCTAGGTTCTCTAGAGAGATTGGGGGGATTTCAGAAATTTGTCTTGAGGCTTCTTGGGTTGGATTCTTCTTGGAGTGAATCCAAAGTTCAGACTCAGAATGATAGTAATTAACTACACGATCATTGGAGTCTGTTATAGGCTTGTAAGGAATCTTCTAGTCTTCCTCTTCTTCGTCCTCATCATCTGCATCGTCATCATCTTCGTCCTCATCATCAATGTCGCCTTCTTCTTGCATATTATCTTCATTGTATCTATCATCTACATAGTCTGGCTTGAAGGCAGTTTCATCAGCGGGAAGTTCATCTTCTTCTGAGATTTCATCGGAAATAGGGGCAGAAGTAGGGGCAAGAATTGGATTGTTTCGGTTATAATTCGGATTTCTACGGTTAACTTCAGCCTGAATGCTATCTTTCTCATCAGAGGATAGGTATTTGTATTGAACTAGGTTCTCCGAAAGAGCATGAAGAGCTTGCACAGCAATCTTTCGAGATCTCATTTTCTTAGGGATTGCGATTCTTTCGAGCTTGTCTATGGCACCAAATCCTGCTACTGTACTCTCGTATTTCTTATGTCTAGATAGTTCTATAAGTTTCACGATATCAAAGTCGTTGTTTTGGCTCATAATTTCCTTGGATCCTAAAAAAAAGATTGCAGAACACCAGTCTAAAAAATGAGGGCATATTGTCAAGAGTCTAAATCATAAAAGCTTGCTTACGAAGGGTTTCATTCTACTTTGGAAATAAAGGCTCTCCCCCAAATTTATGTCACGATTATTTGTATTCCTTCTTTCTACCATTTTCTTAGTTGCCAACTGTTTGGACTCTCCCAAATCTCAGATGGGTCTAGAGGCGAATTGGACAGGGATAGATCTAGCGACTAACCAAGTTGTTACTCTTGCTGATACTGGTTTTGAGACTCTTGCACTCAATGTCTACTCGCCAACTTGTATCCCATGTTTCAAAGAATTGCCTGCCTTGGAAAGGATACATGCCCGTTTGAAAAAGGACCCAAAATTTGGTCTATTTTTGGTGGTAGATCCCATTCAGGTCTCCGAAACAACATCGGGAGACTTTCAAACCGAGGAACCACTCGCCCGTGCTAAGGCAATCATGCAAGCAGAGGTAATTAAGCGCAAAATTTCGATACCGATTTTACTTATGAATCGACCCTTTGCTGTATCCAATGAAGCCTTTGTTACAGCAACTCCAGAAACCATTCTTATCCGAACCAAACCTTGGAATATCTATTATAATTTTATAGGATCTTTATCTGAGAAAGAAGAAATTTCTCAAATTGATTCAGATCCAAGAATACAATTTTTCTTTCATACCTTAGGAGCAAGAAATCTATGAGATGCCTTGTTGTTCGATTTATTGATTGCGAAGGACCTGGTCTCATTGCTGATATTCTAAAGGAAAAAGGATATCGCATAACCTACCATAATGCATACCAGAAAGGATTGCATTTAATTCCTTATTCTCATTTGAATTTTGACCTTATTCTGCTTATGGGTGGACCTCAGTCTGTCTCTGACCCTGACTTATTTCATTTTTTTGAACCTTATTTCGATTTGGTGGAAGGTGTCCTAAGCTTGAAGAAGACTAAGCTGATTGGGGTTTGTTTGGGATCGCAAATTATTGCTCAGGTTATGGGTTCCCAAGTTACTAAAGGAGAGCAGGGACCTGAGGTTGGATTCTCTGATTGCAAAATTTTGGATAAATCTTCACCAGTCTTCCGAGGGATCCAGTCAGATTCCATCTCAGCTTTTCATCTGCATGAAGATACCTTTGCTATCCCTAATGGAACAAAACATCTTCTCTCTTCTGATAAATATTCTTCTCAAATGTTTTCTTATGAGGACAGAGTGTTCGGTATCCAAGCACATTTGGAGCCTAATGCAGATATGTTGAATGTATGGAAGAATGTTCACAAAGAATTTATTCGTACTGCAAATGTCAATCCGCAGGATTGGCTTGATAAATTAAAAACTATGGAAGCAACATCAAAAGTTATCTTCCGCAACATGATTGAAAATGAGGTTTAATCGATGATCGATAAATTACTGGGGTTCTTCTTAGGATCCAAACACGAAAGAGATATGAAAAGAATTGCTCCTATTGTAGCAAGGATTAACTCACTCGAACCTAACTTGAAAGAATTATCTGATGAAATGCTTGGTAAGCAAACAATCAAGTTCAAAGAGCAGCTTGCACAGGGTCAGACCTTGGATGATATTTTACCCGAAGCTTTTGCTACTGTTCGAGAAGTCTCAGTTCGAACTATGGGTATGCGTCACTTTGATGTTCAAATGATGGGCGGTATTGCTCTTCATGATGGAAAGATTGCTGAAATGAAGACTGGGGAAGGAAAGACTCTTACTTCAACATTGGCAATTTATCTGAACGCACTTGCCGGTAAAGGCGTACATGTTGTAACAGTGAATGATTATTTGGCGCGTAGAGATGCGAATTGGATGAAACCAATATTTGAATTCTTGGGCATATCTGTAGGAATTATACAGCATGATATGGATCATAAATTAAGACAAGAAGCCTATGCTTCCGATATTACGTATGGAACCAATAATGAATATGGCTTTGATTATCTAAGGGATAATATGGTTTCTTTCAAAGAACATAAGGTTCAAAGAGATCATTTTTTTGCTATTGTGGATGAGGTAGACTCCATTTTAATTGATGAAGCAAGAACCCCCCTCATTATATCTGGACCAACCGATGAGACTACAGACAAATACACAAGAGTCAATAAGGTTATTCCTAAGTTAAAAGAATTGGAAGACTATGAACTTGATGAAAAAGCAAGAAGTGCCTTGCTTACAGAAACAGGTGTTAGTAGTGTTGAAAAATTACTATCCATAGAAAATCTTTATGCTCCTGAAAACGTGGATCTAGTTCACCACGTTCACCAAGCCTTAAAGGCACATTATATCTTCAAGAAGGATGTTGATTATGTAGTGCAAGGTGGTGAAGTTATTATTGTTGATGAATTCACTGGTCGACTCATGCCAGGAAGAAGGTATTCAGATGGCTTACACCAAGCTCTTGAAGCCAAAGAAGCTGTTACCATAGCCAGGGAGTCTCAGACTTTAGCATCTATTACATTTCAGAATTATTTTCGAATCTATGATAAGTTAGCTGGTATGACTGGAACGGCAGATACCGAGGCAGAAGAGTTCCATAAGATTTATTCTCTCGATGTTGTTGTGATTCCTCCCAATGTTTCCGTGAAACGAATCGACAATGGAGACAGAGTCTACCAAACCGAAAAAGAAAAATTCGCTGCCATAGCCGATGAGATTAAAGAGAGAAATGCAAATAAGCAGCCAATTTTAGTTGGAACTGTTTCTATAGAAAAATCTGAAGCACTAAGCCAACTGCTCACTTCCCAAGGTTTGACGCATAATGTCTTGAATGCGAAGTTCCATGAGAAAGAAGCAGAAATTATTGCAAATGCTGGTAAGCCAGGTGCGATTACAATTGCAACTAACATGGCGGGAAGGGGAACGGACATCGTTCTTGGTGGCTCACAAAAGTACAAAGAGTCCATAGAAGAATTAGCCGAGAGACACCATGAATTGATTCCTTTCCGAGATATGGTTCTAAAGAATAAAATAGAAGAAGCAAATCTTGAGATGGCAAGAATCCAAAAGCAAGAATTCAAGACTCATTGCCAAACCATACTCAATGAGGCTACCGAGTGGAAGAAGAAGAACACCATAGTTAAAGAAGCCGGTGGCTTACACATTATCGGAACAGAGCGTCACGAATCTAGAAGGATTGACAATCAGCTTCGTGGTCGATCTGGTAGACAAGGAGATCCAGGCTCCAGTAGATTTTATCTATCCCTGCAAGATGACCTGATGCGAATCTTTGGTTCAGATAGGATCTCTAAGATAATGACATCTTTAAAGATGCCTGAAGGACAAGAGATCGAGCACCCATGGGTTTCATCTGCTATAGCAAAAGCTCAGAAGCGAGTGGAAGGTCATAACTTTGATATAAGAAAGCATTTATTAGAATATGATGATGTCATGAATCGTCAAAGAATGTTTATTTATGAAATTCGAAATAATATTCTCGAAAAAGAATCAGTTCATTCCAAGGTTACGGAGTATATAGAAGAGATTACAGAATCACAAATTCTTGCAAGCTGCGAAGGAAACAATGTTTCAGCCTGGGATTTAGATAGCTTGAATGAATGGATACGATCTCTTGGAATTGAATCTAAAATCTCCACAGACTCCTACCAGAAAGTTGCTAAACCCCAGTTGCAATTATTCGATGATGTTTTTGCAAGCTTAAAAGAAGCTTATAAAAATCGCTCGGTTCAAATCGGGGAAGATGTTTGGAAATCTTTGGAACGAAATATTTTCTTAGATATCATGGACCACCGTTGGAAAGAGCATCTCTATGCTATGGATCATCTTCGAGATGGAATTTGGGCGGTGGGTTATGGTGAAAAGAACCCCTTAGTCGAATACAAACTCCAAGGATTTCGAATGTTTGATGCTATGGTAGAGAGCCTAAAGCTGGAAATCATTACTTTCCTCTTCCGCGTTGAAGTAACTGAAAATGCTCCCATCAAAGAAGAGTCTAAGGAATATAGAAAAATTGGGGAAGAACACCACCAAGGAATGTCAACTTTCGGGAACAAATCCAATGGAGGAGGAATCTTACCAGGCTCCTCTCCCTCAGAACTATCCACGAAACCTAAAGTTTCTGTCTCAGTAAGCGCTGGTGGCGCTAGTGAGAGAAAGTCAAGTCGAAGAAACAAGAGAGGTTAATCGATCATGTATTCTAAAATTTATAATATTCCATTGCTTGTATGTGTTGGAGTTTCTCTTAATTGTGCAACTCAAGACGTCAAAATTTCCAATAGAGAAGATTTATTCAAAAATTGTATGGAGACTTTTCAAGATGAGGTGAAGTGCTCCACCTTTTTACAAAAATCGGAACAAGACCTGCTTACTGAGCAAGAAATCAAACGCAAACAAAGAGAAGAACTAAGCCAAGAACAGCTTGCAGGTCTTAAACTTAGAGAAGAGATCAAGGGAGCCTTACAATCGAAAACAAAGCGATATGTGATCTCTTATTTGGGTGAACCGGATGAAACCCACTCTGGTGGTGACCAAAGGGATTATTTGATTTATAATAGGCCTATCTCGAAATATGCACCTGAATCGGACCCTGATGATCAAATTACTGTTATTATTCGAAGAGGAAAAGTTGATCGTGTAAATCACATTCCACCCGATGGTGTAGAGACTGGTTTTAGTATTAAGAAACTAGTGCAAAATCGAGAGAATAGAATTAACTCAGAAAAGAATATTCAAGAAGAGAGTAAAAAATAAAAAATCCCAAGTATTGCTACTTGGGATTCCATTTGTTTAGGTAAATCTTAGATTAATCTTAATCTAGATATCGCCTGTGCATTCATCGAAAGTACCTTTAGCTGCCGCTTTATCTATATACTTATTAGCAGATAGATTACACTTTGTATCATTGATTTTTCCAGCAATACATGTAGTTGTTTCAGCCAAAGCTAACTTAGCTCTAGTTGTAGGGGCATCAGAGCATAGACTTCCGTTGTATCCTTCTCCTTGACCGGCGCCACCAACACAGGTATTCATAGCTGCTAGATTCGCTAAGCAAACGCCAGTTTCATTGTCTAGGGTTACACCATTTGCATTAGCAATTTGTGTTGCTGCAAACTGTAGGATCGCAGGATCTTCCTTAGACTCCGCACTAGACTGAGTGCAAGAAGTAGCGAAAGCTACAACCAAGGAAGCGGCGAGTAGTAATTTTAAATTCATCTTTTTCATGCCGTTTCTCCTATTAAAATTTAGCGACAATACCTAAAGTAGCACCGTTCTGGTGACTAGATGGTTGTCCTTTTTCGTTAACAAATTGTTGACCTTGTGCTTGATCTCTTCTAAGATCCAATTTAACAATTACGTTTTCTCCCCAATAGTAAGTAGGAGTTACAGTAAACGTTTGAGCAGAACCTAAGAAGAATCTTCCAGCCGCTTTGTTACCAGTTTGACCTAGTAAGTATTGTTGGTCGTATCTTTCATTTGCTCCAATTCTACCACCTACACCAAGAGCTCCGCCGTTTCTTGAATCATCGATTCTTTCATAACGTAAAGCGAGTGCAAATTCATCAGAGAAGTCATACTTTGCCCAAACTCCATAAGTTCTGTAAGTATACTTTACCGCTTCATCATCACGAGTTAGAGATAATGCATTGGGTGACAAAGATGTATTAAAAGTTTTACCATCGTTTGCATTACCAGCTGCTCCACTCTTTTCCCCTTGGGTATAGTCAAGAGCAATGTATACACCGTCTGTTGGAGTGATTTCAAGGATAACGTTATTGATTAACCAATAATCATTGCTTCCTGCTTCTTTGGGTAGAAGTGGAATACCAGTATATTCACTTGCCCAAACATTTGCATTGGATTGACGACCATTTACACCATCAATACCATACAAAGTGTTCCAAGTAATATCCAGAAGACCTTCTACGATTGTTCCAGAAAGTTGAGTTCCAACTGCTTTTCTACGAGTATTTCCATCACCGTAACCATTCTTTCCAGCTGCATAGGCTGCTGCGTCGGAACCAGTTCCCCCAGCGGAATTGTAAAGAAAGAAACCTAAGGACCAGTCTTCGGTTAATGCAAGATTAGCTCTAGCTCCAGTATTGATAAAAGGAACAGTGTTAAAGAATATGTAACCAACATTATAGTTTAAGTTATCCATAGATTCAATAACTTCATAACCAATATGAGTTGCCATTTTTCCTACATCAACTGTTAGTCCTTCCAATACATCAAAGTAGAAAGAAACGTAAGCTTGTTGTAACAAGTTCATGTTGTAAGTTCCACCTACAGCAGTATAAGGATTTTCTTGGTAAGGGTTGTTGGTTCCATTTTGGAAGTCAACACGGAAGCCCCAAGGGGATTCTTTGTCAGCAACTTTTTCTATGTCTAATTCTACAGCAGCAACTTGGAATTGCTTATTGTAGGTATTTAGCCCACCTGTTGCATCAGGGTTTCGTCCTTCTTTATTGTTTGCGTTGTACATGTAGTTTACGTCAACAAATCCAGAATATTCTACTTTCTCATACCATGGTTTTTCGACTGGCTTAGCAGGCGCAGCTACAACAGCAGGTGCTGGTTGTGGCTTAGCTTGTGCCAAAAGTGCAGTCGATCCCAGAATGAGACCAAAAATGGTAAGTCTCGAAAAAAACTTTATCATCATTCTATTTCTCCTATTCGAGGATAAGAATGCAAAAGGTGTACCAGTTTGAAGATTCCTAATAAATAAACATTTTGAACGGTTTTATATAAGGAAACTCAGAAGATCAAAAATTTATTTCCTAGTTAATGAACAATTCAAGGTGAAATACTACCAAGTTGTATAATAAATAAGCTATTTGATTAAAGAATCCAGGGAGTTTAAATGAACAAGGATCTTTTTTTCAGAGTTTTTTTCTGGATTTTCCCAAATAAATTCGAGAATAGCTCTAAGAATTGTGCCAATTTCTTTGCCCTGTGCTTGTGGAAAGCTTTTCTGAATCCATTCCCCGTTCACAGCTAAATCAGCCAGTACCAAAGGATCTTGATCCCTAGTGATTCTAGAGATTTGATCCGCAATTGTTGATTGAAAATGATGAAAGAAATCAATTAAAAATTTCCATACGGAGGGAAGAGATTCAGAATTTTGGGATTGGTAGAATTGTTTAATAGGTGAGAGTAAATTTGATTTCAGTTCAAAGTTAGAAATACTTTTTGATGAATAAGAAAGTAGAACTGGGAAGAGATTCCCGAATAAAAGTGCCTCTCTTTCAATAGCTGTTGATAATTTCAGTTCTCGATATAGATTTTTCTGGAGAGTCATTTTTGTGTCACTGAAGCAAATTTCTTTTGCAATCGCCCACATTAAACCCAAACATTCTTTAGGTGCTATTTCGAAAAGTTTTTCTAGATCCCAATTTGGCTGATCTCTTGGTTTATAACTTGTGAAAATGGGAAAGTATTGGTATTCTATGATTTTTTGAAGACCTAATCTTGGGGACTTACTCAGAAGAACTTTTTGTAATTCTTGTACAAATCTTTCAACGGCTACCTTACTAGTTATTTGTGAGGTTTGATTAAAAGCTGCCTCTGTTTCGGGGGAGATTGTAAATCCAAGAGTAGAGGCGAATCGAATGCCACGTATAGGTCTCAGGCCATCTTCGGTAAATCTGGCTATAGGGTCACCTATGGTGCGGATTATTTTATTCTGAATATCATGCAATCCATTGTGGTTATCAACAAGTTTTTGACTCACAAAATCATATGCTAATGAGTTGATTGTAAAATCCCGTCTCTCTAGATCTTCATCAAGTGTAGCGCCAAACTTTACAGAATCAGGTCTTCTTCCATCGCTAAAACCTTGCTCTGTTCTATAAGTTGTAATTTCATAAGAAAGATTGTCTATAACAATAGTTACAGTTCCATGAAGGATACCTGTATCAAAAACTCTCTTGAATTTGGATTTTATTGTCTCAGGAAGAGCTGAGGTTGTTAAATCATATTCATGAGGTTTTATTCCTAAGACCAGATCACGAACAGAACCACCAACTAGTAAACACTCTTCACCTATCTGATTTAAGGTTTGGGTAATATATAAAAGATTATTGGATTCAATTTTAGGAATTAAATGTAAAGGCAGTTGGTAGTCTATTACATTTGGCATGAAAGGCTAGATTAGCTTAGTCTTGGCATTCTTTGCATATTCCATGGAAGGTGATGTCCATGGTTTGGACTTTGAAACCTTGCAATTTCTTAGGAAAGGGATTGTCTAGTTTCTCTACACATTCGATTCGTCCACAGGTATCGCAGACAATATGTCCATGGTGCTTCTTAGAATTGAGGTCCTCTTTGAGCTCGAAGTAGGTAACTCTTTCTCCAGTAAGCATAGTATTCAAAATATGCTTCTCTTCTAGGTCAGAAAGTGCCCTGTAAATGGTTACTCTGTCCCAGGATTGCTCCTTAGGGAGCTTTTCCATAATTTCGTGGTGGTTGAGTGGTCTATCAGTTCCTAATAAGATATGAAGAACCTGCTCTCGATTTTTTGTAACCTTTAAGCCAACGCTTCGCAAAATTTCTATAGGTGGCAGTAAACCTTCCATGCCTCTATGCTGTATCGGAGAATTGACTTGTAAAGTAAATTTTTAAAGAAGAGCCTGATTCGCTAATAAATCTGCCATCTTATTTTGTTCTCTAAAAACATGTTGTATGGAAAAAGAAGAAAATTTCTTTTTATTCTCTTGAATTTGTTTCCAAAAAGGAATGAATTCAGGCTTCTTTACTTTATATTTTCCCAAGACTTGCTTTACAACTAACTCTGAATCCATAAAGATTTGAACTTGATTGTGATTTTTTTCTAAAGCTACTTCAACAGCGCGAAGCAGAGACTTCCATTCTGCCATATTATTCGTTGTATTACCTATAGCTTCGGAGATTTCAAAAACAGATTCTCCATCATTCCCTGAGCCTTTATCATTTGTTGCCCAAACTCCAATGGAAGCAGGTCCTGGATTTCCTTTGGATGCTCCATCACAGAAAATTTTTATCATAGGCTTACATCATTTTGCATTGACAAGAGTGGTCAATTTTTAAAATTTATAAGTACATGAAAATATTTCTATTCATAGCAACAATACTTTTTACTTTATTCGCATACTTACAGTTAAATGATCCAGATCCTATACTTTGGTTTGGGATCTATATATTTGTTGCTACTCTTGCTATGTATCGTTTTAATAAAGAGATACCACGAGATTTTCAGATTGGATTTTCTGCCTTTTATTTAGGAATGTCTTTTATTTGGTTTTTTCAAATCAATGAGTTTGCTTTCGATTCAGAAGAATTTCGAGAAACGTTTGGATTGTTAATTGCTGCCATCTTTATTTACTTTATTGGTCGTAAATAGGTGATCTTGTCCAAGACATACAACATTCTAACTTGAAGAATCATTCTTCTTCAGACAATAAATCTCTGGGTGAAGGCGGTCTAGAAATGTTCCGCAATCGCCTTAAGAAAAATAAGAAAGAATTATCTAAGTGGGCTAAGAAAAATAATATTTCTTGTTATCGAATCTATGATAAGGATGTTCCTCAAGTTCCAGTTGCGATTGATGATTATGAAGGTGATTATGTCCTTCAATATTTTCGTGGTCCTTATGATATGCCTAATGACTCAATTAATTCTCTTGAAGCAGATAGAGTCATGGATGAGCGTATACAAGCAATTGAAGAAATTATAATTGAAGTTCTTCAAATTAAACCTAATAATTTATTTACGAAATTACGAGAAAAGAAGAAAGGATTATCACAATACAATAAACTTTCTAAAACTTACCAAACTAAAATTGTAAAGGAAGGTCTTGCCAAATTTAAAATCAACTTGACTGATTACTTAGATGTAGGCTTGTTCTTAGACCATCGTCCACTTAGGGAGAAAGTTGCCCTACTTGCCCAAGGGAAAACTATACTTAATCTTTTTAGTTATACAGGTGCCTTTACGATTCATTCAAGCATAGCAGGTGCAAGCTTTACTACAAGTGTTGATAGTTCCCCTGTTTATATCGATTGGATTTTAGAAAATCTAAAACTCAATCAACTTTCCTTAGATAAAAATGAGTTAGTATGTTCTGATATCTTTGATTGGATGGATGCATATAGATTAAAGAAAGATAGAAGGCGATATGATTTGATTATTTTGGATCCGCCCACATTTTCAAATACAAAGAAAAAGGAAAAAGTTTTTGATCTCCAATTGGATCATCCAAAACTTATCAATAATTTAATGATGGAATTTCTTAATCCAGACGGGATACTTTTCTTCTCAACAAATTTTAGAAAATTCAAACTATCTGATGCACTAATGGAGCAATTTTCTTGCCAAGAATTTTCGGAACAGACAGTTCCAAATGATTTCCGTGATAAGAAAATTCATAAATCCTGGCAGATAGAAATTAAGGATAAAGTAATATAAAATTTGAATCTTTGAGATTCTGAGAAAGAAATCTTGGTATAGTTTCCATGGTTTCATCATAAGAGATGCTTCCTTTTCGGGATAGCACTGCAATGAGAAGATCATCCTTACTTAATGAATTGCGTATATTTAGTATATCTTTCCAATCTTTAAATTGAAAATAGGCAACATCTCGAGATTGTTTAATCTCTACTAAGGTATCTTCGATTTTTTTCAATGTTTTCTCAGAAGAGTAAATATTTAATTTACCACCTAAATTCTTTGCAAGGTATTTTATTTTACCTACCCATAAATCAAAATTATGTTCATACTGTGCATATTCAGGAACAATGACAGTTATTTTCCTTGCAGAGTTCATAGGAAGATCCCATTTGCCAACCCAAATCATTGTTTCAGAATTTTCTAAAAGATTTGTAAGTAAGGTTCCAAAAATTCTATCCTTTGCCGTTAGCTTTGGATTCCAACCTATCAAAATATCACTTGCGATGATATCTTTGGATGCTCTTATAATACCATTGGAAATATTGAGATCTACTCTTGTTATAATTTGAGTAAGAGTATCCGAAGCAGATGCATGTTGAATAGCCTTTTCAAGCATCTTAGTCGAAGATAGAATTCTATCCTTTGCTTCATTATTGTCTCTAACAACAGCTAAAGCATAAATGGGATGTTGTGATTCGGGATTTTTTATTAGTACCGCAAGATTGATAAGACTCTCAACCGTTTTTGGATTCGAGATAGGTACTAAAATTCTTTCAATTATTTGGTCAGTTTGATCAGAATTATCCTCCTTTTGAGTTGCTAGGATTTTTGCATTTTTCTCAACTATAAATGAACTCACCAAACAAGTGACAAGAATCATTATAACTGTACCATTCAATACATCCTCACCAAAAAAGCCGATTTTATATCCAATTAAGGCTGCTGCCAAAGTTGCTGCAGCACGAGAACTTGAGAGTCCAAAAATCAGATTTCGTTCCACCTTATTGTATTTTAGGATTATCTGAGAAAGATAAGCAGCTAACCATTTTGCAATTAATCCTATAACTATCATAACGGATGAAGTTATAATAGCGGTCTTGCCTTCGAAAAGACTGCTTAGATTTACAAGCATGCCAACACTTATAAGAAAAAAGGGAATGAAGATCGCATTCCCTACAAATTCAGTTCTATTCATCAAAGCAGATGTGTGCGGTATTAAGCGATTGAGTGCAAGTCCACTAAAGAAAGCACCAATAATGGGTTCTAATCCAGCTAACTCTGCTAATATGGCACCTAAGAAGACCATGGCTAGAACAAATATATACTGTGATACTGAGTCTTGAACCGCACGAAAGAACCACCTTCCCAAGATAGGAAATCCTGCTAAAACTACGATTGCAAAGATAGCTATGGAAATTATTAACTTAAACCAGAAGTAAATATCAACATTGCCTTCTGCTGAGCCAACTACTGCGGCTAGAACAATGAGAGATGCAGTATCGGTAATTAATGTTCCACCAACTGTAACATTGACAGTCTCAAGCTTTGAAATTCCCATTCGACTGAGTATAGGATATGAAATTAGTGTGTGAGATGCGAAAATCGAAGCAAGTAAAATAGATGAAGTCCAATTGTATCCAAGCAAATAGTGAACACTCGGAGTTCCAAGTAGCATAGGTATGAAAAAAGTTAGAGCACCGAAAACCATACTTTTATTTCGGTTTTTCTTAAAGTCACTAAGATCAATTTCTAAACCTGCAGTGAACATTATATATAGTAGACCTACAGTTCCAAAAAGTACAATACTCGTATCTCTATTGAGAACATGAAATCCATGCGGCCCTATTGCAACACCTGCCAAAATCATTCCTGTTAATGCTGGTATGTGGAAGAATTTTAATACTATGGGTGTTATAAGAATAATAGAAAGAACCACAAAGAAAATTAAAATTGGTTCATGCAAGGGAAGTTGTAATGCGATTCCGAGTGTGATCATTTTATGTTTATGATTAGTATATAAGAATATTACTTCGCTGCAAGCTTTTGAATAATCTTAAATTCCTTTTCGCTCACCGGTTGAATGGAGAGTCTAGAACCTTTTTGTGTAAGCATCATCTTATCTAGGCCAGTTGTTTCTTTCATTTCTTTCAATGTAATGGTGCGAGAGAATTTTTCTACAAAAGTTACCTCGACTCCATACCAAGTTGGAGATTCTAGCTTACTCTTAGGATCAAAGTATTTGTGATTTTTATCAAAAGCAAAGGGATCAGGGTAGCCCGATTTGGTAACCTTAGCTATGCCAACAATCCCAAGCGGTTCTATCCTACTGTGGTATATAAAAACAAGATCCTCTTTCTGGATGCTATCTCTTAGTAAATTACGTGCCTGGTAATTGCGAACACCCTCCCAAAAGCAAGTTGCCTTGGGAGAGTTCTTGAGATCGTCTATAGAAAAGACATTTGGCTCGGTCTTAAAAAGCCAATACTGCATCTTAGGTAGATAGAGCTGGCTTAGAAATATTTCTAGAAGTGTTTGATTTGGATTTAGAAGAAGATTTAGAATTTCCTTTGACCACGGATTTTTTCTTATCATTCTCACTAGCAGGGTGAACAATTGCTGTTAGCTCATCATGGTCTATAGATTCCTTGGCTAGAAGTGCTTTTGCAATGCTTTCCAACTTCTTTGAATTCTTGCGAACCATATCTCTGCCTTTATCAAGACTTGTCTGAACAATCTTCTTTACTTCTTGGTCTATCATTCCAGCAAATTCTTCACTGTTTGCCTTGTTGCTGTGGCCATAGTCTCTTCCCACAAAAACAGAGTCCTGAGAACCAGCATAATTGATAGTCCCTAGCTTTTCTGACATTCCCCATTCACAGACCATTTTACGAGCTATGTTGGTTGCGTACTGAATATCATTTGATGAACCAGTGGATGTAGTTCCAAATTGGTATTCCTCAGCTATAAAGCCACCCATAGCCACAACAATCTGATCCAACCAATACAATTTGGAATGGATATGTTTTTCTTCGGCAGGTAGAGATTGGGTAAGCCCAAGAGCACCACCTCTAGGGATAATGGTTACTTTGTGTACGGGTTCAGTGTAAGGTAGTAGGCTAGCAAGAATTGCATGTCCACCTTCATGGTAGGCAATTACTTCTTTCTCCTTTTCCGATATGAAAAAGGATCTTCTCTCAGGTCCCATCATAACTTTATCTCTAGCTTCTTCAAGCTCAGCTTGAGTGACTCGCTTTTTATTTCGTCGGGCTGCGAGAAGGGCACCCTCATTGATCAAATTAGAAAGATCAGCTCCCGTGAATCCAGGAGTTCCTCTAGCTATCTGGTTGAGAGAAATATCTGGAGTCATAGGTACTTTCTTCGCATGAACGCGTAGGATCTCTTCTCTTCCTTTGATATCAGGAAGACCAACCATAACTTGTCTGTCAAAACGTCCTGGTCTAAGCAAAGCAGGGTCAAGAACATCCGCTCTGTTAGTTGCTGCCATTACAATGACACCTTCGTTCTTTTCAAAACCATCCATCTCGACTAACATTTGGTTGAGTGTCTGCTCTCTTTCATCATGGCCACCACCCAATCCTGCACCACGAAGCCTACCAACAGCATCAATCTCATCGATGAAAATAATACAAGGAGCATTCTTCTTACCCTGGTCAAAAAGATCTCTTACTCGAGAAGCTCCCACACCAACAAACATTTCAACGAAATCAGAACCCGAAATGGAAAAGAAGGGAACACCTGCCTCACCAGAAACTGCTCTAGCAAGTAAAGTCTTTCCTGTACCTGGAGGTCCAACAAGTAAGACACCAGTAGGAATTCTCGCACCTATGGCATGGAACTTCTTAGGGTCTTTTAAAAATTCAATTATTTCATGAAGCTCAACTTTTGCTTCATCACATCCAGCAACATCATCAAAGGTTACCTTAACTTTGGAGTCTACATTCATCTTTGCTTTGGATTTTCCAAAGGTAAATGCTCTATTACCTGTGGCTTGCAATTGTTTCATCATTACAAACCAAATCAATCCAAGAATAAGAATCCAAGGAATAATTGCTGTTAGGATGTTAAGAAAGCGATTTTCTTCTATGACCTTGGCTTGGAAAGAAATTCTATCCTTTCTGAGCTTCTGGACAAGCTCATCTTGTATGGGAGCAATGTTGGTTTTGAAAGGGATGGATTTACCATCTTTAGAATCAGCAGGAATATAAAAACCCTCTATGGTTTCTTTCTCTATCGTGAGTTGTTTCTTGGGATCCTCATCGCGAATGAGTTTACCAACCGGCTTCTTACCATCAATAGGTTCGAGCATATTTAAAAAATCGGAGTAAGATACTTCTGTAGGTTTGGAAAAACTGTTCTCTCGGTTCATAAAGAGGAAGAGAAAAAGAAGTAGGATAGAAAAGGTAAGGATTACATTTTTAATATTTTTGTTCATGGATAGACTCCTTCATTAGACTGCACCCAAGCGGTATTTTTCTATAACCTCCTCAATATCTCCTAAAGAAATAGAGCGAATGGCAGCTTCCGCATCGTTTATTATCTGAATCAGACTTAGGTTCTCAAGAGGCTCAAAATCATCACGCAAAAATTCTTCCCGCTTTTTAGCATTGTACTTCTTATTCTGTATTCCTATACGAATTCGAATAAAATTAACAGATCTAAGAGCTTTTGCAACGGATTCTATTCCTGGATGGGATTGGGAATCCCCACCTTTCTGAACTACAATTGCTCCCAAAGGCAGAGTCGCATCCTCTTGGATTACAACGATATCCTGGACTTGGATCTTTAGAAAGGAAGCAATGTAGAGAACAGATTCTCCAGAGAGATCACTAAATGTTTGGGGCTTCAAAAGTACGACCTCTGAGCCTTCAAAATCCCCACGACCAATAATGGATTTCTTTTTTTTAGTTTTTATTTCTATTCCAGTGTTATTGGCTAGAACATCTAAAATTTTAAATCCAATATTGGACCGGTTATTATTGTATTTATCTCCAGGGTTACCTAATCCAACGATGAGTTTCAAAGGGTTATTCCGCTATTCGATCTCAGTTTGGATTATTTCCCTTTCTTCTTGCCGGCATCTTTGCCTTTGCCAGCAGCTGCATCTTTATCTGCTTTTTCTTGAGCAAGAAGAGCTCTTGTTTTCATAACAGATACAACAATAGGATCACCGTTAACAATGATCTCCCAGCTTTTAGGAACAGGAAGTTGGCTTACCTTGATCATATCACCTACATCAAGATTTGTTACATCAAGAGTGATAATATCTTTTAGGTCTTCAGGAATGGACTTAATTTTGATTTGTTTAACTATGTGGTCGAATTGTCCACCAAGTTTGGATCCTTTTGCAACACCTGTAGTTTCGATTGCAACTCTAGTTGTAATCTTCTTACCAGGAGTGACTTTATAAAAATCAATGTGTCTGATTTGACCTGTGTGAGGGAATCTTTGAATTTCTTTTACGAAAACCTTTTCAGTGTTAGAACCCAATTCAAGATTTAACAGAGTAGCTTGGCGAATTCCAGATTCTATGATTTTATTCATATCCTTTTCATTCACTGAACCAAGAGTTGATTTGCCACTACCAATTACATTGATAGGAATCATGCCACTTGCTCTTAGTCTATGGTTTGCACCTTTTCCTGTTTCTTGCTCTGTTCGTAGTGTTGCTTTTACTAGTATAGTTTCCATTTTATTTCCTCGTTGTTTATATAAAAAGACTGCTGATAGATTCTTCGTTGTGTATGATTTGAATAGCTCTTGAAAAGAGCGAAGCTGTAGATAATACTTTTAAATTATTGATTTTTTTAGATTCGGGAATATGAATCGTATTGGATAAGACCACCTCATCAAAGTTAGCCTCATTCAATTTGTCCGGTGCTTCGCCAGAAAGAACAGCATGGGTAGCACAACAAATAACTGAAAGTGCACCATTTTCCTTTAGAGCCTTGGCTGCCTTTCCAATGGTTCCACCTGTATCAATCATATCATCTAGAATTAAACAATTCTTCCCTTTGACATCACCGATTACATTCATAACTTCGGACTCATTGGCTCTCGGTCTTCTCTTGTCAATGATCGCTAGGCCACCATTCACTTTCTTACCGAAAAACCTTGCTCTCTCTGCTCCACCAGAATCCGGAGAAACAATGACCAAGTCTTGTAGATTCTTTGAGTTGATATATTCAGCAAGCACAGGTGCAAAATACAAATGATCTACTGGAATAGAAAAGAATCCTTGGATTTGGTCTGCATGAAGATCCATAGTCAAAAGTCTATGTGGTAGCATGGTCTGAATAAGATCTGCAACAACTCGAGCTGAGATAGGAACTCTTGGTTCCACCTTGCGATCTTGTCTTCCATAACCATAATATGGAAGAACTGCTGTTACTCGACGAGCAGATGCCCTACGTAGAGCATCCATAATCAAAATCAGTTCCATTAAGTGGTCATTGGCAGGAAAACTTGTTGGTTGGATAACGAAAACATCTCTGCCACGAACATTTTCTTCAATGCGAACACTAACCTCACCATCGCTAAACTTTTTAATATTGATAGCGCCTTCTGGAACATTTGTAACCTTACAAATCTCAGAAGCAAGTGGTTTGTTAGCTGATCCCGAGAAGATTAAAATGGAATCTTTATTGCTCATTTTTTGGGAACCGCCGCTAGTATGTTGGATAGAAATTCTAAGTCTTGAGGCGAGTTAATTCCATAACTTTCTATGGAACTTTTTAGTTTCATGGCACCAATTTTTAAATTTTTATTTCGGAATATCTTAATTAGGTCGGGTAGGTAGTATTCATTTTGTGCATTCGAATTCCCAACTTCAGCAAGACCTTCCCAAAGATATTCTGAAGAAAAACAATAGGTTCCTGTATTGACTTCTTTCACAGCTTTTTCTTCTGGACTAGCATCTTTTTCTTCAACGATTCTTAGAACAGAGCCATCATCGGAACTGCGTATGATCCTACCATAACCTTGGGGCTTGTCCATCTCCGCTGACATCAATGTAGCCGCATAACTGCCGCTAGTATGAAGTTCAATTAAGGATCGAAATGAGGTCGGGGATATCATGGGAGCATCTCCACATGCAACAAGGACAGTTCCTTGGAAGTCTTTCAAAGCATCTTTGCAGACCAGAACAGCATGCCCTGTTCCCAATTGTTCTTTCTGTTCGCAAAAGGTAAGATCGCTTCTACCTTCACAAATAGAAATTACTTCTTCTTTCTTATAACCGACTACAATGATCTGATTATTTACATTAGCATTCTTTAGGTGATCCATTACATGAACGAGCAAGGGCCTTCCTGCTAGAGCAGTAGCTACCTTGGGGTGTTCGCTTTTCATGCGTGTTCCCTTTCCCGCCGCAAGTATTACTGCGGTTGTATTCGAATGAATGTTCATCTATTAGTGTTCCAATCAAAATGAATAAAATTGCTGGCCTGCTAGGATTCGAACCTAGGGAATGGCGATACCAAAAACCGCTGCCTTACCGCTTGGCTACAGGCCAATTTTCAAAAGGAAAAAGGGATTATCTCCAAATTTGGAAATTCAGTTTTCATTTGATTTAGTAATGATTCCTGCTGATCTTTGGTCTTTATTAAACCATAGATACTTGAGCCAGAGCCCGTTAGGGAAGAATACTCAGATCCTAAATCATAGAAAGCATCTCTTATCTTTAGTAAATTTGGATGGAGTTCATATGCAACCTTCTCAAAGTCATTGACTAAAAGTGGTCGTAGTATCTTCCAATCGCCATTTTCTAAAGAAGTAAGTACCCTACCTTCCTGAGATTTCCATCTTTTTGAGGGTCGGGGTTTTTGTAAAGGTGATTTCAACTTAGCATACATCAATGGTGTAGAAAGTGATTCTAAGGGTACAGCTAGCACTCCAAATGCATGGGCCGTTTGAATTGTTTCTAATTCTTCCCCAATTCCCGTAACCCAGGCTGAGCCATCTACAAGGAAAAACGGTACATCCGCACCCAATTCAGGTGCTATCTGTAATGCCTTTTTATATGGGACATAATTATTTTTATGAAAATAATGTAAGATGGCAGCAGCATTAGAGGAGCCACCACCTAAGCCCGCTCCAGGTGGAATGTTTTTTGTTAGGTGGATAAATATCTTAGGGATATTAGGGTTGGCTTGCTTCGCTTTTTGGTAGGAGCGGAGAATTAAATTTTTGCTCCAAGCTTCTTCTTGGAAGCTAGGAAGTAAGATAGAAGTTTTGTTAGAAGGTAGATTGAAGGATACGCTTATATCTATTTCCGCAGATTGGAATTCAATGCTTGTAGAAGAAATCGTATTACCTTTGCTTTTTGTATGATCTAGATTTTGATTGCCTTCAAAATGTTTTGATTTATTAACGTATTCTTCTTTTCGTATATTCTTATCTGAAATAAGAAAGTGATCCCCCCAATCTAATTTCACAAAGATGCTTTCTATTTCATGGTAATTATCTGTTTCTCTCTTATAGAGAATTTTGAGACCGAGATTAATCTTTGCTGGAGAAAAAACTTCTATCATAGTGGACTTAAATAATTTTCGAGAAATTTTCTCTGTCTCGAATTACGAATGTATTCCATGAGCTGTTCCTTAAGTTCTAGAGGTTCATGTATGATAACGTCAGGCAAAAAGGGCAGTATGCTTTCTAAGAACCATTTTGGGTCGCGAATTTTACATTGGGATTGAATCAAATCAATTCCATTGATACTCTTGGAATTTTTAGTTAAAGTTAAGTCAAAAAGAAGATTTAAATGATAAAAGGATTCCCTAGTATGCCAGATAGTAGCAAGCTTAGAATCATCATTGGAACTTATGAGGAATCTTTGGAATTGGTCAATTGCTTTTTGTGTTAGTTGATCATTTGGTATATCAAAGGAAGATTCTGTAGCTTTTATTTCGAAAATGGATTCTAATCGAAATACTCTTGTATCTTTGCGTGAATGACAAAATCCTACTAGATAGTCTATGCTTGATTCTAAAAGATACCAAGGATCGACCTTTCTGATTTCGATCCTCTGTTCTTTTGGATCGCTTTGATCCTCTCTTGTTTTGTATTTAAATTCTAAGGATTTTTTCTTAGCTATAGAATCTCGGATGAGTTTCTTCATACCTGCGAAAGATTCAATTGTGTTATAAGGAAGAATTTTCTTGATTTTATCTAAAAGATTCTCTATGGCAAGAGATTCCGATTTGATCAAAGTGGAAGAATTTTCAGAAAGTTCTGACTCTAAAGAATCTCTTAGTAGTATCCATTCTCTTGAAGTGAGTACGATTGTTTTGTCAATATTTTGTGGAATGAGTAAGCGAACTCTGGATCCATCATACTCTAATTCAAGATAATCTAAAGGGGTGTACGGATACGTTCCTATCATGTACAGCTTGCCTAAGGCCTTTTTTAACTCTGATTCTGATTCAATTCCAGAAGCCTTCTTCAATTCATCAAATGAAAGACCATTGGGACTTGTGCTGATTAGGCGAATTAAATTTAGTCTTAAGGCTGTTTCTCGAGTTTTAGGATTCATCTTTTATCGTATTATAAAAATCGCTACTTTTGCAGTGTGCCCAATTAGAAATACTAACGGGTACACTGCGCTCAATGAATCTACTCTTTCGTTCCGAGAAGAACTTTTATTTCTTTGGGGCTAGATGCAGAAAGCGATTGCTTTTCAATTTCCTTAGCCTTTAAGTGTCCACCGCTTAACTTTTGGCTTACAGTTGAAGGACCGAAGTCTAGAATTGTAGAGATAGAAGCATCAGTCCACAATGGAGAAATAGCCTTGTCCCAATACAAAGGTTCAATGAGTACTGTTTTGAAGAGTCTTTCTTTGAGATCTTCCACTTCTTGTAAGTTCTTTCCATCATAAATTCCATAAACAGGAACTTTCAAATCGGAACCCTTATAATTGAAGGCAAGGTAATCATAATCTTTAGATTTAAATTCAGGCCAGGTTGAATTCATAAAAGGACAATGAAAGGGAGCAGTAGTCTTTAAATATACGAACTTAGCTTTTCTTTCATCCATTTCAGCTTTGAAATGTGATCTAAAAGCTAATAAAGATTCAGGCATAGTAGATAAGATCATCGAATCAGGTGTGTTATATAAACTTATGTAAACTGAAGTCTTTTCATCTAAATTCTTTTCTTTATTAAATTGATTTACTCTTTGTTCTAACTCTTCTTTGTTGTAACCGATTACAGCAACCATAGGAGCTGGATTTTTATCTCCATTTGCAAGATTTTTATCAATAAGATCTTGGCTTACATGAAAATTGGGATAAGCTTCCTGCCCTCTAAAACCCATCCAGAATTCAAAAGATAGAAAATCTGAATAAGCCTTTAGAAAATCTTCCCCAGATTTACCAAGTGCAATTAAGCAGGCTGCAATAATTCCCTGGCTATGGCCAGATGCTCCAGCTGTAAGTGGTATCAATCTTTCTGCAGTGTATCCATTGTGGGCTAGAAATAAATAATTACCAACTTGTGTTGCCATGATGGTTGGAACAGAAATCGCGGCTCTGCATAAATAATCATCTGATGGGGCTGAGTCAGGATTTTCTAACCAGGATTTTAGATCAAAACCTTGGTCGAAGAAGCTAGGGTGATTGGCTCTCTTTACTTCTTTCGCTATTGTAGAAAATGTAATTTCAAAAAAATCTTTAAGACTAGGTTCACTGTAGAGCTTGGAAAGTTCTTTGATCCAAGGAGAGCCTTGGCCTCCAAATTGTAGAAATAGTTTCTTATTGTCCGCTTGTATGCTGTCCAGAACAGGTGCATTGCTCATGAATTGTCCATCCTATTTATAGTATGCAGTCAAGGTAAATTGTTAGGACAAGGGATCAAGTCAGAAAGGTTTCTAGAAATTAGAAAAAGATTCCAAGATTGGACTTGGAATCTTTTATATTCAGAACTTAGAAATTGGATGGTTTATGGAATCAATCAACCGAGATTTTCTTTTGGTTCTTGCCTGAAGCATCTACGCATTTAACCTTTCCCGAATTGCAACTCGAACCTGAATAGCCAGTTACATTTCCACAGTCACTTCCTGTGTTTTGCTTACAGGCAGCCTTTGCAATTCCACGGGCTTTGTTGTCATTTCCATCAACACAGATGGAAACATCTTTAGCTTTGGAGAAGTTAAAACATTTTGCTGAAAGATCTACTGAAAGAAATAAAGCAGATCCAAGGATTAAACTAATAAGTATTTGTTTTTTCATAATTTTTATGTAAAAATGGTGTAAGGAAGTTTGTCAAATATATTATAAAAAAAGAATAAGCTAAAGATAGAAAAATTAAATCTTACGATGTATACCCAAAATTGTTGTATCATCTTGTAAGGCTATTCCCTTGAGGAAGTCACTCTGTAGGCTAAGGATAGTATCCAAATATTTGCTAATTGCAATATTCCCTTTGTTCTTGATAATTTCATCTAATCTTTGTTCACCGAATTCTTCATTTTCTTGATTGAATTCTTCTGTAAGTCCATCTGTAAAAAGCAACAACTGATCGTTGATTCGAAAATCAAGTTCTTGTGCAGAATATTTAGAATCTCTTAAGACTCCAATCATTCTTCCTTTTTTTGGTAATTTTGTTAGCTTGCCATCACTAATTAGATATTGATTGTTATGACCAGCTGATGAGTATTTGATGAGATTTCTTTTTGTATCTATGTCAGCAATAATGCATGTAAAGAATTGGTTTAAGTTTTGAAAAGATGAAATGAATTCATTATTCAAATAATAAAGCATTTCATGGACAGAATATACAGATTTGTTCAAGGATTCATAAAGGGTTTTAATTACCATAGTGATTAAGGCAGCTTGCACTCCATGCCCAGTCGCATCTGCTAAGAAAAAACGAACTATACCTGGGCGAAGTTCAGTTATATGAAAAAAGTCTCCACCAACTTCCGTTAGTGGAATGTATCTTATGCCAACTTCAAGTCCTCCAATGATGCGATCTTCTTGGGATAATATACTTGATTGGATTTTGCTAGCTGTTGAAAGATCACTTTGGATATTTTTTAAATTTGCCTCAAGTTGGCTGGTTAAATCTTCTTTTTCTTTGATATTGGATCGAATTTTATCTAAAACTAGATTATATCTTTCTGCTATCTGACCAACTTCTGTAAAGGGCTCTATGGTGAGATTCGAACTTAGGTCTCCTGTTTGTTTTTGGTATTCCATCTCAAGAAATAAATCAGTAAGTTCGGTGCTTGCTCTGTGTTCTGCGTAATTGAGTCCTTGTCTTTCGCTCTCAACAGATACTCGAAGTGGATAAAAATGATTTACTAAGCTTAAGATAACAAAACTCAAACCAAAAGAAAAAACTGCACATACAGAAATACCAAGCAATTGGATATTAATTTGGGAAATACGATCTAATCCAGTTCCCAATAATTCAAAATTGCCAAAAATTCCTACAGCTATTGTTCCCCATATACCACCTGTTAAGTGGACTGGAATCGCCCCAACTGCATCATCAAGTTGAAATCGATTGATGATATTTCTTGTCTCAAACATTAATATCCCAGCAACAATTCCAATTATTATTGAATCCGAAGAACTCACTGCATGACAAGATGCTGTAATGGCTACTAGTCCAGCTAAGGCTCCATTAAGGGGAAGAGTTGCTTCGGCATATCTCATTCTAATCCAACCATAGATAAGTGCAGAAGCCATTCCGCCAGAAGCAGCTAACATGGTATTTGCGAGTATGCTAGGAATTTTGGCAGAAAAAGAAAGAGTGCTACCACCATTGAAACCTATCCATCCGAACCATAGAATTAATGTTCCAAGCATAGCTATGGGAAGGTTGTGACCAGTGATATTGCGCACTTCACCATTCTTGCCGAACTTGCCTGTCCTGCTGCCTATGATAATCATAGCAACTAAACCAACCCAGCCACCTACACTATGAACAATGGTAGAGCCTGCAAAATCAACAAATCCGAGTTTTGCGAGCCAACCTGTTGGTTCTGTAAAATTAGATAAATTTTTGCCCCAAGCCCAGTGGCCAAAAATAGGATAGATAGATGATGAAATTAAAGTTGTGACAATTATATATGCGCTGAATTTCATTCGTTCAGCAACAGCACCTGAGACTATGGTAGCCGCTGTTCCACAAAACATCAGTTGGAATAAAAAGAAGACAGGAATCTGAGGTTCTGTTGAGGAAAAATTAGGCATGAAATTATTTATGCCAATTCTTCCATCATAGCTAATTCCATACATCAATCCGAATCCGACTGAGTAATATACAATAGTAGCAATTCCAAAATCCGTAATATTTTTGATAGCTACGTTAATTGAATTTTTGGTTCTGGTAAGTCCAGACTCTAGACAAAGAAATCCCGCTTGCATAAAGAATACAAGCCCTGAGCAGATAATTAGCCAGAGGATATCAAATTTACCTTGGAGCATATGGTTTAGATTCTTTAATATTTGGATTTGAGCAAGTCAGAAAAACATGAATTATTCAATGAAATAAAATATTTAGTAAAAAAATTGGATTTTTATCGTTTCAAATTATTCTCTTTGGAAAGGAAAAGTAATTAATCAGAATTAGGCGGCTGATTTTGCATGTTCCGCTTTAGACTCTTCTGCTTTCAGGCGGTCATGGTCCAAAGCAAGCAAAACAATATTTTCTTCATATTGCAGTTGGTCCATACGACCTGCTACTAAGTCTTCATAGAGTAGGGCTAGAAGTAAATAAAACATAGATCCTCTCTTAGCTAGAAATGCCCAATGTGACATAATTGTCAAATGAATTTTCTATTCTAATACTAAAATCGGCCTTTTTAAGAATTTCCGTAGGAAAAAATGCTCTATTTAGAATTCAATAGGAGCAAAGAGGGCTAGATGAAAGGTTCGAAATTCGTAGGTATAGCCATTCTCTTTGAAAATTGGACCACCGAAAGATAGCCGAAACTTTACTGGTCCAAATTTGGGAGTCTCAAAGAAGAACAAGAAGGCAAATGCATTTCGCTTCGCAATGTTCACTTGGGATCTAGATAAGCTAGCTAAGGTTAAAGCTTCTAAGGGCGTGTAGAGTCCTGGTGTCGATGATAAGAAGTAAAAAGCCAAAGGGTCTGGTTTCAACAAGTCATTTGCCGCATAATACAAACCTAAGGCTTCCAAATTTCTTCCCGTAGAAAGATTTCCAATCAAATAACTTACAGTAGGATCTCCAGAAGTAGGAGATATATTTCCTGTTAAAAATTGTATGGTTGTTACAGTATTAAGAAAATTCTCTCGATTCGAGATATCTGATAGAAGATAGGTCGCTGAAATATTAGGATTTTGAAAGTCTACTTGTCCATTCAAACGAATATTCGATGGTCCAAAGCCAAAACCTAGTCTATAATTGTCTGAACCCTCTTCTCCAAGATATAAAATTGGCATAGTCATAGAATAGAATCCTTGCATGCGAGTATTAACATCTTGTTTAATTCGATTTCCACTGGGACCACTGTTAGTTGATGAATCTTCCTCTGGAGAACTAAATTCAGCTGGTCGCGCTACAAATTGATTATTTAAGTAGAAATTTGAATTGTGAAGAAGTAAATGAATGCCAACATATTGTGAAATCTGAAAGTCTCTTGATTTCACATCGAACATCCATGTAAATTCACCAGGACCTTCTTGGGTCATGGTTGCATTATTACCTCTACCTGAAATATCCACTGTTACACTTTCTAAGGTGACTCCAGGATTAATGGAAAAATATTTTAACTTGGAATTTGATTTTTCAAAAGGATCTTTAATTTCTTGGTTATTTTGTTTTTCTTCAAGGTTGAACGAATCATTTTCTTGGGGAATTCCTTGGGCAAATAAGGTGCTTATCGAAATTGGAATCAGAATTAAAGGAAGAAGGAAAATACGTTGAAAAGTTTTTAATATTATAAATTTCATGGAATAAAATACCCGTTTATCTTTATAAAATTCTCTATGGATCTGGAACAAGCGTAAATTTAATTGCTTCTTGGTTTTGAAAAAGAGGGTGGTTCTCCAGTGCAACGTCAGCAAACCCACCTGTGATCGGACTCATAAGAAAACCATCACCTTCAATTGTATTTCTTCCAAATTGGTAACTAGTTGAGAAAACTCGAATGGGTTCATTTGGTACGGATAAAATGCATTGAAATTGATTGTCACCTAAAGATTTTACATTCAACTCTAAAGAGATAAGTCTAGCCTGCTTGTCTATATATTGACCCTGCCATTTGCCAACAAAGTTCTGTTCCACAATCTTCTGAAAGGCTCGTGAATTTGGACCAAGAGTTTCATTGCGATTGTTTTGGCTTGAATCTTTGGTTGTCAATAGACAATAACTTGTCTGAGATATGATAAGAATTGCAATTAAAAGTGTGCATATTTTTGATATTGAAAGTTTCATATTAATCCATACAAATCATGTATTCCTTACTTAGATATGTAAAATGGTTCATGTAAGATTAAATTTTTATGATATTTATTGAAATTTCATACAAAACGAGAGAAATTTCTTGCTTAAGCTTGTTCTATCTACTTAGTATACTCTACAAGATTAAAATTTTTGAAAATACAATTCGTTGGAAAAAAATTGAATAGTACAGAGGGATTTAGAATTTTCAAATCTAGAATTGCATCATAAATATGAATATGAAAGCTATTATTGCAATTTCTTTACTTTTGCTTTTGAGTTTATCCTGCAGCAGTAAGATTGCTACTCAACCTAAAGCAGTTAAAGGAATTATGGATTTGAGAAATTGGGATTCCGATAATTTTGCAGTTGCATTAGACGGAGAATGGGAATTTTACCCCAATGAACTTATAGATTCGGGTTTCGCCTCCCAAAAAGACATGCATACTCCTAAATATATCTTCGTTCCAGGAATTTGGAACGATACGTATGGATCCAGATTTGGATTTGCTACTTACAGATTGTCTATTCTATTACCTGATAAATATAAATCACGTTATGTTTTCAAGCTTTCTGAAATGGGAACTGCTTATTCTATGTTTGTAAATGGTCATAAGGTCGCATCAAATGGCAAGGTAGGTAAGATCCAAGAAACTAGTAAGCCACAATTTTTCCCTTTAATTACTGACTCTTTAGAACTCAACTCAAAGATTGAAATAGTAATTCACATCTCTAACTTTCACAATAGAGATGGTGGATATTGGTATTCAATTTATATAGGGAAGGAGAAAGTTATACGGGATATTCGTGAACAAAAGATGTTCAATTCATTATTCATTTATGGATGCTTGTTTACAATGTTTATTTATCATATAGCTATATTCTTAATTCGCAAGAAAGATAAGTCAGCTTTGGTTTTTAGTCTCTTTTGTTTATCAGTAGTTTTTCATCTTTTAGTTTTTGATGAAAAATTTTTGAATCAAATTTTCCCTAAAGATACTTTTTTAATATTAAATCGAATAGAATATTTAAGTTACTATTTAGCAGTGCCTCTATTTAGTAATTTTTTATACTTAGTTTTCTCTGAAGATTTTCATAAACGTATGATGCAAATTATATGGTTTTTTGCCATTAGTTTCTCATCTATAGTGATTTTAACAGGAAGTGAAGTCTATACTTTTACAATCCCATACTATCATATTTTTACTTTGCTCTCTATGTTTTATTTTTTATTAGTATTTTATAAAGCAGTGAAACTAAGCAGAGAAGGAGCACAAATTATATTTATAGGAACAGTAATATTCTTTGTAGGTATTTTAAATGATATTCTTCATTCATTGACCTTGGTACGTACTGCCTTTATATTCCCTCAGGGTTTAATGGTATTTTTATTTTCCCATTCTATTGTAATATCAATCAAATTTACATCAGCCTTATCGCAAGTTGAAAAGCTAAGTGAGTCTTTACTCAGCACAAACATTGGATTAGAAGAAAAAGTAATTCAAAGAACTAAAGAGTTTAAACTAGAAAAAGAAAAAGCAGAAGAAGCTAGTAAAATTAAAGATAAATTCGTATCTATAGTATCTCATGATTTAAGGTCTCCTTTACAAGGAGTATTGAATCTGTTAGAAATTTTGAATAACAAAAAGATTCGAAAGACTTCTCAGGAAAAGAAAAGATATTTAGAAGTCTGTTTTGAAAGTATAAAATTTTCTTTATCCATGATTCGTCAATTATTAGATATGAGCCGTATCGAATCAGGTTCTCTAATAATTCATAAAGAAGAAGTATTCTTGAGGGTTTATATTCAAAATGTTCTAGATGAATTAAAACCTTTCTATCTTGCGAAGAATATTTCTATTATTCCTCATGTTTCAGATTCTGATACTGTTTCTGTAGATGTAAATTTGTTTAAGCAAGTATTATCAAATCTATTGGCTAATTCAATTAAGTATAGTTATGTGAATCAAAGCATAGATATTAATTTTAAATCATCATCTAAAAATAAAGTGATTACCATCCATGATAATGGAATAGGAATGACAGAGCATCAACTCAAGGAGTTAAAATCTCAAGGAATGATGAAAAGTATTCCTGGAACAGCTAACGAAACAGGAAGTGGAATGGGGATATATCTTTGCCAATATATAATTGATGCACATAAGGGAAGAATTCAATTTAAAAGTAAAAAAGGAAAAGGAACAGAAGTTAATATAATTATTCCTTCAAAATAATTTCATTCGAAAGTTTCAATAATAAATCTACATTATTTTTTACATCATATTTCTTGCGTAATTTATAAACATAATACTCAATTGTTTTCTCAGATTTACCAATTTGCTTTGATATATCTGCGTATTTCATTCCTTGTGCTATGAATGAAAGAATCTCTAGCTCTTTAGGTTTTATGATTTCTTTTTTATTTTGTTTATCTAATAATTGTTTCAATTCATCAGAACAATAGAATTCACCTTTAAGTGCTTTTAATAAAATTGTAGGAAGAAAAGAAATTAAATCAGATTTTAATACATAAGAATCAGCACCTAATTTTTTAGCTTCAAGAAAATAATTCATCCCTTTGTGCATAGTAAAGATAACAACTTTGGTTTGAGGATAAGATAGCTTTATCTTCTTAAGTAAATTTAATTTATCTGCACCTGGAATATCTATATCAAGGAGAATGAGATCGGCTTTGTCTTTGGATAAAAAATCTAAAAGTGATTTTGAATTGGAAAAATCGCCTTTAACTTTTAATCTTGAGTGAGATTTAAGGACTGCTTTTACTCCTTCTACGATCACTGCATGATCGTCAGCAAGGATGATTTCGAAACTTTCCATTGTAGCCCATTAGAAAGTTTTGAATCGAAAGAAGAACCAAATATTTTTCCTAAAAGAAAAAATTTAGGAGAAGTCCTAAATAATTAGAAAAAACAGAATAGATAAATTCAAAATCCAAAGAATAACAAAATAAACTAATTGAATCTTCCTGGAATCTTAGTAAAATTAAATGGAATCAATTTTAAAGGAAGAAAGAATGAGATACCCAAGTTTGTTTTTAATTATCGCTGTGATGCTCAGCGCCAACTCTTTATTTGCAGGATCTGTTTATATCCAATACTATAACAAGGATTCTAAGGCTTATGAATTCCAAGCCAAATGCAGCGGATCAACTTATAAGGTAGTCTTTGATGCAAGTAAGACCTCAGCTTCAACTATCCAAGGTTCTGGTCCATGTGTGATAGAAACCAGCTATGGTAAGGTAGAATTAAAGGATGGAAATAAGATTGAAATCAAAGATGGAAAAATCGAAATAAAATAATTTCAATCTATCTTATCTAGGAAAGGTTTAACCTTCCCTTATATCCAGTTTAGTAGGTATTATTGCAGTAAATTATAAGAAATTAAAGATTCTGTTAATCTAATGCTATGATATTGGATTTTGTGGAAGGTTTTCATCACAAGAAACATGAGTTGATAGAAAGCATTCAGGAATTGAAATCAGCTATACATTATAGCTGTTTAATGAGCGATTTTAGATCATTGATCAAAGAAAAAGGTATAGGTTTTATCTCTTCTGCTAGTTGGATTGCATCATTTATCGTTTTGGTAAGAATCTCTTTTTCAGCAACATATGCTGCATGGGGAAGATTGCGTTTATTATTCTTGAAAATTGTAGCTTTTGTATCTATAACTTCAATAATCTGATTTAAATACTGAACTTTGTTATCCATTACATAGATCTCCTGTATTGGCCACCCACTTGATAAAGTGAATTTGAAATCTGTCCTAAAGTACAATACTTCCCAGCTTCCATTAAAGAGTCAAAGGTATTCTGATTCTTCCTCGCTTGGATGCGTAGGTTCTCAAGAGATATCTTCGCTTCTTCTGCATGGTTTGCTTGAAAAAGTCGGACATTTTGAATCTGAGCATCTTTTTCTTCATTGGTTGAACGAATCACATGCTCTGGAATAATGGTTGGACTTCCTTCGGGCGATAAAAATGTATTAACGCCGATTATAGGAAGTTCACCTGTATGTTTGCTATGTTCATACTGAAGCGACTCTTCTTGGATTTTATTTCTTTGGTACATTCTTTCCATAGCACCTAAGACTCCACCTCTTTCTGAAATCCTTTCGAATTCTAAAAGTATGGCTTCTTCCACCAGGTTTGTTAAATCATCAATGATAAATGAGCCTTGCAGTGGATTTTCATTTTTGGCAAGACCAAGCTCATGGTTGATGATCATTTGAATGGCAACCGCTCTACGTACGGATTCTTCTGTTGGAGTTGTAATTGCTTCATCATAGGCATTGGTATGTAAAGAATTGCAGTTATCATAAATTGCATATAGTGCTTGCAAGGTGGTTCGTATGTCATTGAAGGCAATTTCTTGGGCATGAAGGGATCTTCCTGAAGTTTGAATATGATACTTGAGCATTTGAGATCTCTCATTTGCCTTGTATTTATTCTTCATGGTTGTCGCCCATATCCGCCTCGCAACTCTTCCAATGACAGCATACTCAGGATCAAGTCCATTTGAGAAGAAGAAAGATAGATTGGGTGCAAAATCGTCTATCTTCATTCCTCGACTCAAATAATATTCTACAAAAGTAAAGCCATTGGCAAGTGTAAAGGCGACTTGAGTAATTGGATTAGCACCTGCTTCTGCTATGTGGTAGCCTGATATGGAAACCGAATAAAAATTGCGAACTTGCTCTCTGGTGAAATATTCCTGTATGTCACCCATGAGTCTAAGTGCAAATTCACTTGAAAAGATACATGTATTTTGCGCTTGGTCTTCTTTGAGAATATCAGCTTGTACTGTTCCTCTAACGTTATTTAAAGTAAACTTTTTGATTTTTTCATAAACTTCCTTAGGAAGAACCTGATCACCAGTAACTCCTAGCAACATAAGCCCCAATCCATTGTTGCCATCCGGTAGATTGCCTAAATAGAAAGGTTGTTTAGCTTCTTTATTATGAAAAAGATCTTGGATCTTTTTCTTTGTTTCTTCAGCTAAACCCTGTTCGTGGATATATTTTTCACATTGCTGATCTATGGCTGCATTCAAAAAGTAAGCAAGAAGCATTGGGGCAGGTCCATTGATTGTCATAGAAACGGATGTAGAAGGAAGACAAAGATCAAAGCCAGAATATAATTTCTTAGCATCATCTAAGGATGCTATACTCACTCCAGAATTACCAATCTTGCCATAAATATCTGGACGAATATCGGGATCTTCTCCATACAAAGTGACTGAATCAAAAGCAGTTGATAATCGAGCAGCAGGCATTCCCTTGCTTAAGTAATGGAATCTTCGGTTTGTTCTTTCGGGTCCACCCTCTCCGGCAAACATTCGAGTGGGATCCTCGCCTGTTCTCTTAAATGGATAGACTCCAGCTGTAAAAGGAAATTCTCCTGGAAAATTTTCCGTGTAAGTCCAACGAACAATATCTTCCCAGTTCGTAAATTTAGGAACAGAGACTTTGGGAATTTTTAGACCGCTTAAAGAAATTGTTGAATTCGGAACTTTGATTTCTTTGTCTCTAACCTTATAAATAAATTCATCCTTTTTGTAATTGGAGATTTTCGAATCCCAAGATTCTAATATACTACGCGTTGTTTGGTGTAGGGAGTTCCAAAGGGAATTAAATAAGCTCTCTAGGGCTTCGATTGCGTTTTTCTCTTCTTCTTTAAGCAGCTCAATAGAACCTTTTAGCTTCCAAGCCTTTCCTGCCAATTTTGATTCTGAGGCTATGAATTCTTTGTAATTCTTATTCTCTGTTACTATTTCCGATAGATAGCGGCTACGTTCTGGGGGTATGATCATTACTTTTTCACTGAAACCAGTGATAAGATCCAAAGATGATTTCCAGTTTAAATTAAACTTATCGGACGTTAGCTGAATTATTTTGAGATAAAGTGCGTTCATACCTGGATCATTAAACTGTGAGGCTATGGTTCCATAAACAGGCATATTTTCTATGCTTTCATGGAAGAGTTGTCTTGATCTCTGGTATTGTTTCTTAACATCACGTATGGCATCTAAAGCACCACGTTTGTCAAATTTGTTCAATGCTATGATATCAGCATAATCAATCATATCGATCTTTTCCAATTGGGTGGCTGCTCCAAATTCAGGAGTCATTACATAGAGCGAGATGTCTGATACTTCTGTTATCTCTGAGTCACTTTGTCCTATTCCAGCAGTTTCAACCACTACCATATCGAATTCTGCTGACTTCATAATTTCAATAGTATTCTTGATGCTCTTGTTCATAGCTACATTTGCTTCTCGTGTAGCAAAAGAGCGCATATATACTCTTTCATGGAAGGCGGAATTCATACGAATTCTATCTCCTAATAAGGCACCACCTGTTTTACGTTTGCTGGGATCAACAGAGAGAACAGCGATTTTTTTGTCTGGAAAATCTTCAAGGAATCTTCGAAGCAATTCATCGGTTAAGGATGATTTTCCCGCTCCACCAGTACCAGTGATTCCTAGCACTGGAACAATTTTATTGCTAGGTGGAAAATGAAATTTTTCAGTTAAATTGGTTTTGTCAGAAGTACGAATTGAAGTCTCTACTAAAGTAATTGCCTGCGCTATAGCCAAAGGATTTCTGTTTCTGACTTGAGATGCTAGATCTCCATTGAAGGAAATGGGTGGAATGAAATCTGATCGCTTAATTAAATCATTGATCATACCTTGTAGGCCAAGTGCTCTGCCATCATCTGGGGAGTAAATCTTATCTATCCCATATGACATCAGTTCGGTGATCTCTGTAGGTAGGATAGTTCCGCCGCCTCCACCAAAGATTTTTATATGACCAGCACCTCGTTCCTTTAAAAGATCATGCATGTATTTGAAAAATTCAACATGCCCACCTTGGTAGGATGTAATTGCAATTCCCTGAACATCTTCTTGGATTGCACAGTCCACTATCTCTGCTACAGACCTATTGTGACCTAGGTGGATCACTTCAACACCAGATTGCTGCAAGATTCTTCTCATGATATTGATTGAAGCATCATGGCCATCAAAAAGCGAGGCCGCAGTTACAAACCGCACTAGGTTTTTCGGTAAATAAGCAGTGGTTTCCATACTGTAATTGTTGAAAAACTGTGTAATATGTCAATCAAAACTAAGTCAATAGCCTTTCCTCTAAAAGGAGCTTTAGAATGAAATGATCCTTAGAATTATTACAACTACCTAGATATAAAATATATCTTGAAGCTCTTTCTGTAAGTATTTACCTTGTCGCATAGTTTTAAAATTAAGGAAATTATTATATGGAAGTTAAGGAATTTTTTGACAATAGAACATTTACTCTAACATATATTATATGGGATAAGGATACCAAGGACGGTGTAATTCTAGATTCAGTATTGGATTATGAACCAATTGGTTCTCGTGTTTGGCCAGAGTCTTTAAACAGTTATATCGATTTTATTAAATTGAATTCAATCAATCTTAAATTTATCCTTGAAACACATGCCCACGCAGATCATTTGAGTGCAGCACCTTATCTAAAAAAGCACTTTCCGCAGGCATTCCTTGGAATTGGTGAAAATATCACGTCAATCCAAGATTATTTTAAGAAAGTGTTCTCTTTAGAAGTATTGAAGGCTGATGGTTCTCAATTTGATTATTTACTCAAAGACAATCAGATTATAAAGGCTGGATCTCTTGAGATTAAAGTCATTCATACACCTGGACACACTCCCGCCTGTGTCTGTTATTTGATAGGGGATAAATTATTTACTGGAGATCTTTTATTTATGCCTGATTATGGAACGGGAAGATGTGACTTTCCAAAAGGAGATTCTCATGCTTTGTATCGTTCTGTGATTGATAAAATATACTCTTTGCCTGATTCAACTAAGATTTATACTGGGCATGATTATATGCCGAATGGTCGTCCTATGAAATTTACTACCACAGTCGGTGATTCTAAGAAAAATAATATCCAGCTTCCATATGATCGCTCTGAGGAAGATTTTGTAAAATTTCGTGAGACTAGAGATTCAAATCTAGCAGCACCAAAACTCTTGTACCAATCCGTGATTAGTAATATAAATGGCGGAGGCCTACCTCCTCTGCAAGAGAAAGGAAAAAATTATTTCAAAATACCTATAAATATTAATGACCCAGGTCATTTGCTTTGAGTCTATTTCAAATCATACTACCAGTCATAGTAGGGATTAGTCTTGGATTGATTGGTGGTGGGGGAACTGCTTTGGCGGTTCCGGTTTTAGTATATTTTTTTGACCAAGATCCTAAGTCCGCCATAGGTATGAGCCTTGGCATTGTTTGTGTAGTGAGTCTTGCTGGTTCCATCTCCCATTGGAGACAACATAACGTTCGCTTGGAGAGTGCTGCCTTCTTCACACCTTTCACAATGTTAGGTGCATTTATAGGTGCAAAAGTTGCAACTTTACCTTTTATAACTTCTTCGGTTCAATTATTCCTATTCTCAATTACTATTCTTTCCGCAAGCCTTGTAATGATCTTCAAGAAGTCTAAAGAAGAAATTCTAGCTCTTAATTCTTCTTTGGATGAAACGGACGCATTTCAAGATTCTCATCCTCGTCCAAATTCAAACACTCATACGCATTCACATCCAAACTCAAACCCAAATTCTAACTCAGATCAACAAAATATTTCCATTTCTATTCAAATGCTTCTTACTTTTGCAATTTTAGGATTGTTTGTTGGCATCTTAACTGGATTAGTTGGAGTGGGTGGTGGATTCTTAATCGTCCCTACCTTAGTATACCTTGGTAAGGTTCCCATTCGGCAAGCTATAGGAACAAGCTTGGTTGTAATTTTCTTTAATTCCTTCAGCGGTTTCTTGGGATATTTAGGTAAGGTAGAGATGGATTGGTTTGTGATTATCCTTTTTACTTTGCTTTCCTTAGTTGGTGTTGTAATTGGTTCTCATTTCTCGAATAGAATGCCTAAGAAATTTCTACAGAAAATATTCGGTATCTTTTTATTTGGTGTAGGCTTATGGATATTGTGGAAGGAATTGGTATGAGATAGAAACGTAAAAGGCAATAGCTATACCTTTTTCCAGTTCCGAATGCATTCTACCATATTTCTTATATTGAGTTCTGCTTCTTCTATATTGAGTCCATAACGCTTCCCTCCAGCAGGTACCATGGGTCCATCGATTGAAAGCATCGCCAAACCATGAATCAATGACCATACAAATCGAATCTTCTCCATGTTTTCATTTCTTTTGGTTAAATCTTTGTCTATAGCCAAGACCATTTGAAGAAAAGCTTCATCTCCAGCTTTTTGGTAACGAGTAGAACTTCGGTCAATTTTTGATGAGTGAAATGTAAGGTAAAATAATTTAGGCTCTTCCAAAGCAAACCTAACATATTCCATAGAAATTGTTTTCAAAGGATCCACTGAAGGAAAGTCAAGAACTTGCTTCTTTAAATTCAAGGCTAGTCTCTCGAAGAACCTCGCAGCAATTTCTGTCAAAATCTCCGATACATCCTTGAAGTAATGACCAGGCGCACTATGGGATACTCCTGCTTCTTTGGCACATGTTCTTAGTGAAAAAGATTCAAAGCCTTTATCTCTAATGAAATCTTCCGCATGTTGAATGAGAATCTCATAGAGATTCCCATGATGGTAGGAACTCTTTGCCGATTCTGAGATTTTTTTTGGATTCTTACTCAATTTCTTAATGATTTCAACTTTTTCTAAAGCGGTAAAAAATTGCAATTAAATCTTGACACCGTCAAGGCCTCGGATTCATGGTTATCTTGTCAGTGTCTAGATGTAAGTATTGGATAGTCGCGGAATCTGATTTTTCTTCTACGCATTCAAAAATCTGATTTAGGAAAAATTTTATGAACTTTCAAAAACCAATGAACCCAAACAAAACTTTGAAAAGTGTTCGCATCTTTTATAAACAAGAAAAATTACCGAAAAAGTATATTGGCAGATTCCAATTTAGAAAATACCTAGGGAGTCTTTTAGCCGTACTATTATTTTGTTTAATTACTACTAACAGCGTACATTCTGAGCCTCTTTCCCTTCCCAAGCAAGGAATCACTTCCAATATACTATGGCCGATCTATCCAGGAGGTAAGTTTCGATTCTCGTATAGGAGAGAAATCAATCCTTCGGAAAAATGGAGAACTGACTTACTCTTAGGGCTAAGTTATTCTATACCCGATAAAAGACCTACGGAAGGAATCTTTTCAGAAGCAAGTGGAATTCTTGGGTTTCGTCAGTTTTTGGCATCTGCTTGGCATGTAGAGCTCCAAGCAGTGTATGGGCGCAGTAGATTAAGGTCTGCAGTGGCTCCAGGCTTACTAAACGATAGAACACTTCTACTTGCTGCTACAGATGTGAATCTTCTTTTCTATGATGAAGTATTAAGACAAAAGAGTTATTCTAGTTTAGATCTTGAAGTAATTGGACTTGTGGGTTATGAATGGAAGTTAGGTGATAATTGGTCCATTGATGTTCAGGCTGGGGCAGGTAAGTTAGTTTCTAAAACGAATCCTTGGCCAGTTTATACCAATTCAGAAAGAACAAAAACTGTTGGTGAATCTATAATTCCTATAGGAACTGTAAACATCACCTATTGGTTTTGAAAATAATGGAAGCTTAGGAAGATTTATTTTTCTTGTATTGATGGCAAAGCAGTAGGAGCTAAGGAATATTTAAATTAATTACTTATGCACCTACTGAAATGATTCGTTGAATTGCTCTTGAGATTATTATCGTTTATGACATTGAGTATATTATCGAATTTAACTCGCCAAGCTTTGCTTGGATCACTTGCATTGCTTGTACTTGACCAGTAGTAATCTAAATTTGCACCTGGAAAAAAGTTAGTATTAATAACTGGAGCTGTTGAATTTCTAAATTCTAGCAAGGCTTGGAGATCTTCAGAGGAAGGAAGTCTCCAGGTTCTTCCAGCAAGAGTGATTGCATTACAATTTGCTACAGCAGAATTCCAGTTAGCTGCTTGAATAGTTCCAGCAGAGCATGTTGATCCAGAAAGACCATTTGCGCATTTTTGCCAATATTGGTTAGTTTTTGTTGATAAAATAGTTCCGTCTACTTGGTCAATAAAGCTATTTTTTCTGGCGGTAAGCCCCGCAATGCATCGAACATATAATAAAGTTCCTTCATTTCTAGTGCTCACATTACTTGAGTTAACAGTTGAATCAAAATCTAAAGAAAAATATTCACTAGGAAATCCTAACTTTTGTGCAGATGTCCAATAACGAGATGTTCCAGAAGTTGCAGGAAATCTTGTTAAATCTATCTTAACTGGACTAGAAGAGCCGTAATCAAAAAGAGTTTCTAATTCTTCTACTAAAGGAAGTCTCCAATCTTTACGACCAGCAAAACCTGCACCTGAATTTAGATTGTTAAGAGAAGAACAACCATTTGTACCTGAATTTGCATCCTGCCAAGACATGTTCAGGATCGCTCCCACCGTACAATTATTACCACTTAGACCTTGGCTACATGTTTTCCAAATTAATCCTGTGCTATTGTCTTTAGTAGTGTAATCAGTGCTAAATATTGGATGTGCTGTTGGTCCAGTATAAGATCTTCCTATACCAGATAAACTTGCACCATCATGTCCTTGAGCTGAAATTTGGCCACAGGAAGGAGAGGGAGTGATTAGTGTTCCTGCCCCATCATGGCATAAAGTTTGGTTTGTTCGAATATTAGGAAATGAGTATATACCTATGTCTAATACTTCACTTGATTGTAGGCCATCTTTGAATGCAATTGCCTTTATGTTGCTACCTGCTATTCTCCACAAATGGATTGGTTCTGTATAAAGAGTGGAAGATGGAGTAGGGGTACTTCCATCGCTTGTAAATGCAATACTTGAGCCTTGCAATGGTGAACTTAAATTGAGATAGGTTTCTGAGGAGTAATAGCCAACAGGAGGACTGAAAGTTGGTTTTTCAACATTTGTTATAGAATTTCTGAGATTGTTATTGAGTAATGCCAATTGAAGCAAAGTGATCTGATATCTTGGAGTTAATTCACCCAGATTACAAGTTTGGAAGAAAAGTAAAGGGACTATTGAAAAAGTCAAAGAAATAAATTTATTTTGTAGGATGGATTTTAAGTTCATGAAAGAGTCAATTTATTTACAAGAATAAATTGATTCCATTTGTTATGCTAATTCTTTTTTATTGTTAAATAGCTTTATTTTGGTCTCGCAACAAAAATGTAGATAAGGGATTCCTAATTCAATGACACACAATTCCCAGCTAGAAATTATTTCTCACTTCGAAGGAAGATTGATTGAGTTAAAAATGAACTTCAACGAGAAAAATACTTATGCAGTTACTGGACTTACCAAAATTCTTGAAACACTAAAAAGCATACAAAGGAATCCCAATTTAAGGGCCGTTTTATTAACAAGTGCCCATGATAAATACTTTTCAAATGGCTTAGAGCCAACTATGTTCCTCGGAGCCAAGAGAGAAGATGTCCATCACGCTGTGAGTTTGTTAATGGAAGCATCTAAGGCTTATTATTTTTTTCCTTTTCCGACTATTTCTTTAATCCAAGGTCATTGTATGGCAGCAGGAGCTGTCTTTGCAATTTTTTCTGATTATAGGTTTATGATAGATAAGGGAGCAAGAATTGGATTTTCGGAAGCCCTGATCGCACTGAACTTTCCTTCCTTTCCAGCAAAGATCTTAGCCATGCTTGTTGGGTACCAGAATGCACGGGATTTGCTCTATTCCGGTAAACTTCTTAAGGGTGAGGATGCAAAAGCTATGAAACTTGTAGATTTTGCCTATCCATCCGAGAGGATTCGAGAAGAAGCAATGAAATTTGGAAAGAAACTCTCTGATTTACCACTTGCTTCAGCAATCGGTCTTAAGAAATCCCTCATCGATGCACAAAGAAATGGAATAGAGGAACTCATTGATTGGGATATAGAGGCATTAGTTGATACCATAATGACTGCTGATGCCCAAGAAGGCTTTCTCTCTATCCTTGAATCTAGAAAACCGAAATTTAATTCATAAATCAATCTCTTGTCTAGAATTTTCCTTGAAACATTAGGGAACCTAATGTCTAATGGAAAAGTTTTCCAAGCGAAAACATTTTCCATAAAATATAGGAGAGAAGGATATATGGCCAAGAATTTAGCAGAAGTTTTTAGAGAATCCGCAGAGAAATACGGAACCAAACCAATTGTTTGGTCCAAGAATAAGAATAAAAAGTACGAACCTACCTCCTATAAAGATATTTATGAAGAAGCATTAAACCTCTCAGAGGGACTTATTGATCTAGGACTGAAGGCAAGAGAAAATGTAGCAATACTTGCAGACAATCGCAAGGAGTGGTTGGTCTCAGATATGGCAATTATCATGGCAGGAGCTGTTGATGTTCCCCGTGGAACAGACATTACGGATTCAGAAATTGAATATATACTGAACCATTCAGAGGCGAAGATTCTTTTTGTTGAGCATGATAAGATGCTTGAGAAATTCCAAAAGAACAAGGCTAAATGCAAAGGTATCAAGACCATCGTAATGATGGATTCCGAATCCAAAGAAAAAGGTGTTACACATCTATCTGATTTAATTGGAAAAGGTTCAAAGATTCGAGGAAAGGACAAATCCAAGGTCGAAGCTCGTATAGCAGATATTAAGCCAGATGATTTGTTCACTATGATTTATACTTCTGGAACTACAGGTCAACCAAAAGGAGTTATGCTAAAACATGAATCCATGATGCACCAATTGAATGAAGTTGCACCACGTATTAGTTTCTCAGAAGCAAATGAAAGATTTCTTTCCATCCTTCCCGTTTGGCATATTTTTCAGAGATACATGGAGTATGTTTCTATCCGCTATGGTGGCGAAAGTTATTATACGAATGTCCGTGATTTGAGAGATGATTTTGCGAAAGCCAAGCCAACCTTCATGGCGTCTGCTCCTAGACTTTGGGAAAACATTTACAACGGAATCTTTACTCGCGTCAATGATCCTAAGCAAACTCCTCCCATTAGGCGATTTTTATTCAATCTAGCTTATTTTTATTCAAAAAATTGGAATGCAACGAAACGATTCTTTCGTGGAAATCTTGTAGATTACACAAATAGAAATATTTTTCAAAGCTTGGCACTTGCAGTTAAGTATTTGATATTAGGAATTTTCACTGGACCATTCTTTGTAACAGCGATTAGCTTAGGTCTTGCATTTACTCTTGCAGAGGGAACTATTTTTCGGATTCCACTTATAGTCTTAGCTGGGCTTGGAGTTCTCTTCAATTTTGCAACCTTAGACAAAGTTGTGTTATCTAAAATCCGTCTTGCTACAGGTGGACATTTGAAAGCTTCTCTTTCCGGTGGAGGTGCTCTTCCTGGTCATGTTGATGCTTTCTTTAATGATATCGGAATGAATGTGATTGAAGGATACGGAATGACAGAGACCTCGCCTGTGATTTCCAATAGAAACTTTGACCGATTGATCATTGGATCTGTAGGTGATGTTGTGCCTAGCACAGAACTTCAACTACGTGGTGACAATGGAGAAGTTCTAACTCATATCAATGATAAACGCGAGATCCTTGCAGGCAAGCTCGGAGTAAAAGGTATCGTTTTTGTGAAAGGGCCTCATGTGATGAAAGGCTATTTCAAGAACCCAGAAGCTACCAAGAAGGCAATCAAAGAAGGTGGCTGGATGGATACAGGCGATTTGGGTATGATCAATTACAAAAAAACCCTTACTTTAACTGGTCGTGCTAAGGATACCATAGTATTGTTAGGTGGAGAGAATGTTGAGCCTGTTCCTATTGAAAATAGAATCATGGAATCTGCATACATCTCTCAAGTGATGGTCTGTGGGCAGGATCAAAAGGTGCTTGGAGCAATTGTTGTGCCTGATTTCGAAAAGGTGAAAGAATACTGCGAAGTCAACGGAATAGATGCATCAACTCCTGATGCTATCATTAATTCAGAAAAAGTCTATGACTTGATTCGCAAAGAAATCAAATCACTAAACAGCACTAAGACGGGTTTCAAATCCTTTGAGCAAGTAACACCATTTGCACTAGTTAAGAAACCATTCGAAGTCGGTGATGAATTAACAAACCTCATGAAAATGAAACGCCATGTCATCACAGAGAAATATGATAAAGAAATTAAGAAGATGTATAAGTCCGCTTAATTTAAGATTTTGTTGAAATGAAATAGGACGTTTAGGGCACCTAAGGCAATAAACGTTCTATTTTTGATAAAAGTGCTAGATGTATTTTTTCTTTCTATTCAGTGAAGATCTTACCAACATAAAGTACAATAATTGATGAATTACGAATAAATCGCAAAATATAGATTAGTTTAAGAACAAGGAATATAGAAGTTGGTTTTGCATAATCTATAACTAAATTGTCAAAAAACTACATAAAACTTATAATACTATTTTAATCTCTGCAAAGAATTTCCATAAATTAAATATCTATAGCTAAAACTTCAAATTCCAAACTTTGAACTTTGGCAACCATGAGAGACTTATTTTGTAAGTATGCTATTAAATTATGTAATAAACAAATAAAGAATAAATCCAACATCAACAACTAAAAGGTTGAGTCTAAAAATAAATAATCATTTATTATGCATAAGTGTTTCATTTTATTCGCCTATTTATCCATTTGTATTAACTAAATTAGAACTTGAATCTAGATGCGATACTTAAATTCTATTTGTAATTTCATAAAATTAGAAAAAGAAAAAATCAAAAAATATCTTGAAAAGATTTAGCTTAGATGCGAATTATTGACTCTATTTTTGATGATTGTATTCATATTTTCGCTAGCCCATTCAGCAATTTTAATCAACTGTTCTAAGTGAGATAAACCCAGGCTAGTTAATCTATATTCGACTCTTATTGGTACTTCTAAAAAGTCTTCTCGTACAATATAACCATCCTTTTCTAAAATTTTTAATTTTTCACTGAGACTTTTAGATGATATTCCATAAATCAAAGACTTTAGTTGATTAAACCTTAATTTTGTATGCCCACCTAAAAATAATAATACTAAAATGCTCCATTTATCTGTTACTGATGAAAGTATATCTCTTATAGGACAAACTATAGGAGGATTATTAGGATCAAGATGTCCAAAAATTTTTTTTAATTTTCCAGAGAGCATATATTATTAAAGATCATAAAATATCTTACAGTAAACATATTTTTTTTAAAAATAAATATATTATAAATTTCATAAAATGGTATACAAAAAATACTAGGTATAAAAAAGTAACTTAATGAAAAGAATAACTTATAATATCGGAAAAAATCAATTATCTTGCCTTGAGCATGGAGAAAAATCAGAATGTGTAGCTTTATTTTTGCATGGAATTCCTGCAAATGCTGAGATATGGCGCGAGACAATGGAGAAATTGGAAAAGTTTGGATACTACTGTATTGCTCCTGACTTAGTAGGATATGGTTTATCTGAAATTTATGATGATAATTTTTTTTCATTAAAAGGTAATGCAATTTTACTTAACAAATGGTTAATCGATCAAAAGTTACAGAAAGTTTGGTTAATTGCCCATGACTTGGGTGGTGCTGTAGCTCAACTTATGATAACTGAAAATCCTGATATTTTTGAAAGAGTCACTTTAAGCAATGTTGTTACTGCAGCAACTTATCCTGTTTCATCTGTGAATAAGTTGATAATATTATCAAAGCTAGGTTTATTTTATTTATTCGCTAAATTAGGCATCTTTAGTTCTAAAAAAATTTATATTCAAATGAGAAAAATATTTATAAATAGAAAGATTTTAACTTTTAATTTATTTGAAAGAATCTTTTATGACGGTAAATTTAGTACTGGAAAATCTTCTTGGAAGTTTCAAAAGATGCTTAAAAAATTAACAAATCGATACACACTTGAAAATATGGAGAAACTTAAATCAATATCTTTACCAGTTCATTTAATATGGGCCATGAATGATAAATTCCAGTCTTGGGAAAATTCAGGTACGATTTTAGAAAATACCTTTAAAAATGTAAGAGTAACAAAAATTAATGATTGTGGTCATTACTTACAACTAGAAAAAAATGATCTATATGTTAAGGAATTAATATCTCAATAAATCCTAATTTAAATTAAAAATACGCGGATTCAAGCTATAAGTGCAACAGCAAAGCCTCGGTTTGAATTCACAATAGATGTAATCAAAATATCTATCACATGTAATTTTTCGACCTATAGATGAACTCATCCTTTTCTTATTGTAAGAATTTTCGCATTGTGATTGGATCTTTTTTGCTTCTTTTAATTTAGATTTAACCTGATTTACTGAATGAAAGTGAAGCAATGAACATTCATCAAAATTACCCTGATCTTCCTTTGTCATGTTAAGGGAAAGATATTATTTTAATTAAGACGCATTCGACATTGTTTACAGAAAAAAAGATTTTATTTTAAGTTCATTTCCAAATCAAGTGATTTATAAGATTATTTTTATAAATATAATGTAAGAAAATCTGTAGAGGCTTACTCCTGTTAATTTCTAAGTTGCTCAAAAAATTGCAATACGTACCAATAACCAAGAGTAACTTTGAGAAAATTTTTCAAAAATTAGTTAACTTTTAGTATTTTTTTTAATACTAATAATTCAATGGGATTCCCATGTTTTTACTTTTATCATTTTCATTGAGTAGAGCCTATCTTATGCAATAAACTTTCTATTTTTGATAAAAGTTAACTACTCTAGATAATCACATTTTCCATTATAAATTTCAAATAAATATTCTTTATCGGGAATTTTACCTTTCAATTGATTTTCTATAGGATTCTGATAGTGATACACAATTTTGCACGTTTCTGCTTTAAGATCTGATTGCAAAATTACTTCTCTTTCTAAAGATTTTGTAAAAGGCTTTAAGATAAGTCTTGTGTCGTCTATTGTATAAGCATCTATGACTCTTAACTTTTTATGTATTACATAGTCGTCTAGTTTATTTAATGATTTATCATATGTTTCCAATGTTAATGCTCGAAATAAATCTCCTGTGGGAAAATTATGACCAATTTTATCAAAGGAGATTTTAAATTTAACAAAATGTTTTGAATTTACTATAGATGATACAATTTCAAATTTCAAGTTTTCTTTTAAAAAATCTCTGTTACTCGCTCCACCTAATATATGTGATTTTGCTAAGTGGCATGATTGACAACTTTTGCCTTGGATATGCATGAAAGAAAATGTAAATTCATCTCCTGTTGCCTGCATCGCATTTTCATTGTAAGTTGTAAGTGGAGCGTGAGTTCTAGGAAAATTAAAGTTGTGACAACTTGTGCATAGTTCTTTAGACATTAATTTAGAATCTTTATAAACTTTATGCTCTATAAGGTTTAAATTTTCTTTTTTTCCATAAATTTTACCATTACGAACATGACAGACAGCGCAATTTACTCCTTCTTTAGCAAGTTCACCTATATCTATTTTATGAGGAAGATCAACTAGCTCTTGGCTAATTGTATGAAGTGGAGCATGACAATTAAGGCACCATACTCTTGGTTCTCTTTCTAGACCATGCTGAAATAATACATTTGTGTATGCATGTGCATGTTGTGAACTTTTCCAGTTCTTATGAATTGTCTTATGGCAACTGATGCAATCATTCGCACTTGTTAGTTCGGCTCCGATTATAATGTTGTGTTTGCCATTTGAGAATGGAGATAGAATTGGACTATCCCCATTGCAATTTATATAAAAAAGAAGTAAGACTAATAGTAGTCTACTCCCAATCTTGTTTTGGTCCATGTCCAAGTAGAGGAGCAAAACAATACTCCGATGGCTTACCAGAGCTTGAATATTTAATATCTTCTAGAACTCCTTCAACACTTTCTCCGGCTGCAGCAAATAAATTCATAGGTGAAAATTTGACTTCTAAAATATCTCCTGAGCGAAAGCAGAGATTTTCAGGATACTTTGTTGAGTAGCATTCTCTTGCGCAACCCTCTATTGCGTAATCAATGAATACAGATCTCATTTTGGTTTCTTTGTCATATCTTTGATACCACTTAGAAAGTATAAGGTCTCCACCTAAGTTATAATCTAAATCTTCTATGAAAGTATCATCATTTGCTCTTATAATATTGAGCGAATTCAACCTATAAGTGCAACGGTTTAGGTAGTTCCCCAAAAGACTTCATT
>JAKRSH010000039.1 GCA_022402465.1 Leptospiraceae bacterium | reverse complement strand
TAATCCTGATAGATTTGAATATGAAAATAGTGTCAACTAAAACGGGATCAGGGCAAATTGATTTGTTTTGATCTGCGGCAAAAGCCAAGCTAGCTAAAATATCATCTTTAGTTAGATAAGGAAAATCAGCTAGAATTTCATCATATTCCATTCCAGAAGCTAAATATCCTAAAATATCATATACAGTAATTCTCATGCCTCGAATGCATGGTTTACCATCTCGGATGTCCTTATTAAAGGTAATTATGCTTCTGTAATCAACCACTACTTAATTATTTCTATTATAAGAAAATTGTCAATATGATTTTAGCGAGAAATAGATGTGGTTATGCAATTGCTAGTTAATCCATAGGTGGCAAGGTTACATGTAATAATTCAATCGGTCCTTATACTGGATCTCTCACTTGGACGAATGGCCAAGGTTTTGGAAACAGCTTTAGCTACGGCTTCTCTGATGAATTTGTGAAAGATGCCGCTGATGGTTGGGACGACTTCACTAAAACTATGGGTAATGAAATGGATGATATTCTTTTAGGCTTGGGTTGGCAAATGGGAAAGAAAGAAGGGAATGCAGAAGCTGTTAATGAGACACCAGAAGAAAGCTATGATAGGATAGTGAAAAAATGGAACGAAGAAAATGGATTTGGAATTCTACAAGTTGTTGACAGGGGAGGATTGGATGATAATGATTTCGACAAGGCAATGCGAAAATTGGAAGATGAGTTCTCTACTAGAAATCAAAACTCTGAAACAGGATGGTCTTATTTAAAAACAATTTTTAGAGCATTGCTAAATAAATATGGAAAAGAAGCATACCGGCATGCTGAACAAGAAATAAGCATGAAAGGAATTAAGAATGGTGAAGTTGGTAAAGCAATATCAAATAAACTTGCAAAAGAAACAATTGATCTTTTAGAAAGGGAAGTATCAAATGTTAAAATGTTGAGGGATAATGAACTACAAAGCCTTTTTATTCAAGAATCTGACTTATTACTTAAACAAGATGGAGCTAATATAACTAAAGAATAAGAAATCATAAGAAAGAATATTAAAGATATATCAAAATCTTTCGACGGTAGAATAAATGCACTTAACGCTAGTATAGCAAACTTAGAGAATATATCTATTGGACTCTCCTCTAAGGACTCTGAATTAAGAATAGCAGAAACTTTCAATAGTATCAATAATTCTTTAGGTAAGATCAACACGGATTCTTTATTTAAAAAAAGATTAGCAATTTCAAATGAATCTAATAGCGCTGAATATTTTTTAACAAAATATTATATTCAAAAGAGCCTTAGCTTAGGATCAACCTCTGATGCACCAGGAACTAGGCAATTTGTAAATTTTGATAAAGATATGACAAATCCCGATATTACTAAGGCTTATATTGATTATTTAGCTTCTGTTAATAAAAATCGAAAATCATATTTACCAGCATGGTTATAATATTAATTGACAAAATGGAGAAAATTTCATGATCAAAATAAAAAATATAATTATAATCTTAATTATATTATTTTTTTACCTCTCATTCGACTTAGAATCAAGGCCTTCCAATGTTCCGTTAACTGCCGAGTATGATGAAGATTTGGAATGCTACACATTAAGAATTGGAAAATATCCTAATCAAATTCAAATAATTTGGGAGGATGATGGTGAAATTGGAAGTATTTCCATAAGTGATGAGAAGATAAGTGATGCAACTTACTTCAGTAAAGGTCGGTGGTTATCACGTAAAATTTTTAATTCAAATTCTTTAAAATTTATCGAAAAACTGCCTCCAATTGATAAACCGGATACAATTCCGAAAAAATCAAACTTCAATTTTGATTTTGAGAAATGGGAAAGTGGAGATACGACATCATCCAAGAAAAATGGGATTTGGACACTTTGGTGGCCATCAGGGCAGAAAGCCGGTACTATTGAATATACATCGGATATTTACAATGGTTGGTTGAAAATGGATTGGGAAAACGGAAATCGAAAAACAGAAGTTAAATATGTAAATGGGAAAAGAGAAGGAGTTCGATTAGAATATAATGAAGAAGGGATTCTCATTGAAAAAAGCAATTATGCTGATGGAAATTTAGATGGAGTCATGGAGATCTATAATTCGGAAGGTGAACTTGCTAGAATTGTAATTTTCGACAAAGGCAAATTAATAAAACGAACAATACTTAGGGAATCAGAAGAAGAAATAAAAGAAAGACTATCAAGAGAAAAGAGGCGTAAAAAGTTTTTCAATGAGCTTAAAAAACAAAATGTCACTGAGTCTCGCCCTGAGCCTAGTAAAAACTAATTTATTGTACGAAATGTCCGTTATATTAGATGATTTCAGTGGATAATAGAGATAATACGCTAAATTTCAGAAAAAGAATAAAGATAAACAGATAAAAATTTAATAAAAAAAACATTTTTACAGATTTCTCAACCTGTAAGGATATAGCTTCTTCGTAGAAAAAGTTGAAAGAAATAGAAGTTGTTTCAAAAAAAATCTAAGCTACTTTCTTGTAGGACTGCGGTTAATAAAATCTAGTTCATTCTTTGTTTAATTTATGTTATATTAAGATAAATCCCAATCCCTAGGAGGACGGATTGTCCTTTCCACCGCTTGCGAACAAGATCTCGGTTTACCCTTTCTCGTCGCACCCTGGAACATCCTGTTCCAAAGTGCGAGAAACGACATCCATGTCGTTTGGGCTCGAAAGGGCAAATCCTCGTTTGGTGGGAATTTTTTCCTATACCAAAATGAAATCTATAAAATACAACCGTCCGCACAAGCTATGAGTAACAACTGGAACAATGTGTTAAGTGGATTTGGTTATATGTTTGGTGGAAGGGATGATGAAGAAGGAAGTCTACTACAGGATCTGTTTGGGAATACTGATGAGTATAAAATTAAACAGTACCTCGATAGCTTGACTCCACAAGAGAAGATGAAATTACTCATGTTTAATATTGCACCAGACGGTGATGGAACTGTTAGTAGTAGGCAGATGGTAGAGCCAGTTGGGGAAGGTCCAAGTATATCAGCAAATGGAGAGATCCCTTTTTATAATAACCAAGAAGAGGCTAGGAAAAAAGGAAGAGTAGGTTTACCGGCAAATCCTGCCGATTATGAAAAAGAAGGCTGGACAAAAGATGGAAACACCTATACCAGGATAGCCTACGTCGCGGATAAAGACGGTAAATTGTTTATGTTTGTAGAAAAGAGCAGTATTGATGAAAAAGGAACTCATAACTATTCATATAGGAAAGTAGATTCAAACGGAAAGACTGTTCAATACAATACCACAGCAGCTACTTATGAGAACGGAATTAAAAAAAGCAAGCCAATGTATGAACAAAATGGTGGTGGAGTTGCACTTCCAGACGTAGCAATTTCGGTTGCTTGGTATCAGGCAGATAGAAATACTAGTGACGAAATTACAGGTTACACGAAAACTCACTACGAAGTCTATAACTTGTCTGACGGAAGCATCATGGGAACTCTAGATAAATCTGGTCGAAACTTTAAACCTTTTGTTCTTGATGACTTAGTTTCTTATCCAGATCAAAATGGAAGCATGGTTGGAAATTTATTTAAAAATATCATGCCTGGTTTTTTCAAAGGTCAACGTGTTGATTGGGGTTCGAGAATAGTATCAGGGGCTCAAGATGGCTTTCATTATGTAGGGGGTTACGCATTACCTGCGTCATACTCAACACCGCCTGTACCATATTGGGTTAACTCTGGTATTAATGGCTTTAATCAAATTCCAGATAGACCCAGACCAAGGAGGTAGATGTTATGAAAAAATTTATGAGCATAATTGCTTATATTTCCTTAGGACTCATCTCATTTGCTACACCCTCTCAAAGTAGCAAGGATGACAGTCTCTGCAAAGTTCGGAAAATGCAAGACTACTATCAAGTTGAGGAGAACAAAGGTTGTATAGTGAAATCAGGAGTTAAAATATTTTATGAAACAGGCGATCAAAAATTTAAGATGGTTGCGCGATGCCAAAATCAAAAATGTTTTTGCATTGTCTCTAATGATATAGTAAAAGATGGTGTGTATCTGGTTTTGGATCCTATATATAAGAATGAAAAAGTAACTATTTATAAATCTTTGCATGGACCGAACACCAACTTTTACATGAACCATCTTGCTTGGCAAAAATATCAGTGGGATATAAAGAGTCAAGCAGTTAAAGTAGAGGCTGAGTTTGATTCTAGTGGACTAATCAAAAGCTATCGTGAATACCAACTAGTGTTTTCTAATTTCTTTTTCTCTGAAGAATTGTACGCATATACAGATAGTGAGTTCAACGAACTCAAACTTTCAAATGAGGCATCAATGTCAAGTAAAGAAATTTATTATTGTGACGGAAAAGAAAAAAGAGAAGTTCGAATTAACAGGAAAGAGGAAAAGCCAATCAATATTCCTTCTACTGAACCAAAAAGAAGTAAGACAGATTATGAAATATTTTTCGATTATTTTTCAAAAGAAAAAGAGAAAGAAGCTTACAAATTGGGTAAAAAAATTATAGTTTCATGCTTTCCTAAAGTAAATATTTCAAATGGCAAACGAGCTGCCCCTGGATACTGCGAAAGATTTTTATGGGAATATCTTAGTTTGAATGCAATTCCAAGAAGAGAAAAAATACAAATTCTTGAGAAAGCGATGTCCGAAGATTACATGGAAGATCCGCTAGAGTCATATCATTCACAATTATTAGATCTATATTTGGATGAAGGTTTAACTCATCAGATGTGTGAATTGGCTCCAGATGCATGTAATAAATTTGGGAACTTTAGAGAATTACATATCATGGAGATTGGAAGGAAAAAAACAGAATTGCTATTCCAGAAGTTGAAGGAATGCGCAAATTATAATATAATCCGGAATAAGTGCAAATAGCCTGAGCCTCGCCCAGCACCCAGCACCATTTTTTTAATAAATCAATTCTATATGCGTTTATTCCACCTAATTTAAAAATGGTGCTGGGTGACTGGATAATACAAAAACTAATATAGCGAACAAAACGTCCGTTATATTAGATGAAACTCTCCTTAAAGTGACATAATCTCATGAATTTATTTCCTAAATTGAGAGGTATAAACCAAAAAAATCATCAATTTCAGTTAATTTCTAGATTTCTCAGGATACGAAGGCATGGGTTTCTTGTTGGTGTAATTGAAGGAAATGGAAAATGATTCGAGAAGGATGGTTTTTTCTTTGTTCAACAATAAATAAAATTATAATATAACAACACTCCAGTGAGCCACTACCATCTCTCGCAGCACCCCACGGATGGGGTGCGTAGGGATTTTGGGCACGGATGTCCAACTCCCAACGAGAGATGGTAGGGCGAACCATCACCCTTTCAGAAGACTAAAGACAGATGAATCCCTACTGAATGGTCTAAGATCCACTTTATCAACTGAAAGAAGTAAAGTCATTGTGGGACTTTATCTAAAAATTGTGTAAACCTAAGTAAATTTTATTCCGTACTCCCAT
>JAKRSH010000038.1 GCA_022402465.1 Leptospiraceae bacterium | reverse complement strand
GGTGGCTTTTGGATTACAGAAGGAATGGGTGTTTCTTTGTTTAGCCTAGAGTGAATTCAAAATATAACAATACGTAAGTGAGCCATTGACCTTTTTCGCAGCACTCCACGGAGGGAGTGCGTCGGGATTTTGGGCAGGGATGTCCAACTCCCGACGAAAGAGGGCAAGGCGAACCCTTCCAGCAAACAACGCAAATGCGGAACCTTTGGTTGGAAGAAGAAGGGAGGAGGAATATGATCCTGCGACTGGTCAAATGCTTGTCACGGATGAAAACGGAAACATGAAGTTATTTTATAAAGATGAGGATGGTAACTTACGAGTAAAAGAAAAGGACCAAGATGGAAATATTCTTGATCGAAATCCAAATCCTTCTGAATATTTTAATGAAGTAAGGCTATACCAAGGTTACAGTCAAGGTGCGACCATAATAAATGTTTCTGATACTAAAATTGAAAGAGATGTAACAATAAATCAGATAGATGGCCGTGATTATAAAACGATAAAATCTGATTTACTTTTAAATATGCCTACTAATATAAAAGATTCAACAATCAATAGATTCAATAATGAGATCTCAGGAAATTTAGTAGATGTCCTAAAAAAATCGGAGGACACATCAAAAACAAATATCCAGAAAGAAAAAGAGAAAATCCATAAAGATAAAGAAGCAATTGAAAGCTGGTCTAATGGTGGAATAATCAAAAAAGAAAAAGAAATTATTGCAAGAGGTGTTGAGGAAAAATTGAATACGGAGCAATATAAAAAGTTAATTGAGAAACAAAACAACATAGATACTTTAAAGGCAGGATTGTTAGATATCTCTAAAGGAAAGTCACTATTGGAGCAAAATGCTCTAAAAGATAGATTTATTGACTTCGGTACAGAACAGATTGCAACATATTCTAAACTATTATCTAAAGAGGTAACAAGTGGAAGGTTAACTAAAGAAGTATTTAATAAGTTGGTAAATGATAAGGTTATTGAATTAGACAAGAACCGAAAAGAAGCTCTGAAAAATATTTCCGCTTCAACATATTTAAAAACGTTTCAAGGCTTAAACGAAAAGATGTTTCCAGGAGGAAAAGATGAGAAAGCGTCCTTTCTTACTCCAACTGAGAAAAAGTCCACCTCTAATCGCTACCATCTAGGTGAATTAAATTACGAACTTCTCTCTACTAAGGAAAAAAATAAAATGGATGCAAAATTGGAAAAAGCTGGACTCAAACCATCAGCTGAAGTGCTTAAAACAAACCCAGAAATAAAGAACGCCTACCAAAAGTTGATAGTAAACTATGTTCTGAAAGAAAGAGAAATACTTTCAAAAGCCCAAGAATCTGCTTTAAACCAAAAACAAATCGATGCCTTTAAAAACTCAGCTATAAAAGAAGTATCTACACAAGTTACCAGCTTGAAAGCCAGAGAAAAAGCAGCTTTCGAAGTCAAAATTTCCTACAAAGACCCAGCGACCGGTAAAATCGTATCTAAACTTGTTGATAGTCGAGATCCCTCCTTAAATGCAGAACAATCAAAACTTGCAAAGAAAGCCCTAGCTGAAAAAGAAGAAACACGCATTCTAAAGGAACGAGATAAGGTCGAGAAGGAATGGAAAGCTAATAATGATAGAATCTTAGAACAAAAATTAATCGACGCTGCTAGCGAAGCAAGGATTAAGGAATTGACAAGTTATAGTCAACAAGAGTGGGTAGACGCTATGGCAGAACAACCTGACCCTGATAAACGTGCCAAGATGCTAGAAGAAAGAAAGCTTAAGGAGCATGCGGCAGAGATTAGGGAGATTCAATCTATATCTCGCTATAAAATCGTTGACTCTTATGTTGAAAGTGCGGATACAATCTTTAAGCAAACAAAAGATTTGAAATTTTTATTATCCCTAGAAACTGGTGAGTCCATAAAATCAGAAACTCTTTCAGAAGCGGACGCAGCATACCTTCGTAGCAAATGGTGTGTCGCAGTTTCAACATGGAATATGCTTAAGAGTAATTTTGGAGATGACATTCCAGATTTCATTCCTTTCGTTAAAGAAATGCACAGCAAAGGTTGGATCAAAAACTCAAATATGGAACTATTGCGAGTTGATAATATTATGAACCATTATGCAAAGGAACATGGCAAAGGCTTTGATCGTGTATCCCTTCAAGGTTTGGATACTAGAGCAGATAGATACAATAAACTTGCCAATGAATTAATCGAAAAGAAGCCTGAATCTATAACATTACGAGTGAAAGAGGAAGTGGACGAAAGTGGAAATACACGCGGACATACTATTTCTCTACATCGACTTCCGAATGGCACGTATAAGGTGGTGGATACGTCGCAGCCGAGTATAAATGGAAGTATTTTTGATCCAGCGAATGTAGAAGAGTCTCCCTTGGGCAGTGATGACGATGCTATTAACCCTTATTATAATAAACTACCCAAGGCATATGATAATGTTAAATAATTACATTTTCAAAATAAGTAGCTATACAGTTATTTTCTCTCTTATTCTTTTTCTCAATGATTGTAACAGAAGCAATGGTATTAAGAAATTTAAAGATACATCTGAACTAAATATTTTTTTAAAATCAAAAGGTTATATAATAAATACATATGGCTGGAAGCGCGGAGAGGCCATCGAAACAGTCGAATTCAGGAAAAGCACAAACTACTCCACCGGTGATCTTGAAATTATTTGTAGCATTCCTACTCTCACAAGAATTAAATTTGATAAAGTTACTATTCCAAACTTAACTGAGGATGAAATGGAAACTTGTGCAAATATTAATAATCTGAAATTTGATTATCGAAGAGTTATATTAAGCAGAAATCACATTTGTGATATTTCTGAGAAAAGTAAATTCTCCAAGCTGTCTTTTATTTTCACAGAGACAAATGTGGATGATCGGATGCTCGAGTGTTTATCAAAAATAAAAAACCTCGAGTCTATCGGCGTTGCAGATAAATCTGAGATAACTGAGCAATCGATTTGTAGTCTAACAGCAAATTTGAAATCGATAACCTCCTTTAGATTAAGTGAAGTTCCTTTTTCTAGAAAAGCACTTGATTGCATATTTACGCTTCCAAATCTAAAAAGAGTTTCCCTTCAAAACTGGTCGCAAGTTCCAGAGGAAAAGATATGGGAACTAGTTCATGAGTATGAGGATAGACACGGACGAAAGTTAGATGCTATCATTGACGATCCCACTAGTATAGATAGTACAGTGTGGCCGAAGAATAATAATTGAGGAAGTGGATGAACTTGTCTACACGATCTCTCTACACCGACTTCCGAATGGCACGTATAAGGTGGTGGATACGTCGCAGCCGAGTATAAATGGAAGTATTTTTGATCCTATGAATGTGGAAGGGTCTCCGCTCGGAAGAAATGATAAGAAAAACCCCTACTATGATAAATTACCAAAGGCATATGATTATGTTAAATAAGCTCTTTTTTAAATTAAGTTGTTTTTTTGTCTTATCTTTTCTTTGCATGTTCCCAATGTCTTGCAATGGAAAGATAAAGATGAAAGAGTTTAAAAGCGATTCTGAATTAAATAATTTTTTAACTTCTAATGGATACATAGTCAACACCTATGGTTGGAAACCTGGAAAACAAATTAAAACAATAGAGTTAAGAAAAACCACCAAGTATTCCGAAGGGGATTTCGAAATTATTTGCAGTATTCCTACACTTTCTCGAATCATGTTTGATGCTGTAGAAGTTCCCAATTTCACACAGGATGAGCTTGAAGTATGTTCAAAGATTTCTAAATTGGAATACGATTTTAGGCGAGTTCAATTAAGTTTAACAAATATCTGTGCTATTTCAGAGAAAATGAAAAATTCTCGACCATCATTCACTTTTGTTGATACAAACATTAATGATCAAATGTTAGGGTGTTTGTCTAAAGTAAAATTACTAGATGAAATTGCTTTCGATGGAAAATTCGAAGTTTCGGAAGAATTTATATGTAAAATAACATCCGAATTAAAAAATTTATCTTTTTTAATGATTAATGAATCTCCATTTACAAAGAAAGCTTTGACTTGCATATTTACGCTTCCAAATCTAAAAAGTGTTTCCCTTCAAAACTGGTCGAAGGTTTCAGAGGAAAAGATATGGCAACTGGTTCATGAGTATGAGGATAGACACGGACGAAAGTTAGATGCTATCATTGATGATCCTACTAGCATTGATAGTACAGTGTGGCCGAAGAAAAATAATTGAGGAAGTGGATGAAAGTGGAAATACACGCGGACATACAATTTCTTTACACCGACTTCCGAATGGCACATATAAGGTGGTGGATAAATCGCAACCTACTATCAATGGCAGTATTTTTGATCCTATGAATGTGGAGGAGTCTCCTTTAGTAGAAGAGCTTTCCGGAAAGAATCCATATGCTAAGTTACCTCCTAAGGCTTATGACTATGTCAAATAATAGTAACTTTATTTTAGGCATCATTGCCAAAAATATACTTTTTAGTTGGATATGCTTATGCATTGGCTGCAGTGATAACTTAAGACTTCCACTAGATGAAAAGCAAACAGCGACTATTTTGGAAAACAAAGGCTATAAGATTAATCAAAATACATTAAAGCCAGGGCAACATATTCATACAATTGAATTTAGTACAAAAACAAAATATGAAATAGATGATTTACCTTTAATTTGCAAAATACCTACCCTCAAAAATTTATCAATTGAAGGCATTGACTTTCCATATTTTTCTGATCATGCGGTAAGAAGTTGTGCGAGAAGTAACATAAATAATTTTATGTTAGGAAAAGTGAAATTTCAAAATAACAGTTTTTGTGAACTATTAAAACAAAAAAAGACTCCTGAGTTAAAACTTTTTTTTTACTATTCCGCCATTAATAAAAACCTAATTGAATGTCTTACTGAACTCGAGAGTCTAACCAGCTTTGGTCTTGATGGAGATTTAAATTTTACAGACGATGATTTTTGTGCTTTTTCAAAAAAATCAAAAAACATAACCTTTCTTCGTCTTAATTATTCAAATTTAGGAAAGAAAAGCCTTGAGTGTATATTAAATTTTCCTAAATTAACTAGCGTTATGCTTCAAGACTGGAAGAATGTCCCGATGGCAGAACATTTTAAAATAATGAATGCGTATGAAAAAAAGTATAATCGGAAGATTGAAAAAATGATCAATGATACATATTGACCGAGTATCAACGGAACGCTCTTTGTAATGTAATCTCAGCCTGGGAGGCTGCAATGATTGCAGGAAGAAAGGTCGATCCAGATTTTGCAAAGTTTTATGTGGAACAGGTCAAGTTGGGAGCAATTACAGTTGATACCTATGGGAAAAATGAAGCAGTTTTCTACGGAACTTCTAAAGAATATTTGGGTCCTAGTGAATTGCTTTCTGATCCTAAGGGACTGAATTTAGATTTTTCTAGTCAGGCTGGAAGGGGAAAAATTATAGATTATTTGGAATCTACTTGAGTCTCGCCCAGCACCCAGCACCATTTTTTTAATAAATCAATTCTATATGC
>JAKRSH010000037.1 GCA_022402465.1 Leptospiraceae bacterium | reverse complement strand
TGTTCTCCTTATCTTATTGTCGAAGAAGACTTACACAATTATTTAGATACTTCCGTCGTGGATGAAGTTAAGCATCCGAGACTTTTGGCTAAGAGATTTCTATTGCGTGGATTTTTTTGGAATGAAGAACCAAAGAGTATATTACTTCGACCTTGGGGAAAAGGGTTTACTTTGGGGAGCAACTTGTGACATAATTGTAAGGTTTCTGAGAGAATTTGCAGAATTTACCAGAGAACCAAAACTTGTAGAACCGAATCTTTCGGCTCCACCTTTCTTTCAGCCTCAAACTCAATGACACAACTAGTTGATTCTTGATTCTATCTTTGCGACTTAAGCACTCATTATTTTTTCAATTCAACCGAAATGTATAAGGTGAGGTTCCTTCGATTTCCTTTAATTTTACTGTTTTTGTATCTAGCGTCAAGTTCTGTTTTTGCAGAGCCAATGCAAACTAGATCCATAATGTTTATCTTAGATGCCAGTGGTTCTATGAATGATAGAATGAGTGGAACATCAAGAATGAAAGTAGCCTTGGAACAAATGGAAGCCTTCATTAAGACACTTCCAGCTGAAACCGAAATGGGATTAGTTGCTTATGGGAACCGTATTCCTGGTTGTGACTCAGCAAGATTGTACAGCCCTCTCAAAAAATTTGGATCCAGAGATATAATGGCAAAGATGCCCTTATTCTTTCCAGCTGGATCCACTCCAATTGCCCGTACCTTAGAACTTGTCGGTAAGCATTTGTTAACTGGACATCCTTCTACAGAAATCATTTTAATATCAGATGGAATTGAGAGTTGCGATGGAGATCCCATCAAAGAAATTCAGAAAATCAAAAGAGTCAATCCCAATGTAAAAATGCATGTTTTGGGCTTAGATGTTCTAAAAAACGAAGAAAGAGAATTGCAATTTCTTGCTTCTGAATCTTCTGGAAAATACTTTCCAGTTAAAAATCAAAAGTCAATGGAAGAGGCACTTACTTCTATTTGGACAGGTAAGAAGATAGAGCCAAGCTATGATTCCAATATTCCTGACTTTCCTGAGCCGAATCAAAATAAAATTGAAAAACAAAAAATAAATCCAGTTGATCCCCTTAAGGATACAATCAATTCAGAAATTCCTTATATTCGAATTTCCAATATTGAAAAAGTTAAAAACCAATCAGGTGCTGAAGAATTCTTAATTTGGTATGAATATGAAGGTAATTTAGAAGCAAGCGAACACACTGCACTTTTACTTTTTCATCCAAAATCAGGTAGTAAGGCTACGGAAATTCCTCAGCTAAGAGTCAAGCAAGCAACTTCAATCTTTCATACAATTGCGGTAGATCATAATCTTCGTTCAGGGAAGGGATATGTTAGAATTCAGGTAGCAGATGGTCAAAATATTTCTGTCTCAGCTGAGCTTTGGGAATCTAATTCAATTCCCAAATCAGTCGCTATTTCTGATGAGAAATTTCTTTCTGATGCAAAAAGTACTGAAACTTTTGATGCAATCTATAGATAATAAGATTATGAGACATAGAAAATTTGCTTTTGTACTCTTGGTGCTTTTGCTTCCTTTTTGTATTTTTGCAGCGGAAGGATTTCCGGATTTAGGAAAAATCTACCAAGAAAAAAGCAATGAACAGGGAGATTTCGTCCTTAGAAAGGCAGAAAATTTTTACCAAGATCGCAATTATACAAAATGTGTGGAAGAATTGAAGACTTTTGCTCTGATTTATCCGTTTCATCCTAGATTGAAAGATTCCTGGAAGTTATTGAGTAGATCTTACCAAAAACAAAAAGAATTTGAATTAGCAATCCAAGCGGAAATGGCAGTTTATTTAGAATTTCCTACCGATAAAGAAGGATTTGATTCATTTTTAGAGGCTGGACGTTCCCATTTGAAGCAAGGAGATTGGGATATGGCTGAAAGAATCTTTGATGAGATAAAAAAGCAAAGTTATTTTCCAGAAATTGCTCGCGAAGCAGAAATTGAGTTAAAACAAATGAAAATTTTACGTCAAATGATGGCTAAAAGTTAATACAAATTGCAAATTGAAGAGAAAAATTGTTTTTAATTTATCCCGACGAAAGATTTGATGTAAGAGAGCCGATATTCATGCTAAGGTACGGCTGGTAAAACTATAATGTCTTTTTTTAATATGGTAAATTATACTCCCAACTCCTACATTATTGTAGAGGGTAAAAAAGAAGCGTATAATTTCTTTATCATTCGCGAAGGTAAAGTAAAAGTTAGTCGGGAAAACCCAGTAGTAGGAGAGGATCCGAACCAAGTTCTTGGTCCTGGAGACTTCTTTGGGGTTGTTGCCGCTATGAGCCAGCATGCTCAGATTGAATCTGCTATCGCGCTAAGCAATGTGTCATTGATCTCAGTAAGTTTTGATCAATTTGGAACTCTAATCCAGAAGAGTACTGCTGTTGCTATGAATATCATTCGCTTCTTCTCAATGAAGCTGCGACAGTTCGATTCTACCATCACACGTCTTTCGTTTCGAAATGCAGTAGAAGAAGATCCTAATGAATTATTTCAGATTGGTGAGTATTATTATAACCAACAAACTCCAAAACATGCAACTTTTGCTTACCAATCTTATATAAAACATCTACCGAATGGTCAATTTTCAGCTCAAGCGAAAATAAGACTTCAGACTCTGAACCAACCCTTGGCTGGTCCAGAAATTGATTACACTAAATTCAACAGAGCCTATCCAGACGGAAATATGATTTTCTGTGAACACGAGCCAGGCAAAGAATTGTTTATTATTCAAAAAGGCAAAGTAAAGATTACTAAAATAGTAAATAACAACGAAGTTATGTTAGCTGTTCTTCAAAGTGGAGATATTTTTGGTGAAATGGCAATCTTGGACAATAAGCCAAGATCCGCATCTGCCATTGCCTGGGCTGAAGTAGATTTACTTGCAATCAACAAAGCCAACTTTGAAGGTATGGTTAAAGCACAACCTCAGCTAGCTACTAGATTGATCACACTTCTTTCTGAGAGAATTTGGACAGCTTACAAGCAATTGGCGAATCTTATGATCAAAGATTCACAAGGTCGAATTGCAGATACTCTTATGACACTAGCTGAAAAAAATAGAGTCAAGATTGCTCCAAAATCTAGTTATAATTTTGAAATTGGAACTAAGGATCTTTTGAAAATGGTAGGTTTAACTGATCCTAAAGACGAAATGTTAGTTCTGGATTTAGTTACCAAAAACAAATTTATTCGCTTGGACCAAGGTAAACTAAGTTGTACAGATCTTGCAGAATTAGAAAAACTCGTACAATTCTACCGAAAAAAGGCTCAAATGGATAGCAAAATTAAGAAAAATAAGTAGCCATTATTTATTGAATTTCAATACTTAGGTTTATAATTATGAGTGATAAAATCCAAATAGAAGAATCAAGTTCCTTGGTTGTTGTAAAATTTTTAGACCAGATATTAGATGGTAATTCTCCTGAACTCAAAGATACATTAAGTACGATTCTAGAGAAAGGGAAGCCAGAAGTTCATTTAGATTTAGAGAAAGTCGTAATCGTGAGTTCACTTGGTATTTCTAGACTGCTATCTTTCAAGAACAAAGCAGATGAGAAGAAAATTGCTGTAAAAATCGTTAATATCCAAACTAAACTCAAAGAAACATTGAAAAAGTTGATGTTAGATCAGTTTTTTGGATTATAATTCAATTATAGAAATTTCGCGAATTTTATAATCAAATCTTCCTTTCATAATACAAACTTTAGTTCATCTTAAAACAGCCCAAATTAAGACTTTTTAGATTAATTTGGGTTTTGGGTCAATAAATAATTTACTCATTAATTTCTATAAATCCAGTTAGTAAATACTCAGAATTAAATTCATCATTATCTAATAATAAATCCATTTCTTTGATATCTACATTCGTTAAAGGTGAGAATTTAGAATATTTATGCGTCACATCTATCTTGAATAGAGTTGCTGATTTTGAATATTGAAAATAAATAGCCAGACCAAGGCTGCTTACCAATAAAATTGTCGCTGCTTTCTGTAAATTAGATTGAGAGAACCAGTACGGTTTATCTGAATTATAGTTTCCTTTTACTTTTTCAGAAATATATACATTCCAATTTGGGTCATCTAGTCGTTTTTGAATTTCATCTTCAAATTTTGAATTTTTCATTCAATATATTCCTTGCTCTTGATAGTCTAGATTTTACTGTTCCATTTGCTATATTAAGTTCTTCTGAAATTTCTTTACCAGACAATCCTTCCATTTTCAAGAGAATTACATCTTTAAATTGTTTTGGTAAGGATTCTAAAAGTTGCTCATATTCGATTCTATCAATTAAATTTGTTTCAAATTGGTTACTTGCTTGCTGACTATTCTTTTCAATCAATTCCACTTCATGAAAATTCTGTAGATTCTTTTTAGTATTAAACCTTAAGCTTTCATTTTTACTTATAGTATATGCCCAATTTCCAAGTGAATCAATTCTTACTTTATCTAATCCATTTTTAATAATATACTTATACATCCTGAGATAAACTTCTTGAGCGACATCATCTATGGAATCAATGAACTGATGGTTCAAATATTTTTGAATCGCAGTAAGCACTGCCCATTTGGTAGCGCTTACTATTTTTTCAAATTCTATATCTAATGAATTTTTTGTATCAAACATAAATGAGAATTAGAGATCAATCCTCATCACTATCATTGTTTTTACCCCATTTCTCATGTTTTTCTTTCATTTTATCATGGTGTTTTTTCATTAACTCTTTATGCTTTTCCTTTTGTTCGGGAGTTAACAATTGATTGATCTTGATTCGTTCATCTATCATAATCATTTTCATATCAATTTTGAATTTAGAAATTTCTTCCATTTTACTTCTTACTTTCGCTTTATCAACAAAATCCGATGACAATAAACTATGTAGCTCTTCTTTCAAAGGTTTGATTTTTGACTTAATGGCTTCTCTTTGAGGTTTTGCTTCATCATGAATCTTTTTCATTTGTGTCTGTTGATCTTTTGATAAGTTCAAATGAGTTGTCATTTTTTTAATCATATCTCCGCCGTGCTCATGTGCCGCAATAGAAGTTGTTATGCCGAAAAGCAAAGCCAAGACTGAAATTTTGTAATTCATTTTCATTATTTAATCTCCTTATTTAAGAATATATACCTAATAAAGAGAGATTAGGTTCCCAGGTTTCATAGAAATAATCAAAAAATTATGATTTGAACGACGAAAAACTTTCCATTTTCCACTTAATTTATTGATTCTGAAATAAATTCCTGCAAGTCCCATACTTTCGCTAAGTGCTTCTTCTGGATCCCAAGAAAAATAGATTCCATCGTGAATAATCATAAGGTAAATTAACTTATTTTTTCTTTTGAGATCTATCCTTATCTGTTCAGCCTTAGAGTGTCTGATGATATTGGTCATAATTTCTAAAAAAATTCTTTGAATATTAAGCGATTGATCTTTTGATAAATATTTACTAATTATATTTATATGATGGGTGATTTTAAATTTATTGCTTAACTCTAAACGTTCAATATACTTTAGAATTTCTGATTCAAGAATTTCATAATTTGTTTTTTGTTTACCTAGTAAATATACAATGTCTCTTATATTTATTAATAAATGATTCAGTTGAGCTCTAATCATTTTATTGTACTCAATCGGATTATCAAGACTTACTGTAGATTGGGAAATTATTGCAGTAAGTTCTGAGCCTATAGAGTCATGAATGTCTCTAGCTATTCTACTTCTTTCTTCAGATTGATTATTATATAATTGCTTATATCGATATTCTAAAGATTTATAATCATCAGATATTTTCAAACTCTTTGCAATATTGATAGAATTCATTAAAGTATGAATTAATATAAAAATAAATAATCCTGTTACAAAATTAAATAGCGGATTAAACCAATAAGTGCAACAAATGACAGGTTGACTGGCATACCCC
>JAKRSH010000036.1 GCA_022402465.1 Leptospiraceae bacterium | reverse complement strand
GCTTTCTTACTCCTTTTGAAGCTTTTGAAATTGCACTAGAACATTGAATCCAGGAATCATTCTTTTCTACTCTAAAAAGAGAAATGCCATATAATGTATTTCATGATCTAGAAAATGCGTCAGTTCATATTTTTAGTTTTATCGATCAGTTTTATAATTGTAAAAGAATTCATTCTTATTTAGGTTATGTTAACCCAGATAAATTTGAATTCGAAAATAGTGTCAACTAAAACGGGATCAGGGCAGGAATCGATATTTACAAAAGTCCTTAAACCAATTTTTCCTCCAAGAAAGTAGAATCTTGGGAGTTACTAAGATTAAAGATTCTTTTCCTATTCAATAGAAGAGAAAATGCCAGTATTTTCATTCTCTCGATAGGGGGGAAGTATGAAGTTTTTATGTCTTCTCTATTTGCTCTCCGTATTAAAGAGTGAGAATCTAATTCCCAAGAATCCAAAGAATTGTCTATTTTCGTGTTGAAATTTTGCTATATTTCATTCAATATATGATTATTCTTTGGCTTAGGATTGTATTTTGTGATAGAATTTGAATGGGATCCTGTTAAGAACAAAGCAAATAAGGAAAAACATGGTATTTCTTTTGAGGAAGCAATTTATGTATTCTCAGACAAAGAAAATTTAACTATCCCAGATGCCATTCATTCAACAAATGAAGATAGATGGATTACTATAGGACAGATAAATAACCGGGGAATCATTGTTGTTATTCATACAGAACGATTTGATGGGGATAGTGAAAGAATTCGAATTATTTCAGCAAGAAGTGCATCAAACTTGGAAAAAACTCAATATCAAAATTTTATAGGAGATAATTATGGAAAATGAATACGATTTTTCAAAGGGTATAAAGAGAAAATTTTATATGCCTAAGGAAGAAATAAACATTCCTTTATATTTGGAGAAGGAAAATCAGGATTTCTATTTGCGTTTAGCTGAACAATCAGGAAAGTCATTATCTGAGACTGTAAACAGTATTTTGTCCAAAGATAAAGAAGAATTACAGAAAACTTTATAAGCTTTCCTTACTACATTTATATATTATAACACATTAGTCTCGCCCAGCACCATTTTTTAAATAAATCAATTCTATATGCGTTTATTCCACCTAATTTAAAAATGGTGCTGGGTGACTGGATAAAACAAAAACTAAATCAATGAGTTAAAATTCTGCCATCTGAATTGATTCTTAAGAGTCGTAATAAATACGGTGCTTCCTTCTCGGTAAGTGGCAAGGTTACAGGTAACAATGCTATAGGCTCTTATACTACTTCTCTAAATTGGTCTAACGGACAAGGTTTTAGTAATAGTTTTAGCTACAGCTTTTCTGACCAATTTGTATAAGATTTTAATAAAGATGTAAGAGATCCTGTAACTGGATTTCTTACTAGTATGTGGAATAACACCGCAAATGCAGTCGTTGGTGCTGCGGGTTATGTTGCGGGATTGTTTAAGGATGAGGAAAAGAATGGAATGCAAGATGGAAAAATTGCAAATATTTATCCTGGTCCAAGACCAGGGACTTTCATTGATGAAAATGGTCAAGTTTTGGTTCGCGATCCAAAAACAGGAAACTTGGTTAATGAAAACTCGATTGGGTCTTTGGTTAATATTAATGAGATAGGAGTAAATGGTCATCAACCAGGTCACGAAGCTATCTCTGAACTATCAGCAAGAATAGCTGGTATTAATGATCCTGAAATAATTGAAGCACTTAAGAGAGCCGTTCAATGGAATGATCTCCCTTTAAGATCAATGGGTGGAATTACTGATCTATTATCATTCTTAAGATCTCATTTTAAAGATTTACAACACTTTCATGCTATGGCAAGTAAGGAGGGGGAAGATGCTGAAGTTACAAAAGAAAAAATTGTATCATCTATTAAGAAGGCATACCAGTCTGTTATGGCTAAAGACGTCTCGGGTAATTATTTATTGTCGGAATCAGACCGAGCTGAAATAATTGGAAGAATTTTGCACGTAATTCAGGATTCGTATGCGCCTGGGCATGTAATTAGAAATGAGAATAATGAGATTATGCAATTTCAGATTTATAGTGGCCAAGACAAAGAAGCTCATAGGCATGGTGACTTAATTCCTATGACACCTGGTGGTTTACTCGATCTTGCTAAATTAAAAAATACTCGACAACAAGTCGCAGTTTCTTCTGAATTCTTAGAATTAATTTACACTAAAGAAAGAAACTGGGATGCTATCCATGACTTTCTAGATAATAAAGTATTTAATTTAGCAGATTTAGAGCAGCGAAAACCATCAGGTGTTGATTACAGGTATAAAAAAAGGTTCGGTTCGAGCGGATCATGGGATATATAGAATGAAGAAACTTTTATTACTGTTAGCTACGTTTTCTATTGTTTGGCTACACTACTATTTTTCTTTACCAGAACATCCACACGTACCTCAATTTCTCTCTGCATTTTTATTTACATTGTTCGGAGTTATTTCATCCTTTTTCGGTATATTTAAATTGAATGAGTTTTTACCAAGTTTCATATTTTGGAGTTTTTCCATTTTTACTTTGACCACTTTTTTTTTAAAAGTAACTAAATGAGTCTTGAGTCTCGTAAAAACTAATTCATTGACCTAAATTTCTACTATCTGGAATGGTCCTGAAGGATCGTTTAACATTTTCGATAGCAAAGGAGAACTAGCAAGGATAAAGAATCTTCCAGCCGGTGCTGATGATGCTGACTTTCTTGATCCTATTAACAATCCTATTTCTGGTATCCTTAAGAATATCTTGAAAGGATCTTCGAGAACTATCTTAAAAGCTATAGACAAAAAAGTTGTTAAAGAAACGATTGAAGATGGGGCAAAGGGTGGAGCTATACTACCAGGCTTAATATTTGATGGTAAACTTGGGAAGCTTACCCAACATGCAAAAGATTGGGCAGTATCAACCAAAGGTGGACCACAAGAAGTTGCATCAAGAGTTCAAAAGCTAGCTACACATTTTTATAACAATTCACAATTGATTAAACAAGGAAATTGGAGAGGTGGTATTAATGATGCAATTTTTTATAGTAATGGAAAACATATTGTAGTTACTAAATCAGATGGAACTTTTATTACAATTTTAAAAAATGCACAAAAGAATAAATGGTTTCAAAACGCAAATGAGATTTGGAGTAAGTAATTGAAGTTAGCTATAAATAATTTATTTGACGAGCTTAAGCCAACATTAAATTGTAAAGTGAAAGACATGGTTCTATTGATATGGCCAAATGAAAATGGGATATCAGAAACCGATGTAAAAGTTAATTTTTCTTTAGAATTTGAAAACAAAAAAAATGGGTCATATACTTTCTTTATAAAAGCGGATGGTCAAACACCAAGCATAAAAAAAGAAAAAGTAAAAGAAGATTATAAACTAACTGATTTACCACTTAGAGAAAAGCTATGGAAAAATAAATCGTTTTGGTGTTCTTTTGAAAATATGGATTATGAAAAATTCCTAGTAAATAAGGGATCAAAATACGAAAAAATAATTGGGTCAACTTTGAACAGAATAGAGATACTTTATTTCGATGACAAAGAAAATTCACCAACAGGAATACAATTATCATTTTCAAGTGGTGACGATATATATTGTTTGCCAGGATTAACTATAGGTACCATCTTAGAATATTTACCTGATGACTTGTTTCCTTCGACGATACAGAGATGTAAGATTATATGACTTGAGGCTCGTAAAAATTAATTCCTTGTACGTTTTGTCTGTTATATTAGATAATTTCAGTGGCTAATAGAGATAATACGCTAAATTTCAGAAAAAGAATAAAGGTAAAATAGGATATAAACTGTAGAAACCACAATTTTTCAGATTTCTCAACTTGTAAGGATATAGCTTCCTTGTTGAAAAGATTGAACATAATAGAAGTTGATTAAAGAAAATCAAAGATACTTTCTTGTTATATTAAAATAAAACCCAACCCTAAGAGGACGGATTGGGCTTCACACCGCTTGCGAACAGGACGTTCGCAACTTTCGCTTTTGGGCAGGATGTCCAATGGCGAAATGGGAAGGACAACCGCCCGCACTCCATGTCGTTTTGGCTCGAAAGGGTAAATCCTCGTTTGGTGGGAATTTTTTCCTATACTAAAATGAAATCATTTAAATACAACCGCCCGCACTTTTTTCTGATGAATTTGGTTCGGCACATTTAACGAAGCAAAACTGAGTGTTTAAAATAGTGCTGGATGTGGTTTTTTCTAATATTGAGGTCTTAACCCGAATGAAAATGCAATCCGAGGTTAGTCGGAGAATACAAGGACTAAGAAAAAATTAAAAGTTTGATATTTTCTTCAACTTCTTTTAAAGTAAATTTATCTATACTTTCTATAAATTCAGCATCACGACTATTCCAATCAAGACTTTTAATTTGATCTGATAAAATAGCCCCATGAATTTTCTTACCTTTTATTAAAACCTCAAATGGGTATCCTTTTACCTTACTTGTAACAGGGCAAAAAATCGCTAAATTAGTTTTAGAATTATATTCCTTTGGTGAGAGAACAAGGGCAGGTCTTCTTCCTAACTGTTCGTGACCAGATTGTGGTGTAAAATTTAACCAAACAATATCTCCACGATTAGGTAAAAATTTACTTTTCTTTACCAAAATTCATTACCTATACGATCACCAGTAGATGTTTCTGAATGAATATTTTTAATATTTATTTTTTTTAATTTTTCATCTAAAGATTCTCGGATATAAGGATAAATTATAATCTTATTTCCTTCCTGAACCACCTCAACTTGACTACCATCATTTAGATCAAGTTGCTTGGCGAATAATTTCGGTATTCTTATTCCTAAACTATTTCCCCATTTTTGTATTGTAGATTCCATAAATTATACAATGTATATACTCAATGGTTCTGTCAATTTGAAATTTATCTTCAAACTCGAATTTAAGGAAATTTCGACTAACTCTTTTTCATCTCAGCACAAAATATCCTGACTCTATGTGAGGAGAGTGATATCCTTCTTTCTATAACTATTTTCTCATTAATAGCAGACAACCTAACCTGACAGCGGAACCTCTATCATCGATGCGATCAATGGACAGGTTTCCTGGAATGCCAACTACGGATTCCAAGGAAGTGCTGATATCTCCTTCAATCCTGAAAGGTTGGGGAATTGGATCCAAGGAAATGGAGCCTATTCCGACGAACAAGTAGCACTAAACCGATTCGAAGAACAGTATGGAGATATGGAGCCCACCGACAAGGCATTCCAGAAAGCCGCGATGGGACTTCCTCTATCCGAATATGATTTGAATCTAATCGCGCAAGAAGAAGCAAGACAAGCTGCACAGAGGAAGGAAACTGAAAATGTATTGCAGGGAGCTGGAATTGCTATAACAAGAAAAAATGATAAAAATAAAAAAGAAGCTACTGTATCTATAACTTTAGACAAAGGACAAAAAGAAGAATTTTTAGAGAAAGCAGAGAAATACCTTGTCTCTCAGATGAAAGATTTCCTTAAGAATGAAGGAAAGGATCTTCATGAAGTTAAGAAAGCAGTCGAGCAGTATGAAAAAAATCCCAATGCAGAAACAGCAGCTAGAGTAGCAGAAGCATATGAAAAAACAGCGGTTGCAATAGGTGCTGGATTTACACCTATCGCTGGAGATGTGATCGATGGATTCATAGCACTAAAAGATGTCTATAGAGGCGACTATTTAAGTGCAGGAATATCAACTGCTGCTATGTTTACACCTTTCCTACCAGCAACGGTAGCCAAGAAAATTTCCAAAGCAATATTTGAAACTCCTCTTGGTAAAAAAATAGCTGACAGTTCATTCGGAAAATGGGCTATTGCTAGGTTCGGGAAGAAAGCCGATGATGTTGTTGAGCAAGCAGGTCAACGGGCACTTAACAGTAAAGGGATGCCGTATCCTAGTGTAATTGTTGATGGATTTGGGGAAATACCGTTTCCTAAAGGTACGTTAACTCCAACTAATCCGAAACTTTTGCGGGAGCAGTTTACACCAAAACTTAAAGCTGAGTATAAAGAATGGTGGACGAGTC
>JAKRSH010000035.1 GCA_022402465.1 Leptospiraceae bacterium | reverse complement strand
CCTCTTCTCCTTTTAAGGATTTTTTGGTGTCAACTTTTATGGGATCAGGGCAATAAGCTGATTTCCAATTCTTCTCATACAAAACCCTTCTAACAATCATCTCTCCGAGGTATAAAATTCCGAACAAGATTGGGCTAAGATATCTTTGTTGTAACTGGTGACAGTATTCATGCCGAGCAACTCTTTTCCAATCATTGGAGTCAGAAAATTCTATCTTATTACATTTTAGTGTGCAGAAACAAAGAAAGGAAGTTCCATGCGCCCACTTTGGAGCCAATGGGATATCCTTCGGGAAATACAATAGTATCTGGGGAAGGAAAGTAGCTACCCAAGAACCCAAGAATATTCCAAATAGAATGATTAAATAAATTTCCATTATGATTACAACTATACTAAGTAATGTATTTCCTAGCAAAATTATTGCAATAGAATAACTTTCTTTAGCTACTTAGAAATAATCTTTGTATTATTTTTCAAGTAAACAAGAACAGTTCAGATATACTTTCTACAAGAACCAATTTTCATTTTCATCAATTAGTAGTTGGATTTTTGGGATTGTATGGTGTAGAATATACCATTTTTACATTAAAATTTGTCTGGAACAAATGCTATTATATGCTAATGACTTAAAGGAAGAATACACTAATGAATTTACTTAAAGAATATGCAGATCTAAATGGATTGAACACAGCTCAAATTAAAAATTATTTTGGAATAACTTACGCCAATGCAAGGAATTGGCTATCCGCTGAGACCCTTTCAAGAACACAATTTAAAAGATTGCTTGAATCTTTCGAAAAGCGAGTTGCTCATGATCAGTTAATAGAGGAACAAGGAAAGTTCTTGGATATGATAAAGGTCTATTATGGACTGGAAAATGATTCCCAATTGGCTTCTCTACTTTCAGTGACACAATCCTATATTAGCCAGATCAAATCAAGAAAAGTTGATCGAAAATCGATTCAGAAGTTATTCCAGAAATCAGTGGAAGCTACTTCCAATCAGATCATTAAACCGATTATTGAATTCTATGGAATTGACAAGTCTAGTGACAAGTTCTTGGACGAGAAATCTAATAAAAAATATATAAATGGGATTATAGCAAGACTAAAAGAATGCAAAGGAATTTATTGCTTTTTCGATAGCCGAGGTCAGACCCTGTATATAGGAAAGGCAACAGGGCAATCCTTATTTTCAAGAATGAATACATCTTATAGAAATTCTGCCAAGGAATTACAACTATTCAATGTACAACATCCTTCCAATAATCTGGAGTATAGATCCATGGAGGAGATTACTAACAGAAGAATTGTTAATAGGAAACAAACTCTCTTTGAAGCAGCTAGTTATTTCTCGGCTTACGAAGTTACGATTGAAGCCTATATTCCTGTCATTGAAGCAATGTTAATTCGTTGTTTTCCAAACAATATTGCCAACAAAAGAATGGAAAATTTTCCTCGTCCAAAGTAGTAATTTATATTAAAAACTACTAATATATATATTTCACTTTTACAGTTTGGAATTATGAATATTAACTCATGAATTTCATTAATATTGAGTTAATATATTCATTTTCTTCAAATAATACTGATCAATGAAGAACTATCTGAATTCTTCTGCTTTATAAAATTCTTTCTTCTGCCTGAGAACCATTGAAATCTGAGGAAATGTTAGGGTAAAATTTTGCCATATCGATAGTTTAGAATCATATAGATGATCGATGCTTATTAACACAAGTCATTATGAATAATTTAACCTGAGAATTACTTTATTACATATTATATTCATTAATCAAAGTCCCCAAACACTATCCCACAACAATCTTCTCTTGTGTTTCTGTTTCCATCACCTTACGCCCAACTAATGCTGTTACTCTTACCGTATAGGTTCCTTTAGGGACAAGAGGAAGTTGGAATAGAATTTTACGATGTTCGTGGACAGGGATATGTTGGATGGGAATTGGAATCACTTTAGCTGGTTTACCTTTGGTTTGTTGGATGAGTTCCAATTTGGTCTCTGGATGCTTGGTGTGGATCTTAAGATTCTCACCAGATATTAGGATGAGATCATTGGTTTTGAAAACTTTTGTATTCGATCGGCTTGCATTGGTTATCTCTTGTATGATTGGCTTTCTTTTTTGTGAGGCGACTTTCTTGGGTTTTATGGAATCTTGAATCGAAAGAAGAAAATCTTTCTTAGCTTGGAAACTCACTCGAATCTTGTGTCGCTTGGGTGAATATCTATCGTCTATACTGTTGAAGGTGCCTGCAAGTTGGGGTGTGAATTTTCCCATGGGTGTCTGCACTGCATAACCCTTCCTTAAGGATTCTAGAAGAACAGAGTAGAACAGTTGAATATACTTCTTTGATTCAATGGTTAGTATCTCTGAGTTTCTACCCATTTTTCTATAAATTTCTTCTTCCGAAAGGATACCAGAGGCTTGGCTCTTGGCGATGAAAGTTTTCTTTCCTTGGGGTGTAAGGTGGGATTCAATTTGGAATTTCATTTGGATCACTTTCTCCTATTGGAACTGAGTTTTAGTGAGATTTATATGCATTGAATACTTTTAAGCTTTATTTTTATAGAAATAGTGCTTTGATTTAGAGATTTGTAACTTATGATTTCTAGAAAAACAACTATCGTTTTGGAAAAAATAAGTAAAGATTTTAAAATCCAAACTTAATATTAGACATTTGCAGTCTCTGCAAATGTGTTTGCACTGTTTACAATCATTATTTATACTGTTATACGGTTCAAATCCATATTTCATTATGTTATAGTTAGTGTATGAAGTCCAATATTTTTTGGTTTCGGAAGAAATTTTTCCGAATTAACCCGGATCTAATATCAGATATATTAACTTTTAAAAAAGAAGGAGGATTTATAGGTTGGAATCTAGTTTCTTATGCATTCGATTGTAACCAAGGCTCACAATGATAAAACATATAGCCTTTACTTTTTTTTAGCTCTGAAAATGTCTTGAAAATTGGATTCTATTTCTATATCATGTTGCTATGGATTAAATTCTCAGCGGGATGACATTTATATGAACCAAGTGATTTTAAATCAATTAAAAATTGAAAAAGCAAATTTAATAAAGGATGGAGTTACAATCCTAGGTGTCTTCGGATCTTTTGCAAGAGGTGAAGAGACCAAAGATAGTGATCTAGACTTATTATTTGAAGAATCTACCGCTTTCAAGTTACAGTATAAAGGATTAAAAAGAGTTGACCGTTTAGAATTTATTAAAAAAGATTTGGAACTAAAGTTGAATAGAAAGATAGATTTAGTAAATAAAAATACTTTAGGAGAAATCGGAAAAAAATATATTCTAAAAACGGTTGTAAATGTCTGAATTTGATTTACCTCGATTAGAATTTATTTTAAGAATGATTCACATTTCAGAAGAAATTATTTCCAGGCACAACGGAATTGATTCTGCTTTAGAGGATATAGAAGGACAAAATGCTTTGCTTATGTGTGTTTTACAGGTAGGCGAGACATTAAACAGAATTCAGAATAAAGAATGGAGAAACTTTCTGCCAGTAAAGGAATCTTATGGATTGAGAAATCTAATAGCACATCAATATGATAGTGTAGATTTATCTATTATTAGTGAAATTTTAGAATTTGATTTTCCTGATTTAAAAAGCAAAATAACAAAATTGTTAAAATAATTTCAACTTCAATTTAAAAACATATTAGCGATATGAAGTGTTTCAAAAAATTTATTGCTTCATTTATCGAAGCTTCCAAGTCATTCATGAGGATGCATCCTATTTGGATTTAACCAATTCCATAGGATATCGTTATAGAATTACCAAAGAACTATTAGAAATCAATAAAATTTCCTATACTTCGGGGAGTTTTGAACTTACTACGGATCTTATAAAAGGTTTTTTTCAAACACAAATTCAGACAGAGAAAATGTTAGTCATGCATAGATTGGAACAAGTGCTAGCTATCAATCCAAAGAAGGTATTTGAAGCTGATTGGATAATAGAAGACACGATGAACCCTTTACGTTACATACACTTTCCTTTGTTGACCTCTGGCAAAATGTCAGGCATGTTATATTTCCTAGGAGACCTGCTTGAATTTTGGAATTCATCTGATGACTTCCATTTTATCAATAAGTCATCTGGAGACGAACTATCTTTGATTCAAGTAGCAATGGGCCTGTGTTTTACAAAAATCTTAGTATACAATCGAACCAAAAATTGTATTGAAACATCTAATAATTCTATAAAAAATTATGAACCAGAATTCAATCCATCCAAAGCCTTGTATGGATTCCGTAGCATTCAGAATTATAATCTACGTGAATTGGATTTAGGTTATAAATTGATAGAGGAATTCTTGGAGAAGGCTTCATCTGCTTCAAATTAAATGTTAAAGTAAATTATAAGGAAGTGGAAGAATCGAATCGACTCTTATAAGCAGTTATAGTAATTTGTCTGTGTAACTCGGTTTAATGTAATTATGGAAACAAAACTTACAAATGAACAAATCCTTGCTAATCCTTTCTTAGGACTAGCTTTTACAAGTGATGAGTATTCTAATCTTAAAGAAGAATTTCTTAGCAATGCTCAGAATGCTGAATTTGTTCCGCCTGAGACGATTCTTCCTTTTTTCTTAAGAAAGGCTTGTGAATACTGCGGTGTGAGTCTCGGCTACAGAACTGTCTATTATGATTTTGCATCCTATATTCTTTCGGAACATAAATATTTATGGACAGAAGAGGAAATAGAAATGGGATTTCCTATTGCCAATAACCACTGGGATTTGTATCCAGAATACCAGAATGAATTTGAAAAATATGATATAGGAATCTTAACATTGGGAGACTACTTTCAAATTGGGATGGATATTTATAATGAGTTAAGTGGTCTAGAAAGATCCTATTTCGCCTATGCTTTTATTCTATTCTTTCTAGACTATGATAAAACCAGGGAAGAAGAATTAATGGATGAATTTCGACAAGCTATGAACTGGATGGAGGAAGATTGAAATGGAAATAAAGTTTTTTTGCCTGCCACTCACTTGAAAAATCTTTTGCTCCGTGCTTAGGTCTATCATCTACAAGGAAATCACCGTTTCATCGACTTTTGTTATGGGATATGATTAACCTTTTGTAAAATATGGAATCTTTACCTTCACCAAAATGATTATGTAATCATATAAGCTTATTTTATCCATATCGATATAGAGAATTTTCTTCATAGTTAATATTTCCTCACATAAATTTTTAGAATTCTAAAATAATTGACTTTTCAATTGGAGAATTATGTGATAATTTTGCTATATGAAATATTCATTAATAAACAAATTATTCATAATCTTAATTTTAGCTAACTGCAAGGATTCTAATGTAAGAAATTTTTCCGAAAATGAAAATAATGATTCTTATAAAGAAAAGGTTGTAGTTCTTTCTGAAAAAGATACATTCACTTTAAATGATTTTAGAAATACAATCCAAATGGCTAAAAAGTTTCATTTAGATGGAGATAAGATAAATGATTCCGTTGCCTTAGCCGATGCAGCGGCGGCGGCAGTTGAAAATTTGAATGTAAATCTATATTTCTATTCAGAAAGCTATTATAGAGAGCATGAAGGAACAAGTATTCCTATTGGAAATATTCATAAAACTAGCCCGACGGATTCCTTTATTTTACTAAAATTAAATAATAAATCTGTAATTCAAAATAAAAATGAAAGTAATTCAAAAGAACGTGCAAGGAAGAATTTAAAAGAGAAACAAGAAATTTATAATTCATTGGTTAAACTCAAATTTACGGAAGAAGATTTTGAGAGAATTATTTCCTATGTTAATCAAAATTATAGTAAGATTACAGACAAAGAGAAACCTTTAGCTTTAATGAATAATTTGTTTTTTTCAGCAGCTAATGGTTATTTGCGATCTTTGGATCCTTATTCAAATATCACTAAAGTCAACTTAGATGATGATATTGCCGCAACTAATGAAAATAATTCAAAATTGAATGAAATTTCAGGAAAATATCTAAAATCTGAAAAATTAATATCCACCACTTCAATCAAGAAGTGCAATTTCTAAATATTCTTATTTAAAGGTCATTAGAAAAGTTTCCATTTTCGGAAATTATTTCTTGCCACTTCTTCTCCTGCATAAAATCATTCATTATTAAAAAAATCTCATTTCGCTTTCGAAAATAAACTCACTATGATAACACCTAAAAGAATGAAGAATATCCCAATGATTCCTGCGAGATCTAGCTTTTGTCGATAAATGAACCAACCTAAGATTGCAGTGAATACGATACCCATACTTGCCCAAACTGCGTAAGCAATCCCAATTGGGATTGACCTCAAAGATAATGATAGGAAGTAAGCGGATATTGTGTATCCTACAACCGAAAGGATGCTAGGTAAAAAAACTGTAAATCCATTTGCCTTTTTAAGTGAAGATGTTGCAAATAATTCAAAGATAACTGCTATAACTAGAAAAACATAATTCATTTTGTAAACCTTTTTGATATAGAGAATATTACATATAAAATTTAAATTTTATTAATTAATTCCTTAGAGAGTAAATATGAATTACTCTCTAAAAGAATTAATACTCCTTTTGTATTTAATCTCCGCTGACAATAATGCAAAATTTTCCATAAAGGGCGAGTATATTAAAATAATATCTGTCTATCGTTTTCACATCTTGAATATTGGCTCTCTTGATAGCTATGTCGGTAGATGTATCTCCATATGCTACAATACCTAAGATGTTAACAGCGCATGCTTCTCCTTTTTTTAATCCTTTTGTGTAACCCTCTTGAGGCTCTGTTACTTGAGTCAATAATCCGAATCCAGTGTTGGTATTAAATCCCGTTATTGCACATTGCATATTTAGGAAAATAAAAAGTGATATTAATAGAATTTTTCTTGTTGTTAAATGTTTCATATTTTTTGGACATAAAGAATCTAAAATTTGAATTACTTTATAATAAAAAAAATAAAAAAAATATAAAAACAATAATTAGATAATATAGATTAATTATAAATATTAATCTAGGTTAAGTTTTTTAATCTTACTCAAAAATTCTGGACTTACTCCTAAATAAGACGCTATCAATTTTTGTGGAATTCGATGAAGAATGTCAGAATAATTGATTAAAAAAACAGAATAGCGTTCATTAATATTTTTGCTAAAGCTTTCAAGAAATCTTAATTGTAGCGCGGTTAAAGTTTCCAAAAAATACTCACGAAAAGACTTTTCTAAAATCGGGTATCTATTTAAAATACTTTCTGTATCCTTGACTTCAATGCTGTAAGCCTCTACATTTTCTAACGCTTGTATGTTTAATTTGGAAGGTTCCCCTTTGAAATAGCTATTATAATCACAAGTCCATTGTTCCTCTTTTGCAAATTTTAGTATATATTCTTTACCTTTATCATCAACATAAAATTCTTTAACTAATCCTTTTGTTATGAAGAAATCAAATTTACAAATTGAATCACTATGAAGTAAAAATTGATTTTTTTTAAATTTCTTTAATGAAAGATGGGAAATGAAAAAATTTACTTCTTCATCTCCGAGATCGATATTCTTTGTTAAACTGGAAATAATGTTATTATAATCTATCAATCGAATGCCAACTATTAATTTTTAAAGTTAAATATCAAGTTTATATGAATTGTCTTTTTAGTAATTTGCATTTAAGTTCTTCCATTCGAATTCCATGAATTAAAAGCTTATAGCAAAAATGGATTAATTTTCTCTCATCAAAAGAAGTTTTGAACAAAACGGGATAAAATTTTCTCCCATGTATAAAAGATTTTTGTGATGAGTACAATCCTTTGTTATCCAATAATAGCCTGGTTTTAAAAATTGTCAATCTCATTCATAATTCAACATTCCTTATTTATCAAGGTGCTTTATCCTTTTGTTAAATGTACGAATCTATGGACCTTAGCTTTGTTTCTTTAAAACAGTCAGGGAAGTTTCTTGGGCTTTGAATCGAAATTATTCTCAATAACCTTTGAGAAGAAAGGGTATCGGCAGTTCATTCAAGACTTCTTTGGTTAGTGTCTTTAAACTTTCTGACCAAGGGTGTAAAATGTCATCTTTTTCAATAACTTTTCTTCATTCAAAGGATTGACTGTTTTCATTAAATGTATTCATGCTTATTATTATTCAGGGAAAGCGGGCAAAAATCTGAATTAGTAATAATATTTTTATTAAAATATTGTATTGAAATGAAAAAAGTGTATAAATGGTTTCTCATTTTTTGTCAGGACAGTAGGTAGAATTCAATTCATGATTGAAATCTATTATAGACCTGAACTGTCCCCACCAAATAGAATGGGTTATTCGCATAGTCCACAGAAGCCTAAATTTTTATGAATTGGTTAGAGTCCAAGAATCTACTTAAGAATTTTCCTATCCATTCTCAATGGGAGCCTTTTAATATAGATAATTTTAAATAGCCCATTAACCAAAATATGTTGACCAATTTTTTATTGGGATCATGCTACTTGCAATATCCAACGGTTTAAATTGGAGTCCAGAATTTGGAGATTGAATTCGTTATACAAATGCATCTCTTTTTTATTCAATAAAAACTCTCTTAAAGGATTAATTTGCTTCTTTCCGACATCTGGTTTCTACCATGCACGACCAAGTTCTGGTGGAGGATTTTCTTCAATGTCAGGGCAGGTAATTTTTTTGTATTTTGCTTTGTAGAAAATGCAAAGCTGTAAGAGACGAACTAGACATAGACGGTTAATTTAAAAATAGCATTGAAGCTACCCGAACTTTTCCACTGACACATTCTTACAACGATTCCTCTTTAGAATTAGCAATCGAAATTTAGACTTCTTCAAGCACACTCAGCTATTCGATGTAAGAATTTTAGGAAATGGGAGAAGTAAAGAATGGTCCAAGATAGCGATCAAATCTCATAATGAGAGGAAAATATTTGATCTTCTATTCAATTATGGAACCTTCATCCAATTGATAGCCCCACAAGAAGCCTTCGATTCGATTTTCCACTCCGCCGTAGTATGATTCTACCTTATTCTAAGCTTGTCCAGTAAATCTTGTATAAGCTACTGAAGTATTTGCTAATTTTTATCTAGAATGCATAAGAGGTCGAGTAGATCTTAAGACCGCTATATGATTTGATTTTCTTAGAGTATATTTTTCATAACTCCATCTGCAAAACTAAGATTTCAATCATTCTCTTGAAAGTTTCTTCAATATCTGTCGGAAGACCAAATCCTTTTCCTAATTCAATACTCACAAATCCATGTAAGCTTGATCTTAATATTCGAATATTATGTATTTTTTCCTTTTTTGATTTGTTTCTTAAAACTGAAAAAAGTATTTCTAATAATTCTATACTTGCTTTCTCATGTCGGGCATGGCCGCTAGGAGCTTGTATTGTTAAATCATATACACCTCGATGAGATTTAGCAAACTTTCTGTAAGCTCGAGAAAGTTCATTGATTGCTTCTGCCCCGCTTATCCCCTGAATAGATTTAGCTAGGCTTTTGCCAAGCTCTTCGAGAGTGATTGCAGCAAGTTCCAAAATTAATTCATCCAGATTCTCGATATGATTATAAAGAGAAGGAGTTTTTATTTCAAAATGTTCGGCAATAAGTTTCAAATTTAAAGATTGCCAACCATTTTTAATAGAATACTGAAAAGCAAAATCCGAGATTTGATCTTTGTTTAAATTTCTTTTCCTCATTTTTTATTTGAATTCATTGATTTAAATGGTAAATTTATTACCTCAGCAAATCTTTTAGGTTCTTCGCGATGAGGATAATGACCAGAATTTTCAAAAAGAAATTTCTGACCATTTGTAATTCCTGCAATCCAATCCAATTCTTCGACTGGGTTCTCAAAATCAGGATCCTTTCCCCCCATAATAATAACCACAGGCACTTTGATAGAATCCAATTTTTCTTCACAGCCAGCTTTAGAAGAAAATAAATATTCTCTCAGAATAGAAAGTCTCTTATCGAGATTTAAATAATTATAAATTCGTTCACTCTGTTCGCTTAAATCGCTAGGCTTAACTGTTATATGTAAATCTTCATAGTAAGCCTTCCATAACTTAGCACCCCATGGATAACGAAATCCTATAGAAATCATTGTCTTGATTCCAAAAGAAATATCATGATCACGAACAAATGGTCCGGATAAAACAATCTTTTTTACTAAATCCGATCGCTCAGCTCCAATATAAACAGCTGATGCCGCAGAAAGGGAAGAACCAACTAGTATAGTGTTCTTCAATTTCTTTTCGTCCAAAAATTGAATTACATCCATCGCTACATCAAAGGCAGAAAATGAAGTAAAATCCGAACTGCTATCACCTTGTCCACGAATATCTAAACTATAAACCACTCCCCTTGTTTCCAGTTCCTGGATGAGAGGTAGATATCCTTCTTTCGTTTCTCCAATTCCCGGAAGCAAAATGTAGGTTTGGGCACCCGTACCCTTCATGATATAGCTGATCTTACCATTTAATGCAAAAGATGAGTGTTCACTAGTCTGCGAAAAGATCGACATACAGCCGAATAACACAGAAACCAAAATTAAATTTATTCGCAAGAATTTATAAGTCATATTTATTACCCTTATTTAAACTAATTGTATTAGTTTATTAATATCCAGATTAGTTAATGTAAAAAATTAGTCAAATAAAAAATATTGTAATCTACTATCCTTAGAGCAACTTTTCCTATACTCAAATTATTTCCATGTCTACTTCAATTAAAAATCAAGAATTTCTCGTTCAGCCTTCTAGCTTTCCCATGGCACGGTGGGATGCGCAGTGGAAGCCTAGCTAATGTTACGTGTAAGATATGGATTTAATGTAAATACCTTAGGTCATGGATACAAATCGTATAGAAAATAAGTTCTCTTATATTTTGAAAATCTACTATTCGCAAAAGTACGAACTCTTACCTTAAATAAAAGAATCTGGATTGAGTATGAGAACTCGGTCATTGGCAAAGTTCCTATACCGAATGTATTCTGGAATCAAAAACAAAATGTTCCCTTTTTTCAATTAGAAAAACCAATAAGGCACGGATTCAACATTTGCTATATCAATAATCCTAATTTCCAAAAGAAAATCTGATCATGTCCCTGAATCGATAGCCTAAAAAATTAGACAGACTTAACTTAAAGAGAGCTATTGAAAATTTATATTCATTATATATTATATAAGTAATATATACTAAAAAAAATATTCTAAAAGTATAATCATATTCTATTATTGAAAAAAAACAGTTTTCAGAAAAATAATATATAGTTGTATTATGTTATGAAATTTAGTTCTATTTCTATACTTTAAGTGATTAATTTATTAAATATAATACCGGCAGAGAATTTCTTAATAGCATCAGACCAGCCACAAGTGTTAGATGATGAGAAGTGGAAGAAACCTAATTGGAGACTTGGGAATCTGAGAGAAAGTAAATTTACATCAATAATAACAATTTCATCTTCCTGAATTCCAATTAGAAAGATTGGCAATCGTATATTTTTAAAGAATGAATATAATTTAATTTTCTGTAAATATGATAGAGAAATTGATAAAGAACCAACTCAGATGCAATCTTCTACCAAAATCTTAAATTGCTTCCTTCTTGCTGATGGAAGTCTGATCTATACTATTGAGGATTCGGAATGTGATAATTTCAAAGGAAGAAAGAATTCATCCATTTGGAGTGTCTTTTTTATAGTTCTGACTTGCAAGTTAAATATAAATTATCTTCAGTTCAAGCTTTTGTAAGTTCAATGCTTAGAGCTGAGTCAGATTTTTGTATTAAGACAATTCATTTTATTATGTAAATTCTAAAAGTCTTGCTAACCTATTCTCATAGTGGTTTATACTTGAGTTTGTAAGGTTTTTACTATCTAAAATATCTGCTAGTTTCAGGATTTCATTTTCCAGTAGTTTCTTGTCTAATTTACCATCAATAAGAAAAGGTGAAAGATACCTTGGGTAGCCAAGTCTTTCGGCATAGGAAGGAGCTTTGAAACTTCCATTTTTGCGTTTCTTTCCTTTAGCACGTTGCTTAAGATAATCTTTTTCTGAGATTGGTATACGATTGTTTTTCAATTCTCTATAATAATACGATTCGTAAATTTTATTCATATAGCTTACATTTTAAAGATTTTTCAGATTAACAAGAATTTTCTATATTGAATCCTTAATTTAATTAGGTTTCATTTCATTATAAAAATTGGATAGAGTCAGTTGAAAATAAATTTTAAATATTTAAAATTTTATGTAGTTAAACCTTAGAATCAAAGATCAATAGAATTTTTATTTCAGTGCAATTCGCTATTCTCATTTATCAATAAGCAGTCATCGATTTAAAAACTTTATAGGGATTAAAGGAGTATTTAGAAGGAATTATTAAATTAAGAAGGGAATGGAATAAAAATAGAGAAGGACCCTAGGTTTGAATCCTTCCCTTTTTTACGAGAATACAATTTTGCTGATGGTTTTATTTTTGTAACTTTTAAAGGAAAAAGTTTACGTGATATCTTTTTGACCATTTTGATTTGTTCTTTCATGGTTTTTCTCCTTATTTTATAGACTGAAAGTATTTTACGTTTGTCAAGAAAGAATGAAAAAATGAATTATAAAAGTACGAATTGTAGATTTTCTTCTTTTTAATTTCTTTGAAACAAATGAGTTCAGTTTATAGATCAAACTGCATAAATTTTTCATCTATTCAATTATAGATGGTAAAATTATAAGCAGGTTTAATTCTACCTAGTATGGAATCCAATCAAAAATTGCCCTCATCCCAAATCTATCCCACGGGAACCTTGATTACACTTTCCAAGAAAGAAATGGAAAAGATAACCAAGGCAAGCAGTGAAGCTGCTAGTATCATAAGGAACTGCGCTCTTGCTGTCTTGAATTCTGGGGAACAAGGTGATGATGCAGAATCCATGTTTGAGAAATACAAAGATTTTGAAATCGAAATTCATGAAGTCAATAGGGGTTTGCGTTTAGATTTGAAGAATGCTCCCAAGGCTGCCTTTGTGGATGGCAAAATGATTCGCGGGATTCGAGAACTTTTATCTGCCGTTATACGAGATATAACCTACTACCATTCTGAAATCAAGAATGAAAATGATTATGATGAAACGAATCCTATTTTTCTAACGAATTCTGTATATGAAATTTTACGAAATGCAATGATACTTAATCCCAGCATAGAACCCAATTTAGTAGTGTGTTGGGGTGGACATTCTATCATCCGAGAAGAATACAAATATACTAAGACTGTTGGCTATGAACTTGGACTTAGAGGTTTGGATATTTGTACAGGTTGTGGACCGGGTGCTATGAAAGGTCCAATGAAAGGTGCCACATTCGGACATTCTAAGCAAAGAACTCTACCTGGTCGTTATATCGGTGTTACAGAACCAGGAATCATTGCAGCTGAATCTCCCAATCCTATTGTAAACCAATTGGTCATTCTTCCAGATATAGAGAAGAGGCTAGAAGCCTTTGTTCGAATCGCTCACGGAATTTTAGTTTTTCCGGGAGGTGCTGGAACAGCCGAAGAGATTCTTTTTATCCTTGGCTTGTTATTGCAACCAGAAAACGCACATATTAAAATTCCCCTCATCTTTACTGGCCCTTCTTCATCCGCAATGTATTTTGAAGAAATTGATGCCTTCATAAGATTTACCCTTGGTGCTGAGGCTGCATCAAAGTATAAGATTATTATCGATGATCCTATAGCGGTCGCTAAAGAAATGTACGAAAATATTCAAGAGCTCAAAGAATTTCGTATAAAAACAAATGAATCTTTTTATTTTCACTGGAGTCTTAAGATTCCTTTAGATTTTCAAATTCCATTTGTTCCTAGTCATGAAAATATGGCATCACTAGATTTGAATCGCTCACTTCCTAAAAATATTTTGGCAGCTAATCTACGTAAAGTTTTCTCGGGAATAGTAACAGGAAACATCAAAGCAAGCGGCATCCAAAGTATACGAGACAAAGGCCCCTTTCAGATCCATGGTGAAAAGGAATTGATGCAAGCAATTGATAATTTACTCAATGGATTTATCAAGGCTGGAAGAATGAAAATGGGTGGAGTGAGATACCATGCTTGCTACGAAATGAAGATGATATAATTTAGAAATTAAAAAGCACCAATTAATAAAATATGAAAATATTGGATTATTAAATATTTATAATGTTTCCATTTTCTTATTCTTAAGCTTCTATGCTATGATTTTAGCCTTGGGCTATAGCTCCCTCATTGATATTTTCATAGATTTCAATAAAATCTTTGTTTGCTTAGGTTCTGTTTGGAATAAGTATTTGAATCTTCCAAAGCAAATCTCTTATGTTCTTTTCAAAATCCAGAAAAGAAGATCCAGAAAAGCCAGGACGAGTGTATTCAAATTTTTCAAATACCTCTAAGGTAACTTTCTAGAACCTACCATTACTTTTGGTTAAAAAATCACCTATAGCAATGATTCGATTCTGAAAAATTAGACTATCTCTTTAGCTACCAACCTCCGCCTCCACCACCTCCTGAACTACTTGAGCCCGAACTACTTGAACTGGAAGGAGGAGAGTAGGAGGCACTAGATGAAAAATTACTCATCTCTGTCCAAGATGCACTTGCTCCAGCACCAGCAAATAAACCACCTAATCCAATACTAGTTGCTATAGCACCAGTACTCATAGAAGAGGTGGAAGTCTCGGAACTAGATGAACCAAAACTAGATCCACTTCTTAAAGACGAAGAAGCAGTTTTTTGCTTTTCAATTATCGCTTTCCAATTCTCAAAATATTCTGGGATTAGATATAGACAATCTAATTTACCCAAAGAAGTTATTCTGTATTCAACCGAATGAGTTAAATCTAGAGCAGGGATATATGCGGCAAACTTTTGTGGAAGGTCGCAAGTCTCATCAGATAGTAACTTACTTTGTAGGAATTCTTTCAAAGCCAATGCTTTGAGAGTGATCTCGATCTGTTGTAGATGCTGAATTGGGTTGGTATTAAGTAAATATTCGAATATACTCAATACACAGATCCCAAGTAAAGCATAATACAATTCAAGGTGAATATCCAAACTCCAAAAGAAAAATGCAAAAATCACAAAACTTGGAACGATTGAAAGTAAATATCTATAAAGAAAGTATCTAACTCTATTGTGTCTCAAATCAAAAAAGCCGTAATGATCATCCACCAATAAACTCATTAGTATTCGTGAAAATGCAATTGCAAAACAAAAGAAAGCAAATCGACCAGTGGATATGCCATTCGTATTCATGATAGGATCTATGAAAAGCCAATGGAAAATAAAGATTATTATACTAAGGGGAATCATGATATAAAATTTAGTAATAATTTTTTCAAACAAGAAATTTATTATTTTACTTACCATTGAATTTGGATTGGGTAATAGATTTTTCTTCACAAGACTTGCACTGTATTGTAAATAAATAGAATCATTAAGAGAATATGATTTTTTTTCTTTTTTGTAATGTGACTTTAACTCTGAAATACTAATTGTATCCTTATTTTCTACAAACAAAGCTTTCAAAATAGTTTGATCTTCTTCACGGAATAATTCTAAGTTAACTAACCTTCGCAGTATTTTTTCTTCCTTTTCCTTGGTAGAAAATTCTAACTTTTTTTCTTGGATTAATCTTGTCATCCATGAGGCAACCAATCCTTTTTCTGAGAGGATGGCAACTTCTTCAGGGGACAAATCAGTTAGGAAGGATTCAAATTCTTTCCAGGTTTTTATTCCAATAGGCTCAGCAAAAAATCCTCTTTTCTTGCAATATAAATAGATTAAGGCACTCAAGCACAATGCAAGGATTGTTAAAAGAAAAAAATGAAGAATACGAACTGCATATTCCTTCCATACAGATCTTTGGTTGAGTAAGGCTTCGTCAGCTTTGTAATTAAAGCGTACCTTTACTATCATCTTCTCTCCTGGGGCTAGGGCACGAGATGCATGAATCGTAAGAGCAGATTGTTGATTAAGATCTTTACTCCAAGCTTGATCGCTTCCTTGGTATAAATCCCAATTATCTTCCCAAGATAAATTTACGGTAAATGCGTTGATATTTCCTATTCTATCTGAAAAACCAAAATCATGGTCTAATTGGAATTCTGAATTAGATAAAGAATTCAGAATATATTCATATTCATAATTCAAGCGATAGGTAATTACTTTTTGATCAAAAACTGGATCAAACGGATTTCGAGATCTCCATTTTACCATGGACTCTAGAGGATACCAAAGATATGAATCTACGTTATCAATCGAATTATTGCTTAGAGTCTCCCATTTTCCATCTGCTCGAAATATTTCTAAAGATTGAAAATGAATTTTCTGCCCTAAGCCCAGATCAAATTTACGGTAGGCACCATTCCAATCTCCATTGAATAAGATACTTTGGGTCTCGGAAACCTTTAGATTCCCATTGTTTTTGAGAGTAGCATCCACCTGTATGGAATTCCAATCCAGGGTTTTAGATTGGGAGTAAATGGAAGAGTTTATAAAGAGAGAAAGGAATAAAAATGTGAACGGAAGTAATTTCCTTTTGTGTGAATTCTTATTTCTAAATCCACCAAAATTGATATCCGAGGGCATTGGAAATTTATTATTCATTTGTATCCTTTTCCAATGCAATTGAAAAAGAATGAATCACTTTTTATTTATCTTATTTCTTTTTTACAAATTCCTTTAATTGCGCTTTGAAATATTGTTCCTGTTCAAATCTCAATAGATTCGCACCCTTAGGAATTGAATAAATTGTCTTAATGGTTTCTTTTTGATTTGGAGCAATCCATCCCGACGAAGTACTTCCACGGTCGGTATCCCTAGACATGGGAACGCCATATTTACAAGCTGTCATAGCTGCAACAAACTCATTCTTAGAATTCTGAATTTTAGGAAATACAAACTTACTTCCATACTTTGCAGTTGGCCACAAATTTGGATCTGAGATTTCGACGATCAATTTCATTTCAGGATAGCCTTTTAAAAATCCTGCCTTATCAAACTTTTCAGGGGAAATGGCATAATTATCTCTATTTTTTTGATTGCCAACAGTATATTTGAAATTTCTTTCTTCTAGTTTATCATCACAGAGATTATAAAATTTATATAGATTTGTTTTGTTAGTTATTAGGAAAGTTGATACGAAAAAATCTTCACCCCACCAATCCCCATTTATCTTTCTATACAGACCCAAATCTACTAGTTCAATCTCAAATTCAGAACTTAAGTTTTGAGAGGCTTCAGCTTGAAAGAAGGGATCTCGAGTATTCAGAGACCCACAATTTATCAAGGTCAAGACACAGATGAAAAATGTTATTAGAATTTGTTTCATATTTTAACAAGAAAAGATTTTCGGACAGGAAAGTCAACTTTACATTTCGCTTTCTTCTTTCATTTATATGTTGAAATAAATTTTCAATTTAATTTCGATTAATAATTTTAATGTATATTTTAATTTTAATTCTGATTGTATCTTTCTATCTTAATCTTAATTCTGATTGTATCTTTCTATCTTAATCTTAATTCCTATTTTACATTTCTAAGATATTTTATTTATTAAGATAATTTTTTAAACAAAATTAATTCAACTAAATTGTTTGGAAAAATCTCAGAGAGATCATGAACTTTACTAAAAAAAATATGAGTAAGAATTTCGAGATTCTAAATCTACTTTTCCTTAGGTGTTTTGTCCAAGAAATCTTTAAGTTCCAAATTGATGAGTTTCGGAAATACTTTCATGCTCAATCCAACAATTCCTAATGTCATAGCTCCTCCAAAGAGAACGGATGGAATTGTTCCCATATATTTTGCACTTAATCCTGATTCAAAGGCTCCAATTTCATTGGAAGAACCAATAAACATTTTATTTACAGCACTAACTCTACCACGCATAGAATCGGGAGTCATGATTTGCATGATAGTAGAACGAATAATCACACTTACCGAATCAAAACTCCCACTTAGAAATAAGGCAAACAATGATAAATAAAAGTTCTCAGAGATGGCAAAGAGCAATATGGAAAATCCAAAACCTGCTACGCATCCTAGAAGTATTTTACCAGAGTGGGAGAGTGGAGGTCTATGAGCGAGGTAGACTGCGACAATCACAGCACCTACGGAAGGAGCAGCTCTAAGAAAACCTAAACCTTCCGAACCAACGTGCAGTATTTCTGCTGCAAAAATAGGAAGAAGTGCTACGGCTCCACCAAACAAAACTGCAAACATATCCAAGGACATTGCTCCAAGCACGTATTCATTTTTTAGTACAAATCGTATCCCAGCAGAAAGAGAAGCATACAAACTTTCTTTAGATGGAATTTCTGGCAAAGATCTACTTGGAATCTGCATGAGAAAAAGAAAAGAAATACTCACAAAAACAAAATCTACAAAGTAAGCAACCGTTACCCCATAAAATCCATAAACCAAACCTCCCAGAGCTGGACCAAGAACTGAGCCAATCTGAAAGCTAGTGCCAGACCAGGCCGCAGATTCAGGGTATAAATCCTTGGGTACAATTTGAGTCATAAAGGCAAAAATACTCGGTCCAATAAATCCTCGTGCTATTCCAGAGAGAATAATAACATAGTAGATGGGACCTGCACCATATGTTGCCAGAAACTTCTGTCCATCTAGGGTGAATAAGAAGAGCAGAAAAGAGCATAAGATCAAAACAAAATTAGAATACACTGCAATTCGTTTTCTCTCAAAGCGATCCGCAAGATGTCCTGCATAAAGTGCTACCATGATGGATGGAATTGCCTCCGCAAGACCTATTAAACCTAGAGCTAATGGATCCTTGGTGATATCATAAATCTGCCAACCAACTATCACGGCTTGCATTTGAATAGAAAGAACAAAGGGCAATCTGGAAAGTATGTAAAATCGGAAGTCTCGAATCCGAAAGATAGCGTAGCTTTCTAATCCTTTGCGATTAGAATTTTTCATGAATCAAATATAGACTAAGTGCCGAAACCATCATGGAATGGTGTATGGTTCCATTCCGAATAAGCTCTATGATTCTATCCTTGGGAACCAAAATGATTTCTATATCTTCCGCTTCATCAAAATCAACATTATCTGTTTTGCTAGCACCTAATGCAAGGTATGTGTAGGAGTAGTTGTTGAATACGGCTGGATTTCCAGAAACTTTACCAAGTAATTTCCATTCAGGAGCTGTATAACCAGTCTCTTCTATGAGTTCTCTCTTTGCAGATACTAGAGGTGCATCTTCGCCTTCTTCATCAACTATACCACCTGGTATTTCTATGCAATATTCATGAAGTCCATGTCTGTATTGTCGGATTAAAAGGATTTCATCTTTGTCAGTAATAGCGACAACATTAACCCAAGATTTGGATTCCAAAACGTAAAATGGTTTTGTAAAATCTTTACCAAAAGGACTTACATCGTGGGAAACAAGTTTGAAAATAGGCGTATCATTGAGTACCCTGCGATTCTTACGAGGCCAAAGATTCTCTTGGGGATTTCCAAATTCCATATACATCCATATTTTAGATGATTCTATTCCTTCCAAGACGAAATCTCTTTTTTCTTGATTCAGGTTCTCAAATTTTTATTATGTCTCTATACACATGGAATTGAATCCCAACCAAATGGAAGCCGTCCGTAAAGTGGAAGGCCCACTTCTAGTTTTTGCAGGAGCGGGTTCTGGTAAGACTCGCGTGATTACGAATAGGATCGCCCATATGATCCAAAACCAGAAGATACAAGCTGCCAAAATCGTAGCATTATCCTTTACAAACAAAAGCGCAAGAGAAATGGAATCCAGACTTCGTAAAATGGTTCCAAGAACTTCTTTGAGAGGTATTATTCTTTCTACCTTTCACTCTTTAGGTTTGAAAATTCTGAAAGAACATATAGACAAACTTGGCTACAGCAATCACTTCCTCCTTCTCAATTCTAATGACCAAGAAGCACTTCTTATACAATTGATGAAGGCAAAGAAATGGAATCCGAAAGATTTTCCTCCTAAGGAAATCATACGCCGCATATCTCTTGTTAAAAATACAAAAAATATTTACTTAGATAGACTTTATGAATCTAGCAATGAGCTAGATATAGTTGCCAGAGAAATTTATCCTAACTATATAGATTCTCTTAAGGATACCAACTCTTTAGATTTTGATGATTTGATTTTACTTCCCTCGGATCTTTTTCATAAATTTCCAGAAATTGCTGAAATGTATCATAAGAAATTTCATTATTTTATGGTAGATGAATTCCAGGATACCAATGAACTTCAATATGAATTTCTAACACTTCTTAGGGGACCACATCGCAACCTATGTGTTGTTGGTGACGATGACCAAAGTATCTATGCCTTTCGTGGGTCCAATATCCAATTGATTTTGAATTTTGAAAACGATTTCCCTGATTCTAAGGTTGTGCGACTTCTTGAAAATTACAGGTCGACTTCTATTATCATCAAAGCAGCCAATAGCCTAATTCAGAAAAATATGGATCGTCGTGCTAAAGAATTATTCAGTAGCCTTTACTCAGAGGAGAAAGTTGAATACTTTGAAACACAGGATGAAAAGGAAGAGGCAATCTTTGTGGTGAGTAAGATAGAAGAAGCCCAAAGAAAAGGCAGCAAATTAAAAGATCTTGCCATTCTTTTTCGAACCAACTTCCAAGCTAGACCCTTCGAGGAAGAATTGAGAATGCGAAATATCCCGTACAAAGTGGTCGGTGGTTATAATTTTTTTGATAGAAAGGAAGTTCGTGATATCATTGCATATCTGAGAATCATAGCCAATCCCAAAGATGAATTTGCATTGATGAGAACCATCAATACTCCTAAGAGAAAGATAGGGGAGAAAAGTATGGCAGCTATGCACAATGCTTCTATCCAAAATGGCTCTTCTTTGCATGATATTATGGATAAGATTATAGCCTCACCGGATTACCTTCCTGAAGTAAAATCCAAGGTTCGGGAAGAAATGTACAATTACTCTGAACTCTTAGATAAATACAGGAAGAAATTTGCACAAAGTGCGAAACTTGCACCAGTTCTTAGAGAATTTATCCAAGAAAGCGGTATGGAAAGAGAGATTCAAATAGAAGAATCGGACGAAAAAGTAATTAAGGCAAGATTGTACAATATGTCCGAATTAGTGAACATGTTGTCCTTTTTCGAAGATGATGAAGATAGAGAAGAAAAACCCAGCCTTTTTGACTTTTTGGCAAGACTTGCCTTGCTAATGGAAGATGAGCCCCAAGATGAAGAAAAGGAAGACAACAGAGTTCAATTACTGACAATTCATCAATCAAAAGGACTTGAGTTCGAGACTGTTTTTGTCGTAGGTATAGAGGAAGGAGTTATTCCAAACGCAAGAGTTGTGGATGAGGGTAATTCTGTAGATGAAGAACGTAGATTGTTTTATGTCGCTATGACAAGAGCCAAGAGAAAATTATTCTTGACAAGCGCAAAGACCCGTAGAAAGTATGGGGAGAGTATGGATACAAGTCCTTCAAGGTTCCTTGAAGAGATAGATCCTACAACTATTAACCTCCAAAGATTGGAGGATGCTTCTCCTGATGCAGGGGATGACTTTTTAAAAGAATTAGAAAAATTGAAGGTCGGTTAGATATTAGCTATGAAATTAATTCCAGTGATGCTTTTTATTTTGGGACTAGCAGGGACAGCCTGTTCTTCAGCCCAGGACAAAGAGGATTCTCCACTATCTATGAGAATGGAGAAATCTACACAAGATAAGATTACTTCCATAGATTCGGAGCTCTCTCTAGTAACTATACCAGAAGACCGTAAGCAACAACTAAAGCTAGATAAAGCAAAGATACTTGTTGATCATGGGAACTATGACCAGGCAGCTATTCTTTTGAAAGAAGTTCTACAGACTAATACAAAAGCAGTCAATCCTTCTGAAGTAAATCTTTATTTAGGAAAGGCTTATTATGGTAAATCGGATTACAGCCAAGCCATAGGGTATCTAAGTACATCTGAGAAACTGGATCGCAATTACAACGATCATGAAAGAAAGAAGATGGTTGCTAGATCTCTTTATGAAGAGAAAGAATATTACCCAGCACTTGCTGCTTTGAGTAGAGCATACAAAGGTCCAGAAGTACATAAAGACCATTTCTACTATGAGACTGCGGCAAAGACCTACTATAAGATGGGTTATACCAATAAGAGTCTAGACTTTTATAAGAAGAGTATGCAAGTTGCCGAATTAGGTCTCAAAGAATATCCTAATTCTGCAAGCCTAGCTAGTATTAAAAATGAATGCTCTCAGATCTTAGGTTCCAAATAATCCCACCGAATTTTTCTTAAGTTATGAAATCCTTTCCGATCGAGACATGGTTTAAGTCTATCTCGATCGATTCAATCAAACTCTTGCTAGGCAATCGACTTCTCAGAATTTTAAGCCTGGGGTTTATTTCCCTTTTTTTTATTTACTTTGGTATAATGCGCTACCTGGAGTATCGTATCTTTGATTCAAGGATACAAGTAAATGACATACGAAACTTTATCACACAGGTAATCAATGATGATCTATCTAAGGCTGTTGATTTAGGAATCATAGAATTTTCTATTTGGGAAGGTATCCTAATTGAAGATCTTATGATTTCACAGGAAGAGGATTTTACATACAATCGTAAATTGCTACAATCTAAGAAAATCGGACTTAAGCTTTCATCTTTATTCTCTAAGCAACCTTACATTAAGAAAATCAAAATTATTGAACCCATGATTCAAATAGACACAGGAGATGATTTTTTCTCATCCTTGGTTGACTATCTATTGAAAGCAAATATCCAAGAGGTCGAATTTTCTGGTCTACAAATTGAAGTTTATGATGCAGAGAATCAAATTTTAAACCTACAACAAAAGTCTGATTGGGTTTTTTATAAGAAAGAAGATACTATTGAATTTAGATTTTCCAATGGATGGTTCTGGCTACCTTTTGTAACCCGTATCCAAGGAAATGGAAGTATACAACTCAAAGAAGGTAAGCCAGCAAATGTTGAGATGAATACTAGGTGGAAGAATCTAGATACAAAAGAAGTGTCAGGTTTTGCAACTTGGATTCATTTATTTGATTCCGATGAAGGGAATACGAGTGGAAGTTTGAAATTCCAATACTCTGAATTTTCTCAAAATCTTTATGCAGAGACGGAATGGAAGGGTATGAGTGGGAATTTTATTTTTTTTCCAAGAGTCATATGGGAAGATATTGATTTTCAAAACAAGTTTGCCTATACTAAGGATATTTCGAGCCAAACAAAAACATATAAGAGATCTTATGCGAATCATTGGGGTGAATGGTCTTACTCAATAGAGAATACCAAAGATTTAGAATCATCTAGAATAAACTGGAATTTTCTTGATATGGAAGACTTGGTTCAATCTCTATCCCTTGGACAAGAAACAAATGTAAATGGGTCCTTTCAAGGTTCACTAGATTGGAAGGAAACAGGCACAAGAAACAACTGGTTTATTCTGAATGGGAAATTCACTTGGCAAGATGGAAAGTGGCAAGATACTGAATTAGATCTTAATTGGGATAAATGGGAGACACAAATTATCGAGAACCAATTGCTTTCCCAAGGAAGTGGCAAGGTGTTTTCATCTAGGTTTAATTTAGATGCGAATGCGAAACTTCAATTTTGGAAATCAATTCGTCCTGATAAAACCAATTACTATCCTTTAGGAATTAATGGAAGTATTCAAACTAAATTAGATACCTTACAATTGGAAAATTGGATCAATCTCAAAAGTTCTATTCAAAAATACATACAAAAAGAAATTAAAGAACGCCAAGAAAAGATTTTACCAGAAGAATATTTTACTCAACAAAAAATTTATAAATATCTACTAGAAGAGATGAATCTGACTTGGAATGGAAGCATTCAGAAAGTTATCATTCAAGAAAATGTTTCTGAATCTTTAGATTGGAACCATTTTCTTTCAATACAAGCTGGAAGAATTGCTGCCAAAGCTTCTCAAAAAAATACGAGCAACTCTATTTCCTTTAATTCCCAATTTGCCACTAAATCTCCTTACATGGAGATGAATCTTAATTTGGTTGATTTTTCTTGGAAGAAACCTATATTTAATTTATGTGGCTACTCAGTCGTTCCAGATGTTTTGGATCTTGAATACCGCTTTCGGTCAAGTGGAGCAGATTTTAATTCTATAACTAAACAAGGCAATCATACATCTATTTGGAATTTAAAGAAGGCAAAAATAATGAATGGTTCAGATGAGTTTGAGAAAGAAAATTCAAATTCGAATTTTCCTATTCCCGCTTGGGATAAGAAAGAGAACTTTGACTTAAGTTTTGAAAAGGATCATTATTTTGAGAACACTTACTTTAGAAATATTTCTTTGGTTTCTAGTTCAGGAAAGGAGTGGAAGGGTTTCGGAAGTACCAAAAACAATCTTCCTTATTATACTCTCTATGGTAAGGTAGGAACCGAATTCAAAACAATTCAATTATTTGAAGAAGAAGAGGTTTGCAAATGAATAAATCTAATTTGCAGCCAAATTTATTTCCTGTACTATTTCGATTCTATGATAGAATGCAAAGTTCTTTCCTCAGTACTGTTTCAGTTTCCATTCTTTCCTTAATTCTTGTCTTTTTACTAATTTCTACTTTGTCCTGCAAGGACGATGAGCAGGATTATAAAGAAGAAGGTCCCATTCAATTAGAAGGTATATGGGAGATTCATCCTTCTGCCACTCATGCTAAACTCGATTTCAATACTAAATCTGGTTATGCAACCTTAATCACGGATACAAATATCGAAGGTTTTCTTTCGAGAGAGACAAGCGAATTTATTTTACTTTCTGATGGTAAGGGTGTAAGAATTCAAGGTGAATCCGAAACGGTTCCAACAGGCTACTTTCTTTTCCAAGATAGGAAAAAGGAAGTTTGGCTTGGATTGTGGAAAGAAGAATTAGTTCGTTTGGTTCAAATTAAATCAAATTAAAACACACCACACTAGCTTTATTCATTTCTTTATATAGAAGTAGATTCTAGAAAGCAGTAAAATTAATGAGAAATAGATCTTAAGTAGTTCATGATAGTTTTTGCAGCATTATGTGAACCATCGCTTTCTTTCAGTTCTCTGTTCTTAACAGACAATACTCCATCTGAAATTTTCTTTCTGTATTTCGCATCATCTAAAATACGAATTGTCTCTTCTGAAATATAGTCGCCATTGCACTCTGCTTGCAATAATTCACGACAAACCTCTTCTCCCGCTAGAATATTTACAAGACCAACATTCTTGGTTCGAAGCAGAAAGCTTCCAATCAAATAGGTTAGCATACTTACTTTATACACTATCACCATAGGTTTTGCAAAATAAGTCGCTTCTAATGTAGCTGTTCCTGAAGCAATAAGAAGAATTTCTGATTGCTCCATAACCTGGAGTGAGGCATGGAAAGCATATTCTACCATTAAGTTGGGATTCCTTTTGGTAAAGATCTCAATTTGCTCTTGGATAAAGGCTTCGTATTTTGGATTAATGTTTGGAAGTAAAAATAAGAACTTCTTAGATTTTTTTACATTCGCGTAATGATCGCTTATCTTACTTGCAGCAGAGAGCAATGGGGTGGTGAGCTTTTTAATTTCTTGTCCTCTTGAACCAGGAAGAAGGCCTATGATATGACGATTTTCTAATACAGTCTTATCTATATTGATGGCTGATTCCTTTTTCTTGCTGTCCCTAATTCGCTTAGCTATTGGATGGCCTACGAAATATGCATTGACTCCATACTTTCTGTATAAGTCTTCTTCGAATTGGAAAAGAGTCAACATAAGATCAATATTCTTTCGTATGTGGTAGATGCGATTGAACTTCCAGGCCCAAATCTGAGGCGAAACATAAAAAATTACTTTGATATTGTGTTTCTTTAATTTCTCTGCTAGGCGAAGATTGAATCCTGGGTAGTCGATTAGAATTACTACCTTTGTTCCACGAGCTAATATCTCTTCAATCATCCGTTCAAGAAGCTTCTTCAGAAAACTGTATTTCTTAAGAATCTCAAAAAATCCAATCACGCTTAGGTTTTCAATATCCTCTATACTCTCGAAACCCTCAGCTTCCATAGCCGATCCACCGATCCCATAGAAATGTTTCTCGGGTAAATATTTTTGTAGGACATGCAAAAGTTCTGCACCTAAGATATCTCCGGAATGTTCTCCAGCTAGAACAAAGATGGGTTCTTTTTTTGATTTAGCAGAGCTAAATAAGTCCTTCTTGGGTTCAGTTTGCTTACTCGATTTTTTATCAACAGGAAGGCTAGGCTTAGTTTCTTCGAGAGATTTCTTAGAGTTTTTGGTATTGGTTGATTGCTTTTTTGCCTTGGTTGCCATAACACACTATATTGATTTTATTTTTCTCAGCATAATCGATAGTATCGACGGGACGGATTACGATAGTTTCATTCTCACGGATGGCTAAAGTTCTGCAACCTGCTTTCTTTAAGATTTCTAAAGTCTGGACACCGACTGTAGGAAGATCAAATCTTTCATCCTGAGAAGATTTAGAGGATTTACAAACAACAGCACCAGTTTTCTGGTGTATCAATTGTCCTGCTCGTAGAATAGTCTCATCAGTTCCTTCTACTGCTTCCACAGCAACAACAGATTTACCAAGAACAACCACCGACTGTCCTATATCAAGATCCGCAATTTTCTTAGCATATTCCATTCCAAATGCAACATCCTCGATTTCATCAGAACTCAATTTCTTTTTGGTATAACGACCTTGCCTTAATAAAAGGGGAGCAAGATATTTCTTCTGAGATTCAAAGATGATTCCATGCTTTAGAAATTCATCAGCAATTGCCATAAAAATTGGGTGATCATTTCTATTAATGGATTTTGCAAGAATAGCCAGTGCCTTTAGATCAAATTTCAATCCTTTGAAAAGTAGGTCTTTGCGTACTTTTCCAGTAAGAAGAATTCTATCGATTTTTTCTTTCTTACATAACTTTAAAATAGAGCCAATTTTTGTTAGGTGAACGGATATGCTTCGTGAAGGTTCAATGCTAGCATCAAAATCGGATTCTTTCAGACCCAATAGAATGGGATCTTCTCCCATTCTCAAAGCTTCATGCAAGCCAATGAAGGGTAACTCACCCCCACCAGCAACTATCCCTAAACGACCCAATTAAGATTCAGAAGATGTTGAAGTAGACGGGCTTGCGGGAGCTGCAGCTGTAGTAGAACTTGAACTTGTGGTAGAAGAAGAGTCTGGTTTTTTATAATCGTTTACGTAGAAACCCGAACCCTTAAAAATAATTCCAGATCCACGAGAAATCAACCTTTCAACTTCACCAGATTTCTCACAGAGACAATTTTTAAGAGCCTCATCTTTCATGGATTGAAAGTGTTCGAACTCTTTACCGCAGGTCTTGCATCTATAATCATAAGTTGGCATATAATTCTCCTGTGCTTTCCTTATTTCATTCTTTGCCGATTCGAAATCCGTAAAGATAAGCTTTCTCACTAGAAGGGTTTATAGCTTGGGGAATGCATATTTCCCAGGAATAATTCCCTCTTTCAATTGAATTTGAATCAATAGAGTAAGATTGAATATTGCTAAGGATTCCTGAATTCTTTCGAATCAAAGTACCGAGCAATCCAGATTGCTTACTTACAGATATCTTAAGAGCAACGGTTTCTCTAGAAGACATATCGTCTATCATAAATTTCTTATCATTCAAGAGTATCTCTGTAGAGCTTGCTTTAAGGGAAAATGCTGGTTTAGACGAACCTAGGGCTGAAATATGAAAATCTGCAATAGGAATAGCTTCATCAGATTCTAAACTATCAAAGTAGACTTCTATGAAGTTTTTCTTACCTGAAAACTTTCTACAAATTTTGGAATGCTTTCCATCCTTGGAACCATAAAGCGTGAATCCAACTTCTCCGTGCCTAAGATTCCTTGAAGTTGGTCTGTAATCTCCATAGAAATAAAGTGGCATAGAATCAGACTTCCAAGTATCAAAATCAACCTGAGCAAAATATTCTAAAGAAGAAAATCGAGACTTGCAATTTTCAACCAAAGTTTGGTTCGGTGAAATTTTCTGAAGTTGAGGACTAAATATCCAACCTGAAATAAAATGTTTTTCTGAGAAGCATTCTAACCAATTACCTGACTTTCTTCCTATCGTTTCTTTTCTAGAATCTTTATCGAAACAATACAATTCATCGGCATGCAAAAGCTGTAATTTCGAAGGATATTCTACCCCGGGTCCTGAACGGAAATTCACACGATCTGCTTGCAATTTATATAAATTATCATAAAAAGCAGTAGTTTCTTGGGTAGCTAGAAAGTGGATGGTTTCATGTAGAAAATTAGTTTCAATTTCTCCAATACGTTCTAAAGGAGAACGAAAGAGTTCCACCAAGGCTGTGGATGTATCCTTCATAAAATTTCGAGGGTCTTCAAAAAGGATCCGATTTAGGTATTCAGAATTCTTGTCGGGAGGATTGCAAAAGATGGTAGAATGAACTCTTTCCAATAATGATTTCTGATACCAATAAGCATGTTTCTTAAGGTATTTAAAGAATGGATCCTCTAGGTGGGTACAGGTTGTACCATTTACTTGGTATTCAGTATGTGCGATCTCATGATAGTCATTTAAATCAGCTATCCATTCTTTTTTCTGGGCTTCATTTTGGTTTTGGTTGATCTTCTTTTCTATACCTGAAACCGCAAGAGAGAGAAGGGCGTAGTCTTCTTCTTGGAGATTCTTTTCGGATTGGTAGATTTCAATGACTCGAAAGAAATTTCCTTTATCAATATAATCTAGAGCCCTTTCATGTGTTTCTCTATGATCTATTAAAAGATAAGCAGATAGAGAAGCTACTATGAATATAGATGCTGCAATTGTAAATACTCTTGATAGTATCACAAATTATTGGGAACCAATTTTTCTTTATCTATTTTATATTCTTCAAAAAGCGAGTTCTTTGCAACATAGTATCTATGAAGATTTATATTGTAATCTACTTTGGCACGAATTAGGCTCAATTGGTCTTGAACTAAAGAATCAAGTGCATTCTTAACTGCTACAGCATTGAATCTACCTTGCTGAAAGCTTCTTACAACTCCATTGTAGTATTTCTTAGATTCTTCTTCTGTAACTCTTGCATTCTCATAGATTTTGTAGCTAGATTTTAAAAGATCGATTCGAGTCTTAACATCATCAGCTACTGCTTTAACCAAATCACTTTCCTCTAATAAGGCTTGGCGTTTGGTAATTTCTGCATCGCGAATTCCTGCTTCAACTCCCTTATCATTGAGAGGATATGAGAAATCAACAGCTCCTTGGCGAACAGGAAATTTTTGTGAAGTGATCCCATTGTTTTTATCAGAAAAGTTCTCTCCAGTGCTGATTAAATTCTGACCTTGGTAACCCAGAGTCCCTGATACTTTCAAAGTAGGAAGAGCATCTGATTTTGCTATTTTCAATCCAAGTTCTGAGTTCTCCTTCTTTCTTGCCATGTTTCGAAAATCGGCTCTATGCTTATAAGCATAGGCTAGATCCGAATCATAGTTTACCTTCGAGGGAAGGGTATCAACTAAAGGTGTAATTTCGTTGAATTTAGTATTAGGATCAAGAGCAAGAGTTCTAACTAATTTACGCTGAGCCTCATCTCTATCAACGATAGCCTTTTGCAATTGGCTTTCTGCCTGAGCATACAATGCATTCCATTGGTTCACTTCAAAACCTTCGGATAAGCCCAGAGATCGTTTACGAATCGTTAGGTTTCGAATATTTTTAGTATTTTCCAGAAGTTGTTCATAGGTTTCTACAGAATTATCTTTCACGGAATAATCCCAATAATCAACCAAGGATTCAACAATCAATTGGGAAAGTTCTTGTTCCAATTGGTCTTTCAAGATAAGAGTATTGTTTTCTAAGATTTGCTCTGTTTTTCGTTCTTTATATCCAAATGCATTTTTCAGAAGGTCCTGGGCTATCGTTAAATTAATAGAACTTGTATAGAGTGGTCCAATTCCAAGTCCACCGAATCCAGCTGGGGTGCGGAATTGATCTTCAAATGCATTGGAGTCAAAACGCTTGGTGTTTACATTAACTTTAAAATAGGTTCCTGTGCTAAACAATTTCTCTATGCCAGCATTGTAGGTATTTGTCTGCTGCTTAGTCCCACTGAAAAGATTGTTTTGGTTGAAAGGAAGCTTTTGTTGATCAATAGAAGCATCTGCAACTGCACGCCATGCATATCTGCCTTGGTTCTTTTGTTCATCCGTGTCAGCCTTGGCGAGATCTAATTTCTTTCTAAGAATGTTTGGATTATTTTCTAAGGCTCGGTTGATTGCCTCATCCAATTTTAATTTAGTTGTCTTTCCTATCGGAGTTCTAATCGAAGATGCGGATTTCGATTCATTAGATCCAGGAGTTTCTTTTGATGAAATGGCAAGATCCTCATTCCCATTTTCAGAATCTCTTACGGAAGATGCATTTTCTTTCGAATTTGTGTTCTCAGTAAGACTTTCTTCTGGTGATTCTTTCGTTTCTGCCGTGGAACAATAACTTAATGTAAGTATGGATAGTATCAGTATTATACGAGAGATCATAATTTAGTAAAAGATCCTCCAATTCCAGTCTAAGAAAACTCTAAAATTGATCAAAGAGTTTCCTATGAATAGAATCTCTATTATATAGACAGGAGTCGAGAGATTTTTCTACGAAGCTTGCTAGGAAAAAAGATAAAATTCAGTTCATGGGCCCCAGCTATAAGAAGCCCATGTCTTTGCGAAAGGATCTTATTTGATAGCTGCCTTCATCTTTTCCCCAACTTCAGCAATGGATTGGCAGACATGGATACCTGCTTCCTTCATTGCCTTCATCTTGGATTCAGCAGTTCCAAGACCACCAGAAATAATGGCACCCGCATGTCCCATTCTCTTTCCTGGAGGCGCAGTTTGGCCCGCGATAAAACCTACAACAGGCTTTTTCACATGTGCCTTGATGTAAGCTGCGGCTTCTTCTTCCGAAGTGCCACCTATCTCTCCAATCATGACTATGCCTTGGGTTTCTGGGTCTTCATTCAGAAGTTTTATTGCCTCTGTGTGGTTCATACCAGGAACTGGGTCTCCGCCTATCCCTATGCAAGTGGACTGTCCCAGTCCTTGCTTAGTGATCTGTGCTACCGATTCATAGGTTAAGGTTCCAGAACGAGAAACAAGTCCTATGCTACCTGGAGTATGAATGAAACCAGGCATGATACCTAATTTTTGTTTAGCTCCTGGTGTAATAACACCTGGACAATTCGGTCCAACTAGTTTGGTCTTAGAGTTTCTGAGAACAGAATATACTTTCAACATATCATGAGTTGGGATTCCTTCCGTGATGCAAATAACAAGAGGGATTTCAGCAAAGATTCCTTCAAGTATGGCATCTGCTGCAAAAGCAGGAGGCACGAAAATCACCGCTGCATTTGCACCTTCCTTCTTCATAGAATCTTCTATTGAATTGAAGACAGGAACCTTGTTTTCCCATTTGCTTCCCCCCTTACCAGGAGTAACTCCAGCTACTAGGGTAGTCCCGTAATCCAACATCTGCGTTGCATGAAAGGAACCTTCCTTACCTGTGATCCCTTGGACCACAACTCTTGTGTTTTTATCTACTAATACTGCCATGGTTTTCTATAATCTCCGTTATTTGATTAGCTTAGCGATGGTTGCCGCTGCTTCTCTAAGGTCATCTACGCCTGTAATTTTTAGGCCGCTTTTATTCAATACTTCTCTACCTAGGTCAGCATTAGTTCCTTGCAGACGCACAACTAAGGGAACTTTTAGATCCACTGATTTGGCTGCTTGGATGATTCCTTCGGCAACCATATCACAACGAACAATCCCACCAAAGATATTTACAAAGATACCTTTAACATTGGGATCACTTAAAATGATTTTAAAACCATTAGTTACAGTTGTGACATTGGCTCCGCCCCCAACATCCAGAAAATTCGCTGGTTCAGCACCGGCAAGCTTCACTATGTCCATAGTTGCCATAGCGAGACCTGCACCATTTACCATGCAACCAATGTTTCCATCTAGTTTAACATAGTTTAAATTGAATTCGCTCGCTTGTAGTTCAAGGGGATCTTCTTCTGATTTGTCACGGTAGTTTGCATTGTCAGCATGACGAAACATAGCATTTTCGTCTAAGTCCATCTTGCAATCACCGGCAATAATTTCATTTTGCGCTGTAAGAATGAGAGGATTGATTTCAAGTAAAGAGCAATCTTCTGCAATATATGCATTGTATGCTTTTGTAACCAGATCTTGGAAGGACTTCATGGCTTCTGAGGGTATATTCAAATCAAAAGCAAGTTTTCTTACCTGGCTAGGTTGAACTCCAATTCCTGGATCAATAAAAATCTTTAGGATCTTTTCGGGACTGTGTTCGGCTACTTCTTCGATCTCCATCCCACCTTCTGTGGAAGCCATAATAATGGTTTTACGAAGAGAACGATCGAGTAAGATGGAAAGATAGTATTCTTTGGCAATTTGTAGACCTTGTTCAAGGTAAACTTTCAGAACTTTCTTCCCTTCAGCACCAGTTTGAGGGGTAATGAGTTGCATACCTAGAATTTTATCTATAGCTGCCTTGGCATCATCCTTGGTTTTGGTAACTTTTACACCACCACCTTTCCCTCTACCACCTGCGTGGATCTGAGCTTTGACTACGACAACAGGAGATTTGGTAACTACATCTGAGTATGCCGCTTCCCAGTCTTCTTTCTTATCGATAACGACACCGTAAGGAACATTGGCCTTGTGTCTTTTGAGGATTTCTTTGGCTTGGTATTCGTGAACTTTCATGGATTCCTTTGGATTACAAAATCTAAAAGTAGTCTTTTTACTTTCCGCTCTGCTGTCATTCAAAAAAATCTGTCATCCTTACTACAAGTAAGCCATCCCCCTTTCCAGTTCTGCCTTTCCTCTTGAAATAGCTTTCCAATGGAAGTATTCCTCCTTCTACGGTAATCGTATTTATAGAATTAAATTTTGAGCTACCCAAAGGATTTTTTTGGTCGCAAATTCATTCGGAAGTATTTTGGGATAATCTTTGGATTCAGTCTATTGAAACCCAAGCTTGAGACTATTTTCTAGTCTTTCTCCCATTGTTAACTTAGAAGAAATTCAGGGAATTAGGAATAAAAGAAAAGAATCCATAGAAACAGAAAATTTTAGGTATAACAGAATCCTTGTTTGATATTTTCCCTGAACTATAGCATTCAATGTTGAAGGTTTAAAATGAACTCCCACCTTGTTGCCAATACATCTTCTGATAAAATATTTTTTGATAATTCTTTAAAAAGCCTAGAAAATTGAGGAAGCAAAGGAAACTAAAAATCCTAAGATGAAAATTTAAAAATAAAATTTTACAATCGATTCCAATGATTCATAGATTTATTGATTCTTTCATTGATTCTATAAAGGAAGAGGTACTAGAGATTTTGTAAAACTTCGCGAATGATTTCTGAGGCTTCCGTAGTTCCTAACTTCCAAATTCGTTCGACTTCTTTACGAGAGCTTTTTTCATCAAATCCCAATTGGATAAGACCTAGAACGGCAAGATCCTTGTCAGCATTTTCAGGAGAAGATTTGTTAATGGAATGTGTAAATTCGATATCAGTGTTCGTAGAAGAAACTTCATTTGGTTCAGTTTCCTTTTGAAGAAAACTTTCTAGTTTCTTTAGATTTTGTTTCAGTTCAAAAAGAACTTTCTCGGATGTCTTACCTTTGACTTTGGGAATTTTTTCTAAAGCTGCTTTGTTTTCATCCGTTGCAATCGTAAACAAACTGTTCGCATTATAAAAAGATAATATCTTAAGTGCGGTGAGTTCTCCAATCCCATTTAATGATTTCATTAATTGGAAGAGCTCTCTGTCTCTCTTGCTTAAGAAACCAAATAATTTCTGACTTCTATCCGTAATGGAATGGTAGATATAAAGAAGAGTTTCTTTTTCTTTTTGAGAGGTCTTGAGATGGAGATGGGTTGGAAAAGTTATAAAAATTTCATAGCCTATACCTGAATTTGTTTCTAAAAGTACGCTGCTTAGATCCAATCTTAAAACTTTTCCACGAATGCTTCCAATCATATGATTGATGATTTTTTCTCTTATGAACCTAGCGACAAGGACTTTTTCGTATTTTAAAAACTTAGCAAGGCTGTATGAATTATTTTCTGAAAAACATTCGACTTCAATTAGTTAATTTAAATAAGATCAAAACTGCCCACTATAATCTATGACTTTAGAAAGTTCTCATTCAGAAACAAATCAAAAGATTCTAATCTCTGGAACATCTGGATTCTTGGGTCAAAATCTTCTCAAGCATTCCGAGTTTCTCAGATCTAGAGTAGTTCCTGTCTCTAGGCAGGGCTTTCAAATCAATAATGATTTCGGGTATGCAGAGTCTGCACTACACCTAGCAGGTCTTGCCCACCAATCCTACCATGAATTTGATAAAGATTTATATTACAAAAGCAATGTGGAACTTAGTTTAGATTTTATGAGTAAGGCAGCAGATAAGGGTGTGAAGCATTTCATCTTAGTATCTAGCGCTAAGGTGTTTGGAGAGGGTGGGAATCTTCCTTACACAGAGTCTTCCGCCATTCATCCCCAAGACATTTATGCAAGATCCAAGGCGATTGCTGAAGAAAAATGTTCCAAACGAGCAGATGAACTAAGTATAAAGCTAAGCATTCTTAGACCTCCACTGATCTATGGTCCTAATCCCAAGGCGAATTTTCTAACAATATGGAAGGCGATAGGCAAGGGTTTTCCTATTCCTGTATCTTCATTATCCAACTTACGAAGCATAATTTCGACTTACAATTTTGCAGACTTTCTAGAAAGGATTCTCCTAAATAGTTTTCATGAAAAAAGTAGATCCAAGTCTTCGCCTTCTGTTCTTCTCATCCAAGATCCCAAACCAATTTCTACCGAAGAATTAGTTCATTCTATTCATAAAGCCCAAAGCAGACCCATTAGAATTATAAAAATTCCTCAAAGATTGGGAACCTGGGGAGCTCAAATTTTGGGGAAGGCTGATTTATGGGAAAAATGGACTGGCTCGTTTTTCTATGAAAATTCATCCAGTTTAGTATCTTCAAACTGGACACCTAAGTTCACAACGGAACAGTCTCTGCAATTTATAGCACATGCATAAGAACTGCCTCAAGCATGTGTTCAATATTTGAACAAAAGAACTTGACATTTTTTCTTTAAGAATCACTCTGGAGCTATCCTTACTGGGACTGACGCGGCGGAGCTATGCTTAGTAAGCTCCGAAAATAACTCCTTAAAAGCAATTGATCCTATTACTCCTTCTTATTTTCCCATTTCTGCTTTCCACATGTCTGGTTTATTTCTGGCAAAAGTTTTTAAGAAAGAAGCAAATCTTGGATCATCCCAATCATAGAAGCTCGCATGTCCTTCCTACACCTAGATCCGGTGGGCTTGGAATTTTTTTTGCTTTTTGGCTAACAAGTCTTCTCTTAGTTTTTTTTCCAGAGAGCATGGCCTTCAATGCTAGCAATTCTGAGTTCTCACTTAGGAACCTTCAAACTGATTTTATTTCCTTACCTCTGTTATTTCTTTCAAGTGTTATGCTTTTTACTGTGGGTATATTAGATGACTTTACTCCAAGTACTAGAAGGACTCGACTCATAACTCAAATAGTTGCTTCTGGAATTTTTCTTGGAAGCATTCGCTCGAAACTAGCTCTTGTTTGGGAAGAGTATCTTGATAAGCTTGCGCATTTCTTTGGATCTAACATTTTCTCTGGTGTAGGTTACTTCCAAGACGTTGCAATATCAATTGTTTTTTGTGTTTTACTTTTTGGTATTGTATGGTTTATCAATCTTTACAATTTTATGGACGGTTTGAACGGAATTGCTACTTTGGAAGCTATTTTTTTGCTTTCAGCTATCGCATTTTTTTGCTTTCAATCGATACTTACAAATGAGTCACCAGCTACATCCTTTTTAATTCCTGGTATTTTAATCTTAATTTCTTCCAGTCTAGGTTTCTTAATTTGGAATTTCCCAACCGCCAGAGTATTCTTAGGTGATAGTGGGAGCAATTTAATCGGCTTCCTAATAGCTGCATTTGGTCTCTGGGCTGTCCTTCTGGGTCATATTTCTATTTTTACTTGCTTATTGCTAAGTTCCTTATTTTGGTTAGATGCAACACTTACACTTTTTTTGAGATGGTCTAAGGGAGAGAAAATTACCGAAGCTCATAGATCCCATCTTTACCAAATCCTTAGTCGAAAATGGTCAAGCCACACTAAGGTCGTCAATACATATACTCTAATCAATTTCGTGATTTTATTCCCTATGGCTTTACTCAGCGAAAAGTTTGTGGGTCTAGGATTTTATCTTTTGTTAATCAATATTCTTATTTATTCTATTTTTTATTTCTCCATTCAGAAAGAAGCAATTCACCATGGCACCTGAATTACAACATAAGGTTCTAAAGCTTTTACAAAGCAATCCTAATATATCACAGAGAGAACTCTCGGATATTTTAGGAATTAGTCTTGGTAAGACCAATTATTTCCTTCAGGCACTCGTAGAGAAGGGTCTGATAAAGGCACGAAATTTTAAAAATAATAAAAACAAACTTTCTTATGCATACCTTTTGACACCGCAAGGTTTGCAAGAAAAAGCTAAACTTGCTCTTCGATTTTACGAAATTAAGAAAAAAGAATATGAAGAATTAAAGAAAGAAGTAGAAGCTCTTAGTTCAGAAAACAAAAGTTTAGATGATGCACCCATAGAAATCGGTCAAGTAACTTGAGTTTTTCTTTATTCATTTTTTATTCTACTAATCCTAGTGCTCTTAGAGATAAATAATCCTTATGAAAGAAAATATAAAAATACTTGTTCTCGGTTCTAATGGTCAGCTAGGTTGTGAGTTGCAGTTTCTTTCTGAAGTTCAAGAAGAAAATGTTGAGTTTATCTTTGCTACTCGCTCCGATATTGACTTAACAGAAATTCAAGCATTGCATTCTTTTGTTGAAAATGTCCAACCAAATATCATTCTCAATGCGGCTGCTTATACTGCGGTTGATCTTGCTGAAAAAGAACAAGAACTTGCTAATGCAATTAATACTCTTGCACCTATAGAAATAGCTAAAATATGCAAAGAAAAGGGCATTAAGTTTGTACATATTTCCACAGACTTTGTCTTTGATGGACTTAAATCATCCCCTTACTTGGAACAAGATCCTAAGAATCCATTAGGAGTTTATGGGCTTAGCAAATCTCTAGGCGAAGATGGAATCATTCAAGAAAACCCTGAAGCTCTCATTATTCGAACGTCTTGGGTATTTTCTGGTCATGGCAAAAACTTTTTTACAACCATAGTCCGCCTTGCCAATGAGAGAGAGGAACTTAAAATAGTTGATGATCAGATTGGAAGTCCCACTTGGGCTAGGGATCTTGCTTGGTTTAGCTTCTATGCAGCCTTAAGCGAGGCAAGTGGTCTCTATCATTTCACGAATGAAGGTGTTGCCTCTTGGTATGATTTAGCGAAAGCTATAGTTGATGCAATGGGAATTGAATGTGATGTGTTACCTATACCAACAAAGAATTATCCTACACCAGCCAAGAGACCAAGCTATTCTGTCCTTAGTAAGGAAAAAACTCGATCCAGTTTTGGTTCTTCCAACAACCATTGGCGAGATTCTGTCCAAGCTCTAGCCGATGAACTAATTATGGCTGAGGAAGATATAGATTAATTGAAATCTAGTATAGAAAAATCTGTTCTGAGTGAAATCAAAGACTATTTTTCAAATCATTCATCTGTATTGTCTCTCTTCCTCTTAGGTTCTGCCGCTAGAGGAGAATTGAGAAAAGACAGTGATATCGATCTTGCGATTCTTCCGTTTAACGGAATCCAAATTAAAAGTTCAGAGTTGTACCAAATTACTGGCGACTTGGGATATAAATTTGGTTACGATTTTGATTTAGGAATTATGAGTTCAGAAAATCTAGTCTATAGCAAAGAAGCTATCTTTAACGGTATTAGAATCTATACGAAAGATGAAATGGCAGCACTCTTTCGGATCAATACGCTTTTATCGATGTACTATCATTTCCAATTTGAAAGACAAGAAGTGGTTCATGCATATCAAATCTGATGACATCATCATAAATAAAATTGGAATCATCCAAAGATCATTAAATCGTGCGCTCGAAGAATACTCTAAGAATCCAAATCTCAATCAATATACAGAACTAGATGCATTGATCTTAAACTTAGAGAGAGCCTGTCAGGCAGCTATCGATCTTGCAATGCACATAGTTTCTGTTCAACGATTGGGTGTCCCTCAATCAAGTTCCGATGCTTTCCGCTTATTAGAATCGCATAAACTCATTGAGCAAAATACAGCTAAATCTCTGTTAGCTATGGTTGGATTTCGAAATATTGCCATTCATGAATACCAAAAGCTAAATACAGAAATCATTCATTCAATCATGAAAGCTGATTACAAAGTCTTTATCCAATTTTGTAATCAGCTCGGTTATGATATTAAACAGGAATACCCATGAACCCTAATTCCAAAATCTATATTGCAGGTCATCAAGGGCTTGTAGGTTCTGCTCTCGTTAAAGTTCTCAAGAGCCAAGGTTTCACTAATGTGCTTGGAAGAAGTAGAGAGGAACTTGATTTAACAAAGCAAGACCAAGTAGAGAGCTTTTTCCTAGAGGAGAAACCAGATTATGTATTTCTCGCAGCAGCCAAAGTAGGCGGAATTCATGCCAACAATACCTTTCCTGCTGAATTTATTTTCTCCAATCTTCAAATTCAAAATAACGTCATTGATGCTTCTTACAGAAATGGAGTGAAGAAACTTTGTTTTTTAGGATCCTCTTGTATTTATCCAAAGTTCGCTAAACAACCAATGGATGAAGGACAGCTGCTTGAGGGTAAGTTGGAACCAACGAACGAACCCTATGCTATTGCAAAAATTGCAGGCATTATTACTTGCCAATCGTACAACCGTCAATATGGGACCAATTTTTTTTCAGTTATGCCAACGAATCTTTATGGGCCTGGAGACAACTACCATCCTCAGAATTCTCATGTCCTTCCAGCGCTTCTTAGGAGGTTCCATGAGGCAAAAATTCAAAATCTACCCGAGGTTGTGATTTGGGGCACAGGGAAACCACTTAGGGAATTTCTCTTTAGTGAAGATATGGCAAGTGCCTGTATTTTCCTAATGAAAAACTACGATGTGAATCAAGATCCAAAAGGTGGGGAGCACGTGAACATTGGATCTGGGATTGAAGTAAGTATTCGTGAACTTGCAGAGACCATCCAAAAAGTGGTAGACTACCAAGGAAAATTAACTTTTGATTTAACAAAACCAGATGGAACTCCTCGAAAGCTTCTTGATGTTTCTAAATTGCATAAAATGGGTTGGAAGCATGAGGTAGAACTAGAAGAAGGAATTCGCCTTGCCTACAAAGATTTCCAAGATAATAAAGTTCGAGAAGTTTAGGATACATTCTCATCTTCCAGTTAAAGAAAGAAGTCTATAGTTTTTTATCAATTTACAATTACGTTAAATCACCAATTCGGTTAATCAAGCCGAATACAAGAATTTGAGATATAAAATTATTTCTAAAAAAATCTTGAAAAAATTTCTCCTAACACCTAAACTTAGAAAATCTAAGGTATGACAACCATGAATTTCGAAGATACTAAGCGAAAGGTTCATTTCATTACCGAGCAGATGAAATCTAGTTCTTGGGATGGTGTGGAGACAGGTCTCTTTGATCTGATTGTAGAACTCAAGAGAGAGAATCATTTCATAATAGAAAATATGGCTACCAAGACCGATCTAGGATTCTTAATCCAAGAGATGAGAAACGGATTTGCTCTGATGGAGCAAAGATTCATCGCATCCGATGAGAAGTTTGAATCTCGGTTCAAAGCTATGGATGAGAAGTTAGAAGCTAGGTTTACGGCGCTGGACGAGAAGTTCGAAGCTAGGTTCAAGGCCATAGACGAGAAGTTTCTAGCTGCCCAGGAAATATCTAACACTGAATTCCGAGCTATGGATGCGAAATTTATGGCAGCCCAAGAAAGATCCGATCTAGAATTCCGAGCTATGGATGCGAAGTTTATGGCTATCCAGGAAAGATCTAACACTGAATTCCGAGCTATGGATGAGAAGTTTATGGCAGCCCAAGAAAGATCCGATCTAGAATTCCGAGCTATGGATAAGAAATTTCTAGATGCTCAAGAAAGAATTAAAGAAGAAGCCAAGGCAATCAAAGAGATTTTCGATTTCCGATTTAAAGCCATGGATGACAGGTTTAACCAACAACTTGAATTCACCAAGCAAAGTTTCGATCAAATAAATCGAAGATTTTCCTTCTTCCAATGGACTTTCACTGCAATTATGAGCTTTTTTGTAGTGATCCTAACATATGGAACCTTCTTTAGGTAGGGAGATGCGAATAGAATCTAATTTCTGTTGAAACACATGTTAAGCCAAGAAGAAAAGCTAAAACTCATGAAATCTCTTTGTTGGGATTATTCAACACCTCCTGAGAAACTATTGGATCTTACAGAAGGAAAGATAGAAGAGGCTGGTGCCTTCGATCGAACAGGCTGGTTTGTTCGTTGTTTGCAAAGTTTACCATGGCATATCATGGTCCCTCTCTGGGGCGGAATTGAGAGAGTGAAACTTTTGTTAACTCCTGAGACAATTCGTAGAGTATGGCCACCAGCAAGGAGAGAAACCTTTGAACGAATACGTAAGATACTATCGGGAGAGCCTGTACCCAATGCAGGATGGGGTTCTGAATTTGGTAAAAAAGTGCGAGACTCCTTTTTATCTAACCGGTGGTACCGCATTAAGTCGAATTTACTTTAACCACAGATATAGTGATGATCTAGATTTTTTTGTTAATTCAGATGAGTCCTTCGATGAGTATACTCTCTCCATCTACAATAAGCTTGCTGAATTAGGCTACTATTGGAATGAGGATGATGCATTTGTAGGAATTAATTATAAGCGCCTTCTTGTTAAACACAAACTTCATCCTGAAACTGAATTGAAGCTAGACTTTGTTAATGATATCGATATTCATTATGGTGGCTTTCAGTTTCATGAACTATATGATAAAATTGACAGCATTCAAAACATCCTCTCGAATAAAATTTCAGCACTATTTCGTTATGCGGAAAAAGATATTGTTGATTTGCTATACATTGCTAAAAACTTTGAATTTCATTGGGAAGAATTAATTACCCAGGCAAGAAGTAAAGATCTTGGTATAGAAAATTATTTAGTAAGTGATATACTTTCTTCTTTTCCTAAGAAAAAACTAGAAAACATAAAATGGATAGAATCTCTTGATTTTGATCTATTCCAAATAGATATCCAACAAATGGCAAAAGACTGCCTAGAAGTGAAATCCAATAGTCTTTGTTCAATATAAGCTAAATCGATTCATACCCTTTAAAATTGTGTTCCTTAGTGTTCTATAAGTTATCTTAAATGACTAAAAATGTTTTTGTATCCACATTTCCTTTTTGTAGAACATCAAATTATGCTTTAGATATTTTGATACAAAACGGACATTCTGTAACAATCAATCCCTTGGGTCGCAAAATGAAACCTGAAGAAGTCGCTGAATACGCCAAAGACTTTGATTCTCTTATTGCAGGAACAGAAGACTTGCGTCAATTAGTTCAGACTTCGAGCAATCTAAAGCTCATATCAAGAGTAGGAGTTGGACTTGATTCTGTACCTTTGGATCTTTGTAAAGAAAATGGTATTGCAGTAGCTTACACTCCGGATGCTGTGTCACCTGCGGTATCCGAACTAGCACTGGGTCTCATTATCGATCTCTTCCGTCAGGTTGGAATTGCAGACCGTGAACTTCGGTCAGGTGGATGGAGCAGGCCATATGGAATACGAATCGGTAAATCTAAAATTGGCATCCTAGGTTGTGGTCGTATAGGCACTCGGCTTGCTTACCACTTATTAGGACTCGCACCCGCTGAAATTTTGATTTGTGATATAATAGATAAATCAGAGTTTATTAGAGAATTACAAAATTATGCAGATAGTCTACACAATTCCCAACTTAAATTTAGTAAGAATTGGAATCGAACTCTAATACGGCAAGTAAGCCACAAAGAGATCTACCAAGAGGCGGATTGCTTAACTGTTCACATTCCTTTGAGTGAAACAAATCGAAATCTAATAACATCCAACGAAATCAAGATGATGAAATCTACCTCCTATCTTATCAATACAGCACGTGCTGGAATCATCAATGAAGAAGACATCTACCAAGGCATAGTGAATGGAAGCATAGCAGGTGCGGCAATTGATGTCTTCGAAGAAGAACCCTACCATGGTCCATTGACTCAACTGGAAAATGTAATTCTCACCCAACATATGGGTTCCTGTTCTATCGATTGTAGAGAGGACATGGAAAAGGAAGCATCCGAGAATGTGGTTGGATTCTGGAAAGGCGAAGAATTAGAAGCTAGGGTTGTGTAGCTTGGAATCTATTCGATATAAACAGAGATTCCAAAATTATTCGAAAGCTCTCTCACAACTGACTAGGTTCATAGAGAAATCTGAATTAAACGATTTAGAAAAACAAGGTCTCATCAAAGCATTTGAATACACTTACGAACTTGCTTGGAATCTCCTGAAAGATTACTATCAATTTCAAGGTGAAAGCGGAATCCAAGGCAGTAGGGATGCAATCCAACTTGCTTACCAAAGAAATTTAATTTCAAATGGAGAAATCTGGATGCAAATGTTGCAATCTAGAAATCTAACAAGCCATGTTTATAATGAAGAGATAATAGAAGAAATTGTGAAAGCAATAGTCCTTTCCTACTATAAAGAATTTCAAACTCTTAAAGAGAAATTTGATTCACTTTAAAGAAATGGAGTTATCATCAAATAAGGTCGAGCAACTCAAACGCGTCTTTCAGAAATTTAATGAAATTGAAAAAGTCTTAATCTACGGTTCAAGGGTTCTAGGAACTTCTAAGTTAGGATCAGATGTTGATCTTTCTCTATATGGAACAATACCACATTCCATTCAATTACAAGTTATGAATGAACTCGATGAAATGAATTGGCCTGAAAAGATTGATTTAAGCATTTATAAAGACATACAAAACATGGATCTTAGAAATCATATTGATCATTATGGTGAAGTGATCTATGAAAGAGGCTAGTCCAATTAAATAATGAATTCTGATATTAGATGGATCTAAAAATTTCAAAGTCAATGAAATTACAAGAAAAAACCATCACGAAAATTCTTAGAATTCTAAAGCAAAACCCAAAACTCAATGATCCTGCGTTCAAAAAATGAACGCTTCTCAGTTGACGGAAAAAAGAAATTAAATTAATTTGTAAAACCATATGGGACTCAGGCGGCGGAGCTATGTGTAGTGCGCTTAGTGAGGACTCGTATTGACTAAGAATTCTACCTTATATTCAAGAATGGTAAAGGAATTTTTGCAGTTTTGATTATTGTAGTAGGTAGTGGCATTATTGGTTCCTGGGTAGCTTATAAACTTGCTCTAGAAGGAGAAGAAGTATTTGTTATCGATCAATCTCCTAATCCAGGTGATGGAATTAGTGGAAGAAATTCTGGAGTCTTGCATTCAGGAATTTACTATGATTCCAATTCCTTAAAGTCAAAATTTTGTTTTAAGGGTTATGAGATTAGCATTCCATTTTTCCAAAAGAATAAAATTCCATTCTCAATTTGTGGTAAAGTTATTACAACTGGGCTATCCGACTCTATCGAAGAGGAAAATGAAAAAATAAAGTCTATTGAAAGTCTTTATCAAAATGGTAAGGATTTTGGAATCGAAAAAATTGAATTAAAGAAGGAACCTTATAAGCAGTGGAAGCATGTACTTGGCTCAACTGCTTTATGGATTCCAAAAACTGGAGTAGTAGATGCCTCTTACTATATAAAGGCGCTATGGCGATTGTGTGAAGATTTGGGTGTTCAATTTCTTAAGAATAAAAAAGTAAAAATACAAGATTCTTCTGTTATTGCTATAGATTTGTCAACTAACCAGAAAGAAGAAATCCAAGCAGATACTTATATCAATGCGGGTGGCTTATATTCTGATGAGTTAGCGATTGATTCGGGGCTATCTGAATATGAAATTCGACCCAACAAGGGCGAATACTTTCGACTTAGAAGCCAACTTCCTAAACCAATTCTGGTTTATCCCTTACCTATGAAATCCTCTACAGCTTTAGGTGTTCATTATACTTTTCATTTGGGTGGGGACGCATATGCCGGACCCAATTCCAATTGGGCAACTTCCAAAGAGGATTATCAATTTCAGACTCCGAGGCATCAATATTTTGAGTCTTTAAAGAAAATTTTAGATTTTTATTCAGAAGACGATTTAATCGAAGGTTATGTAGGCTTAAGACCTCGATTATTTAACAAAGGAGATGCTGTAAAAGATTTTGTGATTCATAAGGAATCTAATTGGATACATTTATTGGGCATCGAAAGTCCAGGCCTAACATCTGCTCCAGCAATTGCTGAGGAAGTTGTGAGACAATTATAATTAAAATATATAGATTTTTAAAGTATAGATATATTGAAAAAAGCAGTAATTTTTGGGGCAAGTGGTCTTTTAGGATCCCACTCTAGTGTCTATCTAACTAAGAATGGATTTGATGTATTCTCAATTTATAACAAGAATCCGATTCATTCTGATTTGGTTAAAAGTATACATTTAGATATTCAAAATGAAAATTCCCTTTGGAAATTGTTAAATGATGTTAAACCAGATTTAATTCTTAATTGTTCTGGGCTAACAAGTGTAGAAGAATGTGAATCTAATCAGAAGGATGCAATTTACCTGCATGAAAAATTTCCTGGGATAATAGCAAAATTTTCTTCTGAAACAAAAATAAAAAATATACATATATCAACTGATCATCTTTGGGATGGGAAGAAAAGTTTTTATAAAGAATCAGATCCAACTAATCCAATCAATGTTTATGGAATGACCAAAGCTAATGGGGAGTATCGAGTTCTCAATGAAAATCCCGCTTCTTTAATTGTACGCACTAATTTCTTTGGAAAAGGAACTAATTGGCGAAAATCATTTTCAGATTGGGCAATTGAAAAGCTAAAAGATCAATCTATTTTTTATGGTTTTGAGGATGTATATTTTACTCCTATCTCAATTCCATTATTATTAGATGGTATTTATAGATTTATAGATATTGATGCTAGTGGGATATTTCATGTAGCTGGAAGTGAACGTATATCAAAGTATGATTTTATTATTGAAATGGCAAAGTTTTTAAAATTTAATCACTCCCATTTACATAAATCATCTTATAGACAAACTCACGGTTTAGTTAATAGACCATTGGACATGTCTTTAGATACTAATAAAGTTAGTCTTATTCTTAATAAGAATATGCCAAGTGTAATAGAGTCTATAGCGAGTATAATTTAAACCTTTCAATCTAAAATGATCATATTTTTAAATTTTCAGATTTTAGTGAAGGAGATGATTTGATTCCAAAAGATTATTTACAACTTTGGAAATTAATTCCCAAAAAAAGAAAAATACAATATATATTTATCCTAATTTTGGTAATACTTTCAGCTTTTGCAGAAATTTTCAGCTTGGGTGCTATTGTTCCTTTTTTAGGTGTTTTGATATCTCCTGAAAAGGTTTTTTTAATAGAAGAATTCAGAATAATTTGGGATTTTTTTCAGATATATTCAGCAAAAGATATAATATTTCCAGTAACTCTGATGTTCATAACTGCCGCTATATTAGCTGGCATAACCAGAATAAGCTTACTTTATTTTGGAACCCGACTATCTTATGCAACTGGTTCCGACATAAGTATTGAAATTTATAGAAAGACACTATTGCAACCTTATTCAGTTCATGTTGCAAGAAATAGCTCAGAAGTTATTACTGGAGTTTCAATTAAGGCAAATGCAATTGTAGGAAGTGTATTACAGCCAATCCTTGTGATTACTTCTTCTTCAATAATAATACTAACAATTATTCTAGGTGTTATAATTGTAGATCCCCAAATAACCTTTTATAGCTTTGGGATTTTTGGAATTCTCTATTATGCAATAGCTCAAATAGTCAAACGTAGACTCTTTGAAAATGGTAAAATTGTTGCTAAAAGTCATTCCACTCTTCAAAAAGCTCTTCAAGAAGGTTTAGGTTCTATTCGAGATGTTTTACTTGATGGCAACCAAGAATTTTACGTAAATATATATAAGAAATCAGATACTTTGTACAGAAAGGCTATAGGGAACAATTTATTTCTAAGCGCAAGCCCACGGTATGTTATCGAAACAATTGGAATTGGTTTATTAGCATTATTCGCTTATAACTTAAGTTTAAAATCTGAAAGCTTATTACTAGTAATTCCATTACTAGGAGCATTGGCCATGGGTGCGCAACGAATTCTTCCAGTATTGCAGCAACTTTATGCTAGTTGGGCTAGTTTGAAAAATGGAAAGGGAATGTTAGAAGATGTCCTAAGCTTGTTAAATGCTAAGTTAGATATGGATTCCAATCCGGTCCAAATTCAAAAGACTGAAGAGTTAAAATTCGAAAAACTACTCCAGTTAAAAAATGTTAATTTTAAATATGGTAGTAATTTACCATACGTTTTGAATAATTTTTCGATAGATATACTCCAAGGTTCGCGAGTAGGAATCATAGGAAAAACAGGTAGTGGAAAGAGTACTCTTATTGATATAATAATGGGATTATTACTTCCATCATCTGGACAGATGATGGTTGATGGAAAAATAATAAATCAATCCAATCTCAGAAAATGGCAAAGTTTAATTGCCCATGTTCCTCAAACTATCTATCTAGCTGATTCAACTATATCTGAAAATATTGCATTTGGAGTTCCTAATCAAGAAGTTGATTTTGAACGAGTCAAAACCGCCGCTAAAAAAGCTCAAATTTCATCTTACATTGAATCTCTCAAAGAAGGTTATAATTCTTTTGTGGGTGAAAGAGGAATTAGACTTTCTGGTGGTCAAAAGCAAAGGATTGGTATAGCTAGAGCTCTCTATAAAAATGCTTCAATAATTGTCTTTGATGAAGCAACTAGCGCACTAGATAATGAAACTGAGAGAGCTGTCATGGATTCAATCGATAATTTAGGGACGGATTTAACTATCATAATGATTGCGCATAGAACTTCTACTTTGCAAAAATGTAATCAGATAATAGATTTTAATCAAACATCAACATTAAATAAAAATATATAAACAATAATGTGGAAATAAATTAGCTTTCAAACCTAGGGAAAAGTTTAAATTTAAATATTTTTAGTTTTTCAAAATACAGATTTTATTCCAAACCGTAAATATTAAAAAGAACTAAAGAAAAATCACAAAAAACAATGATTATCTCAAAAACACCGCATAGAATCTCCTTTTTTGGAGGAGGAACTGATTATCCTGCTTATTATTTGAACCATGGTGGCAGAGTTGTTGGAGTAACAATTGATAAATATTCTTACTTAAACGTTCGTCAGTTGCCTCCATATTTTGATCATAAACATAGAGTCGTTTATTCAAAAATTGAGAATATCAACCTAATTCAAGAAATCAACCATCCTTCTGTCCGCGAATCATTAAAATATATGAACATTGATTTTGGGATTTCAATCCACCATGATGGTGATATACCAGCTAGAAGTGGAATGGGCTCTAGTTCTAGTTTCACTGTTGGTCTTTTGAATAGTTTACATGCACTTCTAGGAAAAGTAATTTCAAAAAAAGAATTGATGAAGGCCGCCATACATGTTGAACAATCATTAATTCATGAAAACGTTGGATCTCAAGATCAGGCGTTTGCTGCTTACGGCGGACTGAACACAATTGATTTTCTCCAGAATGGAGAGATTGTTGTAAATCCGATTATTATGACTCCAGAAAGGATGAAGGAATTTCAATCTAGTTTTGTCTTAATATTTACTGGTCTTTCTAGAATCGCATCTGAGATTGCTGAAGACCAGATTAAAAAGACAGAGTTTAATTTAAATAAACTTGATCAAATGAAATCCTTAGTAAATGAGTCAGTCGATATTTTGACTGATGCAAATAGAAAGTTGGATGAGTTTGGAATTTTATTAAATGAAACATGGCAACTCAAAAGAAGTTTATCTGATAAAATATCAAATCCTCTGATAGATTCCATTTATGAAGCAGCATTGAATTCAGGAGCCATTGGTGGAAAATTATTAGGTGCTGGTGGAGGTGGATTTTTGCTTTTTTATGTTAATCCTTTCAATAAAGAAAAAGTTTTACACGCACTAAAGGAATACCTTTATGTTCCATTTGAATTCGAGTTTCAAGGCTCAAACATTGTTTTTTATAATCCAAATCATTAAGAATAAAAGGGAGATCACATGAGTTTAAAAATTTTAGTTACTGGTGGAGCAGGTTATTTAGGTTCTATTTTAGTTCCCGAATTATTGCAATTAGGTCATAAAGTAACTGTTTTAGATAATTTTATGTTTGTACAAAGTTCACTTTTGGAATGCTGCCAAAATCCAAATTTTGAAATCGCTCGAGGTGATGCAAGAAACGAATCAACAATCAAGGAATTGAGTCGAGATAAAGATTATATAATTCCATTAGCTGCACTTGTCGGAGTGCCATTGTGTAACAGAGATGAAATAGGGACAATCTCGACAAACCGAGATGCGATTGGAACGTTAACGCGAATTTTAAGTAAAGACCAAAGAATTATTATGCCTGTCACGAATAGTGGTTATGGTGTTGGACAAAATGGAATCTATTGTACAGAAGAGACGCCTCTTAACCCGATTTCTACCTATGGAAAAACGAAAGTAGAAGCTGAGAAATTTGTTCTAGATAGAGGAAACGGAATTAGTTTGCGCTTAGCTACTGTTTTTGGAATGGCTCCTCGTATGAGGTTGGATTTGCTGGTGAATGATTTTACTTACCGCGCGGTGAAAGATAGGTTTATTGTAATTTTTGAAGGACATTTTAAAAGGAATTATATTCATGTTCGTGATGTAACAAAAGCATTTATTCATGCGATCCATAATTTTGATTCTATGAAGAATGAACCGTATAATGTTGGTTTGAGTGAGGCTAATCTCTCAAAACTAGAATTATGTGCAAAGATCAAAGAACACATTCCTGAATTTGTTTATTTAGAATCGGAAGTTGGCAAGGATCCTGACAAACGCGATTATATTGTATCAAATGATAAGATTGAAAAAACAGGTTTTCAACCTAGTTTTTCTTTGGATAAAGGAATTTTAGAATTAATTAAAGGCTATGTTATCTTAACAAATAGTAAATATAGCAACATATAATTTTTTTTATATTACTTTTATATTTTAATAATCTTTACAAATTGATTAATTGAATAAATTTATCCAAATATTCAGTCTCTTTTTTATAAAAAATTTTAAGGCACTGGGTAAATCTAAAAATATTAGAGATTGTCTTTGCAAAATACTAAAAAAATAAATATTTTAATACTAGGAGGAACCGGAAAGTTTGGAACTTATTTAAGGCAGTTTTTAAGGAATGAAGAGGGTATAAACATTTTCTATACTAAAAGAGGAGAACAATATGAGGAATTAGGAAATGGATTAATTTACTTAAATTTAAATGACCAATTTCATTTAAAGAAATTATTACAAAAATTTAAAAATATCTTTATAATTGATTTATTAGTGACAAGAAACCCCATCGATAATCCATCAATACGCGATATCTATACAGCAATTAATGATATTGAAAGATGTGTAAGCATATGTAAACTTATAGAATCTTGTTTAGGTTATATATTTCTCTCGACTGTCGCGGTGCACATCGGACAACTTTCAGCAGTAACAAAAGCCGAAAAAATTGCAAAAGATATAATTAGCTTTATAAGATATCCAGTTTCTATTAAAATCCAAGAATACCCAGAAAAAGATTCCGATAGAAAAGAAATTACAAGAGCACCAATGCCAGATTTTCATACTGATTTAAACCTTAGAATGAATGGCACGTCCAAATTTATTTCTGAACAGGTTTTTTCTATGACTTTTTATGAACTTAAAATTCCGCTTTTTATAGCAAGACCATATAGGATAATTTATGAAAAATAAATACAAATCACTTTTAAGCGTGGTGAAAAATATTGCTAATTGGCATTTTAATCCACAAGAGAACCCTGGCGAAGATTTACAAAATCTAGGGTTGATAAATCTCCACCCCTCTCATATAGAGGATATGAAAGCACGCGTCAATGAATGTAATGAAGTAAATTGCGTAGACATTTATGCTGATGAAGTTGATAATTACGAGTCAAATTTGCTAGCTTGGTCAAAACGGGATCATTTAGAAGTCGGCTATTTACCTTCAAATACAACATATCGACAATATGCTTATAAAGAGGATATTCCTGAATATATTCATAATATATTTCAGGAATTTAACCTTAGTGATGCATATGCAAATATAAATCGCATTGATCCAGGAAATATTTTACCATGGCATTTTGATAGTTATAATAGGATGAGGAAGGGAGACGAAAACTTAAATTTAGATTTTCTGCTTAAAACAGAATCGAACATCATGCGAATTTTAATTTTTCTAGATGACTGGCATTGGGGTCATTTTTTCCAAGTAGGTAATGCAGTTAAAACACATTGGAAGAGAGGTGAGTCAATAACCTGGCATCCTTTTCGTTATCACTTGGCTGCAAACTGTGGTATTTTACCAAGATATACTCTTACAATCACTGGGAATAAGAAATAATCAACTAGCTTTTATTAAAATTCTACATTGATATTTTTATAAAATCTAATAAAATTAAGAATTAGATATTAAAATCTTACCTGCTTAAATTGTTCCCAGAATACTAAAGTGATTTATTTCTTAAAATTTCTAGATGAAATATACACTATGTTAGCATAATTTTTCTCTTTATCGTTTAGAGTTAAATATCTTAGATTGTAAGTATTGTATACTAAAAAACGACAGAATTTTTTTTAGATAGATTTATTAATTCACTAAAAATAAAATATTAAACAAGCAATATTCAAGGAAGATATAAATTCAATTAAAATGTAGTAATTTTGTTTTTAAGAATTACTACATTTTTAAACGTTACCTATTCTATACAATATTTTTCTTGAGCAAATTAAATTGAATAAATTTTAAAGCCTGATTTCTACTATTCATAAAAAAAATGTTTAACAACCCAAAATTTCCACCCTCATTTCCATGGGATTATAGATTGCAAAATCCATCATTGGCACTCTCACCAGTCAAAAAGTTGCATGAAAATGATTATTTTTCAGTTTATGATCGTGGTTCATACTTCACCATAGAGCCAGCTTTTGTTCCCGTTGTAATCTTGCCAGTTTTGGAAGATAACTCAATGATATTTGTTCGAGTCAAAAGGCCTATTATTGGTGATTCACCTATGGAGCTTCCGAGTGGGGGTTTAGATCTAGGTGAAACGGCTGAGAAGGCTGCTCTTAGAGAATTAAGGGAAGAGACTGGTATTCAAATATTTGATACCAGTCGTCTTAGTCCTTTGCCGCCACTTTCGAGTTCACCTAATCGTAATCCTTTTCTGATTTATTGTTTTGAAATTAAAATTCTTGAGGATGAATGGAATCGAAGAATTGAGCACGATGACGAGATTGAGTCGGTAGAAAGAATTTCCTTAAAAGAAGTTACCGATAAAATCATTTCTGGGGAGATATATATAACTCTCCATATCTCTCTAGCTTCAGCCTATATATTAGCTCAATTTAAGGAGCAAGGAAAGTTTCAATGAGTTTAAGTCTTTATGAGAAAATGTTCTACGAAGCCTATCGTATTCGATTAGTAGAAGAAAAAATAGCTGAAATCTATTCTTCTGATAAAATTCAGAGTCCAGTTCACTTGTCTATAGGCCAGGAACATATTCCTGTTTCTTTCTGCCAAGGTTTACAAAAAACAGATTTAGTTTTTGGAACATACAGAGGGCATGCGCTTTATCTGGCAAAGGGTGGGAATTTGAATAAAATGATGGCTGAACTTTATGGCAAAAAAACCGGTTGCGGAGGTGGAAAAGCTGGCTCCATGCACCTTTCTGAAGCCTCTGTTGGAATGATGGGATGTTCAGCAATTGTGGCAACAACAATTCCTAATGCCGTAGGAGCAGCTCTAGCAGCCAAAATTAAAAAATCCTCCCAAGTAATTTTAGTTTTTTTTGGTGAGGGTTCTACTGGAAATGGTGTGTATCATGAATCCCTAAATTTTGCAGCTAAACATAGTTTACCGATTTTATTTGTTTGCGAAAACAATAATTTTTCTATCTATACTAATGTAGATAAAATACATTCATATCAAGTTTCAACTCATGCACGAAGTTATGGAATTCACTGCCAATTCATCGAAGATGGCTACGATATGATCAAACTCAAGAATTTGGCAGATGATGTGATTGGAAAGATAAAACAGGGATATGGCCCACAACTTTTAGAGATAAAAACCTTCAGAGGGAAACAACACGTAGGACCCGCCTATGATTATGATATTGGATATCGACCAAATTCTCAAATGACTGATTGGCAAGCTGTAGATCCATTGATACAGGATAAAACTCTGATTGAGAAATATAAAGAGCAAATCAATTTAGAAATTGAAGCAAGCATGATCTTCGCAGATTCTAGCCCTGATCCAGATTTGGAGGATTTATACAACCATGTCATTTGAAAAAGAAGAAATCATTACTTATAAGAATGCAATTTTCCAGGCAATGGACTCAATACTTGCAGAAAAAGAAAACTCCATTATCCTCGGACAAGGTGTTACTGATCCAACTAGTATTTTTGGGACTACAAAAGGTTTAGCCGAGAAATATGGGGAGAGCCGAGTTATTGATATGCCAATTATGGAAGAAGGCATGACAGGTATTGGCGTAGGTGCTGCATTAAATGGTATTTATTCAATTCAGACTCATATACGTGTTGATTTTCTAATTTTAGCGTCGAACCAGCTGATCAATATGGCGGCTAAATACAAATATATGTTTGATGGCAGTTTTGAAGTTCCAATGTTAATTCGTGCAGTTGTGGGAAGAAGTTGGGGCCAAGGACCACAACATTCGCAAAGTTTACAATCTCTTTTTGGGCATATTCCTGGTCTAACTGTCATTATGCCGTCTAATGCTAATGATGCTTTAGATGGTTACATCTATGCCGCAAAAAATCACAAAGGACCTGTTATATCTATTGAACACCGTTTGCTCTATGATTTAAGTTTTTATAGACATAAAACTGAAAACTATTCGTTCCAAACCAAGATTGTTCAATCGGGGGATTCTGTGACTATCGTGGCCAGCTCTTATATGGTTCAAGAAGCTCAAAGAGCTGCTGATTGGGTAAAAGAAAAACACAATATATCCTGCGAAATTATTGATGTTTTTAATATTTCGAATATCGATCATGACTTGATTTTTACAAGTATTCAAAAAACAGGTAGATTGATAGTTGCGGATACAAGCTGGCTCCCGTACGGTGTCTGTGCAGAAGTTTCTAGAGGAGTTTTGGAGCGAGATCCTAGTATTTTGAAGAAAAAAGTCATCAATTTAGGCTTACAGCACACTCCCACACCAACAAGTCATAAACTAGAAAAGCATTTTTATCCCGATATGGGAAGTCTGGTCGATAGTATTTATAAACTAGTATTTAACGAGTCTCATAAAGAAAGCATTCCAAATGAGGTTTACATCAAAGGATTGCAGAGTAAATTTAAAGGTCCATTTTAAGAAGAATTCTTGTCTAAACCTTTATGTAAGGGCTTTCTAAATGCTTATCTCAAGTATGATAAAAATATCCAATATTAGTTATTTCTCATTCAAATATTACAACTTAGGAGAATTAAAATGAAATTTAAAGTAGGTCTAGTCCAGATAAACAACAGCTTCTCTGGACAAAATTATTTTCCTTATTCTGTGGGACTTTTACAGTCGTATGCGATGGCAAACTTAAAAAACAGTGAAAATTATACTTTTCTTCCTGCCATTTATTCTCGAATTAAGATTCTGGACATTGTTGAAAGAATAAAGCATGCTGATATAGTTCTTTTCAGTATTTATGTTTGGAACTTTAAAATTAGCATGGCTATTGCTGATGAGTTAAAGAAAAAAAATCCGAAAATTACGATTGTAGCTGGAGGACCTCATGTACCAGATCATGGAACTGAAAATTTTCTAAGAGAGAATCCTTTTCTGGATATGGTTTGCCATGGAGAGGGAGAGAGAGTTATATGTCCAATTCTTGAAAACTTTTTTGATAAAGACTCATGGAACCAAATTCCTTCAATAAGTTATTTAAAGGGTGGAGAGTATATTACTAATCCAAAAACAGAAAGAATACGTGATTTAAATGAGATTCCTTCCCCATATCTCAATGGAGTTTTCGATGAATTAATCAAACAAAATCCACAAGAGAAGTGGCTTGTTATGTGGGAGACGAATCGGGGTTGTCCTTATTCATGCGCATTTTGTGATTGGGGTTCCGCAACGGCAAGTAAAGTATTTCAATTTGATATTGAAAGGTTACATAAAGAAATTGATTGGATTTCTAAAAATAAAATTGAGTTTATATTTTGTTGTGACGCTAATTACGGTATTTTCCCTAGAGATTTAGAAATCTCAGAATACGTAGCGGAAAATAAAAGGAAATTTGGATATCCAAAGGCATTATCTGTTCAAAATGCTAAAAATGCTAAAGAGAATACATTTCAGATTCAAAAAACTCTTTCAGACTCAGGTCTAAACAAAGGAGTTACACTCTCTCTTCAATCAGTAGACGAGACTACTTTAAAAAATATTAAGAGAAGCAATATTAAGACAGATGTTTTCCAGAATCTTCAAACTAGATTTACAGAATCGAATATTGAAACGTACACAGACTTAATCTTAGGAATGCCAGGTGAAACTTATGATTCATTTGTAGAAGGGATATCTAGTGTTGTTGGAGCAGGTCAACATAATCGAATTCAATTTAATAATCTATCCATTCTTCCAAATGCCGAAATGGGCAATCCTGAATATCAAAAAGCCCACGAGATGGAGATCGTTGAATCAAAAATAATTAACATACACGGTAGCCTTCTTGACAATGAAGAAGTTTATGAAACACAAAAACTAGTAGTAGCTACTAGATCAACACCTCGTGAAGATTGGATAAAAACAAGAGCTTATAGTTGGCTAGTTGCATTGATTCATTTTGATAAATTGCTTCAAATTCCAATAATTATTTCACAAAATTTATCGGAAGTTCTTTACCGTGAAATTTTCGATTTGTTTTTGAAGAACGACTCAGATAATTTCCCTGTTTTTTCAAGAATTAATGATTTCTTTAAAAAAGAAGCTGAGTTAATACAGAAAGGGGGACCTGAGTATTGTGTTTCAAAAGAATGGTTGAACATTTACTGGCCAGCAGATGAATATATATTTATTGATATAGTAAAAAATAATGAAATTGATCGATTTTATGAAGAAGCAGAAAATATACTTAAATCATTTCTAAAGTCAAAACTTGATTCTTCAACTGAAGAAATAGTTTCCGAGGCTATACAGTTAAATAAGCAATTAATTAAAAAACCGTTTATCAGTGATGATTTACTTGTAAAACAAAAATTTAATCTATGGGATGTATATCGTTCTGCTTTAATAGGAGAAAATTTAAAGATTAAAAGTATAGATAGAGATTATATAATAAACAGAACTAATGAATCTTGGAATTCTTGGGATGATTGGTACAGAGAAGTTGTCTGGTACGGAAATAAAAAGGGAGCATACCTTTACAAATTGAGAGAAGTGGATAAGGCAGAAAATGAGGAGAAAATTCCGGAATTAGAAGGCCATTATTAATTGAACCTTCGTAAAATTCCTAGAGCAAATTTATTTGTATCTGAGATTGGTTTCGGGACTTGGGGAATCGGAAGTGATTCACTTGGTTCCATAGCGTATGGTAAAACTGACGATCAAGTTTCCCGGGCAGCCTTAGTTGAAGCCTTAAAACTTGGGATCAGTTTTTTTGATACTTCCGACTTTTATGGTTATGGTCATAGCGAAAACTTATTAGGCTCCGTATTCAGAAACCAAAGGGAAAACGTTTTTTTCGCAACGAAGGGTGGGCTTCTTTGTGCGTCAGAAAAAGATTTTTCAATCAAACATATCGAAAATGCAATAGCATCTAGCTTGAGGAGGTTGCAAACAGACTATATTGACCTCTACCAGCTTCATAATCCCAATAAACAGACCACTGAGCTTGATGAACTGATTCCATTTTTACAGAAGAAAAAAAAGGATGGATCTATTCGTTTGATCGGACTCTCCGCAGATAATCCGAGCGATGCTATTTACTTTATCCAGAGATATTCAATTGATAGCATCCAAATAAATTTCAATTTAATTGACCAACGTCCAATTGAAAGTGGTCTTCTCGAGTTATGTGAAAAAAATGAAATTATGGTAATTTCACGAACTCCTTTGTGTTTTGGGTTCTTAACGGATTCCGAGATTGATATAGATAATTTACCTAAGAATGACCATAGGAATCTTTGGCCAAAAGAGCAATTGGCCTTGTGGAGAGACGCAAGGCATAAGTTTTCCTTTTTGAAACAAGAATTTCCTAATTTATCTATGGTAGAAATAGCACTGAACTTTTGTTTATCTTATCGTGCAGTTACAACTGTAATACCTGGTATCTTGACTTCAGATGAAGTAAGTATGAATGCGAAAGTATCTTCTATTAAAAAATTTTCTCAAAATATCCTAGAGAAAATAGAGAAAACTTATAAAGAAAATACATTCTTTTTAACCCGAAAAAATGAATAAAAAATCTATTTTTGTAGCTGGTGCTACTGGACTTGTTGGGTCTCATCTCATGGAAGTTGGCACTAAGCTTGGATATACAATGTCGGGTTCAAAATTTCGATCTTTGCCGAAAGTGCAGGGTCAGTATGAGAAGTATGACTTTTCGATAATGGATGAATGTCTTCGGGCAACTAAAGATAAACAAACAGTCATTATATCAGCCGCTTTAATATCTGGGATCAGTGGAAAAAAAAAGAATCCGACACAGGATCTTCTAGTTAACGCTAATATAAATTTAGGACTTCTTGAAGCTTGCCGAATCAATCATGTTGAAACGATTGTATTGATTAGCAGTACCTCAGTTTATCAATCTGCGAATTTTCAAATTAAAGAGAGTGAATTAAATCTCAATCTTCCTCCTTCAAAGGAATATTTGGGAGTGGGAAATTTTAATCGATTTTTAGAAGCCATCGCGATAGCTTACAAAGAATATTATGGTATCCGTTTTATTGTGATTAGACCATCGGCCGTTTATGGTAAGTATGATCATTTTGATTCAGAATTTGCACATGTAATACCTTCCTTGATTCGAAGAGCAGTGAAAGGCGAAGATCCATTTGTTGTTTGGGGAGATGGTACAGAAATACGAGACTTTGTATTTGCCGAGGATGTAGCTTTAGACATATTTACACTTTTGGAAGGAAAAACAGATTTGGGGCCAGTGAATTCTGGTTGCGGGAATCTAAATAAAGTTAGTGAAGTAGTTGAAAGCATTAACCAGATTTTAGGGTCAAAATTAAAAGTGAAATATGATATATCCAAGCCCATGTCTATTCCTTTCCGCGGAATAGATATCTCGATTATAAGAAACCTAGAACCAAATCGAAGTAGGATCTTATTAAAAGAAGGATTGCAGCAGACAATAGAATGGTATTTGAAATTTGCCTAAAATTAAAATTTTAATTTGTGGAGGTTCTGGTTTTATTGGGAGGAACCTGATAGATTTTTTTTCTGCTCAGGATCAATATGAAGTTCACGCTACCTACACTACAAGAAATCTAGAAAATATTAAAAACATCAGGTCCTATCAGATTGATCTGACTAATGCCGAAGAAATAAATAAAATTATAAAAGGTAAGGATGTAATTATACAGGCTGCAGCGGTTACTTCGGGAATGAAAGACATTCTAGAAAAACCATACATTCATACTACCGATAACGCTATAATGAACTCGCTACTTCTAAGAAGTGCTTATGAAAATCACATTAAACACTTTATATTTTTTAGTTGTTCTATTATGTATAAGAATAGTGATTTACTTCAGAATGAAACTGATTTCTTCAACTATTCGGAAATACTACCTAATTATTTTGCAGCTGCATGGACGAAATTATATATTGAAAAGATGTGTGAATTCTATTCAAGTCTAGGTAGAACAAAACATACGGTCTTTAGACATTCGAATATTTATGGTCCTTATGATAAGTTTGATTTAGAAAGATCTCATATGTTTGGTGCAAACGTAACGAAGGTAATGAAAACTGAGAATGATAACATTTCTATTTGGGGTTCTGGGGAAGAAAAAAAAGACTTGTTGTTTGTTGATGATTTGATGCGAGCTGTACAGGCAAGTTTAAAGAAACAAAAGAGTGCATTTGGCTTGTATAATATAGGATCAGGAGAGGGGGTTTCGGTAAAAGATATCGTTGAAAAAATAATTCACTTATCTGGTAAAAAGCTAGAGATATTATGCGAACCAACCAAACCTTCATTGAAAGCAAATATTATTCTAGACATTGGTAAAGCAAAACGAGAGTTAAACTGGTCTCCGCAAGTCACCCTGGAAGAAGGCATTCAATTAACATTAAATTGGTATAGGAAAAAATATTTAGCATGAGAAAATTAGAGAACGTTATTATAACAGGCATAAGTGGTTCTGGAGGGAGTTATCTAGCTGATTACATAACTGAAAATCATCCGAATGTTCATGTTCACGGTATTTCTAGATGGCATAGTACTTCTACAAATCGAAATTTAGAAGTCTCGGCTTCGAAAATAAAATTGCATGAATGCGATTTGAATGATTTTTCGTCTGTTTTAAATGTCTTGGAATTGGTTAAACCAGACGGAATTTTTCATCTAGCTTCTCACGCAAATGTTCGAGCTGGATTTATAACGCCCCTTGCTGTACTCCAAAATAACATTATGGGAACTGCAAATTTATTTGAGGCGATTCGATCAGCAAAAATTGATCCTTGGATTCAACTATGTAGTACGAGCGAAGTATATGGACAAGTTGATCCTAAAAATGTTCCTATAAATGAAGAGTGTCCTATCAATCCTTCAAGTCCTTACGCTGTTTCCAAAGTTGCACAAGATTTTCTTGGCTATACTTATTTCAGGAGTTATAATCTGAAGGTAATTAGAACAAGGATGTTTGCCTACCTCAATCCAAGAAGGGAAGATTTATTTGCCACTTCATTTGCAAAGCAGGTGGCTCTCATCGAAGCTGGAAAATCAAAGGAACTTTTACATGGAAATTTGGATTCTGTTCGAACATTAATCGATGTAAGGGATGCTATGGCTGCGTATTGGGAATCAATGGTTCATGGCGAACCAGGAGAAGTATACAACATAGGCGGCACGACCACAATCAAGGTTGGCGAATTTTTGGAAGTATTAAAAAAATTGAGCAAGGTTGAAATTCCATCTAGAGTAAATCCTGACTTGCTCAGACCGTCTGATGTGACTTTACAAATTCCAGATGTCTCAAAATTTGAAAAGACCACTGGATGGAGGCCAAAGTATACATTTGAAGAAAGTGTAGAATTTTTGTTAAACACTTTAAGAACTCAGATCTCAGAGAAAGGATAGGTATAGATTGAAAAATAATGCAGGAATAATTATTCCTACAAAAAATAGGTTAGAATTTGTCATTCGCCAATTAGAATATTATGAAAAATTAAAATCTCATCATACTGTATATATCGGAGATTCCAGTTCTAAAACTCTTTATGAAGAGTTAGTCAACCAGATCAATAGAGCTCGATACAGTTTTCCAGTTTTCACTTTTGCTATTCCAGAGTTAGGCGCCGAAATGGGAATGAAGTTTCTCGCCTCAAAGGTATCAGAGGATTATTGCGCTTTTTGTGGAGATGATGATTTCCTGGTTCCTGATGCAATCGACGATTGTATTAAAGTATTAATTGAAAATAAGAAAGCACGAATTGCTCAAGGAGAAGGAATCGTATTTACAATAGAAAATGATACTGCTTATGGAAAATTAAATTCATTAAATTATAATATTCGAAATACTCACATAGTTGCAAGTAGTGGAGCAGAGAGATTATTAACAATTAGTAAAAATTTTATCCCAGCACAATTTTCAGTTCATAGGACAAAAGAATTTTTGCATGATATCAATGAGTTTGATCGGATAAAAGATCGTTGTTATACAGAATTGTTGTCTAATTATATGGCTTTAATCAATGGTGATTCTGTCAAAATCGAAAGATTATATTTAATTAGACAAGACCATTTTAATAGAAATTTTCAACTTGATGCATTAGATTGGTTATTATCTGAAAATTGGGTCAATGCGAGTAAAATTTTTCTTGATACCCTAACGAATAATCTGATTCAAACAAGTCCTATTTCTAATGAAGAAGCGCAAACAGTCGCGCACCAAGCTCTTTCGAACTATGTTAGTAGTTTTTTGAAAAAGAAAAAAAATAATCATTTAAGTACAAACCCACGATTCTTGATGAGAACTGTCAATAGATTTCCAAATCTAAAAAGATTTTTGAAGCAAAAATATTACTTAATTCGATTCAATAAATATCGAAAAGATTTGGATTTACTTAGAAAATTTATCGAGAAAGATTTATAAACAAAAAAAGATTCAGGATGAAAGATATATGAACTGGCCGCTGATGCAAAACAATATTTCAAAAGATGACATAAATTATCTAATAGAATTTTTACAAGGGGAACCGATTCTAACTCAAAGTAAAAACGTTCGTAGTTTCGAAGAAGAATGGAATGACTGGTTAGGAACAAAATATAGTGTTTTTGTTAACTCGGGTGCATCTGCAAACCTAGCCACTTTAGCTATATTAAATGCATTAAATCCAACAGGAGAAGTAATTGTTTCACCGCTTGGTTGGGTTTCGGACGTAGCAGCCGTAATTCAAAATGGCTTTACTCCTGTTTTCGCAGACATAAATCCTAAAACACTATCAATGGACAATGATGAGATTATAAAGAAGATTACTAATAAAACTAAGGCTGTTTTAGTCACTCATGTGCAAGGTTTCAATGGAATTTCGGATGAGCTTCTTAAAATATTAAATGATAAAAATATTGTCCTAATCGAAGATGTTTGTGAGTCACATGGTGCTACTCACAAAGGAATCAAACTAGGTAATTTTGGATTGATTTCAAATTTCTCTTTTTATTATGCCCATCATATGAGTACTATAGAGGGGGGCATGATTTCTACAAATGATGAAAATATATACCAAATGGCTAGAATGTTTCGTTCACACGGTATGGTAAGAGAAACTGATGGAGAATTTTATAAACAGGAATACATTAAGAATTATCCAGAGTTAAATCCTGAATTTATATTTGCATATCCCGCATTTAATATTCGTAGTACGGAATTAAATGCTGTTATTGGCAGAAATCAACTAAAAAGATTAGATGAAAATAATAAGAAGCGTAGAGAAAATTTTGAGATATTTCTTAAGAATTTAGATTCCGAAAAATTTTACACAGATTTTGTCTTAGAAGGAAGTTGTAATTATGCTCTTAATCTTGTGCTTAAAAAGAAGGATTTAGATTTTTGTCAGAGAATAATGAACGTTCTGAAGGAAAATAAAATAGAATATCGAAGAGGGAGCGCTGGTGGAGGAAATCAAATGCGTCAACCATACTTGATAAATTATGTACCTGCAGGTTCTTGGAAGAATTTTCCGAATGTCGAACATATTCATTTCTTCGGATTTTATATAGGAAATTATCCCGATTTGGAAAAAGAACAAATCCTAAAACTATGCAATTTATTAAATAAAACGAATTAAAATCTTATGTATGATGCGTTAATTTTATGTGGTGGCCTTGGTACTCGTTTTCAGTCGGTTTCTACAACGAAACCTAAAGGCTTAGCAGAGATTAAGGGAAAACCTATGCTCGAAATTATAACCGATCAACTTGTTCGGCAAGGAGTTTCCAGAATTTTATTATGTGTAGGACATTTATCAAATCAAGTTATCGAATATTATAATTCAAAGAGAGATGCAGAATATATATTTTCAATTGAAGATACTCCGCTAGGTACAGGAGGTGCAATTCAAAATGCTATATCCATGATAAATACAGATCCATTTATTGCCCTAAATGGAGATAGTTTTTGTAAAATTGATTATAAGGAATTTCTTAATTTTCATCATAAAAAAAATAGTTATTTTTCTTTAGTTGCATCTAGGATTGAAGAAGCATCTGATTACGGAACAATTTCATTAGATTCCAATGACCAAATTTTGAAATTTGAAGAAAAGGCCGTAAGTGGCCAAGCAGTAATCAACGCTGGAATATATCTTTTGCCAAAAGACCTTTTTTATAAAAGCAAAGATTTAAAAAAATTTTCACTTGAAAAAGAGTTATTTCCTTTAGTGCTTTCGCAAGAATCCTGCTTTGCCTTTGTCGTTCAATCAAATGTTGTGGATATAGGCACGAAACAAAGATATATAGAAGCACAAGTAAAAATTGAGTATTAGATGACTACTTTAGAATTCATAACAAACCAATATCAATTATCCATTGAGACAAAAACCAAAGGATTGGCCGATCTTACCTTTATGGACTGCTTACGCGATGCATGCGAACTTACTTTGTTTGCATATAGAAATCAGAAAAAAACTCTTATAGCAGGCAATGGTGGAAGTGCGGCAGATGCACAGCACATAGCAGGTGAGTTTGTCAGTAGGTTTTTTTTTGATAGACCAGGATTGCCATCAATTGCATTAACAACTGATACTTCTGTTCTAACTGCAATAGGTAATGATTATGGCTATGAGAAATTATTCTCAAGGCAAATTGAAGCATTAGCTTCTGAAGGAGATATTTTCCTTGCTATTTCAACTTCAGGAAATTCTCCCAATATAATCAGTGCGATAGAGTCTGCCCATAAAAAAGGTATGAAGGTCATTGGACTCACTAGTGAAAGTGGAGGTTCGATGAAACAGCTATGTGATGTATGTATCTGCGTTCATTCCAAGGAGACTCCTAGAATCCAAGAATCTCATATTTTAATAGGTCATATCATTTGTGCTTACGTCGAAGATAAAATATTTAATCACTTAAAACCACGTTCTTGAAAAGTAAAGCCTTATTCTTAGATCGTGATGGAATTATCAATGAAGAACGAAACTATGTATATAAAATAGAAGATTTTGTTTTTCAAAAAGAGATTTTCGCTATAATAGATTACTTTTCAAAAAGAAAATTTCTGATTTTTATAATCACAAATCAAGCTGGAATTGCGAAAGGAAAATATACCGAGACAGATTTTGATAAACTGAACTCATGGATGTTAAGAGAATTTGAAGCGCAAGAGATTAAAATAGATAAAGTATTCTATTGCCCCCATCACCCGAAGGGAACAATTGAAAGGTTTAAAAGAATTTGTGATTGTAGAAAACCTGGGACAGGTATGATTATTCAAGCGCTAAAAGAATTCAATATCACTCTCACACAGTCAATTCTAGTCGGAGACAAAGAAAGCGATATAATGGCTGGAATTAATGCTGGAATAGTCAATAATTATTTGATAAAGTCTCATCCTGAAATAAATTATAATTTTATATCAAAAGCGAAACATGTATTTGCTAATCATAAAGAATTTTTAAAATTTATACAAGAGTCGGATTTACAATGATAAAAATTGCTTTTATTGGTGCAGGTTATATGACAGAAGAGCACATACGTGCCTTCAAAAGTTTTCCAGAAGTAAATGCAGTTGGAATTTATTCAAGAACAAAAACCAAAGCAGAAAATTTAGCAAAAAAATACGGGATTGAATTCGTAGCAAATAGTATTGAGCATTTATATAATGAAAAATCACCAAATGGTCTTATAGTAAGTGTTCCAGAGCTATCGACAAAAGAAGTTTGTTTGGAGTCTTTTAAGTACCCATGGTCCTTGATGATTGAAAAGCCTATTGGTTATAATTTTCAAGAAGCAAAATTTCTTTGTGAAGAGGCTATAAAAAATAATTCGAAAGTATACGTAGCATTCAATCGAAGATACTTTGCAAGCACACAGAAAGTGCTAAACGATATAAAAGAGTTCCAAGGAAATAGAATTGTAAGTGTTTTGGACCAAGAAGATTTAATATCAGCTAAATTAGGCGGTCAGCCTGATAATGTTTTAGAGAATTGGATGTATGCAAATTCAATACACATTATAGATTATTTTCGCATCTTTCTGCGAGGGGAGATAGAATCCGTCGATCCAATTTTCAAGTGGGAGCCAGGCTCCCCAAAGTTTGTTGCGAGCAAGATATCATCAAGTTTTGGTGATGTTGGAATATATCAATGCCAATGGAACGCTCCAGGTCCTTGGTCAGTTTCAGTTACAACTCAAAAGCGAAGATGGGAGATGCGACCTTTAGAGCAAGTAATTGTTCAAGATTTTGGTTCGAGAAAAGTAGAAACTTATGAAAAAGGTCAACTAGATATTGATTTCAAACCTGGGCTTAAGTTACAAGCTGAGGAGTTTTTAAAAGCGATCAAAAATCAAAGATCTAATTTAGAGAATATTCAAGGATCTTTGAAAACTATGGAGCTAGTGAAAAGAATCTATGACCTATAAAATTCTTATCGCAGGCTCAGGACAGTTGGGTACACGATATCTTCAAGGTTTGTACCCAGTTTCTTCTCCCTTGGAAATATTTGTTTTCGATAAGTCTAAAGAAGCTTTAAATTTAGCAGCTCAAAGATGGGGTGAAGTATCGAGTGATGTAACTAAGCATAACATAAATTATATTTCAGATGTTAATGATTTACCCTCTTTTTTTTCTGTATGTATTGTAGCTACTACTGCAGATGTCAGATTGGATGTCGTTAAAATTATTCTGAATCAAAGTAATATAAAATATTGGATTTTAGAAAAGGTACTTACTCAAAGTATCGCAGATCTATTAAATCTTGGAGAATTATTAAAAAATTCGGACGGAGTGTGGGTAAATACTCCCATGCACCTGTGGTCATTGTATCAGAATCTTAAAGATGTATCAGAGAAGAATGTTCCTTTAAAAGCATCCTATCTCGATATCCGTGGTTTAGCATGTAATGCTATACATTACATTGATTTAATCGGCCGATGGAATTCGACAAAAATATATCGAATTGATACAGATGGATTAAATACCGAGTGGTATCCATCGACAAGAAATGGTTTTTGGGATATATACGGCGAACTTAAAGTGTTCTTTGAAGATGGATCGGAGCTTTTGTTAACAAGTAAAGAATTAGATCGAAATTTTAGAATTCAAATTAAGATTAGAGATAAATCGTGGGAAGTTTTTGAACGGGATGGAATAGCCAAATGCTCTGACGGAACTGAAATATTAGGAACATGCGAATATCAAAGTTCATTAACCAAAAAATTAATAGAAGATATTCAAAATCAAAATAAGATTCTTTTACCAACTTTGTCGGAATCAATAGAACAACATACGATTTTCATTCGTTCCCTTTTATTGCATTATGAACAAAGTATAAAAAAGGAATCGACAATATTACCAATCACTTAATGTAGCAATTCATGAAAAAAATATTAGTAACAGGCGCGGATGGATTTATCGGATCTCATTTAACCGAAGAATTAGTAAGAAGAGGATATGAAGTAAAAGCATTCGTATTTTATAACTCATTTAATTCTTGGGGGTGGTTAGATCAATGTGATCCGAGTGTAAAAGGTAAATTTGAGGTTTTTTTGGGAGATATTCGAGATCCACATGGTGTACACGAAGCCATGAAGGACTGCGAGTCGGTGCTTCATCTGGCCGCTTTGATTGCTATTCCTTATTCTTATCATTCACCTGACACTTACGTGGATACAAATGTAAAGGGAACCCTAAACGTAGTTCAAGCGGCGCGCAAATTAGGAATTAAAAAAGTAATTCATACCTCGACTAGTGAAGTTTATGGTACAGCCAAATTTGTTCCCATAACGGAGGAACATCCCTTACTAGGTCAATCACCATACTCGGCGAGTAAGATTGGAGCAGACCAGATGGCATTGTCATTTTTCTTATCATTTGAAACACCTGTGTGTATAGTGAGACCATTTAACACCTATGGCCCTAGACAGTCAGCGAGGGCAGTAATTCCTACGGTGATTACTCAAATTTTGGCAGGAAATGAAAAGATACAAATAGGATCTACACATCCAACAAGGGATTTTAATTATATCGAAGATACTGTTGATGGTTTTATAAAAGCTCTAGAATCAAATCAAGCTTTAGGTCAAGTAATAAACTTAGGAAGTGATTTTGAGATAAGCATTGGAGAAACTATTGAAATTATATCGAATATAATAGGAAAAGAAATTCAATTGGAAACCAAAGACAATCGACTTCGGCCTAAGTTGAGTGAAGTGGAAAGGCTTTGGGCGAGTAACGGAAAAGCAAAAAAGATATTAAATTGGACTCCAAAATTTTCAGGGAGGGAAGGACTAAGAAGAGGACTAGAAAAAACTATCGAGTGGTTTCGGCAAAGCGAGATATTGAAAAATTACAAATCAAATGTTTATAATTTGTAAAATTTGTTGAACAACATGAATGAAAAAAACACAGTTTTAGTAACAGGTTCTGCGGGATTTATCGGGTCACACGTAACAAAACGTCTGTTGTCGCTGGGCTATCGCGTTATTGGAATGGATAATCATAATGATTATTATAATCCTCAATTAAAAGAAGATAGGATAAATGAAATTCTAAAGGACAGTAATTATAAACATTATCGACAGGATATAGCAAATTTTAATGAAATGAATGATAAGCTAGTTTCTGAGTCGATTGATGTTGTAATACATTTAGCTGCACAAGCAGGTGTTCGTTATTCGAGAGAAAATCCACAATTGTATATCGAGAGTAACGTTCTTGGCTTTGTGAATTTGTTAGAAATAATCAAAAAAAAGAATATAAAGCATTTCATTTATGCATCTTCAAGTTCAGTTTACGGCTCTAATACAGATGTTCCGTTTTCTGTCAATCAGAATGTTGATTTTCCTTTGAATGTCTATGCGGCAACAAAAAAAAGTAACGAATTACTAGCACATGCATATAGTCACCTGTATAAAATTCCTTGCACAGGTTTGCGTTTTTTCACAGTCTACGGGCCTTGGGGTAGACCTGATATGGCTCCTTATCTATTTACTAAGAGAATTTTTGAGAATGAACCAATTCATGTATTTAATCACGGAAATCATAAAAGAGATTTTACATATGTAGATGATGTTGTTGAAGGTGTGATTAGAATCATTGATCATATTCCGCATAAATATGATGAAATTACACAGTTATCAAATCCTCCATATGCGATATATAATATTGGAAACAATAAGCCAATTCAATTGATAGATTTTATTAAAGCGCTAGAAAAATTTATAGGGAAAAAAGCTATTATGGAGATGTACCCGATCCAACCTGGAGATATAGCGGATACTTGGGCGGATGTAACTGAGTTAAGCAGAAATATAGGTTATACCCCTAGAACTGAATTAGAAACAGGAGTAAGTAAAATGATCGATTGGTTTAAAACTTACTACAATATAAGATAAATAAACCCCTATTAAATGAAAGAATCAGAGTTAATTATTTCCAGAATCAGGAAAAGCATAGGAGTTGATACTGCAAATTTGCATGAACCTTTATTTGATGGAAATGAATTGTATAATCTTAAAGAATGTATAGATTCTAGTTTTGTCTCATCAGTAGGAAAATTTGTCGACAAGTTCGAGAATAAATTAACAGAATTTACGGGCTCAAAGTTTGTAGTTGCAGTGGTTAATGGAACTTCTGCATTGCATATTGCATTAGTTTATTCTGGTATAGAACCTAATGATGAAATTCTAATTCCAACATTTAGCTTTGTAGCAACAGCTAATGCAGTGAGATATTGTAATGCAATTCCTCATTTTGTTGATATCGAAGAAAGAACTTTAGGTCTATGCCCGAAAAGAATCAATGATTATCTAATTGAAATTGGAATTATAAAAAATAATGTTTTAGTTAACAAATATACACAAAGACCTATTCGCGCAATTATTCCAATGCATTGTTTTGGTCATCCCGTAGACATGGAAGGAATTATTGATATAGCTAAAAGGTTTAATCTAATCGTAATTGAGGATGCTGCAGAATCTCTAGGTAGCTTTATAAAAGGTCGCCATACAGGAACTTTTGGAAATTTAGGAATATTAAGTTTTAATGGAAATAAAATTATTACTACAGGCGGAGGCGGAGCTATTTTAATAAACAATGAAAATGATTTTAAAAAAATAAAACATTTAACTTCTACTGCTAAATTATATCATAAATGGGAATTCTCCCATGATCAAGTTGGTTATAATTATAGGATGCCTAATTTAAATGCAGCGCTAGGTTGTGCCCAGTTAGATTCTCTCCCAAGATTTTTAAAACAAAAAAGAAATTTATACAATAATTATAAGGAATCTTTTTCTGATCTAAATTTTGTTAGTTTGTTTTCAGAAAAAGAGAACTTTCAAAGTAATTACTGGTTAAACGCACTTATCCTTAATCCTGGTTTTCAACATTTAAAGGAAGATATATTGGCAGAAACTAATGGTATCGGAATAATGACTCGTCCAGTTTGGAATCTTTTACATACGCTACCTATGTATAAAGATTTTCCTAAGATGAATTTAGATATATCTCAAGATTTATTCGAACGTGTGATTAATATTCCTAGTAGTGCTGGATTAATCCATGGAAACAATTAATACCCCTATTTTCATTGTAGGGGCAGGTGGACACGCTTGGTCTTGTATGGATTTATTACTTACAGTTAGAAACTTTGAAATCTTAGGATTCATAGCATCTGAGTCAGAAAAAGGAAATAAAATTATGGGGTATTCAGTTGTTGGGTCAGATTCTGATTTACCAAAGTTCAGGTCAATATCACCCTATGCAATTAATGCAATTGGTCAAATAAAAAGTTTTGAGCCTCGAAGACGAATATTTAATTTATTAAAAAGCCTAGATTTTTATCTACCTTCTATTATTTCACCTACTGCATATTTTTCTCCATTTGCGGAGCTTGGTGAAGGTACAATGATTTTTCCTAAAGTGTTTGTCAACGCTGGTGTAAACATTGGTCAGAATTGTATCATTAATTCTGGTGCTATCATAGAGCACAATGTTCAAATTGGAAGACATTCCCATATCTCTACCGGAGTCATCTTAAATGGCGGGGTGGAAATTGGAGAGGGCTGTTTTTTAGGCAGTGGTACTATAGTTCAAGAGAATAGCATTATTCCAGACTTTAGTGTGATTCCTATGGGTTCAATTGTGAACAAAAAAGGAGTTATACGAAATAAATGAAAGGAAAGGTCTTAATTATTGCTGAGGCAGGTGTAAATCATAATGGCGATATAGATTTAGCTCATGCACTAATTGATGAGGCATATAAGGCTGGAGCAGACATTGTAAAATTTCAAACCTTTCAGGCTTCTGAGCTAGTTACAAAATCTGCTGAAAAGGCAGAATATCAGAAAATTTCTAGCTCAACAGTTGAATCTCAGTGGGAAATGTTGAAGCAACTTGAATTAACTTCTGAAAATCATTTTCAATTGATTAAACATTGCGAAACACTGGGAATAGAATTTTTAACTACTGCATTTGATTTACAGAGTCTAGAGTTTTTGACAAAATTAAATTTAACCAGATTTAAAATTCCTTCAGGTGAAATTACTAATTATCCATATCTAAAGAGAATTTCTGAGTTAAATAAACCTATAATCCTTTCAACAGGAATGTCTGATTTATTGGAAGTTGAAAATGCATTTAAGGTTCTTAAAAGCAATAATCACAATAAGAATATAATTATATTACATTGCAATACTGAATATCCTACACCGATGGAAGATGTAAATTTAAATGCAATGTTATCACTACAAAAAAAATTTCAAGTTGATGTTGGTTATTCAGATCATACGAGTGGGATTGAAATCGCTATTGCAGCTGTAGCTTTAGGTGCAAAAGTAATCGAGAAACATTTAACGTTAGATAAAACATTGCAAGGTCCGGATCACCAAGCAAGTTTAAACCCTCTAGAATTTCAAAACATGGTAAATGGTATTAGAAATATAGAATTAGCCTTAGGTGATGGAGTAAAAAGACCTTCAAAGAGTGAAAGTAAGAATATCGCGATAGCACGCAAGTCACTAGTTGCTAAAGAATCTATTAGAGAAGGTGAATTATTCAGCGAAGATAACATGAATGTAAAACGACCAGGTAATGGGATATCTCCTATGCGTTGGAATGAAATTATAGGACAAAAAGCAAAAAGAAATTTTAACGTTGATGATCTGATTGAAATATGAAAAGAAAAATTTGCGTAGTTTCTGGAACAAGGGCGGAATATGGATTACTTAAATGGGTAATGCTCAAAATAAAGGAAAATTCTAATCTTGAGTTGAAATTAATTGTTACTGGCACTCACTTATCTTCAGAATACGGTAATACTTATTTAGAAATTGAAAATGATGGATTTAAAATTGATAAAAAAATTGATAATATCTTAAGTTCAGATTCAGCAGTCGCAGTAACTAAATCTATGGCATTGGCTCTTTTTGGTATTTCTGATGCTTTAAATGAATTAGAACCAGATTTATTACTAGTTTTAGGAGATAGATACGAAATTTTATCTGCTGTTAGTGCTGCACTTTTAATGAATATACCTATTGCACATTTACATGGTGGTGAAGTCACTGAAGGTGCCGTAGATGATTCTATTAGACATGCAATAACAAAGATGTCGAATCTTCATTTTGTTGCTACTGAATCTTACAGACAACGTGTAATTCAAATGGGCGAATTTCCTAAAAATGTTTTTACAGTAGGTGGTTTGGGAGTTGATGCGATACATCAAGTTAAATTGTTAAGTAAAAAAGAGTTAGAAAAAGAATTAAATATTTCTTTTCGAAAAAAAAACATATTGGTTACATATCATCCAGAGACATTATCATTAGATTCTAATGAAAAGGACTTTTTAGAAATAATTCATGCACTTGAAACATTGACGGATACTACAGTAATTTTCACTTTACCTAATGCTGATGCAGGAAATAAATTAATCATTAATATGATAAGATCATTTGAAGCTAGATTTAATTTCGTAAAATCTTTTACTTCTTTGGGACAACAAAACTTTTTTTCCTGTTTACAATATATTGATATAATTCTTGGTAATTCGTCTAGCGGAATTTTAGAAGCGCCTAGCTTTCGAAAGGCAACTATAAATGTAGGCGATCGGCAAAAAGGTAGGCTTCGATCTATGTCCGTCATAGACGTCAAAGCTAATAAGTATGACATTCTTGAAGCTATAGAGAAATCATATACAGATGAATTTAACACTATTTTAAAAGGATGTATCAATCCTTATGGAAATGGAGATGCTTCATCAACTATAGTATCGACTTTAGCAACTTTTCCCTTAGAAACATTGAATAGAAAATATTTTTTCGACTATGCTATATGAATATAAGTGATTTAAAAAGCCAATGGAAGAAGGTAATTCTACCTTTAAATTCTACAATAAAAGAAGCAGTAATAAACCTTAGTGAATCTGGATATAAAATCGTAATTATATCAGAAAATGATAAATTTATTGGAACTATTACAGATGGTGATATTCGTCGTGGTTTGCTTAAAGGCTTAACTCTAGAAGAAAGTATAACCAAAATAGTCCATACGGAAGCAATTGTTGTTCCACCGACCTTACCCAAGGCTGTAGCACATGATCTTATGAAGGCAAACAAAGTCATGCAACTACCGATAGTAAATGAAGAGAGAAACATTGTTGGTCTATATTTATGGGATGAAATAGATAATAATAAAGTTAGTGAATTAGAAAACATTTTTCTTATAATGGCTGGCGGAAAAGGTATTCGACTTAGACCAATTACAGAAAATTGTCCCAAACCTATGGTGACTGTTGCAGGTAAACCAATTATTGAACATATAATCATTCGTGCTAAAGAAAATGGATTCAATAATTTTTTTATTTCAATTCATTATTTAGGGCATATGATTGAAGATTTTTTCAAGGGAGAAAAGTGGTTTGGAACGGATGTTAAATTTCTTAGGGAAGAAATCCCATTAGGTACTGCAGGAGCTATTGGACTATTAGGTGAAAATTTCAAACTACCAATATTAGTAACTAATGGTGATCTCTTAACAGATATAAACTATAATGATGTAATTAAATTTCATTCTAGAAATAATGCCGACGTAACTATGGTTGTACGAAGTTTTGAATGGCAACATCCTTATGGAGTTGTTGAAATGAATGGACTTGATATTAAACAGATAATTGAGAAACCAGTTTATAAAACTTACGTTAATGCAGGGATCTATGTTATTAATCCAATTTGCAGAAAATATATTAAGAACAATGAATATTTAGATATGACATTATTTTTAGATAGACTTAAAGAAGCTGGTCTTCGTGTCATTGGTTATCCAATGCATGAGCCTTGGATGGATGTAGGTCGACATTCTGATTTAGAACTAGCAAATCAGATTTTTTTATAATTACGTCTAGGTCAATATTTATTTTAAATCTCTTGACGGCGATTGAAATCTTCTCAGGCTGACTTAATGCATATAGTATTGACTATAATATAAATAAAGTAGCTCTCTTAATTTAAGAATATATTATTTAATTTTTATCAAAAAAACAACTAATAAGGATATAAAATGAACCAAATTATTTGGCCTGAAAACGGCTCATTTATTTATAAAGTGAAACTTAGAATATTATTCCAAAGAATAATGTTCAATCTACCATGGGTTGCAAGAATTTTCCGAAGTTTGGGCAATAGAATTTTGAATATTGGAAAAATGCATGAACAAGAATTGAAGAGGAGAAATTCTATTTCTCTAGTTCGAGATGCAAAAGGTGATGCATTATCTCTTGGTTCGAATTATGGTTATGAAGATGAAATTCGTGAATTTATGGTTACTTTTAAGTATTATGAACAGATTGAAAATAAAGATTTTGCCAACCAAAGTTCAGAATCATATTTGCTTTATCAACTAATTATTGAAAAATTTTCAAATTTGATTGCTGCTAATCCTAATATAAAGAAGGTTTTTAATTTTGGTGTTTGCTACGGATATGTAGATTGGTTGTTGGCGAAAAAATTTCCAAAAATTAAATTTATAGGTATAGATAGATCTAAATACACCCAAATTTTCAATGAAGACAAGCTTGGTGGTTTGAAAAATCTTGAATTTGTTACTAGTGACATATTCGTTTACTTAGCAAAAAAGGATTTTTCTGACAGCGTGTTTTTTTCAGCTCGAACGATGGTTTATTTACCTCCTGAAATTATAAGCAAAATTTATGCTGAAGTATCCAAGGTTAATTTTGAATTTATTTTAGGCTTCGAACAGATTGGTCTTAGCCGTGAGACCTTGAAACCATATATTTTCGATGAGAATTTTAGAGATAGTGTTCTACATAGAGAGAGATTTTTTATTCATAATTATCCTTACTTAACTAAGAAGGCTGGATTTAAAAACAGGACAATTGAACTAATTAAAACTAACCACCCTTATCCTGATTATAGAATTATGTATTTTGAAGCCTCCAATGAAAGGAAAAAATAAAGAAATGAAATTTGGAAAAATAAATTCACACAACGAATGGGATAAGCTTAAGGAGATAATTGTAGGTACTGGAAAAAACACAGTAGCCACTTTATCATGGATGAAACCAGGAAAAATTCCTGACAAAATATTAGAAGAAGCTCTAAAACTATCACGAGAAGCTACACCAAAGTGGTTTTATGATGAAGTAGAGGAAGATCTAGATAACTTGGCTAATACAATTGCCAAGTTTGGTGTAACGGTTCATCGTCCAGAAGTATTTGATTTAGAGGAATTTTTTAAAACACCATTTTGGACAACAAATAGTAATAATTCTTACAATGTAAGAGATTTGAATTTAGTTGTAGGTGATTACGTTATAGAAAGTCCATCTTACTTAGCGAGTCGTTATTACGAAACAACGTCTTTATACCCTATTTGGTATAATTACTTTGAAGAGGGTTTTAAGTGGATAGCAGGTCCTAAACCAATGCTTAACTATGAAGCTAAACTTCCTTATTATAGGGATGAAGCAGATAGAGTTTTGACGGATGAAGATCTGGCACACCAAAAATTAACCAATGGAAGGATTGAGAAACTTCATAAGTTATCGGAAAATGAAATTCTTTTTGAAGCGGCAAATACTGTTAGAATGGGCAAAGATCTATTGTATTTAATTTCTTCGTCAGGGAATGTTAAAGCTGCAAAGTGGCTTCAATCAGTTTTGGGATCTGAATACCGTGTTCATACTACATCAGAAATTTATCGCTCAAGTCATATTGATTCTACTGTGTTGTGTCTTAGACCTGGGCTCGTATTGCTCAATAGTACTAGAGTGAATGAAAAAAATTGCCCTGCATTATTCGACAAATGGGACAAAATTTATTTTAGTGATGTAGCTCCAACATCTGAAGCTGAGTTAAATTTTCAAAAAGAAGTTCGTGATCCGATAGGATATAAATTAGAAGCACTAGGTTTTCAAACAAACTTACATGATATGTCTTCTCCTTGGGTCGGAATGAATTTTCTATCAATTGATCCTCAAACAGTAGTAGTTGATGAAAGGCAAACGAATCTTATCAAGTTACTTGAAAGTCACAAAATACAAGTAGTTCCTGTACGCATGAGGCATATTTATACTCAAGGTGGTGGAATACATTGCGCTACATTGGATACTGTCAGAGAAAGTAAGTTAGAATCATATTTTGACTGAGTTTCGTTAAAATGGAATCTCGGCCTGTAGGAATAATGTTTCATCGCTTGCATAAGCGTGGAGAAAAACCATCAGGCCAGGGATCGATAGACGAGGATATGTTCGAGCAGATTTTATTAAAAATCGGGATACGAAATATTTTACAACCTGATGAATGGAGATTGAAACTCGAAGCTGGTCACTTGAAAAACTCGGACGTGTGTCTCACATTTGACGATGGATTAGAAACACATTTTTCAATTGCATCACCAATTTTAAAAAAATATAGTTTAAAAGCGTTTTTTTTTATATATACGAAAATATTCGAAAACCAATCAGATACGAACGAGGTAGCTAGCTATTTACTTGCTAAAAAATTTAGCTCCTTTAAAGACTATTTTTTTCAATTTAAAAATTTTTTTAACATATCAAAAAGTGAATATCTAAATCCAAATTTTCTTTCAATGAAAGAAGACTATGAAATAAGATTTCCTTTTTATTCTTTCGAAGATATATTTTATCGATTTTGGAGAAATAATCATCTTCGAGATAGTGATTTTGATTCATTTATTTCTTACCTACTTGACTTATTTAAAGTTGAGCCAAATAAAATTTTTTCTGAAATTTGGATTTCAGAAGGTCAGTTGAAAAAATTAAGTAACGAAGGTCATACAATCGGCTTACATTCACATACTCATCCCTATTCAATGGGAAAAATGAATAGGGAATTTCAAAATTTTGAATATTCTAAAAATCTTAATTTAATCTCTAAACTCATCGGAAAAAAACCTGATACTGTCGCTCACCCACTCGGTTCATACAATCATGAGACTCTCGATATATTAAAGAAAATGGAAATTAAGTTAGGATTCAGATCAGATAATACAATGCCTGTTAGTAGCACTTTAGAATTACCACGTATTGATGGAGCAGTTTTGTTAAAGGAAGTAAAATAATGCAACAATTGATTCCATCAAATTCAGGGAAGGCGCTTGTTTCGATTGTAATTGGAGATAATTACCGAGAGAAATGGGAGAAACAATCCCTACCTTATTTAACGCGTTATTGTAAAAAATATGGCCATGGTTTGATTATTTTTGATACGGATTTGATAGATAAAAATCATAAATATTGGAAGAAAGCAACCTGGCAAAAAATGTTATTAGGAGAAGCTATCTTAGCCTCTGATCTTACAATAGATCAAGTGTGTTATGTTGATGCTGATATTTTAGTCAATCCTGAAGCACCGGATATTTTTACACATTGTACAAATCTCGAAAATTTTTACTTAGTATCATTACGGTATAGACTACCTTATCCTTATGAGGAAACTCTTAGAAGAATCAGCTATTTTCGAAATAAATACTATAGTGAATCTTATCCTCTTGATTCAGTAATATTTATATCGCTAGAAGAGCTATATAAATGGCATAATTTAGTTCCTCAAGATGATGAAGCATGTATGGGTTTATTTGTATTTTCCATAGAACAGCATAGCGATTTAATGAAATCTTGGTTCTATAAGTATGACAGGGAGATAGATTCTTTAACGGGAGGTGGTGACCAAACTCATTTTAACTTTGAGATTCAGAACTATGGTCATGTGGCGTGGTTGGATTATCGGTTCCAGACAATTTGGTCTTATGATATGGCTTGGAAATACTCATACTTATATAAATATCGTTCCGAATATAACAAAGAAATACAAAATTGTATTGAATCTTCACTTTCTACATCATACTTTCTACATTTCGCTGGTTCCTGGTATGAGAGTAAGATGTATGATTCTTTTGAAATGAATTCGTCTTGGTTGTCCGAGAATTCTGATTTTTTTAATTATTTATCAAAACCTGTATCTGGTAATCCCTTAGGGCAGATCAAACCAATAAAATAACTTAATAATTCATGGCGAATAATGTCATTATTGTTGGAAAGGGTAGTATCGGAGAAAGGCACGCAAGGATATTAAACCAGATAGATCCTTCTATTGAAATATTTTTCTATAGATCATTACCCAGTAACGAGAAAAATCACATATGGACTATCGAACAAGCTGTAGATCTAAATCCTAGGTTTGTAGCAATCTGCAATCCTGCTTCGAAGCATTTTGAAACTTTCGATCGTTTTTGGAAATTAGGTTACTCATGTTTTATTGAAAAACCTCTTGGTTGTTCTGAAATCGATTTAATCAATTTTAAAAATGTCGAATCAAGACGAGGTCAAATCGTTCAAATTGGTTATAACTTGCAGTTCCATCCAGGATTAGTTAGATTAATAGAAATTATCCAACAAGGTATGATTGGTAGGATTTTATATGTAATATCTAACGTGGGACAATACTTACCTGATTGGCGACCTTCACAAGACTATAGAGAGGGTATAAGTGGAAATAGAGCAATGGGTGGTGGTGTGATATTAGAATTAAGTCACGAACTACACTATCTTCAATTTTTATTTGGAAGAATTGTGGGCATGTCTTCTTATAAGAATAGGGTGGGTAATTTTGACATAGATACAGAAGATGTCGCCATGATTAATCTTGAGTTCCACAGTAGTGAAAAAAATAACATTCCCGTTCATATTAACATGGATTTTTTAAGACGAAAACCAGTACGAGATTGTACTATAATCGGAGATTTGGGAACTCTCTATTTCAATTTTCTTGAAAATAAGATTTCGTTCGATAAGAATAAAAATGAATCAATTCTGTTATATCATGAAAATATTGATAAAGATTTTACCTATAGAAAACAATGGGAATCATTTCAAGATTCTCTTAAGAATGGTCAGGTTAAGAAAAATACTCTAAGCGAAGGGATTGAAACATTAAATATCGCAATATCTCTGCTTGCCCAAACAAATAAACTTGAAAATGTTGAATTTTCACAAAATTGATACTAATTATGAATGACTATATTGCGCTCATATGTGCTCGAGGGGGATCAAAAGGTTTACCAGGTAAAAATATTCGGATATTAAATGGTAAACCATTAATCGCCTGGGCGATTGAGATAGCTCTCAAAATACCCTCACTGAGAAGAGTTATTGTATCTACAGATTCCAAAGAAATTGCAGATGTTGCTCGTAAATATGGTGCAGAGATTCCATTTTTACGACCAGAGACTCTTGCACAGGATGATAGTTCGGAATGGTTAGTTTGGAGACATGCTCTTAACTTCATTTATGAAGATGAGGGTAAGCTACCAGATGGGTTAGTCGTGTTGCCAGTTACTGCTCCTTTGAGAATTAAGGAAGACGTTGAAAATTGTTTATTTGAATTTGAAAAAAATAAACCAGATGTTGTTGTTACAGTAACAGATGCCCATAGGAGTCCATATTTTAACATGATTGAGAAAGATACTAGTGGTCTAGCAAAGTTGGTCATCCCACCAGAAAAGAAAACTATCTTTAGGCGACAAGATGCACCAATTGTTTATGATATGACCACAGTTGCATATATTTCCCGACCAGAATTTGTTTTAACACACGAACGTATATTTGACGGCAAGGTAAAATCAATTTGGATTCCCCCTGAAAGGGCAATTGACATAGATACTTATCTTGATTTTGAGTTTGCAGAATTCCTTTTAAATAAATCTAGTTTAAGTTAGAAAATTTTATAATGACATCGATTAAATCTTTAGTTAATATGAAAGGACGGAATGCTATTGTCACGGGTGCCGCAGGACATTTAGGGAAAGTAATTTCTGAAACTCTAGCAGAATTAGGTGCTAATCTAATTTTAATCGATCGAGAAAATTCAAGTTTAGAAAAACTATCATTAGATCTAAAAAATTATAACGTAAAAATTCATTATTTTCAATCTAATTTAGAATCTAGCTCTGAAAGAAAAGAACTCATACTCTATTTAAACAAATTTACCAATATTAATGTTTTGGTCAATAATGCAGCTTTTGTTGGGACAGCCGAATTGGAAGGCTGGGCTGTGTCTTTCTTGGAGCAGACTGTTGAGACTTGGAGAAGGGCAGTAGAAGTAAACCTTACTTCTATATTCGAGTTGACTCAAGGAATCTCAACTTTAATGCAAGGTTCTCAAGGAGCTAATATAATAAATATTGCTTCCATTTACGGACAATATGCACCAAAATGGGCACTTTATGAAGGAACAAATATGTCCAATCCAGCAGCTTATGCTACATCGAAGGCAGGGCTTATTCAATATTCAAGATGGTTGGCAACTACTTTAGCTCCTAAAGTTAGAGTAAATTGTGTTTCTCCTGGAGGAATATTTCGTAATCAGCCAGATTCATTTGTAACTAAATATATTGAGAATACACCATTGAATCGAATGGCAACAGAAAAAGATTTTAAAGGTGTAATTGCTTTTTTAGCATCCGATCTTTCTGAATATGTAACTGGGCAAAATATCTCGGTTGATGGAGGCTGGGGAATTTGGTAATTTTCTGCAATTAAATTTAAAATAATGAACAATAAGGAAAAAATATGAATCTCATAAGGAAAATTTCACAAAGCTTTGATAAGGTTAAAACTAAGTATTATACAAAGTATCTATATTATAAAAAGTTAAAAAGTCTAACTCCTGGTAAGGAAAGTATCGAACTTTCAAAAGCTGAAGTTGATAGTTTAGAAATTTCAGTGAAAGTTGGATGTGGAATGTATTGTGATTATTGTCCTCAGGATTCGTACATTAAGAATTTTAAAGAGAATTATCAAAACCAGGAAAGAATACTTACTCCTGAAACCTTTGAAAAAGTTTTTCAGAATGTTCCCAATTCAACTTTAATTAAGTGGACTGGTTTTACTGAGCCTATGGGTATACCCGAGTTTCCAACATTTGTAGAATCTTTAGCTAAAAAAGGTTATATTCAAGATATAAGCACTACTTTATCTGGTGCTAAAGAGTCTCAAATTTGGTTCAGTAAAAATGTAAATTTATTTAATCGAATCACTCTTCATTTACCAGATAATAAAAAGCTTATGAAATGTAATGTTAACGAGCTTTATCTATCGGTATTTCGGGATACCTTAGAACATTCTTTCTCATTTGGTTGGGACGATAGTCGCATGGTTCTGTTTTTAATTGGAGATGATTTTCATCCTCAAGTCAAAGAGATCATAGATGAATTTTTAAAAAATGGAAAATTGAAACCTGTTCAGATACACAAAGCGGAAGTTTTAAATACTAGAAATTCAAACATCGAATTGAATAAATTAAATCTTGAGAATGTAACAATGCGTGAATTTCAACGAGATCAGGACGGTATGAAAAACAATATTCAATATTATTGTAGTTATAGAAGGCTTAACCAGGGAGTTCTGTTGCCAAATGGGAAGGTCGCCTTATGCTGTCAGGATTATAATCTAGATTACATAGTTGGAGATTTAAAGACAGAAACCCTTGCTGATCTATATAAAAAAATTGAAAATGATGAAGGCATGTTTAATGATTTTAAAAATGGCAAATTCTTTCCATGTACTAAATGCGAGCATTACGTAACAACTGATAATTCTTTTTCAGGACACTTAAGGAAGTAAACAAGAGGAGATTTCTTAATTTAATAAAATATTAAACTAAAGTCTTATGTTTATTTGAATTAGAAATAAATTTACTTTTTATAAAATATAAAATTGCTAACATTAATTTCAATAAATCATGAGGATTAAGGTATTTAATAGAATAAAAATTTCTTCATACAATCCAATATTGAGTTTGTGTGAAAGAATAAAAATAAAATGTTTTAATCGAAGGTTAGATGATAAGGTTAGGGCTTACAATAAATTAAAAAACAAAAATCAACTTGGGATCATTAGAATTGTAAAAGGAAAATGTACAGAGATTTCCTTCAAACAAATAAATAAATATGCAAGTAAATATTTGTTTGGAGTTGCTTCTATTGGGGCCGAATTGGCAACAATTCAGTTTCTATTGCAACATTTATTCTTGAATGACTTTGAAGAAAAAATCATTCTTGCTTATGGGAAAGAAGGGAAAAAACTCGTTCACCCTTTGCCAAAAGAATATCTTAACGTCCTAAGTTCATACGAAATATCAATATCCTTTTTAAAATCGAAATTAAATTGGGCATACTGGATAATCAAGCAATGGATATTTGGGATAATAATTATTGGGAAGATAATCCTTGATTCGTTAATTTATCTTTTGTCACTATCTGATAAAAAAAAAATTGACCCTAGTAGTGCATATTTCCATGGTCTCCGTTCATCAAATTTACCACAAGATAGTACTAAGAATTATGATATTTTCACTTGGTATATAAAACAATATCCTGAGAACTCTATAAACGTCTGTTATCATTCTATAGCTCCGGTTCCTGATATATTTTTTTTAGATAAAACAATATCCTACATTGGAAAGAGTCTCTTTTATTTAACTTCTTGGAAGATTTTTTTTCAATATTTAGCTTGGTTAATTATAGCGATTCCTTTAACTTTTTGGAATCTATGTATTTTTAGATGGTGGAATGTTATTCTTCTTGGTGAATTTGCTCGTTTAAAAATTTTTCAATTTAAAGAGAAAGAAGAAATCTCTAAAGAATATTTATTTCATTATTCACTTAATATTTATCGACCATTATGGACCTACGAAGTTGAATCAAAGGGTGCTAAAGTGGTTTCATATTTTTATTCAGGATATGAATTCTTAAAACTCCCAGAGGGCTATGCTGATCAAAAATGGGAATTTGGGAGGACGAATTGGCCATTTTATTTAGTCTGGGATGAATGGCAGAAGGAGCTTGTGAGCAGAGAACTAATAAACCCATCCTCAAAATTTCAAGTTGTTGGACCTATTTTATTTGAGACTAGTGTGAAAACTCTTTCAATTCCAAAACGTTCAATTTCAGTATTCGATTATCAACAACATAGAAAAGCTTTTCATTTAGGGGTTTCGCCATCTTCGGTTTTCTTTAACACTCACCCAGATCTTAATATTAGATTTTTAAATGATATACAAGAAGTACTTAATGAAAATGGAATTTATCTTATTTTTAAAAAAAAACGCGATTTGGGAAAGAGAGCAGAAACACGATATCTTAACTTGATGAAAAAACTTGAGAAATTGGAAAATGTAATTTTAGCAGATGCGGAAATACCAGCATTGTATTTGATAGAAAGAACAATAGGAACTATTTCGTTACCATTCACGTCCACGGGACTTTTTCGAAGAGATGAGAATTTTTTGAGTATCTACTATGACCCTACAGGATGGGTAGACCCCACTGACAGAGCTTCTCATGGAATACCCTTAATCCAAGGAAAAACTGCTTTAAAGAAGTGGGTTTTAGAAAATTATAAAGAAGAAAAATATATAACACCAAAGGAAACTTATGACACCCAAAACAATTGAAGTCGGATACGGAAATGTATCCAAGGTAAAGATAGGACACAAACTCCCTCTAGCATTTATAGGTGGTCCTTGTGCTATAGAATCTAAAGAACACACTTTTATGATGGCAAAGCGTATCAAAGAAATTTGCGATCGAATTGGAATTCCATGGATATTTAAAGCATGCTATGACAAGGACTGTAGATCGGCTCCAGATAGCTTTCATGGATTGGGTGTAGAAGGTGGGCTCAAGATCCTTTCTGATGTTAGAGAAGAATTCGGTATACCTGTTACTTCTGATTTTTCAGATCCGTCTTGGGGAGCTGCAACTGGTGAGGTTTGTGATCTCGTCCAAGTTCCAGCTTATCTATGCAGACAGACTTCCATATTGCGAGCAGCGGCAGAAACTGGTAGACCTGTTCATCTTAAAAAGGGTCAATTTATGAGTCCTTGGAATATGAAGAACTCTGTTCGTAAGTTAGAGGCTCATGGATGCAAAGCGGTAGTACTTACGGATCGTGGTACATTCTTTGGTTATAACATGTTAGTAAATGATTTTAAATGCTTTCCAATCATGGCTGAGACTGGATATCCAGTCTGCTTTGATGCAACTCATTCCATTCAGTTACCAACTTCCATGGGAAATATCTCAGGTGGTCAGAGAGAATACATCCCTCACTTGGTGAGGGGAGCCTGTGCTGTTGGAATCAATGCCTTATTTATGGAAGTGCACAATGATCCACCTAATGCGATGAGTGATGCGAATACTGTAATGGATATCAAATATTTGGAAAATGTGCTTTCTCAAGCAAAATTCATGCACGAACAAAGATTGGAGTTACTTGAAAAATTTGGAGAAGACAATGTCCACAGAGATTAATCGAAATAAACCCGTTCAAGATGTAATGATTCCATTGGATAAATTTCCAGTTCTTAAAGAAAATACGATTTTCAAAGAAGCCCTGGAAGCTATGAGCAAATTCAATTTGGGAATAGCTTGCATAATAGATTCAAATAGTAAACTTCTAGGTATTGTTACGGATGGAGACGTTAGGCGGAAGTTATTAAAAATTCAAAAGCCATTTTCTGCACTCTTCGTAGATGATGCCCTAGATCATTGTATTAAATCACCAGTAACTATTTCTCAAGATTCAAAACTAATCGATGCTGTGGAAGTAATGGAAGCCAAGCATGTTTGGGATCTTCCTGTAGTTGATAGTTCAGGAAAATTAATAGGTCTCATGCATTTACATCCTGCTGTAAAAGCTATACTGTCGTAACTATTACAACAAATGAATTCAATATTTGAACGAAGAAAAATTCTTAAATCAAAATTAAAGAACCGGGAACGTCTTTTTGCAGGCTGGGTTTCTTATGCTCATCCATCTATTACTGAGACATTTGCGGGAGCTGGTTTTGATTTCATTGCAATAGATATGGAGCATGGAACCGTTTCATTGGAACAAGCACAACGAATCATAGCCTCAGCACAGTCTGAGGGTAGTTTGTGTCTACCAAGACCCGTATCTCATTCTAATGATTGGACAAAGCCACTCTTAGATTCTGGTGCTGATGGAATGCTATATCCAATGGTTCAGACAAAAGAAGAAGTTCGAAATTTAATCGATATTAATAAGTATCCTTCAGAAGGTAAACGAAGCTTTGGAGTGAATAGAGCGCAAAATTACGGATTTTCATTTGACGAGTATGTAAAGACTTGGAATTCTTCATCATCTTTGATTTTACAAATTGAATCCATTGCAGCAGTTGACAACATAGAATCCTTGCTGTCCTTTCCTGAAGTAGATGGTGTAATGGTAGGTCCGTATGATATGTCAGGTTCCTTAGGTGTTCCAGGTCAAACGACTCATCCTTTAGTATTAGAAGCATCCAAAAAAGTAATTCTTGCTTGTGAAAAATATGGCAAAAGCTGTGGATCTCAGATAGCAGATGTTACTGAAGAAGCCATAAAGAAACATTTTGACCAAGGATATACATATTGTATACTTGGATCTGATCTTTTTGTGCTTTGGAAATGGGCGGAAAATATGAAGAAACTTATGGAAAGTTTTAAGTAGGGTTAGATTTTGAAAGGATATATTGACAAACTATTCAATCTTGAAAACAAAGTAGCGGCAATCACAGGAGCTGGTGGTCACCTATGTGGAGAGATGGCAAAAGGTCTTGCGCGTGCAGGTTGTAAGGTAGTAATTTTAGATCTCCGTTTAGAAAAAGCTGAAAAAGTAGCGGAAGAAATTGAATCGGAAGGCTATCCAAGACCGCTTGCTCTGGCTCTAGATGTAACGAAGAAAGAGGAACATGAGTCTATTCTTGCTAAAATATTAGATGAATATAAGGACTTAGACATTGTAATCAATGGAGCTGGAATCAATGGACCTAGCCCTTTCTTTGATATTTCCCTAGAAGAGTGGCAATCCATATTGGATTCTCAGATAACCGGAACATTTCTGGGTTGCCAAGTCTATGGAAAGTATTTAGTAAACCAAGGCAAAGGCTCTATTATCAATATCTCTTCAGCATCTTCAGGACCACCTTTGTCTAAAGCCTTTACCTATTCTGTTGCCAAAGCAGGTATTAAGAATCTGACTCAGAACCTAGGAAGAGAATGGGGCACCAAAGGTGTTCGAGTGAATGCGATTCGCCCAGGGTTCTTTCCTACCGAATGGAACAGAAAAAACTTCATCACACCAGAAAGAGAGAAAGCTATTCTTGGACACACTCCTATGAATCGATATGGAGAACCCTCCGAATTGATAGGTGCCATTCTCTGGCTAGCTTCTGATGCTGCAAGTTTCGTGACAGGTGCAGAGATTGAGGTTGATGGTGGCTTCAGTTGTATGACTATATGAATATACTAAAAAAAATATACAATAGATTGAGAAGGCTTTTTAAGATCAAAGAATGGATCATTAATAAAATTATTAACTCAACAAGGTTAATTAAGCACAAAGGAGTATCTCTTCATTTCGCAATTCCCAATGATTTATGTGATTATAGAGCTAGATCATTCTCAACTAAAGAACCAGATACCTTGCGTTGGATTGAATCATTTAATGATAATTGTATTTTCTGGGATATAGGTGCAAATATAGGTGTTTATTCTTTATACGCTGCTAAAGCAAAAAATGCAACAGTTTGGGCATTTGAACCTTCCGTTTTTAATATCGAATTTCTTTCCCGAAATATTAACCTGAACAAATTAAATGAAAAAATATTCATTTTACCAGTTGCTTTAAATAATAGAATTGGATTCAATATGATGAAACATTCTAGCACTGCTTGGGGAGGAGCACTTTCAGCTTTCGATAAAGAATACGGTTATGATGGGAAATCAATTTTAAATTTATTTTCATATAATACTCTAGGCTTAACTTTAGATTTTGTTGTTTCAGAACTAAAGATCCCATTACCAGATTATATCAAGATTGATGTTGATGGAATAGAGCATTTAATTTTAGAAGGTGGAGTAAATTCCATAAAATATGCGAAACAAATTCTACTTGAAATCAATGAAGACTTTAATGAGCAAAGCAATTCTGCTTTCGAAATCTTAACTTCTTGCGGTTTTACATTAAAAAATAAAGGCGATTATCATCATCCTAAAATAAATATTGCCAATCAAATATGGGTTAATAAGAGTAATTAAAACTTTATGGAATATAAATCAAAGTTGAAGTATAGTCTTAAGTATTTTAACCGTTTCAAATCTTTGAGTTTTTTAAAGGATGATTCTATTTATCACAAAGTATCACTTCTGAAGAATAATGGATATTTAATTTTAGAAAACTTTATAAATGAAGAACTTCTCCAATCTGCTCAAAAAAAATATAAAGATGCGATTGAATCAAAGCACTTATTTGAAACTCCTTGTTTGTCGCAAGCTAAAATAGATGGAAACGCTCATAAGCAATTAATTGATAATTACTTTCGATATAAGCCTAATCAATTAGTTGAATATGGTGTAACTTTTGAAAAGAGCGACTTTTCTAATTATAAGGAATGTTTAGACAATTTTAAACCTTCTACTTTAAAAACATACCTCTCAGATATCCAAGATTTCTATATATTGTGGTTAAATGAAACTTTATTAAATATAATTGAAGGTTATATGGGTTTAAGACCACATCTTGTAGAGGCATATCTACGTAGAAATTTTCCTGCAAAATACAAAGTTATGAATCACTTTTGGCATAGGGATACCAATCATCCAGAATTCTTAGTAAAAGCATTTATCTTTTTATCGGATTGTAAAGTCACAAATGGTCCACATGAGTATGTTTCTGGCAGTATTTCCGATCGAAGTTTAGATGGTAAACCTTATTATTCTGATGAAGATGTGGACAGATTGTATCCTGAAGGATCTCCACAGAGGATACAATCTATCGTTAAGGCAGGTACTGTTATTTTAGAAGACACAAGGGGCTTACATCGAGCGACAATACCTCAGGAAGGATTTAGGGATTTGGGATTTGCTGTGTTTATGCCCTTGTCAAGATTTTCAAAACCTTTGGAACCTTTGTATAGAGTAGATAAAGAAACCTATTCCTCTTTGACTAGTTACCAAAAATCATTTATACCTAAGCAAAATATTCAGTAAGGAAATTACATTTGTCTAAAACAGCTATCATTACAGGCGGAAACAAAGGAATTGGGCTAGGTATTACGGAGTCATTCGTAAAATCTGGCTACTCGGTAGTTGTTGGCTCAAGAAAAGAAACTGATCTATCTAAGTTTGGTGATCGAGTTAGATTTGTAAGTATGGATGTAAAGAAGGAAGAAGATCATAGAAAGCTAGTAAAGACCGCATTGGATTGGACTGGTGCTTTAGATGTGTATGTAAACAATGCTGGATTCTCTCAGTGGAAGCCAATCGAGAAAATTGATGAGACTTTTTTTGATAACATTATAAATACGAATTTAAAAGGTGCCTTTTGGGGTTGTAAAGTTGCTGCGGAGTATTTAAAGTTTGGTGGTAGTATTATTAATATTTCCAGTATAGCAGGCAAAAGGGGAAGTTCCAATAACTCTATGTATGTTGCCTCCAAATTTGGGATGAACGGACTTACCCAATCCCTCGCAAAAGAACTTGGTCCGAGAGGAATTCGAGTAAATGGATTGTGCCCTGTGCTGATTCTAACGGAAGGCTTACAGGAAGCTTTAATGGAAGAATATTCACCTGCGAAAGGAAACCCAGAACAATTTATAGCAGATTTTACAAAAGGCAACTCGGCTCTTGGGCGAATGCCAACATCCAAAGAGGTGGGTGATATGTGTGTCTTACTTTCATCTGAAATGGCTTCTGCTATTACAGGTCAAAATATAAATGTAGATTGTGGAGTATTTCCTCAATGAACCATAAAATGAAAATAGAAATTATTAGAACAGTAATTTTCAGTGCTATTTATAATGAATCCGAAAATATTGACGGATTAATTATAAATAAAGTTAAGTTTTTCTCAAATTCTGATAAATTGGTTTTTGATGATAATTCTCTAGATCGCACAAGTATGATACTTGTAAAATCAGCAAAAAGTCAAAAGTCACTAAATGTACTTCATAGAGATAGAAAATTAGGTGTTGGTGCTACTCATCAACATGCTATGCGACTTACAATTAACATTTGAAAATATTTATGATACGTTAGTAACAAATGGATGCTGATTTTTTTTAATTTGATTTACATACCTGAAAATATAAAAATATCTTAAGCACTTGATTTTGTGATTGGATCAAGATTTGTATCAGGATCAGGTCTAGAGTAGAGATTCATAAGGAAATCTTTTTTTAAATTTGCCAATTTTTTAGTTAAGAATCTTTTATCCACTAAACTTAAAAAATCTACTGTTTCTTTTAGAGCGTTTTATAACAAGCCTTTGTTAAAATTAATTGATGGCAAGATTTAATAATAAGGATATTTTTTTTGAGATTGTATATTTAACTTCAAAAAGTAATTCTTTTGTAATCTAATTTCCGATATTATTTGGGTATAGAAAAAAGAGTTTCTAAGCTTTAAAAAAAATGTAAATGTTGTGATTTTTATGTTTTGTCTTTACGTAATGAAAATATCTTCAAAAAGTGACCTAGGAAATCTGAAGTGACTAATCCATATAGAATTCTATTTCATTTATTTATATCTCTTATTGGTTTATTTTTATGGTGGTCAGTTTATTCTACTACTCCAATAAACTTTAGAGGAATTAATATTAATACAAATGATACGAATACTGTAGTTAAATATGAAGCAAAAACTAATGAATCTACTTATTGTCATAGTTTACCACAATGCCTTAGACCTGGAGTTTTTTTAACAATAAATGGATTTCATTATATTATTATAGATCCTCTTTTTAGAATATTTAATTTAGGAGATTCACCTTCTATAAATACATTAAATCTAGCCAGTCAAATATTAATATCTTTCTACCTAGTTTCTGTATTTATAGGTTTAGGAATATTTAATGATTCTTTATTGATTGGTGTTTTTTCACAGCTCTCCTTTATTCTTACACCATTGCTTCTTCAAAATGTTGGTTTAGTCCAATACGATTTTCTAATTCTTTTCTTTTGGTTTATAATAAGTATGAACATAAAGAAATTAATTCTATCAAAGGCTAAGTCTAAACCAATTATATTTTTGATTATTGGAATTGCAGGTACAATTATAATGGAAAATACTGGTATCGCTTTTTCTATTTCAGCATATTTAATTTTTTTTTCTACTTCTAAATTAAAACTTAGTAAAGCCTTTAATAATTTAGGTATATTAGCTTTTCTTGCTTCTATTATTTCTATATTTATTGGTTTAATTTTATCGTATAGACACGACTCCGTTCACTGGGTTTCTTTAGGAAAAAACTTTGATGCTCTTTATGAAATTTATGGCTCAAGAAATACATTATTTTTTTTAATAAAAATGACTTTTAATATATCCATATTGAGTATAATATTTCCATTCCTGTTATCATTATATTATATGAAGTTCAATTTAGTCGCAATTTTAAGGAGGTATTATTTTTTTATAAAAAATAGAGGTAAATTTACTATTTTTCTTTTTGTGGGTTTTTATAGTACAGCTTTAGTTGGTTTATATGTTTCTGGTTTTACAGATGAATGGACAAGACAATTACTTCCAGTATCTTTGATGCTAAATATACATTTTTTTCAATTTGTTACTCTTCTAAAAAAGCAAAAAAGGATTTGAGGAATATTATGATTTTAAATTTAAAGATAGTAGCCTTAATTCCAGCACATTTAGCCTCAGTACGTTTCCCTCGTAAAGTTCTCTATGAAATCCATGGAGTGCCTATGATTGAGCATGTTCGTAGAAGAGCATTGTTGTCGGGAGTCTTTGATGACGTAATCGTGGCTACTTGTGATGATGAAATACAAAATTTGATCGAAAAGCATGGTGGGAAAGTAATCCGTACAGCAAATACACATAAAAATGGTACAAGTAGAATTGCGGAAGCCGTTCAAAATGTAGAATGTTCCCATGTTGTTTTATTGCAAGCAGATGAACCATTGCTTTTGCCTGAAGATTTAGAATACTTTACCAATTTTATCAAAGAAGATCAATCTGATACAGTTAGCTGGAATGCTACGGGTCCTATCGAACATATAGAAGAACTAGATCGGCATTCCTTTGTGAAATGTTTTGTGAATGAAAAAAATCGAATCCTCTTTTGCTTTAGAAGATCTCCTGCCTACGGCAAATTTGAAGACTCAACTAAATATATAAGAAAGATTTTAGGTATTATAGGATACACTAAAGAATTTCTTATTAAAATCGCTTCATCACCACCTACACCTTTTGAGACGATAGAGTTCATTGAACAGATGCGAATTCTCGAAAATGAATATTCCTTGAAGTCCGTAAGTTTAGATCGTACTTTCCCATCTATCAATGAACCTTGTGAGGTTAAAGAAGTTATGAATAAATTAAAAGATAGTAAACAGCAAAGTTATTTGGACAAGATTATAAACTCATAAACAATGAAGATTCCTGATAATTTATGCTTAACGCTTCATTGTCTGTTCGATGAAGAAGGTGAAAAACCACTTGTAAATAAGGAACTATTTATAAGTATTCAATATTTAAAAAAATTTTTAACGTCTCTGCAAGAAAAAGAATATAAGTTTTGTTTACCTGAAAATGTTAAAATTGGTCAAAAGAACTGCATTATAACTTTTGATGACGGATATTATAATAATGCTTTATTTCAAAAAATTGCCCATGAATTCAATCTTCCTTTCATAATATTTCTTGTTGGATATAATATACTTAATGGTCAGCCTTTTATATGGGATAGGGTAGCATATGATCAATCAAATTTACAATACTGGAATATGGATTATCAGAAAATTTATGAAAATATTGAACAATCATCATTTTTATCGGAAAATGTTGTTCATAGACCGTTTACATTAGAGGAAATAAACAAATTAGGTGAAGATAAGAATGTTTATTTTGGTTATCATGGATTTTATCACCAACCATTTACTTTTAAATCAACTAAATATTTTGAACGAGAATTTCAAAAATCTAAGGAATTTATGGATTTAATTCATAAAAAATTAAATCATTTTGCTTTTCCGAATGGACTATATACAAAAAAAGCAAAAAAAATAGCGTTAAATAATTATGATTATCTATTTACAATAAATCCTGGTAATTTCAGATCAAATGATAGGGTGATTAATCGTTACTCTTTAATTAATCCAGATTATTATACAGATTTTATTGATCAAATTCACAGAGCTAATTACTTACATAAGAAAATAATCAGAAAATTAACTACATCTTATCTTTCTTATTTCTAAACAAAAAATGAATATTGGTGATAAATTTAAAGAAATATTTAAAATATCTCAAAATGAGGTAAATCTTTATTCGGAATTATCTAAAGATAAAAACCCCATTCATTTTGATGAAGTTTATGCAAAAAAAACTCATTTTGAACGACCTATTGTTCATGGATTGTTTTTAGCATCGAGAATTTCAAAAATACTAGGTAATAATTTTCCTGGAGAAGGTACTATTTATCGGAAACAAACTTTAAGCTTTAGCTTGCCGGCCTACGTAGAAACAGATTATACAATTGAAATTAAAATTTTAGACATAGATAAAAATAAAGGAAGTGCACTTCTTTCGACCCTTATAAAAGACGAACATGAGAATATTATAATTTCTGGAGAAGCTGTAGTATATCATAATATTTTTAAAGATTAGCATGGATAAATTACAATATAAAAATAAAATAGCTGATGAAGAACAAAGCTTTAACTTTCTTTCTTTTTTGAAAATGGGGAATTGGACTTTTCCATCACTTTATTCACGGAATTATTTTTCTTGGAAACTTAAACAGAATCCTTTTGAAGTAAGCTTCGGAGCTCTCAGGTATGTTGATAATTCGGACGTTGCGCATACAAGTATAGTTTCAAAACCTTTGAATCCAAGAATCAACCTTGGAATTACATGCGGAGAGTTGGGAGATTCCCATACTCATCCTGATTTTCAAAAGCAAGGTCATTTTGGGGAGATTGGATCCTTCGTCATAAATCAGTATAGCGATAAATTCAATGGAAAAGCATTTATCTATGGAATTCCAAATGATAATGCTGTCAGAGGATGGCAGACTCGGTGTAAATGTGAGCTTTTAACTGAGGTTGGAATTTATGAGTATTCATTGTCTTGGAAGTTTAGTTTTCCATCGTTTAAAAATATAAAATTAAGAATTATTGAAAACAAATCTGAGATATTATCACTAGTAAATAAATTATGGCAAAATAGTTATAAAAATAAAATATCTTTAATTGAAAAATCAGAAAAATGGGTTATTTGGAGATATCTTAATTCTACAGAATCTTATTCGATTTTATCTTTAGAAGACGATCAATTTAGAGATTCTAGTGCCTATATGATTGCTAAAATAAGTAAAAAATTTTTTTTCACTAATATTGATATTTGTGATGTTATAGGCACAAAGGTTGATGACGAACTATTGATAATAAAAAAAATGTTAAGTAAGTATAAGTCATTTTTTGTAAGGATTCGTATTTGGGCTTACACAGAAACCTTAGTTGAAAAATTACTTTTAAAAAGTAAGTTTAAAAAAGTAAAAAAAGTTAATATTATCGTATTTAAAAACGATTCTTTAATCAATTTTAAAAATAATAAAATCGATCTTCATATTTCTTTAGGAGATACTGATAATTGTTAAAAAGTTTTTCTGAATTGAAGAAAATTGATATTATAATAATTAAAGATACTAAAAAGAGAGTTAATAGATTTAGTAAACTAATTTTAAATAAAAATCTACTTAAAGAAAAATACATAGAAGATATATATACAATTAACTTAATATTTGATAAACGCTCTTCATGGTGGTATACTCCCCTTTCATCAAGAGAATGGTATAATAGTGAAATACAAAAAAAATATCAGTATTATGCTACAATTTTTGAATACATCTCTCAAAATATTAGTCAAGAATTTTCTTTACCTGTTTCTTCAACTTTTGAATATCGTATTATTTCAGGTTTATGCCGAATCCTTGGTTATAAGATTAAATATACTGGGTTAGGCTATTTTTCACTATTTTCTATAGATATTATTCTTACCTTAAAAAATATAAAATCTATTTTTACCTTAGTTTTTCTCTTTTTTAAATTATGTTTAAGATCAATTAAAAATAAAGGTAACAAAGACAATTGTGATGTTTTATTTATTTGCCCGTTACATGGTCAAGATGTAAGACTGGTTAATGATAATTTTTTTGATAGATATTTTGGAGAACTTCCTCATCAATTTACAAAATTAAACTATAACGTTTTCATCCTTGGTTTAGCCGATAATTTAGATTACACTAGTGTTGTATTTAAAAAGGAAAAATTACAAGTTACCTTCCTTTTGAGATACTTAAAGTATAAAGATTTATTTAAATTAATTTATTGCACAATTAAAGAATTTTTATTTCCCCCTTCTTTACCTGCTAATCTTAAATTTGAAATTTTTGGTCTTAATGCTCAAATAAATCAAGAATTAAAAAAATACTATAGGAATAGAGTATTAGCCAAAGCATATGAGTTTGCATTTGGCAACTTTATTAAATTTCATAGACCTAAGCTTGTAATTCATACTTTCGAAAATAATTGGTGGGAACGATCTATTGATAAAGTTTGTAATAACTCTAAAAATATAATACAGAAAAATATAGGTTTCCTTCATTGTTCAATACTTGAATCTCATCTTAAATATACATTATGGAAGGATGAGTGGAATTTAAAACCTAGCCCTGATAAAATTTTAGTAACGGGTCCAGTAGCTAAGGATATTCTAATTAAAAGAGGGAATTATCCTGTCAATAAAATTATAATTGGTTACGATTTAAGAGGACCCAATCTATATCAAATACCTCAAAGAAACATTATCTCTGCTGAAATGAAAAATATTCTAATATTATTAGAAGGATTAAACACGATGCCAAATTTATTAAAATTGATATTGAATTCACTTGGAGATTTAAATTTTAATTTAAGTGTTCGCTGCCATCCTGTTTACCCTATAGATAAACCTGAATTTTCAGAGATTCGCAATCATAAATATTACAATCAACTCCAAATAACCGAAAATACTAGCTTACAAGAAGATTTACAATCAGCTGATTTAGTAATCTATAAAGGTTCCACATCTGCTCTTTACGCTGCATATATGGGTATACCTCTAATACGATTTCAAGATGAATGGTGGGCATCTGATGATCCTTTGCACAATTGCAACTATTTAAAAAAGGAATTTTCAACTTCCGAAGAGCTCTTAGAAGGTATTCAGTATTTTAAAGATATGGATCAACAAGTTTTTAATGAACAAAAAGAAAAATTACAAGAATATGTTTTTCAGTATATGCAACCATACAAAGACGACGAATTAAAAAAGTTAGCGCAAGAACTTATTTCCTAATTAATTAGTAATGTTAGAAAATATAAAACTGCTTGTTATCGATGTTGATGGTGTGTTGACGGATGGTAAGCTATACTATACACAAGAAGGAGAGTCGTTCAAGATCTTCGATGTAAAAGACGGTTTAGGCATTAGAATTGCTAACCAAATAATCTCAATAGCCATCATATCAGGAAATACTTCACCAATCATTGCCAAAAGAGCCTCTGTATTAGGAATAGTGCATGTATTTCTAGGAATAGAAGACAAGGCGTCTTGCCTTTCGACCCTTAGTCACCACCTTCAATTATCCAAGCAGCATATAGCTTACATTGGTGATGATCTAAACGATTTGGTTGTATCAGAATTAGTAGGAATCTTTGCTTGTCCCAAGAATGCTCATGCCAGTGTCCTTGCTAGATCAAATTACCACTTACAAGCAAAAGGTGGAGATGGTGCTGTAAGAGAGTTTATTGATGCTATGTTGGAAGCAAAAGGTATGAAGGCAGAATTCGATAAAGGAATCAAGATCTCTAACGTATGAACAATTTTGTTTCGAAAGACATCTGTGTACTTACTCCTACTAAAGATAGGCCTCATAAAATTGTGAATCTCTTGAATTCTCTAGTTAAACAAACCCAAAAAATCGGTCGATTTATTGTGGTTGGTAGTGGAGAAAACATAGAGTCTCTAATTGAACCATATAAATCAAAACTACCTATTGAATACTACCATTCTGAAATAGCAGGTCAGATACGCCAAAGAAAGTTGGGGGTATCTAAATTAAATAATAAAACTAAGTTAGTCGCTACCTTAGATGATGATATAATACTCGAATCAGATGCAATTGAAAATCTAATCAAATTTTGGAATTCTAAGAATGTCAATACTGTTGGAGTAGGATTGAATTTAACTAACATGAAACGTCATTCCTATTCAAGATTTAAAGAATTCTTTTTTTTGAGTAGTAAGGATCCAGGAAAGGTTTTATTGAGTGGCTATACAACATCTTTGTGCAATGTAGAAAGTGATATACATACAAATTGGTTGAATGGAGGTTCATCTTCTTGGCGACAAGAGATTTTAGTAGAAGGAATTCACAAGAAAAATATTGATTCTACTTGGGCTCCTTGTGAAGATCTTATGTTTAGCTATCCAATTGGTCAGAAATTTGATCTATGGGTATGTAAAGAAGCTAAAGTGATACATGATGATAATGTGATTTTTCATAAAAGATATGATGCGATTTTAAGAGGAAAAATTCTTTCGAAATGGACCTATGAATTTGTAAAACAAAATCCTGAATTAAGTAAAACTCGTTTTATGATCGCTACTATTGTTAGTTCTTTACTTAATATATTTCGTAGAATTTTTAAAAAGGATAAATATTTTGAATTGGGTAGACTCTTACAACTTTTTTCTTTAAATTCATGATTCTTGGTATTGATGCATCTAATATAAGAGGAGGGGGAGGTGTTACACACTTAGTTGAATTACTCAAGGCAGCTGAACCAGAGAAGTTTCAATTTAAAAAAGTTATCGTTTGGGCAGGAAGTGACACATTATCTAAAATTAGTGAACAAAAATGGCTAGAAAAATCTTTAGAACCTTTATTGGATAAATCACTAGTATTCCGAACATTCTGGCAAAGATTCCTTCTGCCTAAAAGGCTTACCGAATCAAAATGTGATTTACTTTTTGTTCCAGGAGGTTCGTATTCAGGAAATTTTCACCCATTTGTTACTATGAGTCAGAATTTATTGCCATTTGAATGGAGTGAAATTCGAAGATATGGATTTTCCATGCATGCAATGAGATTAGTTTTACTTAGATTTATTCAATCGCAAACTTTTCAAAAAGCCCAAGGAACCATCTTTTTAACTGAATTTGCAAGACGCAGAGTTTTAGAGCAATTTCCTATGCCATTAGAAAAAACTACAATCATAAACCATGGAATCAATTCTATGTTTTACAGATCTCCTCGTCCCCAAAAGGATTTAAAAGATTTCACTACTAATAATCCTGCGAAAATTTTGTATGTTTCATTTATAGGAGAATACAAGCACCAATGGAATGTAGTTAAAGCAATTGGACTTTTGAATCAAGTAGAATATCCTGTTCAAATCTCTTTCGTAGGATATCCTATTGAAAAAAAGGCTTTTAAAAAATTTACTAAATCAATTCAAGAAGTGGATACTGATAATAAATTTATAAAGTATTATGACAAAGTGTCGTATGAAGAAATTGAACAAAAATATAAAGATGCTGATATATTTTTATTTGCTTCGTCTTGTGAAACTTTTGGTCAAATTGTTACCGAAGCCATGGCATCTGCATTGCCAATAGCTTGCTCAAAATTATCTTCTATGTTTGAAATACTTGGTGAAGATGCCATATACTTTAATCCAGAAAGTCCTAATGATATTTCACAGAAACTGGAAATATTTCTGAAGGACAAAAAATTGAGAGAAAAGCTTTCCTTTAATGCTCATGAAAAATCTAAAAAATACTCATGGAAACTTTGTGCTGATAGAACCTTTGATTTTCTCTACTCAATGTATGAGAACTCGAAAGACTCTTGATTTCTTTCGAGTTCTCGCCTCATTTACCAATTTAATGAAAAACAATCAAATCATCAACCCTCAAACCTAACAACCGATTAACTAACTAACTCCTTAAATAAAACCATGTTCAAAAACAATATATTACTAATCACTGGCGGCACTGGCTCTTTTGGAAAAGCCGTCCTCAACCGTTTTCTAAACACTGACATCCAAGAGATTCGCATCCTCAGTCGAGACGAAAAAAAACAGGATGACCTCCGTAAATATTACAAAAACTCCAAGATAAAGTTTTACATTGGAGATGTAAGAGACTCCACCTCCCTCTACGATGCATTCAAAGGTGTAGATTATATTTTTCATGCCGCTGCATTGAAACAAGTCCCTTCCTGTGAGTTTTATCCTATGGAAGCAGTAAAAACTAATGTCATTGGAACGGAAAATGTTTTGCAAACATCAGAACAAGCAGGTGTTAAAAAAGTAATTTGTCTCAGTACAGACAAGGCTGTCTATCCTATAAATGCAATGGGAATTTCCAAGGCGATGATGGAAAAAGTCATGGTGGCAAAATCTAGAACTTTAAATGATTCTAAAATGATAGTCTGTGGCACTCGTTATGGAAATGTGATGGCATCTCGTGGTTCAGTAATCCCACTCTTCATCGATCAAATGAAATCTGGGATTCCTTTTACGATCACTGATCCCAATATGACCCGCTTCATGATGACCTTAGATGATGCTGTAGATTTAGTACTCTATGCTTTTCAACATGGAAATAATGGGGACATTTTTGTGCAAAAAGCTCCAGCCGCAACGATAGAGGTTTTAGCTAAATCAATTTTAGAACTTTTTGATAAGAAAAACCATCCTATCCAAATTATTGGAACAAGGCATGGAGAGAAATTGTATGAGACCCTCCTCAGTCGAGAAGAGAAAGCATTCGCGGAAGACCTCGGCGATTATTATAGAATCCCACCTGATCTTCGAGACTTAAACTATGGAAAGTTTTTTGAAGAGGGTCAGGAAGAAGTCTCACATGCAGAGGATTATAACTCTCACAACACTACTCGACTGGATTTAGAAGGAATGAAGAAGTTGCTTTTAAAATTATCCTTCATTCGAGACTTAAAAGACGGAAAAACTCCGGAGCTTTTTGATTGAGAAAAAAAATCCTCATAACAGGTTCCGAAGGTTTCATTGGAAAAAATCTTTGTCTATTCCTTTCTGAAAAGAAAGAAATAGAGATTCTTCGAATAAATAGAAGGTCCTCTCAATCTGATCTAGAATATAATTTGCTTAGTGCGGATTTTATAATTCATCTAGCAGGTGTCAATCGTCCAAAAGAAGAATCTGCCTTTACAGATACAAATGTAAACCTCACCAAGAATATTCTTGACTTTTTAATCCAAAACCAAAAAAAAACTCCTATTTATCTATCCTCTTCCTCGCAAGCTGAGTTGGACAATCCTTACGGTAAATCCAAACAAAAAGCCGAAGAATTCATTTGGGATTACGCGAAAAGAACCGGAGCTCCTGTTGCTGTCTATAGACTTCCTGGTGTATTTGGAAAATTCAGCAAACCTAACTACAATTCCGTTGTGGCAACTTTTTGTTACAATATCGCAAGAGGATTGGAAATTAAAATCTCTGATAGAACCAAAGAGATTGAACTTATCCATGTGGATACTGTAGTTAGTAAGATTTATGATTTTATACAATCTCCTGCTTCGGTTAACGAATCCAAATCGGAGCTTCTTTATATTATAAAGCCAACTTACAAAGTTACGTTAGGAGAGATTGCAGATACTCTGTATTCTTATGAAAAATCTCGTTCAGACTTATCTATAGACAAAGTAGGCGTAGGTTTTCATAGAGCCCTATATTCCACCTTTATCAGCTATCTTCCTAATGAATCATGGTCCTATGCGATCCCAAAATACTCTGATTCTCGAGGTGTATTCGTAGAAATGCTAAAGACAAATGAATCTGGTCAGTTTTCCTACTTCACTGCTGCCCCTGGTATCACTAGAGGAGAGCACTACCACCATACAAAAACAGAAAAGTTTCTTGTGATCAAAGGAAAGGCTCTTTTTCGATTTCGTAACAAAGTAACGAATGAATTCCACCAACTAGAAATATTTGGCGAAAATCCTACAATTGTAGATAGCATCCCAGGTTGGGCTCATGACATTACAAATATAGGTACTGAACAGATGATTGTTATGCTATGGGCTAATGAAGTTTTTGATCGCAACAATCCTGATACATTCTCTTCGATAGTATTATGAATAAACTAAAAATCGCTACTGTAGTGGGAACCCGTCCTGAAATTATTCGCTTGTCTCGAGTTCTATCGAAATTAGACAAATATTTTGATCATACTTTAATTCATACGGGACAGAATTATGATTATGAATTGAATCAAATATTTTTTGATGATTTAGGAATTCGTAAACCCGATTATTTTTTGAATTCAGCAGGTGGAACAGGCGCAGAAACGATTGGTAAAGTAATTATTTCGGTAGATTCTGCATTGGAAGAAATTAAACCTGAAGCGCTTCTGGTATTAGGTGATACAAACAGTTGCTTATCTGTAATTCCAGCAAAGCGAAGGAAAATTCCAATATTTCACATGGAAGCAGGTAACAGGTGTTTCGATCAGAGAGTTCCTGAAGAGATCAATAGACGCATTGTTGATCATACGGCAGATATTAATATGACATACAGTAGTATTGCACGCGAATATCTGCTCAGAGAAGGATTGGCTCCTGATACTATTATAAAAACAGGAAGTCCAATGCTTGAAGTTCTTACTTACTATCGAAGTCAGATTTTGGATTCCAATGTGATAAATCATTTGGGTCTAAGTCCCAAGGAATACTTTGTAGTAAGTGCGCATCGTGAAGAAAATATTGATTCTGAGAAAAATTTTTTGAATTTAATTCTAATCTTGAATAGAATCGCCGAAACTTACCAATATCCAATCATCGTTTCAACTCATCCAAGAACAAAGAAAAAATTTGATACTTCTGGAATTTCTTTTCATAAAAAAATACAACTTTTAAAACCTCTTGGATTTTTTGATTATGTTAAGCTTCAGATGAACTCGAAAGTTGTTTTATCCGATAGCGGAACAATAAATGAAGAATCTTCTATTCTGAATTTCCCTGCATTGAATATCCGAGAAGCACATGAAAGACCTGAAGGAATGGAGGAAGGCAGTGTTATGATGGTCGGCATGTCTTTAGAAAGGGTAATGCAGGCACTTACCATTTTAGAATCTCAACCTTCTGGTGAAGAAAGATTTTTGAGGCAAGTGACAGATTATTCGATGCCCAATGTCTCTGATAAAGTAGTTCGTATAATCCAAAGCTACACAGATTATATCAATCGTACCGTCTGGAAAAAATGAAACTCTGTATAATAGTCGATGACTATCTTCCAGATAGCACGAAGATAGCGGCTAAAATGATGCATGAATTGGCAATTGAATACAAAAGCCAAGGTCATGAAGTCTATGTCGTTACACCTGATAGTTATAAAAAATACCAGAATTTAGAAAATCAAATTGAGGTATTGGACGGAATTACAATCTTTCGATTTCCATCAGGTAGATTAAAAAATATATCTAAACCAATTCGGTTAATCAATGAATGTTTGTTACCATTTCGAGCCTTATTCCATGGTCGCAATATATTCAAAACTTGGAAAAGTGATCTGATCATTTATTACTCTCCATCTATTTTTTGGGGATATCTAGTTCATAAATTAAAACAAAAATGGAAAGCTAGATCTTACCTGATTCTTCGAGATTTTTTTCCTCAATGGGCAATAGACAATGGGATATTACAATATAATAATCCGTTAACAAAATTCTTTTTGTTTATAGAAAGATTAAATTATAATTCTGCAGACACAATTGGACTTATGTCAGAGGGAAATCTCGCATGGTTTCAAAATTATTATAAAGGGAAAGCGCATCTAGAAGTCCTTTATAATTGGGTTTCTGATCAACCGATTGTGATCAAGGACTTTCCAGTTAGAAAAAGACTAGGAATTGAAGATAAAATTGTTTTCTTCTATGGAGGAAACATTGGTCATGCGCAAGACATGAGCCAGATCATCAGATTAGCTAAAAACCTATTGCGTAAAAAGAATGCATTCTTTGTGTTAGTTGGATCAGGTGATGAAGTTGAATTGGTTCGGAATTCTATCCAAAGTGAATCTTTAACAAATATGGTTCTTCTAGACCCTGTCTCCCAAACAGAATTTAAGAATACAATGTCCGAATTCGATATAGGTTTATTCTGTCTCAATCGCAATCATAAGACGCATAATTTCCCAGGTAAAATTTTGGGTTATCTAGTGCAATCAATGCCAGTTCTTGGAAGTGTGAATCCTGGTAATGATTTAAAAGAAGTTATAGAATCAGCGAAATCTGGTTTCGTCGTTGAATCAGGCGATGATCAAGTATTCTTAAATGCAGCCATTCAGTTGCTGGACTCTGAGGTTCGGGATAATTGTGCTATGAATTGTAGAAAATTATTGAATCAGAAATTTTCAGTCAAAAACGCAAGCAAAACTATTCTGAAAATTGTTAACTAACAATTATTGATTAGATTATTTATGAAGGAATCCAATTCACTTGAGCAAAATTACACTAGAAGACATTCAAGATGGTATGAATTAATACTATTAAGCTACCTATTTCAATTTTTGTCTGGAGGATTTGTTTTACTAGGTTTGTCTGCTGTACCGATATGGGGGTTTGAATTTTGGAAATCTCAAGACCCTAATCTTTTTACATCATTATCTGCAAGTTTGTTTGCTTTTTTTGTTTCAACTTTTAGCCTTCGTAAACTTTTTCGTTTACCTGGATCAGAATCAGTCTCCTATATTCTTCCGATCACATTCGTTTGCTATGCTATACCCATTGGATTAATCTTATTTTTTAGAACTACTTATTCTATCCAAATATTTTTAATTGGTTTTTGTATAACATTACTTTGGTGTTTTGCAGGATTTTTCCTAGGACGTAGATATCGCTTGACTCGCTATGCAATGTTGCCATTTAAAGGAAGCAAAGAATTAGAAACTAGTCATGGAGCTTTATTTAAGATCTTATCAAAACCTGATTTAGAAGGCCAGCGCTATAATGCAATTGTTGCTGATTTCAATAGCCCGACTATAAACCCAGAATGGGAGAAATTTCTTGCTCAGTGTACGCTCGCTGGAATTCCAGTTTATTCTGAAACAAAAATTCGAGAAACTGTGACAGGGAGAGTTAAGATCAATCATCTATCTGAGAATGTATTTGGATCACTTCTTCCCTCGCAATTCTATGAATTTATCAAACGATGCATAGATATTGTAACATCTATACTCGTTATTCCTATTCTCTTACCATTCTTTATAGTTATAGCTATCTGCATTCGCATTGAATCAAGAGGATCAGTTTTGTTTATTCAGCCAAGAATGGGTTATCGCGGTCGTGTCTTCCGAATGTTAAAATTTCGAAGTATGTATATTGATCGGGATGGCGGTGGTTTTACAAATCCCAAAAATGATCCAAGAATTACAAGAGTAGGGCAATTCATTCGAAAATTTCGAATCGATGAACTGCCTCAAGTGTTTAATGTTTTTTTTGGGCAGATGTCATTTATCGGTCCGAGACCTGAATCCTACGAACTTTCTAAGTGGTATGAAAAAGATGTTCCCTTCTTTGCGTATAGACATGTTGTCAGACCTGGAATTTCTGGCTGGGCACAAGTAGAGCAAGGGTATGCTGCGGAGGTAGATGGAATGAAAGTCAAATTGGAATATGATTTTTATTATATTAAGAATTTCTCATTTTGGTTGGATCTTTTGATCACATTCAAAACTATTAAAACGATTCTCACGGGCTTTGGAGCTAGGTAAAAATGGTAAACCAAATTTAAAGAATATATGAATATACCTTTTCTTGTCATTATCTTATTATTGTTATATTTTATATTGATATACTATGTTTACCAGAAATTAGAAAAGTCAGGAATACTTATAATTGTTTCTATAACATGGTGGTTTAATTGGTTAATATTTTCTACTATTTCAATTTCTGGTTATTTTAAACCAGGTATTAAAACTATATCTTTGATTGTTCTATTTTTTATAAGTTTATGTGTAGGAATATACCTAAAAGATAAAATAATAATTTTACCTCTATTTAAATTAAAAAATTTAAAAATCAAGGAATTAAATATAGAAGAGAAATTTTATAAATTCTTAATAGTTTTCATTTTACCTTTATCTTTAATGGGATTATCTAGAACATTTTACCTACTTGCCACAAAATACAGTCAATCTTATTATCGTTCTGAAGTATTTGGTCTAAATACTGGAACTTCTGATTTATTTTTAAATTCTAACATCTTAGCTGGAATTTACTGGAATGCAATCATACCTCTTTACTGGGCTAGTTTGCTTCTAGGAATAGTATATTACTTAAAATACAATCAAGCTAAGTTATTATTATTATCTTTTTTACTTTTTATTATTGATTCCTTAACAACAGTGGGACGATTTAGTCTTCATTATATTATCTTTACTTTAATTATTTTAGTATCTATAAAATGGTCAACTAATTCAGTTAAATTAAATTATCGAAAAGTTACTCTAACTATTTTAGGTGTATTTTTAATTATTATATTAATGTTTTCAATTAGATTAGGTAAAGATTTTAAATATGTTTTTGATATTTATATAATAGGATATCATACATCTTCATTGACAATTTTAGATCAAGAGTTAAATAATCCACAATCTATAATTTTAGATAAAACTTTAGGGTCCTCGTTTTGGACCGGATTAATGAACTTTCCTAGATTTATATCAGCTAATATTTTAGGTTTTTCTTGGGTTGGTGAGGGTGATTTAATGGGAGGTTATTTACATAATAATCGTTTAGTAGGATTTAATAATAAATCACAACCATTTTATAATAATGCATTTGGAACGATTTTTTTTAGTATGTATAGAGATGGTGGCTTTTTAGCAATTATCCTTTATGGTATTTTTTTTGGTTACTTGTTAGGTATAACTGCCAACAAAATACCAAATAAAAATATGATATTTCAAATTTTTCATATCTCTATTATTTTTATACTAATATATGGTTTATTTCAACCGTTTACGTCAGGTCCAATTCTTCAAGCTATTGCAATTTCCATAACTATTTTATGTATGCATAGAAAATTTTAATACTTAAATAAATTAAATTATATCATAATATTGAAGCAAATATTACACAATTTTCTTTGGCTATTTTCAGATCGATTACTAAAGATGTCAATTTCTTTAATCGTTGGTATTTGGATAGTAAGATATTTTGGACCAGAATATTTTGGGAAATTCAATTATGTGACAGCATGGTTAACTTTAATGGCTGCTATGGTTCCTCTTGGTACAGAAAGTATAATAGTTGCTAATTTAGTTCAAGATTCAGATAACAAAGATACCATTCTTTCTTCTACTTTTGTATTATATTTTTTTACAGGTTTGCTATTTACAAGTTTAAGTATAGGTCTCGTTATACTTTCGAAACCAAATGATTTAGAAATTTTTTCTTTGGTTTGGATTCTCTCAATCCCTTATTTTCTTAGATGCTTGACAGTTCCTAGATATTTTTATGAATCGAATTTATCAATAAAAAGAATTGTTGTAATAGAAAATACTTTTCTTATATTTTTTACCTTTATTAAAATATTATTATTAGTTTTTTCATATCCGTTTATATATTTTATTTGGTGTTTTTCTCTAGAAGGCATTTTAATATCTATAACAGTTTTTATTTCTTATAATTTTAAAAAGATTTCTATTAAATTTAAGTATTTCTCTTGGATAAGAACTAAATCTATTGTTAGTTCCTCTTTCCCCCTTTTCCTTTCTTCTCTTGCCATTATTCTATATATGAAAGTAGATCAAATAATGATAGGGAATATGTTGGGAGATAAAGATCTTGGATTCTATAGTGTAGCAGTTCGATTAAGTGAACTTTGGTATTTTGTACCTATGGCTATTTCCAGTTCATTCTATCCACTTCTAATTGGATTATATGAGACCAATAAAGAAAGGTATTGGTTTGAATTACAAAGATTGCATGTAATCTTATTTGCAATTGCGTTTTGTGTAGCAATTTGTGTTCAAATAATAGCTGATTGGGCAATTAGTTTTCTCTATGGTGATATGTTTATAGAGTCAGCTTATATACTAAAACTACATGTATGGTCTGGGATTTTTGTTTTTTTAGGAGTAGCTGGAGGAAATCATTTTATTATAGGAAATATTCAGAAGTATTCATTTTATAAGAGCTTAGTGGGTTTAATTTCTAACATCATACTTAATTTTTTGATGATTCCTGTCTATGGAATTATTGGTGCAGCCTTAGCAACTTTATTCTCTCAAATGATTGCAAGTAGTTTGTTTATTTTTTTTATTAAACATACTCGTATTCTCTTTATAATTCAATTCCGAAGTTTATTTTTTTGGAACTGGCCTCGTTTTATTAATCCTTGATTTTCTTTAAGACTTTTTCTCTATATGAATATATTTTATGATCATCAAATATTTACAGAACAAAAATACGGAGGAATATCTAGATACTTTGTTGATTTAATTAAAGAATTTGATTCCGAGAATAATCTAAAATTAATTTTTCCTAAATATTATTCTAATAATGAAAATTTAAAAGAAATTCCAAATATTAAAATTCACCCTTATATTGAATTTAAAGATTTTTTTTATAATATAAATTTTAAAGGTAAAAGTAAATTATTCAATTTTTTAAGAAAATTAGGAGTATTTAAGGATGCCGAAAAACTAAATAAATTAAAAAGTTTAGAAATAATTAAGAATGAGAGAATTGATCTTATACATCCAACTTATTATTCTAACTATTTATTAGATTTAAAATTCAATAAAAATTTACCTATGGTATTAACAGTTTATGATATGATTCATGAAAAATATCCTGAATATTTCCATGATTCTAATAAAATAATTGAAGAAAAGAAAAATAGTATTCTTTCTGCGGACAAAATTATATGCATTTCGGAAAATACTAAAAAAGATTTAAAAAATATTTATAAAATACCAGATAACAAAATAGAGGTGGTGCATCTTCATAGTAGTTTAAACGATAAATATTATAAAAATGAAAATAATAAAAATATTTTTAATACAGAAGCATTCCTGCTTTTTGTAGGAAATCGATCAATTTATAAAAACTTTAATTTTATGTTAAAATCAATCGTCAATATACTTAGAGAAGATGAAAATTTATACTTATATTGCGTAGGTGGTGGTGAATTCACTTTAGAAGAATTAAAATTTATAACTAAATTAAAACTTTTAAAAAAAATTAAATATTTTCCTATCAATTCGAACTATAAACTCAGCAGTTTTTACTCTAATGCCAAGGTATTTATTTTTCCATCTTTATACGAAGGTTTTGGAATTCCTTTATTAGAAGCTATGAACTATAATTGTACAATAGCTTGTAGCAACACTTCTTCTTTTCCTGAGGTTGCAGGTGATTGTGCTTTTTATTTTGATCCGACAAATCATGATTCAATACTTAAGGCAATTCAGGATGCACTATCTAATCAAAATTTAATTTCATTTTATAAAAAAAATATGATAACTCATATCAATAAATTTTCAAGATCTAAAACATTTAATAAAACTAAAAAAATATACATTGATTTAATTGTAAAATGAAAGTTCCCGTATTAATCATTGCTTTTAATCGACCTTCTTTAACAAAACAAGTTATTGACGCAATAAGATCATATAAACCTGACCGTTTATACTTCGCTGTTAACTCTGCTAGAGAAAATTACAATCAAGAATTCAATAAAGTTGAGTCAGTTAAAGCCTTAATTGATGAAATAGATTGGAAATGTGAAGTTTTCACACTTTTTAGAAAAGAACATCTTCTGTTGAAGTATTCAGTAAGTTCATCTATATCTTGGTTTTTCGAAAATGAAGAGATGGGTATCATTTTAGAGGATGATATAGTTCCAGATTCTTCATTTTTTCCTTTCTGTGAAGAACTTTTAATTAGATATAAAGATAATGAAAAGATTGGAATGATTTCAGCTAATAATTTTTCATTTGGAAATAATAAAATCGATACGAGTTATTATTTTTCTATATATTCACATATTTGGGGTTGGGCTTCATGGAGTCGAGCTTGGCAAGGTTATGATGTAGACATGAAGGACTACAAGGAATTTAGAGACAAAAATATATTAGAACCTATTATAAACGATAGAAATGAAATAAACTTTTGGTATAATATGTTTGATAAGGTAGCATATCAAGATTTTAACACTTGGGATTTTCAATGGGTTTTCCATAATATGAAATTCAAAAGATTGAATATTATGCCTTCCGTCAATTTGATTGAAAATCTTGGATTTGGTAAGGATGCCTCTCACACCCATGAAGCAGGAGTATATAAAAATTTGAAAAAAGAAAAATTAAAATTTCCTCTTCTTCATCCCATAGAAATTAAACAAGATATTAAAAGTGATGCTTACTCTAAAATTTTATTAAATCTTAAAGATACTACTTTTTCATTAATATCGATAATTAGGAAAATTAAAACTAAAATTAATGAATTCTAAATTATGTAATCTTTGCAAGTCTTCCACAAATCAAATATTTTCTGCGTTGATTTTAAATAAATATGAAGTAAAATATTTTCGATGTACATCTTGTGAATTAATTCATACAGAACCCGTTTATTGGATAGAAGAAGCTTACAATTCTAGTATTGCTTTAACAGATACAGGAATAATCTTAAGGAATGAAATAAATAAACAAAGAATCGTAATAATTTTAACATTTTTAAATAATTCATTTTCATTTTTTTCAAAATTAAAACCTTATACATTTAATGTATTAGATTACGGAGCTGGTTATGGTATTCTAGTTCGAATGTTAAGGGATATTGGATTTGATGCATATTTTTATGATAAATATACTCAAAATTTATTTGCTCAAGGATTTGAACATAACCAAAATATTAAAATTAATTGTTTACTTGCCTTTGAACTCTTTGAGCATTTAGAATATCCAACAGAAGAACTTTTAAAATTAGTCAAATCCTATACACCTGAAACAATAATATTTTCTACACTACTATATGAAGGAAATTATCCAAATAAAGAATGGTGGTATTATTCTTTCGAGACTGGACAACATGTATCGTTTTACAATAATGTAACTCTTAAGATACTTGCAGAAAAAATCGATTATAAGTTTTATTCAATCCTACCTGATTTTCATATTTTTTCCAAAGTATCAATAGATGTGAATAAATTACAAAAATTCATAATAAAATTTGAAAAAAACTTTTCAAAAATTTCAAAATTATACTCTTCCAAAACTTTTAGTGACCATTTGCATATGAAAGAAATTTTGAATAAACGAAATTAAACAAAATTTATGCTTTTTTTTTAAAATTTTACAAAAAAGGAATCTCTAAATGAAAACAGTAATACTTTGTGGTGGTTTCGGAACTAGACTCAGTGAAGAAACAACTATCAAACCAAAACCTATGGTTGAGATTGGATCTAAACCTATTTTATGGCATATAATGAAAATTTATGATAAATACAATTACAAAGATTTTATTTTAGCTTTAGGTTATAAAGGAGAATACATCAAAGATTATTTTTTGAATTATCATGCAAGAAATAGCAATATAACAGTAAATCTACTTTCAGGTGAAGTCTCTTATTATAATCAATCTTCAGAAGATTGGAAAGTTAGTTGTATAGATACTGGACCACTAAGTATGACTGGTGGAAGATTACTCAATTTAAAACCTTATTTAGAAAATGAGGAATATTTTTGCTTAACGTATGGAGATGGTATAGCAAATATAAATATTGCAAATTTAGTAAATTTTCATAGATCACATGGAAAAATAGCAACTGTCACTGTTGTGAGACCTCCAGTAAGATTTGGTGAATTAAAAATATTGGATAATAAAGTAATTGATTTTCAAGAAAAACCTCAAGCTGGTGAAGGTTGGATAAATGGAGGTTTTTTTGTATTTTCACCTAAAATTTTTAACTATATAGCTAATAGCGAAACTATGTTAGAACGAGAACCATTGGAGAATCTTGTACAAAACGGGGAATTAATGGCTTACGAGCATAATGGATTCTGGCAGTGCATGGATACTCTAAGAGATAAACAAACCTTAGAAGATCATTGGAAATCTGGAAATCCTCCTTGGATGAGAAATTAAAAATTACTTAGCATATGTTCAATAATTATTATAACCGAAAACGTGTCTTAGTAACTGGCCATACTGGATTTAAAGGATCCTGGATCGTTAGTTGGCTTTTATCATTAGGTGCTGAAGTCGCAGGTTTTTCTAATAAAATACCAACTGAACCGAGTCATTGGAAACTTTTAAACTTAGAATCTTCAGTCCGTAATTATATTGGAGATATCAGAAATAAAGACGATATAGAAAAAGTAATAACAGAATATAAACCTCAAATCATTTTTCATTTAGCCGCTCAAGCCTTGGTTAAAGATTCGATTAATGACCCTATCTATACATTTGAAACGAATGCGATCGGTATGGTTAATATTTTATCTGCAATTCATAAAAATGATAGTGTCGAAGTTGTGGTCTTGATTACGAGTGATAAAGCTTATGAAAACAAAGAATGGGTTTATGGTTATAGAGAATTTGATGCACTAGCTGGTCATGATCCTTATAGTGCTTCCAAGAGTTGTGCAGATATCATTGCCTCCTCTTATTATTATACTTTTTTTCAGGAAAGAAGTTTGAAATTAGGAATTGCAAGAGCTGGAAATGTTATTGGTGGGGGTGATTGGGCTAAAGATCGAATCATACCAGATTGTATTCGCTCTTGGACAAATTCAGAACAAGTTATTATTCGCAGTCCTAATTCGACTAGACCTTGGCAGCATGTTTTAGAACCACTTAGCGGTTATCTTTCCTTGGGAGAAAAGCTTGGAAATAATTATCCAAATATAAATGGGGAAGCATTTAATTTTGGACCAGATTCAAATGTAAATGAAACCGTCCTTGAACTTTTACAAAAAATAAAACAAAAATGGTCTATAGCAAATTGGAAAATTGAAAATCAAAATAGTAATAATAAAGAAGCTAATTTATTAAAGCTCTCTTGTGACAAAGCGTTACATTACTTAAATTGGTGCGCTATATTGAGTATTGATGAAACAATAGATTTTACAGTATCATGGTTTAAGAACTGGTTAGAGAAAAGTGAATCAATTCAAGCGTTTACATTTAAACAAATTTCACAATATGAGAAAATTGGTTCTTCTAAAAAGATATCTTGGTCAAAAGACTAAAGTATTCATATGGATGGAGTATTTTTAATTCCTTTAAAAGAAATTCAAAATCCAAATGGGAATATATTACATTTTATAAAATTAGATGATTTACTTTACCCAGAAATTGGAGAAGTTTATTTTTCGGAAATTTTACCTGGTTGCACAAAAGCATGGAAACTTCATAAAATGCAGAGCCAAAGAATTTGTATACCTATAGGTTTAGTTAAAGTTTGCTTAATTGATTTAAGAGAAGAGTCACTTACATATAAAAAAATTGATGATTTTATATTGGGTAGAAGTGTAAACCATAGTCTACTTTATATTCCTACAGGGATAGCTTATGGTTATAAATGTTTATCTAATACTCCATCTTTGATAGCAAATGCTCCAGATATTCCACATGATCCAAAAGAACAAATACCTCTGTATGAAAAAGATTTACCATTTTATAGCTTTTGATTACAATTATGGTTGATACGAAAATATTAATTACTGGAGCAACAGGTTACTTAGGTGGTAGAATATATCAACAATTAAATAACGAATTCCAAATAATCCTATCGTCAAGAAAAAAAAAATTACCAATTGAGTATAACTTAAACACTAAGGTTACCTTTTTTAACTTACAAGATAGCGATATTAAGGAAATTTTAAAAGATGTAGATGTAATAATTCACTTAGCTTCTATGAATGCTAGAGAATGCCAAGAGAATATTCTGGATGCTTATGAAGTCAACGTAAATAATTCTATAAGAATTTTGCAAAATATTAATCCATCCCAAAAAACTCTTTTCATATATTTCTCAACTGCTCATGTCTATAATTCACCTTTAGAAGGTTATATTGATGAGTCTAATATTCCAAACAATACACATCCATACTCGACAACTCGAAAAACAGTTGAAGATGTTCTTAAATATTTTTCTTCAATTAATATTTGTAAAAGTTTAGTATTTAGATTATCCAATGCTGTGGGTCGACCTTTATCAAAAGAAACGGATTGTTGGGAACTTTTCTGTAATAACTTATGCATGAATGCAGTAAAGAAAAAGAATCTTATTTTATCTTCCAATGGTTTAGCACAAAGAAATTTTGTATCAATTAAAAAAATTTTAAATGTAATATTACGTTCTATAAAAATTAAAGATGATTTAGATTCATTCGAAATTTTTAATTTAGGTGGTGATTCAAATCTATCCCTTTATGGTATGGCTGAACTAATTCAAGAACAATATAACAAAATCTATGGTGAGTCAATTCCTATCATACTAGGAAAAGAAGGGATAGAAGGGAAACCACTAACATTTTCATCAATGAAGTTATCTTCAAGATTTGGTAGTTTTCTTGATCCTTTAAATGAAGAGATTGAAGAACTTTTAAAATTTTCTCATAAAATATTCTAATCAAACTATAATTTAAAAGAAATTTTAATTAAAACATAACTTAACATTTCCCTAAACTTCTCTTTGGCTTTTCCAGACTTAAGTTACATTTTTCCAAACCAAAGAGAAGATTTTTGATTGACTTATGATCTATTCGATTAAAATAGAATCATCTAATTTTCCCACACGAAGATTGGTTCCGAAGAGGGCGCGAACTTCCACATTGTAGCTCTCTCCGGGATTCAATCCTTCTGGAACCTTCATTCCAACCAAACCATTTGCGATTCTTGAATATTCAGTTACACGAATGTTTGTTCCATCTTCCTTTGTAAAGAAGACTCCTTGGTTGGTTTCCTTCTCGGCAAAATTCAACCTTTGTCCTCGGATTTCGATCAAAGACCCAATTCTCACATTGGAGTTACCACGATCTGAAATATTTGCCCATGAGGTAAGCAAAGGAGCTGATTTGCTCGAAGCAATCCGTATGGCTTGAACCGCGCGACTTACTTTTCTTTGAAGTTCCATAGATCCCGTAACAGTAACAGCGATCTGGTGTTTCTCCAAAGAAAAGGTTTCCTCTGGACTTTGGAAGCTTCCCTTAACGGTAGGTTTTAGAATTACAAATCCTAAATTCACCGATCTGCCTTGGGATAGCTGTTCAGCCACCACCCGTTCCAAATTCTCCATCACAGCCATACAATCTGAGGGAGTGATGGTTGACCCCCAACAGATAGTCTCTACCAGAGATTTCCCTGATAGAGAACCATTTAACACAGTTCGCGGAAGGTAGGCTATCCCCGAACTCGTGTTTAATTTGTTCTGAATTAGAAAATACTTAATGTTATTCATTAGTATTGTTCTCCTTTTTTAAAATTTTAGCGAACTCTTAATACGCCAATAATCGACACTTAATTATGTCAGGTTATTTTTCAATCAAAAAATTTTTTAAAATAAAAAAAATGATTGATTTTCGCTACAAAATAAATTATAAAATATCATCATTTTAATCAAAAAAGTTACTTTCAAATTATATATGGTTTCAAATGTTGAATAAAGATATAAATCAACTCATTGGTAATAAAATATCGGAATTTCGAGATAGAAAAGGACTTACTCAGCTCGAAATATCTGAAAAACTTGCTATGAGTCGATCTGCATACAACCAATTAGAAATAGGAAAGACGAAAATCACAGTGGAGCGTCTGTATGAGATTTCTGAAATTTTGGAAGTACCCATGCAGTATTTTCTACCTGGTCAAAGTAAAGATATCGATCAGACGTCTATTATAGAGTTTTCAGATAAAGTTTTGGGCGATGTATTAAGTGTTTTGGATAGTTTTAAAGGGAAAATTGCAAAATGAGAAGAAGCTTAACCAATAATACAATTCAAACCAAGGTAAGCGAGTTGCTTAATCATGCGAATATTACATCCGATCCTGTTGATTTGATGAAAATTGCAGAATTTTTAAAGATTCAAGTCAAGTATCACGCACTTCCAGATGAGGTCTCAGGTGCCTTAGATCTTAGGGATTTATCGAATGCATTGATTTTAGTAAATTCCGGACATTCTGCTTCTAGGCAACGATTTACTTTAGCTCATGAGATAGGGCATTTTTGCCTCCAGCATGTAGCTACGGGTATTCACATAGACAATAAAATACTGTTTCGTAAGAATAAAACAGATAAAGAAGATACTAAAAAAGAAAGAGAAGCCAACCGTTTTGCTGCAGAACTTCTCATGCCAGAACACTGGTTGAAGAACTATTTATTTATTAATGGAAGCTTAAATCTGGATTACTGGAATAAGGATGACGGAATCGAATTGCTAGCCAAAAAATATGAAGTAAGCACGTCTGCTATGGCAATACGCTTAGATGAATTGAAATTGATTCCGAGAATTTAAACGGAACTTAAAAGAGATAATCCTCTATGAAAAAAAGAAATAAATCAAAGACAATAGATATATTAATACCCACTTATAATGAGCAAGGTAATATTAATACACTTGTTGATCGATTAACTTTCTCCTTACCCACAAAATATAATTATAATTTAATATTTATTGATGATGGTAGTTCCGATGGATCCTTGGATGAAATAAAGAAAATTAAAAACAAAAGTTTTTCTATTCAATATCTTTCATTTTCTAAAAATTTTGGTCACCAAATAGCGCTTAAGGCTGGTTTAGATATTTCTAATGGAGATTGTGCTATATCTATGGATGCAGATTTGCAACATCCTCCAGAATTAATACCGGAAATGATTTTAAAATGGGAGAAAGGAGATGATATAGTTTATACGAAACGATTAGATAACTCTAATGTAAGTTTTTTTAAAAAAATTACTGCTAATTTATTCTATAGATTGCTAAATTCCCTTTCAGGACTTGCTTTAGAACAAGGAGCCGCCGACTTTAGACTAATGGATAAAAAAGTTGTCGAGGTATTTAAATCGTTCAATGAAAGAAATCTTTTTATTAGAGGAATGGTAAATGATGTAGGTTTTCAGAAAAGCTATATTGAGTATGAACCAGAAAAGAGGTTCTGGGGAAAAAGTAAATATAGCTTAAAAAAAATGTATATGTTTGCATTAGATGGAATAACATCTTTTAGTATAAAACCTCTTCACTTTGCAACTATCTTAGGAATCTTTATATCATTTTGCGCTATAATATATTCCCTATATGCAGTATTAATTTTTTTTACTACAGATTTAGCAATTACTGGATGGACATCCATATTAGTGAGTATTCTCCTTTTAGGAGGAATACAATTAACTGTTTTGGGTATACTAGGAGAGTATGTTGGCAAAATGTTTTTAGAAACAAAAAATAGACCATCATACATAATTAAAGAATCCAAAGTTAAATAAATGATTTATAATTTTATTTTATTTTCAATAAGTTTGTTTATTTTTTTTGCAGAATTGAGATTTAAACTTTTCATCAAGAAATATGGATCATACGGCTCACTAATCGTATTCTCCATATTTACACTATATTTATTCGGACAGAATCTTAATGCAAAATGGTGGTTAATTGACGACCATGAAACTTTTCGATTTTTAGGAAATAATCTAGAAATAAGACCATTTTCTGAATTTATAAATATCTTAATTAATCAAACAGAAGTAGGGCAATTTGGAACTTATCCAAGGTATAGACCTAGCTATTATTTTTTTAGAATCCTTGAAACATTTTTATGGTTCGATCTTCCAATTCTTTGGTATGGATTTAGAATCTTCGTTTGTATATTCTTTCTTTTTTCAATTTCATTATTGATTAAACGATATTTTAATTTTACTTTATCATTATTAATACCTATTGTGATATTATCAGATAATTACTTTTCTGATATTTTTTCTCGATTGGGTGCAGGAGAAGTTTATTGCATACTTGGGACTTCCATAATACTGATTTCTTATTATCTTTATAATCGAAAGAAATTAAAATTATTTTATTATTATATCGGAATTTCTCTGGGTTCGATTATAGCTATGGGTTCTAAGGAAAATTTTCTTCCCTTCGCAATTTTTCCTTTTATACTTATCATATTAAATTTTAAAGTTAATAAATTAAAACATTGGATTGTTTTAATAATTCCAGTTATATATTCATTACTAATAGCAAGTAGTATATTATTATCTTTATCTAAGGGAAGAACAGATATTTATGGAAATTCAGTAGAGCTTAATGAAAGATTGATTCTATTAAAAAGTAGTCTATTAAATTATTATGTTATTATTTCTATCCTAATTCTTTTAATTTCAACAATATTTCTTAAGATAGTTAGGTCACATAACCTATATATTAAAATTTATATTATGATTTTAAGCTTTATTTATTTAGTTTTTAATATTTTATTTTATAATGGAATTTTCCCAAACAACAATCGGTATGATTATCCTGGAATATTGTGTTTCTATATAATAATAATAATATTCGGTTTAACTATAAATAGATATCTATTTAATTTTAAGTATAAATATCGTTTAGCTATAAAATATTTTGTTCCAATTTTTTTAATTCTTATTGCTAATTACTTTATTTGCTTTGAGACTATCGAAAAGATACATAAAACTTCTAATTATAATTCAATAAATACTCAAAAGTTTACTAATTTTATTAAGGATTTACAGTATTTACCTAAAGAAAAATATTTAATAATAGTTTATAGCAATGTAATGGAATTTGAACATGTTGACTCTTTAATAACTTATATAAATTTTTATAATATTTATAATAATAAATCAATCTATATGGCTATAGACTCCGGTAAGAATAATTGGGAAAATGGGTTAGTTAATTATATGAATAATCTTTCTGTAAATGGAAATAATCTAACTAAACTTACTAAATTTGAACTATCAAAATTAAAACTTCAAGATTGTAAGGTTCTACATTTCAATAATCAAGAGTACATAAAGAGTAAGATTACTAATTTATGTCGAAAACAAGAAATCACACAAGTTCCGTATTGAAAAATTTAGTAATGAGCAAAAAATCATTTATTTTTGATATACTTTTGTTTTTGATTATTATTATCATACTTATATTTCAATTTTTACTAATACATGAATTTCATAATTGGGGAGGAGATTTTTCATATTATATTTCTCAATCTATATCTTTAAAGAATATGAATTTCGATTTATTATCTAAGTGTAGTGATATTCGATTATTAAGATCTGAACATCAAGTTGGTCCAAATTATTATCCTTGGATGTTTCCTATACTTCTATTACCGGGTCAATTTTTATCAAACAATCTAATTTATTCATTGAAAATATGTAATTTTTTATATTCTTTTTTATTTTATATATCCATATATTTATTGTTTTTCAAGAAAATATCAAAATTGAATTTATTCTTAATAATTTCATTTTTTGCTTCATCTAGTTTCATTACAGAATTTAATCAAAACATTCTCTCTGATATTATTTCAGCATCATTAAATCTTTTTTGTTTATATTTAATTACATTATTAGAGAAGTGTCGAAAAATAAAAATATTTATTTCATTAATTCTGACAGTTTTCCTATCAGCTTCAATTAATACTAGAACAGCATCAATAATTTTATATATTTTAATCTTTTTTGTTTTAATTAATTCAATTAAAAATAAGAATATTAAATCTGTTCTGAATCTATCATTTTCAGTATTAATTTCTTTATTATTAAATCATATTTTTGATAATTTATTTCTTAAAAGCGATTATTCACAAAATCATAATCTTCTTTCTGATTCTATAAATACAATAAAAGTAAATTTACCGTATTATTATGAAATAATTAAAAGTTTTTACACAGGGGATCATATTATTTCAAACTTTCTCTTTGTTATTGGAATATTATTATTTTTATATGGTGTAATTGATAATTTTAAAAAAGAATATATTTTTATCATTTATTTTATTTTAACATTATCATTATATTTAGTTTACCCTCCTCTACAAGGTCTTAGATTTATTATTTCAATATTACCATTTTTTATGTATTTTATTATTAAATCTTTAAACAAACTAAATTTTAAATATAAATATATTTTTAATGGACTAATTTTTCTTTTCCTTACTTTTAATATCGCCATTAATATATTAAACATTTTTAATAAATTTTTTATAAAAGAAAATTATTTTGAAGGTGTTTATTCAAATTCTGTATATTCTCAACTCACTTATGATTTTATAAATAAAAATACTCAGAAAGAAGATATTATTATATTTTATAAACCAAGAGTTTTAACTTTTTTTACTGATAGATGTTCTATAATGGTAACCTCCAAAAAATATTTAATGAATTCATCTGCGAAATATTTTGTTTATTATAAATATTTTGATTATCCTACTGAGACGTTAGAGTTTTTAAAATCCAAAAAAAATGTTTATAAAAATGAACATTTTTCAATTTTTAAAATTTGATTATAACTTTAATGATGTACAGAATCAAACAATAATTGCAACGATTCAGATCATTCTCCAAAAGACTATATTATGAGTTTTAAAACCTTAATTTTTCTCAAGGTCTATTGTATAATGTATTTTCGACCTTTTCAATTTCCTTTTCCATAAGTTTTGGAAAATCTCTATTTTTGGGAAAATATTTTCGAATCAAACCCTTAGTTTTTTCATTTATAGCTTTTGCTCCAAAAGAAGAAGGATTAGAAAAAAAATGCCTTAACTTCTAATTTTTCAAACTTAAAGATCAGTTCAAAAGAAAACTTTCAGAGGACTAATAGATTTTTTAATTTTATAAAAAACTACACTTCCTTAAAGAATAAACCAAACAGAATAATATATATTAATCGGGGTTGGGATTTAGAACCTTTATTGTCTTTTAAACGTTTCTTAAATTTCTATAATATTAATCAAGATAGCTTCCTCTTAGTTACTAATAAGAATTCTACAAATTCACTTTTTAATATTCTTTTAAATTCAATGAGAACCTTTTCGGAAAATGGCTCTCAAGAGTATGGAATTTTACCCTTCGATAAATCTAAATTGCAAAATGAAGAATGTGAAATTGTCATATTTAGTCCTTCTATTAAAGAAGATTTTAACCAGATGAATGTCTGTAAAATAAGGCAAATATTAGTTGTTCCTTTTTGATTTATATTTATAAAAATTAAAATTAGATATTATCCAAATTCCGTATTAGTGCTTATTTAATCTTTTTTATATCTTTCTTAAAAATTTAATTCCACACAATATGTTCATTTTAAACGTATTCTTTAATCTATTTTATTTTATAGGCTTATGTATTTTTTTGTATGCTCTTGGATTTTCTGTATTAAGAATCTTTCAAATTAGTCTAGAAGGTAAAATTTTATATAAATTTTATTCATGTATTTATATTATAACAGGAATATATTTTATTTCTCTCTTGATTACTATTTTTTATTTTTTTTATGAGTTAAATATTCAAACTGTCGCAATTATTATATTAATATCATCAATTACAATATCTTTAGAAATTAGAATTGAAATTTTTAAATTTAGAACTTATTTTCAGAATTTATTTATTTATAAATATTCCATTTTTGGTTTATTCAAAAAATACTACTTATTTATTCTTTTAATTCCGTTCTTTATTTATTACTTAATCATGTTATCTCTCCCTGAAATCACTTGGGATGCTTTAGCTTATCATTTACCATTAATGCCGAATAGGAAGATTTCATTTTCAAATAATTTTAGTTTTTATAATGCATTACCTAAAGGTTTAGATGTTCTATTTTGGTTTGGATATATCTTATCTAAGGATTATTTTTTGCCAAAGTTTTTCCACTTTATATTTTTATTTATTTTATTAATTTTTGTTTCTAATTTAAGTAACAATTATAGGTTTAAAAGTATTTGGATTCTCCCTGTAATATTTTTATTAAATCATTGGATATCTTTAGAATATGCTGCATCTTGTTATATTGACTTTGGGAACAGTACACTCGAAATATTAGCATTATATTTTTTATATTTATTTTGGATTAGGAAGGATATTTTTTATTTAATTTGGATGATCAATTTCTTACTATTTGCGGTATCAATAAAATATACTTCTCTGGCTACTTCTTTTATTTTAGTATTTTTATCTTTATTTATAATTTTCAAAGAAAGAATAAGACTGAAAGAGTTTAAGTTTAAAGATTTAAATTCTTTATTTTTATTTAGTTTACTTCCTCTTCTTTATTATGGTAAGAATTTATTGTATTTAAAGAATCCTTTTTGGCCTTTTTATTTTGGCCACCAAGGAATGTCTGAGTTAGATTACTTTCAGTTAACTATATCTAATTTAAACTCGTTTACGTTTACTAAGACTTTATCCTCTTATTTCTTACTACCGCTGAGAATATTTTCAGGAAATTTTGAAGCTTATAAGTTAGAAACATTTAACGATCTCATTGAAAATGTAAATTATCAGTCTATAGAATTAGGTGTTTTTTTTATTTTTATTACATTTTTATTATTTAAACAAATTTTGTATAAGAAACTATTCATATTGGGACTATTATTTTTGTTCTTAACTTTCAGTTTTAATTTCCTTTTCGGATCACATCAGACTCGGTATATACTTTCGTCTTTTTTAATATTGTCAATATTTCCTTCCCTTTTCTTATCTTCTAGTTACTTAAGTAAATATAAATATGTAAAACATGGAATAATTTTATTACTTATTTTTTTTATATATCAGAATCAATTTAATAAAATTAAATCTATTTTATCTTACTTTTCATCGAATGGCAATATAGAATATCTTAAAAATATACATGACTATGAACCTGCAATATTTATGAATCAAAGAGGAATATCTACTAAAAATACGGTCTATCCTTTTCAATTAAACGGTTTACGTTATTATCAAGACTATCAAAATTTATCAGATTCTTATTCATTGGATCTTGGTCTCACAGATGATATTCAGGCCGATCTGGCTATTTTGAGAAATAATTCTAAGAATTACTGGATTACTAATAAACTTACAACTTCATGGCGTAAAGATTGGCTAAAGGATTCTTATTATACTGATAAAATTAGATTATATAATCTAATTCAGCTTGATGAATATATAATTAAAAATGGTATTATTTTAGAAAGAACAGATGGTAATTTCTTAATAAAAATTCCATAAATTGTAGGTAAAATGAACAATATAGCTATTATAATTCCGGCATTTAATGAAGATCTTACTATCAGAGAGACAATTTTGGATTTTTACAAACTTGATAAAAATTTTCAAATAGTAGTTATAGACAATAATTCTAATGATAATACATTCAATGTAACGAAAGAAACATTTTCAGAGTTTAGAATAAAAGGAAATATATTATCCGAAAATCGACAAGGAAAGGCAAATGCTGTTCGTTTGGCATTTCAAAATATAGATGCAGATTTATATGTTTTAGTAGACGCCGACACTACTTATAAGGCTAAAGATCTTGATAAAATGTTAGAAATAGCTACTAATTCAAAAGTCGATATGGTTGTTGGAGATAGGCACTTAAGTGGGGCTTATCAAAAGGAGAACAAAAGGTATTTTCATAACTTCGGAAATATTTTAGTTAAAGTCATTATAAATGTATTATTTAACACTGATTTGAATGATATAATGTCTGGATATAGAGTGATGACTAAGCGTTTTGTTAAAAATTTTCCTATACTTTCCAAAGGATTTGAATTAGAAACAGAAATTACTTTACATGCTCTTGATAAGAGGTTTCAGATCGTGGAACATGGAATAAACTATGTTGATAGACCTGAAGGAAGTTTTTCTAAATTAAATACCTTTATAGATGGCTTTAAAGTTCTAAGAACAATCATTTGGATCTTTAAATATTATAAACCTTTTCATTTTTTTGGATTTATTTCTTTTGTTCTTTTTCTACTAAGTATTTTTTCTGCTTATCCAGTTATTAATGACTATATTAAAGCTAAATATGTTTACCATATTCCCTTGGCTATATTATCCACAGGATTAATGATTACTTCAATATTATCCTTAGCTATAGGTCTGATCTTGGATTCGATTTCGCGTTTTCATCGTTTTGATTTTGAACAAAAATTGTTAAATTTTAAAAATAAGTAAAATGAAAATTAGAAAAGAAGATTCATATTTTAAATTCTCTAATTTTGGTTTTTCAAAATTTGCAAATAATTCATTAATTAAGATTCGAAAAAAAGTATTTGATGTCTTCCATAATGAAACTAATTTTACAAAGGACAATAAAATTTTAGATGTAGGTGTTTCAGCGCAAGACCATGTCTCTTCCAATTTTTTTGAACAGTATTATCCTTTTAAAACTAACTTAACTGCTTTAGGACTTGGTGATTTTAAAGAGTTAGAATCTCTTTATTCAGGAATAACTTATGTAAAAGGCGATGGAAAAATACTGCCATTCAAAGATTCTAGTTTTGATTGGGTTTTTTCTCATGCAGTGGTTGAGCATGTTGGTAATGATGAAAATAGAATTTCGTTTATCCAAGAATTAATCAGAGTTTCAAAAAAGGGAGTCGTTTTGACTACTCCAAATCGATGCCATCCTTTAGAGTTTCATACTGGATTGCCTTTACTTCATTTTTTACCAAAAAAAATTCATAGAAAATTATATACATTATTAGGAAAAGATTTTTATTCTAATGAAGAAAATCTTAATTTATTTACTTCCAAGGAATTGAAAAAAATTGCTCTTGAAGCTATTCTTAATTTAAATTTGCAGAAATCAATTTTTTATTTTTTAAAACATATATATTGGTTAGGTTTTCCTTCTAATATAATTTTGGTAATAAAAAGGATGAACAATGAAAATACCTAAAGTATCAATTATTACAATCAATTTTAATGATGCTAATGGTTTAGAAAAAACTATTTTATCAGTCAGAAATCAATTATTCACAAATTATGAACATATTATCATTGATGGTGGATCTAAGGATGATAGTAAATTTATTATCGAAAAATATAAAGATGGATTTTCTAAATGGGTAAGTGAGTCAGATAAAGGAATTTACGATGCACAAAATAAAGGTATCAAATATGCAAAAGGGGAATATTGTCTTTTCCTAAACTCAGGTGATTTATTGGTTGATGAGAACGTCTTAAATAAAGTCTGGACTGATAATCGAATCAGTGAGGATATTATTTATGGAGATATGCTAATCGATAATGGCAAGAAAATTAAATATGGAGTAAGTCCTAAAGATTTAGATCTATATTTTTTATCATATAATGTGCTTTGGCATTGTGTTAGTTTTATTAAACGTTCTCTATTTAAAAAATTTGGTCTTTATGATTTAGATTATAAAATTGCAGCTGATGTAGAGTTTTTTCTTAAGGCAATCGGAGTGGGTGGTGCAAGTGTATATTATATACCTATGCCTATCAGTCAGTTCAATACATTTGGATTCGGTTCTAATCCTAATAATTTGTTGCTTCTAGAGCAAGAAAGGACAAGAATGAGAAATTCTTTATTAAATAAATCTCAACTGCAACTTCTTGACAAATTTCACTTAATAAATAAAAACTACCAAATTTTATCATATTTTTTCCTTCCACAAATCTTAAATTATTTGAGGTCACTAAGTGGATTGAAATCTATCGTTAGAAAAATCTTTCAGTTTATTTACTCTTAAAAATTACATTGAAAATTTTAGTACATATAAATCATTTTTTTGGGTCAAATAGTTACTTTAAAGGTAAATCTTCAGTATATGGTAAAAATAATTCTAAAGATTATGATAAAAAGAAATTAGTAAGAAAAGAAAAATTATCAAAAGTAATTTCATCACTTGAAACCCTTTCAGATTCTGTGAGTATTCGTTTATGTGGTTATGACCAAAAATCTATATTACCTTTAGATATTGACTTTTTGGATCAGATTTCTAATCCTACCGAAATAATGTATGCAAGTTTATCTGAAATGGAGAAAGATATTAATAACTTTGATTATTTTATCAATATAGAAGATGATATTTTGTTAACAAAAGCTACTTTTGAACGAGTAGTGAAATTTGATAGAATTTCATTGATTAATGAAATTCTACATCCAAATCGAATTGAATATTCATTAAATAATAAAAATATTTGTATAGATATAAAATCTATTCCAGGTTGGAATTACAATCAAAAATTAATATTTAATCATGAATTTAGGTCTGCTTTAAATCCACACTCAGGTATTGCAATATTTAGTCAGAAAAAATTGAAATATGCATTTCAAAATTCAGATATTAAAATTAAAAATATACATCTGTATGCTGGAATGGACTCAGCTTTTGCTAGCATTCATTCTTGTTTTATACTATGGAGATCCTATGACTCTATAGATTTCCATTCTATAGAACATTTAGATAAGTGGACTCAACCTCCTAGTGATATTCTCAGCGGTATCAACAAATATGATTTTATACCAATGGTCGTTCCTAAGATTATTAAATATATTTATCTTATCCTGAGAAACCTTTTCAATAAATTTTTTCTATGAAAATAATATTTAGAAAAATTATATTTCTTTGTTTTCAATATAGTTATAGGTTAAGAAATTTCTTTAAGCTAAAAACTTTCTTAAAGCAGGATATTACTATCAATCCTTTAATTAGCATTTTAGTTCCAGTATATAATACTAATATTAATCATTTGAAACAAATGATTGAATCAGTCAGGAAGCAATCCTACCAAAATTGGGAATTAATTTTATGGAATGATGCGTCTTCCGATGATAATTTAAATAATTATTTAAATTATGATATTGAAAAAGATGATCGAATACTATTACGTTCTTCAGAAGAGAATCAAGGTATTGCTAAAACAACTAAGTTAGCATTTAATGCATCTAAAGGAGTTTATATCACATTTCTTGATCATGATGATGAATTGTTAAACTATTCACTTTCATCAGTTGTAAATTTCATAGAACAAAATAACTATCCTGAATTTATATATACAGATGAGATTTATAATTCAGAAAGACTAGGAATTTTTTCTTATTCAATTAAAAATAAATTTTCAATATTTAAATTATTAGCAAATAATTATATTTGTCATCAAGTTATTGTTTCTCGTAATCTTTTGCAAAAAATGGGAGGTTATAGAGAAGGTTTCGATGGTAGTCAGGATCATGAATTTGCCCTCAGGGCTTCGCGGTTCACAGATTCTATACATTTCATACCCGAGCATTTATACAAATGGAGATTGCATAGATCAAGTTTTTCTCATAAAAAGCAACAAATCTGCATAGACAGTTCACTTAAAGCTATTCACGAACATTTTAAAGCAAAGAAAGAAAATATAATTAATATTGAAAAAGGGAACTTTCCCTTTACTTACCATGTTCAAAGGCAAATTAAAGAGAAAAATAAAGTATTAATTATTATTCCTCTTCCTGAAAAATATAAACACTCAGTAGATATTAATTTATTTATTAAAGAAATTTTAAAATCTATTTCTCATTCAATATCCATTCAATTTCTAATTCCTAAAATATTCTCATTAACAATAAACAGAGATTTAAGATATTTAAAAGAAAAGAAGGATTATTTTTATTATGCATCTAATTCAGAATTAGAAGAAATCTTAGTATATAACAAAGCAGATTATTTCTTTTTTTTGCATCCTAATTTATATCCTCAAAATATAAATTTTCTCTATGAATTAATTCAATTGAATATTGAATCAAAGGTTGCTGCTGTAACTCCAATTGTTTTGAATTCTAAAGACAAGTTGATATATTCAGGTCTAATTTTCGGTAAAAACGGTTTTATTGATACATCTTGTAACAAATTAACCAAACATCGAAGTAAAATTTGGTGTAACGAATGGATAGAAAAAGAAATTTCTGGAATTTCTAAACATTGTTTCTTTGTAAAATCTAAAGTATGGAAAAAATTGAATAAAAAATCAAAAATTCACCTTAACAATGAATTGTGGGATGTTGATCTGTCCTTGAGAATTTTGAAATCTAATTATATATTGATAAGTAATCCCTTTAGTATTCTAACTACAAATACGGCTGAGATATTTAAATATTTGAGAATTTCATCCAAAAATATTGTTTTTGTAAAGAATCTATACGCTCAATGGTCAGAAGATATTTATGATGATAAAAATTATTCAAAAAATGCCAATCTATTAGGAATGGATATGTATCCTCGAGGAATATTTCATGATTTTTTGTATAAATTAAAAAAACATCAGGTATTGATTAAAATCAGACATTATTCATGACTCAAAAAGTTTCTATCTTATTATCTTCATATAACGGTAGTAAATTTATAGAAGAACAATTAATTTCAATTAAAAATCAAACATATCCATTTGAACTTTACATTAGGGATGATGGTTCAACCGATAATTCAGTAGAATTAATAAAAAAATTATTTATTAAATTAAAGCTTAATGGTCAAATCATACTTGGAAAAAATATAGGTGCCCAAGAAAGTTTCTTTTATCTAATTAAAAAATTTGGTAGAAAGAATAATTATATAGCATTTTCTGATCAGGATGATATTTGGGAAGTTGATAAACTAAAATCAGCTGTAGAAAAAATTAAAAATAAGGAAGAACATTTAGGAGCTTCTCATCCAATACTTTATCATTCCGACTTAAAAATAATATCACACGATGGAGTATTACAAACAAAAACATTTTGGCAATCTGTAGGCTTAAATCCAAATTATACAAAGCTAAATAATCTCTTGTGCCAACCAACAGTTACCGGTTGCACTGTAGTGGTTAATAAATCATTATTAAAATTAATTGAAATTTATCCTAAAGATTCCTCAATGCATGACTACTGGCTATCTATATTAGCTAAGGTTTTTGGTACTATTATTTCCGATAAGAAATCCTATATAAATTATAGAATTCATACGGATAATGCTATAGGCTTTAAAGTAATTAATCTTAATAGGTTAATTACTTTATTGAATAAGCCAATTCTTTTTATTACAAATTGGAAAAGAAACCATATGAAAAGAATTTTACAAGCGGGAGAATTTCTAAATATATATTCAAAGTCTTTGTCTAATAATGATATTATACTTTTGACAAATTTTGCAAATTTAAAAAATCTTCATTATATTAAAAGAATCTATTTTAAGTTTAAATTTAAATTTCATCAGCAAGGAATATTAAGAAATATAATTTCTTTCTTCCTTTTTTAATATTCCATCTATAATCCCCTTACTGAACATTTTCCATTTACTTAATTTTTCTTGATCAAATATACTGAATCGTACAATATCGAAGCAAAAATTGATAAAGTCATAAATGAACCATTTCGGAAAAGTAAAAGCATATAATTTCCAAGTCCAAATTCTATTTCTGGTCATGTAATATCTTCTCAGAGGGCTATGATTGGTAGGATAAATTTTACCTAAAGATAAATTGATTTCTTTCTCTTCACCTAATTTATGATAAATTATTGAATTTTTAATTACAGCAATTTTCCATCCTAAAGATCTTATTCTCAAACAAAATTCAATGTCTATATAATCAATAAAGTAAGCAGCCCTCATAAGGCCTGTCGATTTTAAACAATTCGATCTTATTAAACTACCAGATGCTATAACGGTAGACACATCAGTCAAAGAAGTTTCATTAATGTTTATATATTTTCTATAGATCCAACCATTAGATGAAATAATTGGATATTTCTGTGTTCGGTTGGAACCTTGATGTTTAATATCAGAACCAACTAGACCAATCTTAGGATTTTCTATAAGATATTCTTGTAAATTTGCTACTGAGCCTTTTTGTAGTATAGAATCATCATCTAATAACAAGTAAAAATCAAATTTCTTTTTTAAGCCATATTCTAATGCTATATTTTGTGCCGCAGCTAATCCTATATTGGATTCCATTTGTATCCATTTTATAGAAGGGATTCTCTTTTTTTCTTTTTGAATAATATCTTTAATTTTATTTTGAATATTTATCGGACTTCCATTTTCTACCAAACATATTTCATCAATTTCCCCATTTAAAGAAATTAGAGACTCTAATAATTCATTTGTATTGGGATAAAAACTTACAATTATTCCTAATACCATTTCAAGCCCCATTTCCAGAAAAATCGAATCATGCTTTTAACAAAGATGGAGAAAAGCTTAATTGATTTATGAGAACCTCTCTGCCATGAGTGAATTATAGAAACCTTAGATAAATATTGGATTAGAAGTCCTCTTGATCTTAATTTATTACACAAATCATAATCTTCAAAATACATAAAATAGTTATCATCAAAACCATTCAACTCATGATAAACTTTAGATGGGAAGAGCATAAAACAACCCCCAACATACTCTACTATCGAATCTTTCTCATAATCAAAATCTCTGAATTCGTAAGAATCCATAGCTTGCTTTATAAAATTCAATTTACTTATTACAGAAAATCTCCTACCTAATAATGCAAATAGTGTGGGCTTTCTTTTGATGTTGTATTGTATCGTTCCATCTTCATTCAGAACCTTAGGAAAGCTTAAACCTATTTTTGGATTATTTTCTAATGTTGCAATAAGACTAGTCAAAACTCCAGGTAGTAAGACTACATCAGGGTTCAAAACTAGATAATAATCACTTAACTTTCCTTGAGTGAAACCAAAATTATTACCTGCACCATAACCTTTATTAAATTTGCTTCTTGAATAAAATTGCACAACATTAGAATCATAAGTTTTTCTAATGATTGATTCAAGAAAGTCATTAGGGGAATGATCTACTATTATAATTACGCAGGTAATTTCTTGCTTAAGAATAGACTCTATATTAGTTTTTATGATATCGAAACTGTGATTATAAACCACAATACAAATTTTGAGTTTCACTTCCATTTAAGTTTACAACTTTCCATAATGTTAACGATCTTTTAAGACCAGATTTAATTAAATTCTTATTTCTACAAATCTGAAAGTAAAGCTATCCTTGAAAAACAAAAAGATAGAAATGCATTCTACCAATCTTTACTTGATACTAGCTATATCTAAAAAAATGTTGTAGATATTTTGATTTTTACCTAAGATGAACATCCAAACTTTCCCAATTTCTGGTCCTGTATTAATCCTTCCTCAAGTGCATGGGGATTCCCGTGGATTCTTTATGGAATCTTTTAAGTCATCTACATACAAAGATCTTGGGATCCCTGAGCTATTTCGACAAGACAATCATTCCAAATCTGCTAAGAATGTTCTCCGTGGTTTACACTACCAAGCCCCTCCTATGGATCAGGGTAAATTAGTAAGAGTAACGAGAGGTTCAGTATTAGATGTTGCAGTGGATATTCGCAAGAATTCCAAAACATATGGACAACATATTTCTGTTGTTCTCACCGAAGAGAATCATGAAATCTTTTGGGTTCCATCTGGTTTTGCTCATGGCTTTCTAACTTTAGAGGATGATACAGAGTTTCTTTATAAAGTTACAAATGAATATTCGAAAGAAAGTGAAGGAGGAATTTTATTTGATGATATAGATTTAGCAATCAATTGGGGTCTTCCTTCCAAAGACTGTATTATCTCTCCCAAGGATAAGATTCTTCCAAAATGGAAAGATTTTGAAAGTCCATTTTAATTTTTATCAATTATTAATTATGAATATTAAAAGATCCTTATTTGCTTTGTCTCTAATCTATTTGTTTTTTATTGTGTATTCTCAATATAAAGTTTACAATCAAGCTATAAAATTTTATAAAAAAGATTTTAGCGCATTAATTGGTAAGGTGCAAAATCCAACCTTGATACTCAATGAATTACATGAAATTAGATATAATATTAACGAAAATAGAGAAATGAAACTATACATTTATCCAGAAATATTAGATCCTGCTATAGGCAATATGAACTTATTAATTCAATATGCATTCGCTCCATTAGATTATGATATTAATAATTCTAAGAATGCATCAATGATTTTAACCAATAATAAAAATCATTTAAGTGTTATATATAATAAATATAAGATTACTATGCCTTTGAACTATGAATTATTATTTAAAACTACAAACTATGATGTATATGGTTATAAAAATTGATAATTTTTATTTTTTTAAATATAATTTATTACTCTTTAATACCTCAAATTGTATTCATCCTATTTCCTTTTTTAAGTAGAAATGAATTTTTATTAAAATGTTTAATTCCGTATATTCTGATAGTTTCATATTTGATAAGCATAAAGAAATATAGAATTATGTTCAAAGAATCTTACCTGGAATGGTATAATTCACTGAATTTCATAAAAATATTTTTCTTTTTATTATTTTCATTCATAGGAATATACTTTCTATTCTTAAAGTGGAATTTAGAGCCTTATGGTATGTGGGATTCTTGGTCAATGTGGAATTTAAAAGCTAAAACAAATTCATTAAATATTATATTTAATTCAACTGTGAAGCTATTCGATGTAAATTGGCATCATATGGATTATCCGTTTACATTACCTGCATTAATATCTTCTCTTTCTTTGATTTGGGGTTCTTGGAATCAAAATATTCCTCTTTTTTTAAATGTTCTCTTTTTTATAATAACTATATCTATTTTTGTAAGTAGCGTAAATAAAACTAATTCTTGGCTTATTTTTATTCTATTGTTGATTTTAACTTTAAATTTTAATTATCTTTCAATTATTTCTGAATTGTGCGCTGATCATATTCTATCAATGAGTTTACTTATACTGTTGTATGTTATTAGTAATAATATTAATTTTAATAAAGTTACCGAATTGAAATTAATTGATAATAATTGGAATATGATTGCATTAATTTTAATTTTCTTATCATTGCTAAAAAATGAAGGATTCATGTTCTCTGTTATATTTCTTTTCTTACTTATTTTAATTTTAATATATTTTAATAGAACAAATAAAAGTTACAAACTTTTTAAATATCTAATTACATTAATTTTTATTTTTTTTCTTTTTTTATTTTGGAAATACTTCGTATATTTAAATATCGAATCATTTGAGTCTGATTTTACATTTAAAGGCATCTCTTTTTTATTTTTTAATTTAATTCAAAATGATTATTTAATTTTACTTTTTAATAAATTCTTTAATTATCACATTATAGAATTAAAAGGCCTGATAGTAATATCACTTATTATAAATATTATTTTATCTCGCAACGTTATACATAGATTTGCTAGTATTTACTTATTTTTATTGTTTCTTTTTTTGAACCTAATTTTTTTATTTAGCCTTGATATTTCTTGGTTATTAAAAACTGCGTATAGTAGAATCAATATAGTCCTTTTACCATCTATTTTGTATTTATTTGTAATTTATTTTAAAAATGAAAATTTTAATATTTCAATTCAAAAGATATTCTTAAGGAATAATTAATAATAATCAAATGACACAACGTAAACTTCTTATTACCGGTGGCGCTGGATTCATTGGTTCTAATTTTGTTCACACAATATTAGAATCCTATGAAGATATTCAAGTAATCGTGTTAGATAAATTAACTTATGCAGGTAATTTGCGAAATCTTGCTAAATGGAAAGATGAAAAAAGATTTCATTTTATTAAGGCAGATATTGCTAATAAAGAGGAACTTTCTCTTGCTTTGAATGGAATAGATTTCAATGAAATAGTTCATTTTGCTGCAGAATCTCACGTAGACAGATCAATTACTGGTCCTGAAGAATTTGTCAAGACAAATGTTTTAGGAACATTTTATATGCTTGAGATTGGTAGAAATCTACATGAAAAAGGAAAACTTAATGTATTTCTTCATGTGTCTACAGATGAGGTGTTTGGTTCATTGGGAGCTGATGGAGCATTTACGGAATCAACATCATATGCACCTAATTCACCTTATTCGGCATCCAAAGCTGGTTCTGACCATTTAGTTAGGTCCTATTTCCATACATATGGTATGCCTGTAATTACAACCAACTGTTCTAATAATTATGGACCATTTCATTTTCCAGAAAAATTAATTCCTCTGATGATTCTTAATTGTCTTCAAGGTAAACAACTTCCTGTTTATGGCAAAGGAGAAAATATTCGAGATTGGCTTTATGTAAAAGACCATTGTTTGGCCATAGATTTAGCAATACATAAAGGGAAATTTGGTGAAACCTATAATATTGGAACAAGGAACGAAAAGAATAATCTTGAAATAGTAGAATTAATCTGCAACTTAATGGATTTAAGGCATCCCCAAGGTGCACCTCATAAAAAACTTATAACCTTTGTAACGGATAGACCGGGACATGATTTTCGTTATGCTATAGATCCATCAAAAATAGAAAAAGAACTTGGATGGACACCTAAATACTCATTTGAACAAGCAATAGAAGAAACAGTTGATTGGTATATGAACAACAAAGAATGGTGGAGTGAGATTCTTTCTGGTTCCTATCAATCTTATTATGAGCAACAATACAAAGGAATTGGATAATGATTAAGAAAGGTATTATACTTGCAGGGGGGTCGGGCACAAGACTTTATCCTGTAACAAAAGTAATATGCAAACAATTGCTTCCCATCTATGATAAGCCAATGATATACTATCCGCTTTCTACCTTGCTGTTATCTGGAATTCGAGAAATTTTGATAATTTCTACACCAGAGGCTATCCCTTTGTTCAAGGATATGTTAGGTGATGGATCTCAATGGGGCATAAGGTTAGAATATGCTGTACAACCCTCACCTGATGGATTGGCTCAGGCTTTTCTGATTGGCGATAAATTTTTAAATGGTGGGGAAGCCTGTTCTTTGGTTTTGGGGGACAACGTTTTCTATGGTCATGGTATGGATCATTTATTACATACCTCTGTACAAAAATCATCAGGAGCAACTGTTTTAGCCTATCACGTAAATGATCCAGAGCGTTATGGAGTCGTTGAATTTGATAGCAAACAAAAAGCAATTTCTATAGAAGAAAAACCTGTTAAGCCAAAATCTCGGTATGCGGTAACAGGCTTGTATTTTTATGACGAGAATGTTGTAGAATATGCCAAATCTGTAAAACCTTCTACAAGGGGTGAATTAGAAATAACCGATCTAAATAAAATTTATTTAGAAAAAGGAACCTTAGACGTTCAACTCATGGGTAGAGGTTATGCTTGGTTAGATACAGGAACTCATGAATCTCTATTAGAAGCTTCTGCCTTTGTCGAAACAGTAGAACGGAGGCAAGGATTAAAAATCGCTTGTCCTGAAGAAATCTGCTTTCGAAAAGGATACATTTCAGCAAAAGACTTGAAGGAATTGGCCGAACCATTAAAGAAAAACAATTATGGACAATACCTGCTTCGAATTATTGATGAAACTATTTTTTAAGTTTACTTGAATTGATTTTAAATAATTTTAAATAATATCTTTTATTCTTAAAAATGTTTATTTCATGTATTATTTTTTTTCTTTCCTTAGATTGATTAAATTTGAATATGAATTATTCTATTCAAATTTATCTTTAATTTTCTCTATTAACGATAAATAAACAAAATTTAGAAATTAAACCCATGAAAGCAATTGCAAAGAAACAATCCAAAGCCATTCCATCACCTTCGTCTTCCTACAAACTCATATCTCTCATCATTCCCATTTACAATGAAGCGGGACATCTAAAGTCTTTTTTAGAAAAAATTGATAAATTAAAATTACCTTTAAATAAAGAATTAGTATTCATCAATGATGCATCCAAAGACGATTCCTTGCAAATATTAAATTCCTTTAAATTTCAATCGAAACATTTAATTCTGAATCAAGAAAAGAATCAAGGTAAAGGAGCAGCCCTTCGCAGAGGATTCGAGCAGGCACATGGAGACATCATGGTTGTTCAAGATGCTGATTTTGAATACGATATGGAAGAGCTACCTGGACTTATACAACCTGTGATAGAAGATAAGGCTGATGCAGTATTTGGTTCTAGATTTCGTAAAGAAGTCCACCAAGTTCATAGAACCTTCCATTATTTGATCAATAGGCTACTTACCTTACTTAGCAATTTATTTTCCGGTATGTATCTTTCTGATATGGAAACATGCTATAAAATCTTTAAAGCGGATATAATACAGAACATCAATTTACAATCCAATCGATTCGGATTTGAACCAGAAGTCACTGCAAAAATTGCTCGATTGCGACTTCGAGTTAAAGAATTTCCAATTTCCTATTATCCAAGAAATTATTTAGAAGGGAAAAAGATTACTTGGAAAGATGGTGTAGCTGCACTACGTCACATATTGTATTTTAATATTATCGCATCGAAGAAATCTTTCTTTAAACCTACCATTCCTGAGAAATACATTCCAGGTTCAGGTCATTGGTTGTAAGATAATTTACGTAATGTCTTTTAAACTTGTATAGAGGAACCTAAAATTTTTATTTATTAAAAATTGAGTCTTTAGAACATTTTTGATTCAATTTATTAACTAAGATAGTAAATATTGATACACTAAGCATTTATGAATTACATACTAAAACCTAAAAAATATCCCAAACTTCTTAGTATTATAATTCCTTGTTATAATGAGGAGAACTCTCTTCCTTTTTTTCAGAAAGAAATTTCAAATACCTTAGCAAGTTTAAAATGTAATGTTGAATTAATCTTTATAAATGATGGAAGTAGGGATAATACTCTTAGCTTTCTATTGGAACTTGCCAGTAAAAATAAGTCAATTAAGGTAATTAGTTTTTCTCGCAATTTTGGACACCAAATGGCGGTTACTGCTGGATTAGATTTTGCAAAAGGCGATGCTATAGTCATCATCGATGCTGATTTGCAAGATCCACCAGAGGTCATATTGGAAATGATAAAGAAATATGAAGAAGGCTATGATGTAGTCTATGGAAAGAGAACCGAAAGAGAAGGGGAATCTTTCTTTAAATTAGCATCTGCTTGGATATTTTACAGAGCAATGAGAAAATTCATTCATAAAAATCTTCCAGTCGATTCTGGTGATTTTCGTTTAATCTCATCTAAATGCCTCCATCGAATCAATCAACTCCGAGAAAAGCATAGGTTCCTTAGAGGTATGTTTGTCTGGATAGGACTGCCTCAAACAGCTGTAGAATACAAGAGAAGCCCTAGAGTAGCAGGAGTAACAAATTATCCTCTTAGTAAAATGCTTTCATTGGCAACAAATGCAGCTATTTCTTTTTCACCACTACCGCTTCGTTTTAGTTTATTTGTTGGTATTATTGTTGCTTTTTTTGGTTTTGCAATAGGAATTTATGCAGTGTATAGAAAGTTAGAGCATTTTTTCTTTGATCATTCTATAATATATAATCCTGGGTGGGCTACTATCGTTGGTTTGATTTGCCTAACAGGTGGATTCATTCTAATTAGTATTGGTATTTTGGGTGAGTATGTGGCACGAATCTATGAAGAAATCAAAGACCGGCCACTCTATGTGATTGATTATACAATGAATATATCAGAATATAAAAATTCTTGAATCTACTCCTCTTCTAATAAGGATCTAAGCATCCACGCTGTTTTCTCATGAATGGTGAGTCTTTGGGTAACTAAGTCCAAGGTTGATTCATCATTTCCCGCCTCTGCAGGTTGAATGATATCACGAGCTGTCTTGATTGTCATTTCATGACCCAATACCAAATTTCTCACCATGTCCTTTGCTTTTGGTACGGAATCCTCTTCTGAAATCGAAGAAAGCTTTGTGAATTCCTTGTAAGATCCAGGGGCAAAATATCCCAGGGAGCGAATTCTCTCTGCAATCAAATCTATGGCATTCCACAATTCTGTGTATTGTTCCATAAACATGATATGTAAAGTTTGGAACATAGGACCAGTTACATTCCAGTGAAAATTATGTGTTTTCAGATAGAGCGTGTAGGTATCTGCTAGCAGTTTCATTAAGCCATTTGCAATTAATTCTCTTTCTTTTTCTGGAATAGATATATTTATTTTCTGAACCATATTTTATCTCCTATTTTAATTAACTTTGGTTAAAGTGTATTATATTTTAAAAACTTGTAAAGAACTTTTATCTTATAATTCATAAGATTCTTAAATAGCAATATAAGCAAATTCTATAGTTTCATCATTCTTTCAAAGACTTCTTCTACAAATTTTCTCTTCTCGCTTGCGGAAACCTGAGTTGCTGTGAGTCTCTTCGAAAGTTCATATAAATATTTATCATCTATAACTTTACCTTCCAACCATTCCCCCACCATAGTCAGAGTCACTTGAAAGATAGACTCAAATTCCATAAAACCCGCAGCATGAAGTAAAACGGAAAGTCCTAAGGCTCCTTCAGATGCCTGAAATGGGACTTTCCCGCCTAAGGTTTGTTCTGCCCTTTTTCCTCCGCCAGGAAGGGCTAACATAACTTTGGTGAGCATTTCTTTTTCGTCAGGTCCATGATCTGTTTTGTTAATAATTGCTATTTGAACAGGATTTATCTTGCCGTGGATTTTCCAGTTCATTTCTGCTATCTTTCGGATGCTTTTTGCATTATCTCTTGTTATTGCATCTCGTCCAAGAAAGTTTAATTTATACAAATACTCTTCCAGTTCATCTCCATCCCAATCTTGTAAGAGAATCAATTGGTATAGAGTAAAAATCATAAAATCTGACTCAGTATTATCTCCCAAAAGTATTTCTTTGGTATGGGTTGGCATATAAGTCCGCGCTTGCAAGAGAATAGATAATTTATAAGCCATTTGATCGAAAAGAGATTGGTAAGAAGCACCTAGAAACTTACTCGTTCTCATAAGTGCAGATCTAAATCCACCAGATAATAAATTGATAGGATTAACAGTTGTTCCTATAATCTTATCTAAGACTCCTTTGATGGTTCCTTCTAAATACTTAAGGTGTATGGATTCAAATTCAATATTGTGTTTCTTGATAGTAGCAAATAGTGTTCTTCTAAAAAAGTGAGGACTTGCAGAAATAAATATAAGTGGAGCATCCTTTAAATCTTTACGAAGCCTTCTATACAACTCAGGCATTCCTGGTAGGGCACGTTTCTGAGCTGCGGATTCAAAAAGTGCCGAAAGCTTCCCTGCCTTGGAGGCAATATCAGTAGCCAAATAGGTTTGGTCTATATCAGAAGTTACAACATAATTTGAATAATCATTCGGAAGGATTCTGAGTCTTCCTCTACCTAGAACTGGATTTTTTTTAATTTCAGAATCTTTCTTACTACTGCGATTATTCGCTAAATCCTTAGAGAACTGACGGTAGGAATCCAAGCCTTCTAAATTAACTTCAAATATATATTTACCTGGTGCAAGGGTTTTAGAAATTTCATGAGAAAAGAAACCATCTTCATCTGCAACTACCGTCTCTGAAGTATACATCAGCTTTTCGGAATCATCATAGACTTCAATTCTTAGGAGAGGCTTTCTAACGGGAGCTAAACTAAAATCTAAGAAAGGAGTTACTTCCTCCTCCTCGCCTTTAAATAATCCAGTTAATAAATCCCAAATCTCTTCTGCTTTTGTAATATCATCAATCCCAACATCAACAACCTGACCTCGAACATAGGATTTATCCTCTCTTCCGAGAGTTCCGCCACATACTGCTATTCGCTTTTTATCTACAATTTTAGTTTTTTTTTCAGCCATTTGTCCTCTGAGAAATTGAAATCAGGAAACACATCCTTAAAGGATAAATTTGTTCTGATTATGAATCGATTCAATTCATTTTATCCAAAAATCTTTTTTTTCTTTCCTAAGATCCAAATCCTATAGCTGTCTAAATAATGATGAAACCACTACGTTCGACTAGAGATTTTGTAAATTTACTTAGAGATAAAAAAGAAATCATAGACATCCATGAGGAAGTTGATCCATATTTGGAACTCGCGGAAATCCAAAGACGTAATGTAGCTAGAAAGGGACCAGCTTTATTATTTCATAATGTCAAAGGAAGCAGATTTTCTATGGCTACAAATCTCTATGGTTCCGAAAGCCGTATCCGTCTTGCCTTTGGGGTAGAGCCTCTAGAGTTTGTTAAGCGAGTCGCTGATTTTGCCAAAAATGCCATCCCACCAAAACCATCCAAGCTCTGGTCATACAGAGAAATTGGCTTTACTCTTTTGAAATTGGGTCTGAAAAAAGTCAATAAACCACCCATACTTCAGGGCAATATTCCTGGTCCTAATACTAAAGAACTTCCCCAATTGGTGAGTTGGCCTATGGATGGAGGTGCCTTTGTAACTCTTCCTTTGGTTTATACAGAAAGCCCATCCACGAAAAAACCAAATCTAGGTATGTATCGAATTCAATTCCATGATGAAAAAACGGTTGGTATGCACATACAAATTCACAGGGGTGGTGGATTTCACTACCATGAGGCTGAATTGCAATCTGAATCTTTGCCCTGTCATGTTGTAATTGGTGGTCCACCTTCCTTGACTATTTCTGCTGTGGCACCTTTGCCCGAAGAAATTCCAGAAACAGTGCTAGCTAGTTTACTCAGTGGAGAAAAAATCCGAACACATTCCAATCCTAAGATATCTTCCTTGCCATTTTTTGCAGATGCAGATTTTACACTGGTAGGAAAGATTCCACCTAAGGTTCGTAAACCAGAAGGTCCTTTTGGTGACCATTATGGTTACTATGCATTAAAACATGATTATCCCATCTTAGAACTCAGTAATATTTTTCACAGAAAAGATGCAATATGGCCAGCTACAGTAGTAGGAAGACCTCCCCAAGAGGATCATTATATTGCTGAGTTTCTGCAAGATTTATTATCTCCTGTTTTTCCTATTGTCATGCCTCAAGTTAAAGCAGTATGGGCGTACGAAGAGTCCGGAGTTCACTCACTTGCCGCATGTATTGTCAAAGAAAGATATCCAAAAGAAGCTTTTATGGGTGCACTTCGTATCCTAGGAGAAGGTCAGCTTTCTTTGACTAAATGTTTGCTTGTGACCAACCAAGAAATTTCTTTGAAAAATTTTAAAGAAACCTTTACTACAATTTTAGAACGCTTTGATCCAAGAACTGATCTGCATCTCTTTGTCAATATTTCCCAGGACACCTTAGATTACACAGGTCCTGAAGTAAATAAGGGATCTAAGATGGTTCTATTAGGTGTTGGAGAAAAGAAATGGAATCTAGCAGATAAGTATTCTTCTCAAGTCCAAAAGAACTTCAAGGATGAAAGATTTAAAAATCCAAGATTCTATCTACCAGGAGTTCTCTTAGTGGAAGCCACTAAGTACCAAACTAAAGATGGTATTCCAGAAATCCTTCTGGAAGAAGAGGCAATTTCGAACTGTTTATTTGCAATTCTTACGGACAATGCATCCGAGGCAGTTTCTTCTGATCATGATTTTATTTGGTATCTATTCACTCGATTTGAACCAGCAGGTGACATCTATTCTAAGCACAATGTCCTAAGAAACCATGTTGTTCAAAATCCACCCATAGTTATAGATGCAAGATTAAAATCCTGGTTTCCACCTGTGACAGAACCCCATCCTCAAACAGTGGAATTAGTGGATCAGAGATTTGGCCATTTGTTTTCTTAGTTGCAAAATTGCTTGTATTCCCAAGAATGAAATAAGATTTTGCTAAGATTTATCATTAGTCTTAGTTATCGATAGAAGATAATATTTTATTAGGATACTCTTTTGAAAAAGCACAGTACAATAGTGGTAACGGGAGGGGCAGGACTTATAGGTTCAGCCTGCGTTGAAGAATTAAACCAAAGAGGAATAGATAAGATATGGATTGTAGATAATCTCGGTCAATCTGAAAAATGGAAGAATCTCACACGTTTGTCTTACGTAGACTATTTTGAAAAAGAAGACTTTATAGAAAGAGTGATCCATGAAGATGGCTTTCTAAATTCAGTATCACACATTCTTCATCTAGGTGCCTGTTCGTCCACTACTGAAAAAGACGCTAGTTATTTGATTTCAAATAACTATGAATATACAAAAATTCTTTGCCATGCCGCTCTTCAAAACGATGCCAAATTTGTTTACGCATCTTCAGCAGCTACTTATGGAGAAGGCGAAGAAGGTTACGATGATAATTCACCCATTCAAAATCTAAAACCGCTTAATATGTATGGATATTCTAAACATATGTTTGATTTGTATGCTTTAAAAGAAGGAATTTCTGAGCGTATTGTTGGACTTAAGTATTTCAATGTATTTGGTTTTGGTGAAGCACATAAGGCAGAGATGAGAAGTTTGGTTTTGAAAGGTTATGAACAAATATTTGAGACTGGCAAACTAAACTTGTTTAAATCGTATCGAAATGAATACAAAGATGGAGAACAGATGCGCGATTTCCTCTATGTAAAAGATGCAGCTAAGATGAGTATCTTCTTTCTCTTCAATGATAAATTCGGACTTTACAATCTAGGAAGGGGTGTCGCAGAAACATGGAATACTCTCGCCAAAGCATTGTTTGAAGCCATGCACAAACCAGTGAGTATTGAATACATTGCTATGCCTGAACATTTAAAAGCAAAATACCAATACTATACTTGTGCAACAACAGACAAACTCATAAAGGCTGGTTATTCCGATGGTTTCACAAGCATACAGGATGCTGTAGCGGATTATGTTAGATTGTTAAAAAACTAACCTAGATTTAGCCTCATTAAAAATATTAGCGGATTAAACCAATAAGTGCAACAAATGACAGGTTGACTGGCATACCCCA
>JAKRSH010000034.1 GCA_022402465.1 Leptospiraceae bacterium | reverse complement strand
TGGCTAATATAAGAGATGTTAGTTCCATTTTGCGAAAGAATTTATACAGTATCTATTTTTATACTAAACTCTTTCAATATTTTCAATCTTGATACAAATTCCTGGTTCCTTGTGCTGGGAGTTATAGCCAAATATTCCTAAGTTATATTATAGATAGTGTCGTAAGCGACTTCATCATATTATACTAAATGAAATCTTTGGAATTAATTAATATGAATTACCTCAAAGCTATCGTTCTCAAATTATAGATGTACTGCTTTGATAAAATTAACTTTATTCAAATAAATTAAAAAATAATTCCAAAGAAGTCTTGATCAACCTGAATTTTCTTTTTGGTGTTTACATCAAGAATTCAATTAACTGAAAAAATATCTGCATAAATTTTTTCCAAATTCTCTCTCAGGTTTGGATTGGTATTTGCATGTTTCATCATTTTAAATTCTCTTACAACCTTCCATACAATTCTTTCACCAGACTTATAAAAGAGAATTTAATTCTCAAAAACCTTACCCTAGCGAAGTTTTACAACTAATTTCGAAAAAACAAGAAAATATAAAATAATAATAATTATATCCAAAATATAATACTTGAAATGGGAATAAAATAATATCTAAGGGAAGGGTTATTGGGTATAATATCTTGCCAAATCCAAGTTTAGATTTCTTACTTACGCTATAACTACTAACCAATAAATTTTGATTGAATTGATAACTATTCGATTCGATTATAAATAAATTTAAATTTTTATTTTCTAGATTATTTTTTTCTGAATAATAATTTTCTTTAAATACTACAATTATTGAATTTTGAATATTTACTTTTTTGAAATTTAATGAAATACTATCTTCAATCCAATAATCATCAGAAGTATGCCATTCCTCATTTTTAAATACTGCATATTCATTTCCATTGTCCGAAAAATGTTTCAATTTAAATACTATCTTTCTTTTGGATTCTGAAACTAAATAAATTCTATCATAAGAAGTGCTTAACAATACTTTAGCTATTTTTTCTCTAGTAACTTCATGCTTGAAATTATATTCAGCTATAGAAGCTTGAAGAGGAAATTTTTCCATTGGAATATCTAATATTAAATTAAAGCCATTTACGTAAATTGAGTTACCTAGCACTAGTGTTTTTAAATTTTGGATTGGTTGTAAATTTTCAGAATTAGAACATTTTTGACTAGGAAAATTCAAAACATAATAAATTTCTTTAAGGTTATTTTTAGGGATGCAAGAATAAGAAAAATTCACTTCTTCAGTTAGTTCATTATTATAATTAGAAGAAAATTTTTCTACGATTCTTTGATGAATTTTATTTTTCCATTTTATTTGAATGAAATTTATTGATTCAGTAATATTTTCTATTTGTATTGGATAAATAGTTGTTGTTTCTTCTGCGCCTGGGAATTTCCGATTTGCAAATGAAGAAATGCAACTTATGAAAAAAAGAACAGAAAATAGTATTATTTTAGATTTCAATATTAATTTTAACAAAACTTTTAAGTGCGTATCCATTGTTTACAATAATATCTAATTCTTACATTTTATACAATCTCGTCTAGAGAGTCGTTTATAACTTTATCTCTCAAGGTTTACACGTTGACTTGGATGAATTACAATAAGAATTCGACTTTAAGCTTCCTGTCCACTTTGCACGCAGTATCGCATTATTATTGTTATTTGAAGGATCATTATCCCAGAAACTAAAACCAAATTTCTCTCTATGAAACCATGGTCCAACGTGACCTCCCCAAAATCCTTCCGCTTTAAGAGTATTGCAGAAAGCTCGAGACCATTTGATTGACCAGGGAATACTAGACTTGGGACCACTGAAGACACCTTCTGCTCCTGCTTGAGCTTTACAACCTGGATGCCCACTCGGGAGATAAACAGCTTGGTCTTTTAAACTGGGAAGAAAACTTGCACCACAATGAGCATTTTTGGAACCAAGACAGGGACCCGCCGCTGAACCTAATTTGCCAGGATATTTTTTATCCCACATATTCGTAAATTTTCTTTGATCGCCCCAAAGAGCTCTTGCAGACATACAATGATCTTTTTTCACCTGACGATCAATAGTTGAGTATCCAACGAGTGCTCGTATGTGGTTGATAGCGATTCTATGCCACTCATCTATTTCAGCTTTCGTTGGATTCTTATTATCTGAAAAAGGCTTGACCTTATAAAAAACTTCCCGAATCCCTCTAACGGTGTCAACTGTTGGGCAGATAGCAGAAGCAAATTGTGCTTTAGTCATCTTGGATGGATTGTAGACTTTTCCATCCCACTTAGCAGCTTCCCATGTGCTAGGCTTAATCCATCCAACACCATCGGGATCATGAGCAGTATTAGCATTCCCTGCAAATGGTTTTGTTTGGAATGTTTCCCAATTAGCTTGCTCAGGCGTATATTGAACCTTCGAATCTTGAGCGAACAAATTGTCCAAGCTACTCAAAATGACGATACAAGCTAAAATGTAGAGTTTCATTAATTTTCTTTTCATACATATCCTATATTGTTTTGGAATAGAAAAAATTTTAGAAATTATTTCTTTCTCAAGTAAGATGACAATTTTTACCTGTTTCAATATTTTATCTATGATAAAAATAAAAATATTAATTAAAAAAAATTCGTACTGAAGGTTTTCGTAAAGATTGTCTTGCCATAATATTGTATCTCATGCAAGATTTCCATGTGGAATATTTAATCTATTACGCAATTTCCGGCATTGCTGTTGGGCTACTCGCTGGTTTATTCGGTGTGGGCGGCGGAATTATCATGGTTCCCATTTTGACATTTTCTTTCTATCAACTTGGCTTCCCAAGAGATATCATCTACCATACTGCACTAGGAACCTCACTTACCTGCATTCTCTTTACGTCCTTTTCTTCTTTGCTTACTCACGCCAAACGCGGTGCAGTCGATAAGCAAATGCTTTTTTATTTAATCCCCGCTGTTCTTTTAGGAACTGCAGGGGGTGCAGCATTTGCAGGAAGTCTTAAATCTAGAGAATTAAAATTTGTGTTTATCTTTTTCATTTTTGTTTTTTCCTTTAGAATGCTAGTGGGAGGTAGAAAGAAGAAATCATCCATACAGGCTGCAAATGAGGAATTTGCTGACCAAGCGGAATCTGAAATCAGACGTTTGCCTATTCTATTTCACAACTTCATCGGTATCCTTATTGGCTTCAGTTCTGCCTTAGTAGGCGTTGGAGGTGGAGTCTTCACTTCAACATATATGCTTTCACTTCGATATCCCATCCACAAGGCAATTGGAACTTCGGCTGCTATGGGATTTCCAATTGCGATAGCGGGCAGTTTGTCCTACATTTGGATTGGATGGAATCAAGTGTCTCTAACAAATTATAGTTTAGGCTATGTATATTTGCCGGCAGTTGCTGGTATTATTCTGACCAGCTTTCCCTTTGCCTATTTGGGAGCAAAATCAGCGCATAAACTCTCCAAGGAAAGTATGCGAACTATTTTTGCACTCTTTCTCTTGGCCGTAGGAAGCCTAATGCTAGGCAGCGATTTTTTTTGATTCCTTACAAAAAAATCTTGTACTAAAACCTATACTAAATTCCACTTCATCTTGTGGAGAAACATCCTGGAAATTCTATCTTAGTAGGAATCACAGGTGGACTTGGCTCGGGTAAATCTACTGTCTCGAAAATCTTTGAATCCTTGGGTGCGGTTCGAATTGATGCAGATGCAATAGCAAAGAGATTTACCGATGCAGATTCCCCTGTTCGAAAAGAACTCCAGGATATCTTTGGATTGGAAAGTTTTCCTGATGCAGAGGTCGCTGACCGGGCTTCCATCGCGAAACAAGCATTTAACGATATAAAGAAAAAAAATGCTCTGAACAATCTACTCCACCCTCTCGTTCGGGAGAAGTTCCTCGAAGAACTTACTCATGTACCAGAAGGTTCTGTTGTTGCTTGGGAAGTGCCACTATTGTTTGAGACCCAAGGGAATGCAATCTGCGATTTCACAGTCTGTGTCTATCTACCTGTAGAGAAGGCTTGGCTAAGAGTGAAAGAAAGAGGTGGAATTCCCCGAGTGGATTTTGATGCAAGAGTTGCTGCGCAGATGGATATTGAAGAAAAAAAGACTCTTTCGGATTACTTGATTAGGAACGATACTAGTAAGGAAGACTTAGAAAAATCCGTTTATGCGATTTTCCAGGATATAAAGAACAGAACAAAGGTGAGTCATGAGAGAGAAAATTTTTTACGTAATCAATCTAGATAAGAATCGAATTGGACTTTTGTCCTTACTATTGCTTGGACTTTTATTTTCCTTCTTCTTCCTCGGTGTCTCCGTTGGCAGAGGGAATACAAAAATTGCTAAAAGCCAAATTGCTAATGAAAATCAAATCTCTGAGGCAAGTGGAGAAGTAAAAAATGAAAAGGAAGCTTACGATCCAAATGCAGTTCCTGAATCAAATGAAACAGTAGCTAATATTTCTTCAAATGAATCTAAGCTTGGAAAAGATTCTTTAATAACAGACTCTGCCTTACCGTCCAATCCAAGTCAGGAAAATGGAGAACCAGCTGAAGAAATAAAGCTTTCGAATAAAGCACCTAGTTCCCTACTTGCTACAGCCAATAACTCTACAATCGTTGATCTACAATCTAGCAAATCAGAACAAAATGTACCTTCTGAAAATACAAAAAGACAAGAGATGCTTCATAGCCAAGATTCAAAATCGCTCTCTTCTCTTTCAAAGAAAACTGCTAAGAAATCTAACACACTTATTTCTGGTCAAACTGGAATCTATACCATACAAGTTGCAGCCTTTACAGATAAGTCAGTTGCAGAAACTTATGCAAAGAAAATCAACTTAGAGAATCCTCGCTTAAAAGTAAAAGCTTATGTCAAGAAAAGTGGTAAGAACTATCTAGTTCGATTAGGAGCAGATAATGATAAGGATCAATTGAGAAAACTTATCTCAATACTAAAATTGGATTCTTCTATTCGAAAATCAGCAATCATCGTAAAAAACTCTTAATTTTCTAGCTAAACCTTCCAACCCCAAAATGTTTTGACAATTTTGGGGTTGTTTTTTATTTTTATCCACATCCTTGTATGAAAGAAAAACTATCAAAAATTTGGAATTCCATTTGGGAAAATGAATCAGGAAACAAACTCATTCGCTTTGTCAAAAAATTTATTCAACTCATTTTCTCCGCTACAGATCGATTTACTAAGGATGAAGATCTCATTCGTGCTGCTTCTATCAGCTATGCTATTGTTGTAAGCGCAATTCCAACATTAATCGTTGGACTCTTGTTAGCCGCCAACTTTATAAATATCAAAGACTATGAAGAACTTGCTAAGGAATACATCCGTAAACATGGAATTCCTATGGATGTCTCTGCCTACTTCAAGATAATTTATGAGTTATTGAATAATACTGCAGCCCTAACAGGAATAGGTTTTTTATTTGTTCTCTTTTCTACAACTTCTGTCCTTCGTAATTTAGAAGATGCAATTAATAAAATATGGCATATAAATAGAAAGCGTCCATTTATTCAAAAGGTTGCAGAGTTTATAATGGTTGTTGTCTTTGGTCCCTTGCTTCTGACGATAGGACTTTCTACAGGTCAATCTCTTTTGAATGAATTCTCAGCACCTAGTCTTTTAAATATTTACATAGGTGAAAATACAGAATATATAGTTGGCGACAAACACGTATTACTTAAAAAATTGAAAAATAAAAATTGGACCTATTCCAATATTCTCGATAAAATTGATTATGATTTTCAGAAAGAACCTACAATTTTTGATCCAGAGAGAAACAGAGTTCTTAGCGAAAATGAAATTGTATCTATCCAACACAGAATAAAAAGAATTTCAAAACAAGATCTAAGAACGGCTGCATTTATGGATATTGCAGTCTTTGATAGAAATATATTTATCATAACCGATACTGGAGCTTTAATTTTTTCAAGAGATGGTGGAAAGTTCTGGCAAGCTAGAAATTTTCAACGAAAACAATTGAATATTCTGCTTAAGACCAAATTCACTAAAATTAAAATGTTCAATGAAAATGAAGGAATCATCATAGGCAAAGCAGGACTTATTCTACGAACTGATGATAGTGGTGAGAATTGGACACCTTCATATATCAATGAACTTAAAGAAGATATTCACAATTTAGCAGAAATATCTCCAGGTGAACATTTAATCATAGGCGAATCATTCACTGCCTACTCCACAACCGACCGAGGAAAAACTTGGAGACCGTATAATCCATTAGCAAAATTGAATACTATTGATAAGGAAAATTTAAATGGAATTTCAGTAGTCAACGAGTCAATTTTTATTTGTGGTGATGCTGGTTCCATCTTAACCTCCAAGGATGCGGGAAAGACATGGTATAAGAAAAATATTGGTCTTAAGAAAGTAGATTTTGCAGATATAGACTTTATTGATGAAAAGAAAGGTGTTATGGTTGGCAGTGATGGAAATATCCGATACACTTTAGATGGTGGTGTAATTTGGAAGAAAGCTCAATCTCCTACCAGCCAAGACTTATATAATATTTATTATTCTACAAAAGAGCAAAGATTTTTTATTTTAGGCCAGAACTATCACATCCTAAATAACGAAGAGGGAAGCTTAGAAAAATTTGCAATTTTTGAGAAGTCACCTTTTTGGAGAATTGCAGTGACTGCCTTAGGAAAATTTTTTCTTCCTTTGTTTGTCTTATGGCTTATATTTTTCCTAGTTTATAATATTATGCCATATACATATGTACAACCAAAGGCAGCAGCTGTAGGAGCACTTTTTACCTCTCTTGCCTTAGTAATCTTTATTATTGGATTTCAATACTATGTTTCATTTTTCTCTGCAGGTAAATTTGCCATCTATGGAACATTAGCTGCAATTCCACTTGCTCTTCTTTTAATTTATGTTTCTACAATTATCATTCTTTATGGATGTGAAATTTCATATCTTACGCAACATTCCGAGCTAATTGCACTTTCTTATAAGAACAGGAATAAAGTAGAAATGGAAAAGCACCAAATCTGGAATGGAATCCAAATTCTATATCTAGTATATTCTAATTTTCAGAAAGGAAAAGGCGAAACGAATGAAAAAGATCTTATTTACTATTGTCATTCGGAAGAATCAGAGTTTGAACGATTTATGAATGTATTTACTAAGAATTCAATCCTTGCAAGAACTGAGTCTGGGTCATGGACTCCTATTACGGCTGCAAACAATCTCTCCTTAGATTATATAATTGAAATTCTAAGTCCTATTGGATTAGAAATAGAACCAAATCTTGCTAAGGATAAGCTGAGTGATGATATGAAAAAGCTATTTGAGAGCTACAAAGAAGCTAGAAAAAACGTATTTAAATCTAAGACCTTTGCTGATTTACTTGGCTAATTTAAATAATTTTGATATAGATTAGATGAATTATTAGAATAGTAGAATATTTTTACTATTAAGGAAGAATTACCTTTCTAAGAGGCAAATACTTTAATTGGATAATTTGATTCAATTGAATAGGCTTCGACTTCTTTAGATCACTTGGACTCACTTCCTTATAATCAACGTACAATCGCCATGCGTATTGCAAATTATTTCGAGTTCCGAGTACGTCCATAATCTCTATAGATTGACTGGTGCTTACAAATCGTATGGAAGGTTCTTGTTGCAGGCTATAGCCTGCTAAAATATCAGAGAGTTCATTGCCTACTATGTTTTCAACAGGAAGAATATAAACTTCTTTGCGATCTGGATAATCTACGATTAACTTGTATCCTAAAATTGAATTTTGATTCTTTTGTGAATTGGTCTGGCAATTACTAAATAAAAATGAAGTAAGGATTAAAACCATTGAAAAAACTCGAGTTAGGTATATATGAAGAAATTGAAGATAGGTATTTTTATTTCGCATTTTCGTTAGATCTAAGTTTAGTAAAAATATCATAATAATTAAAGATTGAATAGATCTTTAATAATTTGCATTTATCTTCAGATGACAAGATGATATTTTAGTATACAAGTCATTTTTCGTATTCTTCAAAATCTTTCTTTTTTCTAATTGCCCAAAATGCAAGTCCAGATGCATTCAATCGAATGTCGTTCTCTAGAAAATTCTTCTGTTTTATTGATAGTGATACTTCTTTAGTCTCAGCGAAATCATATAGAAATTTTCTTATTTGAGTCTCACAATAGCTTTGCATAGATTCTTGGTCCTTTTGAGCAAGAGCGGATTCAGCTATCTTTTGCATTTGTTCATATCCAAATACAAGATCCTTTTTTAATTGAGAAAGATTATCTACAGCGCCAAAATGTGTCAAGCATGCAAATTCAGCACCTGAATTTACAATTCTATCTAGTGATTTATATGCCTCACTTGCATCATAGTCAGTAGGTGTAGTTGTAGGAAAAATAAATTTATGATCCTCATCACCTATACTTGGATAGGCAATTCCAAATGCATCTCCCGTAAAAATAACCTTAGAGAAAGATTCATAGATACAGAAATGATGGTTTGCGTGACCTCTTGTATACAAGAATGTAAATCTACGATTGCCCCAAGCTAAGATTTCCTCATCTTGCATGATACGTACCCTAGATTCAGTTACAGGGATAATATCCCCATACAATTGATTGAATAAATCTTCTCCATACACCATCTTAGAAGATGCAACCAATCGATTCGGATTAATAATATGCCGTGCAGCTTTGGGATGAGCGAGTAAGGTAGCATTCTTGCAATGCTGCATCAATAGACCCGAACCACCTGCATGATCTAAATGCACATGAGTAATCATGCAATAATCAACATTGTCCAGGCTCAATCCTAGATCGGAAACTTTTGCTAGAAGTTTGGGTATCGCATAATTTGTGTTATTTTCAATAAAACAAAGCCTATCTCCCTCCTGAATCAAATACGCTGCTGCAACTCCAGATTCTACATATTCACAGTCTATAGTGTATATAGAAGAATCGAATTTAGTTTTCTGTTTCATTGAAGTTTAATCTAACTCACAAAACATTTCTAGATCTGTGTCCTTAGTCTTAAATCCTTTTACTCTACCAAGATCATGTGGTATTTGTTATGTTCCTTGATACTCTCTTCAGAAAAATGGGTTTTCCGAAATTCTCCTTTTAAATATGGAATCGCTTGATCTTCATAAAAGGGACTGGCAAGATTTCCAGAATTCCCAGATGGGAGAATCGTTCTATTTTCATCAAGCTTATCAAAGCTAACAATACGCCTAGTGGAGGGTCCAGATTTTACCTTCCAACTTCCATCAAGTAGATGCGATTTAATATTGTTCACAACTTCCGGGCTACCATTGGTTGGCAAAGGTCCTATATTAAATAGTAAATTCATAGGTTTCTTCATTCCTATAGGATGCATAAATTCAATAGAATATAATTTTTTCCAAGTCCAAAGGGAAGGAGATTTACTTACATGTTCCTTCAAATAGGAGACTGATTCAGCAAGACTTATTTGCAGTATATCATTTCGTGTTTCAATAACAGATGTATCTTTATTGTCCCAGAGTGGATGATTCTCTTTCTGAATTAAATGTTTATATGCATTTAAACTTTCCGCTGTAGAACCATAGATCAACATCAATTCTTCTCCCAATTCATCTTGGATAAGATTTTTCATAACATGATAAGTGAGAACATAATAAACAGTTGCACCCAAGGACTCTGTGGTAGAATCACTATTCCACTCTGACAGCAATCGAATGGCTTCCTTAGCCAAGGTCTGATCTTGCTTACTCATATTTAATATACTTTCACTTTTAGGATTTAAATGACTTAGGTAAATATCTAGAATTTTATGAGAAGATTCAGATTCTGTATCAAGAATTAATTTTTCCATATCATCCATTCCAAATCTTTGCTTCTCAGATAGAACCTTAGTGATTCGGTTGAATCTATCGGAGGGTTGCCAGTTTCCTTCTAATTTACCAATTCTTTGTCTCCCGACAGAACTGGGCAAATTGTTCGCAGTTGCAATAATCCCATTTGATGGATTCTCCAATTGAGGGTTATTTTCAAAAGGAAGTAGATCCACTACATCATCCAAACCAGATGGACCATCCAAAATTTTTCGTGAATTCGTGTTTCGATTCCTTATGGGAAATCTTCCTGCACCCCACCAGCCTATATCTCCCGATTTATCTATATAAGAAAAGTTAAGTCCTGGAGATGTTACCAAAGAAACTGCAGTACGCATCTCAGCATTGGACTTAGCGTACAATGCCTCATGCAATACATCAAGTAAGGGACTATTTTTATGGTGAAAGACCCAATACATACTTATGGGTTTACCGGTGTAGCCTTTCACAAAATCACTGTAAATCGGTCCATGAATGGTTTTTCTGACTTCAAAATTTTCTGTAGCTTCTGCCTTAACTTCTATTGGTTGTGGAATGATTTCTAGATCTTTCCATAAACCCTTGTGAAAGTATTTCTTTCCATCCTCAGAAAGAGTTTCGGTGTAAAGGTCGATGTCATCATTTTCAAGCATGGTCAAACCCCAAGCCTTAGTATCTGTATTCCCAACCAAAGGATAAGGAACTCCAGCCAAGTAGTAGCCATAAACATTCATTCCAGGATACACAAGATGTGCTTCATACCAAGTTCCAGGATTCGAATAACCAATATGGGGATCATTACAAAGTATAGCCTTACCAGATTCAGTTCTGGTACCAGCTAAGACCCATGAATTGCTTCCTTCTACAGGAGGAAGATTTACAATTGTCTTTTGAAATGCTGCAAGGAATTGATCCATTCCAAGACTGGATTGGGAAACTTTCTTCTCTATAGAATTCATTGATGAATAAGATTGATTTGAATTTTGTTTGTTTAGAATATGAGAAGTATTTTGAATCTGATTTGTATTTTCTTGATTTCCTTTATCATCTCGAGAGGAAAGAAGAGGAGGACTGGGTTGGTCTTCTTGTATAGATGATCCTTTCTCAAAATCATATCTTGGAAATAGGTCCTCTATCTTTCGATCTGGAAATTTTTCAGAAAGAATGCTATATAAAGAATCGGTTTTAATTCCCTCTGCAAAAGAAAAACCCATATAGGCAAGCGAAGTCAGAGCATCCTTTCTTTCAAATTTCTGAACTGGGATATTTAAAATTGTATATTCAAGAGGAAGATTCCCTTCTTCTAAAAAAGAATTCACACCTTGTAGATAGTGATCCAAATTCGTCCATGCTTCTGGAGAAATCTTCTCTTGGGAGTTGGAATATTCCTGAGCCCAGTCCGTAAGCAATAGTGTACGAAACATTTTGTCTACAGGCAGCAAATCCTTGCCGAGTATTTCGGCAAGTCGCCCCTGGGAAAGTCTTCGGATAATTTCCATCTGAAACAATCTATCCTGAGCCACAACATAGCCTAATGCAAAATAGGCGGACTTTGCATCTTTGGCAATTATATGCGGAACCCCTGACTCGTCTCTGTAGACATTGACTTCTGAGCCAATACCTTTCACTAGCTTCGTTCCTGAATAGTTAGGTGCTTGGGAAATGAGTAAACTTTCCCAAACAACTACCAAGACCAAAACAAGAACCAAGCACCATCCACTAAGGCGAGTCAGAAAGATCATTTTTCTTGGCTCGCTAGAGTTTCTAACTGATTGATACGATCCGTTTTCTCCTGGGCTGACCAAGCATTCTTTGAGAAAGTCTCGACCTCGTATTTTCTGGTTTCATATCCTTCTTTAAATGGAAAAACCAATTCACGATCTGGCTCAGTTGTCTTAGCTGCTTGGATTTTCTTTAAACCTTCCGCACCTTGGCTGAACCATTCTGGATCTATAGGAAGATTTACTCTATGACCTCTAAAATCAGTGGCTATATAAGGACCATCCAGTCCCTTATCCCGTAAAATTTTGCCAAAAAATATGAATTTTACTTCTTGTGTTCCAGAGTTTAAAGTTCCGTCAAATGTTGCATAGGCAATATATTCTCCGTTCCTTTTGTCTTTGATATTAGCTTCTAAATGATATTTCCCTTTTGTGAAAACATTCAAAACTGCTTTTACAACTAGAGAACCATCATCTACCTGTTCGGTGAAATTTCCCGTAAATCTTGCTGCTACGCTGGGTGATGAGAAAAAACTTGCAGTTACTTGGGATTTCTTGTCAGGACCATAGGTAATATCAGCGACCAAAGACATATCACCCCAATCGCCTTTCAATGGCTTCCATTCAAAAGTATAAATTCCATCACCAGCAGATTCATCTCCATTTTGGCCATTGTCATTGACATCCGCACTCACAGCTCCAAATCTTTTTCCTTCAAATTCCCTAAATACTTGGTGTTTATCTATAGAAAGTTTTACTCTTTTGCGATCGCTGTCTCTGCATTCAAGAGTAACGTGCATTTTGTCATCAGTTCCAATCACTGCCCAAGCACGTGGTTGAAAAAGACAGACATAACCGTTGGGTTCTTTGGATTCAGGAGTATCAAAAAGATATGCTGGAGAATTTTCTACAATAAATGGAAAAGCTAAATCATGATTTAGTATAGACATAGGCCTAGAATAAGGAGGATACTGCGCCCATTCTTTGTAAGTTTCTAGCAGAACTCCCGCACTTACACCGTCTTCAGAGGCATCAAAATTGCTGCCATCAGAACCGTCTCCACTGCTTCCCGATCCATCCCCAGATGTCGGATCTGAGCTTCGCGACATTCTTTCTGCATACTCTTCTTTGGTCTCACTGCTGAATGGATTTGGTCCATCTTTGTCAAAAATCCACATAGCAAGCAACAATACGATGATTCCAATTCCACCAAATAGCAGATACTTCTTAGCATTTTCTGTCATAAACTTCCTCAATTTGGATACATTTTTCACAAAGCATAAAAAGAGGCAAGAATTTCCTATTTGTGGCAAAATTCTACGAAGATTTTGTAAAATAAACTGATCTCGGAAATAATTAATTTTTTTGACTTATTATAAAAAAATGTTTGCAATCATTTTGCCATAAATAGTATAGTTTTGGCAAGAGGAGAATATATGAAAAAAAATTTATTTGGAATGGCTATATTACTTTTTGTGTCACTAAGCTTGCAAGCTCAAACACATACCATTTTCATTCATGGAAAATCAAGCAAGAACCATAATGGAATTGGAACTACAGATGTTAATAATTACTGGGCTGGGATGTCAAATTCTGTTTCAGGAAGCAAAATCTTCATCGGTTATGATGGAACAACGGATCCAAGAACCTACGGTTCATCTCGTGCACAAACCAATATTTCTTCAGGTTTGACGAACAACTGTAGAGGTTCAAACTCTTGTAAAATCGTATGCCACTCAGCGGGATGCTATGCAATCGAGTTCTGGCTTTCTAATTTAGGTGCTACTGCTTCTAGCAGAGGTTTCAATATTACAAAAGTAACAGCACTTGCTGCAGCTTCTGGTGGTTCTGAATTGGCTTCTGCTTTGAACGGAATTACTTTTGGTTTTGGTGGAAATGCTATGGACAAGGCATTAATAGTATCAACTGCAAGATCTTCATTCAACCATAACAACACAGGTGGAGTACCAATCTATCATGTACCTGGTTACAAAGGAATGTTTGGAGCTTCTGCCATTTTACCTGGTGAAGATGATTATGCTGTAGCCTACCATTCTGCCTGTGCCTATAGCCGAGTTGGTGGTGTGAGCAAATGCCAATCTTCTTTAACCCAAGGAGAAGGAATCTGGCCATTTCGTAGAAATGTAACTTACAACCAATATTCTGGTCACTTTAGAGCACCATCTTTATCTTCTGCTGGTCTTTATAAGGATCATGGAGAATTGAAAGCTGAAGGAAATAGATAGTTTTTAAGTTGTCTCTTTCAATCTAAAATCTATTAGATTGAGTAGAAGCCCAGCGATTTGCTGGGCTTTTTTGTTTTTAAGTTTTGTAATTACAACTCTTTTCAAAAGCTAAACTCTTAAAAACTACTTGATTAGAACCTAGTCTTTATTTTTGAATAGAATAAATGTTGCTAAGATTTGTTAAATTAAGTATTCTCTCTCTTTTCCTCATGTTTTGCAAACCAGCTGACTTAAATAATCCTAGCGATCCTAATTCCGAACTATATTTACAGACACTTCTTCTTAGAGCCTTACTACCAGTTAACTTACAGAATGTTACCTTTGAAGGAAGAATTTCAGGTTTAATTCCTAATTCTAGCCTCACTCTGACCTTGAATGATAGTCAGAACTTTTTATTAAGCAACCAAAGCAATGGGAACTTTTCCTTCCTTGCAAATCTTAAGCAAGATGAATCATTTTCGATCACAATCTCCAGTCAACCGAACCAACTACTCTGCTCTTTCCAAGCGGGAAGCCAAGGAATAGCAAATCTAAATACCATAACTGGACTTATTATAACCTGCCCTATAGCCCTAGTTGCCGGTTTAAAATGGAATCGATGTAGCCACGGACAGACCTGGGATGAGTCCGCTAATTCAGGTGCGGGGCAATGCGTAGGAACTCACCTCCAGGCACAATATTGTTCTCTAGGTACGAATGATTGTAATGGTGGAACGAACACAGGCTTTTTAGTAACAAGTGCTTTGTGGACAGCTGGCGCAACAAGCTCCGCATGGAATGCTTGTAATTCCCTCAATTCCTCAGCACAAAACTTTGGCATTACAACCTGGCGTCTCCCTTCAAAAAATGAACTTAAATCTCTTAGAATCTGTAATAACGACTTAAATTTCAGTTTGGATTCTTCTTGTCCAAATACACCAGCAGCAATTATTTCTCCTACAATCAATACCAATTTATTCCCCAATTCCATAGCTCAACTTTATTCAAGCTCTGAAAGCAATTCTCTCACATCTTATTGGCAATTGAATTTTAATAATGGATCGGTTCCTATGGGTGGCTCCAAGACTGGGAATGATTACATTCGATGTGTTAGCAATTAAGATTTTTCAGAAATATCCAATCTTTGTCTGTGATGAGATATTTAAAAAATGAAATATTCAAAACTACTTAAATCTTGCTTGGTAAAGAATTACTTCATTCGTAAGACTATCTCTTCTATTTTTTAGAAAGAACTGAGCTTGGGGTGTTGCTACTTTATAGGCAGTGTATACTTTTACCTTAGTAAATTCTATCTTGTTTCCAAAAAACTCACCCATCTTAGCTACCCAAGAATCCTGCACGAGTAAATATCTTGTTCCGTCTTTTTTTAGTTCAGTTTCAAAAATCTCAGGATCAAACAAAGTTTTGGTGTAACGCTTGGAATAAAAAGCATAGGATCTTTTGCTAGCAGGAATCCCAAACAAATACAAACGGCTTGCATTTGGTTCATGAATTTGCAAAAACTTTCCAACAGCCTTAGCTGGTTGGTAGGATGTAAGCAAAGGATAGACCACAGAACTTACATGCGAGAAAAACAATGAAACACTAAGCAATAGTATGGAAAGAGCTACTATAGCCTTGGAAGACTTCAGATAGAATCCTAGAAAAACGGTAAAAAGCAATAGAAATAAAAAATAATACAATAGTCCAACATCCATAATTAAAATCGGTATTGAAATACTTCCTAAGATAAAGACTATCGCTGTGAAGTAGAGTAAAGAAATTGGAAATCTATTTTCTTTTGGAAAGAAACTAGCATTCTGATGTATTGAGTTTAGAATTTTGTATAGAAATCCAGAACCAAGAATAGCTCCAGCAGGAAGGCACCAATAAATGTATTGTGGCAATTGGAATCTTGAAAAGCTTATTAAGAAAAGAAAAAGAAAGAGCCAAAATCCTAATACAAAATCTCCCTTTTTATATTCGTTATTTAAAATTCTCTTAGGAAGTTTGAGAATCCCATTTTGCTTGTTGTAGGATCTTAATTTTGCAATAGCGAAATAGAAAAATGGAAGAATAAAAATTCCAAAAGCCCAGGAGAAGCTTGAGTAAAAATAAAATGGATTCAAACTTTGGTTGTATCGCTTTAAATAGAATCTACCAAAAGACTGTATCCAAAGAAAAAAATAAGGTCCGTATGTTTTGAACTCAAGGTATAGTGGAATACACCAAAGAAGGGCAGGAAGTAAGGAAAGAAAAACTCCAGGAAACAATTTCATTTCTAGAAGTCTCTTCCAATCCCTTCGAAATAAAATATCACCTCCTATAGAAATCGCAGGTATCACCATAGCTATGGGACCCTTAGTTACAAAGCCCAAGCCCATAGCCAAGTACATAAGGTAATAGTAATTGCGGTTAACTTTAAAACCCATATAATAAAAACAATGAACAAGAATTAAATATGCTGTAAGGTATACATCTATCTTAGGATCAACTACCATTGAGTAGAGCCCAGGTGAGAGAGAATAAAGAAATACTGCAAGCCATGCTATCTCTCTATTCCCTGAATAGAGTTCAGTTAGCTTAAATATTCCCATGAGAGAAAGTAGAGTTAATAAGATAGCTGGAATTCGAAAGGCGAAATTCTCATATCCGAATATCGCAAAGGAAGCTGCTATCTTCCAGAAAGTTAGAATTGGTTTGTCTAAATACTTTCTACCATTATCTATGATAACAAATGGGTTCCCTGATTCAACAAGCTCTCTAGAAATTTCTGCATACTGAGATGAATCAATATCGATAAGATCTAATGGAAAAGTTAAAAACAAAGGAAGTAAGGATACGAATAACAAGATATAAAGATGCGTCTTTGTGAATAAACTAGACTGGTGAGAATTTAAGGAATCGTCGTTGGAATGTTTCATAGTATTTTTTGTTGTATTTGCCTTTAGTGCAGTTTATAAATAATAATTCTTTTTAGATTGATCAATCCATATAGCCTGATTCAAGGACGCAAGCTTGTAGACCTTTGCAAGTTGTTTCTGTCTCAAAGCAAGGAAGAATAAAACTCTGCTCTCGCGTGCAACCTTTTTCGCAATCTATTGCAAGTTGAGATCTCTCAACATCTGTAATTTTAATATCTTTTCCATACCTTTCTTCTGCGCATTGTGAAAATTTGGCACAGGCCATATTGCATTTTTGTTCAACATATTCATCGCAAGCCGAAAGAAAATACATAGAAAGAAACAAAATTAAAGAATAAAAGATTCGAGAAAGTTTCATGAATCTATATTTTCTTTAAGAATTAGATTGTCAATACCGTAGTCGCCTAGAAGTACAAGATTTTATCCATTTTCCTCTTGTTTAATTCCTGGATTTTCTTAATTTGGAAAAGGGTTGGTATGACAATGAATCACTTTATAAAATCTCTAATTTTTTTCTCAGTAATGTTTGCATTCTCCTGCAATGATATAGGTAGAACATTTATGAAATTCTACACACGCAAATACGAAACGGAACAAAAGATTCTCAACACAAAACCTCTTTTTGTGGCCGAAGACGAGAAGCGTTCTAAAGTATTGATAAACTTAAATGAAGTTACAAAAATCCAGGAACCAACGGATATTCAATTTCCACCTCATGATTCAAGGTATATGTTTCTCTTGGAAAAACGAGGAAAGGTCATCGTATTCGATAGAAGCAGCAGAAAATCAAGAACCATTTTAGAATTAGATGTTATTTATGATAGTGAAGAAGGTTTACTAGGACTTGCTTTTCATCCTGAATATCCCCAAAAACCATTTGTCTATGCCAATTTTGTTCTCTCAAAAAATGGTAAAGATCTCACAACGATTTCCGAATTTACAGTAGAATCTCCAGATTCCTTCGATGCTATGAAAATTGGCAAAGAAAGAAAACTTCTTGAAGTTGAACAGCCTTACCCGAACCACAATGCCGGACAAGTTGCCTTTGGAAAAGATGGCTATCTTTATATTGGATTAGGTGATGGTGGTTGGAGAGCAGACCCACTCAGCAATGGACAAAATCCAAAAACTCTATTAGGATCTATGCTTAGAATAGATCCTAATCCAGACACTTCATCTAACAAGCCATATACAATTCCTAAGGACAATCCTTTCTTGGATGGAAAGCTTGGTCTTAAAGAAATCTATGCTTATGGACTCAGAAATCCTTGGAGATTTTCTTTTGCACCTGATGGAAGATTAGTACTTGCTGATGTTGGTCAGGACAAATTCGAGGAAATTAATATTTTAGAAAAAGGTAAAAACTATGGATGGAATCCTAAGGAAGGATTTCATTGTTACATAGAAAATTGCAAATCGGAATCTTATGCTGATCCGATCTATGAATATGGTAGAACAGAGGGTCAATCGATAACAGGTGGTTATGTATACACTGGCTCCTCGATTCCAGCCATTAAAGGAAAATATATCTTTGGCGATTTTATAGCAGGAAGAATCTGGGCAATAGATCTTCCCAAGAACCAAGAAACTCTTGATCCTCAGAAAACATTAGCCTTAGGAAAATGGAATATTCTGATTTCAACTTTTGGAAGAGACAAGGATGGTGAAATTTTTGTAGCAGATTACCAAACGGGTAAAATTTTCAAATTGATTGAGCAAGCAGAGAAATGATTTCATAATTTAAAATTTATTTTTTAAAATAGTTGGAATTTAACATGGAATACTATAATTTTCAGGAGACCTATGACAATTTTTAATCAATTCAAAATCAGATTTTCGAAACTACCCTTCTATGTAAAATTCCATTTGGTTCTCATAGCTGCTGGAATGCTTTTCCTAACACTGTATCGAGTTGCCTTCTTTCTTTTATATTCTTATAGAATCCAGACTGCAAGCCCAATTACGGTAGCAAAAGCATTCTTCTTAGGTCTAAGATTTGATTTTTCTGTTTTGAGTATTTTTATTGGTATTAGTTTACTATACTCGACTATCCATTTTTTAAATATCAGAAAGAGTTTTCGTTTTGTTTGGCGAGTAATTCCTGTATTTTTTCTGACTATCCTAATCTTCTTATTAGTTGCAGACTTAATTTACTATGAAAATGGCAATAAGCATATCGGCTATGAGGCTTTTGCTTACTTGGGATGGGAAATGTTTCCTTTAATTGGATCTGCATTTTCACAAAGTCCGATTTTATTTACTCTTGGGATTTTAGCAATTTCTCTTCTAGTTTTTGGTATTTACAAGGTTCAGTCTAAATTTCCTTACATTCATACTCCTTTTAATTATAAAATAGCAATATTACAATTTGTTGTAGTATTAGCCTTTCTTGTCATTGGAATTAGGGGAGGATTGCAAGTAAGCCCTCTCCGATCGAGTGATGCTATCATTTCCAAAGATACTATAGTCAATGATCTTGTTTTAAATCCTGGCTTTACAGCGATTACCGATCTAAAGATGACTCAGTTTGACAAAAGACATAGAATGAATTTGGTTCTTGCTGCCTCCCTAGTTCGTAAAGAAATTGAATATGAAGGGACTGAATTCATAAGTCCTGAATACCCACTACTACGAAAGACTACAACTATTAGTAATAAAGCTCTACCTAATATCGTAGTTGTTGTATTGGAAGGTTGGACTGGTAAATACATTGATAGAATAGGTACTGGCAAAGTAAACAACAAGATTCTTACTCCCTATTTCAATGAGCTAACAAAAAAAGGTCTCTTCTTCAATCGGTTTATTGCAAGTGGAGGAAGAACCACGAATGGATTAATGGCTTTGATTGGTGGAATTCCTGACAGACCAGGGTTAACAGCTGTTAGAACTCCACAAATTCTGAATCGATTTTCAGGACTTGGAAATATTGGAAAATCCTTAGGCTATGAGACATTATTTGTAACAGGAACAGAGCTGAGCTTCAATAATAAGGGAAGTATCATGTTTCATTGGGGATTCGACACCTTAGTTGGCAAGAAAGAGTTAGAAAAAAATCCAAACTATAAAACAGGACCCTGGAGTTATTTCGATGAAGATACCTATAATGAATTGCATAGTCGACTTTCTAGCTATCCTGAAGATAAAAACTTCATTGCCGTCATCCATACAGGAACAACTCATTATCCATATACTGTTCCTGATGAAAAGTTCAAGGTCTTTGATAAGACGACCCAAGATCATGAATACTTGAACGTTTTGCACTATGCTGACTGGGCTTTAGAAGGATTTATCAATAAGGCTAAATCTGCGAAATACTTTGATAATACTATTTTTGTCTTAGTATCCGATCATTCCCACCATAGATTTCTCAATTATTATGAAGATAGATCTGTACCTTTTTTAGTCTATGCTCCCAAAATCATTCAAGCTGAACTAAGGACTGAAATTGCATCTCAGTTAGATGTTCTCCCAACTATTGTTGGTTTTATGGAAAGAGAGGTTTATTTTAGTTCTATGGGTAGGGATTTACGAAAAACCAAATCCAAATCTGCTTATTATGCCTACGGGAATATTTTTGGATGGATAGAAGACGAAATCATGTATGTCCAAGCCTTAGAACATGGGGACGGCGAAACGAAAACTATCTCCCCACCCTTCAAAGATTTAAAATTATGCCAAACCAATATCCTTCTCTGCCAAAAACACCATGATATGACCCTAGCCTACTTAAATATTAGCAATGAACTATTGATCCTAAATAAATTATTTCCTTCAGACAAAAGCTTGGAAGAAATTAAGAAGGGATTGAAAAAGTAAATTAATCTTGCCTTGAACATCTCTAAGGTTCAAGGCAGAGTATGGAATTATGAAGTGGCTAAACTATAGCTATAGAAAGTTTTTCGTTTCACAACGATCCAAAATAAAGAAGCGAGTGCTAGGGCTAAAAGTGGTATAGATAGATAGACTATGGCTGGTATATGAAAATAAACAGCTACACCCACAAGAAAGCCTACTAAGATGATGTTTCGTATGACTTCGCTTCTCTTAGACCACTTTTTCATTTCCATAGTACGATTGATAGAAACAAGACTAAATACCACAAAGGATCCGACAAGTATGAGAGGCCATCCCTGGGTCACATCTAATTTTGCAACCTTCCAAATCAGAAGCCCAACAGAGACAAGAACTATCGCTTGCAGAATAACATAGATCATAACATTCAAAGGGGTTTTTGGATCATACTTTTCTAAATAAGCAGGTTCTTTAAAATCATCTTCTGGTGTGATCATATAATCAGGCTTCCATCCAGGTTCTTTAAAAACCAATTTGAGTCTATCGGACCAGTTTCTCGCTTTTTTCATATTTGCCAGAATCTCAGAATACACATGTAGATTTAATGTAATAGGGTTGAATGTTCTTACAGGTTTTGTTAATCCATAAATTACTTCGTCTGTCTCTTCTTCGAAACTTCCGAACAATTTGTCCCAAATAATGAAAATACCACCGTGGTTTCGATCTAAATATTTTCTTTGAGTGCCATGGTGAACTCTATGATTGGAGGGTGTTACCATGAAAATCTCTAAGAAACCAAGTTTCCCTACGAATCTTGTGTGAACAAAAAATTGGTAGACTTTAAGAATTCTATGGCTAAGAAAAAACATTTCCCAAGGAATACCGAGCATAGCCATAGGAAGAAAATAAGTATATTCAAATATTCTTTGGAATGCATTCCCTCGGAAAGCTACGGATAAATTCATCTCTTCTGTGGAATGATGAGTAACATGACAAGCCCAGAGAATATTGATAGTGTGAGTATGTCTATGAAACCAATAATAAATAAAATCAGCAAGAACTATGGAAAACACCCAAGCTGCTAGAACATTCCAATGGACAGTAAAATTTGGCTCTAGGCTGAATGGGTTTAAGAGTGGAAAAAGTTGGATCCCAATTTGGGATAAAGAAAAATTTGACTCAAGCCAATTGTAACAAAATAAGGCACCTACTAAAATTCCTATTCCTGCCAGGGCAAAAATAACACCATTGCTTACATCGGCGATTAAAACATTGACTCTGTAGTAGCCTCTATCTTTCCAAAATGAGAAGAATGCTTCTACTCCGATGAGGATGAGCATAGCCGCAAAGGCATACTCCATAAAAATATCACTGTTCATAGACATTAGACTTGCGCCTCCAAACATGTAGAAGCCCTAAATTTGAGTTTTTAGGGAATCTGCTTCTATGTTTTTGGCAGGTACTGCTCTGTCAAATGACTTTTCCCTCAGCAGATTCCTAGTACAAATGAAATTCTCTTCCATTGGGAGATCTGAACTTTTCTTTCTAGCTATTTATTTTAAAATTTTCTTTAAAATCTCCCGATTCCCTTGGATGATTAAAACTGTTGCGAGACCTCCCATCATGGCACCTGCAATTCCTGGAGAACCACCTGCATCAGCTCCTGTAAGCAAAAGCCCCTCTATAGGTGTTTTCACTTCAAACCAAGGTGACTTTTCTTTATCATAGCGGTCGGGAACGCAGGCAAGACCATAGATAGCGCCATCAGGGTGCGAGGTAAAATGCTCGTTGGTGATAGGAGTAGATACTTCTATGTAATCAACGATCTCAGAAAAACCTGGATACATTTGCTCTAGCTTTCGTAAGACGGAATCGGAAATTTTTGCTTTCAGAGCCGCGTAGTCTTCGCCACGTTTCTTCCAAGGAAGGTCTTTCCATTTTGCAAAATTTTCATAATCTGTAAAAGTGATAAAGTCTGCAGTGTGTGATTTCGCTTCTGGATCTTTCAAGCTTGGAAAGGACATGTAGAGGTTTTTGATCTCAGCATTTTGTCCATCTTGCAACCAGGCGTTCCTGCCTGCAAAATTTTCTTCATGATCATTCGAAGCAAACACCCAGTGATTCTCTCCTCGAAATCCAAACTTGGCTGGGCTCTCTTTAAGACCCATATATACACAGACGGAAGTAGTCATTTTTTGCTTTTTGTAAAAATCTTTTAATTGATCCAGGAATGGAATGTTAACACCAGAAGGAATAAATTTCGTGAAAGTAGGAAGTGCTCCTGCCCCTGAAACTATGATTGGAGCATAGAAATTTCTTTCCAATAATTCTCCCCTAAGCGCTCTTGTTTTTACTCCTATTGCTTTCTCATCTTGGATAATTATTTCTAGAACTTCTACAGATGAAAGAACAGCTCCGCCTTTAGCCTCAAGCAAGGGTTCAACTGAATCAAAAATTTTGCCAGCTCCACCTACCGGATAGTATCCGCCATTTAGATAATGGACAACCAAAGAAGCATGTGTCGCAAAATTACACTTAGATGGAGGTAGACCGTAATCACCCCACTGGGAAGCAAGTATGCCTTTCAATTCTATACTCTTAAAATGAAAATCCAAATAATCCTTCAAGGTATATATACTCTTCTCAATCATTTGGGCATTCATTGCTTTTAAGGATGGAGCTGAGGCTTTCAACATCATTGATTTACCAAAGAGAGCAGATGCCTTTCGAATATCTTCAAAATATTGATGAATGGATGATTCTTCATCGGGAAATTGAGAAATTAGATCCGATTGAAACCGTTTAGCATCCCCATACAAATCAAAGGTTCTCTTAGGATACACAAATTTCTCAAACGGTTCGGACATTTTGTTCCATACCACCTTACGATCCGTTATTGTATCCATGAGTTGTCTACAGAATCCACCTTCTTGCATGTCTCCCACATAATGAATACCCACATCCCAATGATAAAGACCTCTTTTTCTTTGGAAGGAGTGGGTATATCCTCCTGGTTGAAAATGTTTTTCAAGTATAAGAACTTTTTTGTCGGCATGCTGGGCAAGCAGACTTGCTACAGTAAGCGATCCCATTCCTGAACCGATGCAGATAAGATCGAAATGTTCTGTTTCCAAATTTTTTATCATAAGTACCCTTCTTTACTTGAATCTAATTCTTTATATTTTCTTGAGTTCATATCTTTCCAACTACTAATAGGCTTATAAGAATAGTTATTATAATACAGTAAGCAAGCCATCAAAAATTTGAATATATATATTTTGCTAATAATTCTATTGCTTCATCACCAAGGTGATTATAAGATACCATAGTTGATTCAGGGATACCATTCTTAAGCAGGCGAATGATGGATGGAACATTTTTATTATGAAGAAAATCACTTTTTCCATTTTCAGCTATTACTATAACTTCTTCATTATATTTTAATAATCCTATTTTTTCTGAATATACTGAGTCTTCCATTCGTATTTTTAGTCCGTCATATGAAATGACTTCACCTAAGACAATTGGTTCTATTATTTTATTCTGAAACAAAGCAACATTCTACTTAAAGGATCATAGGAAAATTAGTCTTCTTGTGATTAATGAGCTAAGTTAAATTCAAAGATAAATCTTGTTCCATTCTCTCTTTCAATTTTAATTGATCCATTCATTTGATCAGCCAGAAGTTTAATCAGTTGCAATCCAAATCCAGAAGTGGTTTCAAGATTTATAGTATCAGGTATTCCTTTCCCATTGTCTTGGTAAATGATCCTTATTAATTGATCTTTCTTTGTAGCAGTAACAGCTATGATTCCCTTGGTTTGATTGGTAAATGCATATTTCATAGTATTTGTAATCAATTCATTTATTAAAATGCCTATCGATGATAAAATTTTACTGTTTAATATTATATCTTCCATTTGGGTAATAATTTCTATATCATGAGTTGATGGGAAAAGTTCAATAATTTCCTTAATTAAACTTGGTAAGTAAAGTTTAATTGAGAGTGAATTTGAGTTATCTGATCTATATAATTTATCATATAATACAACCATAGACTGAACTCTTGAAGCAGCATTTTGCAGATGAACTTTTGCTAGATTATCATTTTGCATTTCGGCTTGTAAAGAGAGTAAGCTCACAATAATATTCATATTATTTTTAATTCTATGTTGCACTTCTCTTAATATAAATTCTTTCTCCTTAAGCAAACTTTTTAACTTTTTTTCCATTTCTTTTTGCTTCGTAATATCTTGAAAAGTTCCCGTTAATTTGGTAGCTTTTCCATTCACCATTGTAACAGAACATGTTGTTCTTACATCTATCCTCCTTTTTTTTGTAGTATAAGTTTCAAGTTCCAAATCATAACCTAGGCCTTCGTCGATTGCAAGCTTAATCGCTTTTGAAAGTATATCCTGAGATTCTGGAGAATAAAAACTAATTCCTGTATCAACTGTTGGAGTAAATTCTTGCGGACTTGTATCATGAATCTTATATGTTTCATCTGTCCAAAAAAGAACCCCTGAGATTAAATCAAATTCCCATCCACCTAACTTAGCTATTGATTGACTTGCTTCTAAAAGCTGAACATTTAAACGAATTGTCTCTTCTGCCTCTTTGGACTTAGTAATATCAAAGAGCGTTACTAAATGTTCTCCTTGAAATGAATCGCCAAGTGGAGAAGCCTGAGCAATTACAATCTTATCTTCTCCATTTTTGCATCGGAGTGTTAATTCCATAGGCTCGAATTTAGTATTTTCTTTCTTTGCAGAATTCAAGCGCTGTATCCAAGATTCAGAAACCATATCCCTGTAGGATGGATTTGGATAAGCCTTAGGCCACCAGTCGGATAACTTAGGAATATCGTTTAAATTATATCCAAAAGTTTCAATAAAAGCTGGGTTTAATTGTGAAATATTTTGATTATCATCATTCACAACAATAGGCACAGGGGAAGCTTCTAAAATTGCCTTAGCCCGTCTTTCCCCATCAATTATTTTTTGTTGGGTTTTGTATTCATTTGTAACATCTCTAAAAACAAGAACAACACCTCTCATTTCTCCATTTCTATTTCGAATAGGCGATGCTGAATCTGATATTTGGTATTCATCACCATTCTTAGAGACTAAAATTGTATGATTGGCTAGGCCTACGACGACACCTTGCTCCAGAACTAAATCAACAGGATTTGCTACAGGCAATCTTGAAATTGAATTGATGATATGAAAGATATTTGTTAAAGATTTCCCTTTCGCCTCTTGAAAATTCCAACCTGTTAATTGTTCCGAAACAGGATTCATTTGAATGATATCACCATTCAAATCGGTAGCAATAACAGCATCGCCTATCGATTGTAAAATTGTATTTAAATTTTCTTTTTCATTTTCTGTTTTTTCTTTTGCTTCAAATAGCTTAAAAGCCATTTTTATTGCTGCATCAAGCACTGTAAAACTTGAATTCTTTACAACGTAGCCATAAGATGTAATCCTTTCTGTCTTATCAACAATCTGCTTTTCCATATGGGAGGAAAGAAATAGAATTGGGACATTTTGTCCTTGTAAAATAATCTCGGCGGTTTCAGTTCCATCCAAGCCTTTCCCCAAATCTATATCCATCAAGACTAGGTCTATCTTTATTGATTTATCATTCGCTATCTCTAAAGCCTCTTCTCCTGAAGATGCATGAATTACAAGAAAGGCTTCCTCTGCAAGAATTCTGCATTGATTCATAGCTATAATTTTTTCGTCTTCAACAAGTAGAATAGTTTTTTGATTTAACTTTGTCATGAATATTCTAGTTTCATTGCATAGCACAAAACTAATAGAATAGCATTTTCTATTTAAATTTCTAAATAATCAATTAAAAAAAAGATTTATTCCTTTAAAACGTATTAAAAAATCAAATATTTAAGATGTTTTATAAATAATTTATCTACTTTTTGTAAGTTATTTTAAAATATTCAAAATTCATATACTATAGAAGAATTGATTTGTTAGCTACTTTAATATAATTGAATCTCAGTAGAGTAGTTCTATTTTAAGTTTACAATTTGCACCTTTGATAAGACAAATAAATTTTTCTTGATTGGTACATTGAAATTAGGATTCTTATAAGGAAAACGAATTCACGGATAGGTATTGATTGATTCCTCTGATATCCCTTAAGAAAAACCAAGACATAGGCAATTTAATACAATTTTGGCGCAAGCTGAATAGAATCAGCCAAATGGATCTCGCTTTAAATGTTGGAATATCCTCCAAGCATTTGAGTTTTATAGAAACAGGAAAATCGAAACCAAGTCGAGATTTGATAGTTCGGATTTCCAATACATTAAAATTATCCCTTAGACACCGAAATGCATTTCTAAGAGCAGCAGGTTTTTCGGCAGAATTCTCAGAAGAACCTCTCAGTTCTTCTAAGCTAGCCACAGTTCACCAAGCAATACAAAGCATTTTAACCAAGCATGAGCCATTTCCAGGTATAGTAGTCGATCAGAAATACAATATTCTTTTAAAGAACAATGGATTTGAAAAAATGATAGAGAAGTTCTTGGGACCAAATAATAGAAATAAGTACAATAATAGTTTTAAAATTTTATTTGCCAAGGACGGTTTGAGAAATTACACCCAGAATTGGAATTTTATAGAACAATTTTTACTAAGTAGACTAATGAATGAAATTATTGAAACTCAGAATAATGATTTAGTAAAGCTTTACAATGAAATAACTCAAGTAAAGAACAAGACAACTTCCTTTTCACTTCAAATGGATGCAAGTCTACCATATATTAATCTTAGTTTTAAAAAAGAGAATACAATTGCAAATTTTTTTACCATGATCACTACACTCGGAACAGCCTTGGATTTAACAGTTCAGGAGTTAAGAGTGGAACTATTTTATCCATCTGATGAAGCTACTAAGAAACTTTTTTATGAATGATTGAAAATAAATCACAAAAAAATTTAGATATTACCTTGGAGGTTATTGCATTTACTTTCAGAAACTCTATAATATTAAAAGTTTATAAATAATATCTTTAGGAGATAAACATGAACCTATTTCGAGCGATCTTAGTCCTTATGACTATTGCCATTCTTTCTGTTACTTTTATTGTTGGATACAACCATGGTTGGTCTTTGATTCCAATTTTTTTTGGAGAGATAGCTTCCCTTACTTGGTCTGGTCAATTTAACTTAGATTTTACTTGCTATTTAATTCTTTCAGCACTATGGCTTGCCTGGAGAGAACATTTTACAATTCAAGCCTTGGCTCTTGCTGGAATTGCTTCTGTAGCAGGAATTATGTTTTTTGCTCCGTATCTTATTTTCTTAACTTATAAGTGCAAAGGAAACATGAAATTGATTTTAATTGGTGAAAGCAGGATTTAATTGAGAACCTAGATAAGTTTATTTAAAATATAGGATATCTAAATTAAAGTATAGATTGTTTTTTAATTCTTGTTGGTGTCTTTGATAGTCTTTCCAGTTTTAAAAAACAAAATCACACGGATAATAAACATTACAATAGAAAGAATTCCTTCATCTATAGGCCCTGGCAGATTCGGAATCAGTGGATAAAAAAAAGCAAGAATCACTGGCCAATTATTCTTGATACTTTGTTTAAAATTAGGGTCTTTCCAGATAAATATAATAGAATAATAAAGAACTACAAAAAATAAGATTCCAGAAACAGAAAGATATCCCGCAGAACCGAGAACTAAAAAAAAGAAATCCATAAATGATTTTATATCTTTATTTGACCAAAAAAAATAAATCCCTATGAAGAAGAACAAATATAGATAACATCCGAATAGTAGCGTTCCCCAAACTAGCCCATTAGGAATTCCTTTATTGATTTTAGTATTGCTTTGTTCCATTTCTTTCATAGTTATCCTTCATTATTCAAAATATTGTTAAAAAATTCAAAATCCATTTCTCGCAGGAGATTCATCCTTATTAAATATAAAAAGACTAACACAATGATATGATTATTTCTTTTCATCCAGATTTTTACTATAAACAAGTCTTTGTGGGAAAGGAATTTCAACTTGATTCTCACGAAAGATAAATGTAATTCTTTCTCTAAGATTACTTTTAATATTTTCCACTCTAAAAACGTCATTTGTCCAAAAGTATAGTCCGAATCCTATAGTAGATTTACCATGATTCAGTAATCTAACAAAAGGACTTGGATATTTTAATATTCTGGTATCATTCCCTATTGATTCGATTAATATCTTTTTTACTAAAGGTAGATCTGAGCTATAGGCAACTCCTGTTTTAACATCAAATCGAGAAGCAATTGTGTTATGTGTCCAATTGATAATTTGATTTGCAGTTAAATGCGAATTTGGAAGAACAATACATTTATCATCTCTAGTAAGAACTAGGGATGTTCTTAGATTTATTTCTTTCACTTCACAAACAAATTTGTTAATGTCTATTACATCACCAACTTTGATCGTTGAATCAAACAGATTAATCATTCTTGAGATATAATCATTAAAAAGATTTTGTAAACCTAATCCAACCCCAACCAGAAGTGCTGCAGATCCAGCTAAAAATATTGATAAATTTAAACCAGAACGGAAGCTATTTCAGTTCATCAAAAATAAAAAATTCCAAGCCTGCAAACCAAGACATTGCGAATTTTACCTCGGGAGGGAATCGAACCCCCACTATCGGTTCCGAAGACCGATGTTCTATCCGTTGAACTACCGAGGCGAATGTAGTTCTTCCACTTTGAAATTTGGTCTTGGTTTGGGTAGAATTTTTCAAAAAATCGCTTGCTAAGACTAGGAAAGCTTGCTTTACTTTAAGAAAGGGAGATTCTTAAATTTATGGCAACTCAGGCAGCTCGTAAACCATCATCCAACTCAGGAACTAAGATTAGATCCAAGACAGGCATCAGTGTTAAGTCAAGCATGGGAAAATCTAAAGAAACACCACTAGATGAAAAAAGCATTAAAGCAATTCACAAAATCTTTCATGCTCAAAGAGAAACTGCCTTAAAATTAAGACATTCTACTGCAGCTGAGCGAATAGAAAAGCTCAAGAAAATACAAGAATCTATACTTAAAAATAAAACCAAAATCCAAGAAGCACTTAGAAAAGATTTTAACAAATCGGAAGCAGAAACTGATATTTCAGAAATCTTACCAACTATTGGTGAGGCCAAAGATGCAATCCGACATCTCAAATATTGGATGAAACCACAGAGAGTTGCTTCACCTATAACAATGTTTGGTGCAAAATCTGAAATTCATTACGAGCCAAAAGGTCGTGTGCTAATTATTTCTCCATGGAACTATCCTTTTCATCTAGCATTTGCTCCAATTCTTGCTGCGGTTGCTGCTGGGAATACAGTAATTTTAAAGCCATCTGAATTTACACCGGCAACATCTAAACTTACTAAAGAAATCTTAGCAGAAATTTTTTCAGAGGATGAAGTTGCTGTCTTCGAGGGAGACTACAAAGTGTCCGGACTTTTAAACGATCTTCCTTTCGATCATATATTCTTTACTGGCTCGACTCATGTTGGCAAAATCATTATGGAAAAAGCTGCAAAGAATTTAACTTCAGTTACTCTTGAGTTAGGTGGCAAATCTCCTGCAATCCTTACTGAGGAAGCAAATATCAAGCATGCGGCTGAGTCTATTGTTTGGGGTAAGTTTTTGAATGCTGGTCAGACTTGTGTTGCACCTGATTATCTATTTGTGCCAGAGTCCAAGAAAGAAGAATTTGTAAGTGCAGCAAAATTATCTGTCAATAAATTCTTTGGTTCCAACTCCGAAAACAAATCCAATTCCCAAGATTTTTGCAGAATGATAAATGCAAGAAACTATGAGAGAGTTACTAGTTATGTAAATGAAGCAGTTAAAATGGGTGCAAAAATTGAAATGGGTGGGGATTTTAATTCATCCGATAACTTCATTTCTCCCACTATAGTATCAGGGCTTCCTGAACATTCTAGAATTATGCATGACGAGATTTTTGGGCCTGTACTCCCAATTATCACTTACAAGGACCAATCTGAAGTGATTGATTTCATCAATAGCAAACCAAAACCACTTGCTATGTATATATTTTCCAAGGCGAAGGACAAAATCAAAACCTTACTAAAGTCAACTTCTTCGGGTGGTGCTGTTATCAATGATGTCATCATTCACTTGGTGAATCCTAATCTTCCTTTCGGAGGAGTAAACCATTCGGGAATGGGGAGCTACCATGGAATTTTTGGCTTCAAACAATTTTCTCACGAAAGATCGATTCTCAAGCAAGCTCCCATTAGTTCAATCAAAATGATGTATCCACCTTACACGAATTTTGTGAGAAGAATGGTAAATCTAACTACTAAATTTTTCTTATAGGAATCACAATTATGTTTAAATATGCTCTACCTCAATTGATAGGATTTGTCTTAATGGTTTCTGGATGGTATGTATCTATCATCAATGTTGGATTGTTCAAATTCAACCAAGAGAGATCCCTTCATACTAAGGAAACCCTCTTCGGTCTAGGAATGATTTTGGTAGGTTCTTATCTACCTCAGATTTGGATAGCAATTGCAAATTCCATTTCCAAGAAAAAAGACTAGCTTAAGTTTATGACCTAAAGAGAAGTTTTACTTCTTTTTTACTTTTCGATTGTCTTTCCTTTGCAAAAGTGGACTCAGGCAATCGAAAAAAGAGGAACCCTTGGATTACGAAGTTATTATTGGATTAGAAGTCCATGTCCAGTTGGACACAAAATCAAAAATTTTTTCCCCAGCTGCAGCTTCATTTGGCGGCAGTCCCAATACTCATGTTGCAACGGTTTGTGCGGCATTACCAGGAGCACTACCAGTTCTCAATGAAGATGTACTTGATAAGGCGATTACAGCGGGACTTGCATTAGAATGCAAGATTGCGAATTTTACTAAATTCGATCGTAAGAATTATTTCTATCCAGATTTACCCAAGGGTTATCAGATTTCCCAATATGACAAACCGTACGCAACGGGAGGCGGTGTTAAGATAGCCTTGAAGGATGGTTCAGAAAAATTTGTAAACCTGACTCGAATTCATATGGAAGAGGATGCTGGTAAATTAATCCACTCCCATGATTCTTCCATCAATAAATCCTATGTCGATTTAAACAGAGCTGGGACCCCTCTTATAGAAATCGTCTCAGAACCTGAGATGAGATCCTCTGAAGAAGCTTACGTATATTTGAATAATTTAAAATCTATCCTTCGTTATGTGAGAGTTTCCGATTGCAATATGGAAGAAGGTTCTCTGCGCTGTGATGCGAACGTTTCCATACGTCCAAGGGGCGACAAAGAATTTCGTACACGAATTGAAATTAAAAATTTAAACTCATTTAAGGCAGTTCGACAAGCGATAGATTACGAGGTGGAGTGGCAGAAAGATGTTTACTCCCGTGGTGAATCTTTTAAGCAAATGACCAAACTTTGGGATGCAAGCTTACTCAAGACAGTTCCTATGAGATCCAAGGAAATGAGCCATGACTATCGCTATTTCCCAGAACCAGATCTTCCAGCATTCGAAATACCTCAGGAAAAAATTGAAGCTATACGATCTTCTCTACCAGAACTTCCTTCCAAGAAAAAGCTTCGCTTTATGGAAGAACTTCAATTGCCAGAATACGATGCTGAAGTTTTAACTTCCGAAAGAGAGATTTCGGAATACTATGAGTCAGCCTTGCAAATTTCCAAAGATCCCAAGAAAACATCTAACTGGGTCAAGGACGAAGTACTTGGTATTGTAAACAAGGAAAGCATCTCAATCGATAAATTTTCTGTGGGTCCTGAAAGAATTGGTAAGCTAATAGCTCTTATTAACCAAGGCGAAATCTCAGGAAAAATTGCGAAAACTGTGTTTGAAGAAATGCTTACGAGTACAAATAGTCCAGAAGAGATAGTAGAAGCTAAAGGACTAAAAGTGGTTCGTGATGACAAAGAAATCGAACGAATTGTTGACCAGGTTCTCGAATCCAACCAAGAATCAGTTAATTCGTATAAGGCGGGCAAGGATAGAGCCTTAGGTGCCTTGGTTGGTGCGGTTATGAAAGAGACCAAGGGTAAAGCTGACCCCAAAACAGTCAACGATCTGTTGCTTCAAAAATTGGGACCAGCACCTCAAAAAAATACTTAATTCTTGGAAGATCCTGCGAGGCATGAGTTGACCTTTCTGGTTTTTTTTAGAACTATGTCTCCATAGCCTTTTTATCTATGGAAGATTTCACACATTTACACCTACATACTACCTATTCCATGCTGGATGGAGCCATTCGTATCCCAGATCTCATGAAAAAGGTGAAAGAGTCTGGAATGTCCAGCGTTGCCATTACTGACCATGGCAATATGTATGGTGCAATTGAGTTCTACAACCAAGCCAAAAAAGAAGGCATCAAACCCATATTAGGCTGTGAGTTCTATGTTACCCCTTCTCGAAATAAAGAAGAGGAACTCGATCAGATTGCAGATGGAGGAGCCTACCATCTCATCCTCCTTGCCAAGAATGAAGCCGGTTACAAAAACATTATCAAACTTGCCTCCAGGTCTTATACAGAAGGATTCTATCGTAAGGCAAGAATTGACTACGACCTACTCTCACATAACAGTGAAGGTTTAATTTGCTTAACTGCCTGTCTTGCTGGGGAAGTAAATAAAAAGATTCTAGAAGGCAAAGAAGAACAAAGTTTCCAACTTGCAGGCAAATTAAATGAAATCTTTGGGAAAGAAGACTTCTATCTTGAAATCCAAAACCATGGAATTCCTGAACAGGCAATCGTAGCACGAAAAATTTTAGAATTTTCCAAGAAGCTAGGTATTAAAACAGTTCTAACCAATGATTCCCATTTCTTATCTAAAGATGACCAGGAAGCACAGAACATTTTACTTAGAATAGGTATGCAGAAGAAAATCGATGATGAGATGCGACTTGGTTTTAATTCAGAATTCTATGTAAAAAATCCCCAAGAAATGATGCGTCTTTTCCCTGATAACCCAGAAGCATTTTTCCATACACTTGAGATTCGCGACAAATGTGATTTGAATTTAAGTTTTGGGACTCCTCTACTTCCCGAGTTTCCAGTTCCAGAAGGCTTTGATGCTCAGTCTTACCTAGAAAAGATCACAGAACAAGGATTAAAGAAGAGATACAAGGAAATTAGTCCAGAGATCCAATCACGTTATGAATTTGAGATGAGTACAATTCGTAACATGAATTTTGCAGGATACTTTCTTATAGTTCAAGACTATATCAATTATGCAAAATCGGCAGGTATTCCAGTTGGACCAGGAAGAGGATCGGCAGCTGGGTCTATTGTTGCCTATGGAGTTGGCATAACTGATGTCGATCCGTTAAAATACTCTCTGCTCTTTGAAAGATTCCTAAATCCTGACCGTAAAGAAATGCCTGATATTGATACCGACTTTTGCATGGATCGTAGAGAAGAAGTAATCAATTACATCCGACAAAAATATGGAGAAGATAAGGTTGGTCAGATTATTACCTTTGGATCACTTGCCGCCAAAGCTGCCTTAAAAGATGTAGCTCGTGTTTTCAATGTTTCCTTCGCGGAGTCCAATGAAATGACCAAGGCTTTTCCCAAAGAGTTAGGAATTAGTCTTGATAGTGCACTTATCAAATCGGAAGACCTTAAGAAAATTATCAATCGAAATGATTTAAATAAAAAAGTATTCCAAATAGCCCATAAACTGGAAGGAAACTTTCGCCAACCTGGTAGGCATGCGGCGGGAGTTGTAATTTCACCTTCTCCTCTGGAAGATATAGTCCCTCTTGCAACTGTTGCGGAAAAGGACAAATCCAAACGATCCATAGTGACCCAGTATGATAAGAACATGCTTGAGCTTGTTGGACTAATCAAGATGGATATTTTAGGCCTTAAAAACCTAACGACCATTAATTATTGTTTAAACCTAATCAAAGAACACAAGAATATCCAAATTGAAATTGATCAACTTCCTTTAGATGATGCGCCAACCTACTCCCTTCTTCGCAAAGCGAATACAAAGGGAGTTTTTCAGTTAGAATCTTCTGGTATCACTGATCTTGTTGCCAAGGCACAGGTTCAAAGCTTCGAAGAGATTGTTGCCTTGATTGCCTTATATCGTCCAGGTCCTATGAATGCTGGGATGTTGGATGAATACTTAGATAGAAAGAGTAAGAAAAAACCAGTTCATTACCAACACCCAGATCTAATCCCAGCACTAGAAGAAACCTATGGAGTCATTGTCTACCAAGAGCAGGTGATGAGTATTTCTAGGATCATTGGTGGTTTCACTGCGGGTGAATCCGATGGTCTACGTAAGGTTATGGCGAAGAAAAAGATTAAAGAAATCCCATACTACAAAGAAAAATTCATTAAAGGGGCAGAAGAAAGAAAAATATCTGTCAAGATAGCTACTGAACTTTTTGAGCAAATGGAAACATTTGCAGAATATGGATTCAACAAATCGCATTCTGTTGCTTATGCGATGATTACCTACCAAACAGCTTATCTTAAAGCCAATTATACAACAGAATATATGGCTGCACTGCTAGCTACAGCAAATGGTAAAGCAAGTGATCTTGTAAAATACATCAACAACGCCAAGGATATGGGAATTGCAATTTCAAGTCCTGATGTAAATGAATCAGACGTAAATTTTAGTATCACTGGTGATCATAAAATTCGCTTTGGCCTAGCATCCATCAAAGGAGTGGGAGATCTTGCAGGCAATGAAATCATACAAAAAAGAAATAAGCACAGTAAGTTTACTAGCATAGAAGACTTTATTAAGAATTTAGATATACGCCTCTGCAATAAAAAAGTTATCGAAAGTTTAATATGTAGCGGAGCTCTAGATAGCTTCCAATATACTCGGAAATGTCTTTTTGAATCTGTAGATACCATACTATCTTTTGCAGCCAAGGAACAAGAATTAGCACAAGAAGGTCAATTTTCTCTCTTTGGTGCCCATGCTCCTGCTATGCAACTTAATCTTCCTAAGGAATCAGTAGAATGGGAATTCGACCATATTCTTAGAAAAGAAAGAGAGATGACTGGTCTTTATTTTTCTGGGCATCCTTTGGATCAGTACAAGACACAATTAAAGCAATTGAAATTTACCAAGATTGAGAATTTGGAAGATATCAAATCCAAGACCAAGGTAGATATTCTTGGAATCATAACTAAGAAGGAAACAAAATTAACCAAGAAGGGTGATGAGTTCGCTAATTTTGTTATCGAAGATGAAACAGGTGAAATTGATTGTGTTTGTTTTTCTAAATCCTACCAAGAGTCTAAGCATTTGCTTATTGAAGGTAAGGCATTATTCTTAAAAGGTATGCTTGAGAAAGTGGAAGTGGGAGAATCAGAAACCAAGGGGCAGATTATTGTAAATAGCGTCGAAGAACTAACAGACGCTAAGTTGGAAGAAAAGATGGAGAAAGCGATTCATATCAAGATAGATCTTGGAACCCATCCACAACTAGATACAATTAAAAAATTGAATGATATCCTTGGAAGCAGCAAGGGCTCATCCAGTGTTTTCTTTCATCTTTCGGGAGATGGAAGTCCCAAGCGAGTGATCAAGGCACATCCACATTTTAGTGTTGATCCAAGCCCTGAAATTCTAAAAACGATTCTCGAAATCCTTGGGGCAAGAACTGTTTATTATACAGTTGGTGAAGAATTACGAGAATTTGTGGTATAAAAATCTTAGCAAAAAAATATATTCTTTTATTCCTCAACATGAGCCGGACGTTTAAAAGCCATGATGCGCTTCAAGTCTTGCTTCATTTGTGAATAAACAATAGGATCGTCTTCTATTTCCAGTGCTTTCGTTAAAGGAACTTCCGCTAATCTTAGATCTATCTCACCAAGATAATGTGATGCTTTCATCCTAGCTCCAGGATCATCACTGGATAACATATTCGTTAGTTCCTTAAAGGATGGAGTTGCTCCTCTTTCTAAAGTACAAATTGCACCTAGTTCAGATGCTTTAGCATAATCATCAGTCTCTGAACCAACAACTTCCTTCAAGGGTCCGAGATTCTCAACTTTTTCAAGAAGGCGGAGTCCATCAGCAGCTGAAGCACGTATGTAGGAATTCTTGTGCTTTAATGCATCCTTTAATACTGCTTCTGCTTCAGGAGTGTATTCTAATCTTCCTAATGCCCTTAGCATTTCGCCAGTCGCGAGAGGGATTGTATAATCATCTTTATCAAAGAAAAATGGACTACTTAAAGATTCACCAGTAGAAATTTGAGCCATGGACTTTTTGGGTTCATGTTTAAATTCAGTAATCTTTTCTTGTTGCATAGTGTATTCTTCAATTAAAGGTTTAGCCGCATAGGGACTTCCTAAATAACCAAGAGCTCTTGCAGAATAGAATTTAACTAGTGCCGTATTACGAGGGCTATCAGGAAAATTATCAGGACCACGCAATGCCTTAACCAAGCTTCGAACAGCACGTCTAGAATTAAAAAACATCAGCTCTTCTGCTGCATAGGCGGCATCTTTAGGTTCGCCATAAAGCAATTTTTGGTTTAGTTTCTCATAAACTTCTAGATTTGGCTCAGGAACATGAAAGCCTTCTTCTATGGAAAAAATGGAATCAGTAAGAATTAGTATAGTAATAAAAGCTAAGATTTTTTTCATCTGCTACTCCCTAACTTATAACATCGGTTTTTTAAATTCACATCTTGATTAGGCTAGGCTACTTTTTTTCTTTCAATTTTTCAGCAACTTCATTCATTCTGTCTGAAATATCAAAAGCATTTGCATTCGCTTGATCTTCAATGAGGGTTTCACTTAATTTACCAAGATCTTTTAGGATTTGATCCTTTTTCTCACTCGTTCGTGAAGCTAGATTTCTCAGAAGATCTTCTTTATAAGAGACGATTTCTGAAGAATTCAATTCTCCCAAATTGACCATGCTTTGGATGATTTTCTCTACTCTTGCTTGGTTTAAATACCCGGAACCTATGCCTCCCAGTACCAAACGTTCAAAAAGACCTGAAATATTTTTCCCAGTTTCTCGAATCAAAGCGGTAAGCATGAAATTACTAAAATCTTCATTCCTCTGTCCAAGACTTACTTTAAGAAAGGTCTGTCCCAAAATTTTAGGTGTGATATCATTGCCTGTGAGATTATCAATAACCTTTACCTCACTGCCATTCAGTATCATTTCAGCAACATCTTCAAGGGTGATTGTTTTACTTGTCTCAGGATCATAGAGTCGTCGATTTGCGTATCGTTTAAGAACTTTCATAGAAATCTACCTAAGTATTCTACTTAACAATCCATGGGTCAACTAAAATAATGCAAGAGTGCTAGGAAAGAAACGTTTCATACAATGTATAATCAAGTCAAATCTTGATGAGGCTTCCTCGGATTTTCTAAATCAGTTTCTAAAATGGAAATCCATTTCTGCTCAAAATATTTCTGGTAAAATGGACATTCCGATTCTACCTCCTGCAGAATCATCTTGTTATATTTTCACAAATCCCAAAATTGAAGTTTTAACGGAAGTTAGAAATAATTATTGGGATACCTTAATTCTAGGTGAATTGAATAAAGAAGAAAAACTTAAAATCTTTCGATTGGGATATTCTAAAATATGGTCGGATATTAATTATATTAACCAGTTACCAGTTGAAAGTTTAAGTCCTAAAGAGAAAAGCCTTGTTATTTGGATTTATTCTGGAAAACCTTATCTAGATATAATTCTAAAAGAGATATTCGAATCTATAGGTCACAGAGTAATGCTCCCTTTGCAATGGACAGATTTACTCGAATCAATTCCCAGTGCCAAGCCTGACTGTGTTATTTTGAACTGGGATCTTGCCTTAGAATCTAATCGTAATTGCATTGAATGGCTAGATCATTCCATAGAAAGGTCCAATCATATTCCACTGATACTTGGACTCAAAAATTTTCATGTTCCAGGACTTGCTAAAAATCTTATGAATGGCATCAGTAGAATCTCACACATTCTCATGACTGAGAAACAACTACTTCAGAGCATAGTTCATAGTTTATTTATAACACCAAATCCTTTAGTTGAATTAGAACGTAGATCTATACTTCATTGGGATAAGACTGTCCGATTTCAACTTAAGGGAATTGACTTAAGAGATGAAGATATAATTCATAAAATAAATGGTGAGGCTATAAAAATGCTTGATTTCGCTAAACAATTTAAATGGCTTCTGGAGGATGAATTATTCCATTAAAAAATCATCTGCCTGAAGCTCCTCGGCACCTCTATGCGGAAAAGCTTGTTCATAAAATAAGGCTGCAAGTAAATCAAAGTCTTCATCCATTTCTAAATCATGAGTTTCCCAAAATTCATTTCTTCTCTTAATCAATAAAGAAATTGTTGAGTCCTCTAATGAAAAGGTGATTTTAAATTTATTTAATTCCCGTATCATCCAATTCAAGTTATAGATTAAATAATCTGGAAACAATTGAATGGTTGCTAGAGTGGGTTCAAATTTTATTAATCCTTCCACAACATAGCAAGCTTCTTTTAGCTCAGCAGGATCTGATGTCTTTTCATAATTTCTTAATATCCTATTAATTGTATTTAACATCCCCATTCTATCATGGTAAGATCTTTCTATGATTTCATTATTTTTCGGATACTCTCCCATGAATCGAATCACATCGAAAAATTCATTTTTATCTTTATATATTTTCAGATAGCGATCTAATCCATCCTCTCTATCCTCAGGATCGATAAGCTTTATATATAAAAACTTGGTTTCATAGGCAAATCTAGATTCTTTTGGAATATAGTATTCTATCCAAATCGGTTCTTTATAATAATTAATTTCTTCTTCTTCAGATAATTCAGGTGTTACTTTTAAGCTTTTTAGTTTACGTACATCATCCGTAACAACTTTCTTGCCTTCAATTTTGGTTCTCTGTCTTTTAATATTCTTTAATTCACTTTTGTTTAAAAGTGGTTTAGGTTTAAAAGATGGTTCCATATCTTAATGTATCGGTTCTTAATTTAAAAACTTAGATTAAATTCCTTTCGTTTCTTAGCAAGTGAGCTCTGAAGCTCATTGATCTTTCTTAGGGATGCCTTCTTTAGTATGGGCTTAAGTGAATCTATTTTCTTTAAATGTCTAGTATTGATAGATTGCAGTTCTAGAATCAGCAGTTTACCCTTATTAGTAAATGTGTTCTTTAGAACCGCCTTCTGCAAATCCTGTAAACTGAATGATAAATTGTAAGACTCTTCCATAAAACGGAATCGAATTTTATCTCGAAATTTTTTTAAAGTCTTAGCTGTTTCATCTTTTTCTCTTTCAATCAAAACTTCGAACAAAAGTGCACCACAAGTAAAAGTAAATACAGAATGAAGGATAGCATACAAAGACCTAAGCTCATGTCTCCAAGGGGAGTAATAGACTTCATCTGAAGATTTTGTCTTTAATATTTTAAATTTTTTCAAAATTAGATTCAAATGATGGTGGGAATTTTCATGGATAAGATCGTCCATGGTATCTAGAAAATCCCTGCCCCAAAGATTCATATATGTAATGCCTTGTTCTGTAAAGTGACTAAAGCTCACCAGATTCTTTGATCTAACTAAATGAATACGATCAGTCAATACTGTAAATACTTCAGTACCTTCTGGCCACAATTCTGTAAGTTTATTTTTTGCATGAATCAATTGTAAATATTTAGATTCGTCTGTCCTTTTTATTTGGATATATTTTGTGTCATCTAGAATCTTTCCAGTCTGGGAAGGAGATTTTAATCTATGTTTGTATTTTTTATAATATTTCGAATCTTTATTAGGAAGTAAATTGGATTGAATTTTCAATGCTTGGCTTAAAGACTTTGTTGCCATCTTAGATGGAAAGCTTTGCCATTTCAAATTTCTTGACTTAGTATATTGTATAAATTGCAAAGAATAAGTTGATTCTTCAGAAAAATCAGATTCCAGGTTGAATAAGATTGTATCTAGTAGTTCATTCTCATTGCCTGAGTATGAGGAAAGATAATCATCCATATCAGAAAAATATTGGTATTCACTAAGGTGGATAGAAACAAATTCTAAACAAGCTATCGCTTGCTTAGAAAGATAAAAATTTAACATTTGCTCCAATTTTATTTTGGTAGAAGCTAGAAATGAAATTTGATTTAGTAATTTTAAATTTTCATTATAAATATGATTTAAGTATTCCTCCTTCCAATTGGCAAGCCTCTTAGAAGAAAAAAAATATAAATTGGGATTCATGAAAAAATTTTGGTAATATACAAACGAATCCAAAAGCTAATTGGACTCAAAATTCCAGAGTCTACAAATCGAATATTTTGGTTTGAATCAACAAAGATAGTAGTAGGATAAGCGGTGACATTGAAATCTTGGATTCCCTTGGAAGGAAGCACGACTACAGGAAATTGAATGTCTTTGTCTTTTAAAAAATCTTTTAATTCTTTAGGAGGGACTGAGCCTTCTTCAACAGAAACAAAATTTACATTTTTATCTTGTATTCCATTCAGGGCGAATTTCAAGAAAGGTTCATTTAATTTACAAACTGAACACCAAGTTGCCCAAAAATAAAAAACAGTAGCTTGCTTAGCCTTTAAATCTTTCTCTTCCGATCCTTGAATCCAAATTAAGCCATCTAATTTCGGAACTGTCCCATGATCAGATCCCCGAAAAAATGCCAAACTCAATGAAATAAAAGTGAAGCCAATAAAGAGCAGTAAATATTTAATCCAAGTATTTTTCTTATGGTATCGTAAATCTTTGGCGTCCATCAAAACTCCGTTGGAAGATTAAACTCAAGCTTTGCATACATTACAATAAAAACAATAGCTAGCCATAAAAAGCCGGAAGCTATTACGGAACGGTCAGTTAAAATAGCCTTAGTTGGATTATGACCCATATTCTTGATATAAATTATGTACAAACTCCTAAAGATTGCATAAACTACAACTGGAACTGTATAAATCATTTTGTCTGTTCCAAGATTTTGGATGGTTGAAGGTGAAATTGTATACATGACATAGCTCATCAATGTCATAGTCGCAACTATAGACATCATAAGATCCAAGAAGGATGTGGAATATTCATTAAGTATTTTCCTGTGTTTACCAGCATTCCCTTCTAAAAGATCCAGCTCCCCTCGTCTTTTACTAAATCCCCAAAATAGGGATAACATAAATGTACACAACAGTAACCAAGATGAAAATGCTACATCAATAACAATCGCACCAGCAATGGCTCGTAGAACGAAGCCTATACTAATACTCATTACATCTAAGATAACTTGGTGCTTCAAGTATTTGCTATAGACTATATTAAATAATAAATAAAATAAAACTATAAACGCGAAAGCATGATTTAATATATAGGAAGCAACTAAGGCCAATGGCAGTATAATAAGAGTTATGGCAAGTGCGATGGATCCATCAATAGCCCCAGAAGCAATAGGACGCTTCTTCTTCTCTGGATGTCTAGCATCTTCCTCTCTATCTAAATAATCATTAATAACATATTGACAGGATGCGATTATAGAAAATAAAAAAAAGGCAAAAACCACTGTTATAAAGGCAGATTGATCAGTTATTTTCTTTCCAAAGAGAATCCCTGCAAATAGGATTATATTCTTAATCCATTGCGGGACCCTCATTAAGAGAAGATAATTGTAAAAGATTTTTTTCAAAAATCAATCCTTAAATTTATAACGTTCTTCTGTGATTCTAGTTTTTAGAATAATTTTTTTGGCATTTGTAATGGGAGCAGTCTTTAATACAAAATAAGGATTGGAACCAGTGCTGACCATCTCAACAAAACCCCCAGGTTTTGCCTTTCCTGCTTTGAGATCATTCATCTCTCCTATACTTGCATAGTCCTTAATTAGAAAATTTTCATTCAATACAAAATCTCTTCTGTAGAGAACTTTATCTTTCTCACCAAGAATCGTAAGCTCAGAAATTGAAAATTTCATTCTTCTTTGATCTACTGGATCAATCCTTATGGATGAAAATGCAATAGGTGAACTTATCTCAAAATTATATTCGACCCATTCCCCTTTCTTACTTTGTTGCACAGGTAAAGTAAGAGAGTTAGCTTCTATAGCAACAGGACTTTCATCACTTAACAAAAATAATTGAGCTTTGCCATCTTCGAAATTTGGATATTTCACTTTTTGGTAAATGAAAGAGCCAACAATCAGAGAAAAGATTCCAAGCAAAGTACCAACTTGAACTCTCCATCTTTTCTTTACATCGTCTAAGCTTGTATGTAATTCAGATCTACGGATTTGCTTTAGGTATTTTTCTAAGCCAACTAGAATAACTGCTAACTGCTCTTCGCAAATTTCTGCATTTTCTTCATTGATTGCTAATTCTTTTATACCAAGTAGTTCTTTCTGATCGGAGAACAATTTGGAGAGGGACTCAGGTAAGGAAGAAATTTTGGATACGATTTCTTTAGAATCCTTAGCTGGGTGAAAATTTTTGTATTCTGCTATAACATTGAATAAATCCAGTAAAAGCAACTCAGAAAGAACAAAAGAATCCGCGGATTTCCCATTTGAATTTAAGATTTCAACTGTCTCCATGCGGGAATAGATTGCTTCTAGCTTTTCGGATAATGCATTTTTGCGAGATTCTTTCTTAGCTTCTTCATTGCTCAGATCTGGTCTCTTCCATTCAATTTTAAAATAATCTTTTACTTTCATAATCTCCAAAATATCTCTAAGAATCAAAATTTCAATCTAAAAACACCTATCCAACCTGGATCTTGACTCCATCGTCATCGCCCATTCTAGGAACGCCAGTATGCCCTGTTGCAGCGATGAGTATAGTAAAAATTCCGATTCGTCCCACAAACATAACTAGGCAATAAAACAATTTCTCCACATCACCCAAGGTTGGAGTAAGGCCCAAAGAAAAACCCACTGTCGAGAAGGCAGATATCAATTCAAAAAAGATTACATGCAAAATATGCTCATTTTGATTTAGTAAGGTCAGAAATAAAAATATTAGAGCGATTATCGTTGTCGCGAGGAAGTAAACCCGTATACTAATTGCTATAGAATTTTTCGATACAATTTCACCGAACAAACGAACACTCTTAGCAGGATTGATCACATTCTTTAGGTAAGCTAATAGAATTACAACAGTTGTAATCTTTACCCCTCCAGCGGTTCCTTGAGGACCACCACCAATAAACATGAGCACAATAATCATAACAATTGTTGGATCATTAACGCCTGATAAATCTATAGAATTAAAACCAGCTGTTCTTGAACAAACGGATATAAAAAAAGCATTCGCAAATTTGACGGCTGGCTCCATTCCATATAAGGTATGAGGATTGGAAGATTCTTGCAATAAGACAAAGAATGTGCCCAATGTTAAAAGCCCTAAAGTTCCATAAAGTAAAACCTTCCACTGGATCTTATTCGAACTTCCCAACAAATGACTGTCATATTCGGTTATGTTTTCATCCAAGGAATGGGATATTTTCAGAATTATTGGAAAAAAACGAGGCAGCTCTTCTCTTTCGGGATGATCCATGATTTTGCGAACATAATAGGTTTCTAAATTAGCTTCCAAGTAAAACATTATCCTATGCAGAGATTGCAATAGAATCTTCTCAACATAAATGATCACAGGGAAGCCAATACCACCGAGAATTACGAGTCCTGAAATTATATAAAGTGAACTTGGGTAGTAGGTTATGATAGAAAGGTCATCTAGTATAGAAAAACCAGCATTATTAAAAGCTGAAATTGAAGTGAAAAGACTAAGAAAAAATCTATCCACGTTCTCTGGGATATTTTCTGGAAAATTAACATAAATTAAATAGGTACCTATGGCTTCTATAGTAAATGAAATATTGATAATAGAAAATAGCACACGAAGTACGGTTGGTTCATCCTTTTCTTTAGAAATTGTATCTGTTGAGGTGGGCTGCCTTGGAGTAGTAGAACCTTCATCCTTTCCTAAACTCACCGCTTCTATACTAGAATTATTTTCTTCCGTAAACTTGCTACTCGTATCTGTTTCTTCAGTGGAATCTATAGCATCTTTTATGAATTGATGAAATTTTGTATTTCTCGATAAACCTTTTAATATCAAAATACCAATTACAACAGTAAATGTTATAATACCCAATCCACCTAATTGGATTAAGATCATGATTGTCAATTGGGTCAGGAAATTTAATTCCGATAAGGGAACAGGTGTAAGTCCTGTAACGCAAACAGAAGAAGCAGAAAGATAAAAAGAGTCAACATAAGATAAGGCACCCTTTTCAAATCCATAGATAAAAAAACTACCTACCAAGATAAGAAGAAAGAATCCTCCTACTACGGATCTTGCTACGGAGAACCGACTTAAGAATTCCATGAACCATTTCATCTAGGCAAGTATGGAAAACACTACAGAAAACCCAACCAAAATTCCTTTACAAGAGAGGTCGATTTACCAGATTGGTAATAATTAAAATTGAGGAAACTATGAGCACTGCCACATTTACCCCTTCTGAGAAATTACTCAAGACTAGAAATATAGGGATTTCTGCACACATCGATTCAGGGAAGACAACCTTAACAGAGCGTATTTTATTTTATACAAATCGTATCCATGCTATCCATGAAGTTCGAGGAAAGGACGGAGTTGGTGCTAAGATGGACTCTATGGATCTTGAAAGAGAACGTGGAATTACAATTCAATCTGCAGCAACCTATTGCACCTGGAAAGATACTTCTATCAACATCATTGATACACCAGGTCACGTTGACTTCACTATAGAAGTTGAGAGATCTCTGAGAGTTCTCGATTCAGCTATTATGGTTCTATGTGGAGTGGCTGGAGTTCAATCTCAATCCATCACTGTTGATAGACAGATGAAAAGATACAATGTTCCAAGACTAGCTTTTATCAACAAATTGGATAGAACTGGTGCCAATCCTTGGAAAGTTATTAGCCAGCTACGTGAGAAGCTTCATTTGAATGCCCACGCCATCCAACTACCCATAGGTTTAGAGAATGATCTCAAGGGTGTAGTTGATTTAGTAACCATGAAAGCTCTTTATTTTGAAGGAGAGAATGGTCTACAAATTGTTGAAAAGGAAATTCCTGAAGAATTAGTCGAATTAGCCAATGAAAAAAGAGAAGCCTTGCTAGATGCTGCTTCCTTATTTTCAGATGCATTAACGGAAGCTATGCTAGAAGGTGAGCCAACTCCTGAATTGATCAAAGAAGCTGTTCGAAATGGCGTTCTCGCATTGAAATTAGTTCCTGTCTTCATGGGTTCTGCATTTAAGAACAAAGGAGTTCAGACTCTGCTAGATGGTGTCGCTGATTATCTTGGATCTCCTATGGACGTTAAGAACACGGCTATGGAAATCGGAAATGAAGATTCAGAAATTACTTTAGTTTCTGATGCTGAGAAACCTTTGGTTTGTCTTGCATTCAAATTGGAAGATGGACGATATGGTCAGCTAACATATATTCGAGTTTACCAAGGAAAGATCCAAAAAGGTATGGCTATTTACAACTCCTCCACTGGAAAGAAGCACAATGTGGGACGACTTGTACGTATGCATTCCAATGAAATGGAGGAAATCGCCTCAGCAGAAGCAGGTGACATCGTAGCCTTATTTGGTATTGATTGTGCATCTGGGGATACATTCACAGATGGTAAATCTAAGTTGACTATGGAATCTATGTTTGTTCCAAATCCTGTGATTTCCTTAACTATTGAATGTAAAGAATCTAAGCAATTAGCAAATCTTGCCAAAGCCCTCAACCGATTTACAAAAGAAGACCCAACCTTCCAAACAGAGGTCGACCAAGAATCTGGTCAGACCATCATCAAAGGAATGGGTGAATTGCACTTAGAAGTTTATATTGAAAGAATGAAGCGGGAATATGGTGTTGATTTAGTTACTGGAGCACCTCAGGTTGCCTTCCGTGAAACAATCACCCAAAGAGCTGATTTCGATTACACCCATAAGAAACAAACTGGTGGTCAGGGACAATTTTCAAGAGTGGCTGGCTACCTTGAGCCCATTCCTGCTGAAGAAGGTAAAGACTACGAATTCGTGGATAACATTGTTGGTGGATCCATTCCACGTGAATACATAGGTTCTTGTGATAAAGGATTTAGATCCTGCCTTCCAAGAGGGAGCATGATAGGATTTCCTATCATTGGTGTTCGAGCTGTTATCAATGATGGAGCCTACCATGATGTGGACTCTTCTGATATGGCTTTCCAAATTGGAGCAAGATATGGATTTAGACAAGGCTTTTCCAAAGCGAATCCAATTATCTTAGAACCGATTATGAAAGTAGATGTGGAAGGACCTTCGGAATTCCAAGGAGCTATATTGGCTTCCTTGAACCAGAGACGTGGTGTAATCCAGAACACAACCGAAGAAGATAACTACTGCAAAGTAGAAGCTGAGGTTCCTCTTTCGGAAATGTTTGGTTACTCTACAGTGCTTAGATCTTCCACCCAGGGTAAGGCTGAATTTGCTATGGAATTTGCAAAATATTCTCAAGTTCCAAGAAACGTAGCGGAAGAATTGATGAAGAAATACAAAGTCAATAATTCAGAAGAATAGAACCCTAAGTCTAGACACTGGTTTAAGAGAATCAAGCCCTCGTTTTTTATGATGATTCTTCATAAAAAAGCGGGGGTTTCTCATATCTGAGGTAGTTTTGATCCGAAAATAAGAAAGAACGTTTTATGAAATCTTTCTTCCTTTTTATAACTCTTTTTATCCTAAGCTTTACAGGATTGATTGCAGAAATTCTCCATTTCCAATCCTACAAAGTCCAATCCAAGGATACTCTCTTCTCTATCTCACAAAAATTTAAAATAAGCACCAAAGACATCTACCGATGGAATGAAAAAAAAATCAAAGACCCTCGCTTATTTGTGGGTGAGAGTTTGCGCATTCCAGTATTTAAGACTTCAGAAGATATCCAAGCGAAAAGCCAAGGTCAAACTTCCAAGCAAACTTCTACAAATTTTCTATATCCACTTGAAACCAGATCAAAAGTAAAAATAGATTTTTCTAGTATATCCTATGCTCCTCACAAGGGTGTACTCTTCCATAATCCATCCCAAACGGAAAATGTCCTATGCATAGACTCAGGAAAGGTTGTTGCAATAGATTACATGGATGGCTATGGTAACTATATTATTATGCAACACTATGGTGGCTTTTATTCTATTTATGGGAATCTTTCCAAAGTGCTTGTTATTGAAGGTCAAACTGTTTCAAGAGGAAATCGAATTGGAAATATTTCCAAGGAAAAAGGACTTTATTTTCAAATCTCAAATAAGGATAAGCCATTGAATCCAATGGAAGTGATTCGGAATGGATAATAATTTTGTGAATTGGGAAATTCAAAACGCAGACCTTGTCGGAATGGAAGGTTCATTCAAGAAAAATATTTTTATAAAAAACGGTAAATTCGATAGCATACAAGATGAACTTAGTAATTCTGATGTAGCCCTCTTTGATGCAAGAGATTTATTTCTCTACCCTGCTCTAATCAATAGTCATGATCATATGATTGCCTCCTATTCGCCAAGAGTGGGTGGCAAGGTAAAATACAACAATTGGCTTTCATGGGACAATGAATTAAAATCTTCTTTGGTTTTTTCAGAAAGACAGACTCTAGATATCAGTGATTTGTACCAACTTGGAGCATACCGCAATCTTCTTGGTGCAACAACTACTGTTATGGATCATATTCCTCATTTCGTGAATCGATCACAAATAGATGGTTTGTTGGTTCGCTTAGTGAAGGATTATACTTTATCGCATTCTATTTGCTCGTATAGTTTAGGTTGGGGTGATGGGGCTGAGATTGAATACAGTTTAGCCAAACAAAAAAAAATCCCATTTGTAACTCACCTTGGCGAAGGCTTTGATGAAGAATCCCAAAGATCTTTCGAAAGCTTGAAGAAACAAAATGCACTCGGTGAATTTTCTGTTCTTGTTCATTGCCTTCCATTTGGAACCAAAGAAGCAAAAGAAATAGCAGAGGCTAATGCAAATTTGGTATGGTGTCCAAGTTCTAACTTGCATATCTTTGGAAGGACTACAAACATAGAATCTTTTATTGATGCTAAAGTTAATATTTCATTGGGAACCGATCTTGCAATGGCTGGTTCTGAGAATATACTTACTGAAATGAAACTAGCACACTCCCTTTTGCAAGAAACAAAATATAAGAAAAATGCGGCTCAAATTCTATTCCAAATGGTTACTTCCAATGCAGCCAAGTCCCTTCAATTGTCAAAAAACCTAGGAACGGTGGATGTAGGAAAATCTGCTGATTTTTTCTTGCTAAAAAAGAAATCCGAGAACCCTTATGAAAACCTTTTGCTCTCAGAACCTAGAGATATAGTTCTACTAGTCAAAGATGGTAAACCTGTCTTTGGGAAAGGAAGCCTGGAATCTCTCTTTCAAGAGCTTCAGGTAGTCTCTGAGACGATTTATCTTGGCAACAAAGATTCAGAACATTTCCAAATCCTAGGATCTCCAAAAAATGTCATGAAAAAGCTACAATCCTCACTTGGTTATAAAAAGGATTTGGCATTTTTGCCATTAGTGGAATAAATAGTTTAAGAGGAACAGATTTGTCAGGCCCTATCGTTAGAAATTATAAAAGTGGATCAATTGTTTATTTTGAAAAAGATAAGGCAGAAGATATCTATGTCCTCCAGAAAGGGCGTGTTATTCTTACATTTACAAGTGTTAACGGCAATGAACTCAAAGAAGATGTTCGACTTGGTGAATTTTTTGGAGTAAAATCTGCTCTAGGTAGATACCCAAGAGAAGAGACTGCGCAAATTGTTGGTGATGCTTCAGTACTTGTTTTTCGAATCAATGAATTTGAGAAATTTGTATCCAACAAGACCCATCTTATCATTAAAATGTTAAAAGTTTTCTCCAGTCAACTTCGCCAAGTTCATAGACAACTCAGAGAAATCTTAGGCCAAGGGGAAGCAAGGAATGCTTCCTATGAGCTCATGAATGTTGCAGAAGTTTTCTATAAGAATGGAAACTATGACCATGCAGCTTATGCCTTCCAGCAATATATCAAACACTATCCAAGCGGTGCCTATGTAAAGAGAGCCCAGGAATTATATGATGCATCTTCTAAGCATTCTCCTTATCCAGTTAACATTCAACCTTTGACCTACCAACAAGAAGGCAATGGTCCAAGCAAATTAGAAGAAATGCTGAAAGCACCTGCCACACAACCCAAGTTAGATGCGAGTGCAGCCCTTGATCCGAACTCTATTCCTGGAATTTTCCAAAAAGCCCAGACTTTAATGAATGCAAATCAATTAGACGAAGCGGGAAAATTGTTCCAAGCCTTGGCAAGCAGGGAGGATAGTACAACCCAGGAAGATGAAAAGGCTGTTGAGAAAGCTGTATTTCATTTAGGTCTTGTTAAGTTTAAGAAAGAAGCCTTTGATGAGTCATTTTCATCTATGTCGAATTATATCAAGAAATACCCCAAGGGTTCATATCTCAAAGAATGTATTTATCACTTAGCTATGAGTTCAGAGAATCTAGGTGAAAAGGAGAAAGCAAAAACTCTCTACAATAAAGTTACTCTGCTTTCCCCTGCTGATGATACTATGACCAGTAAAGCTAAAGCTAAGATGAAGGAACTTGCTTAATGAATGATGCAATGCTCGAGGCAATGTTCGATAAATTTGGAAAAGTATTCCAACCCAATGAAATTTTATTCTGCGAATATGAACCAGGGAACGACTTCTATTTAATCAAAGAAGGAAAGGTAAAAATCACCAAAACCGTAGGTTCATCTATCAAGACCTTAGATGTTTTAGAATCTGGTGATATTCTAGGTGAAATGGCTATACTAGAAGAACAACCTAGATCAGCCACAGCAATAGCGGTAACAGAAGTTAAAGCATTGAACTTCAACAGAGCGAATTTCGAAATGCTTATGACCAAGAACCCAGCTCTTGCGATGAAGTTATTGAATATTTTTTCTATTCGAATCTATGATGCGAAACGAAGGCTAATGATACTTTTAATGGATGATATACTTGGCAAGGTAGCTGATGTATTTCTTATGTTACACGAAAAGAATTCCAATTCAGATACCTTCCATGAAGTGATACTTAATACCACAGTTGAAGATGTCGCCAATTGGTGTGCTCAACCTGTGGGTGAAGTGCAGAAAGTTCTCAATCAATATGTTAAAAATGGAAAAATCGATTTATATTCCGACAAAATAATTATTCACAATATCAACGACTTTCAAAGAATCGTAAATCAGAAGAGAAAACCAAACTAAGCTCCCTTAGCTCAGGTGGATAGAGCATTAGTTTCCTAAACTATGCGGACAGGTTCGAATCCTGTAGGGGGCAATTTTGAATTACACCACAATTGGACGAGAACACACTACTTTACTTCATTAAGAAATCTACGGAATTTCTAGACAAGAAAGGAATCCCATCTGCACGACTAGAAGCAGAAATTCTTATTGCACATATTTTAAAATTAAGCCGCATTCAACTTTATGCAAAATTTGATATGCCCTTAACAACAATTCAAAAAGATCTTTACCGAAATTACATTATTCAGCGCTCAGAAAGAATTCCAACAGCATACCTCTTAGGTAAAAAAGATTTCTACAAATCATTATTTATAGTAAATGAATCTGTTCTCATACCTCGTCCTGAAACAGAAGAACTAGTAGATCATGTTATTAAAAACTGGATCAAAGCCGAAGATTCTTTCCTTGCCCTAGATCTTTGCTGTGGTTCAGGTTGTATAGGAATATCCATCCAGAAAGCAAGAGTAAATGGAACTATCTTCTACTTGGATATTTCACCAACCGCAATAGAAGTAGCTAAAGAAAATTTTAAAAATGTTTTGCCTCACCTTCCCTTTAATGACAAAAATTTTATAGAATCAGATTTCTGGAATGCTTGGGAAGGAATGCAAGAATTGGATTATATTTTTGCGAATCCTCCATATGTGCTTCCAGAAGAAGAATCTCTGTTAAGTGAAGAAGTAAGGAAGGAACCAAGACTTGCCTTAGTTGCAGATGATTTTATGCAAATGCACCAAAGCTTACTTATGGGAGCTTTTAAAAATCTAAAGTCTGGTGGAAGAATGATATTAGAAACCCACCCGGATAAGGCAAAAGACTTATTACAAATGGGAGAGGGTCTAGGATTCCAAGCAACAATTCAGAAAGATCTTTCTAATAAAGATAGATTTGTAATTTTTCAAAAGTAACTAGACTTCTGATTGATACGATTCAATTACAAGGTTTCTCTTTTGTGCTCGCGAATCACTAAGAGAAGCATGCCAAAGAGAAGAGAAAAACCTATACATACTGCAAAAACTAGATAGGGTCCCTTTTGGAAATAAATGAATGCAAAACTTATTGGTGCAAATGCACGTGCAAGAGAACCAAAGGCTCTAAAGATTCCAAGACTTCTTCCTTGGTGATTGGCACTAGATCTAAGTGAGGCAATAGAAGAAAGACTTGGGTGTAAGAGTGCAGAGCCCACAGCCAAGAATCCGAGAAATACAAAAAGTAAGGCAGCATTTAAAGTAAAAATATCCAAACCTAAATATCCAATAATTAGGAATACCGTTCCGGCTATAGCTATCTTTACTTCTGCAACCTTGCCCGAAAGTCTTCTTACAACTCCACCTTGTATGAAGATTAAAATACTACCGATGTACAAAAAAGTTAAACCGATTTGTTTGGGCGTGAACTCAAATTCAGTATTTAGAAAAAAGTTTAAGCAAAATTCAAATCCAGAAAATGAAAATATAAACAATAGATATATAAAAGAAATTGAAAATAATGTTCTAAATCTTGTAGAGAACATATCAAAGATAGGATGAATCGATTTTTCATTTACTTCACTCGCTTGGTCACTATCTGTAAGCTTTCCATTGAGTTTAGGTAGAGTTTCTTTATAAAATACAATTACCAAAATCAAAGTGAAAAGAGCTATCAGAAGGGATATGCAAGCTGATGTTGAAAAAATAGTAAAGGAAATCTGACTAAGGCTTGGAAAAATTTGAGGCAATTCAGAACTACTTAAAAGTCCACCAAGAAAAGGACCAAAAACAAAACCAAGACCAATACCTGCACCTATCATACCCATACCTTTTGCTCTGTCTTTGATAGATGTAGAGTCTGCCATAGAAGCACTTGCGACGGATATATTTCCTCCCATAGCACCTGTTATAATACGAGACAGAACAAATCCAGTAAAACTAGCTGAAAAAAGCCAAATAACATAGCCCATTAGATTTCCAAGGCTCGTAAAAAGTAGGATTGGTTTTCTTCCAATTTTATCAGAAAGCTTTCCCCAAACAGGAGAAAAAATAAATTGCAGGATAGAGTAAATCGAACCGAGAATCCCACCAAACAAAACTATTAAAAATACATTATCCTTATCTTCTGCTAAGGACTCCGCTAATCGATAGATGCCAATAAAAATTGGATCATTGCCTAATTGTATATAATGGCGTATTGTTTCTGGAAAAAGAGGAAAGATGACTGAGAAGCCCATCATGTCACCAAATACTATGAGAAATAAAATCAAAGTGTTTCTATTCATAAATAACTCTATAAATGCATACTGATTGAAATTGGATAAGGAGGCAAAACCAAAAGTTGTGTGTACATAAAAAATCCTCCCCCTATGCGTCTAAGGGAAGGATATTTAAATCAATTAACCTTTTTTAATAAGTTTGTTTAGTTCATCGATTCCTTTCTGAACGGTTTCCTTCACTTGAGCAGGTACCATAGTCTCTATTTGAGCAGAAAGATTTGTATAGTTGTCTTTAACTTTTGTCAAAACTTCTTCATAGCTAGCATTTGCTTGGTTGATTGCAGATTTAGAATCAGCAACTGTCTTATTCAGCAAGTCACGTAGCTTTTGCGCATCTTCTGAAGTTTCAGATGCACCCTTCAATTTTAATTCTTCGTAAAGTTTTTCTAAATCAGTTACAGCTGATTTCAACTTCCCTTCGCCAGATTTGAATACAGCAATGCTTGCATTCACTAAATCCATTAAGATTTTTTCCATTTCCATAACATTCCTCTAAAAATTAGTATTACTATTATTTAAGAATGAAATAATTTTAGCAACTCGTTTCTAAAGGAAAGAGGAAATTCTTAGCCGTTTTCAATTAATTTCTTAATTTGATCTCGAATTTTGGCAGCGGTTTCATAATCTTCTGTTCTAAGGGCGCTTTCAAGTGTATCTTCTAAAATCTGCAATTGGGTCTTGGGTAGAGAGGCAGGTTTCTTGTCAGCCGTAACGGATTGCCCTTGGATCTCTTCAGAGTTCATTAGGATGCCAGCTTCTTGGAATACTGCCTGAGCAACATAAATAGGAGCATTGGCACGCAGGGCAAGAGCTATGGAATCAGATGGTCTTGCATCTAATACAATAATTTCTTCATCTTTTCTAAGTGAAACCTTTGCATAAAAAGTATTATCCAGGATTTCTTCAATGGCAACTTTAATCACTGCAGCACCTAATGCTGTAACCATATAAAGCATAAGGTCATGAGACATAGGTCTTGGTGGTTTGGTTCCATCAATCACAGATGTGATAGAGTGAGTTTCTAAGGGACCAATAAAAATAGGCACAACTCTCTCTTCCTTGGATTCTTTTGCTTTCAGAAAAACAGCGAAACCAACATTAGTGAGAGATATATCCGATATACTGACCTCTAGATAATCCACAATGTTTAGACTCTCTTAAGAAATTTCGTGGGCCCAGAAGGGCTCGAACCTTCGACCCGCAGATTATGAGTCTGCTGCTCTAACCAACTGAGCTATAGGCCCCGAGACTCCAGTTTTTTTTTTCTACCACTATCGACAAGTAGAAATCCATTGTAAGTTGAGAAAGCTTGCAATTAATGATTCTTCTTCCTTACGCAGAAAGACTCTGATTAAAATCTTTGATTCATTGAGTAGAAAGCTGATTTGCACAAGATCATTTCTATCTGTATGATATTCTTCTTTTTGGAAGAAAATTTTCCCGATTTGGACAGGTTTAGCTTCCTTTGGCAAAATCTCCTGAATTTCCTCTTCTTTCAGAACGCGAGAAAGCTCACGAAAGACCAAAAAAAAACGATCTTCAAATTTGGGATAGACCCGTAGATTTTTCTTCTGTCCTTCTCCATAATTTAAATAGGCTTCCTCAGGAATCTGAAAGTCACAGCCTAAAAAGGAAAAATTTTCCATCTTACGAATCCCTCTATCCACTTCAGGTTTATAGGATGGATTTCCAAGAAGACTCATTGACAGAATCAAATATGATAATAGAATCAAAAGAAAAGCTCTCATGCAAGATAAGTATTCATCCAATTCCCAGATTTTCTTAGAACAAACAAAAATCATCCAAAAAAGAAAAGGCTATTCTGGAGTTTATATTCATTTTCCATTCTGTATACAAAAATGCTCCTATTGCGATTTTTACTCCATAGGATCTGGTATAAAGCCTTCCCTAGTGGAAAAAAATATTTTCCAAACATACAAGCAAGAATTACAAACTCGCTTAGCTGAAAATCAATATTGGCATTCTTATATCTATGATACAATTTTCTTTGGCGGTGGAACACCTTCACGTATGGATCTCTTATACTTAGATGACTTCATTCATTTTCTCAAAACAAATTTAAAGCTTAGTCATGATTTGGAAATGACCTTAGAAGCGAATCCTGAAGATGTAACAGAAGATAATGTTAAAGCTTGGCAAAAACTTGGATTTACTAGAATCAACATGGGATACCAATCTAGAAACCCTAAGTACCTTCAATATGTAGGAAGATACTATGATCCCGATCAGTATAAAAATGCTCCTAAGATTCTTGCCTCATCAGGAATAAGCGAAACGGGCTATGATCTTATCTATGGATTTCCAGGTCAAAAAGAAGAAGAATTTTATTCTGATCTTGATTTTCTACTAAGCTTCAGACCAACTCACATCAGCATGTATTCTCTTACTTTAGAAAAAGGAACAGAATACTCAAGACAGGTCCGAGAAGGAAAGAAAATTCAACCCGAAGAAGACTTACAAATTAAAATATTAGAATCGCTTCCAACCATTATGAATTCCAAAGGTTATGAATGGTATGAGGTATCGAATTACTGCCTTCCTGGACATAGGTCTAGGCATAATCTTCGTTATTGGATGATGGAACCCTATCTAGGTTTGGGACCTGGTGCTCACGGCTATGATGGTCATTCTCGCTATGGAAATGCACGTAATCTAGAAGCATATACAAAGGATCCTACAATCACCAAACAAGAAGCAGCTGATTATGCTACAGAACTCTTTTTATCTTTATTTAGAATCTTTGCACCCATACAAATTGAAAGTTTCCTATGGAACCAAGCTGAACAAGTTAAAAGCATTATCGATCTGAAACTTAAAGCATGGTCCAATAGGAAATTAGCTTATTATGAGAATGGCATCTTCCAATGGAAATCTCAAGCTGTGATGTATTTGGATAGCTATATTTTAGAACTTACTCGAGCCTTAGAAGAGAATTCAACTCTTCAGAAATCTTAGTATGTGTGGAAGATTTGTACGTTTTGCTAAAGAAAGTATTTTTGCAGATTTGATTCTGCGGGATGGAAGTCCATTCTTAACTGAAGAACATTTTGCACCCAGATACAATATCGCGCCTGGAAGCCCTGTTGAAATTCTAAGAAAAGACTCAGGGAAATACCTAAGTGATTTTGTACTTTGGGGCCTTCTACCTGCCTGGTCTAAGGATGCTTTGCAAAAAAGATATTCCAATGCAAGACTCGAAGGTATTGAAGAAAAACCATCCTTTCGTGGCCCTTATCTTCGAAGACGCTGCCTCATCCAAGCAGAGGGTTATTATGAATGGATGACCAAAAATAAAATAAAATATCCTTATTACATCTATACATCCGACCTAGCTTCTTTTGCTTTAGGAGGAATCTATGATATTTGGATGGGAAAAGATGGTAGCGAAGAATATACCCTAGCCTTAATCACTACACAAGCCAATAAATCTGTCTCCTATATCCACGATCGCATGCCTCTTGTTATACCAAAGGAACATTATGAGTCCTGGTTGGATCCTAGCTTGAGCTCAAGAGAAATCCAAAAAATAACCGACATCAGTAAGTCAAATATTTGGAAAAGCCACCAAGTTTCTAAAGAAGTGAATCACTCCAGTGCAAATGGATCTCATTTAATCCAAGCAATGGCAGAGGAAGTGGATAAAGATCCTGGACTATTTGATTACTAAATTTATAAAAAAGTTTGATTCCAAATTCATTCTTTAAATCATGGTCATCACGGGCCTGTAGCTCAGTTGGTTAGAGCACACGCTTGATAAGCGTGGGGTCATGTGTTCGAGTCACATCAGGCCCATACCGTGTTTGAACTTTTGAAACAGGTTTCCAGACCATAGGTTTCTTAAGAACATTTTAACCTACGGTTGGTATTTAGAAAAAATGGGGTCTTAGCTCAGCTGGGAGAGCATCTGATTTGCATTCAGAAGGTCATCGGTTCGATCCCGATAGGCTCCACCATTTTTCTAAATTACTAACTATCCTTCCAAAACTTACTGTAAGCACCTTGCTACTTTTTTTCTTATCAACTCTAATTCATGTTCAAGAATATCGTAAAATGAAAGTTATCAGATAAGAAAAGAATGGATATAAATTAGTATCGATTTAAAAATTTTCCATAGTCTCTATATTCTTAAGACCTAAATAATTTGATTCTACCAAAAGACCATCCCAGTCATCCTTATCGAATGGTGCAACTAAAGTGGAAATGAGAAAATGATTATAAAATCTAAACTAAATATCATTTTACTAAGCCAAGGAAGAGCTGGTGCAGGCATATAAACTTATCACAAATTTTTTATTTGACTAATTGCAAAGTATTTATTAAAATAGAAATCATAAAGTCTTAGCTAAAATTCAAAATAACTCTAACACTGCTTAAAAATTCAAAACTATAAAATGAACTTCTTTCAATTAAAAACCAGATTGATTCATACTTCTACATTGAGATTTAAAATTAAATGAAAGTCAATCCATGGCTAACGTTAAAGTTTAATTTCATAACAAATTGTATTTCTAATCTTTCTACATTATGAGGACATGATGGATATAACAAGATTATTCAATGAATATTCTGATCTTCTATACAATTACGCTCGTTCACGTTTAAGTGATCCTGAAGAAATTGAGGACGTGATTCAAGATACATTCCTTGTTGCAATCCAATCCTGGGAGAAATACCGAGGAGACTCCAGCCCTAGCACATGGATAATCGGGATTTTGAAGAATAAAATTTATGAAATCTATAGAAAAAAATATAAGAATTCTAGAGTAATATCTGAATCTGAAATTAAGTTAAATGCTTTTGATGATTCTGGCTTCTGGATCAATAATCAACCAGATTCACGCAAATCTATTTATGAAAACTTAGAAAATTCCTTAATATGGGATACTTTGTTATACTGTATAGATACTTTACCTAACCAACATAGAATTCTTTATAAAATGAGAGAATTTGAACAAATGAATTCTTCTGAAATTTGTAAGAAATTGGATATCTCTACGTCTAATCTACATGTATTATTACATAGAATACGGATTCAATTGAAGATCTGCATGGAAGGAAAAGGAATTTCAAATGTCTAATGTCTGCACAAAAGGAAAAGGGAAATGGATGCTCTCCTGCAATGAAGTCTCAGAACTTCTTTCCTTCCAACGAGACCAGATTTCTATTGGAATGATAAAAAAATTCCAGTTGAAACTCCATCTCTATATGTGCGAAATGTGCAAAGGCTTCCACTCAATCATTACTCTTCCAGATAAGGAAGGAAAACTTTCCGGATCGCCACATATGCCGACAGATATGAAAGTTCGCATTCTACATAATTTAGAAAGTAAAGCACATGGTAAAATTTGAGATGTGTATTTTTCTTTTGTAATCCACAAGTTCACTTGATTTCTTGATCTTTCAGTCTAAGGTTTTTTTCCTCAATTGGGAGATATCTTGTTATCCAAGAGACTATCATATTTCCTACGAATTGCGAATCTTGCGAATCAGATAGCAAATGATTGGCTCCATCCAAAGATACAAAGCTCTTGGAATGGTAAGCAGATTCAAATATCTTACGAGCATTATCGATTCCTACAATTACATCTTGGGGGAATGCAAAACCAAGAGAGGCTTTTTCAATTCTTTCAAAGCTTCAGGAAGACTATGACTTCGAATATCTTCCAAGAATTGTTTTTTGATAGTGAAATTTCTTCCTCCGATATCGACAATAGCACATCCACTTATTTCAATATCGTTTATACTATCCTTTAGTAGATGTTCTTCATGCCTAGGATCCGAAGGGACTCTAATTGTAAGGATAGCTTTTACATCTGGCAAATGCTTAGCTGCAAAAACTACCGCCGCACCTACTAATGAATGACCTTCTCTATTCAAGATTAAAATTTTTGAATTTTGATTCATTTGAAAAATGATACAATACATTGTTTCGGAGGTTCAGTACATATACAAGTTTCTACATTCCATGAAAAAATATTCTTTACCAGAAATATTTCTTATATTAACTCCCATTATATTTCTAGTTTTTAGAAAAATTGTCTCAAGGGTATTTTTTGTTCTGACATCATAGCCATATTTTAAATAATCTAAGCGATGTATCAAGAGCATCAAAATAAAAATTCACTTCGTCCATTTCATCTATCTTGTAATCGTAAATATCTCTCTTGAAGATGATTAATCATATTCTTAGTATAAGGAATAGGAAGTAAGTCGAAAGAGCTTTTTCCATTGTGCCTGGTCATACACAAATGATCTGTTATGAATAATGGATTGGTTTCTTTAAATAGTGAGTTTATTTTATTAAAATAGGGAATCTCCAAATCATCCAATCATCCCATATTCATAGTTAAACTATGCAAAAGGAGTGGATAAGATTCACTGAAGCTTGCAATAAAGTCCCTATCAGGAACCTGATTGTATGAAAAATTTTCAGTAATAATTTCGATAAAATCTATATCTAATTTATTACCTAAAAATTCTACTCGATTGGGCTCTCAGAAAGAAAGACCAACCGAAGAAGAATTATCTTTTTTATTTGTTGGCAACAAAGTTTTTAGTTGTTGCTGAATTGTGTTTACCAGCCGCATCACACTCTTCTTTAGTCATTTTCTTCCAGCCAAGATCTGCTGTTGGATTCTGACCAGCACAGCTCCATGTTTTTCCTGTTTTTGGATCCTTTCCTCCGCAATCACCTTGCTTAGGGCCTGCCACTCCATAGCATTTTCCAGCTTGATTAGTGGCTTCCGTAGATTGCGCTGAAGCACATCCAGCCATTTGAGTCATGGCAAGTAATGCCCCCATGAGAATTATATTTTTTGTCTCCATTCTATTTTCCTTTTTTGATTTAATAATTTTATTTAAATTATTTCTTTGAGTTCTTGGTTTCCACAAGATCAGCTTCCACCTTGATTACGATTTTAACATCTTCACCAACCATAACTCCACCAGACTCCAATGCTTCGTTCCAAGTTAAACCAAAATCTTTACGATTGATTGTGCTTTCAGCATCAATGGCAAGTTTTTCAGCACCCCAAGGATCCGTTACGGTGCCTTTAAATTTAATCTTTACTTTTACTTCTTTTGCTATTCCTCGTATCGTAAGCTTGCCTTTAACGTTAGATGAGCTTCCCGAAGATATATCTAATTCTTTTATCGTGAATTCAAGCTTCGGAAATTTTTGAGCATCAAAAAAATCTTTAGATCTAAGGTGCTCATCTCTTTTTGAATTATCTGTGTCGATTGATTTAGCTAAAGCGTATCCCTGAATAGACAATAGCTTCTTCTTATCATCACTAATAATGATTTCCCCATCGAAGGTTTTGAATCTGCCTGTGACTGTGCTAATCATTAAGTGGTCTATTTCAAAACCTAAGCTTGTATGCTCTTTGTCAATTTTGTAAGTTGTATCTGCAGATAAACTTACTCCCGTAACTAACAATCCTATTGAGATAGCCTGTGTAATCTTTTTTATATATGTTGTAGTTCTCATCATTCACTCCTAATTTTTAAACATTGAATCAATTTCTGTATCAAAAATATGATTCGAATAATTACTGATTGTCTTTACAGAAATAGCTAATATAATTTCTAGAATAGCTTCCTCTGGAAAGCCCGCATCTGTAAATTTCTCCACTTCTTCTGGACGCAACCACCCTTTTGAATTCAAATAGTGAACAACAAATTCATGCAATGCATTTAATTTGTGATCAGAAATAGATCCTCTGGTGTGAATCGCTTGAATAACATCTTCGGGAACGCTAGTCATTTTTCTCCCAATAAAACTATGAGCCTTTAGACAATAATCGCAAGCATTCTCCTTGCTTATAGTAAGGAAAATCACTTCCATTTCGTGAGGTTTAAAAATCTTGCTTCCCCTCAATTCTGTATATCCATGTATGTAGGTACTTAGCAAACCTGAAGAAACGCCCATATTCTTATACATGTTAGGAATAGTTCCCAGATTTTTCTTTGTAGTAATAAATATTTCTTGTACTGATTTACTCTCTGTATCTTCTTTTTCTGGATTTAGCTTTGTCTTGAATTTATTCATTGATTCTCCATTACAATAAAGTGTATTTCGAATTGATATTCTTACAAAAAATTCATTCATATAAATTTTAAAACTTAAAGGTGTCGATTGCAGATTATTAGAAAGTATGAAATAATTTTAATAAGGATATGTAAGATTCTGTAGATTTAAACTACTAAAGCGGTAAAGGAAAATAGGAGATTTTTAAACATGAAGGCAATATGGAATGGAAAAGTCATCGCAGAATCAGAGGATACAATTGAAGTAGACAAGGCAATGTACTTCCCTAAAGAATCAGTGAAATTAGAATACCTAAGTCCATCAACGATGACATCTGTCTGCTCGTGGAAAGGTACGGCATCTTACAATGATATTGTAGTTGATGGAAAAGTAAACAATAACGCTGCATGGGAATATAAATCAATTAAATCACCTTCAGCAAAGGCTATCGAAGGAAGAATAGCTTTCTGGAATGGAGTGGAAATTCAATAAATTTAAAAATAAATGATATTTAAATTGAGATAAACATATCGAGATGAAAAAAAGGTCGCTTAGTTTATCCCTTTTATTTCTTTCCGAAGGATTTTCAACTTTTTTTGTGGTTCCACTAACTCTAATCTTTTTATTCTATTTTGTGGAACCAAATGGAAAGCAATATTTTTCACTTCTAATCGGTGTATCAATAGGATTCATTTTTTATATGATACCGTTTTTTCTTAAGTTCTTTCATTATTCTAAAGGGCTAAAAGATTATCTTAGTCTAATTGAGAAAAATAAATTTCCTGATGTTAAAGATTATTCACTAGGATGGAAATCGTATATATCTCTACCAGGAAATTTGTCACTCTTGAATTTTTTTCGATGGTTGATAGGATCTACAATAACTTTATCATTCTTCTCGATAATGGGTGGATCTTCTTCAATTCAAAACTATTATTTAATTTCAATATTATTATTTGCTACCCTTCTCAATACTGCATACACACATATTGCTGTTGAAATTTTACTATCGAAAATAGGAAAACTAAATTATTTTGATCGACCTTTAATTGAAGATGAGGATCATAGAACCTATTTTCGATCTATATCAAGATCAGCTCCTTTTATATTGTCCATTGGTATTGCTTCACTTTCTATAATAATAATTCTATTCTCCGCTAAGCTGAACGAATCTTTGTTTATATCTTCAGTGAGCAGCGGTAGCGATTTTTCAGTTTCCTCAAATGAAGAAATTATTTTAAAAAATATGATCAATCAATCACTCATTGCAGGTTTGACAACATTTTTTGTATCTTTATTCTTTTTCTTTTACTTAAAAACAAAACTTTCTCCGCTTGTCGAGGTAAATAGTTTACTTGGTAAACTAGCGCAAGGTAATTTGCATAATCAAACTATTGCTATTTACCCGGATGATATTGGAAAACTTTCGATGAATATTAATTCAATGATATCCCAACTTTCGATGATTATTTCGGATATTCTACATGTTTCTAATAATGGCTCTAACTCTTCTGAAGAAATGACAACATCTTTATCTGTTCTTACGCAAAATGCGCAAACTCAAGCTTCATCTTCTGAGGAAATATCGGCCTCGATTGAGCAGATTAACGCAACTCTTGAAAATATAACAGTTAAAACGGAGGATCAAGTACATCAGATTCATTTATTAAAAGAATACATTAATGCACTCACTGATGCTAATAATAAAGTAAAGTTAAATATTAATTCAACAATTCAATCTGTGAGAACAATGACAACTGACTCAAAGAAAGGTCAATCATCCCTTGAATCTATGAAATCAAGTATTGAATCAATTGATAAGTCCTCCGAACAAATCCGATCCGTGATCGAAATTATCACAAGCATATCCGACCAGATCAATCTTTTAGCGCTAAATGCTGCTATTGAAGCTGCCCGAGCCGGTGATTACGGTAAGGGTTTTTCTGTAGTTGCTGAAGAAATCGGTAAACTTGCTAGTAAAACTGCAAAGTCAATTAAAGAAATCGATTCGTATATTCGCAAAAGCGATGAAGATATTCGTAAAGGAACTAATACCATTGAGGATACTGCAAAAATCTTTCAGGTTTTAATTCATGGTATTCAGAATTTTGGATCTTTAGTTAATTCAGTTAGTGATAATATTGAAACTCAATTGTCTTATAGCAATAACATTATCGTTAGTAACAATACCATTCTGAAGATTTCACAAGGCATTGAATCTTCAATGAAAGAAGTTAAATCTGCAACACTAGAAATTGGTCAGGCAATTTACAACTTCAACGATTCTACACAGTCCAATGCAGCTGGGATGGAAGAATTAAGTGCCTCTTCCGAATCAATTTCAAATATGGCATTAGACATGAAGAAGAAAATGAATTTATTTGAAGTGTAGGTTAAATTGTTTTCTACATTTTCTTTAATAAAGGATTTCTTTTTTGAAAGAATTTTTCTAATTTCAGAGTAACTATATACTTGTTTCCAGTGGTATCCTAGTCTTCCTATATTTCAATTTGATTCGCTGTTTCACTTATTGATTGAATTCAGTAAATTCATGGAAACACAAATAACCCATACTTTTCTGTGCAGGCTACTTGTGTTTTTATACTAATCTATTTTAGAGATTTCCAGTTTTTATCGGCTTTCTTGATAAACTCTTTAGGATCTTTATCGAACATTTCTTTTGCTTCCTTATTGGAAAAGAAATAAAATTTCTTGTCTACTTCTGAAAAAATTTCTGGATCAGATGCAATTTTGTTGCTACTTAGTGCTATTGCAGTTGCGCAAAAACTATCGTATTGAATAGGTTTTGTGAATTGTTCTGGATTTTTATCAAAAATTTTCTTTATATCTGCATTTACGAAATAATAAAGTTTACCATTAGCACTACTAGAAAATTTAGCATCACCTTTAATGGCTTTACCCATATTTACATAGGCTACTGGACAATACCCACCTAAAGACGCTTTATCTTCTGCATAAAGAGCAAAAGTAAAGATTAAGCTAATTAAGACTAAAATTTTTTTAATCATTTGAAATTCCTTTAATTTTAATTCAATCAGATTTACTGATTGAGTTTTTGTGTAATTTAAAAGATACTTCTTACAATTTAATTTTGTAAGAATTATCTTCCACCTGACACATAATAATTAATTAGAATCAAACTATAAAAATTACTGCTAGAGGTATAAGATGGAAAAAAGTTCAGCTTTGATTATGTTTACATTAGGTCTTGGGATGATTTTTCTTGGATGGAAAGTTCAAGGTTTGCCTCCAGCCATAACTGGATTGGGATTTCTTGTAATAGCTGCTAACTATTGGAAGGTCCGAAAAGATTAAGTTATGAAATTAGATATTCAAAAAGACCTTTTAAAATCCCTTTTTGTATTAGCTAATGTCGTTGAAGCGAAAGATCCATATACAGCTGGACACCTTTGGAGGGTTTCTCAGTTTTCTAAGTTAGTTGGAATCGAGCTTGGTCTCAATCAGACAGAATTGTCCACACTCATGGCAGGTGCATTTCTTCATGATCTGGGAAAAGTGGGCATTCCGGACTTTATTCTCAATAAGAAATCCAAGCTGGATGAAAGTGAATATGAAATAATAAAAACTCATCCTAAAATTGGTATTGACATCATCCAGGCACACCCATTGGCTCCACTTGTAAGAGATGTAATTGAACAGCACCATGAAATGCCAAGTGGCAATGGCTATCCAAATCAAATGGATTGGGACAAGGTGACACTGTTTTCAAAAATAGTTGGAATCTGTGATGCCTTAGATGCAATGACATCCATTCGTCCTTATCGAAAAGGAATGTCTATTTCCAAGGCTATATCTATTCTCAAAGAAGAAGAAGGCAAGCAATTCGATTCAGGAATTTTGAGAAAGTTCTTTGGCATTCCTCTCGAAAAAATTGAACATATTGTGGGGCATAGCGATGAAGGAATTCCTTTATTGACTTGTCCGTCCTGTGATGCACCGATACAATTAACTTCTCACACCACTGACGGAGATGTCGGGGTCTGCCGTGCCTGCACGGGTAATTTTCTTCTCCACCAAGATAGAAAGAACAAAACTGGATTTTCTTTGGAATTTAAAGAAATAGCAAAACCAGAAACCACTGTATATAAAACAAATATAGATGCATCAGTGATTGATTCTATGATATCTTTATTCCCAAATAAAATGGAGTTAGTAGCATAGTTCAATGATCAACAGATATAGAGGTATCTCAAAGGAAAAATTTGTAGATTTCTTAAAAGAGGGCTATGCCCAATAATAGATTGATCATAGCTCGTGGTTTAAAAACCTCAATGTTAGTAGGAACAATTCTAGTCCTTATCAACAACTATGAACTTTTTGTGTTGGGAAAATGGGGATCCTTTCCCATTTTTAAAGTAGCCCTTACCTACTTAGTTCCTTTTTTAGTTTCTACTTATAGTTCTTATGCTATTATTAAATCACTAAAAAAGGATTCTTCCAACGAAAATAAGGAATTAGATTAAATAAATTATTTAACCGATAAAAGAAATTGAATTAAACTCAAATCTATAAGAGCATTAGATTTTGATTAAGATATCAATAGCTTGAGCTACTTTGCAAATTATTTTTTTTGTAAGAAACATACAAAAATTACGACTTATTAATAAATCACTAGGAGAATTATCATTGAATTTAATTTTTAAAATATTAATCCCCATGTTTTTACTTTTTTGCTCAGGAACATATTTTGCGATGGCTAGTAGTGCAAAATATAAATTTTCTATACCGACTTTGGATAATAATGAATACAATCAACAAATGGAATCAGGCAAAAAAATAGCAGTAGCATTTAATGCAACTTGGTGTCCCGCTTGCATGGCTCAGCTCAAAGCCCTCGATTCTCTCTTGCCAAAATACAATTCAAAAATTTCCATTTTTGCTTATGATTGGGATGCGATAGATACATTTGCAGGTCCTAAAGTAAACCAAAGAACAACAATCGCAATCTTTCAAAATGGTAAAATCATCGATGAACTGATAGGTGAAACTAGAGCAGAAAAGATTGCATCTTTTCTTGATAAGAATACCAAGAAGTGAAATAGGAATTTAATGATCTTCTTGATTGCTATTGCAGCCGGTTTAATTACATCCTTGTCTCCTTGTGTAATTACCGCATTACCATTTATAGTAGGAAGTGCTCTGAATAAAAATAAGTGGGGACCAGTCTATATCTCTGCTGGTCTGATTTTTTCTTTTGTAGTCTTAGGTGTTACATTTGCACTAACGACAAAAGTAGCAGGAGTAGGTCAAGAAGGTCTGAGAATTTTTAGTGCTGTTTTATTCATTTTATTTGGTTTAGTTCTAATTATACCATATTTGAATGATCAATTAGCCTTGAAGTTACAAGGAATAGCAAATAGATCGAATCATTTTGCAAGTAAAATTGGGACGAATTCATCTTTGGGGTTTGTAATATTAGGAATTCTCCTGGGATTTATATGGAGTCCATGTTCGGGACCTACGCTCGGAATTGCAGTTACCTTGGTTGCTAAAGAGGGTGAGATTTTTATGGGTAGTCTTATAATGTTAGTATTCGGAATCAGTGCTTCGATTCCTTTGCTTGGGATTGCCTACCTTTCCAGAGGATTGGTCCAGAATAACAGAAGAGGCTTAAGATGGATCTATTCAATTGGAAAGTATGCTATGGCATTTCTCTTAATTGTTTATGGAATCTTGACAATCACAGGTTTTGACCGTGTTATTGAATCAAGTATGTTGGAATTATTACCAGAATCATGGTTAGAATTCATTACTCATCTATAAATGCATAGCTTAATTGATCTTATATTCAGATTAACTTACCACATCTTTTCATTTCTATAAACAAAAACCACAGTGTTCCCTTCTGTTCGAAAATTCTGATCTAGTGCACAATCGAATAGACTGTAGTTTTGCTTCCTATCTCCAAGGATTTAATATATTCTGACTACCTTGTATCACTTAACATCATCGCTGTGCTCCCACAGACAAATATAGGTTTCTGATTTCAAATTCGCGAGGATCATCCAAAATAAACCATATTCCTATGAAAATCTGTAGCTACGACTTCTATAGTATGTTCACCTGATGAAAGTGCGAGATTTCCAATAATTAATAAAAAACTTTTAATATTTCGCAAGAAAATTTGTTTAAATCGTTGACTCTCTATCTACTGATAGATAAATTGATTTTGTGAATGATTTAAAATCAAACCTCAAAGAGATAGCCAGTAAGCGCATTAGGCAGGCAGGATACAATGCTTTTAGCTTTAGAGATCTTGCTAATGAGATAGGTATTAAGTCTTCAAGCGTTCATTACTATTTCCCTACTAAAGCTGCCTTAGTAGAAGAATTAGCAAACGATTATAAGGATAACTTTTTTAAAAGATTGGAACTAGAAACTGCGAAGTTAGTTTCCCCCTCTTCAAAAATTCTAGTTTTGATCAAACTCTATGAAGAAAGCTTATCAAAGAATCTCAACTGTCTTTGTGGCATGTTAGCGAGTGAGATTGATTTACTTTCAGATAAAGAAAAGAAAGCGATTAAGAGTTTTTACAACGAACTTGAGATAAAGCTTAATTCGATTCTGTCAACTACGCCACTTAAAATAGACAAAGAAGTAAACGAAATTGTATATTTAATTATGAGTTCGTTAAATGGATCTGTTGTTTTAGATCGTGTTTATGAAGGCAAAAAACGATTAAATGCTTTAAAGTCATTTGTAAAAAAAATAATTTAAATTTTTTTAAATAAACAATCTATCTATTGATAGATAGATTAAAGGAGAATTTTATGGAACAAAAAGAACTTGCTCTCATTGTAGGTGGATCTACAGGAATGGGAAAAGAAACCGCTCGTCTTCTAGTAGCTCAGGGTATCCCTCTTATGATTGTTGGGCGCAATCAAGATGAACTTGAGAATGTGAAGATAGATTTAAGCCAGACTAAGGATTCAAGAATTGAAATTGTCGTCGCTGATCTCTATAACCGTAACCAACTAGATAAACTCGTTTCGAAGGTTGCCGACGAAAAAAGACATATCAAATTTCTTGTAAATTCAGCAGGATATTTTAAACCAGTTAGTTTTATAGAGCATACTGAGACTGATTATGACCTACAATTGGAGATAAATAAGGCATTTTTCTTTCTAACACAAGCTGTTGTGAAAAATATGAAGACTCATGGGGGAGGATCAATTGTTAATATAGGATCTATGTGGGCACATCAGGCAGTAAAATCTACACCATCCTCTGCATATTCTATGCAGAAAGCAGGTCTGCACTCATTAACTCAGCACTTAGCAATGGAGCTTGCTGATTCGAACATAAGAGTTAATGCGGTTGCTCCAGCAGTTGTTCAAACTACTATTTATAAGTCTTTTATAGAGGAAGCTAATATACCTTCAGCCTTAAGCGGTTTCAATAGTTTCCATCCAATTGGTAGAATCGGTCAGCCAATAGATGTTGCTAATGCTATTGAATTTCTTCTTTCTGATAAAGCTTCCTGGATCACAGGTGAGATTTTAAATGTTGATGGTGGCGTTATGGCGGGGCGCAATTAATATTTGAAATTTATGGAATATCCGTATAATTTAGATTTTACTAAAAGGATTGTTATCAATACAGACAAAATGGACTGGTCAGCCAGTCCTTCGTTTGGTGTTGATCGAATTATGCTAGAACGTGAGGCTAAGGAGACAGGACGATCAACAAGCATTGTTCGATATGCTCCCAATACCTTCTTTCCAGAACACATACATGAATATGGCGAAGAAATATTCGTTCTATCAGGTGAATTTATTGATGAAAAAGGAAGCTATCCAACTGGATCATATCTACGAAATCCACCTGGATCGAAACATAAGCCTGGAAGCCTTGAGGGATGTTCTCTATTTGTCAAGCTTAGTCATTTTAATCCTAAGGACTTGCAGTCTGTTAATATTGATACATCCAAGCAGTTCTGGCACCAAGGTCATGGAGGGCTTAAGGTTATGCCATTGCATACTTACCAAACAGAGAGTACTGCTCTCGTTAAGTGGCCGGCAGGTGAAAGGTTTTTACCACACCAACACTGGGGAGGTGAAGAAATTTTTGTCCTTTCAGGAGAATTCATAGATGAGCATGCTCGCTACCCTGCAGGCACTTGGATAAGAAGTCCTCATCTTTCTACTCATCATCCATTTGTTGAGCAAGAAACCGTAATTTTGGTAAAGACAGGACACATGATAAACTCTGCATAAATTTTTAGTTTATGCAGAATTACAAATTAAGAGCATTTTTTCATTGTATTTTTTGTTAACGAAAGGAAAAGCTTCTTCCTTTAAATCTATTGAATGAAGATAAGGAAAATTTAAACAGCAACAATCTTTTGACAGTCGAAAGCCGTCTTAAAGATTGTCTTCTGGTTCGCTAGAAAGGCAAAACTTTCAGAAAAATCTCTATCTATTTACAATAAACTCTTTAAGAAAAAGGAGAAAAGATTAAGCCAGACTGGTATAGGGCTAGGATCTAGTTGAGCTGAGTATTCTTGCTTTCCAAGAGAAATCCAAGGAACTTAGTCCCAAATTTCTAATTTGATTTGACTTATAATTTAAATTTCAAAGTAAAAAGATAAAATTCTCTTTGAGCCGAGGCAAGAATCATTTAGTCCTGGTAACATAGAAAGTAAAACTCTTCACGGCCATGTTCCCATGAAAGTCTGTAGCTACAACTTCAATAGTATGTTCACCTGATGGAAGGGCTAGATTTCCAACTAAATACCTGTCTCTCAAAAATAGATCATTAAACTTGAATCCATTTTCATTGAGCCAATCTTCATTTTCAAATTGGATGGAGTTGAAATTACTCTTTTGAACAGGTTTCCCATTTAAGTTAAATTGGACATTTTGAACACCAAATCTTTGGCTCTTTCTCACACCACTGTCTTGGATTAAAACGGTAAATGGAAAAGTATCGGATAAAGAAATACTATCTCCGGAATTTATATTTGTGTAACTCTCACCTACATGTACGAAAAGTCCACCAATTAGAGGCGCTGTTTCATCCACGATAGAGGGTAGATAGATGAGAGGATTCACTATTTTCCTTCCATATTCTAAACTTAGTACAAAATGTAAATGCCCTCCACTGGAGTGACCAGTATTACCAGTGATTCCAATTTCTTGACCATTTTGAATACTTATCCCCAAGTTACCATGGGATGGATGAAGGTGATAATATGCTGAATAGGCACCCTTACCATGATCTATCCAAACTGTATCACCAGAACCCCATTCTTCATGAAAGGGATCATCCGATGAATACCGAGTATACAAAAGCTTACCTTCTCCTATAGAATGGACTTTTTCTAAATACGAAGAAATATCAACCCCATTATGGAAATGATCCCACCTTGATTCACCAAAAACAGATGATACTCTATCTGAAATCTGGTCCGTGTGAACTGGCCAAGTAAAATTCCAATGTTTTTTATCCTGTGATTGAATGGATGGAAAAAATTCCTTGCAATGGATGAGGAAGACTAGCAAATATAACAAAGTAAAGGATTTCATAGATTCTTAAATGATACCATCTCATATTTCATTCTATCATCTGCAATGCAAAAACTACTAAGTCCACAAGAGGTCAATCAACTTATTTCCGATGGAGGAAATGGGGATCCCAGCGCTCTAAAAAAATTCTTTGAAATTTATTCTGAAGATATTTATAATTTCCCAATTCGAGTCTTCCATCTTTCAGAAGATGACGCAAGTGATTTCTATATCTATGCTTTCGAGAGACTTAAATCTGGTAGAAGGTTGCAGAGTTTTGGAGGTAAGTCTAGCTTCAAAACCTGGTTCTATTCTGTTCTGAGAAACTTACTTATTGATTGGAAGAGAACCATTAAAGAAGTGAAGATTCAATCTATAACAAGAACAAATGCAGAAGGTAAAGAATACAATACCATTGAAGATGAAGCCGATCCTTTAATCTATGAAAAAGAAAAGGCGGTTGAAATCTCTGAACAATTCCTCATCAATCTACAAGAAATAAAAATCGAGAGTCGAGTAATATTCAAATTGTCTTATATATTTTACCTGCAGTTAGAAAAAGATGAAATTGAATATATTTTAGAAAAGGCAAAAATCAAGCTCCCCGATCTTAAGAAATGGATCTTAGACATACGAACTTCTCTCTCAAATAAAGAAGAGGATATCAACAAATTAGAAGATAAGATAACCGCTATATACTTAAGCATCTTAGATCTTAAAGAGCAACAGAAAGCAGAGCCAGTTGAGGCTTCTAAATCCAACCTACCATTCGTTGATAAAATCGGAGCCTCTCTTCATAAAAAATACGAACAAAGACGTAAATTAATCGAAAGAAAGCAAAAGGGTCATTTTCTTTCTAGGACTCCTTATAAGGAGGTGGCTCATCTTTTAGGAATTTCTGAAGGTGGAGTGAGTGTGACTTTGATTCGGGTAGTCGAAAAATTGCAAAAAAATATTAAATTCGATGAGTTTTCTTAGATAACTTGTCGTCAGATTTTCAAAGAGCGAGGAGCTAGGATATGCCATCAAAGAAAAACGATACCAACCCATCAACTCCAGATGACGCAATTGAAAGGTATTTTGAAAACGATCAGCAAGTCTTTGATGATGCCTTAGACAATGATTCTATTTTCCATACAATTTCCAAGGTTGAAGTAATTTTAACACTTTCCAAAATGAATTCTATCTCTCCCTCCCTCAATTTATCATCCAAAGAACTAGAGGAATTCCAAGCAGATCTAGATGTAGCTAAGGCCGAATTACAATTGCAAGCTGGTAACAAAGCCAAGGTTCCCGATTTTCTACTTCGTTATACAGAAAAGAATTTAGAAAAGCCTCAAAGAAAACAAACGCTCTTGGTAAGACTTTCTCAAATGGGAATTCAGGTTTTTGAATCTTTAAAAGATGATTTAACTCTAACACCAAGACTTTCACTCTCTCCAGACATCCGATCCTCACTAGGCACTCTGAATCCTGTTACAGAAAATTCAGCAAGCCATGTGGTATTCGAAGAAACCATCCAAAATGGGCAGAAATTCTTTTACCAAATGGTTAGAGAAACTCCAGAAGAAGTTTTCCTGAGTATTAAAATCGATCAAAATGATTCTATTGAAACATACAAACAAGTAATTCTTCGCAAAGAAAATAGGTTCATTTTGTCCAATCGATTGAATTCTGATGGCATTGTAAATTTCTCTGGCTTGAAAGAAGGAGAATATACAGTTGAATTTCTAGGTTCCGCTTCAAATAAATTAGTTGACTTGTATCTCATTGTAGATTAATTTTTACCAATGATCAGCCTGATCATTGATAGAGTCGGCAATGTTAACATATTTAACGTCCTAGATGGAAACACGCCCAGTGGGGAATCACACTTACAATCTACCATTGATGATGATCTCCTTTTAGAATACATTTCTGAGATTGAGAACTTAGTTAGAGTTTCAAACATTGTTCAGAACTCAACCAACAAATCAACTATACTAAATACAGATATTCTTAGTGAGCTCAAGACTCTGGGTCAGACATTCTTTCACCAATTTTTTCCTTCTGAAATTGTTGAAAGACTAAGATTGGCAACGGACAAAAGTATACATTTCAATATAGATCCAAGACTTGCCTTAATTCCTTGGGAAGTTTTACATGATGGAAATTGCTTTCTTGCAGATAAGTTCCATATAGGAAAAACAATAAGGGGAGGCTTCCATGTGAAGCCTAACCACGGTAAAGAAAAACTGAAGATGCTGATTATTGCAGATCCAACAGAGGATTTGGTATGGGCTCAGAGGGAAGGAGAAGAACTTTTTAGAATCCTTTCGGAGAAAGTATCTTCATCAAGATTAGAAATGGAGTTCATAGGCGGAAAGCATATAACAAAGCTTAAGCTCTTATCTTTAATCAAGGACAAAAATATTATCCATTACTCCGGTCATCTTTACTTTTCTGATGATCCTTTAGAAAATGGCTGGCTTCTTGCAGATGGCAAAATTCTAAAGGCGCGTGAGATTAAGAATTCAGGTATTTCTACAGATATCGTCTTTAGCAATTCATGCCTTTCTTCAACACAAGTTAGCAAGAGTATAAATACCAATATTATGAATAATTTTGCTGGTTCTTTTCTCATGTCAGGAATCAAAACATTCATAGGAACAAATTGGGAAATCTTAGACAACCAGAACACGATAGATTTTACAATTCGTTTTTATTCTTACCTCTTCAGCGATAAGACGGTTGGAGAGTCTTTATTTATGACACGTGAATATGCTAGACGAAATTATGACCCAAATGATTTAACATGGGCTAACTATTCACTTTATGGCAATCCTGATTTTACAATCTTACTTGATCCGGAGAACGATCCAGCAGCCCAAAAGATTATCAATCCATCTTTTGTGATGAATTTTTATCCTACACCAATTGCACTATCTTATGTAAATTTTCTTAATTCTCAAAAGGAAAATCAGCCAACGGAACTTCAGATGGAGAAATTGATTCAGTGCTTTGAGGAATTTTCCAAGGTTCTTGGATCTATAGTATTCAGTGATCATAAATACCATAGTCTTGGAAAGAAATTTCCAGAGAACCAAGACGATTCTATTCCTATTTCTAAGTGGTGGGAATTGATCCTTGCCTGCCTTTGGGATTTCAAAAAATTAAAAATAACTCCCCATGTTGAATCTATCATTGATATTTTAAATTCCAATCATGATGTTATACGTAAATTATTAAATTGGACCTTGATGTACAAAGAAGGAAAAATTGATGAGAGTTCTCGTGATTCCTATCTTATCACTTACCAATATTTTTATGAAAATCTTTTAGTTGAATTAGAAGAATTTGAGAAAATCAATATTTTCCTTGTATCAGAAAATTCGAACTACCATTATTTCTTCCGAGGTATGAAGCCTCAATCTTCTTTGATTACAGCTCCCCTTGTTAAACAAGATTATGTGGGAGAACAAATTGAAAAATTCCGAGGCAATCTTGTGGTTTACAATGAAAAGAAAAAAATCATGATACCCTACCATGCAAATATCATAGACAACCAAGAGAAAGGAGAACTTGCTCTTTCCTTTCCAGGTTATCAGATCATAGATTATAAGAATAAAACGACAACTTAGATTTCACAATTATGAGTTTATGCTACCCAGATAATGGATCAGTTTCTTGCGGTTCTTGCTGTGGAGTTTTTAATCTGAATCTAACAAGAAAAGAAATCACCCTACTGCTCTTTCAAAGGACAGAAGAATTTCAGAATACTGTTGATTTCAAAATTTCTCATTCCCTTCCAGCTTACAGACAATCCAGAGAGGCAAAGGAAAAGCAAATTTCCAAAAAAGATGAAAGCACCTACAATTGCCCCTTTCTTGGTTACTTAGATGGAGGCTATAAGATGGGTTGTATGATTCATCCAAGTAGGACAGGAAATCCTCTCAGCCAAAATTACTCATTTTATGGAAGTTCTATCTGTCTAGGCTACCAATGTCGCAATAGAGAAAATCCAGATTCGGCACAATGGAAAAGTGTCTTCCAAGAATTATCATCAAATTCTTTGGATTACTCACAACTTGCAGCAAATCATGAAATCACAACTTGCTTAGAACTTTTATTTACCAAATTAAAATATCCCAAGGATTGGCTTTTTGGAAAACACCGTGAGTTTGTTCTTGGCTTTCTGCATGAATATCTTAGATTTCGAGGCATAGCCGACCAAAGGACTTCTTTTGAAATAGTATCTTTGGAAACAGAGACTGCGGAAAGTTTAATAAAAAAGCTAAGTAAGTTCCTTAAGAAGAACTCACCTAGCCTCAACTGGTTAGAAAATCTAATTACTTAGATTCTTTAGGTAGAATTGTTTGAATGTAGTTGATGCCTTCTTGAGCATATTTTCTGATATTTACAGATAACTCGCTAGTGTCTTGTGCACCTTTTTCAATTAAGCTTTGGAAGTTTGATTGGATTCCTTGGAAACCACCATCAAATTCTTCTTTCACTTTAGAAACAGCACCTAATACAAAATTCAAACCGTCTTTAATTTCTTTTTCCATTTTTTTTACTCCTTTTTCGTCTTTTGTGCAACGCACAAATATGACCTTAGTTTAAGTACCTCAAGAAACCTTGCACGTCTTTTTTTAAACCAAGATAGTTTTTTTTTATACTTTTCCTTAGCTGATTTACACTCAGTATTATGTCCTCTAAACTTGAACCCATACAGTGGAAGGAATTTAAATGTCACCTTCTTGACCAAAGATTGATTCCTTCTCAGAAAACCTACTATATCGCAGATGACTTAGATTCTACCATTTATGCAATTCGTGAAATGGTCGTTCGAGGTGCCCCAGCCATAGCAATTTCAGGAGCCTTTGGAATTGTAATGGAAATAGGGAAATTGAACTTGATTCCGAAGAAAGAGATCGTGGACGAAATGTTCGCTAAATTATTAGCATCTCGACCCACTGCCGTGAATTTATCACGCATGATCCTTGATTTCAAATATAAGATACAAGAATTTATTGCAAAACAGATGGATTATCCAAAGTTTCTTTTAGCCTGTGAGAATTTTGCCATTGGAGAAAAAGAAAGAGATAGACTTGCCAATGAAAAAATAGGACAGAATGCACTTTCTCTATTTGCAAAATCTCAAATGAAACTCAACATTCTCACTCATTGTAACACTGGCTCTCTAGCAACAGCAGGACATGGAACAGCACTAGGTATAATACGAAGCTTACGAGATGCTGGCTTCGAACTGACTGTCTATGCAGATGAAACAAGACCTTACTTACAAGGATCTCGTCTTACAGCTTTCGAAATGCAAGAAGAAGGAATAGAATGCTATATCATTACTGATGGAATGTCTGCATGGCTTATGAATGATAGAAAAATTGATGCTGTAATTGTAGGCTGTGACAGAATTGCGTCTAACGGTGATACTGCTAATAAGATAGGAACTCGAGGACTTGCCATAATAGCAAAGGATGCAAATGTACCCTTCTATGTTGCGGGAACTAAGGATAGTTTTGATTTTAATATTAAATCAGGATCAGAAATCCATATTGAAATGAGAGATCCTAAAGAAGTAACAAATTTAAGTTTTCTAAAAAATACAGAAGGAAGGAGTTTTCTTGGTGAAGGTGTCATAGCTCCCAAGGATGCTAAGGCTTTGAATCCTTCTTTTGATATAACTCCTGCTCAATATATCACTAAGATCATTACGGAGGAGGGGGTATGGAATCCGGGAGAACAAAAAAACTTTGGACTTTAGAATTTAAATCTTTGCTAAGAACGTAGATGGATGTATTGAATTTCTGCATTTGTTGGGATAAAAGTTTTTCAAAAGTCCGAAAGTAATAAGCTTGAGACCACAACCAGGAAGAGGGTGGAGAGAGCCAATCTAGCCTTGGTAAAATGAGAAATTTTCTAAGGAATTTTCTTTGAGTGGAAATTTGATCTAATGTAATAAAAAATGATTTATTGTGCTCAGGGTTTAAGCTCTCTGGGTACATTTTGTCACCTAAATAAGGATAAAAAAGTCTCCCTTGGATAAGAGCTACCTTTTGGATTGAAAGTTCATCTAGATCTTGAGCTTGGAAATTATGACCTACTTGAAACTTATTATTTTGAATCTTTTTATGCGATGTTTCAGTCCCTTCAACTTCCTGAATCAAGTCCTTACTATTATTCAAATGCCATTCCAATACCACTGACTTTAGGAGTGTTTTCGCTGGCTTCAATTCAGAAAGCCTTGTTTGTTTCACTAGCTTGGACATTTTTTTGTCTAATCTATCATTAAAGCTTGGACCTATATACGATTTAGGTTCATTTTCTTTATAAAGCTTAAGATAAAATTTTACCGCTACTTCAAGGTGAATCATTTTATTTTGCATTCTATCAAATAGTATGAAATCAAATTCACCTATTGTTTTAGAATGGTCTTCTCTGAGAGGAAGTCCTTTCTGAATTAGATCAATTTCAGGAAATTTTATAAATAAAAACTCTAGGAGAAATTCATAGTATTTCCCCAATCGATTGGTAGAACGAGCTAAAAGAAAGCTTAGGATTTCGTTGAAGGAAAAATCTAAAGCCTTACACTTAGGCAAAAAATAATTTCTTAGTCGAACAAAGAGTTCAGAATGAAGATTAAGATTTATTGTGTCTGAAGGGAAAAAAGAATTCGAAAGAAGGCTGGGTGATTCCAAGACCCATTTCAGGTCTTGGATAAATTTTAATACAAGTCTATCATCTTCCTTCGACATGAAGAATCTTAGTGGTTTTCACGATAATTCTCACCAAAATATAGAAAAGTGAACCAGCTCCAAAGAATACAATCTGTTCAAGTCTTAAGGCTTCTAGAAAACCTAATGCAAATCTACCTTGTTCATTGAAATATAGAATTGCAATATCAAAAATTGTAAAAATTACAATGATGCCATACAATCCAGGATATTCTCTTTTTAGAATATTTTTGAATGAGAAATTCAAATTGGCAGGTTTGTAATTTTTGAAACTTGGGATAAAGGCTGGAGTAATATTCGCCCATTTCAAATAGGCATCTTTGAATTTGCCTCTAAGAAAAAATTCTTCAGCAAACATGATTCTCTCATAGTATAAATAAAAGAATAAAATGAAGATAGCGGCGAATAACAGAGATTTGAGAAGAGCAACCACACCTAGATACATCAGGAAATTTCCTAAATACAAAGGATGGCGGACGGTGGAATAGATTCCGGTTTGGTTGACTACATCTGCTACCTGTTCTTTAGTATTTCTACCTGAGGTCCTAGCTGGAGTGTAACCAATTGTTATGCAACGAACAGCAAGCCCAGCTAAGCTTATCAGAAGACAAATTGAAGTATAGATTAAATTTGTAGAATAGCTTTCTCCCCAATAGTAGACCTTCGGCAATAGGAACAGAGAGCTAATTAGTATTACTCCAGGAACGTAGGTTCTCCATCGAAAGAGAAAGTTTCCTTGTTTGTCAAATTCTTCGATTAATGCCATATTATTTTAAAAATTTCCTTGATTCATAAGCTTTGCGAAAATAAATTCCACCTATGTCAACTAAATCATTCATCCCTCCTAAATTCAACTACCCTTTGCTCTGGCTCACAGATTTTTCGCTACCTTTTCTACTGAAAGCAGTGCACAATATTGATGGAGTTGAAATTTCTGAGGAAGATAAGAAGACGATCAAATCACTTAGAAAGCATAGAGTTATCATAGTATCCAATCACCCCACCACTCAGGAGCCTCCTGTTGTTTATACTCTCGCAAATATTATGTCTTCCCGCTTTCACTATATGGCATCCCGTGAAGTTTTTGATTGGGGTGGTGGATTTGTCGGTGATTTCATACAAGCTATAGGTGCCTACTCTGTTATTGCTGGAACAAATGATAAAGATTCCTTAAAAGCAACTCGAGAAATTATCTCTGCTCCAGAAGGTAAGTTGGTTCTTTTTCCTGAAGGGGAGCCAACTTCTGGTTTGAACGATACCTTGCTACCATTTCAACCTGGAGTTGCCCAATTAGGATTCTGGGGACTAGAAGATTCCATTAAGAAAGATCCAAATGCACAAGTCTATATTTTACCAGTGTTTATAAAATACAAAATGAACGCGAAAGAAGATATCATGAAAAAAGATTTAGATGCCTCCCTTACAATTCTAGAAAACAAGATGGGAATATCCAAAACGGGTAAAACTATAGTAGAAAGGTTTCTTTCAATTGGGCGAAGATTGCTAGAAAAAGAAGAAAGAGAATATGGAATTGAAATTGAAAATCCAGAAGATTTTAATTATCGAATGGGAAAAATCCGCCATACCATTCTTGATAACATTGCAAAAAAAATTGAATTACCCAAATATGATCCGACAGAGAATGCAATTGTAAAACTAAGAAAAGTACTTTCTTTTCTTGAACTTGCTACTTTAGATTTAGAGAATGTAAAAGATAAAGTGCCTAGTAAAGAAGTTGCAAAATGGGCTCGCAAGGCCGCGCAAAAAGCTTATGATTTTATCACTATGCAAATTGACTACATCAAAGAACTTCCTTCATCGGAAAGGCTTTATGAATGGTTGTATCGATACGAACAAGAAATTCTAGGAGAAACCAAAATGCGACCTCATCTTGCTAAAATTCGTATCAGCACTCCTATTTTAGTGAATACTCTTTATGATAGTTATAAAAAAGACAAAAAGAAACTTGTTCAAGATACAACACAAAATTTAAGAAATAAATTAGAAAATTTATTGAATGAAGAAAAATCTCTAGCCAAGGAAATTTTTAGTTCAGATCATAGATTTTAATGAATTACACATTTCGTTATCACTTATGGGATCCCGAAGAGAATAATGAAATATATGATGCAATCCTTTCTATTCTAAAACAAAAAAATTTAGAATCATTTACATCTACTATCTTTACTCTATCGAAAGATTTGTTGCTGAATGGAATTAAGGCAAATTTGAAAAGACTTTTCTTTCAAGAAATCAAGGCAGATATATCACATCCTTCCGATTATGAATTAGGTGTGCGGATGTATAAGAGCAAAGTTTTGCATGGAAGACTTCCAGATTACAAAGAAGCTGCAATTCAAAAAAATTTCTATGTCGAGATCAATCTATATGATAATGATATGGGAATTTATATATCTGTAAAAAACAACCAAACTATGGTTAATAATGAGATGAATAAAATCCGTTCATCTATTCTACATTCTCAGAATTACAATGATATAATGGAATACTATTTAGAACGAGCCGATGATTCGGAAGGGGAAGGAATTGGAATTGCATTAGTTGTCTTGCTTTTAAAATCAATGAATAGTCGATTAGAAAACTTTCAAATTCGAAATCATGAAGATTCAACTATAGCAAGTGTTGAAATTTCTTGGGAAGGATTGAATTCTAGTACTTGGCAATAGCTTCTATTGACTTTGTATTTTACTAAAAAAAATCAGATTCCTAGTTCAGAAGTTTCTTTTTATGATTTAGATTCGAATATTTTTAAAAAAGCTTCTACGCTATAACGATCTATTTCCATCCAAAATGAATTGTTTTTTAAACATAAGTAATTTGACTTCGCATTTATAAACTTGCAGTCCAATTGAATTGGTTTGATTTGCTTTTTATCATTAGCGATTTGAATGCTTATCTTGGGAATGAGTTTCCAATCAACTGCCTGCTTCGTGTAGAACTCATCTGCCTTCCAAACTTGAAGCGATTGAATAGTTTGTTCTAATTGTGATAAATTTTCTTGGCTTATTCTAAGATTATTTAAGGTCCAAATACCTTGGTCTAAATTATAATTATAAATTTCAGGCTGTTGATCTAAGATATATTTTTCCTTTTTAATTATAATAGAGTTAACATTTTGAAAAAAATCCAAATTTGCAATTGATTTCAAGGCAAAGGAATATGGATCTGAGACGGAAATTAAATCTCTTATTTGAAATGGAACAAGATAAACTTTTGAATTCACTAATATATAGGAACCACCACCCGAGGGTATTTCTTGGCTTATACTAAAATTTAAAACGTCATTCTCCTGATAAGAAAGATTCAGATGAATAGTCTCGTCTTGGAAACCAAATCCATCTTTGTTGGATCCTATTTCTGTATAATTTCTCAATTCATAAATAGTATCTAAAAGGGTAGATACTTTAAGAAGATCCGAATCAAAAACAAAATCATTCACTTTTAAGTTCCAATCCTTCTTAGATTGTGGATTTATTTCTAGAATTTCTTCATATAATACGTTTTGTTCAGAACTTAGTAGTTGGATTTGAATGGAATCTATAGATTGTTCTCTGCTAAGAAAGGCTTGAGCTGATCTATAATCGTTTACAAAAAGAGAAAAAGGATCATGTAAATACCATCCTAAGCCAAGAAAAATTAGATTGATGAAGATTAATTTCTTTGAAAGTGAAATGGAATTAAAATCTTTAAGTATCATTCAAGCGTCATCCCTGAATTTCGCGACTTCATACGAAAAAAAGCAAAAAGGATAATGCACATTGGCAATAGTATAATATGAATTATATTGTATAAAATTTGCTCTGAACCAGTGAATGGTTGTAAGGGCTCGAATAAAGATTTCTTATACCTTGCTTCTACTAGCTCTTGGTTTCCATTTAAAATTTCATAGGCATTTATCATAAAAGGAACATTGGCAGCTTGGTAAAGTTCTCTAAATTCCGGAAGAACCAAAAGATCGGAAATCAAATATGGAGAACTTATTACGATTAGCTCTGATTCTTTACCAAGAATTGTTGATTCAATAAGATCCTTTGCTTCTATCTTAGAATCTTGTTTTTGAATTTTAAAGTAGGAAGTAAAATTGCCTTTAATATCCAAAGCCAGTGGAATTTTATCAGAGCTCATTTTAGGATTTAAATTTGCAATTTGCTTCTCACCAACAAAGACATAGTCTGTTAATAAGCTTGATTTAGACGAAGTCTGCATAATCACTTCGTAATTGGCATTTGGCTGTTTATCCTTATTATAACTAAGACTATGTGCCCATGGCAGTAGAAGATATTCTAAGTCCTTAGTAAGATTATTACTTGTTGAAAAATTTTGAGAATCTTTAGATAAAACCAAACACAATGGATAAAAGGATTTACCTACAAATCCTTGTTCAGTCTCTAGAACGCTTCCCATAGGTAGACCCATGGAAGCATTGAAGACAAGATCGGAACCTACACTTACGCCGTAATGAGAGAGAAAATCATTCAATTCAGTAATCCCCTGAATAGTCTGAGCTAAACCATTCATGCCTATCGCCAAACCATTGTAATTCTCATCAGGATTCATTTTAAAATCCATAGTCTTGGGTAGCAGTATAAACTTTCCGCCTCTCATAAGAAATTGGTCTATATGAAATTTACCAATTTCCGTCCATTCAGGAAGCCCAACAGCAATAAGGATCTGAATATTTTCTGGAATGGCTTTGAGATTGGCTGAAATTTCTTGTGCACTTCCAAATTCTTCTGAAAATAATTTATGAATAAAAATACCATAGGTATCCTTCCCCGATTGAGAACCCGGTGGTATGGGCAAAGACAGACCTGGATCTATCAATACCGCTAGATTGGAGCTTAGTTGTAACTTTTTACGAATCAATTTCCTGATAGAAGATACTATTTGCACTTCAATCTCTTCAATATAAAATGCAGTTGGTATCACTTCATGCTGTTTTTCATGATGAAGAGCAATACCTAAAAATGCATTCTTAACTTGGGCTGAACCAACATCTATCTTCTCAAATCTTTGTGGTTGAATACCATCATTATAGGCTTGTTGAACTAAATCTTCAGATTCATCAGGATCATAAAATCGGAGTTTTATTTTATCTGGATTGATGGATTGAATTTGCTTTAGCATTTCCTGAACCATAAGAATACGAGCCTTATTCTCCGCAGGAATCTTAGAAGAATAATAAGCATTAATATAGATAGTTTCTTCAATATTTTTCAAAAAATTAACACTAGATTTTGTTAAGGAATATCTTTGGGAAGAAGACACATCCAACCTACATTGCAAGGCAGAAACGAAATAATTCATTGAAACAAAAAGCAATAAAATTTGTAGGAATAAAAATCGGTTGGAAGAATTTATTTTATGATTCAGACGAAGAAGTAAATTTTGTATTAGATGCAACAAATTAGTCATCATGATTTTTGAGTCCTTAGAATCATCACATTAAAAATTAAAAACAAACATACAAAACTAATTAAATATACAAAATCCCTAAGAGTCCAAACGCCGATTCGAAAAGATTCAAAGTGACTAGAAAGAGATAGATAAGACACAATTTCTCCTAATTCATAACCAAAAAATTGTAGGATTGGTTGGTAACCCATTAAGTAAAGAAGTATACAGGCAAGTAAGCTTAGTATATATGCTGTGATCTGATCCCGACTTAAGGCTGAAATCACAAGACCAATGGAAATATATGAGGCTGCAAGTAAGAGACTGCCTATGTATCCCGAAAGAATCAAACCCATATCTGGACTTCCCAATATAATTACTGTTAGTGGAGTGAGAACTGTAGCAAGAAGTGCCAAACTTATAAATAAGAAGGCAGCTACAAATTTAGCAAGAACCAATTCATAATTCTCAAAAGGCAAGGTTAAAAGAATTTCAAGAGTGCCATTGCGTTCTTCTTCTGACCAGAGGCGCATGGTTATTGCAGGGATAAAAATAGTAAAAAGAATTGGAATCCAAAGAAAAAAATGTTCCATACTCGCGGTTTTCAAATCCCAAAAAGAATTATCACCCAGACCAAAGAAAAATAAAAAATTCAAGAGCAAGACAAAAAACGCAGTAAAAATATAACCTATTGGTGTATTAATAAATGCAAAAAGTTCTTTCTTGACAAGTATCTTAAGATGCTTACGCAATTCATTCAACTTTGGAAGGATAGTTTGAATACCTTGAATCAAATTATTTACGCTTTTGTGGAAATGAAAAATTTTCTGCATTCAATGATTCCTTGTTAGATCAGAAAAGATATCATCTATAGACCTTATAAAAGGTCTTATTTCATGAGCAGAATAGGAATTTTTAGCTAAGACTTTAAATACAGCCTGTCCACCTTGCCCAGCACTATCTATAGAATAATTGAAAGTTCCATCCTCATTGGATTGCAATATCTCAATATCTTTCATTCCCGTTCCAAAAAAAATCTCTTTCACTTTCTGAATGGGAACTTCTGAACGAAAAAAGATACGATTTGTAACACCAAGTTCATTTACACTTGCATTCATAACAATTTTGCCTTCGGATAAGATAATAACCTGGTCACAGATTTCAGTTACTTCTTGTAAAATATGAGTAGATATTAGAATGGTTTTATCTTTTCCTAAATCTCGAATTAGATTTCGTATCATCAATATTTGGTTAGGATCTAGTCCACTGGAAGGTTCATCCAAAATTATATAATCAGGATCATGGACCAGAGTTCCAGCAAGTGCTACTCTTTGTTTAAATCCTTTGGAAAGCTGGTGGATTGGTACATAAATTACAGTCTTAAGTTCGCAGAGATCTAGTACTTTTTGTATTGCAATTCCTTTTAGTCTTTCTGGAATTTCTCTTGCATCAGCGCAAAAATGCAAGTATTCTCTAACATTCATGTCTGTATAAAGTGGTGCTTGTTCTGATAAATAACCTAATCTTCGTTTAATACTGATAGCATTTGAATTCATATCCAAACCATCATAGCATACTGAACCAAACGTATCACTGAAGTACCCAGCCATGATCCGCATCGTAGTTGTCTTGCCTGCACCATTCGGACCAAGCAAGCCTGTGATCTTACCTTTTTCGATGTTAAAACTTATACCATCGACTGCTACTTTTTCACCAAAATTCTTTCTTAGATTCTTGACCTGAATCATAGACTTATCCTTTCCTATTTCACTTTCTGGCAGAGCATATGACACATATCTGCTTCCTCAAATTTTGTGAATAGATCATAGTCTCCTCCCTTTTCCAAAATTCGAAAACCATTTTCTTTTAAGATTTTTTCCAGAGACTTAGGTGTATGAAAAAACTGAGGATGTGCCTCACGCCCTATGGCTTGCTTGGTTTTGGAATGAAAGAAATTCAAGTGCACCTGAATCAATTTGGATTTGGGATCAAAGGAGCTTTCCCATTCTAGAAGAAGATTCTGCTTGGTTTCTTGGATCTTTTTGCGATCAAAATTTCGAATCAAATTCATTTCGGAGGTAAAATCCAAGAAAAAAATTCCATTTTTAGGTAGATGCTCTGCCGCCTTAGCAATGAGAGTCCCTGGATTTTCAAAATAATTGATTGTAGTATGAGTGGAAATTACCAAATCAAAGGCTTCTTTTGAACAGAAATCCCTAATATCTGCTTGCATCCATTGGATTTTGGAAGAAATTTTCTTTGCTTCCTCAATCATGGCCTCCGAAAGATCCACTCCCAACCATGGTTTTTTGGTTTTACCAGCTTGCTTTCTATTTTTTTCCATAAAATACAAAAGCCTACCCGTCCCACAACCCATATCCAGAACTGCTTCCGGAAATTGCTTGGTATAATGCATGCTTCTCTTCAATATATAATCTGACCAATCCTTATAAGGAACATACCTCATAGAATGATCATAGATTTCGGCAAATAAGGAATAGGGTTCCAGCTGTTTCATTGGGAAAAATTCAATCTCTTCGTTTTTCTTCTTGCAAGTTTTTCCATCCTTCAGACTAATGTGACATAATATCTTATGGGCCTTGAAATACTTATACCTTTTCTTGCAAGCATTGCTGTAACCATTGGACTACGTCGCTTAGACAAGTCGAACACAAAGCTAAGTCAGATCAAGAGATACGCTGGGAAACTCTCGGAAGAGATACACCAAACAGCATTACTCAAAATTCAATCTGTAAAAGATGCAGGCATAGATATAGACCTGCACTTGAAACATGCCAAGAAAACCAGCGAAGAAATCCAATCGCTTTCCAGGGAATCCCAAACTCTTTTCGAACAAATTAAATCCAGCCGTGACTACTTAACTTCCCTAAGCCAGGAAATGAATTCTATTTCTGAGCTTGCCCATGATGCTAGATCTGAGGCAGAAATTCTTCAAAACGAACTGGTTATTGTGGAAAACCAACGCCAAGAAGTTGGAATTCTACGAGAGGATTTGGACTCCTTAAAAGAAGAGTCTTCTTCTATACTAGACCGATTCCAAGAAAAATTAGATCTTAGATCGGATGAAATCCTTAGGTCCCTCGCAACCAAACTCATAGAGCTAGAAGGCTTGATGGAAAAAAAATCTGATTCTCTTGATCTCACCTTAGATGAGATTGCTAATTCTGCAAAAGCAAAATTGCAATCGCAATCTGAGATGCTTGTCCAAGAAACAGTTGGAAGAGTTGAAATTGCTCGCAAAGAAATTGATGATGTGATGGGAAGAATTTCAGAAGCAGAGAGCATTCTTGATTTAAAAATCAGTAAATTCGAAGATACTACCGCTATACTCTCTGAGAAAGTGGATCGCTTTGATGAAAGACTGGAAGATAAGACTTCTAAGGCTCAAACCAAGGTTGAAGAAAAGCTCAACCAATTAGAGAAAAAACTTTCAGAACGCTATGACAGAGTGATTGAACAAGCATCTCAGTCCAAAGAATCATTCCTAGAAAGCATACGTATGGAAGTCGATGCTATCAAACGTGAAATTGAAGGACTCTCTTTAGAAACCATGACACGAAGAGATGAGATTCTCAATGAAACTAGAAGACAAGCTGAGACCTTGAATGGAACTATTACTGATTTCCAAGAAAAATACCTTGAAGCTGAGAACAAATTGCTGAAACAGGCAGATACTCGCAAATCAGAACTTATGCGACAAATGGACGGATTTGCTGAAGATTTTAAATCTATCTCCACTGAATTAAAATTAGAGGCTGAGAGCATACGAAAAGAAGCTCTTGGTGAATTGAAAAATTTTAATAAAGATTTGGAATCCACTAGAATTACAAGTGAAAAAGAAGCAAAGGAATCCATAACACAGCTAAGGAAAGACCTTGAGGACAAGTTGAAGATAGATTTTTCCATCATTGAAGACAAGGTGAAAAATCTTGAATCCATCATAGAAGAGAAATTGGGTGGAGTAGATCACTATGTTGGAGATCTCAAAGATGCACTCACCGAAACAGCTAGAGAAATCCTTGAGGAAGCTGAAAAGAAATCCAATGGTTTTGAATCTGTCTTTCAGACAGAGGTTGCTAAAACCGAATCCAAAATAGAATCCATGTTGCATTTCTGGGAAGAAGAAATATCCAAAAATAAGACAACCGCATTACAAAGCATAGACTCTCTAAACGAAAGATTGCAAGGCATCCATATTCAAGGTGCGGATTTACTTGGTAAGTTTAAAGAAGAATACGAAGATTCTCGACGAAGACTTGAAAATTATCTACAAGCCCAAGAAGGAAGTCTGACTGAAGAAAGCAAACAAGCTCAAAAAGAATTAACGGATAAATTCCTTCACTTGAAAAAGTCCGCCGATGATTTCTTTAGTAGACAAGAATTGAAAGTTGAAAAGATCAATGAAACTATTGATGCGAAAATCAGCAAACAACTTGCAAAGCTAGTTGATAAAGGAAACCTCCACATAGGTCAAATCGAAGAAAAAGTTCATAAGCATATTGCAAGCCTAAAGAAAGATCTAGAAGAATCCTTCCGTGACAACAAAGAAGAATTCGAAAGCTTTAAAAAAGATATTGATCAGGGAATCGAAGAGGCACTTCAACTCAAAGAAGAAATCCTTGGCTCTGTTTCAGGAAGTCTAGGAGCGGTGAGAGAAGAAGTTCGTGATCTCACCAATCATATTGATCTTGCCAAACAAGAAATGCGCTTCTTGGATGAATCCAAAGAAACTGTAGAAAGATCTGAGCGAGTCTTAGAAGAACTCAAATCAACTCTTGTTAGTACGGAAGCAAATCAAGAACTCTTAGAAAACTATCTCAATTCTGTTGAAGTTCTACGAGAGATGAAGAAAGATCTCGATACCGAACTTGAGACTTCCGAAGAAATCCAAAACCGCATATCAAATTTGGACAGGGAAATCTCTGTAATCGAAGCGAGAGAACGCGAACTGAGTGAAACCATACGAAAAGCAGATGATAGAGCCAAACATTTGATGGATAGAGAAAAGGATATTCTCACCGTTGAATCACGTTTTGACAAAATCGAAAATCTCATTGGGGATTTAAGCGAACGCCATAAGCAAGCACTTACTTTGCAAAAAAGAATAGAAGAAATGCGAAGTGATACCCAAGTTTCCAAGGATGAATTGGAGAGTTTACTTGCTGAGGCAGATGAAAAGTTCGAAAAATTGTCTTCCTTTTTAGATGTTGTCCAAAATAGCATGCAAAGCATGCCAAATCCTAAGACTTCTAAGTCAAACGGAGCAGATCCCATCCTAGAAAGGAAGAAAAATACAATTTTGAGCCTATATGAGAAGCACCATTGGTCTCCCGATTCCATCTCAGATAAACTAGGGATAGAGAAATCCTTGGTAGACACCATTTTAGCCTCTCGCAAAGTAAGATAAAAAAGGAGTATTTATGTCAGAAGAAACAAATGAATCAACAGAAACTACAGGTCGTGAGTCTTTAATAGTCGCGAGCAAAGTAAAAGCATACATCAAATCAAAGGGCTGTATGACTTCTTCAGATGCTGTAGACGGCTTAAATGAAAGAATTTACAAGATGCTAGACGAAGCAATAGAAAGAACACAAAGCAATAAAAGAACTACCGTTCGTTCCTACGATTTCTAAGAGAAACTTGATTTATATAAAAAACCGTTCCGAAATCGATAAGATGCGCAAGGCTGGCAAATTTGCTAGCAAGCTACTGCTTTACATTTCTGATTTTGTGAAACCTGGAGTTTCGACTCTAGATCTAAACAACCTTTGTGAAGATTTCACAAAAAAACACGGCAATAAATCAGCCCCCTTGGGATACAGGGGGTTTCCCAAGTCAATCTGTACATCTATAAACCACGTGGTATGCCACGGAATTCCGAAAGCCACAGATATACTCAAAGACGGTGATATTATCAACATAGATGTTACTCCCATTGTAGATGGCTATCATGGAGACACATCCAAGACTTTCTTTGTTGGAACAAATATAGATCCCATCCATAAGAAGCTTGTAGAAGATACAGAAAAATCCATGTGGTTGGGCATAGAGCAAGTAAAACCTGGAAATCGCATCAACGATATTTCGAATGCTATCGATGATTATCTAACTCCCCTAGGCTATGGTATAGTTAGAGATCTTATGGGGCATGGGATTGGGCGAACCTTCCATGAAGATCCACAAGTCCCTCATTTCAAAATGAATCGTAAACTTGCCAAGTTAGAACCAGGTATGACTTTTACTATAGAACCCATGGTAAATCTGGGTACCTATGAAGTAAACTTTTCCAAAGAAGATAAATGGACTGTGACGACTAAGGATGCAAAATGGTCTGCGCAATTTGAGCACACTGTACTAGTTACTGATAAGGGCTACGAAATCCTCACCTTACCTGAGTAATATGGGTAAGAATAGAATCATCCTCCCTCTCTCCGTTTTTCTCATTGCAAGTCTCAGTGCATACTTCTATACAGGCAAGGTTCAAAAGGATGGTCCTACTGTAGTTGAAGAAGTCCATCCTTTGCCTGAATTACTCAAGCTCAGAGTACAAAATCTCAAAGCAGAATCCATCACCTTAGAGAGCCTGAACGAAGATTATAAATTGATTTACTTTGGTCAACTTTCTGCCTCCGACTTGGACTGGGAGGCAGTTCTTAAGATGCAGAGAATGGCCTTGCAAAATTTTCCCAAACAACTGAGTCTTATTTTCATATCCTTAGATCCCACACGAGATACAAAAGCAAAATTACAAAAACTATTCGGCCAAAGCGCTAAGAATGTAGAAGTTCTTTACCCAAGAGAAAATGATTTACTCTATCTAACTAAGGCATACGGAGTTCATTTCCAAGTTTCAAATCTTCCGAATTCTCTCTTAAATTATACAATAGATCATAATACCTGGTATTTTCTTACAACACCTGATTATAGAATATTAGGTTCTTATCCAATTCAAATTGCAGATGAAAGATTGGAAAAAGAAATCATAGCTCATATGAAACAAAAGCATTGATCCCGAAAGCAAAATGATACTAAGAAGGAGACAGAGACCAGGGTCATGAAAGTTTTTGGATTTTTGTTATTTATTTTCTACACAATCATTGCACCCTTCATACAATTCTTATTCTATCTTGCCATCTTTCTTTCGCCTAGAGCTAGAAGATTCCATGAATTACGCCTTAGAGCTGATATAGAAATTAAAACTCTCGAAGTGCCTAACAATAATTTGTATTGGTTGCATGGAGCAAGCGTAGGAGAACTGGACCAAGCAAAAGCATTAGCTAGAGAAATCAAACGAAGAGAAAAGGATTGCACATTATTATTGACGTGGGTTTCAGACTCTGTTACAGAACGTAACTTAGTCGATTCTCCCTGCGATTACCACTACCCTCTTCCCTTGGATGGTCCCTTTTCTTATAACTTGCTTTTAAGAACATTTCGTCCTAAGAAATTAATACTCTTTGCTTGGGACACCTGGGCTTGGTTGATTCGTTCTGCAAAATCATCCAATTGCCAAGTCTACCTTGTATGTGCTACTCTAGGAGATGCTTCAAGTCGCAATAAGGGAGTGCTTTCTTATTTTACCAAACTCATCTTTTCTTGGTTAGATGCCGTTTATCCAGCTCATAGTATCCTAGAGAAAGATTTCTTATCTGTTCTAAGTTCAAAGCAAAAAAGCCAAATGAAAACTTTGGGTGACACTAGATTCGATGCAGTAGTTCAAAGAATTCTAAACACAAAACCCAATCTTCAGTTCCAAGATTGGGCTAAGAAAAATCGAAGGTTCCAGGAAGGTAAGTTGAATTTAGTTTTTGCATCTACCTACCCTAATTCGGAACTCGGGATCATAGAATGGTTAAGCAATACTAAACTCAAGGGTAGAATTTCACTTTGGATCTTTCCTCATAAAATCAAGGCAGAGCGATTGGATTACATCCAAGAAAAATTACAATCTAGTGCTTGGAGTCTAAACAGATTTTCAGAGAACAAACCAGAATCAGAAATCCAACTAATGGATGAGCTAGGCTTACTTGCCTATGCCTACCAGTATGCAAGTCTTGTCTACGTGGGAGGTGGCTTTCAACACCGTATTCATAATGTGATTGAACCAGCTTATTTTGGGAATCCAATCTTTACTGGAAGGAAGATAGAAAATTCTTCAGAAGCATTATTACTTGAGTCACTTCATGGACTCTTTCGCTATCCAAGCATGATGGAACTTCTCATTGACTTAGAACAAAAAATTCTAAACCAATTTGATTTTAGTAAAATTCGATTAAGCAACAAAAACTTTGTGCTAGCAAATACAGGAGCCTCTCAGAGAATCTACGAAGAGATATGGAAGCATCCAAAAGTATAACACTCTCCACTGTTTCTATCAATACGATAGCCCTAGATTTTGAAGGAAATTTGGCACTCCACAAGGAAGTCTTAGAAAATAAAGACTTAGACCAATCAAAGATCATCTTATTTCCAGAGCTCTCTCTTTCCGGTTATGGATGCGAGGATTCATTTTACTTTCCTTGGGTTTGGCAGAAATGTATCACAAGCATAGGGAACTTACTCCCTCTTACTAAGAATCGTTTGGTGGTCGTAGGACTTCCATTTTTCTTCTCACCATATTTATACAATACATGTGCCATCCTTTCTCATGGAAAGGTTCGTGGGCTAGTTGCAAAGAGGAACTTGGCTAACACGGGAATTCATTATGAAAAGCGTTGGTTCACAGAATGGTTGGGTGAGCCTGTTCGAGTAAATCATTTATTTCCTGAATCTTATACAGATTCTGATATTTATCTAGGTGATATTATCTTGGATTGGGATTCTTGCAAAATCGCACTTGAAATTTGTGAGGACTCCTGGGTCATGCATAGACCGTCCCAGGAATATTCAGAGTTAGGTGCTGATATTATTTTATGTCCTGGAGCATCCCATTTTGCCTTTGGAAAATATGAGACCAGGTCAAGAATTTTCCAAGAAAGTTCAAGAACCCAAGGGAATGTTTTTGCCTTTGCCAATCTAATTGGCAATGAATCTGGAAGAGCCATTTATGATGGAGGAAATTTAATACTTCAATCAGGTAAGGTCTTAAGTATAGGGAAAATTCTACCCTTAGAAAATACATCTATATCAACTGCTAACATTCTAAAAGAGAATATAGATCATGACAGATCAAAGTTCTTTCGACGAAGTACAAATAAACAATTTCTTAAACGACTTGTACCTATTCCTGAGTCCCCCTTTGGAAAATCATCTGCTTCTATTGCATACAACAAACTTCCAAGCGAGAATCAATTTCATGCCTTTACTTCAGCACTTATACTTGGACTATTTGATTATTTACGAAAGTCTGGCATGAAAGGTTACACTTTATCCCTGTCAGGTGGTGCAGACAGTTCTGCTATTGCCATCTTGGTTGCAGCAATGGTATCCGAAGTAAGAAAAGCAAGAGGCAATTCATCCCTAGCAGAGCTTGGCTTGGATAATACCTTACTTACAACCATCTACCAAAAGACGGCAAATAATTCTTCTATAACCCAAGAGATTGCTGAAAATCTTGCCAAGGAGCTAGGAGCAGAGCACCACAGTATCATCATCGATGAAGTTGTTGGAAGAATGGTAGATTTAATCTCTCAGACCATAGATCGCAAGCTAGATTGGAAAAAGGATGGGCTAGCCTTACAAAATATTCAAGCGAGGGGAAGATCTCCTTTGGTATGGCTTCTTGCGAATACCAAAAATCATTTATTACTTTCCACAGGAAATCGTTCTGAAGCCTCTGTTGGATATACAACTATGGATGGGGATAGCTCTGGATCTATCTGCCCTATAGCGGGAGTTAGTAAGAAATTTCTTTTAGACTGGCTTCATTTTATCAACCAATCAGGAGATCCAAGAATCCCCGCTTATAAAAGTTTAGCTGACTTATTGCATACAAAACCTTCTGCAGAACTTAAACCCTTAGAAGAGGAACAAGAAGATGAAAAAGATCTAATGCCTTATGCTATCTTACAAGATATAGAGTTTTCTTTTGTCAACCAAGGTTACAGCAAAGAACAAATCCTTGGAGAATTAACTCAGAAATGGGATACTTTTTCTCGAAATGAATTGAAAACTATGGTTGAGCGCTATTTCCAATTATTTCGCATCTCTCAATGGAAGAGAGAGAGGTTTGCTGTATCTTTTCATTTGGACGAATACGGACTCGATCCTAAGACTAGCTTTCGCTTTCCCGTGTTAAGTGGGCGATGGGATAAAGAGTTTTAGTCAAATAAGATTGCATTTATTTCAATACTATTGTTACTCAGGATAATGACTTTCGAGGATTGCCTGGAGTGAAAATCATTGAACTAAAGATGAAGAACTTTGAGTTGTGCAATTTTCATTTATTAAAGCTTATTGAATCCTGTTTTGGTTTCTCAAAATATTCATATAATTTACAATCTTGAATATACCTATATTGTAAACTTACTTCCCAAAAATATTTACCACTGCTAAGCTGATTAGTTTCTATGTTACAATTATTATCATCACAGGTTTGAGATATTTTTAAATTAGTCAAAGCAAGATTGTCATAAATTAATACTTTATATTTCAAAAACTTCATAGAAGGCACATTATTACTACTCCCGAAATTTTCTTGATTTGTTAAAATAGGCTCAGTATTAATTGAATTACACTCATCAGGAACAATTAATTCATCTATACTACTTGGTGAAGATTCATTGTTTTTTCCAACAAAACGAAATAGAAATCTTTCTGATTCTTTCACAATAGTATTTTCATTCGGTTCTAGTAAATAAATTTTATCTTCTGCCAAACCAATTAGTGCTATTAAAGAAAATAAATCACTTCGGCCAGTAGGTTCCCTAGGTGAATTTATAAATACTGTAAAAGATAATAATAAAACTAGATATTTTGAATTATTCTTAATTTCATCATCTAATAGATGGTTAAAACTAAGTATTGATATAATTAAAATAGGTAAACAAAGCAAATCGGAAAAGTCTGAGTAGCCCTTATAACCTAAACCAATATCTATGGATTTGTAAATTGTATCATTTAAGATTTGTGATAAGTTAATCATTACAAAAAAACTAATAACTAAGCCTGAAGAAAAATAAAAAATAGTTTTTTCTTCTATTTTTCTTAGAAATAATTTAAATAAGGCTGTCAAGATAAAAGGACTTAAATATAATCCAATTAAATCTGAGATTTTTCCTGTTATAATTCCCGGGAATTGCAACTTGAAAACAAGATCATTCAAACCCCAGAGTAAGATTAAAATTATATGACTTTTGAGACTTAATATTTTGAGTGATTTCATGGTTGCCAAAATGACCCTGATCTTGGTTTTTCCAAAGTAATAAATTCTAGTGTATTAAATGTGCAATTCAATAATCTATTGCTCGTTATATTGAACGCCATGATTTCTACAGATTGGGTAGTATTTGTTGGAAAATTAGGACAAGATACTATTAAAATACTACTAAGACAATGATTGACTGCCTTCTTTTCATATAAAATAGTTTTATTTCGTGAATCAATCCTTGGATCTTCATCATTTCCTAATTCACTAAAGAAAAAAGATTGCGCTGAGTCAAAATTACAAGAGAGAGATTTAATAAATGTATATTCAGATATTTTATTCTCGGTCTCAAATTTCGAGATTGTAAACTCCTGATTTGGATTATTGGGAGGCAAGATACAATTGTAAAGTAGAATTGGTATAAAAAATTTTAACTTCATGTTTGATCATTGCAAATATATTTTTAATTCACCTTAACGAGAGCTATCTGGCATAGAATTACTCAATACGATAACTTAAAAAAACCCAAAAACCACCGCAAGAAAAAAATTCTCATGATGGCTATATTCAACAATTTAAATGGAATCTGTTAAATTCTATTGAATTTGAACTGTAACTGTTCCTGAACCTGTTACTAAAAATGCAGTATTTTCTTGAGCTATTACTACTGTGAAAGATGCTGGATTAGTCGAAGTCTGAGTTAGAGATGTACTTAATACATTACCACTTGCTGAAACATTGCATCCAGTACTACTAGAATTTGGATAAGCAGTGGCAGTAGCATTTCCAGTGAATACAACTTTCGCTCCTACTGCTAAATTTTTCGCTACAACAACTCCTAATGAAGTACCATTTGCTGTTGTGAATGAAACAGGTTGTGCCGTTGTAGAAGCCGTGACAAAAGGTAAGCTTAAAATTGTTGTTCCAGCAGCTACCCTGCAACTACTAGCATTAGACGCCAAAAGTAAAGCGGCTACTAAGAAACCATTTTCATCGTCATCATTTTCTTTTTTTTGGCAGCTAGCAAAGAATAGCATAGCCAATAGCAGAGTTAAGGTTGTAATTTGTTTTTTCATGTTAGATTTTATTTCCTCTTTTTTGTCAAGCTAATGAAAAAAAAAAACAATCAGATTTTCACATTTTTGGAATATTTTTTAGGTTTTTGTTTGGTGCTTAATTCCTGCCACCCCCTTAAGGAGGTGGCTAATGTTTTCCCACCTAACTTCAACCTATTTTCACAAAACCCAAATAAAATTACATAAAACTTATGCAATATGAACCAAACAGAACAAATTACAGATCCACGATGTCATGTCTTATCCATCTAGGCATTTATGATTGTCACAGGAGTCAGTGGAGTTTGCTAGACCAGGTTCCAGTTTCAAACAAGATTTCCCCATTGACAATCTGTGGAAGAATGTTGAAAAATTTAATTGTAGGAGAATTTTCATGAAACACGTTGCAAAAGCATCTATTCTAACGTTGGTATTGGCTTCGACCTTGGTGGGTTGTATCTATACTAGCGTCAAGGCACCAGGACCGGTAAACAACCAAACCCAGTATTTGCTAACCACTGAGGATTACAAAATCCTAGGGACTGTGGAAGCAGAAGGCATTTATAAAGCGTATGGTCCCTTCGTTGGTCTCGGAGGTCAAGGATACGAGGAGCTCTATTCCAAGGCAAAGGCTATGGGGGCAGATGAAATCATCAACCATGTATTTGAAGTAGAAGGATATAGCATATTTCTAATCGTTTACAATGAAGCAAAATGGCATGCTAGGGCTACAGCCATCCAATACACAGACAAAGCCAAAAAATCGGCTAAAACGGGATTGCAGTAGACGAAATTCTTTTGAATTTCCTTGAGAGTGTGGCAGAAAAAAGTCAGAAATAAATTTCTTGACTTAATCAATTTTTTATTGCAATTTTTTGATATTTTTGTCACATTCTCAATTAAGCAAAAGGAGAACTCAAAATGCGAATTTTTATAGTAGGATTTCTAACAACATTGTTTCTAACAGCTGGGATCAGCTCTCAAACTCACACGATTTTCATTCATGGAAAGTCTGGGTCCAACCACAACGGAGTAGGAACAACTGATGTTAACAATTATTGGGGTAGTTCACCTAATACAGTTTCTGGTTCTAAGATTTTCATTGGATACAATGGAACAACTGATCCAAGAACTTATGGGTCTGCTAGAGCGCAAACAAACATTTCTACAGGTTTAACGACATATTGCAAAGGATCCAATTCTTGCAAGATCGTTTGCCACAGTGCTGGTTGTTATGCGATCGAGTTTTGGTTGTCGAATTTAGGTTCAACTGCGTCTAGCAAAGGTTTCAATCTTACTAGAGTAACTGCACTCGCAGCGGCTTCTGGTGGTTCTGAATTGGCATCCGCACTTAACGGAGCAACTTTTGGTTTCGCAGGAAATGCAATGGATAAGGCTTTGATCGTATCTACTGCAAGAGCAGCCTTCAATCACAACAATACAGGTGGCGTAAGCATCTTTCATGTTCCTGGTTACAAGGGCTTAGTAGGAGCTTCAGCGATTCTTCCTGGTGAAGATGACTATGCTGTAGCCTACCATTCAGCTTGTGGATACAGTCGAGTTGGCGGTGTTAGCAAATGCCAGTCTTCCCTCACTCAGAGTGAAGGAATTTGGCCTTTCAACAAAAACGTAACTTATACACAGTATTCAGGACATTTTAGAGCATCTTCCGTTGGTTCTGCTGGTTTGTATGAAAACCACAGCGAATTAACGAATGATGGATGGAGATAAGAATCAATTTCTTAGCCCTCCTTATGTGAGCAAAGAAAGCCTAGCTGAAAAGCTGGGCTTTTTTTATGCCTTTACAGATTCCATCTTAGAGCATTAAATGATTTGTATTATGAATGAGGGACATTATGAAAAAATTTGCATTTATTTTATCTGGAATACTAGCCTTGAACTCCTGCTCTAGTCTTTTTTGGAGAGTTGGCAAGCTAGAACCAGAGACTGTTACATCAGATAAAAGTATTCTTGAATATACTGTCATCTATTTGGAAAGAGATTCTTGGAATCTTCTAAATGGCACTACAATTAAAAAATCCTACCAAACAGAATTAGTCCTCTACCCAAATGGCAAATCGGATGATGGGAAAAAATTAGCAAATCTCAACTCATGGACTTTACCGGGACTCCTTGCCTATAACTCAAATAAAGATGTATTGGTTTGGGTACAAGGTATGAATGATGAGTACGGAACTTATTTGAGAAAGCTTGGATACGCTAAGTCCGTATCTAGCCAAGGCCTAAAGAATGCAATATTCTATGAACCAAATCAACAGATTTGGAATCTTACATTATCAGACAATGCTACCATAGCATTTATAACTTCAAAATATGGGGATGACTTAGTAATCCAAAAACCCCAACTAGCTGTCTGGAATATTTTGCAAGCAGCACCTACTCTTTATGATCTACCGAATTGGTTGGATTCTCCTGATTACAAGCTACAATGGAAATCAGAAAGCTTAATTGTAAGTCTCGGTTCCAAAACCTTAACTTGGACAGCTTCTGGGCTCAAGTGAAGCCCTGAGGTCCTAAGCCTATCTTTATAAAGATAGGCTTACATTCTTGATAGCTTAGATCTTTCCTTGAATTCTTTGTAAGAGCATTTTATAGGGAAAATAAGACTTGCATCTAATGAGACATAATCATTATTATCTAAGATGGGCATTTTTACCTAAAAGCAACGATGATTGAAAAGAAATTTACAGAAAAAGTTGATGTTATGTCCAAATACCTAAATGTTTTGGATCAGACAGAACCCATACGTAGGTCAGGCTTTGTCATCCGTGTAGTTGGGAATGTAATCTATTCCAATGGTCCACCCGATTCACGTATAGGTGAAATTATGGAGGTCGAAAAAGGAGAGAAACGAGGATACCTCTCCTGTGTTTTAGTAGGCTTCAAAGATCATAATTACACCTTAATGCCGCTAGGTGAGATTGAAGGAATTTTCCCCAATGCTTTTGTATTTTCCTCTCGCAAAAGAATTTCGATTCCTGTTGGACAAGAGATACTTGGAAGAATTTTCAATGGAATTGGTAGACCAATCGATAACAAGGGTTATATTGAATCAAAAGAAGAAAGGTATACAGATAGTCTTTCTCCTAACCCACTCTCAAGACCAGCTATACGAGAAATACTTCCCACAGGCGTTAGAGCAATTGATGGACTTCTAACTGTTGGCAAAGGGCAAAGAATAGGGATTTTCTCTGGCTCTGGTGTGGGTAAGTCGACCCTACTCGGAATGATTGCACGAAATACTACGGCCGATATTAATGTGATAGCCTTAGTTGGTGAACGTGGTCGAGAGGTGAACGAATTCCTAGAAGACGATTTAGGAAAAGAAGCTCTCGCAAAATCCATTATACTTTTATCAACATCCGATTCGCCGAAAATGGAGCAGGTTACCTGCGCCCAGTTAGCTTGTTCTGTTGCAGAATACTTTCGTGACCAAGGTAAAGATGTACTTTTACTTATGGATTCATTAACGAGATTTGCACATGCCCTAAGAGAAACATCAGTTGGTGAAATTCCAATTACCAAAGGATTTGGCGCCTCTGTATTCTCTAGATTATCTAAACTGGTAGAACGTGCTGGTAGAGTTGGAGAAACTGGTAGCATAACGGGCTTTTATACAGTATTAACAGATGCTGATGAAGATATGGATGATCCAATTGCTGATGCTGTAAGAGGTTATATTGACGGACACATCGTACTTTCTAGAAAATTAGCCAAGGAATCTCATTTCCCAGCTATCGATATCGCTTCTTCACTTTCTAGACTTATGGTAAAGATTGCCCACGAAGATCACTATATGCATTCAACTATAGTGAGAGAGCTTATTTCCAAATACAAAAATAGTGAAGAACTCATACTACTCAATGCCTATTCCAGGGGAACAGATCCTAAGGTAGATATGTCCATAGATAAAAAGCCAGCTATTGATAAGTATCTCAAGCAACGAATTGAAGAAAAAGTCGTATTCAAGGAAGCAGTAACTGGCTTAAAAGATATTTTACTTTCACAGGAAATAGAAGAAGAGTTGTAATTAGAATAAAGAGAAATGAAAAAGTTTCAATTTAGATTAGATCCTTTAATAGTTATTCGCAAGAGAAAGGAAGATGAAGAAATTAGAAATTTGTCCGTTATCGTTTCTGAAGTGAATAAGCTAAATTCAGAAAAGAATTCCTTAGAACAAGAAATCCAATCCATATCGGAAAATATATCTAAGAATATTAAGAAAGGAATTTCGATTCAAGATTATTATGAATATTCTGATATTAACCGCACACTCGGACTTAAGATTTCTTCCATAGAACAAGAAATAAATGGCAAGCAACCAGATCTAGACATGGCAAGAATGAGAGTAGACCTTGCTCGTAAGGAAAAGAAGATTCTTGAAATTTTGCGCGAGAATAGCTTATCCGAATATAAGAAAAAACTAAGAAAGGTTGAGAAAGTTGAATTAGAGGAATATTTAACTACTTTAGAGTTCAATAAGAACTCTGAATTTAACGATGAGGATTCACATGATCCTTCCAATAAAAAATCAGGACGTATATTTAAAATTTTATCTAAGGAAGATAATTTAGACGAGAATTTGCCTGAGGAATATAAGAATCTCAAAGCAATTTATGATAAATTTTCAAAAATATAGGATAGCAAAATGGCAAGCTTAACAGACAAAACAAGAGCAATTTATTTAATTCTTTTAATAGGATTTCTCCTTATTGTGGGATTTTTTGTTTTTGATTACTTTAGAATTATAGATGCGGAAGACTACTTTCCTTTTTTAGCAAAATCTCCTGATCAAGTTATCCAGGATAACGAGTCTCCTACTGAATTGGAAAAATTGGAAATTCTAAGAGCTCAAGAAAAAATAGTAGAAGATAGAGAAGAATTAGCAAAAATTAAAGAGCAACTAGACAAAACACAAGAAGAACTTACCCAAGAAAGGGATAGATTGGAAGAATTAAAGAAAGGTGTTCTCAAAAAAGAAGAAGAAATCAAAGAAAAGAAAAAGCTAGAAGAAGCTAGAAAAGAAAAAATTAAAGTCCTAGCGGAAAAGGTTGCAAACATGCCTCCTGCCTCTGCTAGAGATATGCTTATCAACTGGCCAGATTACGATATAATCGATGTTTTAGAACAAATGGATAAGGACGCAGAAGAAGATGGTCGCCAAACTATCACGACCTACTTACTTACACTTTTTCCAGCCGAACGCAGGTCAGTAATCACCAACAAATGGCTTGAAAGCGAAAATAGGAATGACCTTTGATTCATTTGAGAAATACTGAATTTTCTATAAATAAATTATTTTTCAAAAAACCATGGCTATTTGTTTAATATTTATTTTTTACCTCAAATAGATGATCGAATTTTTCATCTCATACAGATGAAATTTATTTTTTTCCAAAAAAGTCGTATACATAGAAAATTATTTTAAAAAAAATAGAATAATCATACTATGGCTGCATCCAAAAACGTATCCCGAGATAGATTAGTCAAATTTGAATTTACCCAAGAAATCATTGATGGCTTTCGAAAGGCAGCTCAAATCCCTGTAGATTTCTTTAATAAAGAAGGGCAGGTTCTAATTAACAAACAAGATAACGCAAATGCAGAAGATTTTGGAAAGTTACTAAAGTTTGAATTCCAGGGGATATTTTATCTCAAAGATGATCTCAAGAAGTTGCTTGCCTTTGGTAAACCAACGGAAACCAAGACAACCAAGCAGTCCGTACTCAACCAAGAAAAGACCATACAATTTGCGAAACAAACCTCAGCTCTGATTGATGATCTTAAGAAATCATCTCTTTCATCCAACCATGCCAATTTCATTCATAATTCAATCAATGATCTACTTACAGATTTTGTCTCCAATCCAGAATATGAATCTGGATTAATTAACATCCTCGAAATTCTAGGCATAGCAGGAGTCTCACTAGAATCTGAACTTATGACGAAACGCACAATTGTTGCTATGGGTATGAAGGTAAGAAATCGCAAGATTCTAGGAAATGGAGAAGATTCTGGTGACAAAAAAGACCATCTGAACTTAATGATGGCGAGCTACCTTCTAGATATTGGTTATTCCAGGCTAAAGGTCCAAGAAAATCCGAAACTTACACCAGAAGAATATGCTACAATTCAACAACATCCTATCATTAGCTATTTGATGTCTCTTACTGCTCCCGAAGTTTCAACCTCTATTCGCACTATGATCTTAAATCACCACAGACCATACCGAGGAACGGGAGTGAATAATAATTTTCCTGATCAAAGAACAATTTTCAATAAATTAATGGCGATTCGAGATAAATACACTAAGGAAACTGGCAAAGAAAGAATTATAAGTGATATCCAAGATCAGATTAGTTTAATTGCAAATGATGTAACCTCAGCTAGCTTAGATGAGGATATTTCTATCTTATCTTTGGCTAGTGAATTTTCCTCTCTCACTTCAGAACAATCTTGGCGTGGCGCTATGACACCTGATAAGGCTCTTAAAATAATATTAAACGACTCATTCTTCTCTTATAGTAGTAGAAGCATACGCCATCTTGTAGATTATGTAGGTTCAAGTCTTACGAATAATGTTTCTATAATCAATCCTTTCGATTTTGTGATTACAGCCTCAGTTGATTCAGAAAAATCTGTTCATTTTGACATCTGTAGGGTAATTAAAGTGGCACGATTCCAAACGAGACCTCTGCTTGAAAGACTTGGAACAATTCAACCCATTATAAAAAAAGAGAAAAGATTTCGTATCACAGACTTTAATAGGGAGACTATTAAAGTAGATAAGCGTAAGGCACGATTTGATTTAGAAAAAACAGTAGATTCCACTCGAATCATCTATTTAGTTGATCCCGAAATAAATGCTCCTCTTTATGAAAGTGCTACCCATTTAACAACTTCCTAATTCCTTTTTTGTTTTTTATAATTTTCTTTTTTTAATTAATTAATTCAGATCTCGTCAATTCTCTAAAATAAGTATCAATCAAAATGAAAGTGTCTACTCAGCTTAAGTAATATTTGGTCTAATAATTGAAATAAGTTCTTGCAAAGCAGTTTCTAGATCATCATTTACGATCTGGTAATCAAATTGATCTTTTTCTAAAAGTTCTTTTCTACCATTTTCAATTCTTCTTTGAATGCTTTCTTCATCATCAGAACCTCGACCGATCAATCTTTGTATCCAAATTTCTTCAGATGGTGGTAAAATAAAAATAGATTTAGAATTGGGAAGTTGCTGTTTCACTAAGCGTGCACCCTGTACATCAATATCAAGGATAATATTTTCATTATTTCGAATCGCAGATTCTATGTAGTCCCTTGGTGTTCCATAGTAATTACCATGCACCTTAGCCCACTCCAAGAATTGATTATTCGATATCCCTTTTTCAAATTCATCTACGGATAAAAAATTATAAGAAATTCCAGGAATATCTCCCTTCCTTGGTTTACGGGTAGTCGAGGAGATAGAAAATTTCAGAAAAGGAAACTCAGTAAGTAACTTACCTATTAAGGTAGATTTTCCTCCTCCGGCAACAGAGGATAGGATGAATAAATTGGCATTACTACTTTTGATAGGGACTTCAGTCAAATCGAGAACCTCTAAATCAATCTAATTCTGATGATTTAATATCCTCTAGTTCTTCTTCTTTAGCAATCAAATTATCTTTTTTCTCCAATCTTTTTCCCAAGCTTTCTGGTCGAATCGCTGACAAAAAGATATGTCCTGAAGTAGTAAGAATGATAGACCTAGTTTTTCTACCCATAGTTGCATCGGCTAACATATTATTCGTTTTAGCTTCGGAACGAAGTCTTCTTGCACCTGCAGAATCCGAAGACATGATACCCACAATCTTAGGCAATAAGATGATATTTGAAAATCCTATATTTAAAGCAAAATAATCTTCCATTCAATTTATTTTCGGCGGCTTTTATCCATTTTTACAGTTTCAATCAAAAGAACTTCTCTGTATCCTAAATTCATGACATCAGCAACTTCTTCGTGCGAGTAGCCCTTAGTTAGAAGGAATACAACCTTATCGATCTTAGTTGCACTATCAGGTAATTCTTTTAATACCGATTCAGGAGATATATCAATTCTGTCTTTAGGTTTAGGATTTTTAATTTCATCGATCTGAGATAAGGTTGAAAGAAAACTCCCTTCCTCTTTTATTTTTTCTTCATCCAAGTTTCGTATACCACCACTTTCTTGGTCAGTGAATGGATCCCCATCTATCAAATAAGCAACTGAATTGGTATTTGAAGTTGTATTCAAACTAGAAATAGGACGATTGTCAAATACACTTTCTTTTTCATCAAAGGTTGAGCCGATTACAATATTTTTCACTCTTTTGCCTATGCTAGCAAATATATCTGAGGTATCTATTTTCTTAGTTATCTGTGCCTCATCTTCTTGGATGGGTGGTTTGTTTCTTACATTTGGTCTAGTAGAAGTCGCTGGTGATTTATTTATATCATTTGTAGAGCTAGTAGAACTAGGATATGGATTTTTAAATTGAGCAGAAAGTTTAGGATTGGATATAGGCTCATTTTGCGTATAAACATTTGCTACACCTAAGGCAAATTTATTGGGAGCTTGCTCCATATAAGGATAAGGAATAGGTATAGATTTAACCACTTCCTTATTGTAATCATTTTCCGCTTGGGATTCATTTAAAATATGCTTTGAATGATTGATGAGATTCTGAAGTTGAAGACTGATTCCTGAACCAATGTCTGAGTCTTCTCTAAGGTTAGTCCTAAGACTCTCAGCTCTTTGGATTAAATCCCTGAGACCGCCTAATTTGGATTCAAGCAAAGTAATAGATTGGTCTGATTGATGAATAAACTGAGCATAGAAGGAACGTATCTTCTTTTCTAACTGAGCACCCTGACTCTCTTTTAGAGTTCGAGTCATCTTTGCAGAAAAAAATAAATACATCCCAAAGGCGAATGCCATGTTAATAGAGATTAATGCAAGGATTTCCATACTTGCCTCCGGATTCAGAAGTCTACCAACAACATTCCTTATCTCGGAGTATCAGCCTGGGCTGAAAATGATTCTTTTAGGATACTCTACCGCGGTTACGTTTTTTTCTCCAGTCCTTTTTTCCACCATCTGGATCTTCATAAGGGAGCTGACGAATTTGACCATTTTCTTCTAGAAAGGTTTTGAATTTTACCTCGTTCTTAACCTTAAACTCTGCATTTTTAATCTTAATGGTAACTCCACCAAAAAGTGTTTTCTCAACTGAAACTCTACCATGAGCGGATTGTTCTTCCATATAAGCAATTAAAGTATTGATTTCTTGATTGTATTCTTCAATTCGTTTTTCTAGCTTCTTATCAGCTGCACTCAGTTTCTGTAAATGCTGTTCATTCTCTTGTGTAAAAGATGCAGGGTCTGTTTCTTTTCTTGCCTTCAGAGTTTTAAGAGTTTTAATCAACTGGTCTTTCTTGGCTTGGTTTTCTGATTTCTTATCTTCGTATTCCTTAATTTGCTTTTGGATCTTAGGATTGTTACCTACTATAAGATCCGTTTGAGGATTAGCTGGAGAACCTATAACTTTCGCAGCAATCAATTTGGTAGCCTGGATGGTACCACCTACTATCTGAGCGCGTTTTCCTTTGCATAACACCCGACCACCTGCCATGAGATTCGAGTGCATGATTCCTTCTTGTACCAAAATGTCCTTATCTGTTATGCAGGTTGCATTCTGTATGAATTTTGCAACAATGTTCCCACCTGTAGATTCAATGCGTGCTTCTTCACGACCTGTGATCCCTTGTCTAACGATGATATCCCCATCGGCTTCCACTATAGATTTCTGGACAGTTCCAAAGATTTCAATATTCCCAGCTGCCTTCACATGAAAATTGTCTTCCACATTTCCTGTAATAATGATAGATCCAAGGAAGGTAACATTTCCTGTCTTGATTCCAACATCTCCATTGATACGATAAACTGTCTCAACGGACAATCTGCCCAATGTATAAAGAACTTGACCATTTACTTCTGCTGTTAGTCGAGTTCTATCCTCAGATAGAATTGTACCCTTACCTTGCTTCAACTCAATATCCCTTCCATCATTAGCTGGAAGCATCATTCCATAGAGATTTCTTCCAAACTTTCCTGGTTGAGCAGGAATCTTCTCAGCAAGCAATTGTCCCACAACTACGTTTTCGATGAGATCAAGGTCTTTATAGTCCACTCTACCAGTTGCATCCTCACGGAAGTTCAAAGATTTTTCTGTACGAACATGGTAGCGAATCTCAGCCGCCTTGCCATTCACTGGTGGATCTCCTTCTGCTGCTGCAAAAGGAACATTGAACTTTTCTTCATCAAGATATTTCTTTATAAGATCTTCCTTGATTCCATAAACAACACCAATAGACTTTAAAGCATTTGCAACATCTTGAACTTCTAGATCTCTACCACCAGGCTTGGCTGGTATCAAGGTAACATTAGCCCTCATTTGATCTGCACTAACATCAGTCAGCATGCTAGCTTCCATATTAGGCCTAGGTTTTTGATTTGAAATTAATTCTGAACTTCCACTCGCCTTTTCAACAATAGATTTGATTCTAGATTGCTCAACTTGCGATATACCACGGTAAGATAATTTTTTCGCAACATCATCTAATTTTACTTTCTTACCATTTCCTACAGGTGCAACAACCATAAGAAAAACGCCTTGTTTATATATTTTTACAGTTGCATAACCATCTTTATCTTTTGGTTCAATAATATCTCTAAGTTCTTTGCTTGTTAATTTACCAGAGCCACCAGTTAAAGCCTCATCTAGAGACTCTAACTCATTTAAAATATCATCCTCAGGGATAATGGAGACGCGGATATGAAAAGGTTCAGAAAAAAATAATTTCTTCTTACCACGTTTGATAACCCTATAATCTAGTTCATGGATTTTGCGATTGAAATATTCTGATGCAAGTCTCAGACAGGCTTCAATAGATTCCCCTATAACTTCAACTTCTTCGGTTTCCTTTCTGTCTAGTTCTTTAAGCTCATCCGAAAGAAGTTCTGTGACTGACATAGCAAGCTACCTTTTCTGGATAGCGTTCTTCACCTTGCCAAGTTTTGATCTAAGCCGGGAGACAGCCTTGGTATGCAATTGTGAAATTCTGGATTCGGTAACTTCCAATACTTCACCAATTTCTTTTAGAGTTAAATCTTCATAATAGTATAGAACAATAACTTTTTTCTCTTTGTCTGGAAGAGTCTTAATAGCTTCTACGATAACATTTTTGATTTCTTCTTTCTCGATTATGTTATCAGGATTCATATTCATAGGTGATTCTAGAGTCTCCATAAAAGAAACTTCATCGTTCTCATCACCAAGAAACCAAATATCATTCAGAGAAACCAAGGATGTGCCTGAAATTTTACTAAGTAGAGAGTTGTATTCTTCCATAGAGATTCCAAGTTCCTTGGCTATCTCTTCATCTTCGACCTTCTTGCCTTCTTTGTTCTCAAGCATACCAATTATCTGTTCTAGTTGCTTGGCTTTCTGGCGGATGGATCTAGGAATCCAGTCGACCGATCTTAGCTCATCAAAAATGGAGCCTCTAATTCGAGTCATGGCATAGGTTTTAAATTTAATCTCTCTGGATGGATCAAATTTCTCAATCGCATCTAACAGTCCGAAGACGCCGTAACTTACGAGGTCGTCAAACTCAACATTTTGAGGCATACCGATTGCAATTCGTCCTGCAACGTGTTTAACTAGGGGAGAATATTTTTCGACAATATAGCTTCGGATTTCAGGATTTTTATCCACTCGATACTCTTTCCAAAGCTCAAGCTCATCCCGACTGTTAAATTTTTCCATGATTCTAGACATAATGTGAAGCTACTTTATTTATCTTTCCTCTGTAAAAATCGAACGAAAAGAGAAATTAGGATAGTATTTTTTTATTTATGTCTTAAAAAAATGATTTACTCATCATCTCGAGCCATCATGGTTCGGATCGCTTCCGCCATTAACTTAGGCTCATTTTTAATAGGAATCTTATCCACTACGAGATGATCTCCGAATTTTCCTGATTTAGCTGCTTGTTGTAGCCTTTCTATATCAGAATTATTTGAATTCCCTGAGTCCGATGAAAAACCTCCATCAGCGCCTTCGCGGAATTCGTTGGGATTGATTCCTAGGGAATCGGCTCCTGATCCATCCTCATCAAAGTCTCCACTTAGAGAGATCCCACCTAAAAAGGCTAGAAATTCAGGAACTTTTAATTCCAAAATCTTATGAACTCCAAATCCAAAGATGGCAAATGTTACAACCGAAGAAAATGAAATAAATAGTATATAAGAAACCCTGTTCCCTACCATAAAACCAGCCGTTGTACTGATTAGAAAAGCAAGCGTGGCAAAGCCAGCTATGAAGAGGATTTGTAAGCTCAAGATTTAACCTTTATCTGTAGGAGTATCTTCATCTTCATTCATTCTATCTTCCAGTTCTTTTTCACGGTAATCTACAAAGCTGAAAAATTTCTTGATAAATCCAGCAAGACCTTCCGTGTCTGAATCCGTATTTTCTGTCTGCAAAAGTGTATGAGTGATTCTTGTTAAACAAGCTGCTGCCTTGGATCTTGGACTATTTGTAATATATGGTTTCTGCTCACGGATACTTTTCTCAACTTCTTCATCTTGGAAAATAAAACCAAGATTCTCAACCTGAACCTCTAAGAATTGACCTGAGATATCTATTACTCTGTCTGCAACCTTTTTGCCTTCGATAGCCGATCTTACACGGTTCACCATGATCTTGAGATTTTTATCTTTGGTCTGGCTTACTATAGACTTGATCAACCCATAGGAATCAGTGATGGCCGTTGGTTCTGGAGTGGTCACAACAATGACTTCATCAGCAGGCATTACAAGACCTATTACGTTGCTTGAGATTCCAGCTCCAGTGTCTATGATCATATAGTCATAATTGTCTAGATCTGCAAAACCTTTGATTAGATTATTTCTTTGTGTATCATTTAAATTGGCTAATTGGGAATAACCACTAGCACCAGCAATAATATCCACTCCATCCTGGGTCTGAATGATAATATCTTTGAGACTCTTATGACCCTTTACTACATGGTAGAGATTGTATTTTGGAATGATACCAAGTAGGACATTGATATTGGCAAGACCTAAGTCCCCATCAAAAATTAAAACCTTATGCCCAGCTTTAGCAATAGCTATGGCAAGATTGACTGAGAGAGTTGATTTCCCAACTCCTCCTTTTCCTGATGCAATTGCAATAATTTTTGTCATAGGTCGTGCCTGATTCGGAACTAATTTGAGATTTGTTGTACCTTCCGTCAGTTTCCTAAGATTCGCGGCTTGATCCATGATTTATCTTCCTTTGTATTCGGGAACAGGATCAGTTTTTGGCGGTAAACTCTTCCCCCGTCATCCCTTTCATTTTTTCAGGATATACTACACATTCCGCAAGAAGTTTTTTATTCGATGCAATTATATCGAAAGGAACATCTTGTCCCACACTAAAATATGCAAATTCCTTATGGTTAGTATCGGCAAGTTCTAGGAAAGAACCTAAATAATCTGTTTCATCAATTTTTGATAAAATGATGCGATTGTAAATTAATTCTTCATAAGCCTTGGATACCTCGAAGGCATTTTGTCTAGAAACTGTAGATGAAATCACCAAAATATTCTCAAGCTGATCCTTTTCACCAAGAGCTGAATAGAACTCCTTCATTTTATACAAGGTTTCTCTATCTTTATGGCTATAACCTGCTGTATCAACGAGAACTAGCTCTGATCCATCTCTAAGCAATGCCTCACGGAATTTGCGGACATCTTTTACGGAATAAAAGGGTATATCCATAGTATCTGCGTATCTTTTCAATTGTTCAACTGCAGCAATTCGATAATTATCAGTTGTATATAAGGATACCGATTTTCCCATGTGAAGGAAATATTTTGCAGCAAGCTTGGCAACCGTAGTGGTTTTGCCGCTTCCCGTTGGTCCTATAATAAAGACAACTTTTCTCTTCCCCTTCTTAGTCCCACTAAGCAAATCAGAATCTACCTTGATACGATCCTCTAGAAGGTGAGCTGCTTTTTCCCAAACGGATGCAATTCGACCTTTTTCCATTGGGGAAAGATGTTGAGCTACCTCTTCCATAAGTTCTGTCGCATAACTCTGGCTCATTCCTTCATTGATAAATTTATTTTTCAACTTATCTAAGGCTGGGGAAAGTAAATCCTTACTTTCTGGCACTCTATGAATCATTTCCTTTTGGAAGGAAAGACCTATTTCATTAGAAATATCTTTTGATTGTTGTGGCTTATTTGGAAGTTTATCGGATTTTTGTATTTCTTCAAAAAGTATTTCCTCTTGAGCAATATCGGAAATATCTTCTAATGTTGAAGAAAGTAATTCCTGGACTTCTTGGTCTTCTTCATAATTAAAATCTACATTCGCATGCGCTCTATTTCTTACAGACTGCAAAGGTTCTGCAGTCACAAGTTTGCGTGATTGAAACTGAGGTAAATTATCTAAACTCTTCTTAACAGAATTTGGTGCTGAAGGCGCTTGTGATTTTTTCTTGAGTAGTTCTCTTAAATCATTTAATTTCTTTTCAACACGTTCTTTAGAGGATGCTTTTTCAGGAATGGCAACATCAATTTCGTACATTTTGTTCGCAAGAAGACCTGTACCAAACAATCCACCCTCTGTTAAAACTCTATGTTCGTATACATGAGCTTCGGGACCGTATTTCATTTTCATTTGCATCAAACAATCTTGAATGTCTCTTCCTTTGATCTTTACATAATCCATAAATTTACTAAGCGCCTACTCCTGCGCCTTCCTCCTGTTGTTTTTCTGCTTGGCTAATGCTTAGTTGACTCACTAGCTCTATATTCGTGAATGTTTGAATTTCTTGAATGGCAAGAACCGCAAAATTCCTTGGCGGTAACTCTCTTGAAATAAAACCAAACAATGGCATACGAATGTATCTATCAATTATGAATATTGGGAAACGGTTATTTTCTAAAGCTTTCTTGTATTCCGCTTGTATAGATTCGATCATCTTACGTCTTAGATCAGCACCTATGGCTATAACTTTTCCTTCTAAGGGATCTTCAACAAGGTTCTTAGACAAGCGATCCGTTAACCTTGGATCCACGCCTATCACATAAAGTTTACCATCTGCTTGGACATATTCATTTACAATTTGTCTAGAGATTGCCTGTCTTGCTAATTCAGATAGATAATTCGGATCAGTAGATTTGGAAATATTGTTCGCGATTGATTCTAAGATTACTGGCAAACCTCGAATGGGAAGACCTTCTCTTAGCATATTCTGCAAAACCTGTTGTATAATTCCAAGTCTACCTTCTTTCTCATAGCCGAGTTCCTGTATAAGAGTTGGTTTAGACTTACGAACATGTTCTAGTAAACTTTGAGTTTCCTCTCTACCCAAAAGTGAAGAAGAATGTGTTAGGATCAATTCTTTCAAATGTGTGATAATGACTGTTGAAGGATCCACAACTGTGTATCCTTTTGTTTCAGCCTCACTCTTTAAATCAGGATCTATCCAAAGAGCCTGCATTCCAAAAGTTGGTTCAGTAAACTTATCACCAGGTATAGGATCTTCTACTTGTCTTAAATTATCCAAGGCCATTAATTTATCTGGTTTGATCGCTGATTCTCCAACAACAACACCATTGATCTTAATAGTATAATTATCTTGAGGGATCTCTAAATTATCCATAATTCGAACCGGAGGAATCACCAAACCATAATCAGATGCAAATTTCTTACGTGTATTAGCTATTTGAGAAAGCAGCAAGCCTCTATCTTTAACTTCTGCAAGAGGCAATAAATTTAAACCCAATGAAACAACTATAGATTCTGTTCGTATTTCTTCTAGGTAGTCTTCTGGTTTCTTTTCGGTAGTTTTCGCTTCTTCACCTTTCTCAATCAGTTCAACTTGTAACTTTGCTGCCTTTTCCATGTAATACCCAAGATATCCAAAAAATCCACCTAAGACCAATAGGGAAAAGAATGGTAGACCAGGAATAAGTGCGGCAAGTCCCAAGGCAGCTGCGACTATATAAAGAATTTTGGAATTGGTAAACAACTGTTTCTTAAACTCTCCAGTGAAGGATTGAATGGAACTAGAACGAGTTACAATAAGACCTGTTGCTGTGGTGATCAAGAGAGCTGGAATTTGTGAAACAAGTCCATCACCGATCGTAAATTTACCATATGTTTCTATCGCTGATGCAAAGGATTCACCGCGAATGGAAACTCCAATAATTACTCCACCCAAAAGATTAATAGCTGTTATAATAAGTCCAGCTCTTACATCCCCTTGTACGAATTTACTCGCTCCATCCATGGTTCCATAAAAATTAACTTCTTGTTCTAATCTTTTCCGCTTGGTCATGGCTTGCTGCTCAGTGATGGCACCTGAATTTTGCTCCATGTCTATCCCCATTTGTTTCTGAGGTAGTCCGTCCAAGGCAAATCTTGCTGCAACTTCCGATATCCTGGTTGCTCCTTTGGTGATAACTACGATCTGAACGATGATGAGTATGATGAAGATAATAAATCCGACGACATACTTACCTAGCCCACCTTCACCACCTACCACAAAGGTTCCAAAAGCTTCGATAACTTGAGAGTTTACTGCTGCTCCCTTACTGAGAATTTGCCTAGTTGTTGATACGTTGAGTGCGAGTCTATAAAGAGTAGTAATCAATAGTAAGGTAGGAAATATAGAAAAATCCATAGCCTCAGCAACACTAAGGGATGTTAGCAAAATAATAATTCCAACTCCAATACTAACAATCAGTAGAAGATCTAAGATAAAGCCAGGCAGAGGAACAATTAACATCATGAGAATTGCCAAAGCACCAACACCAATGATAATATCTGAATTGGTATACCAAGGTTTTTTTTCCATAATTATCTTCTACCTCCCATTGTTTGGTATTTTCGAAGGTTAACGAAAACTATAGATACAGCCTGGTAAAGATTGAATGGAATTTCTTGGTTTACCTCAACTAATTTATACAACTGTTGCGCAAGTAGTCTATCTTCAACCATAGGAACATTATTCTTTTTAGCAATTTCCTTGATTGTCAAAGCAAGTTGATCCTCACCTTTGGCTATAACCTTGGGAGCTGCGTCCACTGATGAGTTAAAAGCAAGTGCTACCGCAAAATGGATAGGATTTGTTATCACAACATCTGCTTTAGGTACATTTTGTAGCATATTTGAGCTAACAATATCTCTCATGATTTGTCTTCTTCTAGCAATTAAGGCACCATCCCCTACTTGCTCTTTAATCTCACGCTTGGCTTCACTAGGTGTTTGCTTCAGACTTTCTTCGAATTCAAATTTCTGGTAATAAAAATCAGCAACCGCAATAGCTAAGAGAATTATTCCGACTATAATAAAAATCTTAAATCCAGAGAATGAAACTAACTCCAATGCTTGCAGAATACCCATATCACCTGTAAGCATAATTCTCAGAAAATCCTGAGAAACAATAATATAACTAACCCATCCTATAAGAACAACCTTCATTAGAGATTTACCTAAATTGAACAAGGTTTGTCTAGTAGGTAGAACTCTTTTGAAATTAGGGACTAATCTTTCGAAACGAAACTCCATTGCTCTTGGTGCAAAAAGCAAACCAACTTGCAAAATATTTCCCAATACAGCAAACACAAAAGTAACACCTAATAAGGGAGCAAGTAAAGTAAAAATATCCCAGGAAGCATCCTTAAGTAGAAGACTAAAACTTTCAGAATTAAATTCTCCTGGATCTCTGGCAAAGTGAAGATACTTTCTCATGAATAATGCTGATTTACGAATAAAAAATTCACCCATAAGATACAGTAGAACAGTAGCTGCCAGTAAAACAACCGCCGAACTAAGTTCAGGTGATTTAGGAACATTTCCTTTTTCTCTTTCGTCTCTTCTCTTTCGTTCTGAAGGCGGTTCTGTACGACCCTCATCTTCTGCTGCGAACAACTGAAGATTAATTCGAAAGTCATCTATGAAAGACCATTCATTACTTCCAAGATATATCCAGTCTTGTGTATGAACCGAGCTCAATTCGGCCATCCTTTGTACAATTCATCTATTTTATCAAAGGAAACCATAAATGCAGATTCCATCTGAGCAACTATGAAAGATGTTATTGAGATCAGTACAATTAGTCCGATCAAAACTTTGATTGGAAAGCTTAACTGAAGTATATTCAACTGAGGTGCCGCCTTTCCCATTAAAGCCTCGGCTATAGTAACAAGAAATAAGATCCCAAGTACAGGCAAACTAATCTTAAATGCAACAACAAACATAGCACCAATTGCACCTTCTATAGCCTTATAGATTCCTTGATTGGTCTCTGGAGTAAAACTTAGGATACGAATTTTTTCAAAAGAGAATGCAAGACTTTTGATCATCATTCTATGAGCACCCATAGATAAGAAAACCAGTATTGCCATAAGGTTCTTTAAGGAAGAAATTACAGGCAAGGATACTTGAGTCATAGGATCCAGGACTTCTGTATAAGCAAAACCCAACTGAACATTAAAGAAGTCTCCAGCCATTTGAAAGGCTGCAAAAAATATAGTAACCATAAATCCTATCAAAAGACCTATCATCATTTCTGATAGTACCAAGAGTCCATAGGTTAGCATATCAGGTGGAACCTTAGGTAGAAAGGCAGAGGAAACTGGAAAAAGTATTATGGTTATTAAAAAGGAAAGTATCATCCTAAGAGTTACAGGTATAGATTCCGATGAGAAAACAGGTGTAATCATAAATAAACCTAATAGCCTAGCGAACATCAGCATAAAGACTTGAAAGTTATTTACAAAGTATTCCATTTAATTCTCAAAATTTCTCTATCATAAAAAAAATATTTCTGGTATAGTCTAGCATAGTTCTAACCATCCAAGACGCGAACACTATGATCACAACAAAGATTGCAAAAAGCTTAGGCACAAAGGCAATAGTCTGCTCTTGGATAGAGGTTGTTGTCTGCAAAATTCCAATAAACAATCCTACAACTAGAGCGGTTACTAAAATTGGGGAAGAAATTTTTATCGTTATGATCAAGGCATCGCGAATTAAGGTTATAACATCAACTTCGGTCATTTATAACTCCTAACCAATTCGTAGACGAGCAGATTCCATCCATCTATCAGGATAAACAAAATAATCTTAAAAGGTAAGCTAACCATCACAGGCGGAAGCATCATCAATCCCATGGAAAGAAGGGAAGCAGCAACCACCAAGTCGATTACAATAAATGGAATAAAAATATAAATACCTATAATGAATGCTTTCTTGATTTCACTTAGCATAAATGCAGGAACAATAACATAAGAAGGTACATCATCATAAGATTTTACATTTTTCACCTTGCCTAATTTCAAAAACAAGGCAACATCCTTGGTTCCCGCTGCACCAATTTGACGTATCATAAAACCGCGCAGAGGAACCATGGTTTTATCAAAAAAAGTGTTGGTATCAATTTTTCCTTCCATAAATGGTTGAAGACTTGTTTGATTGATTTCACCAAGAGTTGGAGCCATGATAAAAAATGTCATAAAAAGAGCAAGGCCCATCATCACTTGGTTAGGTGGGAGATTCTGAAGAGAAAGAGCTCTTCTGACAAAATCCAAGACAATTACAATTTTTGTAAACGAAGTAACAGACATTATAATAGCGGGGGCTAAAGAAAGAATGGTTACCAAGAATAGAACCATCAAGGAAAGAGAGGTCTCTCTTGGTGTCTTAGCCTCGTTCACATTAAAATTGAGATTGGGGATAGGTATCCTTGTGTTGGATGTAGATTGAGCCTGAAGATTCACTCCAAGATCTAGGATGCTCCCTTCCAATAGTGCTCCCAAAACCGGGCTAAGGATGACTAAAATCAAAAAAAGATAGATAAAACCTCGTATATTGGGAAATGGAAAATTCAGTTCTCGCAACCTTGCTTGTGATTTAATGCTCAACATAACGGAATTATGTCCCATTGATTTTCTTAAAAAAAAGGAAAGAAATTTACTTACAAGTGCCAATCTGATTTTTAAAAGGTATCCTAAGTTTCGTATTGCACTCATAACTTGCCTCCAGAAAAACCTGGATCCATGCCAAGATCCTTGTTGCTATCTTTAAGCTTTTCTAAGGATCGTTTGTGCTTCTGCTCTAAGGCTTCTATTTCAGAATCATCTAGGTATTTGGAATCATCCTGACTACCTTCTAAGCGATTGGTGAGTGATTTGGGTGAAAGATCCTTTAAGGACTCTAATAGAGTAACCATAAAATTATCTTGGCTTGGTTCAAATTCTTGCTTCAATTTAAGAATTCGATTCTTATCTTCCAAGGAAGTAATCTCTGTTATATAATTCACTCCAGAATCAGCCACTCCTAAAACGATAAGCTTACCAGCAACATCCACAATTTGAATTTGTTTGTTAGGAGCAATAGGAAGACTGGAAAGAACTGACATGACGCCTTTTACAGGAAACCTAGAATCCCTAGTCCGGGTCATAACACGTAAGATAAACATCATTACAGCCGTTAGACCACCAAAAACTAAAATTACTTTAATGAGAAGCCATGCAGTAGAAGAGGAATCCTCTGAATCTGAGTATCGATTCTGAATCAAATCAACATTAGGATCACTGCCACCAGCACCAGTTGCGGGATCTTTAGTGGATGTGGTATTCGTAGAATCCTTACTAGTATTACTTTTGGAGGAAGTATTGGCTTGAGTTACACCTAACTCCTCCTGAAGAAGAGAATCTAGATCTTCGGGCTTTTCCTGAGAATATAGTGATCCCCATGTAAGCGCTAGGATTACAATAGGAATAATTCCCGCCTTCATTATCCTTTATCCGATTTAATTCTATCCTGAGGACTAACGATATCTGTAACCCGCACACCAAAGTTCTCATCGATTACCACAACTTCCCCTTTGGCTATCAACTTTCCATTAACAAGTAAATCTACTGGTTCACCAGCCAGCTTATCCAACTCGATAATAGAACCTTCCCCTAGGCCGAGAATATCCTTAATATACATTTTAGTTCTTCCTAGCTCCACCGTAAGAGCCATCTGAACGTCCATCAAAAGATTGAGATTTGTATTTCCTGAGGCCGCACCTGCAGTGGAAAGAGATGGAAAACCAATTCCTTTGATTCCCACCTGGGGTTGGTTTGTTGCAAAACCACCCATGTTCATGCCGCCACCCTGCATAGGCACATTCATACCACCGCTGGATTGCATACCAGCTCCATTTTTGGAGATATCCAAAATAGACTGGGCATTATCGCTAGAAAGAATATAACTTAGTTTAAATGATCCAATGGAATCAATATTGAGACTAAATTGGGTTTTAACAAGGGCCTGACCATCAGGCAATCGCAAATCATTGGGAGCATTCACCAAAACAATATCAGGTGGGGAACCAGAGAGAGATCCACCTAGCTTCATACCAATCTGTGCTGTAACAGTTCCCATCATGGGGGAAAGGCAATCCTTCAAAGTCTGTAATTGTGCCATATCCATAGCACCAGCTGGTCCAGATCCACCCATCATGAGTCCTGCGATTTTTGCAGCATTCTCTTGGGCTATGATGATAGAGATTCTACCATTAAAGATTCCCTGCACCTGGGAATACAAGCAAACAGATTTACTCCCTAGCTCTTGGCTAATTTCCGATGAACTACGAGATTCGGTAGATGGATTGTTGAAACGAGTATTTTTGGCAAGTATGGTTCCCAGCACATTTCCCGCAGTCTGGAAAGCTTGGCCTAACATATCCGATATGATGTCTCTATCTATGGGAGATAAGGAATCAGCCATAGATCCAGAAGAAGAGGCAGAACCCCCTCCCATGTCAAATGGACTGTCTTCCGCACCTTGTAAAAGGGCGTCTATTTCGTCTTGTGATAGGGAACCTTCACCCATTTACAGCTCCAATACGGATCATAATCTTAACTAAGGGTAATGAGACATAATAACCTTGATTTTGTCATCTGTTTTTTTGAATAAGAGTGAAAAAAATGAAAATTATTCATCGAAGGCATCCATTCTGCCTTCGCTATAAGCCCTTAGATTGTCGTAAGAAAAAATTCCAGTATTGTGGTAGTCGTTCCAGAGGATATTGATTGCATATCTGCCAACTTTGTTCCAGGAAATAATAGATGCCTTAGTGATATGACCCGTTGCCTGTCCCACTTTGCCACCATGTCCGCCTCTGCAGCTTGCACAAGGGCATAATTTTCTAAGGCTAAGCAAATTGTATTTAGATTGAAAACCATCCTTCCAGAGTATCCTGAGATCATTCTCATCGTATTCAATTTCTTGGGGAATGGTTTTCTTTAAGTCTTGGACCATAGCTTACATAATTCAGAACTTGGGTTTTTGGCAATGATTTTCTGAATTTTCTGAATGCTGAACCGGAAAGCAATTGTCGGAAAAATTCTAAATCTTGGAAAAAAGAAATTTTCCCTAAAGAGACATTATCCAATCTGGATGTATGAGTATCCTATCCAAAGCAGATCCAGAAGTTTTTTCCGCTATCCAAAAAGAAGACGAGAGACAAGAGAATTCTCTAGAACTCATAGCCTCTGAGAATTTTGTATCCCAAGCTGTTCTTGAAGCCTACCATTCTACACTTACAAATAAATATGCGGAAGGATACCCTGGCAAGAGATACTACAATGGCTGTGAAAATGCTGACACGGTAGAGCAACTTGCCATAGATCGTGCTAAGAAAATTTTTAAAGCAGAATATGCGAATGTTCAACCTCACTCTGGTGCACAAGCAAACATGGCAGTTTTTCTTGCCTGCCTAGAACCAGGTGATACCTTTCTTGGAATGAACTTAGCGCATGGAGGACACCTAACCCACGGTTCAGCGGTGAATATCAGTGGAAGGTATTTTAAGCCTGTAGCTTACGGAGTTCGTGAGTCAGATCATAGAATTGATATGGATGAGGTTGCAAAAATTGCCAAAGAATCAAAACCTAAACTTATCATTGTAGGTGCCTCAGCCTATCCAAGAACCTTAGATTTTCCTAGATTCAAAGAAATTGCCGACTCAGTTGGTGCAAAGCTCATGGCAGACATGGCACATATCTCTGGTTTGGTGGCAACTGGTGCCCACCCAAGTCCAGTAGGAATCTGTGATTATGTTACAACTACAACTCATAAAACACTTAGAGGACCTAGGGGTGGACTCATACTTTCCCAAGGAGAAAATGAAAAGATACTCAACTCTAGAGTTTTCCCTGGAATACAAGGTGGTCCTCTCATGCATGTGATAGCTGCAAAAGCAGTAGCATTTGGTGAAGCCTTACAACCTGAGTTCAAAACGTACATCGACCAAGTTGTAAAAAATGCAAAAGTTCTGGCTGAGGTATTTCTTTCTCGTGGATATAGAGTAATTTCAGGTGGAACTGATAATCATTTAGTTTTAGTGGATGTTAGCGTAAAAGGTATGACTGGTAAGGATGCAGCCGATGCTATGGACCATGTAGGCTTTACTGTTAATAAGAATGGTATCCCATTCGATAAGAACCCGCCAGCCATTACATCAGGGATCCGACTAGGAACACCTGCTCTCACCACTCGTGGGCTCAAGGAAGATGAAATGAAAAAAGTCGGAAGTCTAATCTGTGACCTTCTAGATCATTTGGGTGATGATGCTAAGGCAAAATCTGTCAAAGCAAGTGTAGCTGAAATTACGAAATCTTTTCCTATGGACAAATTTCGAATCTAGATAACTTCAAACCAAGCACACTCAAGCCTTGACCTAATGACCCAAGGCTTGAATCTTGTTCATAAAATACCTCTGAGATAAGTATAAGAAAATTCCTCTGATTTAAATAATGTCCTTGAATTGAATAAGAGTTCTATTCTTTCCAAGAAGAATCTTATCTATCAGTCAAACATCCACCACTTGCATTTTCAACATTCTTGATATATTTCCAAAGATATCCGGATTTTACTTTGTAGTCTGGCTTCTTCCATTTTGCACGACGTGCATTGAATTCCTCTTCGCTTACTTTAGCTTCTATGGTATTATGAATAGAGTCGATAAGTATAATATCTCCATCTTCCACCAAGGCTATCTCGCCACCTTCCATTGCTTCCGGTGTAACATGACCCACTACGAAGCCATGAGTTCCACCAGAAAATCTTCCATCAGTGATAAGAGCAACCTTATCCCCAAGACCGGCACCAATAATTGCAGAGGTTGGCTTTAACATTTCAGGCATACCAGGTCCGCCTTTGGGTCCCACATAACGTATAACAACAACATGCCCTGCTTGCACCTTACCTTCATGGATTCCTGCATTTAGATCTGCCTCATTGTCAAAACAGATAGCCTTACCTTGGAAGATTTCACCTTCATGACCAGTAATCTTAGCAACAGCACCTAACTTAGCTATATTGCCATATAGAACTTGTATATGACCTTCGGGCTTAACTGGATTAGAAAGTGGCCTCAAAAGATCTTGGCCTTCAGGAAGACCAGGAAGGTCTTTTAGATTTTCCTCTATCGTCTTACCTGTAACTGTCATGCAGGAACCATCTATCATACCTTCCTTAAGCATGAACTTGAGAATGGCAGGAACACCTCCAATCTTAAAAAGATCTTCCATTAGATACTTACCACTAGGTTTCATATCAGCCAGAAGTGGAGTGGTATCTGTGATATTTTGGATATCAGTTAGAGTTAATTCGATTCCCATAGTTCTTGCTATGGCTATCATATGCAGAACGGCATTGGTAGATCCACCTAGGACTGTAATAATTTTAAGAGCATTTTTGATTGATTTTTCTGTAATGATATCTGATGGCTTGATATCTTTTTCTAAAAGATTTAGAATATACTGGCCTACATTGTGGCACTCTCTCTTCTTTTCTTCGCTTCTTGCTGGACAAGAGGAACTGTATGGCAGGCTCATTCCCATTGCCTCGATAGCAGTTGCCATAGTATTTGCTGTATACATTCCCCCACAAGCACCTGGGCCTGGGCAAGAATTCTTAATTATTTCTTTATAGTCCTCATCCGATATTTTGCCTTGCAACTTCTTTCCATAAGCCTCGAAAGCGGACACTATGTTCAGCTTTTCGCCCTTATAATGGCCACCATTAATTGTTCCACCATAAACCATAATAGAAGGTCGATTCAGTCTAGCCATAGCCATAATGGCACCTGGCATATTCTTATCACAACCTGCGGTAAAAATTACCCCATCATAAAAATGAGCACCTGCGATTGACTCTATAGAATCCGCTATAATTTCCCTGGATGGAAGAGAGTATCGCATCCCATCATTTCCATTCGTAATTCCATCACTCACACCTATTGTATTAAACAAAAGTCCTACGATTTCATTGGTAGCTTGGACTGATTTTTTCTGTAAGGCAGCAAGATCCGTTAGGTGCATATTACAAGGATTCCCCTCGAAACCTGTGCTACCTATTCCGACAAAGGCCTTATTCAAATCTTCAAAGGGAATTCCTGATCCAATGATCATCGCCTGGGAAGCAGGGAGAGTTTCGTCCTGGGTAAGTTTACTGCTGTATTTATTAAGTTTCATATCTATACTCTAATTTATATTATCTGCTATTTCTAATCTTTGATCTTTATGAATTAAATATTCAATTCTCTATAAATCTTTCCAGGTAGGCAGATGTTCTTACTAAAATCGCAATAAAAGATTTTGCCTTGGAGGATGAGCTTTCCTTTTCCTTGGAAAGTCAATTCCATGGGTTTCAAATTTAAATAGTATTCTGGTTTCTTGAGATTGGGAGATCCTGCAAAAACCAAATTCTGGGATTCGATGACTAAGCCGTCTTTAGCGCTTGCACTGATAACATTAGGAACATCTATTTGAATTCCGAATCCTGATCGTGCATTCAATTGCAAAATAATCTTATTACCTTCTTGTAACTTTTGGATTTCTATAGGTAAGGAATCTTCTGAAGAATTAGGCTCCTGAAGGGAACTTGGTTTATCTCCACAAAAAGTTAGTGCAATGAAAAAAAGAAATGATAGAAAGATGTACTTCATATTTCCATATTGAATGGATTCTGAATGTAGTCAAGTAATTGAAATTACAAGTTATTCTAGCGAGAATCAAAAGGATCAAATTTAGAATTCTTACATCTTTTCAGTTGAGTTAATTCAAATTTCAATGATTAGATTTTTTGCAGAACAACACATCGATTGGAATTTGTTCCCTTTTCATTATTATCTACATTCCAGCAATTCGAAAGCTTGGTGAATTTCTGAGTGTTAATATAAGTTCTACTCCAAGTGAGCCCTGATCGAATTCCTGCCTCTACTACATAGTCATCTAGAGGAATAACATTTTTTCCTTTCTTCACTTCACCAACTTCAATAACCAAATAAGAATTTCTCTTGAGAATTCGAGCCGAGGATTTCAAAGTGTTAGTCATAAAATTTGTCCACTCATCTATTGAAGAAAACATGGAAATCTTATCAGTTTGTTCATCAGGTATTCCGAGAAACCAATGACGAATCCAATTATCATTTTTGTAGTCCACCTTATCTAAAAAAGGTGGTGAGGTAACAAGTAGATCAGCAGATTCAGATGGAATTTGATCCATATTCTCCGTACTTGAGAGGTAGTATTGGTTCTTTCCAGAAAATTCATGGTAGAAAGGAGGAAGGCTATCAGCTAGATCACGTTTCAACTTTGACTCTATTCTTGGTAAAATAGCTCTGTATTCAGGTAGAATTCCTTTTTTGCTATTGTTTTTTCTTTGTTGTATAGCTGGAATTGAAACCTGCGGAAAACTATATACGGAAAAAAATCCTGGGCTGTGCCCATGCAACCTTGAAAGAGTTACCAACTTAAGAAAGTTAGTCTCAGGTGATGAATTTTCGTCACAAAAATTTCGGAAATTTTTTATTTCTCGAAGTGTATCTTTATGATAAAAGGCAAGCAAGGCTTCATCCAATTCTTCTTCCTTGGGCTTAGAACTTAAGTCTACGTTCTTAAGTGTTTTAATTAAAGAATCTTTACTTGGAATTTGAGAACGAGACTTAGCAAGAAAAATTGAAAGAGGATTTACATCATTGTGAATAGCGTAATGGCCCTCCAAATTAGCTTGTATAGCTGTTGTTCCCCTTCCACCGAATGGATCCATTACAACAGAAGCTTTTTTTGTTAAAAATTCAGAAAAGAAGAATGAGGGCAATTCTGGCTTAAAAGAAGCCCTATAACTCACCGCATAATGTAGAGAATGCGATTGTCTCTGCCTTGCTGTCCAAAACTCTCCAAATAAACGACGATCTGATATTTCTTTCTTGAGAATTAAATCTTCCATAGTATAAGTCTATGGTCGGATGGAAGTGCAAGTTTACTTCACAACTAATAAAGATTATATGAGACATAAGGAAATCTAAAAGTGAAGGTCGGAAGGAATGGGAGAAATTATTTTCATTTTTGCCATAGAAATTGGATGAGTGAACTCTATTTGATAGGCATGGAGTGCTTGGCGCCTATGCCCTAGTATTTCAGAGAATTCTTCCTTCCAACCAGATTCTATGAATTGCAAAAAAATACTTTCATCTCGACCATAAATTTTATCCCCCAGAACTGGAAAACCATAAGAATATAGACTAGCACGTATTTGGTGAATTCTCCCTGTGACAGGAAAGGCTGCTAGTAAACTTATTCCTTTATTAAAATTTAATTTATGAAACCTTGTGATTGCATAAACTTTGGAATCTTCTTTTTGTAATACTGATACAATCTCAGATTCCTTAAGTAAATTCTTTTGGTTGAGGACTTTTTTCTTACGTATGGAAGAATTTAAATCTCTCTCTATCCATCCTTCAAGGACAATTTGTTCTGGGAAATCTCCATATACAAAAACTCTGTATTCCTTATGAATCTTTCTTTGTTGAAACAACGAAGCCATCTTCTGGCTGGATTGACTATCTTTTGCAAATAAACATACACCTGAAGTCTCGCGGTCTAGTCTGTGGCAAGGGAACAATTTACAGGAAAAATCAGACTCTACAATGCTAAGCAGATTATTTTTTCTATACCTTCCTGCTGGATGAATAGGGATATCTCCAGGTTTGTCAAGAATTAATAAATATTCATCCTCATATAGAACTGAGTAATTCGTATCTACAGGTGGTTCTTCTGCTTCGAATCTTTCAAGGAAGCAGATTATCTCATCATTAGCAAAAATTTGCCTATCTTCCTTAATCAAATTCCCATTTAAGAATATTCTACTTAATGAAAGTATACTAACCCATTCTTCTAAGCTAAAATAAGTAAATCTTTCGCTTAGATATTTTAATAAAAAAGTGTTATGCTTGCATATGGTTTTATGTTTTATGAAATCAAGTGAATCATAATCGCTGGGAGACATTATAGAAATTAATCTTGCGATTTATTAAGGAATTTCTCAATTTCTTCGTTTGTGTTACTCACGTTATTGTAGAATTGAATTCCAACTCGGAACATGACTTCAGTGTTCTTTATATTTTTGATAATTCCCCTGCAGACAACTTTCTTATTGTCTGGCAAAGTCAAATCGAAAACAATAGTCTCTCCCATAGTCATAGACCGAGAAAATAACCTAGACTGAGGATGCAGAAAGGATAAGCCAGTTGAACTTAAATCATTTACATCACAGATTTCTTTGGATTCTTGAAACACTCCTGTATGAATTAAATCGGAGGTAAGTGCTTGGGAAATTTTGGAAATAATGTCGTAGGATTCAAATGGTAATACATTTTCTGAATTCACTTGAACATAACCCAAAGAAGAATAACCCTTATACTTAAGTGGAACTGTGATTTCTGAAAGAAAATCTTCATTTAATTTGGCAATAGAAATCAAACGAATGTATTCATGGAAGGGAAGAAAGTTAGGATGATTAAAATTTTCAGCTTTTCGATCAGGAATATAGATAGGCTTATCATAATTCTGCATTAATCTCATACGACCATCTAATCTTGCAGAAATATTTATATTTACATTCCTAAACTTTGAATTCAGTCTTTGCGAATATTCTTTAATGATAGTGTCTACCTTCTTATCAACAAAACCTATCGCTTTTTGGATATCATTTTGATTAATAAGATTAGTAACAGATAATTTTGGATTATTTTCTTGCAAGATAACTCGGTTCGATTCTCGCTTAGCTTCCGCTATGGTCATTTTAATGGGTGATAGAATTTCGATTCCTTTATCATCCCCACCTAGCTTTTTGAAGGTTACTTGTATTTTGGTTCCATTGTGAATTACTGATAAATTTCGCTCTGAGCCTTGCGAGTTTTTAGTATTTAGAATGATAAGGCCCTTCTCTTTCATAGCAATAATCTTGATAGGAAACTCTTGCTCATCTTGATGAAGATGCACCGGTAATCTTCCAAAAAGTAAATTAATAACTTTGATTATAGATGAAAAATCAGTTACTAATTTGTCCATATCATCATTAGATTAATTATCAAATTTTCGGAAAAGCATTTTAATCGAAATTGAGTCTAGTTTCTCACAACCAGTAATACTCATGGATTGTCTAAGCTCTTCCTTGAATTTTTGTATAATAAATTTGACTCCTGCTGACTCAGCACCTACTGCTGCAATAGCTACAGGGCGACCAATCAAGGCTGTATCGGCACCTAAGGCTAACATTTTAAATACATCCATTCCAGAGCGAATTCCGCCATCTACACAAAGATGAATCTTGCCTTTTACTTTTTCTGCTATCTTAGGTAGAACGCGAGCTGTTCCTGGCATTCCGTCAAGAACTCTTCCTCCATGGTTAGATACAACTATTGCATCAAAACCTCCTTCTACAGCGAGGATTGCATCTTCAGGATTCATAATACCTTTAAGAATGAAGGGCAGTTTGGTAAATTTTCTAATATTCTCTAGTTCTTTTATAGAGCGACTAATACTTGCTAAATTTTTCAATGACATAGTCTTGAAATTTACGGCATCTATATCTATTCCAATTGCAAAGACTCCCTGAATCTCTGCTTCTTGCATTCTTTCTCTTAACAAACCCTCATCTTCTCTAGGTTTACAAATTAATACAGATTGTCCTTTGTATGCAGAAATTTCTGGTAGAAGAGCCTTATATTTATCAGGAGTAGCTCCGTCACCTAACCAGGCCAAGGAACCTGCTTCATTAAATCCCTTTAGAACTATGCTTGCATATTCAGTATCCGTCATAGTCCCGTTCATATTGGTCACGGCACCTGTCATTGGTGCTCCCATAATTGGTGATGATATTTTTTTTCCAAGGAAATCGGTTTCAATATTGGAAGCTACATGACTGCGTATGTATTGCGGAAGTATTTGGTATTCTGCAAGAGCCTTGGAATTATCCTGGAAGCTGCTCATAGTACCAACTCCACCCATCCCTGGAACACCACTTGCGCAATCTGTGCCATCACAGATTTTGCAAACCCAGCATATTTCTCTACCGAATCTATTGCGAGCGTTCTGGTTCATTTCCTTTTCAGTAACACCATAGACTTCATCAACTTCAAATTGCAGTGTAGATTTTACCTTTTCGAAAATCTTTTCAGAATCATCCAAGGAATTAGAAGTTATAATGACATGACCTGTTTTTTCAATATTATTAGTGGGTTCTTTTATGATGTCGCCAACATTAGATTGGATAAATATTTCATTAACTCCCTCGATTTTCTTAGCCTCATCGAGCCCACTAATACTTAAAAGCTTTCCTGGTTTTGCGAGTAGTGATCGTTCTATGGACACTCTGTTCAAAACTGGTTCAAGATTATCAGGCTCTTCTCCCATAGCAATAAGGATAGCAGCGCGATTTAAGTTGACTCCTGAGGACAAAGGGTAAGTAAAAGCAGACATAAAGCCACCTGACAAGCGTGCGGCGATTTCGCCAACTTTCACTCCATCAGGAGTTATCTTGATATCTCCCTTTCCTGCACCAAGAGTAATACCAAGTGCTTTCATTCCTTGGATCATAACACGTTCAATTTCCTTCAATGTATCCGAATTCAAGGCAGAAGGCATATTATGACCAACCTCTATAAAATAAGGCTCTCTTTCTATAATTCGGTCAGCAATACCTGTAATCATGAAACGTCCACCAAAGGATAAGGCATCAACGGAGACCTCTGGTCCGACCATATATTCTTCTAGAATGAGTTCCCCTGTCGGACAAAATTTCTTAGCATGCTTAAATGCATTTTGAATATCTTCCCTGCTCTCTAGCTTGATTACGCCTCTGGCTCCCATATTGTCTGCTGGTTTCATAACCAAAGGAAATTTCAAGAACTCTAAGGCATCTCTAGCATCCTGTATATTCCATACTTCTGCAAAATTTGGAATAGGAACTTTATATTCCTTGAGTCGTTTTCTCATCTTTACCTTGTTTGAGCAAGCTTCAGCATCTATAAAGCGAATCCCAGGAAGATCTAGGGAGTTGGCTACGGCAGCTACAGTCATAGAGGCATCAGTCCCAGCCGTAATAACACCATGAATTGGTTTATCCTTAGCATAGCGCTTGGCTTCTCGAACCATACCTTCCACATCTTTGGTTGACATGAGTATTTTATCATCAGCAATGCGAAAGCCAATAGAATCTGGATTCATATCAGCTACAACAGTTTTGAGTTTCATGGTTTTAGCTGTTTGGATGATAGGAACTTGCAGCAAGCCCCCTCCGATAATAAGAAGAGTAGAATTGCTCTTCAAAATTCTTAAACCTCTACAGTCTCAGCAACAATTTGTGCTGTTCGTATAGATAGCTCTATACTGCCCTTTTCGACTATTCCACCTCCCAAGAGATGGGTTCCATTGCTAGGATAAAAAACAGCAGACTGACCAGGTGTTACACCACGCACATCTTCTAATGGACGAATGATGTATTTTGTATTTTTATATTGCACCATACAAGAGATAGGTGAATGTCTGTAACGAACTTGTATCCTTGCTTCACGAGATTCACCTTCGGAAAATGGATTCCAACCTTGGAGAGTTACATCCTCAACAACGAATTGTGAACAATAGGTTTCGTTCTCTTCTCCCAAAATAACAGTTCCATCATCTTCAATAGCAAGAACGTAGAGAGGATTTTTCCAAGAAATACCCAATCCTTTTCTTTGGCCTATAGTGAATTTTTCTTTGCCACTGTGCTTACCTAGAATTCTGCCATCACCCATTTTAAAAAAGCCAGGAGTGAACTGCACAGATTTCTTTTCTAAGAATTTTCTATAATCATTTTCAGGAATAAAACAAATCTCTTGGCTTTCAGGTTTATCAGCAACCGGCAATCCCATTCTTCTGGCAATCTCACGAACTTCCGACTTTTGCATTCCACCTAAAGGGAATACTGTGTTCGAAATATTTTCTTGGGACAAGCCATACAAATAATAGGCTTGGTTTTTGGTATTATCAGCACCATTTGCAATAGACCATCTACCATTTTCGTAATGGGTCTGTGCATAATGTCCAGTAGCTATCTTCTCTATACCTAAGGTTTTAGCTTTATCAAATAAGGCACCAAACTTTACAAAGGTGTTGCATTCAACACATGGATTAGGAGTTCTTCCTGATTTATAATCATCGATAAATCGGTCTATCACTCTTTCTCCAAAAATTTTCTCCATTTTTACAACATAAAAAGGAATCTTAAGGGAAAGCCCAACATCACGAGCATCTCGAATGTCTTCGGGAGAACAGCAAGACTTTTTGGTAGTATCACAGGCTGGGGCTTCGTATTCCCAAGTTCTTAAATTGACTCCTATAACCTCATAGCCTTCTTCCATGAGAAGCCCTGCGGCTACAGCGCTATCGACTCCCCCACTCATTGCTACTATGATCTTGCCCTTGCTTGCTTTCATTGCTATCTATTCCCAATATTTTAGACCCAAAGTCAATGTAAACGCGAAATGTTTTTAGAAAATCCACTCCGAGAGTGCTGGAATATCCCTCCTTGCGATCCCAAACTTCATCGCTATCCAAGATTTTGGCAGGAACAAATGCAAGTTCCTTTAAGCGAATGGGTCTTGCCAAAGAATAGAGTTTTCTTGGATTTTTTTCCCCATAAATGTCCATCACTAGAATAGATTCATTTAATGAAACCAAGTCTTCCTGAAATTTAGACAATGGCAGAGAACTTAAACCTGAGCCTGTATCAATAGCCATTAATTCTTGCTTTGTACCAATTTGTACGCTTGTGTGAATTAATCCTTCTTTTGCAATAAGGTCCATAGTAATTCTATAATTTGGAAAGTTTTCTTTAGCTGATACATACCTTGGGCTTGTGAAACATTTTTTCTTATGATTTTGCTCTATGCTTATTGGAACTGCATTTTCGAAAATAAGACAATGTGTCAGAAAAAAAGGAGCACCTAAAACTAGATCATACTGCTTGGGCAAGGCTGTGCCAAGATTATGAAACTCCAATTTAGAGTAATTTTCAGAATTAGGCAGCCATGCAATCTGCTTAATTTCTGTATCCAAATCCTTATCTAACATTAAGTTAACGGTTGAACCTGAATCGAGCAAGGCCCAACGCTCTTGAACCTCTCTACTTCCTAGTGATTGAACATAGACTTTTAGAAAAACTTGGTTGTGAGCAATTTTATAGATGTATTTTGAAATGGGAATTTCAGCTAGAGAACTTTTTTGGGATGGAAAATTTTGGCAATGGCTTGCCAGAAGAAAGATACTTAGAATTAGGTAAGCTTTTTGATACATCTTGAATTCTTGCAACGAGAGTAATCAATTACGCAATCTCGGAATTCAATTCTAGTATCCTTGTCGGAAGCCTTGTATTCAATATAACAAGAATATGGTGAGAAATCGAATTGGTGCTGACTCAGTGCTCGGTTACGAATCTTTTCGGAAAGAGATTCTTCTTTTTCATCATAAACTTTGACTTTTGCATCCAACATAGACATGTCTCCTATCTAGGATAAATGTCGGTTGGATTAAGATTCTTGCTTATAACAAATTGTTCTATTTCTTCCAGAATGCTTAGCCTGGTAAAGTGCCTTATCAGCTCTTTCAATTAGGTCTTTATTGCTTCTATCACTGATCTTAAAGCTTGAAATCCCAACAGAAAGCGTGACTTTCATATCTTCCCCTGTGTTTGGATTCTTAACAGCCATTGCTTCTACAGCCTTACGTATCCTCTCACCCATTTGAAAGCCTGCGTTCTCATCTGCACCTGGCATAACTAAACAGAATTCTTCCCCACCGTAACGTGCTGCAATATCATGGCGACCAGCGTGGTTGATCAATTGTTTAGCTACTTCAATTAAAACTACGTCTCCCGCTTGGTGTCCATACGTATCATTGAAAACTTTAAACTTATCCACATCTGTAAAGAGTAAGGTACAATTGGTTGCTTTCTTACGGCAACGATCCATCTCTTCCTTAAGCTTGGTCTGAAAGTAATGGTGAACTTTGAGGCTGGTCATCATATCAACCGTGGCAAGCTCGTACAATCGGGCATTTTCAACTGCTATCCCTGCTAGAGAAGCGAGAGTGGTCATGAATTCTTTTTCTTCCTCTAAATACTCGCTCAGAATCATCTTCTCTCCGAGAATCAGCAAGCCATTGACCCTGCCTTTTGCATTGAGAGGAACAAGAATCTCAGCACCTAAGTGCTTGAGAAAAAGAACGACAGGATCTTCTTTCAGTTCTGGTATGCTGAGTACATAACTCAGTAAGGTTGCCTTGGGCTTTTCGGCTAAAAAGTGGATCAAAGGAGAATCCATAGGAATCTCGTATTCTAATTCTTTGGAACCAATATCAAAGCCCTTGAAGCTTTGCTCCATTCGGAAAAGTTGAGAATCTACTTCCGTCTCTAAATACATGGCAGCATTCAAGGTTTGAAGCTGTGCTAGGCAAATATTTAAAATTGCATCAATCAAATACCGGTAATCCAAGGTCGAGTTAAGAGCCTTGGAGATTTCTAAAAGTTGTTTCTGATCGTAGATCTTCTTCTCATAATGTTCAATTACGAATTCATTAGCAGATTGACTCAAAAGCGATTACCACCTAATACCAGTATCAAAGCACCATTCTGCCTCCTAGAATTTAAAGGACAAGAAAATTATTTGCATTGCCAAAAAAATGGCAAAATAAACTATGGTTTTAACACCGCGCGGTGGAGCAGCTGGTAGCTCGTTGGGCTCATAACCCAAAGGCCACAGGTTCGAATCCTGTCCGCGCCAGTTTTATTTTTACACAATTATTTATTTCCACTTTTGGTTTGATATTCATCCTCCCAATTAACAAAGACCCAGGCAACAAGGCTCAAGTTCTAATTCACTTCTTTATAATAAGATACATCCCTTCTTGGGTTTTATATTTCTGAACAAGAAACAACTCTTCTACCAAATTGAATCATATTTTGTATTTGATTCTCCTCAGCCAGATATTCTAACTCAGAAGGAAATGATCTTCCCTTGGGGTAGAAGCAGCTTGCAAAATTTTCCTGCCCTTCCCTACCTTCCAAAACGAGCCAGGCTGTAGGGTTTGTTCCTTTGAGAGCATCACCCACCAATAGATATTCTTGCTTGCTTAGTTTCACAAGATCCGAACTCAACCATCCTCTGTTCCAAGTCCAAACATGAGCCATTTTTAGTTCTACCTGTCTTTCAAATACCAATATTGATCCTAGAGAATGATTTGAATCCAAGACTTTTAAGGGCAAGATTGGCAAGGCTAGAAATAAATTCGCATTAAATCCTAGCGTAGAACTAGCATAGCTGCCTTTAGGATCAAGGCTAGAATCGATTTGACTAGATCTAGGCCAATTGAGGTTTTCCGTTTTCCGACTTCCTGCAAATAGACCCGAAGAGATTGGATGAAAATTACCAAAATTAGAATCTGCTCGAATCCCCAAACTGCGGAATATTCCATGGCCATTTTCAAAAACAAATCTGGATTTGCTAGTTAACTCATCTATTTCAAGGAAAGAAGGTGGATAGATTCTTGAAGAGTTCTTCACTCTATGAAATTCTTTTGCAAATTCTTCTATGATTTTTGCATTTTTAGTCTCATAAAATAATTCTCGATTTGAATCTCTTGCGTTTAAAGAAAAATTGAAGGAACCAGATAAAAGTATTTCGTCATCTATAATGATTGTTTTATGGTGATTCAATCCACCTAATCCAAATATTCCATCATCGATTCTATCTTCATTTTCATCTTCATAGATTCTTGAACCTGTTTGAGGAAGAAGAGTAGCTAAAATTTTTCCTTGGTCGCTGATTGGTCTATCATAGATCCCTTCAACAAATACACCTCGCTTACTTGCCCGAATTAATTCATAGCTTAAGACAGGATCCGAGTGAGCATAGATAAGGAATTGAATTTTTCGTTTAGCAGTTCTAATCTCATCTAGTATTCTTTTCTGTATTTGTCTTCCGTTCTTGGGAGAATTATAAAAATAAAAATCATTCCATGAAAGCAAGGGATAAGAATATTTTTCATTGATAAGCAATTCAAATTCTTTGCCCATGGATTCAGAAAATCGAAAGCTAAGGTAACCATCGTAGTCTGTTAAGAGTCCCTGGGTTGTAAAATTACCTGTTCCTGTAAACATTCTTGTATGATCACTAAGAATAACTTTGATATGGTGAAGACCTGAGCCCCTCCAAATTGCATAAGGAATTTTATACTTCTTTAGAAGATCATAATTTCTCTCTGAGTCTGCCACAATTTGAATCTCTACGGAACGTTCCATGGCCTTTGCAATCTCTTTAATGATATCTTCATCCGTGAGACCATAGGCATGGATCAGAAGACTTCTTTTTGTTTCACTAATGATTGAAATAATTTCCCTCTTTGCTTCTTCCCTTTTCTGAAGTGAGGTGTTTCTACCAGGATAAGAAAAAATTACTCTCCAAGTATTATCCTCAGCTACAAGACCCAAGAGTGCAGAGAGATCCTTAGAGTTATTTGCTTGCTTGCATTGACTAAGAAATACTAGACTTAGAAGTATTATGATTCTACTTAGGTCTAATCTTTTTTGATTAAAATTAATTTTATTAGTATATTCTAATTTCAAAATAGTACTCCTCCATAAAGGCGAACCCCTGTTCCTTCTATACCTACTTCCTTACTAGTCCAAAGATAACTCAATTCCATACCAAAATGAAACTCTGTTGCTGCTGAAATCCTGATATATTCTATTCTTGCTGTAGCCTCTGAAAAAGTCTGCTTTGCATAATCCACCTTTCTAAGACTGATTTCTCCTCTATCTTCCCTTTGCAGGATTCTAGGAACTAATGTTTCAATTAAAATACTAAGTTGTATGGGATTCCAAACATACCCAGCTCCCCACCTACCAAGAAAAGAGGAACTCCTTCTTCCTTTAATTTCTTGGATAGACTCTAGTCCAAATTCTGTTACCCAGGCACTTGGATAAACATTCATAGTTCTAGTAAGGAAGGCTCCAGATAAAGGAGAATTCCCCATACCCACATAACCAATGGTAGTTGCTTGATCGCTCGAGGCTGTCTGCATTGTGTTAGGGACAAATCCAGAGAGAAAAGTAAAAAAATCTTTCTTGAAAAATCCTATTTCAAGTTGAACAGCTTCCCCCCTTATGGGAAGACTGCGCTCTGGTCTTTTGGGGTCTGCGAACGTTTTATCCAAACCACGTGCAATATGTACCATACCTGAGACACGAAAACCTTCCCATTTTGCAACCAATCCTAGGCGAGTGCGGTGGTAAAAATCTCCATCACCTGATTCTCTTCTTTGTAAATTCAGATCATCGGAAGAATACCTTCCCCAATCACCAAAATTTAAATAATAAAAATCAGTAGTAAAATCTATATACTGACTTGTCCAAAGAAAATTTGTTCCATGCCTAGACCTTTCCCCTTTTCGAAATTCTTGCTTGAGTAAATTATCGTAAACTTCTGTTTGGTTGTATTCCCAGATCGGATAAGCACGATAACTATCCCAAAGGCTGATCTGCCAATAGATGTTTTCCCAAATCTCTACATCCAAGGATACACCCTCCGTTCCATCTAATTCTGTATAGGTGGTTTTAGAGAGAGGGTGTTTATTTGTGAAACTTTTCCTTCCAATATTTAAAGTAAAGCCTTGTATAGGAAAGGCAAGATAGGCTTCTCTGCCTAAATAGATTCCATTCTCTTGTCTTGGATTAGAGAAGAAACTAGCCTGTATTTCTACTTTTGCAAATTCATTCTCTACTTCTACCTCTGTTCCAATTCTATATACCTGAGAAGAATTTCTATTCCTGTAGCCTTGTACAAGATCCTTTTCAATAAATTGATATGAATAAAAATTCGGCTGAAAGAAAACATCCACATCCGCATTCAGAGGAATACTTACAAAAAATACAAATAAGACCAGAGTATAAATCAATTTGTGTACAAAAGTATTTTGTTTCATGGATTTTCTCCAGGGCTTGCAAAGGTCTGTCCTAAGCAAAAAGAAGAATCAATATCGGAGCTTTGCCAGGTTTGTGTATTTAGATTCTTAACAGCACTTCTTCGTATTCTTAGAGAAGTGGAGTTCATTCCGAACTGGGAAGTTGAAATGAGAACCTCATCATGTATGCTGTTAGAGATAGGATCTCGTATTCGCATTCTTGTATTGCTTTGGAACAGATTGAAATCTCTGTGTATTAAAGAATTTTTTTTGGGAAAGCAGACTAATTCACTTCTTGAAAGAGTATAGGTTCCTACTTGATTGGGAATTAAATAGGATTGACTTCGGGAAGGAAAGCCTGGAAATTCTAGTTCAAGTAGAAGTGAGGCTGGTTGACCAGATTCACTCTTCCATTCTATAAATCGATCTTCTAAGATTGAGATAGAGTTCTGAAAAGATCCAGACCATAGTAATTCTGTTAGCTGAATACCAGGATCAAATCCTGGAAGCTTGGATTCATTTCCTTCGTACTTGGAACTTGAGACCCATCCTGGAGTGGATAAATGATGAATAAAAGCATCTTTGCCTAATACTTCTGTCTTCCACTCTAATGAATAAAGATTCCCATTTGAATCATGATCAACAAAGCGAGGCTCACTTGAATTTCGAAAATTCCTCTCCACTTCTTCCTTCTTAAGATCATAGAGAGTGATATCTGACTGCCAGTTCAATCGGCTCAGACTACGCGATATCTGAAAATTCTGCTGGGGTAGTTTTTTACTCAAACTAATAAGGAATACTTCATTGTTATTCAGAATTTTCCGCAGAGCACTTAATGGAAAAGCATCCCTTCCTATTTTTAGAAACAGAGCCGATATATCACAGCTACTTCTTCCATCTTTTGTGCGAACTTGAAATTCTAAAAATCTGTCTTGGGTAAAGCTTCTCAACTCAGAATCTAATACACCTCTTGCCTGAATTTCTGTTAGTTGAAGATCAATAGGTTTACAAAAATGGGAACTCGAACTCCTAGGTAAAGAATAACCTGGACTAGCACAGGCTTTTTCAGAGGATGTATACAGAAATCTCTGATCAGCGCAAGCAGGTAAGTTTAGATCCTGTGAAAAGTATTCATCTTCTTCTTTAAAGTTCACAACCAAAGAATCTATCTTTGGTAGAATTTCCTTTTCTACCTCCTTTTGTAGCGCTAAGAAACTTGGTTTTCCTTGCTGCAAATCGTTCCAAGGGAAAGAAGCAGGAATCATTTTGCCCTCTAAATCGGAATCTTCATGAATAAAGAGTAGATGTGCACTAGGAAAGAGAAAACCTAAACCAGAATTATCCCAGAATTGAATTCTTACTTGCTTGGAATTAGAAAGCTCATCCTTGCTATTGGATTCCTCTTCTGGAACTTGCAAGAAAACTAGCTCATCTAAACAAATCGCTTCTTTATGAGGATTCTTCCATTCTATGAAACGATTCATTCTCGAACTTGTGCTTTGAAATATTTCTTGGATTACAATTTCTCTATTTGTACAATTTGTCCGACTTTTTTCATTCACCATCTTGCTAGATTCAATAAACTTTCGGATCATAGGAGAAATATAATCACAGGGAAAAGAAATCCTTAGGAATCGTCTTGATGACTTAGAAACATCTAAATTCCAGGATCTGATTAAAAACGAACAAGAGTTTGATTCCATATAATTCCAATAAGGCAAAGAATAGGATTTGCCTAAGTGGAATTCGGTTCCGTCTAGCTGAATGGATCTTTTCTCTTCAAGTCTATCCAGAAAACTTTCATCTAACAATAACCAGTTATTTGCTGGAACCTTCTTCCACTCTCGAATGATGGAACTTTCTGTTGGAAAATCTATTCTTAGCTCAAGATTATGAGAATGAATTATAAAATTAGGAAATGAATTAGTATTTAAAGGGTTTTCAAAGGCGAGTTGAACATCCTCCATTATCTTTTTATTGAATAAAGAATTTTCTAAACAAAAACTCAGCCGTGGTCCGTAGTCGATTTCACTTCGATTGCGTGAATGAAAACAGAGCGTACTTTCTGTAAATTCAAAACTGGGTTTTAAATTTAGTATTCCTTCTGGATTCCTCTCACCCTCATCCAAAAGTTCCAATCCATAATCTAAGCGAATAAGCTGGGGAATTGAATTCGAATTAGCTAGAAAAAATTCTGAGTCTCTATCCTTACAAGCAGAAAAACAGAAAAGGAAAAGGAGGTACAATGTGAAAATTTTAAATTTACCTTCTAAGCAATTACAAAGTAATTTACTCGAAGAATCAAAACTTGACTTCTGTCTTCTCGCCAATTTGGCATCTACTCTTTGAAACATAATTAGCCCTCAGGCAAATCTGTCTAAAGATGCGAAGTCCAAGAAATTTTTTAGAAGTACTTAGTAGAAAAGTAAATTTTCTTTTTCAAAAACCTCTATCTTAAGTATTTTTGAATTTGTTTAAGACCTGAATGAGTTTTATTTTGTCGACAGGTTTAGTTAAAAAGTCATTCATTCCAGCTAAAAAGCAAGCATCTCTGTCTTCATTCCATACATTCGCCGTTAAAGCAACAATGGGAATAGCAATTCCTTTTTCTCGAATTATTTTTGTAGCTTGTATGCCATCGATTTCTGGCATTTGAATATCCATAAAAATCAAATCAAAAGTTTGATTTTCTAAAACTTGGATAGCATGCCTACCCGATTCAGATTCTTCCACTTCTTGGTGGATATTTTGTAAAAGTTTTCGTAATACTTGCCTATTTAAAATATTATCATCTACAATCAAAATTCTTTGTGAAGAATTTATTTCTGGATAAGAAACTACTTCTTCTAGGCTTCTTAGGGATTCTGAACAAGTAATATAAAAGATAAAAGAAATTCCTTGATCGCTATTATTCAAGGCAAAAATCTCTCCTCCTAATAACTCTGTGAGTTTCTTTGAAATGGTAAGTCCTAGACCCGTTCCACCATAGTAACGCGTAATAGATGAATCTGCTTGAGAAAATGCCTTAAAAAGTTCTGTTAATTTCTCAGGTTCAATTCCAATTCCAGAATCTTTTATGATAAATTCTAGCTGAAGCTTATCTTCCACTTTTGATTTTACAAGTATGCTTAAATCGATTTTTCCTTTTTTGGGCGTAAACTTAACTGCATTGCTTAGCAAATTAAGAATTATTTGATTCAGTCTAATTTTATCTGAAGAAATATATTCTGGAACATTTGCATCAATCTTCGATTCAAAAAGAATTTCTTTCTCATGAATCATTGGCGCAAAATTACTTATCACAGTATCAATCGATTCTCTCAGCGAAAAAGTTTCGAGATATAATTCTATTTTACCTGATTCAATTTTTGAAAAATCTAGAATATCATTGATAATTCCCAAAAGCAAAGTTCCACTGGATTTGATATAGCGAAATACCAAGCATGGACTCAGATACTATTAAGGCAAATAATCCTTGGTTGATACGTAGATTAGTAGAGCAGACAACTGTAACATACAGATAAGTTACCATTAATAAAGAATCTAAATTGCCAGATAAATAAATTAAAATAGAAAACACACTAAGATCCATGAAAGCAGCAAGATATCCAGTTTGAGGATATTTACTTTCATTTACTATTTTGATTTCTGTTAAAATTAACCAAAGTAAACCAAAAAACAAAAAGAACAATCCAATGGCAAAGAAGATTCGATTAGAGATAGGATAAGAAATGAATAAAAAAACGGAAGTTTGAATAATCCTCAAAACATTTGTCAAAGTAAATTGTACTTCACGTGAAGCATCTATGACTCTGTGTTTTGGATTCGTATTCATAGCCATAAATTAATAAAAGGATTTCATAGAACTGAAAATTTGCACCAACATTTTATAGACAAAAAAATTGACTTAGCTAATTCTTTTGTTCTGAATGTAGTTAATAATTTTATGAGCGGTTGCTTCCCCTATTCCGTCAATCCGAATCAGTTCTTCCCATTTTGCATCTTGGATTTTCTTACGTCCTTGGAAATACTTTAGAATGGATCTACGTCGCACTGCACCTATATCTGGAATTTCGTCTAACAAAGTCTTAAGCTCAGCTTTTATTCTTCTAAGTCTATGATAGGTCACCCCAAATCTATGTGCCTCATCCCTAAGATTACGGAGCAATCGCATACCAGGAGAGTTAATAGGAAAAGTATAAGGCTCCTTTTCTCCTGGGAAATATATTTCTTCTCGCTTCTTAGCTAGCCCAATAAAAGGAAGATTGGGAATTTCCAAGGCAAGAGCAATTTCGCAAGCTCGATTGAGCTGGGTTGGACCACCATCAATAACTATCAAATCAGGCAGGGCTTCCTCTTCATTTAATAAACGCTGTAGCCTTCGACCAATTACTTCATGCATCATACCAGGATCATTGATACCCTCATGTCCTCGAATTTTGTAATGTCTATAACCTGGCTTATATGGTTTTCCATCTACAAACATAACCCCGGAAGCAACTGGCTCAAAACCTTGGATATGAGAAATATCATAACACTCAATCACTTGCGGAAGTTCTTTCAATTTCAAATTATCCCTTAACTCTTGCAAGGCTGTAGATTGATCTCTGAGTTTAGTTGCAAGAAGTCTTTCTGTTAAAGCTAGTTCCGCGTTCTTCTGACCAATATTGATTAAGGATCTCTTCTTTCCTTGGGCTGGAATTTTGATTTTAGGCATAAAACCCAACTGATCTTGCAGATATTCCATCAATGCTTGGACGCCATCCTTGGCTACCTCAGGAAGATAAATTGTTCTTGGAACAAAATTCGCATTCAAATAATAATCTCGGAGGAAGGCTTCCAAGAGTTCTTGGTTAGAAGAATCATTTAATCCTGTGAATGGAAATGTTTTCTTAGCTTCTAGTCGACCTGAACGTACTTCTAAGAGTACAATTTGTCCCTCATTATCTCTTTTTGCAAAAGAGACTATGTCTTCGTCCCCACCTTCCACACTGACTACAGTTTGTCTTTCTCTTACTTTTTCCACTCTAGACAAAATATCTCGATAGTGTGCCGCTGATTCAAAATCCATTTTATCAGCATAGTCCATCATCCTGGATTTAAGATTGTCTATTAAAACATCTTTCTTCCCTTCTAGAAATTGGATAACGCGATCTATCATTTCTCTATAAATATCTTCAGGTACATTTCCTTGGCAGGGTCCAAGGCATCTCTTGATATGAAAATTCATACAAGGTCTTTGCGGCTTAGCTAAGGGTAATTTCAATTTAGTCTTGCGAATGGGAAATATTTTATGGATTATCTGTAGCGCGTCTCTTGCGACTCTAGGGTCAGCATAAGGACCGAAGTATCTATCTCCATTTGGTCTAGGTCTCCTGGTTAGAAAAACCATGGGATAAGCCTCAGATGTTGATACACAAATAAAAGGATAACGTTTATCATCCTTTAGGCGAACATTGTATTTTGGATTGTATTTCTTGATTAAAGTCGACTCAAGGATGAGTGCTTCTACTTCTGTTCCAGTGACTATCCAATCTAAATCAGCAATTTCTATTTGTAGATGTCTAGTCTTTACCTCAGCTACATTCGGATTGAGGTAGCTTTTGATTCGATTAGCGAGTCGTATCGCTTTGCCAACATAAATGACCTCTCCCTTGCCATCCTTCCAAAGATAGCAACCAGGCTCATCGCTGAGATTCTTGATCTTCTCTAAAATTAATTTTCGTGAATCGATCATTCCTACTTTTGACCATATTTCTAGAGCCAATATTGATCACTATTTCAAAATTTCACTAGCCTCGCTCAGTTTAGTTTTGTGCTTGATGCAGGTATTTGGGATTGGTCTTCTTTTGCCGCCCCCTTAAGGAGGAATTTCCCAAGTCACCCTGGCAAAGAAGAGAAAAAATCTGAATTGAAAAAACTTGCAATTTTTTTTATTCTCAGTAAACATAGAACTATGAAGCAGAAAGTGATTGTGGTTTTTGTAATTTTTTCTTTAGCAAACTTTCATCTTCTTGCTGATGAAACTTCCAGTAAGTCTGCATTTAATTCATGTATGAAATCTTGCTATAGAAAATCAGATGCAATTTATTCCACACTATCTGTGACAAGCTTCATTGGAACCATTGCAGCCTTCGCTAGTGGCAAAGGCCTTTCGGGAAGCAATAGATCCCTTAATTACACAAATCTAGAACGAAATCCAACTGAACCAAGATACAATCACTGCTATTCTTCCTGCAAATACGAGAATCCAAATTTTGAACCAACAAAAGATGGCGACATCCATCCTAAGTATGATAATTCCCTTTATAATTATTTAAACCGAGACAAAATTATAAAATAATCTACTACGTTTAGATTTGCTCAAGGTTATTTCTTTGGGCACCTGTTCCAGCTCCCCCTCGACGAGGGCGCTCGGTCGATCTGGGGTGCAAGGACTTGTTCTTAGAATCTTCACCACGCACTAAAGCACGTGGCATCAGTGGGATACTCTTTGGTTCAGAAACTTTGATCTATGATACCGATTGAAACTTGTTAGCTGACAATATTACTATGAGCTTCATCCTGCAATAGGCTAAAGCCTATCGTCAGGATGAGATGGATAGGGTAACCTAATATTCCATAATTTAATATATCAAATAAACCTAACTATTGTTATATTGTTAAGAGGAAATCTGGCATCCAGCACGATTTTTAACGATCAGCTGTTCTTTGCTAAATTGTGCTGGACCAAATTCATCAGAAATTCTAAAAACCTTCGGCTTTATTTACCATCCCAAAGATAACACAGTTTTTATATTATCCCAAAATCATTAAGTTGGGCCTTGGATAGTCCAGTGATTTCTAATATATCTGAAATTGGATAGCCTTTCGCCTTCATCAATCTAGCATCTTCCAACTTTCCCTCCAGCTTACCTTTCTCAATTCCCCTTTCTTCTATCTTATCCAATACTGTCATAAATTCCTCCTCCACTTCTCGGTAGAATTCTACATCGTAGTAACGATCAGCATCTTCTCTTGCCTTGTTTATATAATACAAGATTGCTTTTAGAATAGCAACCCTTTTCCATTCCAATTTCTCTTCTGCTAAGTCCTTGATTGTCTGACGAAGTGACTTTTCAAATGACTCAGGATCATCCCGATTATGTTGTAATATCCTAAGCATTAATTTTAATGAAAGCATTTTCGTTGGAAAGTCTGGGTCTCGAGGTTTCAAATGATACAAATTGATGCAAAAGTTAGGTATGAATCTTAGGAGTATTTCTTCCTCACTAGACAGATGGAATACATGAAGGAACTCAGTTCCTTGATTCCAAGCCTTCTTACCATGGTAGAATACTAAAGGTATCACTGGGCTGTATTTCTTGTTGTTATTCTTCTGCCATTGGTAGATTTCAGCTAGATACCTGAGAAGTTGGGTGTAAATGTTTGGATCCAAAAAGCTTTTATGCTCGAAGAGAATGTAAGAGTATACATCTCTCCCAGTTTTGGTTGGAATATTAAACAGTTTATCTGTCCTAGATTCCTTTTGTTCTTCTGAGATAAAGCTTTCTTTTCTGTCTTCTAAGTTTTCAATGTCTAGAATTTCAACTATCTCCTAAGGGAGAACTACCCGGAAGAATTTTATACTCTCTTCTCTTCCGGAGAAGATGCTACGGACATAGGGATCATGGCTGTTCGGTTTATCCATATAGATAGAATTTCCATCTTTTATTAGTTAAAACATAGCCATTGATCCTTTTTCTTTTTGCTCCAATCTAGCTATGTACATCTTTGATCGTTAATTTGGAATAAAAGCGTTTTCTGAGATTGATTTCATCGAATTTTCGAAATATTTTAACCAGTAGATAAAAATTAAGTCTCTTAACTGCGACTTTCATCCAATAGAACAGACAAAACGTACAAGGAATTAGTTTTTGCGAGACTCAGGTCAATAAATTGTGATTTCTTTTCGGGTTTGTAAAGTTCGAGTTAACTTCAATTTATTGACCCCACTCGACAAGCCCAGCACCAGCTACCGCGTAGGTGCTGGGCGAGCCTCAGGCTCATAAACTAAATGCTTTCAATTTTTAAATCAATTTTTTCGGAGAAAGAATCATCTATAGCTTTAAGAATAACTTCAAATAGATCTTCTCCATTACTAGTTACAAAATAGTTCGCTAAACTTGTTATTTCTGGGCTAATATTATCCCTCCATGGAGGATTCTGTTCCAAATCTTCATAATTCCAAATAACTTTTTTAGGAGATATTTTTCCTAAATCTTTACGTATTTCAATAATTTCATTTTTTAATTCTGGAACTTTTTCCCAAGAAACATTTCCATTGTAGAGATCCTTCATAATAATAGGATACTTGCTTCCCCATCCATTTGGCTCTAAGTGGTAGCTAATAGTAGAAAAAAATGCATTTAGAAATTCTCCGTTTCCTATTTGAAACCACAAATAATCAACTTTAATACCAACAGTCATATTTTTACCTCGTCATAAACATAATATCAACATTATCATAATTTGACTTTTTAATAATAGATTCTCTAATAGACTTCAAATATTCTTTATTATAATTTTGTCCTCTTACATCAATGATTATAGTTTGCTTTGTATTAGGAGGTAAATCTTTTACCCGTTTATTTATTTGGTTTGAGACATTTCTAACCAAATTAGATCTACCACGAGGAGTAGTCACGTCATAATTTTTAACTTCTATACTATGACCATTTTTAAAAAAATCTGGTCGAGAGCTTCCTTTTGTACCATAAGGAACTTCAAATTGATCTTTGAATGATTTTTGTTGTGGATCAAAGTCGATACTGTATAAATTCTTTCGCAAAATGGAACTAACATCTCTTATATTAGCCA
>JAKRSH010000033.1 GCA_022402465.1 Leptospiraceae bacterium | reverse complement strand
ACGTGAAGTTAGTTGCATCCCATGGTGGAATCACTGTGGGTGAAGATGGTGCATCTCACCAGTGTATTGAAGATTTTGCAACCATGCGAGTAATTCCTGAAATGACAGTGATTTGCCCTGCTGATTTCAATGAAACCAAGCAAGTAATCAAAAAGATTGCTGAATTCAATGGTCCTGTTTATGTTCGTGTTGGAAGACCTGCTATTCCCTTAATCGAAAGAGAAAATTACCAATTCGAAATTGGTAAGGCTGAAAAAATTGCTGAGGGAACAGATGTTTGCATCATAGCCTGTGGTGTGATGGTAAATGAGGCTATGGAAGCTCTACCGCTGCTAGCTAAAGAAGGCATTTCCGCCTCCCTTCTCAATATGGCAAGCATTAAGCCCATAGACAAAGAAGCCATTCTTGCAGAGGCTAAGAAGTGTAAGTGCATAGTAACTGCTGAAGAGCACAATGTCATTGGTGGACTTGGTTCTGCTGTCTCGGAATTTTTATCTGAAGAATATCCAGTTCCAATTATCAAAGTGGGAATGAAGGATACTTTTGGCAAATCTGGAACTTGGACTGGTTTGATGGATTACTTTGGGCTTAGAGCAAAAGATATCGTTGAACATGCTAAGATTGCAGTTAACAAAAAAAAGAATCCAGCTTGAAATAAGAAATTCAATTCATAGGATGGAACCATGGCATCCATCGCTCTCCCAGAAATAGAAGAAGAAGTCAAGATTGCCACTTCCAATGGAGGTGGTCCCTGGAAGGTTGTGCTTTGGGATGATGATGAACATACCTACGACTATGTGATAGAAATGCTCATGGAAGTCTGTCAGATGACAGATCTGCAAGCCTTTGAGCATGCAATAGAAGTTGATACTAAGAAAAAAACTATAGTCTTCTCAGGCGAGCTAGAACATGCAGAGTTCATCCAAGAAAAAATCCTAGGCTATGGACCAGATATTCGTATGAGCAAATCCAAGGGTTCTATGACTGCTACTTTGGAACGCTGATTCCTTCCATAGGAATTGTTATTGTAAATTCAGTATTTCCAGGAACAGATTGAACATCAATGAAACCATTGTGTTTCTCTATAATTTGTTTCGTTATATGAAGACCCAGTCCACTTCCCTCCCCTGAAGATTTTGTTGTGAAGAAGGCATTGAAAATTTTATCTAAATTTTCCTTAGCGATGCCAGGTCCATTGTCTTGGAATTTGACCTGAAGAAAGTAGTTTCCTTTATCTTCATACTTGCGCGCTTGTATGAAGATCTTTCCATTCGAATTCATAGCTTGGATAGAATTATGAATCAAATTACTCCACACTTGGTTAAGTTCTTCACCATAGGCAAGAAATTCGGGAATCTCTTCAAAATCTTCATCAATTTCAACTCCAAGCTTAATCAAGGAACTATAGATTGTTAGTATGGTTTCGATGCCATCTTGGAAATGATAACTCGTCTTTGTACCAAGGTTATCCTTCTGGGAAAATGTCTTTAGAGCTGTTACAATTCTTGCCGTCTTGTCTGCTGCTGTTATTACATTTTCATTATTTCTGAGAATTCCTCTAGCAAGAATGATAAACTCAAGATAGTCCTTCCAGTCTGGATGATTTAGGACAAACATTACCTTCTCATTTAAGAAGAATATTCCAACTTCTGCTAAATCTTCTCCTATGCTGCTTGCAAGATCCTGTGAAAAACCCTTATTAACCAAAGCTTCTTTGAGTTCTTTTTTCTTGGTTCTTGCTTCCTTGGTTGTTATAGAAGTTTTATGATTCTCTTTTACCAATTCATGAATGGATTCTAACAATTCATGATCTAGTTCAGGTATTTTCTTAAAATGTTTCTGTATGGAAAGAAGGAAACTTTGCCAAGAAGATTGTAAGGTTGTGGAACTTGCCTTAATGGCTCCTAGTGGAGTATTAATCTCATGGGCGACATTTGCTACAATCTGTCCGAGCCCAGCAAGCTTTTCGGATTGAATCAATTGGCTCTGGGATTCTTTAAGACTTGATAAGGATCGACTCAGTTCATGAAGTATCTTAGATGTATTCAAGGCACCTGCAATTTGTTGGCAAAATCTTTCGATCTCCTTTCTCTTCTGAGCATTCAAATGTATATTGGATTGAAAATTAGTAAAACTAATCAAGGCTATCACTTCATTTTTAATCATTAAGGGAACAATAAGAAAGCCTTGTAATTTTAAGGTTTCGGCTATTTGTCTATCTGTATCAGCTATGAGTAATTTGGATAGATTACGATTTAAATAAAATGACTTCTTACGCTTGTAACTAAGATAAAAAGTTCCTGTTTCGGGAACCAAGGGTACATTAAAACGATTCATAAACTCCCTGCTAACTTCGGGAATATCCACTGTAGATACAAATTTATAACTTATGATTTTATCTTTTTCTTCAGAGATCATCTTTAACCAAACATGATCTATATCATAAGTATTTCGAATATAACTAAATACTTGGCTTAGTACTCTGTCAATATCTTGCTCTTCGTTTAGAGATTTCGTGAATTCATTTAAGGTTTCAATTTCCTTCTTTTGGTATTCAATTTCTTTAATTCGGTTTTCGATTTCCTTGGATTTGAAATAACTCCTTCTTCTTGTTCTATCTAAAATATATACAAATACAGAAGAAAGAATGATCACATTTATACAAAGACTTACCATGAATGCAGTTTCTTTGTCTTTCAAATCAATCTTATAAATACTTGCCATAATTCCAAATGCTATGATGGAAAGATACATAACGAAATAACTAATCCTACGGGGCAGTGGAGTAAAAAGCACAACCAAGATAGAAACGATATAACCTGAAAAATAAATGGATCGCCCTGTTGTAATTCCAGCTAGAATGGCTGCTGATACAATATAATAACAAGCTAAGAGAGACATCAAAATTATGCCTTGGTATTTGAATCTAAATAATACTAAATTAGTAAAACAGAATAAACCAACAGCAATCAAACCATAACGGAAATAAATCATCCAAGGAAGATTGGGATAAATAGACTTATCTATCTCAATGTAACGAAGCCAAATCACTATTGCAAGAAGGGAGAGAACAAACACAAATCTAGCACAATTCTTATCTAGTTCCAAAAGATAAGTACTAGGTTTCTCTCCTAATTCTTCCTTGAAAATACTGCTTATTCTATTCCACAATTTCTTCATTTCGTGACCCACTGTTAGAGTATCATTCTTATTAGTGCTGAAATTCTGTCATTGAGATTTTTTTTGGGAATAACAAACTTCTTTACAAGTCTATGCTTTGGAAATAAATTATCATTCATGAAGTTTTCTGAAGAATTACTTAGGAAAAAAGGGAAAATCTTCCGACAGGGGGAGATAATATTTGAAGAGAATGATCCTGCGGATGAAATGTACATTTTGATCACCGGAACTGTAGGAATTCACAAAAAAGTCAACGATGCCTATAAAATGCTTATTGAGCTCAAAGAAGGTGATATGTTTGGTGAGATGGCAATCATTGATCAAAAGCCTAGAAGCGCAAGAGCTGTGGCACTAACATCCGTTCAGCTTTTTCCCGTCAATGAAATTCTTTTATCTCAATTGATTAAGACCAATCCAGAATTCACCTTACGTTTGGTTAAAATTCTTACCAATCGTTTGCGTGAATCGAATTACCAAATCACAGCCTTACTTAAAGGAGATAGGAAGAAAATCGTTAAGTCTCATCTTTCTACTTTTGCAAATCTGCATGGCAAAGAACTTAACAATGGATATGTTATCAGTCTAAATCCTTTCCTCAAGTGGGCGATTTTGAGAGTTGGTTTGGATTTAAAAGATATACAAGAAGCTATCAATCTTCTGATTAAAGAAAAAATGGTAAATCGCCTAGCGGATGATCCAAATAAAATTTTTGTTCTAAAAACCTTAGGCAAATACGAAATTATAGATGAAGATTGAAGAGCTGCTGTTGTTTTAAATTAAATCAGATAAAATATCTTTCCTTGCAGTCTCTCCCTTAGTCTAATCAGAGAAAATAAGGATGGAAAAAAGATAAATGAGAATCATTCTGAAATCGTTTTATGCAACATTTTTCTTATTTGGATTTATTCTTTATCTAACTGCAGAAGAACCAAAAGACTTGGAAACATCCAAGATAGTTTACAAACTCAATCTAGAAGGTGCAATTACACCTTCCAGTTTAGATTTACTTTCAGAGGCTATAGATAAAGCTGAAGAAGCAAATGCTTATGCTCTTATAGTTGCTATGGATACACCTGGCGGACTGATGACTTCTATGGATAAAATGATTCGTAAAATTTTATCCTCGCCCATACCCATCATAACCTATGTTTCTCCTAAGGGTGCTGCTTGTGGTTCGGCTGGGGTCTACATTCTTTATGCATCTCATATAGCTGCAATGTCACCTGCAACCAATATAGGATCAGCAACACCTGTTCAAATCTCTCAAGGGGGAACAAAGGATGAGAAGAAAAATCAAAACTCAGATACATCTATCCCTGACAAAGCAGGTGTAGATGATGAGATTAATTTAAAGAGAAAACTCATCAATCATGCAGTTGCACAAATAAAGAGTCTCGCTGCCTACCACAACAGAGATCCTCTCTTCGCTGAAAAATCAATCACTCACGCAGAAAATATAACAGCCTCAGATGCAAAGTCCAGAGGAGTAATTGAAATCATCGCTGAAGATGACAATGATTTGATGAAGCAAATAAACGGACGAACTGTCCGAATGGTTACAGGAACTTTAAAGTTAGAAACAGAATCTGTTAAAATCATAAGTTTAGAAAATGATTTTAGACAAAACATATTGAAGTTCTTAACTGATCCAAACATAGCCTATTTACTCATGATGATAGGAACCCTTGGAATTTTAGCCGAGGTCCAATACCCAGGTGCAGTCTTCCCAGGTGTCGCTGGAGCGATCTGTTTGATACTAGGACTCTACTCTATGCAATCTCTATCACTCAGCTATGCAGGGTTTGGATTGATTTTAGTAGGTCTTCTCTGTTTCATCTTAGAGATTAGTGTTATAAGTTATGGAATGCTTAGTATAGCAGGCATTATTTCCTTACTTATAGGATCTATCATGATCTCAGACTCAGGGGATTCTATTTCTAAATTATCTATGAATCTGGCGATTTCCACTTCTTTGACGATTGGTGCAATTAGTGCTTTCTTAGTGTATAAATCCACTCAGATGATGAAGCAGCCCACCCACTCAGGAGATAGTTTGCTTATAGGCAAAGAAGGAATCTCGGAAACAGAAATCAATTCTACATCTGGACATATTACAGTCCAAGGTGAACTCTGGTCTGCGAAAACTCAAAGTGGAATTATTGGTAAAGGTTCTAGATTACGAGTCTTGAAACGTGAGGGGCTTGTTCTTATTGTAGAGCAGATCTTATCTACTTAGGGATTTTTTAATTAGTTTTTTTTTGAAATGTTTATTAAAATTAAAATAAGAGGTAATGTATGGAGTCGTTTATTCCATTTATCGTAATTGTTATAGTGTTTTTCACTATGGCTGTCAAAATACTCAATGAGTATGAAAGAGGTGTAGTGTTTCGTTTGGGTCGCTTCTCCAGTGTAAAAGGTCCAGGGCTTGTGATTGTTATACCATTTATTGATAAACTTTCTAAGGTAAGTCTCAGAACGATTACAACGGATGTTGCTCCCCAAGATGTTATTACTAAGGATAACGTATCTATTAAAGTCAACGCTGTGATTTATTTCAAGGTTGTAGATCCTGAGAAATCTATCATTCAAGTTGAGGACTATCTTTATGCAACCCTTCAGCTTTCTCAGACAACGCTAAGATCTGTTATGGGGCAATCTGAATTGGATGAAATCCTCGCAGAAAGAGATAAGATCAACAATCATTTGCAGACAGTTATCGACAAACAAACCGATGCTTGGGGTGTAAAGGTCTCCATGGTTGAAGTGAAACATATCGATCTACCCGAAAATATGCAAAGAGCAATGGCTAAGCAGGCTGAGGCAGAAAGAGAAAGAAGAGCTAAAGTTATTAAGGCTGAGGGAGAATACCAAGCTTCTGCTAAGTTAACAGAAGCAGCCCAAGTCTTAGAGAATCACCCAGTCTCCATTCAACTTCGTTTTCTACAAACCTTGGTTGAGATAGCTGGTGATAAGACCAACACGATTGTTATGCCAGTTCCCTTAGATCTGATTCGAGGTTTTCTGGAAAAAGGTGATTTTTTAGGAACAAAAAAATAGCTTAAATGTATTTATGAATTACTTTTTGTAATTCAGATATATGGATGGGTTTCGTAAGATACTCATCCATACCTACTGACAGTCCTTTTTCCTTATCTCCTGGCTGAGCTCCAGCAGTTAAGGCAACTATGGGGACATGAGACTTGCCATTTTCAAGCTCACGTATCTTAAGGGTAGCACTGTATCCATCCATGATTGGCATCTGGATATCCATGAGAATTAAATCTAATTTTTCCTTTTTGAAAATATCCACTGCTACTTCTCCATTTGGAGCTTCCAAAACATCAGAGAGAGGAAAGTATTTCAAAATTGCTCTTTTCGCAAAAATTAAGTTAAGCTCGTTGTCTTCAACAATTAGTATTCTCAACTGAGATTTTACTATTTCCGTTGGCTTGGTCATTGCATTAAAATCCAAGTTAGACCTATGTTCTTGCTCTTGAATCCTTTTAGGAATTTCTAAAGGAATTTCAAAGCTGCTAATGGTTCCCTTACCGATCACGCTTTGAATGTTTAAAGATGAATTCATTTGTTCTAGAATTCTTTTGCATATAGAAAGCCCTAAGCCAGTTCCCTTGTACTTTTTGGTACTAGATGAATCAACTTGAAAGAAAGGTTCAGTGATCCTATGAATCATATCTTGTGGAATTCCTATACCCGAATCTGAAATTTGAAACTTTAGAGTATTCACATTTTTAGTTACTGAAATATTGATCTTTCCTGAATTAGAAAATTTGAGTGAATTGGTTACTAAATTTGTAAGAACTTGGTTTAGCCTAACAAAATCCGACTGGATATACTCTGGTATATTGTGTTCAATAAAACAATCAAAGCTAAGACCTTTCTCCTTAGCCTGAAGACTTAAGGTGTGAACTAGATTTTGCAGTAATCTTCTTATATCCACTGTATCCATGGATAATTTAATTTTCTTAGATTCGATATGAGACAGATCTATGAGATCATTGATTATATTCAAAAGTGTTTCGGTAGAAATTTGTATGCTTCTTAAATGATCTCTTTGAATTTCTGTAAGCCATGTCTCATTTAAAAGATCAGAGAATCCTAAGATCCCATTTAAAGGAGTTCGAATTTCATGGCTTACATTTGCTAGAAAGACACTTTTTATTTGATTCGCCTTCTCTGCTTCCAACTTAGATTGAATGATTTCAGTTTCATAATTTCTTTGATCAGAAATATCCATCACAAATCCATGCCACAAGATGCTACCGTCTTCATTTTTCTCAGGTTTAGATCTTCCGAGAAGCCACCTAACACCTAAGTCCTGGTCAAGAACTCTGTATTCGTGCTGCCAAGGCTGCAAGGTGTTTGCAGATTCTATGATTGATTCTACAACAGAGTTCATATCCTCTGGATGTATAATGCTAGTGAGCACATCTACATTTTCAGCAATATCTTCAAATTTAATTTTATATATTTGTTCAATGCCCCTGCTTGCATAAGGAAAGCTTCCAGTTCCATCTGGTTTAAGCAAATACTGATACAACATTCCAGGAACTATATCTGAAAATTTTTGAAATTTTTCTATTAATGAATTTTTTTCAGCCTCTTCTTCTTTATTCTTTTTTCTAATTTGTAAGGTAGAAAGAAAAGATGATAAGGAAAAAAGTATAGGCTCTAAGGCTTCAACGAGATCATTCGTATATTCTTCTTTTCGATTCGCTAAGCCAACCATGGCTATCATTTTATCATTGATTTTAATCGGTAGACCGAGAAAGGAATTTAAAGGTGGATGCCCGCCAGGTATACCCGAAGATCTCGGGTCATTTTTTACATCGTTGGCAATGACTACGACTTCATTTTTTAGAACATATCCAAACAGTGATTTAAGATTTCTAAATTCCAATCCTTTGGCATAGTTTGCCTGAAAAAATTCATGAGTTTCTTTATTCCAAGCTATATTGGTTATGCTATGTGTTTTTAAAAATGGTTTGTTGCTTTTTGGATCAAGAATTACATCCCCAATAAAACCATATTCACTTTCAGTTAAATCGAGGATTTCATTGAGAAAATATTCAAATGCAATCTTATGTTCATCCACTTCCAAAAACAGCTTTTGTGCTTTTGGAATGATTCTAAGCATCCTCTGTAAAAATTTTGGATCATTTTTAAAGCTATATGGCATGCACCTGACTCATAGTATTGCATCAGACGAAAATTTTAAATAAAATCTAGGTTCGAGATTTTTTAAAATTCCCCTTTGGTCCCGCTTTTCGAAAAGATTTCTTTCTTGCTCCACCACCTTGGTGCGAATAACCGCCACTGCTTCGACCACGATCATTTCCACCCCTACCTCCGCCAGAAGATTTGGATTCTCTAACGACATGACTTGTATCAACTACATCTAAGGGGCAATTTTCTTTGAGGTAGTAGGCTAAAATTTTCTTATAGTCTACACCTGATTCTATAATTTCTTCTGCAAGTTTGCTGTGGTGTTTGTATTCTTCTTGTGTACCAACTTGTTCGGCAAGTAGAGTCATTTGATTCACGTAAGAGGCACGAATTTCTTTGGAGGTGGGAGGACTTTTCTTAAGCATGTTCACTCTAGAAAAGCTTTCTATGCCTCGTATCTTTCTTAAATCACCAGAAGAAGATACAAAACTAATTGCCTTCCCTGTTTTGCCTGCTCTTCCTGTTCTTCCTATTCTATGAACATAACCTTCTCTATCCATAGGTATATCATAATTGAAGACAGCATCAACGTTACTCACATCAATTCCTCTGGCAGCTACATCTGTTGCAACAAGAACACCTAGTGATCCACTGCGAAAAGAATTCAGAACTTGGTTTCTTTGGGATTGACCAAGGTCACCATGGATAGCATCTGATTTGAGCCCTGCTCTGCGTAAGGTTTGTACGGTTTCATCTGCTGCTTTTTTTGTATTTGTGAAAACAATAACTGATTTCATTCCAAACTGTCTCACCAAACAAGAAATCAATCTTGGTTTATCATGAATGGAGACTTCATAGTAGGACTGCTCTATAGAGGCGTTTGTAACAACATCGCCTGTCACCTTGGAATGGAGGGGCTTCTTTAGATACCTCTTTGCTAGTTCCATAATCGCAGGTGGCATAGTTGCTGAGAAAAGTACAGTCTGTCTGCTACTTGGAATGGTTGAAAGAATTTCTTCCATATCATCTCTAAATCCCATGTTCAACATCTCATCGGCTTCATCCATAACTGCCATTTTTACTTGGTCTAGAACCAAAATCTTGCGACTCATCAAATCTTTGATACGACCAGGAGTTCCAACAACGATGTCTACACCATCTCTTAAAGACTTAATTTGCTTCTGAATGGAGTCTCCACCAAACACAGCTAAGATTCTAATAAAATGTCTATCACCCACTAATTTCTGAAGTTCTTTCGAAACTTGGAGAGCCAATTCTCTGGTTGGGCAAAGTACTAAGGCTGAGATAAAATTATTATGACTTGTTAATGATTCTAAAATCGGGATTCCAAACGCCGCAGTTTTGCCAGTTCCTGTTTGGGCTTGGCCAATAAGATCGTGGCCCTTTAGTAATTTAGGAATAGCTGATGATTGAATGGGAGATGGTTCAGTGAAGCCTAATTTCTCAATTGCATTTAAAGAAGATTGGGATAGACCTAGGTCAAGAAAAGATGTGGTTTGGTTCATGGAGTGTCCTGTCGAAAGGTTACCGAAGAGAATGTCGAGGGTATTTCTAGTGTGATATTACCACTTTTGTAAAGGAATCGCATTCGTAAATCAATAAAAACACGATTCCTTTCTCACTATATTGCATTATTCTACTACTAAGGTAATATCTACTCTTCGATTTTTCTTACGCTCTTCCTCTGTCTTGTTAGAAGCTATGGGCTTTTTATCTGCAAATCCTTGGTAGGACAAACGGTTCGCATCCAGACCAAATTTTTCCACAAATGCATTTAACACGGATTTGGCTCTATCTTCCGAAAGTCTCTGGTTGTAATCCTTCCCTCCCGTACTATCTGTATGACCAGAAATTCGGATTTCCCTGGTTGGATACTTTTTCAGAACCTCAGCAATTTTGGCTACTTGATCCATAGCATCCTTACTCAAATCTGAGTCATCTAGGTTAAAAAGAATGGAATCCATAGAAATAGAAATGCCTTCTTCAGTTCTTCGAACATTGATTGGAGATTTACCAGAATCATCCCTTGGAATTCCAAGATCAGCTTCTATTTGGTTTTTAAAATTTTCCTTACCTGAGTCTGTGAGAATTTTGCGTGATTGGTAAATGCCGTTGATCAAAAAGCTCGCTTCTTGAACGATTCCACCAGGATAGACAAAGGTATAGCTCAGACGATTTTCCTTGTATTCTGGTAAGCCCTTCTCTTGGTTGAAATACACTGTCCCTCTTGCAAAACCATAGATCTTAACAGGAAGACCTTCTTTAATTAGTTTGGATTGGTGGAGTATAGAATAAGAATAGGTAATTTTATCAGCCTTGCCAGAATATTCATTCCACTTCCAATCTCTTTTGCCATGTAACATATACTCTGCGTTAACTGGAATTTTTATTCTTCCACCTGGAAAATCAAAAGATTCCTCGGCGTCCATAGACCAGGAATCTCCCGCTTGTACGGGCTGATCAGAGAATCCCGGAACAGATCTTAGATTTGGCATGATGTATTCGTCAGGCACTTGGTAGGTACCATTTTTTTGTATAAAGAAGTTAGATTGGAAATTTTTATCCTTACGAAAGGGACCTTCTGTATTTCCATACCTAACATAGGTATCAAAGTAACCATTGAGTCGACAGGATTTATCATTGCAATCTTCCACCTTCAAGGCGATACGATTTCTGTCTTGCCTACGGACTTCACGAGAAGCCACTCGAAATAAGACAGAATGAAATTCATTTAACTCCAAGACATCATCTTGGACCAACTTCCATTGGAAAATTTTACCTTGGTTTGTTTCCTTCTCAGTCTGAGCATGCATTCCATTTCCGTGGATTAAGATTAGAATGGCTAAAAGAAATGGACTAAAGATTTTCATGCGGACTCCTAATACCTAAATCGGCTTTTCTGGGAAAACATTGATCTCTTGTCAAAAAAATCCGTTGCCTCTACGAACGATTTTAAAGTTATATAAGATTTGATGAACATAGAGCTTTCTATCGAACAGTATGAAGCCTTGCTAAAACTCGTTTTTATCGGGGATTGGGTTGTAGGATTTAATGATTTAGACAATTCTGACCCAGGCGAGAATCGTTTGAGTGAAGTTGCTCAGTGGATTTACAGTCATGCCGAAGAGGCAGGACTAGGACAATTGGTATCCCATGATCAGAATTCAGATGCCCTAGCCTTGACTCGAGAGTTCGAAGAGACCAGTGGAATAGCTGAACTTTTGGAATACTATGAAGAGGAAACTTTCTGGGAAGAATTGATCCACAGACTGGCACATAGAGATTTCAATCGTCATTATGGCGAAACGGCGATTTCAGAGATGGCAATTGAAGAACGCATCGAAAAGGAAACTCCCTTTGTTGAGAAATATGCAACTGAATTCAATGATAATGGAATCGAAAATCTAAAAATCTAGGCTCCACCTGCCGACTCATAGTATCGTATCCCACGTCTCCATAAGCCATACCCCATTCCAAAGATAAGTAAACCAGTTGGTAAGCCCATAGTAGCAAGCCAAGGACTAAATCCAGTCTGCTTATCTAAGAAATAAGAGGCAGGGTAAAAATTCACAAAGGCTATGGGAAATAAGAAGGTTAATGAAAATCGTATTGATCTCGAATAAATACTAACAGGGTATAAGAGAAATTCTCTAGCTGAAAAAACAAATAGATGAACCAGAGATTGGTTGTTGATAGCGAAAAAAGCAACACTGGCAATTATAAGACGTATCCCGCCCATAATTAAAACACCAGCGATTATAGTTATCATTAGAAATAAAATATTACCAAGATTCCACTGAATAGAAACCAAACTATTAGCGTAAATAAATGTTATCGTAGCTAATGTTAGATGAGCAATGCCAGAAATATCAAAGCCCATAGACATCACCTGACCCAGTGGGGAAAGAGGACGAATCAAATATCGATCAAAGTTGCCCAATCGAACAAGACTTCCAAATTCCAAAATCCCCGTGAATAAACTTGAAACAAAACCACCAATCAAAATCAAAATACTATAAAGAAAAACAATCTCCCCTAAATTCCAACCACCTATTGTATTGAAGCGAGTTACTATCACTCCAACTGTTAGTATCTGAGCAGTATAGAGAAACAAAAGAGTAAAGATAAAAATTATAAAATTCCATCTATACTCGATTCGAGTTTGAATCGAGGCAAGTGCTAGGCGAAAGTAAAGACTTAATTCACTTTTGATTTCTTCCAAAGAAGCTTGCTCTCTCTTTCTGATTTCGCTCTTAGAAATTCACTGATTCTATTTCTTAAGATACTTGAGATGGCTATCTGTGAATTTCCATCAATCATTCCATCTGGAGATCTTTGGCTTGTTCTTAAGGTATTCTTAACTTCGGCTAATGCCTTTTCATTCAAGAAATCCCCATTGGTGGAATGAACTGCTGAAATACCATTCCAAATTTGGATAGCTTTGCTCTGCTCTATAATTCTCTCTTCCATGGCAAGTGTCTGAGAATATTCCCAGTGAATTCTTGCCTTTTCGAACAAACCGTCCGCCTTACGATAATTATTGGGTGTATTTTGAATAAGAGTGTCCATTATTTCAAGGCGTTTCTTTGTATAGAGTCGATTGACATCATCAATAGATTTAATATTTTTCTCTTGGAAAATTTTCTGATATCTTTCTAAAACTCTTCGTATCACTTCTACACGAAGTTGCTCTTTCTCTTGCTCATTCATTCTAGACAATAATTCTTTGTTCTGGAAGTACATACTAACAGCTCTTCCTTGGATATCATAGATATTCTCTAGGGTAAAGAGTATTTCCGTTCCTAATTTATGATTCTGAAATTCAGAATACATAGCCAAGGTATTCTTTAGAAAGTCTTCCTTGTTCAAATTTTCTTGGAAGTAATCAATCGTAAAATAGGTACTATCCGAGCTAAATGGATAAGCTAAACGTTGGAGATTCTGGTAGTAGAGATCTCGTAAGAAAAGTGGAAGATCTCCCTCATCCGGATTATAGTTGAGAAATCTGGAAGTGAAATCCTTTAGCTGTTCTTCTTTCTTCTTCTTAAGATTCTTATCTAAATACTGCATCCTTTGTTCTTGGTTCATAACAAGAGGAGCCCTGGTATTTTTCTGGTCTTCTGCTTCTATTTCAACTTGAAGGACATCTTCTTCCACTGATTTATTTCTGTAGAGGTCTATGATTTTATTTCTTTCTTTATAATTCTCTAGGTCTTCTGGAGCTTTACGAACTTCTTCTGCAAAAGGCTTATCAATTTTATACAGTGTGGGATAGACTTCTTTAACCATGATATCTTCGTAGTCTCGCTTACGATTGATGTACGAATCTGGAACGGAACCATCTTTGATAATATTATCAAAGTTATTCTTGAAACTATTTCTGACTTTCTTGGACTCATCTAACCTATCAACTAGGTCTTCCCATTCCCCACCCTTGTATTTGCCACGATCAAATTTAGAATTCCCATCACCATCTGAGTCCTCATCCTCTTCGGAACCTTCTGAGTCCTCACCATCTGAATCATTTTTATTAACTATGGAAAAGCTTAGGGTCTTTTCTTCTTCTAAGGGCTGAGCATAAATTCGAGGTGGACCACAGATCACAGGCAGATCCCAAATTCTCCCAGAGTTGATGATATAGAAGATAAAAATTGCGTGAACAACTAAGGCAAGATAGAATGCTGCAAAAAGCCTAAGACGAAACCCACCTATGAATTGGAAAAAATCTTTCAACTAAGTCCTCTTTCCACCCCAATGGATCCAAGAAAAATAAAAAGCAAGCAAAAATAATACTAACCAAGATAATACATTCCCATAAAGAACATAGAAAGTTAGCTCTGATTTTACAAGTCCTACTTTCTTGCGTATAAATTCTGCTGATTCTTGCCCTGTGAATTCTTTATCAACTACCTGACCTAAATGGTCGACGAAAAAAGAAGAACCTGAATTGGTTGAACGAACCATCCACTTGCGCCACTCAATGGAACGAATCCTTCCAAGATCCCCATGTTGGAAGGTTTCAGCAGAGACTCCATACCATTTGTCGTTAGTTACATTTACTATAAAATCAGGAGAACCTGATTCCTTAAATGTACGAACAAACTCAGGTATGATCACCTCATAACAAATCAAAGGTAAGAATTTTGCTCTTTCTTGGGCGGGTTTTTTTAGAGGAAGGTAGATTTCAGAAACTTGATCTATGTTCATCTTAGCAGTATCTGCAAAATTCAAATGAGTGAATGGTTCTTGCGGAGATTTACTTTTGGAATAGATAGAGAGAAAGTCTAGACTCTTGCCAGGTTCAAATCTGCCTGTCTGCGGACTTAGATCATACATAAATTCAAAAGGCATGTATTCCCCAAAGGCAAGGAGGTAAACTTTCTGGTAGGAAGTCTTCCTATCTCCATTTGGATCATAAACAGTAGAACTATTGTAATACCTAAGATTCTTTCTTGTACGAACCTTCTCATCAACATAGGATGCGTCCAATTCATTGAAGAAGACATTTGCGTTCAATCTGTTCGCTAAGATTTTCATCAAGGAATCAAATCTATCCCAATACAAAGGTGGGGACGTTGTTGCTGCATGTTTGTGAGCAGAAAAGAAAGGGACTCCTGATTCTGGAAGAACAAGCAAATCAACTGGATCGGGATGGGAAGCAGCTCCCTGCAAGGTTAATCTTTCAATACGTCCCATTAGGTCTAACATCGTTTCTGCGACTGATCTTCCATCCCGGAATTCGAGAGGAGCATTGGGTTGGACTACAAGAGTATCTATCCATTCGCTGGGTTGAACCTTGTTCCACTTCCAATACAAAGAAAATCCAAGCACCCAAAAAAGTAAAACTATAAGAAGCTCTCTACCATAATAGCGAATTCCCTTGAGTCTTTTCCATTGGATCTTTGAGAGATTAGCATGCTTAGAATTTTTAGAGAAAGAAAGTAAGGAAAATATTGTATCCAAGAAAGATCTGCCAAACAATGTAAAGCTAAGATAAGAGCCAACAAACAAGCAGAAGGTTAGACCATAGATGGACATATATTCCGCTGTTTGCGCAAGATAAATATTTCCAGCAACAATGCTACCCCAATACCAAGGAAAAATTTGTGGAGTAAGGAATTCCCCAAGTAAGGCTACAAATCCAGCGATAAAGGCAAACTCTCTTCTGAGTTTCGAAACTAAAAAAGAGTAGAAAAGTAGGAAGAAAGGAAACCAAAGATTTAAGAAGACTGCTGAAATAAAAAAGATAGGAATGGCAAGAAAAAGTGGAAAGCCACCAAATGTGACTGTCATATACAGTATCCATTGAAAGGACACGCTGTAAAATACAATGGCGAGAAGACAAGCTATCCAAAATAGTTTCTTGTACTGCCTTCGGTATCTTCTTTCTAAATAGAACAAACCCCAAGGAGCAAACCAAACTAGAAAGGAAAGTGATGTTGGGGCAAATGCATAATTTGCAAACAAGGCTATCCAAAGCGCAGAGAATAAAACAATCAGCCAGTCTTTTAATTTCATTGAATCTCCAAATAGAGCATACTCATATCATCTTGAATTTTATGATTAGAGAGTTGCAGGGTTTTCTCTGCTATAGTATCCAAAAATGATTCACTATTCAAAACAGGTAGGGAATTTCTTATTAAATTTAAAAAGGAATCTAGATCAACAAGCCTTTTGGTTTGGTCATAAAATTCATACATCCCATCCGAGAACATCAAGATGCCTTCTACATCATTTAGACTAACTTCGAAATTTTCAAAATGCTTCATTTGAGGTATTAGCAACAAAGATCCTACTCCTTCTAGTTCAATCAATTCTTTGCCTTTGATTAAGTAAATAGAAGGATGACCACCATAGGAGTAGAAGATTTTTTTTTCTTCAGGGAATAAAGAAAAATAAACACAGCTAATATTAAAATCTTGTATCAAGGGCAATAAAGAGTCATTGATTGCATACAGCGAGTCTGCTGGGCTTTCGTAATTTTGAACCGAATTCTGGAAGGCAAGAACTGACATAGCACCAACCATAGCGGAACCAATTCCATGCCCTGAGACATCGCCAAAGAAAAGATCTAGTCTATGATTGAATTCACTCCAATGTGTGAAGATGAAATCTCCCCCTATTTCATCAGCCGGTTTGTAATAATTATATATTTTGCATTTGGCGTCTTTGTTATTCTCTATCTTAATTAAAGACTCTTGGATGGATCTTGCAATTGCGAGTTCTTCAGAGATTCGGTCATGGAATTTTCTAAGATCATCTTTTGATCTTTTTAACTCAACATGTGTGTGAATTCTTGCCAAAAGTTCCTTGGCTTGGAAAGGCTTAGAGATATAATCTACACCTCCCGCTTCAAATCCACGTAGGACATCTTCGGATTCAATTTTTGCTGAAAGAAAAAGAATGGGAATAGAACGATTCCTTTCTTCTTGCAAAATTCGTTCGCAAAGTTCATAGCCATCCATTTCAGGCATCATCACGTCGAGAAGTACAAGATCAGGTGAGATATTTTGGAGAATGCTTAAAGCAGATGCTCCTGATTGAGCAAAAGAAATTTCATAGCCCTCTTCTGATAGAATTCCACCCAGAAGTTGGAGATTTCTGGGTGTGTCATCGACTATGAGGATGAGTGGTTTCATCCTTTAATACAATTCTATCGATTGACTTTCGTAAAGATCATTTTACCTGCGTTGGTCTGAATAATGGAAGTTACAACAACCTTCACTTCCTTACCAACTAGATGTCCACCATTTTCGATTACAACCATGGTTCCGTCTTCGAGGTAACCGATTCCTTGGTTCTCATCCTTTCCTTCTTTGATAACGGAAATATTGAGTTCTTCCCCAGGTAGAACTACGGGCTTAAGAGCATTTGCAAGATTGTTCAAATTCAAAACCTTCACACCTTGGAGCTCTGCAACCTTATTCAAGTTAAAATCATTTGTAACTATCTTTCCACCTGTATCTATAGCAAGTTTAATCAATTTCGCATCGACTTCTCTAGTATCTGAATAATCGGAGTAAGTAATCTTCACTTCAATGGATCCCTTTCTTTGGAGCTTATTCAACATTTCAAGACCTCGACGACCGCGAGCTCTTTTGATAGGATCCGAGGAATCAGAAATCAATTGGATTTCCCTGAGTACGAAATTAGGAAGAATCAGTGGACCATCAATGAAATGGGTATCCGCGATGTCTAAAATTCGGCCATCAATGACTACAGAGGTATCTAAGATTTTGTCACGAACCTCATCCTTAGAACCAACACCGAAAGTTAGCTCACCAGTTCCACCGCCACCACCGAATATACTCAGTCCAGGATTCTTGTAAAAAGCGATTCCAGCTCGAATTCCAATGAAACCTAGAAATAGAGTAAAAAGAAAGGAAATAGCTCTGCCAGAACCATCAAAGAAAAGTTGGATCAGAAGAAAGGAAGTTCCAATTCCAAGCAGGGCTCCTACTCCAATGCAAAATAACAAGTCGCCCTTCCATTCAGGAAAGAGTTTCTTCTCGCCATAAAACAAGATAATTAGAGCAAGTAAAACCACTGCCCCTGCGATAGAAGGTAAGATTATTTCATTAGTCTCTAGAAAGATTAGATAAGAAGCCATCAGTCCAGCTAGTATAGAAGCCAGAACATTTCCTATATGTTTCATTTGTGTATCCTCAAAAAATATTTGAGTGATAACGGGTTTAAATTTCTACTTCTTCTTCTTCTGGCTTAATGATTGGGACTATGTCCCCCAGAGAGCTAGCCAATACATCCGATACTATGTTCCCAGCTTCTTCGTCTGGAACACCTTTACTAAGTGCAATTTCCATCTTCACTAGATTGTATGCATTTTCATAGAGCTTTCTTTCCATAATAGAGAGTTCTTTTCCATAAGCTCTTTTAAATAAATTTCTACATACATCCGAGACCTCATAGATAGAACCAGATTTAATCTTGTTCAAATTATTTTGGTAGCGTAATTTCCAGTCTTCCTCGGTGTCGATCTCATCTTTTTTCAAAAGATTTAGGACTTTCTTAACTTCTTTTTTATCTATGATGGATCGGATTCCTACTATGTCTGAGTTCTCGACGGGAATCATGACTTTCATTTTAGTCCCATGGATCTCAATGGTATAGCAATCCTTCTTCTTTCCGAGGATGTTCTTTTTAGTGACTTCGGATACTTTGCCTACTCCATGGATAGGGTAGACAACGAAGTCTCCTACCTTAAAAGTAGTGGGTGATTTTGTTTTTTTCTTGGCAGCCAATTAAGTATGAGTACTTTTTCCGTTAAAACTCTTCTAATATATTGTACGCATTCTAGGGAATGTCAAGTAAGTTTTTGGGGAAATCTGGATTTTTTGGTTATTATCCCAATTTTTTCCCTTAAAACCTTACAGTTTTTATAGAAGCATCTGTGAAATCATCTTTTTCAAAAGCCCTTAAATGTTCTAAGGTTTGTTTTGCTTCGTCTTGGCTGTAGAAATAGCCTGCAAATAATTTACCTGTGCTGGTTCGAAAGAGTTTTCCTTGCAATTCAGGCATATGCTCAGAGACCATTTTTCCAATGCGAGAAGATTCAGCAGGTTCATACCCACCTATCTCTATAATATAATTGATTTGGTCCATCTTTGGTGGAAATTTCAAATTTTTTGGATAAAAGGCAGGGCTAGCAGAATTAGGAATGGATTTTTGAGAGGAGTCCGAGCTGGGAAGCTCATCCTTCTTGGATATTTTAGTGGATTTTTCTTCTTCATCCTTGGTAGCAATAGCACCTTCTGTGGAATCAGATACTGAAATTTTTTCTTTAGAAACATTATTTAAGGAAAGTTCGGACTGATTGTTCTGAAATTTTTGTTCAGATTGGTTTAAATTCATTCCAACTACCATTCCACCTGTAAATAGCAAGATGGCACCAATGAAGAGAGGAAATCCTGTTTTTCCCTTGGCTGGGATCTTGACAACCTGGGGCTTATCATGGTAGGCATGGACACCTGTTGTTTTGAGTCTTCTTGAATAGTCTACATTTAACATAGGATTACTCTTTAAATATCGACCAGAGCTTAGATCTTAGTTTTGATTTTTTTTAGCAAGGAAGGTTTTTTTTCCTCTTGCTCTGCTTGGATTATAATTTTGAAGAAATTTATATCCAAACCATTAGGAGATTGAATATGAGAAATCAGAATTTAGCTTATGTATTTGCAGATGGAAACTTAACAAGTGATCCAGAAGTCAAGAAAACATCCAACGGTAAAAGCCTAACAACCTTTACTATAGCAGTCAACCATAGCATGAAGCAAGGCGAAGGTGAGGAAGGTGATGTTTCCTACTTCGATATAGACACTTGGGAAAAGATGGCTGAGAACTGTGGAGAATATTTGAAAAAAGGAAGCAAGGTAACCGTTCTAGGAATCCTGAAGCAAGATAGATGGAAGGCTACGGATGGAAGCTTTCGATCTAAGGTGAAAATTTCAGCGCAACAAGTGCGATTTGATTTTTCAGGTAGTAAGAAGGAGAAGAAGGCTGCATAAATAAGGATTTTTGGAATTTTTCCAGATAAGAAAAAATCTGTTCCACTGATCTTAAAATGCTTTTCAGACTACCAAAGGAAGATACTTTCCTTTGGTAGCTTCTTGGGATTGGTATTAGAAATTAAAAATCCCCTCCCATTTTTCACCATCACGAGTGTAGTAGATCCCAGGATAGTAGGGTGAACGAGCTTCTGTATCAATCACATAATAATTAATGCCATTATTGATTCTGTTAAGGAGGTAGAGCTGGTAAAGCCAACTCAAGGCTGAATTGGAATCTAATTCGCTCTCCTTGAAAGGAATGCAGTTAGAGAAAAAACAATAAAACGAAAAATAAACCTGAGATAATTAATTTTCTCATAATTTTTCAGAAAATCAATAGAACTTTATTTTCTCAATTTTTTTATCGAAAGTATTTAACTAAACTGACTTGGTTTCCTATATCATTATATTCAATTATATCAAATACATCCTTAGTCATCATGATTCCTCGTCCATGTTGTATGTTCTCTTGGTTGAGTTTATCCAACTTAGTTTCCATAGTCTTCTTATGATCAAAACCATTGCCCTCATCTGTTATGCGAAAAGCAACTTTCTTCGTATCGAGGACGTATTCAATATTAACGGTCTTATCTCTATAACGTGGATCTTCTTGTCTCTGCTGAATAAATGATAAATAGTTTCCATCACTCATAGCCTTAGTTTTTTCATCAAAAGTAATATTCAGATTTCCATGTTCAATCGCATTGATTATAATTTCCCTAAGGGAGGTTTTGACGGCAAGAGCGGTATCATTGTCGGAAAACTTAGAAATATGAGATGTTAGTTTCTGACTGAAGATTTCCGCATTGCGAAGGTAGTTATTGATTCCGAAAGAGATGCGTTCAGATTTTATATAGCGGTTTAGAACATCTTCAATGATCACCGATGCCGTTCCTAAGATTTCCTTAGTCTCATCCAATTCAACAAATTGCAACTTAAGATAAAGTTCCTTGGGTTCCATAACATATTTCTGACGAAACTCAGATTGGAATTCGACTGGCGTTCCAGTCTCCATCAGTTCTTCCAACTTTTCCATAACAAAGATTCGATTGTAGGTATCATTGATTCCTTTATTCTTATAAATGAACTCTAGTATATTTTTACCCTTAATCTCATCTTGTTTAAAACCCATGTGTTTAGTAACAGCTCGATTTACATCTATAAAATTCCAATTTGAATCCAAAACGAAAATAATATCACCTACTCCATGAAAGAGTTCACGGAATCTTCTTTCACTTTGGTTTAACTTTGCATTGAGTTCGCCTAATTCATCCACACGGATTTTTAAATCACCTGAAAGTTCATTGATTTTGTCGGCAAGCCCAAGAGACAAGAGTAGAACGACTAAGGCTGATCCTATTTGGATTGTCCAACTCGTATAAATATTCGTAGGAAGAATTCCTGTTGATTTCAAAGTAAAGAGAATTACACCAAGGATGAAGACTCCAAAAGCCAAGGAAAAGATTTTAGCTTGCTTAATATCTATATTCCAAGCGTATATTGCATTGAATATTAAAAGTAAGGCAACAAGACCTGCGTAATAGGTTGATAATTTGATACTAATAGAATAGGAAATAAAAAAGGATAATACTAAAAGAATAAAACCCAGAACCCATATGCTCTCATAAATTCTATAAAGCCAGAACACTTGTCGTGATTTCAAAAAATTTGCAGCAAACATAGATCCTGTGAGTGTTGCCATAATCATAAATACTAAAAGGCTAGTATTGGCCCAATAGAACGAGTTCGGCCATAAAAATTGAAAACCTAAACCATTCAAAATGAATTGGAAGAAAGAAAAACTCCAAATAAATAAAACATAGTAGATATAGGATTTGTAACGAGTTGAAATATAAAGAAATAAATTATATAAAACCATTACAAACATCCATCCATAATACAATCCAAGTACGATTTGTTCAGAAGATATGAAATTAATTAAATCAATCTCAGAGTAGGCGTAGATTTGGATAGGGATGGTAGATTGGGATTTGATTTTTAAATAATAGATAGTTTCAGATTTGGCCTTTTCTTCTAATGCAAAAGTTGGAAATCGATAATCAACACTTCGATTTCCAAAGGCTACTTGGTCTCCTAATATTAGTAAAGGCTGCTTTTCTCCTTTTCGATAGAGCTCAATACGATCAATTACGGAGGATTCATAAACAAGATACCATTTCTTTGAAGTAGAATCTGGATTCCTTACAGGTAATTCTACCCAAAAGGTTGAGTCGGAATAGCCCATGTTTGACTCAGTAAGCGGAGTAAAGAACTGCTCTTTGAGATCAGAAACTTCAAGCTTACCCACTTTATCTTCATGGATAGAAAGAACTGAAGTGAGATCTTCCTTTTGAAGACTTGAATTTAATGTAAAAGGTACTTGTGAGTTTGCCAAAAGACCCGAAAATAGTAATAGAAAAAATAGCAGGAAGATTCTCATTTCGAGACAACACTATGTCAGAAATCCATGTTGGCAAAGAAAAAAATATGATTTCTGTGTCTTTTTCTATTAAAAAGGAAAAATTATGATCGTTAACCGTAAAAAATTTATTAAAACCATAGGTCTTGCTACCCTCGCTGCTTTAAGTGTACGAAGTAAAAACCTTTTCGGGCAAACTAGCAATACGAACTCTTCTTCCAATCCTAGTAAATCAAATTCTGTTATTATTTTAGGTGGCGGACTCTCTGGTCTCTACGCAGCAAATCTTCTGAAAAAGAAAGGTGTCCAAATCCAACTGGTAGAAGCAAGCCCTAGACTTGGTGGCAGGATACTAAGTATTCAAAATCCTAAGGACCAAAGTATGTTTGATTTAGGTGGAGAATGGATAGGTGATTTTCATAGTTTAACAAGAAAGCTTGTTGCAAATTTAGGTTTAACCTTAGTGAGACCAAATTGGACTTCTGGCCCTACTCTTTGGGATATGAATAAATTTAGTCTGAAATCCAAAGAAAATCTTGAGAAATTAATTGAATACCAATCCAAAATTCCAAACAACCAAATTGAAGGTCTCGATAAAATATCTCTTTTTCGATACCTACGTTACCAAGGCTTCTCGGATATGGAATTGGATGAGTTGGATTTAGTTGTTAAAACATTTTATGGTGAGTCCTCTAAAAATATTTCTTCCTATGCTCTTCTATCTAGCCTTGAATCTAAGAAATCTCTATTTCAAAATTTTTATAAGGTGGAAGGAGGAGCCTACCAAATCATTTCTAAACTAGTGAATATTCTCAATTCCAATGATATAATTCTCTCTGATAAAGCTGTAATTGTAAGTCAGACTAAAGAAGGAATAGAAGTTATACTTGAATCAGGACGACGTCTCAAAGCCAAAGAATTGATTTGCACTCTACCTGCTCCAGCCGTATCTCAAATTAAGTTCGAACCAGGATTGCCTAGAGAAAAAATCTATGGACTACTTAGAATAGGATATGGAAAAATTCATAAAGAAATCATTGAACTTGAGACACCTATCTTAAGTCCAGAAAAAGGAGAAGGAATCATAGATTGGATACTACCATCTAACAACAATTATGCAACAATCACAATATCTGAAGGAAGAGCAATCGCATTAGAAAATTCTAATTCGTCGATAGCACAAGGACTTCTTGCAAAATCGATGGGAGCAAAAGTTGCAACATCCTTCCTTAGTTTAGGACAAAGTCGAGAAGGTTTTGGTAGCGGAGCTGTTTCCATTTATAACCCTTCGACTTATGGCATCAAAGAAGAATTGAGTTCCTCCTTTGGTCCCATACATTTTGCAGGTGAGCACGTAGGGGAAGTTTCAGGAACTATGGAAGCTGCAATTTCGAGTGCGATTCTTGCGGTTAGGAAAATTACCTAGCCACCCCCTTAAGGAGGTGGCTTTTTTTAATTTAAACCCAATATTCAACTAGCCACTTGATTTTGAAATTCTTATTCTGACAAAAAATTCTGTGCTTGTTTCAATACTTAAGCAAGCATAGAAAATTCTATTTGAATATGTAAAGATCTGCTTTACTTTTTATCATTTTATTTCATTCCCATAAGCTTTCTCATCAAAGTTGAAGGAAGAATGAAAACATCATAAATCCAAAAGCTCAATAAAAATACAAGGGATGTTTGGATAAAGAATTTATAGAAAACAGAAATCTCTATTGGCAGTAGAAGAAAGGCAAGTGCTAATGATATAGGATGATGGATTAAATAAATTGGTAAACTACTCTCTCTAAGGTAAATAGAGAATTTATTTTCCCAATTAGATATCCTACGAAATATTTCTATAAATAAATAAATCAAACTCCACGCTACCAAGGAAGCAATAGCGATATGCATGCTTCGCTTTAACTCCCTTCCCCAAAATGGACTCATCCAAAGAGGATCTGACTTTTCTATTGATTCGAATACTATGAAAAGAACAAATGAAACGATGAATAAAACAAGCAATTGAAATTTGGTTAGGCTTTTTCCTGAAAACACAATTTGATTTTTGTAAGAAAAAATACCAACCAAGAAGAAACTTAAATAAAAGAAAAATAAATAAGGATCTATGTGTAAGAATTTTGTCCCTTTTAAAAAAAACAAGTTCGTGAGTAAGGTGATAAAGAAAGATATACAAGCGTATTTGAAGAAGATCAACCAATTGGGAAGTTTTTGAAAAAAAGAATTTTCTCGCAAATTAGAAAACAAAACTAATATGATACAATACAAAATCAAATACTGCAAAAACCAAAGATGGGATAATCCGTCAAAGCCACGAATCCAATTTTGGATATAAAATTCTAAATATGAATCCTGTCCTGCTTTGTTTCTATGCATAATATAATATTGAATAGGTGCCAAAAACAAAACACCAATAAGAAAGGGCAAAAGCAATCGAGTGGATCTTGTGTTTAGATAAATCTTCCAACCTTTTCGACTCCAAACCATTTCTGAGAAATAGCCAGATAAGAAGAAAAATAAAGGCATTCGAAATGCATGAATAAAATAACAGAAATGATCAAACCAAATAGAAGTCTCTACACTTTTGATAGCATAACCAACAGATTCGGTATACACTATAGCCGAATGAAAAACCAAACCCAGCAATAAGGCAAAGGAGCGAAGGTTATCCAAATAGAGTAGACGATTGGTTGCTAGGGTCACAAGATCAGATTTTCATAGGATGGTGTTTTTTCCTAGAAATTTTCCTTTACAGAATGCTTTGAATTTCAATTCATAATAAGGAAATCTGATCTAAGGGGTTTTTTATCAAAGACATCTTTTCCATTCCCAAATGGCATGAATTAATCGGCAAATCACCAGAATATATATTCTTTCGTGCATTTCCAAGAATCTACGCAGAATATTTGAGAGATTTTACAATGTTGGAAGTAGAAGGTCTGGAAAATGTTCCAAAGACTGGTAGAGTTATGCTCATACCGAATCACAGTGGAATTCTTGGCTGGGATGCGGCGGTTTTGCATTATGAAATTTTTAAAACATTGAGACGACTACCTAGAACTATGGCTCATGCATTCTGGGAATCCAATGAATTCTTCCGCAATGGCTCTAAGAAGCTTGGTTTCTTTCCTCCTGACTTTAAGAAAGCAATAAAGTATCTCAAGAAAAATAAATTAATGATAATTTTTCCAGAAGCTGAACATGGTAACTTTAAACCTTCTATTAAGATGTATCAGCTAACAGATTTTAATCCAGGTTTTGTTGCTCTTGCTATGATGACAAATTGTACTGTAGTTCCTGTTTGTATTTTGGGTGCAGAGGAAAATTATATCAACCTTGGAACCATCAATTGGTTTGAGAAATCATTTGGTGCCAAAATTCCCATTCCCTTAAATCTTCTACCTATACCAGCTAAGTGGAAAATAAAATTCCTGAAGCCTATTTCATTTCAGAAATACGATAAAAAAGATATAAAAAATGAGAAGTTCGTGAAAGAAGTTACGGATAACGTCAAGTTTCGTATCCAATCGAATATTCAATTAGAACTTGTGAAGAAAGGTATTTTCAAATTTTAGGAGCAGCCATGAATACAGAATCATCATCTCGTACAGAAAAATTACTCAAGGTCAAAGTTAGCGATGTTATGAACAAAACGGTCATAACCATAGACCATGATGACTTAATTGGTAAGGCTAGTAGATTGATGCTAGAGAACAGATTGCACGCCTTACTGGTAATGAAAGATACAAAACCAAAGTATATGATTTCAGCTTATGATTTAATGAAAGTATCCTATGAGGATACCTTTAGTGAATCAAATGCAGATATGCTTAGAACTACCGTAGAGCAATTAGTAAAAGAACAAAATCTTATGAGTTTGCCTTCAAATGCATATCTCATTGAAGCTCTTAAAATTTTTGTTGATTACCAAATCCATTCCATACCCATTATAGATGAAGGAAGAGTTGTAGGAATCGTTTCCTTAATGGATCTAGCGGGTTGGTATCTAAAGACTCACGAAGAACTGCGAAAATAGGAGGGCTCAATCATTTGCAAGAATTTGCTCCTATGGTTGGGGAAGAAACTATCCAACGCGAAAGAAGAAAGGCGAAAGAATTAAAAAATACATCTTGGTGGAAGAATAAAAAAGCGAGTGGAATCTGCCATTATTGTCGTAATCATTTCCAGCCAAATGAATTAACCATGGATCATCTAATACCCATTATTCGAGGCGGACTTTCTATAAAAGCTAATCTTGTACCCTCATGCAAAGACTGCAATAATAAGAAAAAATATTCACTACCCCAAGATTTTCAACCATAATGGCAATTCCCAATGATCCGTTTTCGGAATTTTCCTCTGATAAAGAAGTCATTGAATTCTCAGATGAATTAGGAAGAGAATATTCTGTTGAAGTTGTTTATGCCTTCTCGATTGAAGATAGAGAATACCTCCTCACCTCACCTATACAAGATGGTGATCTCGATTTAATCAACCTAGAATCCGATGGCTTTCATTCAGAAGTAGGCGGATTTTGCGTACTACGATTGGAACAAGATACTGAAGGTGAAGAACATCTTCATGAGGTTGTAGACAATTATGAGCTGGAAGAAATCAAAGATTTTCTAGAAGAAACTTATGTTGAGAATTCTTGAAACTTTTAAAATCTAACTAGGTGGTATTACCTTACATTCTCCCTTGCATATCACTTCTTCTTTTTGATTAGTCCAGAGAATCTTCATTGTAACTGATTGCATTCTGGTATTTTTGGATACAACTTGAACTGTGCAAGTTATCGTATCACCTATGTAAGTTGGCTTTCGAAATTTCGTTACGGTTTCAAGAGCAACTGTTCCAAGTCCAGGAAGTTGGTTGCCTAGAACTGGAGCAAGTAAGGAAGCAGCCAAACCACCATGAGCTATTCGTTTACCAAAAATCGTTGTCTTCGCATACTCATCGTTCATATGAAGAGGATTAAAATCTCCTGAAATTCCTGCAAATAGTATAATATCCGCTTCGGTGATTGTTTTAGAAAAGGAAGCCGATTCTCCAATTTGAATTTCTTCGAAAGTTTTTCCTTTTTTGTAAATCATATTCTAGACTCCAGAAATTCAAAAGATCTTTCTACAGCATGATAATCTAATTTACATTGCATACTAAGCTGATTAAATTCAGCCAATTTAGAACTATAGGATTGTAAATTCTGAAAAGAATGAAGGTATTTTGCAAATAAAATCGGAATCAACATTTGAATATCTAAAATCTTTTGTTCGCTTGAATACCATTTCGTGTCTTTATTCCCTACACAAGCTAGATAAGTATCTAGTACAAGGGCAAATGTAAGAATATCTGTTAGCGCAAATTCAAGAGAGTTATGCTTTAAACTTTTGGATTTAAAATGTAGTTCATTTAAAGCATCTAAGAAGTAAGAAAAATAATTTATATCTAAATTCATTTCATCTATTAAGCTCTCATTCTTTGCTATCTCATTCAAATTAGAGAATAAATAAGTTGGATCTTTCTCCGAACTAAATGCAGAAAATATAATACTCCTTTGAATTTCAGAGGTTCCACCGCCTATGGTTGCGAGCTTAATGTCGCGGTAGAATCTTTCCACTTGGTATTCTCTCATAAATCCATACCCTCCAAAAATTTGAATGGTATCATTTGCAGCGATTTCACTTACTTCAGAAGCGTACAACTTACACACTGAACTCATTAGAGGCAGAGATGCTCCCTTGTCTTTTTCTTTGGCTGCTTTATAGATAAGTAGTCTCGCTGAGTTCATATATAACCATAGTTTAACGATCTTTTCTTGAATCGCATAAAACTTGGCTATAGGCTTACCAAATTGTTCTCTTTGATTTGAATAATATAGACAGGCTTCTAAGGCATATTCCATAGCACCAACTACACCAGCAATTAGTACAGTTCGTTCCCACTCTAAGGTTGCTTTTCCAATTCTTAGAAAACCAGACCCTAGTGGACCTAGAAGATTTTCTTTGGGAACAAACATATCTTCAAATACTAATTCAGCAGTCGTAGAAGTGTGGTGACCTAATTTACGTAATACCTTGCTTACTTTAAAACCTGGATAAGTACTTTCAACCAAAAAGGCAGAGATTCCCATCGGCCCTCTAGACTTAGTTCCTGTTCGAGCCATGACTATAAACAATTGACCCACAGGTCCATTGGTGATATACATTTTAGATCCGTTCAATATGTATCCATCATCGACTTCTTCGGCCTTTGTTAAGAGTGAGGCAGCGTCTGAACCAGAACTAGCTTCCGTTAATGCAAGACCAGCTATCCATTCGCCTGATGCAAGTTTTGGTAGATACTTTTCTTTCTGTGATTCATTGCCTTGCAGAACGATAGGCATAGAACCAATAATCATATGTGCTGACCAACTTAGACCTAGGCCTCCGTCAATTGAACCAGATGCAAAAGCTTCTGTCGCCAAACAACATTGAAAGCAAGTCGCATCCTGTCCCCCATATTGAGAGGGAATAGGAAGACCTGTAAGCCCAGCCTTAGCTATTTGCTTCCAGATTTCTGGGTCCCAAATCTCCTTTTCATCTCTATGCTCTGCACTTGGAAAGATTTTATCTTTAGAAAATTCGAAGACTGAATTATAAAAATCAGAATCTTCTTCTGTTAAAAATGGATTCCATTTTGCCATTGAATTCCTTTTATTTATACATATTATCAATTTGTTTTTGATAATTTTCTTGGATTACATTACGCTTCATCTTCAATGTTCTTGTCATTTCAGTATCAGGATTAAATTGTTGAGCCGCTAAATAAAAACAATTCCCAGGAATCTGTTCAAAATTTTTGAAACCGTTATGCTTGGATACTAGGCTTGTGATCTCTTTTTTGAATAAATTTCTTATTTCCTTGTCATCATTCCAAAGTTTGGTATCTGAAGGTGAAGATGGTATCTGTGATTTAACATTTTCAAAATTTGGAACAATCAGAGCTCCTAGAGTCTTTTTATCATGGCCTACAACCATTACTTGATCAATGTATGGAGATTCGTGCAATTTGTCCTCAATAGGAATGGGTTCAACGTTCTCCCCACCAGCAAGTGCTATAGTATCCTTCGCTCTTCCTGCAAACATCAATTCTCCTCGGTAATTGATCATCATGATATCACCTGTATCAAAGAAACCTTCTTTATCAAAGACTTTGTCATTCAGTTCAGGACGCTTATAATATCCTTTCAGAATCTGATTGCTTCTAACCCAGAGAGTTCCTTTCTTACCTGTGCTTGTTACATCATTATTGTTATCATCTTTAATCTTAACATCATAGCCTGTTATAGGAATACCTACCGTTAGTTTAGTCGGCTTCTCTATTGCTCTTATAGAAACTACGGCAGAAGTCTCGGTCATTCCATAACCTTCCAATACTTTTATACCAATAGCTGACAAAAAAGTATCTACTATACTTGGCAAGGCTGAACCCGCCGAAATAGAAATTCTTAAGCTTCCGCCCAATGCTTTATGTATGGGCATAAAAACCAAAACTGCAATCAGCTTTAAAGGTGAAATTAAAACCAAGAGAACAAAGGCGAGCTTTCGTCTAATCAGACTTATAAAAAAATTCAATTTGAAAATCTTTGGATCATAATCAAAAAGTATAGCTTTTTGCTTAGACCAAAAAACTCCCACCGCCAAACAAAACTTAAATAATTTTTCTTTAAATCCACCCGCCTTGGATATCTTTCCGAGGATACCCGAATAAACAGATTCCCAAATTCTTGGAACAGAAGGGAATATAGTGGGTTTAAAATCTTTTAAATCCTCTTTAAGACTACCCATGTTGGATACTGTGAACTCTATTCCTAAAGCTAGGATTGCATATTCTACAGCTCTCTCAAAAGCATGCCAGGGAGGAAGTAAGCTTACGCCTCTGTCATTCGCGTTCAAGGAAAGTCTATCTATAACAGAAGTTATACCAGTAATCCAACCTGTCTGAGAGAGCATTACTCCTTTGGGAGATCCAGTAGTTCCTGATGTATAAATCAAGGTTGCCAAAGCATCTGGATTTGTTTGGTTCAGTCTATCTTTGACAGCATTTGGATTTGAAATTAAATATTTCCTACCTTTTTCCCGGAGTATTTCAATACTATCCTCTGTCTGAGCCAAATCAACTGCCTTCTCTACTTCCATAATAAATATTTTCTCAAGAAATGGGAAATTTTTATCCTTTAACTTGAGCAGGCGTTCCTTCTCAACAGATGTTTGGACTATGGCAAATCTACTCTCTGAATGAGAGATTATATAAATGATATCTTCATCGACAACATCCGTACCTCTAGGCACAGAAACAGCTCCTGTAGTGATAATAGCCAAATCAGCCTGAATCCAATGAGGAGTGGCATCACAAAGATAAGTAATTCTATCTCCTATAGAAACTCCTTCTGCAATTAAACCCGCTGTAAGTTCATCGACTCTTGTCTTTAAATCAAGAAAAGTAAATCCAGGAAAATCTTTAGAGTCTTTGGCACGCTTACGAAAAGAAACCTTATTTGGAAACTGTTCAGAAACATTGGTCAAAAGATCATAAAACCATCTAGCCTTAGGTTTATTCATCAGAAATCATCCTTCTCAATTTTTTGTATCATCCAATAGAAGTGTATCTCAAAGATTGTTGCAAGAATTTATTTTAGAAGCCTTGACAAAACTTATCAAGCTTCATAAAATATAAGACCTGATTGGAGGCTTTCTAAGATGGAAATATTGATCAATAATGGCTTAGTGTTCACTGGTGAAGAAAAAGCCGCAAAACACAAAAACATTCTAATTCGCAATGGAAAAATCGTAGATATTACTTCAGATGAAATTAAGGCAAGCCAAGGCACTAAGGTAATCAACGCTGCAGGCAATTGGGTTATGCCTGGGTTTATAGATTTTCATACACACTATGATGCTGAGATTGAAGCTTCGCCAGGTTTGAAAGAATCAATACGCCATGGAGTAACAACTGTTTCACTTGGAAGTTGCTCTCTTAGCCTAGCTCTAGGCAGCCCTGAAGATCTTGCTGATATGTTTTCTAGAGTAGAAGCCATACCAAGGGAAGAAGTTCTCCCACTCTTAAGAAAAGTTAAGAATTGGAATAGCATTCGAACTTACAAGTCACATTTAAAATCTCTTCCTTTAGGACCAAACGTAACTTCCTTCCTAGGACATTCCTGCCTAAGAGCCTATGTTATGGGCTTGGATCGTTCTCTGAATCCTAAACAAAAACCCACAACGAAAGAATTAAACCAAATGAATGAGCTCCTTGAAGAAGCACTTGAAGAAGGATTCATGGGACTTAGTATTAATACTTTGATTTGGGATAAAATGGATGGTGATAGATTCAGGTCCAAACCTCTCCCTTCCACCTTTGCAAAATGGTCGGAGTATAGATTCTTCAATCGTACACTTCGCAAATGGGGCAGAATTTTCCAAGGCGTACCGAACGTATCTTCCAAATACAATCTTATTTTGTTTATGGCTGAAAGCACTGGAATTTTTAGAAACAAACTAAAGACTACTATCATATCCATGATGGATGTCAAAAGCAACAGACTTATCTATAGGTTGCTAGGTGTTCTTTCTCGAATTTTAAATAAAGTTTTCAATGCAGATTTTCGTTACCAAGCTCTTCCTGAAAAATTTGATCTTTATGCAGATGGGGTAGATGTAGTAGTATTCGAAGAGTTCGGCGCAGGAACTGCTGCCATTCATCTGCAAGATATGGTAGAGCGTAAGAAGTTACTGAAAGATACGAAGTATAGAAACTGGTTTCGTAGGCAATGGACCAATATATTTCTACCCAGAGTATTTCATAGAGATTTCAATGATTCTAAAATTGTAGAATGCCCCAATAAAGATTTAATTGGAAGATCCTTTTCTTCTATAGCCAAAGAAAGAAAGCAGCATGTAGTGGATACTTTTCTAGATCTCTGTGCGGAATTTGGTAATGATATTCGTTGGTATACTGTCATTGCCAATGATAGATTGAAACCTCTTCAGGCTATCGTGAGCCATCCCGATGTGATGATAGGATTTAGTGATGCTGGTGCTCATTTGCGTGGAATGGCGCATTATAATTTTCCATTAAGACTCTTAAAAATGGTTCGTGATGCAGATTTAGCTAAGAAACCATTTATGAGTATAGAAAAAGCAGTATGGCGCCTAACAGGAGAAATAGCAGAATGGCTTGGAATTGATGCAGGCAAGATTGCAATAGGCAAGAGAGCAGACATTGTGATAGTTCGTCCAGAAGGATTAGATGAAAAATTGGAAGAAGATGTGGAAGCTGAAATTCCAGAGTTCAAAAATTTCGTACGTTTAGTTCGAAGAAATGACAAGGCTATCCAAGCAGTTATCGTCAATGGGAAAATCGCCGTTGAAGATGGGCAACCTAAAAAGGAATTGGGTAAGGAATCAGGATTTGGAACCTTTCTAGAATGCTTCGCAAGAAACAGCACTGAACCAATCTTTGAGCCAATTCAAATTTTTGATTCTAATTTGGAAGATAGCAAGCAACCTCAGTTTGCAATCAAACCAACAGTTTCAAATTGATTTCATAGAATGGGAGGATTTTTACCTTTACAATGTTTTTCAAAATAAGAAACTGTGAGCATGGATAAGTATATTCAAAAAATTTTAATCCCTATAGATGGCTCAGAAAGCTCAAAGAGAGCTCTAGAATTTGGTATTGCAATAGCTAAGGCAGCTAATGCAAAAGTAACTGTATTAGAAGTTATAGAAGATTTTGGTCCTCTTCCTGGATACTATGATGCTGCACCTCCTGGCAAAGATCGTGTTAAATGGATCTCAGAACAAAGATTCGAAAAAGTCCATACAATTCTTGATGATAGTTCCATTCAATGGACAAGAACTATAAAAGAAGGTTATGCGGCTGATGAAATTCTGAAGGTATCAGAAGATGGGAAATTTGACCTGATTGTTATAGGTTCAAGAGGTATGGGAGCCGTAGGTAGGTTTCTTGTTGGATCTGTTTCTGACAAGGTTGTTCACCACGCACATTGCTCCGTAACTGTAGTTAGGTAATATGGTTTTTATTTGGGTAAATACAGGAGTACTTGAACCCTACATCCCGCAGACTTCTACCCAAATAAAAGTTCCAAAAACGTATGGCAACCAAAGGTCCTCTGAACTTGTAGATCAGCAACAAAATTCAACGAATCAACCAAATCCAGGTATACATCCCCTGCCCCAGGATGTGTATAAGGCTAATGAGAAGACCCTAGAACCTGGAGATAAGGTTTCATTTATTTATGAAATCATGTCTTCTCCTGTGTTCACTCTTTCCATGGATGAAACTTTATCTTCGGTTAAAGCTACATTTGCAAAAAAGAAGTTCCGCCATATTCCCATAGTAAATTCTGAAGATACTCTTCTTGGAATCATTAGTGAGAGAGATATTCTCAGAGCTCTTGCGGAGGACATAAGTTCAGACACTAACATTAAAGAACTAATGAATATGAGAGTATTAACTACGATTTCAGATGCAACAATACGCGAATCTGCCAAAGTAATGATCAATGAAAGAATTGGATGCTTGCCCGTATTATCATCTAACCAAAAGCTAATTGGAATAATAACTAGATCCGATATTCTTCGCTTAATTATCAATAGACCTAGAATAAATATCTTTGCATAAATCTTATGAATCTTATTGACTCTCTTATCATTTTAGGATTTTTCTTACTTACTTTTTATATAGGCTATAGCTCGAATCGCAAATCAAATTCTGAATCAGATTATTTCTTAGGCGGAAGAAATCTGCCTTGGTGGGCTTTATCCTTATCCCTCGTTGCAACCGAAACGTCTACCTTAACCTTTTTGGGAATTCCTGCCTTATCTTATTCGGGAGACTTTTCATTTCTTTCTTTAGCGATAGGACTTGTAATTGGTAGACTGATCTCTGCGGTATTCATTCTCCCGCAATACATGACTGGGAATTTTCTAAGCATCTACCAATGGGTAGGTTTAAAATTTGGAACTAGATCTCAAATTACCCTTTCCGTTCTATTCTCCATCATTCGAATTTTATCAGATGGAGTTCGTCTTTATGCAGCATCACTTCCTCTTTCTTTTATGATAGTCCAGCTCTTTCCTTCTAGTTGGAGCTTCCAAGAAATATCCATACTAAGTCTTGTTATTCTATCAACAGCAACCATTCTCTATTCAGCCTATGGTGGATTTCGAGCTGTAGTATGGACTGACTTCTTACAGTTCATAGTGTACTGTTTAGGTGGTGTAATTGTAGTTGTATTGTTGGGCATAGAATATGGATCTATAACTAAACTAATCTCAACCGAACCTGATAAATGGAAAATCTTTCATTTCACATTCACTAATTCCAAATCTGAATTAGATCCTTACTACTTTCTATTCTCCATACCTGGAGGCATTCTACTAGCACTTGGTTCTCATGGAACAGACCAAATGCTAGTACAAAGACTACTCGCATGCAAGAATCTAAGGGAAAGCAGATTAGCACTCATATTCTCAGGCTTTGTAGTCTTTTTTCAATTTGTGATCTTTCTGACTATAGGAGCATATTTAGTATATGCACTTCCTTCTGTTCCGACACCGAACAGAGTGTTCTCAGACTATATAGTGAATATTCTCAATACTCCATGGAAGGGTGTAATTCTTGCTGGAGTATTTGCAAGTTCCATGTCAACACTATCTAGCACATTGAATTCTTTAACTCTCACAACTCAGGTGGATATGAAATTGAGGTTCAAATCTTCTTCGAGTCCCATCTGGATCACTATACTTTGGGGAATTATGCTATTAGTTTCTTCCTTAGTTCCATTTATCCTAGATGAGACTACGAAAAATTCTATAGTTGAACTTGGGCTAAGCTTTGCTTCCTATGTTTTTGGCCCTATGGTTGCCTTATTTTTCTTAGAAGTTTTTCCACTTCCCGAAAGAAAAAAGTTTCATCCCAGTTTCTTTCCACTTGTCCTAGTCTTCAGTATAGTTCTTACCTTCTTAGGTAAGGTTTATTTTGCTATGCCCTTTACATGGATAGTAGCTTATGGAATCTTAAATTTTTATAGCTTATATATATTAGGTTTTGGAATTACTTTGATTTCGCTAAGAAGTAAGAAAAGCAATTAGCTTTTTCATGAATTCTTCGTTATGCGTAAATTGGATATAATGACCACCCTCAGGAATTTCTTCTATCTTCGCATGTGGGAAATATTTTTGGATTAAAATTAAATCATTAGCTGTTATATATTCCGATTTACCACCTAATAAGAACAAGGCGTTCACATTAGAGAAGCTTCCTTGGATGGATTCAAACTCTTTTTCAAACATTTGTCTAGACTTACTTATAGAATCCACATTAATCTTCCAAAAGTAACCACCTTTTGAGTCTCGCTCTAAATTCATTTGCAGAAATTGACGAATAAAAGTATTAGGAACAAGCTTTGCCATCTTCTCATCAATTTCAGATCTTGACTTAGCCTCAGAGACTGGAAGACTCATTGCAGCAACTTCTTGATCGTAGACAAAGGCATAGTCCCTAGGAGCAATATCTTGGATGATAATTTTTGAGGCTTGTATCGGTGGATTCGAGAGACAATAAAGCATTACAACCAGGCCACCCATGGAATGACCCAGTAAAATACAATCCTGTAGATTATTCATTTGTAAAAATTCACTAAGGTCAGCGACCATATCATGAAGTGTGTGTGAGGATGAATGTGGGGAATCTCCATGGTTCCTTTGGTCTAAGGCATATACATTGGCATACTCTGTCAATTGCTTGGCTACAGATACCCAGTTCTTGGAGGAACCGAAGAGTCCATGGAGTATGACAATGTTAGGAATATTTGCCCCCATATTATTAGTTTGGGAAAGAAAAGGATAGTATCTGTAATTTAATTTCATGTCAAGGGAAGCACTCTTCAGTAATGATAGAGATATATTTATCATATTTCATAAGTTCTGAATTATGAATATAGTATCTATTGTATTTAAGTTGCTTAAAAATTTGATAGTTATAATCCTGCTGGGGAAGAAAGCAAGCTATGAGTTCTCTTTCTTTTGTGTATTTTTCTAATTGATTGGTGATGGCTCTAGAAAGTTTTTTTCTTTCTTTTGACTCGGGAAAAAATCGAAGGTATCTGAATTCTCTATTATTGAGTGATAGAAGAAAACAAATTGGTTCCCCTTTACAATCCTTACGGGCTGTCTGTTGCATAGCGAATCTTCCAGCAATTTCTGCATACTTAGAATTAGAATTTAGAGAAGCATATTTCCAGAAGAAATTCTCATCTAAGCGAATTTGATTTGTTGTCGAATCTTTAGTAAGATAGTCTTTATATTTATTTAGAAAATCATTGCTCTCAATCTGTTTCGTAGGATTGACTGAAATAGAATTATCACTTAGAGAATTTGATTCTACTATATGCATTGCCTCTATAGCATTTGCCAGAGCTTCACCAGAAAACACACGAAAGAATACATATTGTTCTCCCGTGTAATCTCCATTTTCGGAAGCTTGAAAGAGGAAGTTGGTAATCTGTTGCCAAGCATTTGCATCTTTCTTTAAATGTATTAATGTAAATTTATCTATAACATCATTTGAAACATTCTTAAAGATAAATTTGTAAGGAAACTTTACAACTTCACCAGAAAGCACAAAACCTGAAAGCTTTGAGCTTGTTTGTATAGAAATCCAATTAGGATCATCTAGAAGGATACTCGGTGATACTGATTCTAAGAAAGTCCCATAAGGTAAGTCTTGAAGGATCTCAGAACTCTTATCTGGGTATAAATAAAGTTTTGCTTCAAAGCCATTTACAAAATAAATGAATCGGTTCTGAGTTTTCTTAGAATTTATTATATTAGATTCAGAATATGCCTTATTCGTATAACATAGAATAAGGCATATTAAGCTTAAAGTAAATTTGACCAAAGACTATGAGAGATCCTTCACCATAGTCTGAATTCTTTCTAGTCCTTTTCTAATATCAGCCTCCCCTAAGGCATAGGATAATCTTAATGCATTATCATCACCAAAGGCAACTCCAGGAACGGCAGCGACATTGTATTTCTCCAATAGAATATCACAGAATACTTTGCTTCGACTTTTCTCATTCGCTTCTGAAAAAATTTTATCAAACTTGGGAAGATTGTACAATTTGTCAATGTAAGGGAATGCATAAAAAGCACCTTGGGGCATTCTGCAATTGACTCCTGGAATTTGATTTAATAAATCAACAATAAGTTTCCTTCTAACATCAAATGCTTTTCGCATAACTTCCACTTCCGACTGATCGCCTTTTAATGCTTCTTCTGCAGCCGCTTGGGATATTGAGCTAGCATTCGAAGTCGATTGACCCTGCATAGTATCCATATTTTTTACTATTTCAGCATTTCCTGCACCATATCCTATTCTCCAACCAGTCATTGAATAAGCCTTAGAGACTCCATTGATGATGAAGGTTTTTTCTTTCATCTCAGGACTAACCATAGCAGGATTGATAAATTCTAAACCATCGTAGATTATCTTTTCATAGATATCATCACTTAAAGTGATTATTCTTTCTTTGACGAGTATTTCACAAAGATCATAAACATCATTTTTAGAATACGCAGATCCAGTCGGATTGGAAGGTGAATTGAACAAAAATACCTTTGTCTTAGGGGAGATAGCTTTCTTCAATTGTGTGGGTGTAATTTGGAAATTATTTTCTAAAGTTGTTGGAACAATTACAGGAGTTCCTTCAGCCAATCGAACTATATCCGCATAACTAACCCAATAGGGTGCAGGAATTATTACCTCATCTCCTGGATTGATGGTAGCCATAAAGAAATTATAAATAACTTGTTTACCACCTGTCCCAACAATGATTTGATTCTTTTCGTAATCTAGATTATTTTCCTTCTTAAATTTTGCAATGATTGCATCTTTCAAAGTTGGAATTCCAGAAACAGGAGTGTATTTTGTCTTCCCTTGGTCCATTGCACGCTTAGCAGCAACCTTAATATGTTCTGGTGTATCAAAGTCAGGTTCCCCTGCTCCGAATCCAACAACATCAATTCCGCTAGCCTTTAAGGCATTTGCCTTAGCGGTTATTGCGAGTGTAGGTGAAGGCTCGACTACATCCAATCTCTTTGCCACAAATTTCATTCGTATTCTCCCTAGAATGCCATGTTCTACTATACAGTGACTGTCTGCGCGTTGTCTTCTTGGTCTTGGATAAACTGATCCAAGATGTAAATTTGGTATTCATAACCTTGCTCGGTTAAGAACAATTGTCTATTCTGACCAAATCTTTCTTCATTGGTATCCCTCGAAATCAAAGAATAGAAGATAGCCGTATTATCCTTGGATTTAGGTCTCAAGATTCGACCCAACCTTTGCGCTTCTTCTTGTCTAGAACCAAATGTCCCAGAGACTTGGATTGCTATGTTAGCATCAGGTAAATCGATGGAAAAGTTTGCAACCTTACTAACAACCAATTGGCGAATTTCACCCGATCTAAATGCTTGGTAAAGTTCTTGTCTTTCCCCTAAAGGTGTCTTACCAGTGATTAAAGGAATTTCAAAAGTTCTAGAGATTTCTTCCAATTGATTGATATACTGACCGATTACAAGTAGATGCGAGTTTTGGTGCTTTTTAATGATAGCTCGAATACCTCTCATCTTTTCAGGATTTTCAGAAGCGAGTCGAAATTTTTCTCTATCATCTGCCACAGAATATTTGAGTCTTAGATCTTCCTCCATAGGAATTCGAATTTCCACACACTTTGCTTCCGCTATCCATGACTTCGCTTCTAGTTCTTTCCATGGGACGTCATATTTCTTAGGACCAATCAGAGAGAATACATCTTCTTCTAGTCCATCTTCTCGGACGAGGGTTGCAGTAAGACCCAGTCTTCTTTTGGATTGGAGTTCCGAAGTCATTCTGAAAACAGGTGCCGGCAAAAGGTGAACCTCATCATAAACGATAAGTCCCCAATTCTTAGCACTGAATAGGTGGAAGTGAGTAAAATCTCCCCCTTTTTTCTTGCGATGCGTTAGAATGTTATAAGTAGCAATTGTTATAGGCTTAATGTCTTTCACTTCGCCAGAATACTCTCCGATGTCTGATTCAGGGATATCGGTTTTATCTAAGATCTCATTTTTCCATTGGCGAATGGACAAAGTGTTCGTGACAAGAATAAGAGTCTCTGCTCCTACGATCTGCATAACACCCATACCAACTATGGTCTTTCCAGCACCACAAGGAAGAACTACAACACCAGAACCACCATCATTGCGACCACCAGAATGAAAGGCTTCCACACTTGCTCTTTGGTAATCTCGCATTCCAAATTTAGTACCTGTATTGCTTGTAGCTTTTAGATTGAATGCGTATTTATTTCCTTCATCATAACCTGCTAAGTCTTCCACAGGAAAACCTATTTTTATCAATGCTTGTTTGATATGACCGCGGTATTCTTTCTTAACGAGAATTTTCTCAGGTGTAACTGATTCAATAAAAGGTTGAACAGCACGATGTGCACCTATCTCTTGCAAGAAACCTTTTTCATGAGAGACAATTACTAAGTCTCCTGTTTCTTCTTTAACTAATTTAACTTTACCATAACGAGATATTTGCTCGCGAATTTCATTGATAACGTTTTTAGGAACATCATATCGAGCATATTTCTGCATCCCTTCTACAATTTCATCTGCTGTCATCTTAGAAGAGGCAGCATTCCACAATGATAAGGGAGAGATTCGATAAGTATGAAGGTATTCTGGACTTTTTTCAAGTTCAGCAAACCGAGAAATGATCTCCCTGCATGCCTCAAATTCGGAATTATCCACCTCAAGAAGCATAGTTTTATCGCTTTGAACGATTAATGGTTTACTCATAAAACCTCCTAATTCCCATCCACAGTGAAAAAGTAGACTCTCAAGTCAAGGCAAAACTGATTCTAAGGAAAAAAAGGAGGATTCCAAACTTTTTTCAAGGATTTGCAGATCTTTAGCAAGGGAACGATCTTCTTTTACGATCAAATCTTTATCGCTTCTGTCTAAGAGCGCAATTGATTGCTGTATGCAAAGGTCAAAAATTGCGAGCAATGTTTTTGTATCACGAATTGTGCGTTTATTTCGAGCTATTCCAATTCCACCCATAGGCACTATATTTTGATTACCACCGTTAGTTGGCAAAGATTGTATAGAGGCAGGGTGTGCGTCTCTTCGCATTTCCGCAGTTAAATGAGTAGCAAGTAAGCCAAGACCAGCAAGCCCTGCATGCTTACCAGGTGAAGAGGAAAGCATAAGCGGTAACCTTTTTTCATTTTCATTGGGATCAAGTAAGAATTGCACCATCCTATCTAGCCAGTTTGCAAAATTTACTAAGCAAAGATTCAATCTATCTATTCCAGAACTTATATAAGAACCATAGAACATTGCTGTTTCTATAAATCTTTTATCATTAGGAGAATACACAGGATTATCAGATACAGAATTTATCTCTTTTGTAATTCGAATTTCTAGGTCTTCCAACTCGTCCAAGATTGATCCGAATATCTGAGGTATGGCTCTAAGTATGTAAGAATCTTGGACTCTGGTGTTTGCAAGTTTATCTCTATGCAAGAGAGCTTCACTCAGGGTATCGCATACTTTCTTCATACCACGAGATGAATTTAATTCAGCAAGATCCATATGAAAAGCGTCTGGAAAGATAGGAAGCTTGGTAAATAATTTTTTAATAAGACCAAGGGCATGTTCTACCATGACCTTGGATTGGTGAAGATGCACAGCAGAACTTCCAACCATAAAGGAAGTTCCATTCGTCAATGCAATTCCTTCCTTTACTTTTAAATTCCTTGGAAGACCTTGTATGGATTTCAAATCCCCTTTTCCTTGGCTAATAGACTCACCCATTAGCAAGAGACCAATAGAGGATAAGGGAATCAAATCTCCACTAGCACCCAAGGAACCCCTCAATGGAAAGATAGGAATAACATCTTTGTTGACCATATCTTGCAAAATCTTCAAAAGACTTTCATCTACTCCAGAATATCCTCTAGTTAAGACATGAAGTCTCGCTAAAAGGACTGCTCTTGATTCAAGGGGATCTAAAATTTGGGAAGATTCATTCTGTACGGATAAATGATAGATCAATGACTTTTGCAAGTCTAACTTGGCTTCATTGCTAGAAAATGCATGAGGACCAAAAGAAGTATCAACACCATAAAGAAGCTTCTTGCCTGAAGTCTGAGAGAGATATGCTTCTAAAGATAAGTGAGATTCTTGAATAAGAGGGAGATTCCAAAATTTTTCAGAATAAGAATCCTTCTCGTAGACGATGCTTAGAAATTGAAGATAAGAAAGATTCATGTCTTTAGGCTAGCATTTCTACTAGCCCAAAATTTGCTTTTCTAATTATAGAAAAAACACAAAAGTTAATAAGATAAAAACTGGAAAGAGTATACCAAAAGAAAATAGCATGTAGGCACCAAAGGATGGCATCTTAATTTTGTTTTCTTCGGCAACTGACTTAACCATGAAGTTAGGTGCATTTCCTATGTAAGAATTTGCTCCCATAAACACTGAACCGACCGAAATAGCTTTCAACAAGGCTTCAGCCGCTGGATTGGCAAGAATTTGTTGAACCGTTGTATAACCCAAGTATCCTTTTGCCAAGCTTAAGAAAGTTAGATAGGTAGGAGCATTGTCTAGGACGGAAGAAAATAAACCAGTTGCCCAGAAAAATTGCCAAGGTTCTGTAATGCCTAGGGTCTTACCATTGGATTCCAAAAGAATCAAAGCTGGAATCATGCAGATAAAAATACCAATAAATAGATAAGCGACTTCTGCAATAGGATGCAAGGTGAATTTATTGGCCTCTCTATCTCTTTTCTTGGAAGTATAAATAGATAGTACAACCATAATTAGCATTATTATTTCTCTACTGAAACCCAAAAGGTGATTTTCTTCAATCTCTGGAAAGTAATTCTTATTGATAAAGGCAACAGAAAATATAACACCGAGTAACCAGATGAAATTTACCTGTCCGCTAAGGGAAATGGGAACAATCTGTGATTTATCTTTCCTGATATCCTTAATAGCTTCTGATTTGTATTTGATGGAATCCCAAATGAAATAGATGATCAGTAGGATAACTGATGCGAGCAGCATCTCTGGGAATAATTTAAATGTCCAAGTAAAAGGAACTCCTTGTAAATACCCAAGGAATAGAGGAGGATCACCAAGAGGAGTAAGTGATCCACCGATATTGGAAACCAAAAAGATAAAAAAGATTACAGTGTGGACTACATGCTTACGCTCTGAATTGGTATTCAATATTGGTCGAATTAGAAGCATAGAAGCTCCTGTTGTTCCGATAAAGGAAGATAGCAAAGTTCCAACAATTAAGAATAAGGTATTGTTCAAGGGAGTCGCTTCAATATCACCTCTAAGAACTATACCACCTGAAATATAATACAAGGAGCCTAATAATACAATAAACGGAATATATTCAAAGACTATTGTATGAACTATGGTATGGAACCAACCAAAATAAACTAAGGGAAAGAAGGAACAAGCACCCAAAGCGATAGCGACGATTAATTTATTATTATTATCTTCCCACCAATGCATAGTTGTATGCGATGCAATCGGCAAGACTGCAATAGACAGAAGAATAAAGACAAAAGGAATTACTGTCCAATAAGGCAAATCCTCGCCTTTATGATTTTCTTCGCTTCCAGCAGTAGCCTCGCTAGGCTGTTCCATTTGAATCTCTGGAGATTCGGATGTTTCTTGGGCAACTAGACTAAAGCTTGTTCCCGCAAAAGTCAATAGAACAGTAAGTAACAATGTTGAAGATAGATGACGCATTTATTCCCCTTCTTTTTTAGTCATTTTAGAAACCCATTCGAAAGTTTGCAATTAGTTCCTAAAAAAACTTTCTCCAATATTCAAAGCTAATAGCCTTTTCTTATCTATACCTTTTATTTCAAAGTTGTACAAGGTAGATTTTAAAGGTTGATCCAAGGCCTCATCAGAGAGAACAAAGGTTTTATAATGCATGGGCATCATATAATTTGCCTTAAGATCCATAAATGCTTGCACAGATTGGCTAGGATCTACATGCACTGGCTCCATGAACCAACGTGGATTGTATGCACCTATAGGTAGAATCGCAAGATCAAAGCCTCCGAATTTTTCCCCTATTTCTTTAAATCCCTTGAAGTAGCCCGTATCTCCTGCAAAATAGATTTTGGATTTAGAACCTATAAAAGCGTAGCTACCCCAAAGTGTCTCATCTCTATCGAAGATACCTCTTGCCGAAAAATGCTGGGTGGGTGTGAAAATAACTCTTTTGCCTTGGACTAAAACTTCATCCCACCAGTCAATCTCTATCACCTGAGTTAAACCTGCATCTTGTAGAAACTTTTTATTTCCTAATCCAGCTATAAAGGTTGGAGAAAATCTTTTCTCTAATTCTAGCAAAGTATCCAAATCCATATGATCGTAGTGGTTGTGGCTAATTACTACCAAATCGATTTTTGGTAAATTATCCATATCAATTCCTGGCTGAGTATACCTCTTGGGTCCTGCCCAACTAACAGGAGAACATCTCTCTGACCAAATAGGATCAGTTAAGATATTCAATCCTTCCCATTGGATCAAACTACTTGCGTGTCCTATCCACGTGACTGACCAAAGACCTTTAAAATTTTTGATCTGACTTCCATCGTTCTCCGTTTTCTTAAAATCAAAATGTTCAGGATTATTATCCTCCTCATTCATCCAACGAGAAGAAGTCCATCTTATCAATCCACCTAATCCATGTGATTCGAAGTCTTTGCTTGGGTTCTTAAAACCTGATGAGGTATGATGCATTTTCTCTGGATTAAAATAGGGATTGGTTGCACCACAAGATAGGATGAATAAAAAACAGCTAAGTATGGTTGTATAAAACTTCCATTGATCTCTCATGAAAAGACTCCGCTCAACAAGATTTGAATTATTGTTGGAAATAATAAAGTGCAACTAACGTCCTCTTTCTGATCGATTCCAATGATCTCGCCTTGTAGTTCGAAAAGGAGTCTCTAAACTTTCTAACATTGATTCCATACTCTTAGACCTCTCAGCAGGAAGCTCTTGAAAAATTTCTTGGATCCTACAATTCTCTCCAAACTCACAACAAAACTCAGAAGAACATTCCTCTCTAGCCTTAGAAAGTTCTGGAAAACTGAGCAATAAATCTTCCCTTTCTAAATGTAGGATTCCCCACTCTTTAATGCCAGGAGAATCAATATAAACGGTATCATCAGGAAGAAAAATTGCAGTTGAATTTGTAGTTGTGTGTTTGCCCTTAGAAGTCGAACCACTGATTTCTTGGGTGGATTGAATCTTCGATTCTGCGAGTATATTTACGATAGAAGATTTTCCCACACCGGAATTACCAGAAAGAAAACTAACCTTTCCTCGTAAGAAATTTTTTAATTCCTGAATAGAATCTTCCTTATGAATAGATACAGTAAAAATTTTATATCCTAAAAAGTGATAGTAACTCGTTGCCGTGTTCATTTCAAGCTCTGAGACTAAATCAGTTTTATTGAAAACTAAAATTGGTTCCATTCCAGAGACCGAAACAGCAGCAAGAAATCTATCTATAAATCCTGATTTAGTTTCTGGCTCTTTTAAGGAAGCAATTAAGACGGCATAATCTGCATTAGCACAAAGAGCATGGGCATCCTTTGCACTTGATTTTCGATGCAAAATAGATTTTCTTTCAACAAGAGAATCAATAATCCATGTTGAATCATTCCATATAGCATAAACTAGATCGCCTACAACGAATGGATGGCGATCTTTCTTGGATTCTAGGCGCAGTTTACCTCTAAGGGTAGCAAGATTTGATCCATTCTCATAGGAAAATATTTCATAATAAGCACCAAAAATTTTAGAGATTCGAAAGAGTTGTTTTAAATTGCTCATAGGGAAAAAGTCACTATCCTAGGAATCCTTTCTTTGCTATGCTAAGTAAACTTTTTATTGGAAGAATCCAAAATAGATTGCCCTAAATAGAATCTCCTGATTCAGTTGAACCAATTTCTTATGTTTTCCAAACTCAAAAAAATTACCTTTGCTTATGAGGCAGAATTCCTTGCCTTTATGCTAAGTCTTTTTTCATTGATGAATTTAGCTATTTATTTCCAGATTCAATCTACTCTTTTCCTAATCTTAGGTTCACTGCTTACTGTAATTTTAGCCTATGGTATCATCAAATTTCGTAATCTGAAAAAAATAGTGCAAGTTGATAAACTTTTGCAACGCAGCTACAGGAAAGCCGATATCATGGAGTATCTCACCTCCTTAGATGAGTTCAAAAGTGCACTGATCTCAATCAACGAACCCATAGCAGTCTGCCAAAAAATTACCAGTTATATTAAGCAATCATTGAATTCCGAAGAAGCTATAGTTTACCTTTGGGAAGAATCTTCGGGTGCATTCCATCCAAAACCCCTACCTAAAAATGATTCAAATCATTTTTTCTTTTACGTTTATGATCCGTTTGTTCTTTGGTTATCAGATAATCCTCGCTTGGTTATTCCTAGTGATCTAGAAATGGTACTAAGTCATCTTCCACTAACATTGAACAAGGGAAAAGAGTTTTTTGAGAAAACAAATGCTCACATCATTGTTCCCTTAGTATTAAATAGCGGTTTACTCGGAATACTTACTATTTCTAGAAAAAATAGTGAAGATGGAATTTATACCTTAGATGATATAGAAAGGCTAAGTGAAATAGTTGAAGTATCTACCTTAAGTTTATCCAATGCAAGCTTCTATAACCAATTAATCACGATGACAGAGACTCTAGAAGCAAAAGTCAAAGAAAGAACCCGTGAGCTTGAAGAAACCCAATCCCAACTCGTTATGTCAGAGAAAATGGCATCCTTGGGAGTCATGGTAGCTGGAATCGCTCATGAGATAAATACTCCAGCAGGAGTCATTAATGCTGCTTCTGATAATTTAGAAGGAAATATGCTCTATACATATCTACATGTAAATGATCTTCAGCCCTATTTAAATAACATAGTTGTTAGACGAAGTTTTCGAAAGTTATTAGTGAAACTATTAAGAGATACACAAAGAACTCGCATTGATCCATCCCAAAAGTTTAAGCTTAAAAGAGAAATCAAAGAAAATTTGCTTAAGCTTGGAGTAAGTGACTCTGATGCAAATGACGGTTCCCAATTTATAGTAGATAATAATATTTTAGATTTAATGGAAGATGTAGCTGTTTTATATAAAAATAAAGCACACACTGTAATGGAGATTTTGAAGAATGGAGTGGGTGCAGCTCGAAATATTAAAAATATTAAATATTCCATTCAAAATGTGGTAAGAATCGTAAAAGCTCTAAAATACTACTCCCATCTCGACCAATCTTCTTACGGTGAAGCGGATATTACAGAAGGAATCGAAAATACTCTTATTATATTACACAATCAAATCAAACAGGGCATAGATATCCAAAGAGAATACAATCCTATTCCTAAGGTATATTGCAATATTGATGAATTGAATCAAGTTTGGACGAATTTAGTAAATAATGCCATTCATGCACTTAAGAATGCAAAATCTCCACGGATTACAATTTCAACTAGCACCAAAGAGCTTGCTGGAAATCCATATGTGCTAATAACTTTTTCTGATAATGGAACAGGAATTACTAAGGAAATAAAAGATAGAATCTGGGATCCATTTTTCACAACTAAAGACCAAGGGGAAGGTTCAGGACTTGGTCTTGGTATCGTTAAAGGAATCATTGAAAAACACAAAGGAACAATCAAGGTTGATTCTGAACCAGGTAAAACTGAATTTAAAGTTTATTTACCTATAGCAAAACCGAACAATGATTTAATCCCTTAGTTAGAATCCAAGCACCAACTGAATCTAAGGAACCTTCCTTGTCTTCCTTATATTCTTTCTATTCTTCTGCTACTTTCTTCTTTCTTTTTGGTGAGTAATTTGAAATTTTCTATGAGTTTTGATTTTAAAATTTAAAAAAAAAGCATGCAATTCAATTTGCATGCTCAATTTTCTTTCGAGTAATGATTATAGGATTATTTTGCTAACCACTTCATCATTCCCCGAAGAGTTCGACCAACACCTTCGATAGGATGAGCTGCATTCTTATCTCTTAGTTTATGAAATTCAGGATAACCTGCTTTAGTATCAGCAACCCATCTTTTTGCAAAGGCAGCACCCTTGTCTTTCTGAATATCATTCAATACTTCTTTCATTCTAGCTTTCACACCAGCATCTATCACTCTTGGTCCAGAAACATAATCACCATATTCTGCAGTATCAGAAATAGAGAATCTCATTCTAGCAAGACCACCTTCATAGATTAGATCCGTAATCAATTTAGCCTCGTGTAGACATTCAAAGTATGCGATTTCAGGATCATAACCTGCTTCTGTTAAAGTTTCGAAACCAGCCATGATCAAATTAGAGATTCCACCACAGAGTACAGCTTGCTCTCCAAATAGATCAGTCTCTGTTTCTTCTCGAAAAGAAGTTTCCAGGATTCCGGCTCTTCCACCACCTACACCACCTGCATGAGCAAGTGCTCTTTTCTTAGCTTCACCAGATGCATCTTGGTAGATTGCAATCAAACAGGGAACTCCACCACCCTCGACATAGACTCTTCTTACTAAATGTCCTGGTCCCTTAGGAGCAACCATATAAACATCAATATCTTTAGGAGGTGAAATTAAATCATAATGAATGTTAAATCCATGGGAGAATACAAGTGCCTTCCCAGCCGAAAGCCCCGGCTTGATGTCCTTCTCATACATGTCCGCCTGAATAGTGTCAGGTGCAAGAATTTGGATAATATCTGCTTTCTTAGATGCTTCTGCTACGTTATATACTTCAAAACCATCTTGCTTTGCTTGGGCCGCTGACTTAGAACCATCTTTTAGTCCAATAATTACTTTTAGGCCAGAATCTTTCATGTTCTGAGCTTGTGCATGACCTTGGCTACCATAACCAATTACAGCAATAGTCTTTCCTTTGAGAGTGTTAAGATCACATGAGTCGTCATAATACAATTGAGCCATTCTAGATTTCCTTGGTATTCCACGAGGGGGAACGGTAGTTTTTTACCAGATTGGGAATTAAATCCCTAGATAAAAGCATTTTTTCATAGAAAGGTCAAGTTGGAATCCCAACTAAAGTAATAGAACTTTGTTCTGATAAGAAAATCTAGATAGGAAACAAATATTCATTTAGAAGATTTATTCAGTTTCGTTTGATTAAAATATGTAGCTCTGCCGCAATCTTAGGAACAGTATGAGCAGCAATAGCATACAACATTTTCAAATCTACATACTCGTAGGCACGAGTCAGTTTGTCTTGCCAGAAACTGTCCATGTCTTGCCAAGGAATCTGAGAATGAATTCGTTTGTAATGCTCTGGAATTTTTTGAGATTCTTTTTGGATTTCTGTCAAAAGATTCTCTATGAATAAGGTATCCATAGATTCCATTTGCAGTTCTTGGATTTGGTTCTTATGAATAAAAGCTTCTAGCTCTCTGCAGTAATAGTATAAATCTTCAATCATCTTGTTCTTCGATTCTTTCCATGGCAAGAAAGGTTAAATCGTCTTCTTGTTCCCTGCGGTCTCTATAAAGATTTAGACTTTCATGCAATTTACCTGGAACGTCTACCAAGGGATACTCATGCATAAATTTTAAGGATTCAATCAAACGATCTTCACCATAAGATTGTTCTTCCTTATTTTTTTGTTCTACAATTCCATCTGAAAAAAGATAAAGTCTATCTCCCGTAGAATAATGAAACTTTGATTTGGTGTATTTAGAATCCTTGGATAAACCAATTATACGACCTGTTCTTGGTAGACGCTTAATCGTATGTCCAGCTGCAAGCAATTGATCTGGATGTCCCGCAGATGCAAATTGTATCTCATCATGAGAAATTAAGATATCAGCAACAACACAGGAAAATATAATGTGAAGGCTATAATAATCTTTGATGAAAATTTCATTCAACTCATGAAGAATTTCATTCGGACTTGAAATCTTGTATTTAAGGCCCTCATATTCTGACCGTATAGCCATTGTTATCAAAGCAGCTTGGACACCATGCCCAGTGGCATCAGCTAAAAAGACTCGGTATTTTTTCTTTTCTCTTTGGAAGATATCAAAATAATCTCCGCCCACTATAGACATTGGTTCGTAGAGACGTGAAAAATTAACATGTGGATATTGGATAGTCTTAGTGGGAATGGAATCCTCTTGGATTCTCTTTGCCATATAGATATCCTTTCGAATGGTATCTAAACTCAAATTTAGTGCGGAAGTTCTTTCTTGTACCTTTTCTTCCAGATCCACAAGAGCTGCTGCTTGTAATTCCTGCTTTTCTTGCTTGAGAGTATTGATTCTTTCTGCCAAGGCAAGTGATAAGATGGAAGCTTCAATGATAGAACCCAATTGATTTGAATACACTGTGAAAAAATTATAAGGAACCACTCCTATTTCAAGCAAAGTCCAGGTTACTATTCCAACCAAAAGAAGAGACCAGGCAAGCAGATACAACTTTGCATCTTTATTCCTGCTCATCATTCCTCGAATGATAATTGCAAGTATGGATATTGAGAACAATTGTGCGACAATATTGGATGATACTATCAAATGTCGAATTTCAGCTAAGTAAAAAATTAAGGGGGCTGCAACCAAAACTGTATTGCGAAGCATAACCATATAACGATCCATTAGCGACATACTGTTTTTAGTCTGAAGGTAATGACGTGCAAATTGTACACCAAAAACACAGCTAGAACCAACTATCAATATAGAAAGCCTATTTCTTAGTTCAGGATGATTTCCTAAAAAATAAGGATAATCCATTCCATTTAAATAAATCTGCAAGAGTAAATTCGAAAAGATGGCTAGAGAATAATAAAGATAGGTTCTATCCCATAGCATGAGATAAATTATAAAATTATAAAGAACCATAATAGAAATGGCTCCATAGAAAAACCCAAGTAGCAATTTCGTAGAGGAGAAGGATTGGTAGAACTTTTCAGGAGTATGGATGGTCGCATAAAAGTTCACAGTAGAAGTTGTATCAATGCGAAAGAAGAAGGTATCTCTTTCTCCTTCATTCATCTTTATTGGAAAAGCAATTCTATACTCCTTAACTGGCCAATCCTTAAATGCGAGCAAATCTCCTCCTATTTGAGATTGATCCTTGCTTTGGGATTTTCTGCTCATTTCAATTCTATCAATATGACTGTTCCCCAAATTTACTATAAATTCTTTATCCTTACTATCGTTTACAATATCTAATTTGATCCATACAGTTTGTTTCGTATAACCATAGCTAGCGTATCGATCCATAATTGATCTTGAGAATCCAGGATCCATATTTTCATAAATGATGGATTGGGAAGAAAGATTGGGTTGGGTAATGGCAATCTGTACTTCGAGAGGCTTACCCTCGAGTACCTCAGTCATGTGGTTTTCAGCACCAAGCCCAAGGCAAAAAGTGAATCCAACTAAGATTGCAAACTTCCAATTCATAATTTTGTTTATTATAATTTAAAATGACAAATTGGAAAGGGTTTTTCCAAAAAGCTCACCCGACTCTGGAAAGAAAATTCCTAAAACCTCAGACCAAGCATCTAGAAGTAGTCCTTCGTAGAAGGCAATATCAATAGGATCAGACTCAGGACGGAATTGGTGGTAGGGTTTGTATCTTTCCTTGTGGATGGGATGAGTTCTATTGCACACTATGTACTCTATCTTCTGCCCACCTTCCAAGACCACGCCCTCTTCTAGGAGTGCATCTAGGACAATCTTCGATGAGTGCCTGCCCTTGTAATCACCAGATCTTCGAGTCAAATTCTGAGTGACCATAAATTCTTTCAAAGGAAATGATCTCTTGCGAATCCCATCTCGGTAGAATCTGTGAATGCTATCAAATTCCGATTCATGCTTACGAATTTCACTTGCATTCGCACATAAAGAAAGTATGCCTAAGAGTTCTTCCTGAAAATGGTCGACTAAAATAGGAGTATTTCTCCTTCGAAGTGCAATACCCCTGTATTTGATCTTTCCATTGACCTCGCGGCCATAGTATCTTGTGGGAACCGAAAAACCTTCCCTAGCCTTTGAAGTAGGAAAGACGATCCACGAATAACTTGCCTCATAGAGAAGACGAAGAGAGAGCTTGTCTTTCACTTTTGCATGAAGCTCTTGGATAGCATCTTGTTCTAGTAATTTGGTATCTTTGGAGACAAGCCAGAGAGAATCTGTAAGCCCATGCAAAAATTCATAGCCCATCTGTTCTGCAATTTCCTTGGCTGACTGAATCGCATAACGACCCCAGGCTGTAATGGACTCATGGGCTTCCCTGCGGCCATATTTTGCATTCTTATATCCCGTATAACCAAAGCAGGTGACTAGGCACCATTTCAAGGCTGTAGACCTTCTATCCCATGCCTTGCGGTCATCCTCGCTTAGCTGGTCTTTGTTTAGATTCAAAAATTCTTTGATCTCATCACGTCTTCTAAGTAAAATCTCAACTGTATCGCTTACGATTCCTCTACGTTTCGTGCATGTATGGTAAGGTGTTTCAGGAACAGGTATCTTGACACCATCCCAATCACAGCATTCACAATTCACAGTTTCTCCAGAAATATTATGCACGGACATGATACTTGGGTAGAGAGAACGAAAGTCCATCTCTACAATATTTTCGAAGTAACCAACCTTGGGCCGAAAGGTCATACCTCCTTGGTCCGTCTTCAGAAGAACTGATAGCGGCTTTATACTGGGAGCCTTGCCCTTGATTCTAGGTATGAGAGTATTCTTAAGCAAGGCCGTCTCATCTTCCATGGCACTCATGGCTGTGCCAGGAGAGGAACGTGAAAGTCTTTGCAGAGGAAGACGTGAAAATCTTGCCATTTCATAGATGCCTTCTAAGTCTGCTTCCGTATAGAAGAAACTTTCTCTTTTATCCAAATGAATACGACCAAACAGAGGAAAGGCGGTAGTCTTATGAACCACTCGCCCGTAGCTGTAAAAAGTTCGAGACACTGTCTTGAGATTGCGAAATGTTGCTGTTGTCTCTCTATCCAAAAGCAAAGCCATCTTATATTCTTTCGCCCAGGTAAAGATTTGGGGAAGCAGAAACTCGTCGCCTCCATTTGTGAACAGAATGTCCGGATCAACTTCCTGCAATATCAAGTTCAGCTTAGTAAGGATTTCTGGTGGCGAACCGTCCAGAGGAATCATCTCAGTCTCAGAGGCTAAGACACGAATCGGATTCTTAGGGCCAATCGGAACATATTTTCCAAAATCAGCAAACATAGTAATTGTCTTCAGGGCAGGAAATTGATCTCGCTCTAATGCAAAACGATCCGTGAGAGTTTCAATCCTCCATTCACCACCCCAGTCTAGCTTTTGGTTGCGGATAGGTAGGATTCGAACTTTTGCAAGGGGAAAGGTATTCTGTTCCAGTAGATATCCATGAACAGGAAGAAGATCCGCTCCATAGAATTCAATGTGATCTCTGACAAAATCGGTCTCCCGAAATAATTTGCGAAAAGCAGAGATCTGAAGAATCCTACAAAGTGTAGATGAAACCTGCTTACCTGTCCACAAATCTACGCTTTGTTTGCTCTCCTGCCAGCGTAGGATTCCACTCTTGCAAAGCCCCGTCGCTATCCTCTTACCTCGTTCACTGAAAGTGCGAATCTCTAGCCTTGGATAGTAGACATCTTCCAGGAAATGATTCTTTCCATCTGCATCACGTAGCCATAGATGCACGACTTCTTCTGAGTTCCAAGCATCCATGATCCAATATGCAGTCATGAATTAAGTATATATTTGTTTAGTCACTCTAGGGCAAGAAATTTTTAGTTCTGAATTAAATCCAAAAGTTTCTTCATATCTAAGGGTTTAATTAGGTAAGGATAATCCCCTAATCTGCTTGCGGACTCGCGAGTCTTTGCATCTGAATTGGAAGTAATGAAAATCAATTTTTTAAGATTTTGAGATAGCATTTGTTCGGCGCATTGGATTCCATTTGCCTCACCATGCAATATCACATCCATCAAAACGATGTCTGGTTGCGCACTTTCAAAAGTTTTGAGAGCATCGAGGGCATTGGTTACACTACCTACAATTTCGCAACCTTTAGAGGAAAGAAAATGTTCAATAAAAAGTGCCGTAATTTTTTCATCTTCTACGATAAGAACTTTTTTATCATTCATGATCAATTCCATGAAGCATCAGACGTATGCATATGGCTAATTATTTCCTTTATAAATTCGGTCAGCAGAAAATTCGATTTTAATTTTGGCACCTCTGGATTCAAATGTTCCAAAACTTAATTTTGCTCCAAGTTGTTTGGACAGAGCTTCAATCAAAGTATGTCCAAGCGACTTCTTAGTAGATTCACTGGATGGTGAAGGAAAGCCGACTCCATTATCAGCAATACTTAATTCCACACGATCTTCTATATGAGCCAAGTGTATATAAATCTTGGGATAAAGATTCTTAGAGGTCAAAGGAAAAGCGTATTTAAAACAATTGGTGATTGCCTCGTTCAGGATCAAACCACAAGGTATTGCAGTGTCTAAAGAAAAGAGTATTTCTTGTACATCGATTAATATTTCAGGCATTTGCTGCAAGGATTGAGAGGAAGCTAGATGCTCCACCAAATCTGAAAAATACTCATTCATATCAATATGAGCAAAAGAATCATTTGCATAAAGAATTTCATGGATGATTGCCATTGTTTTAATTCGGTTTTGGCTTTCGATCAATGCTTGTCTGACATCGGGGTGTGGATTCATATCCGATTGCATATAAAGTAAGGCAACTATGATTTGCATATTGTTCTTAACTCTATGATGGATTTCTTTGAGAAGAATTTCTTTCTCTCTAAGTGATGTGGTGGCTTTTTCTTCTCGGAAACGAATTAAATCCATCTCCGAAAATAAACTAGAGATTTCATTGTATTTTTTAAGAATCGTTCCTTTAATTGCAAGCTTCAAGGTAAGCGCTGCTTGCTTTTCAACGTCTATCCAAGGTAGAGATGTTAGCTTAACTTCTTCATACCATGATTCAAAGGATTTTCGAGGATGAAGTCTTTCCGGATTATTACCATCTAAGCCTACAGCTTTGTTCGGATCTCCACCCCATACTTTAGAATAAGGTCGTTCTTTTCGAAACCAAAGAATACTAAGATTCGATGTGGATTTAATCTGAACCATGAGTAAACCACTGGCTGTATCCTTCCATCTTTCCCAAGCAGAATCGATTTGTGAAAGGCAATTGCTTGTGAAAATGCGATTGGAGTCCAGCTTTTTCTCAAAGGTTCTAGCCAAAGCTTGTATTGTTTCTAAATCAGGAGTCTCACCTAGAGTAAGTATATCATTTCCCAGTAATACTGCAGCACCTGTGGATTCAATAAAATCCAAGAGTGTAACTTTGCCTTTGATCAATCCTTCCAAGAAATTAGAAGCTGAGGCCATCTGTTCTAATAAAATGTTCTGAATACTTGCATATTTTAAAGCTGCCTCATCTCGTTTTTGGCTTAGAAAAGATTCGATCTTTAGAGATGTAAATTGCGTTAAAAGTAAAATGGAATTTCGAACTCCAAAAGATAAGTACTTAGCTGAGCTATACTGGTGGCAGGCTAAAAGTCCCCAAAGCTTGCCTTGGATTAGAATGGAAACAGTTAAGGTTCCTTTAACACCCATATTTTGAAGGTATTCAATATGAATTGGTGAAACAGACCTTAAAACAGAATACGATTGGTCTAAAATTGAATTATCTTTTAAAAGTGCATTCTGAATAAGCGAGGCTGGTTTGTAGCTAATATCTGGTATCAGCCTTATTAGATTGCTTAGATACAGCTGTCTCGCTTGAGCGGGAATATCAGAGGATGGAAAATTCTGTCCCAAGAATGGATGGAGATCTTCTTTTTTCGATTCTGCTACAACCTCACCGTTCCACTTATCATCGAAACGATAAATCATAACTCTTTCATAGCCAGTGGTAGCTCTGATTTGATCTGATATTTTTGTCAAAAAATCTCCAAGCTCGCCTTCACCCCTTGCATTCATAATGGATGAAAGCAAATTGCTAGAAATATCTTCTATATCGTCTGCAACATCACTTCTCTCACATTCCACTAGGTATCCATTTCGAGACTTTGAAATGATTGCATCAAAGGTAAGCTTAACACCATTCTTATGATGAAATTGAATTGGGCTTGATTTAAAAATTCCAGAAGGTTCATAAAGCAGAGCTGGAAAGGAATTTATCTTAGGTAGAAGATCGGGAGCAAGAGCCTGGACTCCCAAAAGGAAGATTTCCTCAGACTCATAGCCTAAAAAATCACTAATATTATTTGAACAACGGTAGACTTCTTGCTTTTCTGATATTTCCAATAAAAATCCATGGGATTGAATCGCTGATGGAATATGAATAGGTTCTTTGTCACAACCATGCAAATTTAAGTCATTATTATCCTGCAATTAAACCCACCTTAAATATCAGCTTTTGAACTTGTTATATTAAAATATAATTCAACAATTTGTTGACAATCATTTAAAATAACTTTATAAGAATCAATGCATAAATTATACGAATCAATGCATACTAAATACAAGTAATAAATTACTTGGGGTATTCACCTGGAATACTTGCGAAAGCTTGCGTAATTTTGAATTTATCCATATTATGGGCTTTAGCATCTTTGTAGTGAGCAGATCCAACTCCCAGATATTTTAAATTCTCATTTAAGATATTTCTTCTATGCCCAGGTGAATTCATCCATGAAGTAACTACCATCATTGCAAGACTTGCATAGGTTTGGTTGGGTATGGGTGGACCATTTAAAGTATAACTAAAGTATCCTGATTTATTTTCTGATGGTGGATAAACAGGTTCATTGTCTTTATAAGTAATGCCATATCCTATGTTGATATTCTCAGCAGAGTAAGCATTCTTTATACCGACTATCTCCATTCTCTTAGCAGGGGTCTCTCTACCTTTAACAGGCGAATTATGAGAATAAAAATCTGCCTTCACCATATCATTAGAATGATCCATGCAAATTCGTTCTAAGGCTTGGGAATAGGAAAGAGCAGGAAGTTTCATCTGGACTCGCCTAGCATTTGTTTCATAAAATACAGCAGCATTCAATAATGGATAATCAATATTTTTAAAATCAATACGTTTATTGAAGGCAGGATATTTTTCATAATTAGCCTCATTGAATTGTTTATAGTTTTCAGGGGACCAAAGCTTGGCTTTGGGTAGCTCAAAAGTTTCTAAGTCTGATGTTTCCGTAACCTGGTCTATGACACTTGTAGGCTTAGAAACAACTGAATTACTCGGTGCTTGTTCTTTCCTTACTTCAGGACTAGTATCACATGAAATTTGAAAAACTAAACAAATTCCTAAGAATGATAAAAAGAAATAACTTTGAATTTTCTTTATTCGAAATGGAGCATAAGTAAAAGTGAATGTTCTAAAGTTCATTGAGATCCTGCACAAGATTGTGAATTAAATTCTTTTCTTTATTGTATTCTATGATTTCTGATTCTTCTATTCCCAATTCCCAAATAAATACGAAGATGATACTGTACAATGTGACGTGCTTTTGTGTGTAAATTTTCTCAGTTAGAAACAAATTATCTTTAAAAATTTTCACCCGCATAATCCTTCTTTCACCATAAAAAGCTGGTAATAATCCTAGTGTTCCTATAGAAAAGAGCGATGAAGTAAAGCTATACCAGGCATTCTCATATTCATCCATGACTGAGGTAAATATTTCAAAATGCAAAGGAGCCCTCACTCCATTTCCAAGTACTCTCCCAAAATGTCCTGTATCTTCCAAGTATTTGACATAGAGATCTGAGATTCTTTGCCTTTCTTTCTCACCTTCGGGTGATTTAACTTGAATAGAAAGAAAAGGAAATCGTTTGTCCATTACAGGTTTTGCTATGATAGGAATATCTTCACTCAAATAATTATAACAGGACAATAAAGGGAAAAAGAAAAAAAATAAGATAAATAGGTGAATAAATTTTAAAATACCTTGATTCATAAATGTCCCATTTGGAGTAATTTCATCCAACAATACCCAAAACTTACAAGCAAGCCCCAAGCTGTCAAGGTCATACATGTCCCTGGATACAACATTTCTTTGGATTTTAAGATGCCAAAACTAAAGGCAATTGCATTCGGTGGAGTTGAAATAGGAAGGGGCATGGACAAGGATGCTGCAATAGCAACAAAAATTACAAGACCATCTTGGTAGAACATACCTAGTCCAATTGCTATGGGAACCATAAGATTGGCTATTGAGGTGTTGCTCATAATTGCAGAGAGTAATAATGTAGCAAAACTAAAAAAAACAAGTACGGTGAAGACACCAAAGCTCTCAGCATGAAAAGGAGAAAGTAGGACTGTTCCCAATTGTGAAACTTCTATGCTTTTACCCAAAGCAATTCCACCTCCCATTAAAATCAAGACATCCCAGGATAGACTTTTAAAATCTTTTAAATCCAGGATTCTTGTTGAAAATAATAAAATAACAGGAATTAGAGCAACAGTTCCAATTGAAATTTTGTGCAGATCCGATGTAAGCCAAAGTGATATAGTTATAAGTAGGATTGCAATAATAAATTGATCTGCTTTTTTTGATCTTGAATCAGCTTTTATCTCTAAAGAAAAAATCTGTAAATCTTCAAGTTTAGAATTTGATCCAGTGAAGAAAAATAGATAGAGAATGAAGCATAAAGCAAAATTTAAAATAATCACTAAGGGAACTGCATAAATCATCCATTCTAAAAAACTTGGTGCAAGTCCTAAGCCACGCAAGTATTCCATTGCGATCGCATTGGGGAGTGTGCCTACAGGAGTTCCTATACCACCTATATTACTTGCAAAAGGCACAGCGAGCAATAAGGCTTTTTTATGTGACTCAGATGGGACCAAATTCATTACAGGCATTAAAAGTCCTATCATAAGCGAAGCAGTCGCTGTATTATTCATCCACATAGATAAAAGCGATGTTATAAAAACAATTTTCAATAAGATTTTAAATGAGTTACTGGATTTCGATTTTAAAAGAATTCTTGCTACACGACCATCAATTTCATATTTGTTAGCTGCCTTAGCCAGAACAAATCCTCCTAAGAATAGCAGTATGGTATCAGAAAAAAAAGGAGCCAAGAAGAGCTCGGAGCTTAAAGAGGAATTCACCTTTTTTAGTTCTGGAAGAAGCCAAACAAGTTCGACGAAAAGGATAACAAAACTGGTTATATGAAGAGGTATGATTTCAGTTATCCAGAGCAGGCTAGCTAGAAGAACAAGAAGCAAAGTAATTTCCTGTCCAGGCGAAAGATTTTCCCATATCATAAACTTATTATCGGTTAAAGACTCAATAATAATTTTCTGATAAGTAACAAGATATGTACAAAGCTGTATATTTTTGACAAAAAGATTAATATTAATTGACAAAATACCTTTCTTCTACCATTATTCTCCTATTCATTCAACATCCAATGGTTCAGAACGTTTTCATAAACATATTTATTGCCCTATCTTATATCCTAGCAGCTCAGCTAGGATTTTTCTTAGCATTTCTAAATACACAGGTCTCACCAATTTGGCCACCTGAAGGTGTAGGTTTTGCGGCGATTGCGCTTTTGGGTCGTAAGGCTATTCCTGGAGTTGTGCTTGGAGCTTTTGTAGCTAACCTTGTAAATAATCCAAATATACCAACTGCTAGCCTAATCGCTATTGGCAACACAGGAAGTACTCTTATAAATCTTTGGATACTTAAGAAATTGACTGGAGCAGTTGACCCACTAGCAAGTATGAAGAGTTTACTTGTGTTTTTGTTTTTTGGAACTTTACCAGGTGCTACCTTCAGTGCTTTTGTTGGTGTGGGATCTCTTATGATTTTTGGTTTTGTTCCCAATGAGGCATTTTGGAATGTTTTCTTTACATGGTTAGCTGGAGAAATGCAGGGATTCATTATTGTAGCTCCCTTTCTACTTAGCATCTTAAATAAAGAAAATTACAAAGTATTCTCAATAGGTAAGACAATAGAGTTTTTAATTAGTATTCTTATAATAAGCCAAGTAGCTTGGTATGTGTTCTCAGTATCTGATCCTTTGATGTTCATTCCCATTCCCTTCATGGTATTTCTTGCTGTAAGATACAGAAATGTTGGAACAGTTTTAGGTGGGTTTATTTTCTCAACGATAGCTGTTTATCATGCTATCCATGGAGTTGGACCATTTGCTGAGGTTACCAATCGAATCAAATCACTGAATAATACTTTAATTTTTCTGGATATCTATCTCTTCTCCAAAATTACAATGTCCTATTGCTTAGTTGTCTTATTGAATGAGAGAGATGAAAAGAATAACTCTTTAATTTCAAATCAAATCGATAACAATCTAGAACTAGAAAAAAAAGTAAAAGAACGAACCAAAATTATTGAAGAGCAAAACCAAGAATTTCAAAGCCAAATTAAAATGGCTAGATCCATTCAGACTTACCTCTTGCCAGATGCAATTCCAGAGATCAATGATTTTAAGATAGGGTATCAATATTTCCCTATGATGGATGTTGGAGGAGACTTTCTAGACATTCAATATTTCAAAGAGAATGGTGTCTTAAATTTATTCATTTGTGATGTTTCAGGGCATGGAGTAGCAGCTGCATTTGTTGCAACGATGATGAAGATGGGCCTCTCAAGTTGGTATGATTTTCCAACTGATGTAGTAAAAGCATCCAATATGATTCACCAAACAGTCGCTAAAAAAGTGGATCGGCATTTTATTACAGCAACTTTTTCTAGCATCGATCTAAAATCTAAAGTGATTCGATTTGCTGTAGCGGGTCACATGCCACTTCTTATAGTTCATAAAGATGGCTCTAGGACAGAGATCAATCCCACGGGAACTGTAATATTTCCTTATTTCCCACCTAATTGTGAATTAGGAGTTTATAATATTCAGCAAGGTGACCAAATCGTACTTTATACCGACGGAATTACCGAGGCAAGAAACAGCAAAGAAGAATTCTTTGAAATTGATAGGCTTACAAAAGCAATTCATAAATATAGAAACCTAGAACCATCGAATGCTTGCCAACAAATTGTTGATGATGTCATTGAATATTCAGGTGGTGAATTACTCGTTCAGGATGATCTAACTATACTTTTGGTTAGAGCTTAGCTTGCCTATCCTCACCTTCTATTTCACTGAACTAGGAATTCTCAGTACAAGTAAATTCGTTGTAGAAGTAGCAAGTAGCTTTCCATTTTCCCCTATCATCTCAGCAGACATGTGAAGAGTTGTGAAACCTTTTGCAATTAGCTTAGCTTCTATAGAAACCCTTTGATTTATATTGACAGCTCTTATGTATTGAATATTCATATCTATCGTAGTAGTCGGTCTCTTAGCAATCATATAGCTCAAAGGTCCATAAACATTATCAAAAGCTGCTGCAATAAATCCACCTTGCATATATCCAGCAGGATTGGTCTGGTAATCTTCTACAGGGAAAGATACAATTAGACTTTTGTTCTTAACGTATTCAACCATTTCTGCCTTCATGGTCGTAAAGCTGGGTGGCGGAATCCTTACCGGAATAGGGCTAGACTTCATATTTTCTTTCATTTCAAATAAAAATTCTTCGATTTGTTCTTTATTTAAATTGCTCATAAATCTCCTTTAATGTTACCAGTGGTTACATTTGTCCAATGTATTTGATAGGTGCAATCAGGGAAACAAATTAATGTTGCTAGCGGTCACATTAATTTTATTATCAACCAATGAATAGGAAAAAAGGGAAACGTTCTTACCACCATGGAGATCTAGAAAATAGCCTTATAAAATCCTCCCTTTTTCTTCTTAAAGATAAAAAGGCATCAGATTTAAGTCTGAGGGAAATTGCTAAATCAGCAGGAGTTTCACATTCAGCAGTCTACCGCCACTTCAAAGATAAAGAGTCTTTATTTAACAAAATCGCTGCATTAGGATTCGATAGACTTGCAATTTATCAAACGAATGCAGCAACTTTTGGAGAGGATTCTAAAGATTCATTTCGTAGAGCGGGTCTTGCTTATATAAAATTTTCACTACGCTTCCCTGGATGGTACCAACTAATGTTCCAAAGGCGAAATTTGCAACCTGATGCAATTTTAAAAAGATCCATGATACGCTCTTATTCAGTCTTGGTTCAACTCAGTAAAGATTATATTAAAGAAAGGAATCTATCTGTAGACTCCAAAGAATACGCTATGTATGCATGGTCAATTGTACACGGTTATTCAAGTCTTGCCATAGACTCTGATTTTCCTCTAGTAAATGCAAAATCTATGGAAATTACAGTACGAGGTCTTGCAGAAAAAATAATGAAGATGATGGTTTAGTTACTCATTTCTTCTTTTTTCGAATTTAAAATCATCACAGCAAGAATTGCAAAAACTCCTCCCATTAGAGTAGATACTTCTGGAACCTCTCCTAAAAATAACCAGGATCCAAATAAGGCTGTGACAGGTACTAAAAAGATAAAGGAAGATGCAGTTCTAGATCCAAGTCTACTTGCAGCAAAAAAATAAACAGTTGTTCCGAAGGTAGTTGAAACTACTGCAAGATAGGATACCTGCAACCAGAATACTATGGATTGCTCGAAGACATGGAAGATTCCATAAGGTATAGCAAAAGTAAAATCAATGAAAGTTCCTATGGAATACACATAGAATCCATAAACTTCTGGAGAAATTTTTGAACCGCTCGAATGGCTATTCATACTTAAAAGTGCCCAAAACATTGATGCAATAAGGAAATAAAAATTTCCTGTTGCAAATAAAGAATCTAAACTAAGATCCCAAATGCGGAGAAGAATACAACCTCCTATTAAACCTAATGTAAGTCCCAGAGCTACACGTATTGTAGGAAGTCTACGAGCCAGTGAGAGAACTAAGATATAGGTTAGAATTGGGTTTAGAGTAGTAACAAGAACTCCCCCAGCTCCAGCAAGGCCGTTCTCAAGCCCATAAAGAAAGAATTGATTGTAAACTGTATATAAAATACCACCTAAAAGTACATCACGATATTCCGTTACATGAGTAAGCTTGAGAGATTTTCCTTTAAGTAAAATAATAGGAAGCAAAGTAATAGCTGTTAGCAAAAATCGCCAGAAAATGATTACTGGCGCAGGCTCTAATCCTGCTATAGCCTTCCCCGAAGGCCATGCAAAACCCCAAGTGATCATAGCTATAATTAACAAGATATAAAACTTTGTGGGAGGTTTGGACTGCATCTTAAACCATACTTTTATAATTCAAAATAAATCCAATTCTTATATTTAGAACTACATTTGTAATAGAGAAAACAAAATATTGGTAGAAAGCATTGAGACAAGGATTCCAACTCCTAGTATAACGGATGCTAATCGTTCGTTTAATTCGTTCTCTATAGCTATAATTGTTCCCGTTACCATAGGCCCCATTCCTGATTCAAATACTATTACGTTTAGATGATCTGATCTGGTATTAAAACTGAAAATATAGATCAGAAAAATGATGAGTGGAGCTAGAAGCAATTTGTATGAGAGGCCAATTAAGATTGATTTTGCTTCTAATCGGATGTCTGATATTTTTAATTGCATACCTATAGAAACCAATGCTATTGGTGTCAATGTGTCACCTAAGCGTAGCAAGACATTATCCAACCATTCGGGATAGAGAAATATTTTACTTAAAAAAGCGAGAGCTAAGGCTTGGCTTGGAGGAAAATTAAAAACCATTTTCCCCATTTCTGAAAAATTCCAAGTATCTGATTTTGCATAAAACGCAAACAATACACCCACTGTTCCGAGAGCAAGGAAGGTTCCCAATTGATCTAAGATGATTCCAATTCCTAAAAATTCCTTACCGAAATACGCTTCGATCAAGGGAAGTCCTACGAAGGAAGTGTTTCCCAATCCACAAGTCAGAATAAGACAAGCAGCAGTTTTTCTTTCTAGATAGCCCAAAAGATAGAGAGACCAGAAGATAAAAAACCCAAAAATAAATACTATCCATGGCATAGAAACAGCTAACCACAAATCAGATCTTAATTCTAAGTAGTGAATATGATAAAGAATTAAAGCTGGAAGGGATACATGAATAACAAATCCATTTAATGCGCGATGTGCGGCTTGTGGGAACCTATTACTACGACGGATTAACATTCCAAGTAACAAGCACAAGAAAATTAAAATAAGATTCGTCATTTGTATTTATTTATATTAGAATATTCAACTTAAATATTCTAATAATCTATCCAATTTATCTTGGTTCATAAAAATGCCCTTAGGAGCTTTGTAAGCACCAACTCCGAATTCCAATATTTCTTTGTATGCATATGCTATATCTTGGTAAATTTCTTCTTGGTGCTCATAGTAGAAATGGATCTTATTTTGTTTATCATATTGACATGCTGCTTCTTGAATAATTAGAGATAGAGAAAATATTTCATATGTTTTATCAATAATGAAAAGTCGATTCGCATCTTTCCATTGTTTCGAATTCGAGAATAGCTCCTCCCACTTAGTCAATAAATTATGAAAAAATACGATTAAGTCAGAAAAAACTTGGATGGATGAGGCGAGTTTTATATTTGCACTCAATTCCTCATTCCATTCCTTACGAACTTTATCCTTACCTAAGGCATGCATGCAATGATCGCTAATTATAAGATGTGTTCCTTCCCAGGATTCATTGATTATGGAATCATTTAAGAGCCTAGGAATAGGAGAGAAATCTGCAATAATTCCATTTCCTCCCAAACAGAGCATGGCTGACTTGCAAATATAAGATGCAAGAGAGGATGCCTTGTATTTCATTAATGGAATCAAAAGATCTTGAAGCTTCGTATTCTGTTCCGCATGGTAAACCATTCTAAAATTAGATATTGTGCAGATAGATTGAAGTATCTGAAGTTCAACAAGTTGAGATTTATAAGCTGGAAAAGTATGAATATTTTTACCATATGCTGTTCGGAACTTTGAATAAGCTGAGGCTTCCATAATTGCACGTCTAGAGTTCCCACATGCCCCCAAACCTACATGTATACGGGATGCTTTAATGATAATTCTTATTAAATTTACAATACCATGAGAAGTTCTACCAAGTTCTTCAGCCTCAACTCCATCATAAATAATCTCAGCAGTAAGTTTACCTCTTGATCCAATGATATCCTTTTTTCTCAAAAGATGGTGTTCATTCAGACTTCCATCCTCTTTAAACCTCGAAACCAAAAACATTCCAATCGTATTAGTTCCTTCCATTTTTGCCGTTGTCACCCAAAGGTCTCCTGGATTGGAACAAAACCATTTTTCACCAATCAATTTCCACTTTCCATTCTCTTGCTTGATAGCTATTGTTCTATTAGCGCCAACATTGGAACCACCGACTCTTTCGGTTACATACTGTCCGCACATAAAATGAGAAGAACTTCCCTCTCCGGCTATCAGAGGAAGGTATTTATTTCTTTGTTCATCTGTTCCAATTTGCTTCAAAGCAGATATCAATCCATCTGTCATTGCAAGCGGACAAGAAACACCACCTTCCCCATTCAGATTCATAAGGTAAGCTAAAGCGTAACGGTGAATATATGGAAAACTATGATTCCACGATTTATGAAAGTCAAGATTTACAACACCATAATCATATGAAATCTTTCTAGATTGTAATTGTTCCTCTGAATAAATTATTTCATCTATCCTGTTTCCAACAGAATCATATTTTTTTATTTCGCCGTATTTTCCTTCCTTATGGGAAGCAAGAGTCAAGTCATTCAAAATTCCACCTAACAGATTACCATAAGCACTCAAGTGATTGTGCATATCCTTTCTATGGTCTTGGGTAAAAAACGAAGAGTATCTATCTACCATCCTCTGTAAGATTTTATCTTGCTCGTAAAAATTTACTCCACTACTTCCATTATAATCGGAAATATCAAATTTTTCTAATCCAGGATTATTTATTTGATTCATCATATCCCTAAATTATCCAAGATAATTTACTTGCCAAGCTGTTCTTTGTCTCTAGCTTGAATGTAGCTATGCCTGAGAAATTAAGTCCAGATCAAATTTTAGATGATATAATCTTCGATCTTCAAAACACCGCCTTAGAATGTCGGTGGACAATTTCTATGGAAAGACTTGCAGAACTAATGCAATTGGGAAAGGAAGATTTCTATCGTAAAATCTATAATTTCAAAACATCCAAACCTGATAGAGAAACTAGACTGGGATTTACAGAAATAGATGGAGATTACTTTTGTGAATTTTTACAATATTGTTTAAATATTTCAGGAATCCAAGATCGATTTGCTACCGCTGGCATCTATTTTGATGAAAGAGTCCTTTATGAAATTCGAGAAAATTTTAAGCATATCATCCAGGAATCCTTGGCTAGACATGATCTAGATAAAGATACCTTATTGTTGCTCGCAACAGCAAGTCAGGAATATGATGATGCGGTGGATGCATATATTAGCGAAAAATTTGAAATAGATTTTTTTCTAGATCGCTGCATCTTCGAATTCATGAGCTTTAGAAGAATTCATCCTGAGACTGGAGCTGATGTATTTTTGCGAGATTATTTAAAAGCATTGATTCCGACAAAAATCTTAAACATAAAAGATATAACTAAAGAATTCCGAGATCGTTCTTACTATGAATTGTTCGGAGAATTCAGAAAAGATAAATCAAAAAAACAAAAAAGAAAACCTCACTACAGTAGAGAGTTATTTGAGTTAATAACTTATTTCAATCTTGAAGATGGTTTTACGAAAGAAGATCTTAAGAAAAAATTCAAAGAACTTTTAAAAAAATACCACCCCGATATCAACAAGAGAGGTTTAGAGAAGACAAAAGAAATTATTGAAAATTACAATAAATTAATTATAATGATCAATGAATCGAAGATGAGCAGGGTATAATCTAATTTATCTTTTCCATTAGAATTTGAATATCCTGAGTTATTTTCGCTATATCCTGTAGACTAGTTGGATAAATCATTTTGATTTCTGCATTAGAATCTACAAAATAGATATGGCCCGAATGCTCATACTGAGGATTAAATTCATCTCCAAAATTCACATTGGATACTTGAATTCGGAATTTTTGACCCAGTCTATTTACCCTTTCCTTAGTTCCGTTTAATGCAACAAATTGACTACCAAATTTATTGATATAGATTTTAAGGCTTTCTAAATCATCTCGGGATGGATCTATACTTATGTAAATAATTTGTAGATTTGGGGAGTTAATACTTTTAGAAAGAGCTTCCAACTTCCTCATTGAAACTGGACAGACCGTATAACATTTAGTATATCCAAAAAAAACTAAAGAGTGTTTATTTTTGAAATTATTTTCTGAAAATTCATTTCCATCTTGGTCAACTAAAGAAAATTCTTCTATCTTATTAGAAACTTGTAATCCATAAAAATTAGTTGAATAACCAAAAAACAAATAAAGAGAAACTGCAATTGATATGATAGATAAAAAAATTAGGAATATCTTTTTCATCATTTAATTTTTTCTCTTATGACTTTAAGCTATCCATAGTATCCCTTAATTTGATTGTGATCGAATCAGCAGAAATCGCTACGCTGTTTAGATTCAATGATTTCTGTACAAAAATATTCGTATTTTCATTTACATATGAGATCGAAGAAAGGATCTCATTCATGGAAAGCTTTTGTTCGTCTGTAGAGTTTTGAATATCATCTGCCAATTGTGAAACATCAGTAATTTTATTTTTTATTTTCGTGAAATTTTCAATTTGCTTGGCAGAAACTTCAGAAAAATCAGTAACTTCTGCTCTAACAATAGAAAATTTAGAAATGATATCTGAAAATGTTGTAACACCGTCTTTAGTCACTTCACTTGACGAGGACAATTGTTTTTTTATTTCCTTCAGTAAATTGCTACTTTCCTTTATGCTGACAGCCGTATTATCCGCAAGCTTAGATATTTCATCAGCAACTATAGCAAATCCTCTACCAAATTGTCCTGCGCGAGCAGCTTCTATGGATGCATTTAAAGATAATAAATTAATTCTATCTGCTATTTCCTGTATGCCTTCCATAATTTCTTTCATACCCTCGTAAGTCTGTTCAATATTCATTATTGAAGAGGACATTTTGTCCAAAATTCTTTCACCAATAATAACCTTAGCTTCCGTTTCTTTTAGTATAAGATTGCTATTTTGAATTTTTTCAGAAACTGTAGTATTAAGCAATATAAGACCATCCATTAATTTATTAAGGTCTCTTGTTTCGTTTGATTGGTTCTGAGTGTTCTGAGCAATACTATCTACAGATGAGGTTATTTCTTCAATGGCTGCTGTAATTTCTTCTATGGAAGCAGCTTGCTTTTCTGCTTCATTAGCAATTGAATTCGAATTATTCGTAACGGATTCTATTGTTTCAATAGTTTGTTTTGTGATAGATTCCATATCTTGAATTATTTGTTCATTTCGAAGCATCATAGATTTTACCTCTAGGTATTCCGTTCTTTCTTTGATAAATTGCTTTTTCATTACATAAGAAAAATATATCAGAACACCAGCTTCAAATATTACAAAAATTGCATGTAAAAAAACTATATCCCAACCATGTCCATAATTGTAAGTAATGAGTGGAATATTTCCTAAAGTAACTTCATACTCTTGAGCCAAATTAAAAACAGCATGTTGAACCGCTATTGTTGCTGCCGCTGTAATAATAGTATAATAATCTCTATAAACGAGTAAAAATGCCATCGCTGAGAAAACATGAAAATGCATTTCCATTCTTCCCAATTCAGCTAGTATCAAAATAGATGAATAACTCATTATAGCAAAGCTAAAGATCAATCTTGAAATCAATCTTCCTTTAAAAAAAATGTAAGCAGCTAAGCTGAGACCAAAGATAAGCAGAGAAGGAGCTAAGGCTATTAACCAGGTTCCATAACCTATAGCAAAGATTTGAATGAAAAATATGTGAGCAAATAATAAGAATATTATAAATTTGTCATTTTTGAGATTCTCAATTTTGAATTTCTCATCGATATATTGTTCTAATTGTGTTTGATTTGAAGAATTCATAGACTACCTATGGATTATAGGGGATACAATATCCACTTTTTATGTTATCCAAATCAATCAGGTGAGTCTGTCAATAGCATATCATAATTAATATGCTATATGATGATTTTATATTAAATAAATTATTGAAAATTAGGTCGAACTACTTGGTCCCTATCAATGCTTTTTCTAACATTGCTTGAGATTTGCCACCCATACGGATAAATGCAGCAGGTTCACCAATTTTTGCTTCTACTTCAAGCCATGAATTTCCATCATAAATCTTACCTGAGGATGTGTGCTTCCATCTTCCCTCTGGAAGATAGCCTTTTACTTCGTCTGCTCCTGATTCAAGGACCGGTAAGATCATTAGATCTTCACCTAACATAAATTGGTATTTCAATTTCATGACAATTGGATCTTTTGGAAAATGAAGATAAGGATGTCGAACAACAGGATAGCCAGTGATGCTTGCTTCTTTGCTTAGGTTTTTGATATAAGGCTTTAGAGCAAAATGCAACCTGCCCATTTTCGCAAAGTGCAAACCCGTATCTAAATCAGATTGGGATTTAACTTTTTCAGAATTTTCAAATTCATAAACTTGCCAGTTCTTGAGAGGACGATTTCCTTCATGGGTACGAAAAACAGGGGTAAAGGCGGACATCTCAGCCCATCTTTGTAAAAGCTCCTTACTTCTATGGTAATTCTTCAAGGGATTGGAAATAGTTGTGTAGCCACCAATGTCAGAGTGGTTCAATGAAATTCCAGAGATACCAGAAGTTGTCATGCCCAGAACAGCTGAAGGTAGGCCATCATTTTTCTGAAAACTTACCATCTGGTCACCTAACCAAAATAAGGTAGAGTATTTATTAGAGTAAGAATATCCTGCCCTTGTAAAGAATACAATTTGGCCTTCCTTGCCTGCTTCTTTAATTGCTTCTCGGTTGAGCTTAGCCCAATCCACAGGATATCTATTGTGGTAGACTTTTGCTGAAACTCCAGAATGAAGGACAGCATCTACAGGAAGCCATTCCCCAAAATCTGCCATCCAACCAGAAAGACCTACTGCTATCATATTTTTTTTGATAATATCTTTGGTCCATTTCACAGCAGCTGGATTTGTAATATCAATTAAATAAGCTGGAAAACCAACAGTCTGAATGAGGTAAGGTTTGCCTTCGGAATTTTTCACTAAGTAGCCCTTGGATTTGGCTTCTTCAAGCATTGGATTGGTAAAGGTATCACCGCCTGGTTTCTTAGGATCTACGTCTGCCAAGAAAGGATTGATATATCCTAGGACCTTTACATTCTTTTGATTCATGGTCTTTACAAATTTCGTAAAATCTGGGTAAAGACTCTCATCAGCATACCAACGCCACTGCAACTGATCACCAAAATTTGTAACTCTTCTACCACACCAATCTTGGATCCAGAGTGCGGTAATTGGATTCTTCATTGCAATTGCCTTGTCTACAACTTCCGTCACCTTTTTAGTTCCACCTTGCAAGCCCAAGATGGTTCCAAAGGCCCAGTCTGGCATATCTGGCATTCTACCTGTTTTCTTCGTATAGAGTTCAATGAGTTCAAGAGGATTGGATGCTATCCAAGCAGTTCCTTTGAAACTACCTTCTAAGTTTGTATCCCAGAAGAGAATCTTAATTGAATCATCTTTACTAAAATCAAACTTGGAATAACCAGAATTTTCTATAAACACAGATCGGTTAAGAGATGTTATATAATGTGGGATAGGAGCATAAGTAGTATATTCATTTCCACCTGCTCCTGCAATTAGATTTGCACCTGCAGTGATTGGTTGATCCCCTCTTCCGATTCCTTGTTCTTCAGTGAAAAGAAATGGCTTCTTGCCTTTAAAATCAAAATGAGTAAACTGTTCTCCCAAACCAAAGATTCTTTCCTCTTCTTGGGATAGCAATTCTAAAGAAATTCGATTTAAGCTTGGATCATTTAGTTCCAATTGAAAGTTTACTTCTTGGGAATGAACAGGAAGAATTCTTAAAATATATGTTGTCTCACAATTCTCACCATAAAGATTTCCTCGTATAACCAATGTTTTATTGGAAATTTCTATCTTATCTATACTTTGGTCTTTACATTCCACCAAAGACTTATCTTTGAATTGAAAAGCCGCCATTCGATAAGATACTTCCGATTCCGATTTGGATGCTTGTATAAATGCTTTATGTAAGGGAAACTCCAGTATGGAAGTTGCATGAATGGAGGAATGAATCTTGAGGTAATCATCCGAAATAGAATAAGAAACTCCCTTGTCTATCATTTGAGTATTAACCGATGGGGGAGAAATCTGCATTTTACCTGCTCCTGTGCAATGCAAAAATCCAAATAAGATTGAAATAGTAAGAAGAGAAAAACTCTGTCTCATCGGTTTAAAACTAAACATACTCATAAAGACCTCAATGTTGAAAAACTTGACTAAGTTTCTGAAAAATAGATCTTATTGGCAAATCTTTTTTGATTAAATTGAGACTTGATCGCATAATTATGAACCAAAAAAATAAATGTTTTTCTATTCTTTAATGATAAATAGGTGCAATCCAGAAAAATTGTAAAAATTACTATCATTTTAAGGATTAGAAATTTTTAAAAAAATAAAAATGCTTGCTCCTAAAAGATCAAATGCATACCAATCCTAAGTAGATAGTAAGAATGAATTGAATATGTATAAACAATACATATTATGTCTGATCTTAAGTATGAATTAGAATTAGTTCTATGATTTTCATAGAATCTGGGAGAAGGTTTCATTATATGCGTAAGCAAACTGCCTCAAAGAAAAAGAAACAAAAGGCAATGCCCTTGTTGAAGAGAAAATCTTCGACAAATTCCAAATCCATTTCCAAGCCTTTTACCTTAAAGAAGAGTAAACTAACAAAGTCTAATCCTGCTCCGGAATCCAATTTTGAAACTGACTGGGATCGATCCGATGAGAGTGATGCAAGTTTTACGACTTACTCTAACAACACTTATACCCAAGAGCCAGAAGACAAAGATCCTATAGAAAATAAAAGCTGGATAAGCCGCCTTTTTTATAATTGGAGCATACGCCTCAAATTAGTTTTTATTATATCTATCATTATTATACTTTCCATTAGTTCCATCATTTACATAGCTACTTTTTTCTTTAAGAACGATAATGAACTAAGAATCAAAGAAAAGAACTTAGAGATCACAGAACTCATTGCAGCCAAGACTCGATCGGATATTTCCAACTTGATACGCTCAGCAAAACTTGCTGCTATCTCCCTATCCCAGGGTTCAGCTATAAACTTGGCAGATAAATCGGAAATCACAGAATTGAATGATATATCAAGTGAAGAAGGTTTTATAGCCATATACATTTACGTTATGGAAAATGGCCAAGCTACTCTGAATCAGAAATCCTATAATCCGATTTTTCTTACAGAAAAGAACTGGGACAAATCTGTATTAGATAAAAATGTAAAGAGTGATTTGAAAACATTTTCAAGTTCCTATAAGGGTAAAACCGTAGTTCTAAATTCAAGTATCAACAAAGAACCTTTGATAGCTGTATCTTATCCCTACAAAATGGAAGATAGATCTGGCTTTATAGTGGCCCTAGCCAAAATGGACGGCATCCTTAACTCTTTCAAAAGTTCTGGGATCACTGACAATTTCATGTTAACCCAAGATGGAACTGTGCTTGCCCACAGTAAGAAAGAAGAAGTCTATAATAAAACTAGCTTCAAAGAACTACCTATCTATGAAAAGATCCAAGCGAGTCCCATAAACAATGGACAGGTGAAGTATGAAAATGCGAATAAGGAAATTTTTCTAGCATCTTTCAAGAAACTAGGACTAGGAAATCTTACTGTTGTCACTTCGGTTCCCGAAGAAAAGGCAATGGAAGAAGTGAATAATATCCAAAGAAGAAACTTTTACTTGATGATTATTATTCTGAATGTTTCTATTTTGATTGTTTTTATCTACTCCAAGAACCTAACAAAGCCAATTCTTTCCTTAGTGGAAGCCTCAAAGAAGATAGAAAGAGGAGAATTCCAACTTGATATCAAAGAGACAAGTGGAGATGAGATAGGAGTGCTAACACGTTCCTTTGTTCACATGGGCAAAGGACTTTCAGAAAGAGATAAAATCAAGGATGCTTTTGGTAAATTTGTCAGTCCAGAACTTGCTGAAAAAGCTCTCCATGGAAGTATGCGTCTAGGTGGAGAGAGAAAAGAATGCACTATTTTCTTCTCAGACATTCGTAATTTTACTGGGATGTCGGAAACCATGCAACCTGAGGATGTAGTTGAATTTTTGAATCTTTATATGACTGAGATGGTATCCTGTGTCAATCAGAAGGGAGGCATTGTTGATAAATTCATAGGCGATTCCATTATGGCTGTCTGGGGAGCCATCAGTAGCACTGACAACGATACTGAAAGTGCTATCGAGACTGCTCTCTTAATGAGAAAATCTTTGGTAGTATTCAATAAATCAAGGGGCACTGTAAAGAAACCTTTCATTCGAATAGGTATTGGAATTAACACTGGAGATGTTATTGCAGGTCAAATTGGTTCGGAAGAACGATTAGAATTTACTGTTATAGGTGATGCAGTAAATTTGGCATCCAGAGTCGAAGGTCTAAATAAAGAATTTGGAACAGATATTCTCATTACAGAATCAGCATATTCTAAAGTTGCCAATAAATACAATGTCAAAAAAATGAAAGCTATACATGTTAAAGGTAAAAAGAAACCACAAGTCATCTATGCAGTCTTAGGGAGACTTAACGATTCACAAGCACCAAAGTCTATCCAAGAATTACGAGCTATTATTTTCCAAGAATCGAAAAGCTCATCAGGAGCCAGGGCATAATTAGAGTATGAGAAGAGGTATTTTGCAAATATTATCTTGGATCAATGAATGGAAATTCGGGATTTTCCTTTTTTTGAATACACTAATATTTGTATATATTTTCTATGCTGATATAAACAAACGCAAGGGAATTGGAACTAGAGAAATTATCGGAGATGTAACTTTTAAATACAATAAGATTCAAAGAAAATTTGATAATGAAGTAGTATGGGAAGACCTAGATTCCAATAGCCCACTGTCCAATAGAGATTCTGTACGATCTGATAAATCATCGCAAGCAACTCTGATGCTCAAAGATGGAACGGAAATACAAATGGATGAAGATACTATGGTTATTTTGGAAATTAGTGAAAAAGTTCAAAAAATCAACTTCACCAAGGGATCTATCAATGTTAAGAAAACACAAATCCAAGAAAGCATCTCTACCTCTATACTGGTTGAGTCTTCTGCTGGCTCAGTAAAGGTAAAAGATGGCGATGTTATAGTTGCCAAACAAAATCCTAAAGCTCTGGATGTCGCGGTGGCAAGAGGAGAAGCAGAGGTCAATATTGATGGTGAAGTTGTTAATCTTAAAAAGAATCAAATTCTTTCTTTGAATGAAAAGGGTATAGAGACCAAAGATTCCAAGGTAAAACTTGTCTCCACTTTAGAAAAAGCGAAGCTGATAGAAAGTAAAAAAGAAGAAAAATATTTCAAAGCAGTTGGAGCAACAAATCCCACCACAGAGAATCAAAATACTGCTTCCAGCAACTCACAGACAAGCCCAGCTACAGTACCCAATCCAATTCCACAAATTAAAAATGCTCCAAGCTCTGATCCAAGTAATCCTAAAACTGCACCAGTAGAAACAGATGAAGATGCAGCTCGCAGAAAAAAAGAAAGAGAAGCTTTCGATAGATTTATGAAGATGTAAATCATAGAAATGATTCTAACTTTGATTTAGATTCCTCTTTCCAATTTGCTTCAAATAAACCTAAATTTTTCAATGTTCGTGATCTGATGAAGCAGATTTCTGAAAGTCCTTAACCCTTTCTTTTGGTATACCAATAATAGAATGGCTTACAAGAAGACTGTCTCCTAAGAAACCATCTGAGAGTTTTAGTTCAACGATTCTATACCAAGTTTCTTTGGGTGGAATGGTAAATGCGTGATTGATACATAGACATTTAAATTTAAATCCCAGACTAGCTTCCTCTGGTTCGGCTCTGTGGGGAGCTGCAAAAAAATGAATCGTTTCGTCGCTTGGATTTCGTATAACAAGAACAAATTGTTTCTTTGTCCCAGGGTTCAAGATAATAGATTTACCATCGCCTAGTATCGGTTTGGAGAAGGCAAGTTTCGATTCATCTTTGCCTGAGCCTGTCTCCCAAAGTGAAAAAGGCCTCTGGGATGGTGGCTCATAAAGTTCTACTTTTAAGCTAATGGGTAAATTTTTAAAATCCCAAACCAGATTGATATTGACTTTATCTGATTTCGTCAATGAAATTGGTCTAGAAATTCTACTTCCATCAGCATTTTCTTTAGAAAAATCTTGGGGACTATCTGAACCTGATCCACAATTTATAAAAATAAGCAAAACAAGGAATGTCTTAAGCAATTGCAACTTATACATTGTTATGTTCGAATTGAATCTTTGAAAAATTCGCATAAGATTCTATATCAATAAAGAGAAAGTTCTAAGGAATCAAAATCTAAATTTTTAGTTTTCTTTTGATTCTTGATATAAAATTTTCCATCTTTTTTGGTAACTTCTAAATATTCTTGGAATATTTTTTCTATAGAATTAGGATCAGCACCTGATCCCAGTTTATTGCAGTCTCTCCCACAACCATTGCAATCACCTTCTCCATAAATAATTTCTTCTGATGTTTTTGTATTTCGTAAGAAACCGAAGATCCTAACTACCATTCCCTTTTCAGAAACTTCTTTCACTTCGTAATTGCCAAGTGCATAAAATCTTTGGTTCTCATACACTTCTCCAACATCAGATTCTATGTATCGTCCCGTTGTTCCTTCTAAAAACATACTTCCATCAGTTCTAAATCTAAGTATCCAATTTGAATTCGATCTCGTTGGAATATCCTCTTCTGTAAGCTCAACTGAATTGGATTCATCACTTGCCTGTGGTGTAGATCCTTCTTGAGGGACATTCATCTCAACAACATTATTACTTGAGATTTCATCGCCTCCTTCAATGGAACGATTCAAAATTGAAGCTAATCCAGCAGATTTAAATTGCTTGGTGTTGGACTCAGCTATGGCTCTTGTTGTAGGAAAAGAGTTGGGAAGTAACCATCGCTTCCCATTGAAAAAGCGCATTTCACTGATTACTATACCTTTTGCATTTCTACCTTTGATATAATCTATTACTTTAAATTGAAGATTTTTGCCAGAAAATGGTTTAGGAAGAGCTACAGTTTGTGAACCAAGCTCATCTGTAAGGCTTATTGTTTCCTTATAGCCATTATCACCCGTAAGTTGAAACCTTGTAACCCTTCCATTGTCTACACAATGAACATCTGATCGTTGGTATCCATTCCAAATTTTAACAGATTCAATATCTACTTCATCTTGAAAGGCTAAATTTATAGTAACATCCTTAGCACCCTTGTCTGTTGCATAAGCATATTCATATCGACTATCAAAAAGATTCATAACATCATAGGAAGCCTGGGGTGCTCCTGTTTCGGAAGCTGTCACCTTAGCTTCAATGATTTCTGGTGTTTGAACATTATACTTCTTACCAGATGCATCATAAAGATTGATTGCTTTAAGACAAATATTAGAATTCTTTTGAAAGTTAAAAGTTATAGATCGAGCAGATACGGGCGGATCATAGCTTACAAGAGCTGAAGATTTCTTTGCTTCAGAAGATCTAAATACTTCATCAAAGTTGATAAATACAAAAACACTATCTTTAAATTCCTTATCACAAGAAATCGCCTCTACTTTTGATAACGGAATTACCTCATCTGCATAAATATGTAGCTTAACAAATTCAGCACCCTCTTCTGCCTTCCATATTTTTCCATTCAGAGCATCAAAGGCTTGGCCAGAAGCCGCCGAAGTTGATGTCACCATAGAAATCTGAACTTTCGTTCCACAATTAATGATTAATATTAATGAACAAAGGCAAACCAATATTGATTGCTTAAATTGAATGGTCATGTATAATCTTTCCCCTATCAAAGTATGATCTTAAAGAATCTTAAAAAAGGAGTCAAAGTGAATTTAATTGAGTTTTTAAAATTTTTTCAAATTTAGGAAATGGGAGGTAACCTTGAACAAATTGTCCTCCTATAAGAAAGCTTGGCCTTGCTGATACACCTAGGCTTTCTAAATATTTCTTCTTGGAATGCAGTTCATGTAGAGATATTTTAAATTTTCCAGATCCATTTCTACAGTCCTTCCAAGAATCTTCTGTAAAACCATATTGCTTAATAGCAAGTCTAGATACATTTTGTTCCGAACTCATAGCATCCATCGTAAATACGCGCTTGTAGTAATCCCAAAAAAGCTTAGGATTTTCCTCATGGATACATGCTCCCAAAAGATGAGCAGGTGAATCTTGAAAGGGAAAGTCTGTTAAAGGAAAATCAATAAAAACCCAAGAAACTTCTTTTTTGTACTTTATAAAAATTTCTTCCGAGACTCTGTGCGATTTTCTACAATATGGGCAGGTAAAATCTGAAAATTCAAAAATGATTAATTTTGCTTGAGTATTTCCTTTGATGGGAAGGTTTGGAAATTTATTTAAGATAGCTTGAGATTTTTCTGGCAATTGTGATTTTTGAATGAGAGAAATATTTTCTTCCTGAAAAAGAATAGTCCAAGCTAAACGGTTCTTAAGTTTATTCGTATATTCTAAAATATTTGAATCTTGGTTTAAGATACTTATGCCCTGCGATTTGTCCAAACGAACCATAGCATCCATGTCTGATTCTGTAATTTGGGATATGACAGATATCTTCCATTCTTTCGCACTTGCAAAACCCTTAGACCTAGCCTTAGCTTCTAATCTTTTGAAAGTGGATTCATCACTTAATGTAAATTTGATTTCAGATTCACTGGGTAAATATCTGGGCAATTCAATTGATTTTGTTTCATTGCAACCATTTGTAAAAAAAAATATTCCAAATCCAAGTAAAATAATCTTCTTATAACTCATTGATGCCTTAGAGATAGAAAAGAATCTATCTATGGACATTCCTTAGCAGGCATAGAATTGATCCAATTGCGAATTAGCTCAAGACCTTCTTTGTGGACTAGAGCACGACCAATTTGAGGCATCATGGCTCCACTGTCCTGAGTTGCCATTCTATAGTACAGAATGGAAGCATCGGCATTACCTGGAACTATATCATATCTAAGCCCGCCCCCTCCTTTACCTGCGGAACCAGGAGTCTTACACAAACCGAGTTCTGAAAGATTGCTTTCTTCTGCAGTGAGTATCAATTTGGAATTCATTCCAGCTGCTCCAGCCCCTTGGTGGCAATGACTGCAATTGATATCTAAGTAAGCTCTAGCTCTATCTTCTACACTGTGATGATTATCAAATGCATCAACTAACTTAGGAACTGCGAAATATGGAAGACCTGCTAGTATACCCTTTTCTTTCCAAATAGAAAGTTGATTCTTAATGTTGCCATCTATTGTAGAAATTTCTTTATTCAAATGCTTTGCCTTGGGACCTATTGGAACTATAGATTGACTTCTTCCCTCATAAGATTGGTGACAGCTTGTACACTGGTTTCGCGAAGGTACTGAATAGGTAAAGTTCACCTTTTTGCCATCTGTGTCTTTGAATTGGATAGGTATATTCTTACCAGCATAGGCAATTTCTGCATCTGTTCCTTCCTGGTTCCAAGTATATGAAACAGCGAACCAACCCTTGGGTTGATTGATCAGTAACCTAGTTTCTAATTTTTGTAAATCTTCAGTAGGCTTGGTCAGATCGGCAGGCATGGAAAATGTCTTAGAGATTATAGTCCCTATTGGCATAGTGAACACTTTGTCCGATTCATATTGAATCTGGGAATTCTTAGGAAGAAAAATAACTCTATCTTTATGAGTATAATCTGAGAATAAAGATGTATTTAAGGTATAGCTTGTTCCAAATTGTTTAGGAATAAGATTGCCATTCTCATCTTTATCAAATAAATCATATTCAGAAAGCTGACTTAGAATAGCTAATTCTTGAGGATTTTGATTCGGACGAGCTTTTTCTTTACAATTTGTACAGACTAGTATTCCTAATCCAAGAAAGATTATACTCTTTAAAATTAAATTTACCTGATATAGTGTGCAATTTCTATTTTTATAAATCATTTATAGAACTTCACTATATTGATTATTTCTCTGGAAAGGAAATGGGAAGACCAGTTGCTACAAATCCTTCACAATCAAAGCCCTTGCTTGGAGCACCACCATAAGGAGACTCACTATTCGGCAAATAAACTCTAGTATCGCCTGACTCAATTGCTGAAGCTATACTTTCTTTTGTGGGTTCTTCCGCATTGGCAAGTAGAGCAGGCAAATTTAAATCTAAAACTGTGGGAACAATTTTTCCTTTCGTATTATTCTTAATACAGATTTCGTTATGGTTGCCAGGATTGTTACCAAACCAAGTTGTCATCATTAAGATTGTAAATCCTGTATCCACTCCATCATAGAGTATATTGGCAAGATTTTCTTTAGGCTTGTTCTGTGATTCTAAGTATTTATTATAAGCCTCATGCACCATGTCAACCAAAACTCCTAAGGGACGATTCTTCTCATCTGTGTTTCCATTATCAACTGCAGTACCAGAACCTCCCAAAAATTCATTGTCATGAATATAAATATTGTGAACACGCCAATTGTTCATAGGCCATGCCGAAAAATCTGGAGTCTCAGAAACAAGGCCATTCATAATAGCAATATCAACCGAATGATTGCCGCCTATCTTGTTGTTAAATATTTCCGCCTCTCTAAGAGAGGTTAGAATAATGCCTGTTCCAGAAGGAACAGTCTTTACTATACCAGCACTACTGAAGTTAGGAAAATTATTATTAATAATCGTGTTGTTATGTACTTTAATATTACGTGAGACTATAGTATTTTTATTTAAATCATAAGCTAAAAATCCCCCTGTATTATTGCGAACAATATTGTTATAGACATCCGCGTTCACAGTGTTCTCAATTTCCAAACCCATCACATTGTATTCTGCAAGGTTGTTTCTAACAAGAGCATTGATGCATTGACCAACATAGAGACCCGCATCGGAAGCATAATAGGTTTCAGTATTTTGGAGAAGCACATTAACAACATTAACAGGATACACTCCATAGGCTCCATTTTTGGACATAGCCTCGCCAGATGTATTGGACCATGTAACAATGATATTATCTATCAAGATGTTTTCTGATAATCGAATTTCCAATCCATTCTTGGGGCTATCCAAAATTTTTAAGTCTCGTATGGTAAATGAATTCGATGCCTCAACATCCACACCGTTCCCATTGCCTGCATTCACAAAACGTATGGTTGTAGCATTTTTGCCAGAGCCTTGCAAGCTTATTCCATTTACACTTGCGATTGATAAGGAGTTGTTGAATTCAAAAACTCCAGGCTTCAAGAATATTGTTGTACATTCTTGCAATGAATTGAGTGCAATTTGTAACTCTTGGATATCTCTGCTTGCAAATTCCAATCGTTTGGACTTTTTATCTTTACAATATTCTGAAGATGTAAGGTAGCTTGGTGGAAAATTGGGCTCTGTTCTTTTTTCTTGGCGTGAAAAATAAAGAACTGCAATATATAACAAGGGCAGTGAAATTAAAAGGCCAAGAAAAAGTCGGTATTTGTCTATATGTTTCATACTTCCATCCTATCTACAAGCTGTAGCCCTATACTAAAATTGGAATCTGATTTCTTCAATTCAAATTTTAGATAAGGGATTATTATCTTTATTCAAATATTGTTTAAATAAGATGAAAGAAGAACAGAGTTACAAAATGTTTCGCCGATCTCCACCACTAAAACAGGTCTGTCTGCAATACCCGAAAAAAATAGACCTTTCCATTGCTAGAAAGTGTGGATCCCAGCCAAGCACCTGGTTGGCAATAAATCTGAGGTATGGTAGATTCCCCCATCCACAGCTATGGAAGCTGCCTCATGGGTAACGTGATAAATTATTTGGATAAACTTGAGGAACAATATCCAACCGAGCTTCTTTAGAAAAAAGATTTACAACAAGTACATTTGTTTGTTTGGTTGGTAGGGGTAGCAAAAATTCGTCCATTTTTATTCGAATTTCATCTGTTCGATAATCATAGATCAATAATTTTCCGCTTGGGCTGGGAAGACCATAGGCTTTGCCATTAGGCAATAGCCCAGAAGTATAGAATCCTGTAGTAAAACCAAAAGAAGATGGAACGGAAAATGTATAAATTCTTGAGATACTCCGCCTAGATTCATCAGCCTTATTCGAAAATTAAACATATTTCTTAAAAAACCTTTTTCATATTAAATTCCATTATTTAAAATTAGTCAATATATTTTCATCTCTGCATGCTCTATTATTGATTCAAAGAATCTTATTTAGTTTAATGGTGGATTGATTTTGTATCTTTGGTAGGATCTTCTGATATTCATAGGGACTCAGCTCTCTTGCACAAGCAAGGAATAGCCATATACTATTAGAGCATAGAGATAATCTATGAAATGACTGTGATATTTCAAATTTTATTATATACCCCTAGCCCTATATTAGAGTCTAAATAATAGAGGATTAAAAATGAACGAAACACTACCTAAAAGCTTCAATGACCTTATAAGCCAACATGACAAACCTATTCTTGTGGATTTCTGGGCACCTTGGTGTGGCCCTTGTAAGATGTTAGGCCCTGAATTGGAAAAACTTGCTGCGGACTGGAAAGATCAATTAACTGTTATTAAACTAAATACAGATGAAAAACCAGAAATCGCCAATCAGTTTAATATAACCGGAATTCCTACCATGATTTTATTCAAAAATGGAAAAGAAGTCCACCGTGTATCAGGAGCTATGCCTAAGGAACAGATCAAAATAAAATTTAAAGATTTTATCTAAGACAAAGAATTGATACTTTTTTGTCTTACGATTGGCTAGGAATAAATTTCCTAGTCAATGGAGATTCTATTCGTGTTTTACATAGATCAAGCGATTGGTATCGAAGCCTAAGTTGGAAGCTTTATGAACGAAGGTATCGATTATTTTCTGATCTATTTTTGGGGATCTTGCTAGTAACCAAAGATAATTTATATCTGGGCCTGATACAAATGCATATTGATAATTCTCTTTATCTAACTCAAACACAACATAGGATCCATAAAACGGACCAAAGAAAGAAACCTTAAGATAAGCATCCGTTTTCTCATTTACAAAATATGCTATACCTTCTGCTTCCTTCCATTCCCTATCGGTCTCAGAATATCCTCTGTTGCTTACCAGAACTCCACCATCACGCTTCAAGCTGTATTCTGCGGTTACTTGACTCAATCCTCTTTCAAAGGAATGATCTAATCGAGCTATTTCATACCATTTGCCAAGATACCTTTCTAGTTCGAATCCTGAGACTGGTTTTACTTGCTTAGGCATGCCCAAGCAGGTACAGAGAAAGAATGAGAGAAGAAATAATAGTATTTTTTGAATCATATATGTTATGATTTTTTTTGAGACAAATTATGTAACGACCTATCTATTTCTTTTGGAAAATTTTTCACTCACCAAATGCGGTGAAGGCGGCTCTATAAGCCTCAACTGGGCAAGACTGGTAAGGACAAAATTGTGATCCATCATCCAGAAGAGTCCAAATCCCTTTACTCACAAGTGCTTCACAAGAAATTCTGTACGAATTTGACTTTCCTTTACCGAGGCTAAAGCCTTGGCAGGTACCAAGTGTAATTTTTGAATAACATGTACAATTGCCTTGGTTCGCTTGTGTATCCGTACAAAAGATACAATCTGATGTAGATTCTGAATTAAGAAGAAATAAAAGAGCATTCGCATTTCGTGCAGACTCTTTTTCCTTCTTATCCAATTCTGTTCTATTCATTATATCACAGCTAAGAAAAAATAATCCAAAGAATAATAAGATTAAGATATTAATTTTTTTAGTTTCAGTAAAAATCGTAGCAAGACTAAAATTTATATTATGTTTTTTAATTCGTGAAACCATAGTCTGAATCATTTGAATTTTCTCCATTAAATGCCTATTCAATAATTGTAAATGGAATGTTCGCTTTGAAAATAGCATTGATTCCTGGATTTAAGGCGTAATCTTTGTATCTACTGAGATGATCAACATAATCCTTATTAAATACATTTTGTACGATAACATCAAAGCTAGCTCTGTCTGTATTTTTCTGAAGAGAACTTAATTCCCAACCTAAACTAATATCATATAAATTATAAGAACCTGTCCTGGTTTCTAGTTTATCGACTCTGTATTGTCTGTCGATAAATCTTCCTGAGAATTGTAAATAAGGGTTTTCAAGTCCGATTAACTTGCTTGTTGTAAGCTTAATACCAGCTCTTCCTCTATTCGGAGTCATACGCGGCAAGGCTGATCCATTATTTGTTTGTAGATCTTCCAAAACCTTGGTAGCATCTGTCTCCCCATTTAATATTGAAAGAGCAGTTCTTTGGTCTAAAGATTTGTAAGCAGTCCCATGAAGGAAATCAATTCCTCCATTTAACACCAAGCATCTGGTAATTTCAGCCTCTAAAGAAATTTCACCACCTTTCAAGACTGCCTTGTCTTGGCGATAATTAAAAACAGGCAGACCACTATCATCATCTATTCGACCAGCATTGGTAGAATAAATGAAATTTTGAATATTTTGTTGAAAGATAGAAATTTCAGACTTAACTTTATTAGAAATATATCGTAAGGCTATATCATAACTATCAGAATATTCAGGCTTTAAAAATTCGGAGCCCACCTCAAAACGACCCGTTCCTTCATGAACACCATTCGAAAACATCTCAAAAGGTGTTGGTGCCCTAAATCCCTTACCGTAGTTAGCTGCAAATGCCATTTCTTTTTTAAATCGCCAAACGTAGCCCAAGGTTCCTGTCTTTGCTTCAAAATTTTTAGTATTTTGACTTATACCAAGATCTGCATTTGATTTGAAATCGATTCCTCGTCTATCCATTCTATAGCCCGCAGTTAGATTCATAGACTCATTGATAGAATACTGCTCAAGAATAAAAACTGCTATATTCACCAATCCATAACCTGGGATGAGAGGTTCTCTTCCTATGGTAGAATTTCTTTGGTTCATCCCAGAAACTCCAAGAGTTCCCTTTAAATTTCCTATAGGCTTATGGTGAAATTTAGTATCAAAAGTCGTAGTATCTAAAAAAAGATTCAATCCTTGTTTTTCTTTATATGGATTTTGGCTAACTTGTGCTATAGAATAAATCTTAGAAAAATCTTCTATATTCGGATCAACTAATTCAGCATAGATGGGAGCAAAAATATTTTTGCCTGGTATCTCTCTTCTGTTGTTCCTCTGGTATCCTAAATCTAGTTCCAAATTTCCTATTGCATAAATTAAAAATGCGTGCAAATGAGATTTGTCATGAACCACTCTTTGGTATCCGTTACTTATTGGCTCTTCAACTGGGTTGTTATAAATATCCTGTTCTGCCTCTCTACGAAAAGAATCTAGATAAATATTTCCCCAGGAACCATCGGTTCCAATGGATGCGGAGGTGTTCTTCTCCCAGAATCCTGTATTAGGTAAACTTCCATTGGGTGTCTGAATCCTTCCTGCTTTCCTTTGGTTAACGGCTGCTCTATAACCTATACCATTATTGTATCCATAAACATTGAGATTTCCTGCATCTTGCTTGTTATTGGAAAAGCTGTTGGAACTCACATAACCACCTATAGTCGGAGCTCCATCCTTTGCAAGTGGAGCTTTCTCTCGAACAACATTTACAACTCCACCAAAGGCATCTGAACCATATAAAACACTCTGCGGCCCTCTTACAACTTCTATCCTTTGCATATTGAAAGCATCAAGATCAACCGTATGATCCTCTCCAAACTGCTGTTCTTCTTGTCGTATTCCATCGGTTAGAACAAGAACTCTAGGACCAGTCAAACCTCGGATGACAGGTTTAGCTGTACCTGCTCCTGTTGTAAGTACACTAATTCCAGGAAGATCTTGAATAGTCGCCATTACATTCTGTCCACGCATCTTATCCAATCTTCTCCCTTCGACAACTGTAGTGCTCTGAGAGGAAGTAAGAATCTGAGAATTGATAGACTTTCCGCTTACAACAATAGCACTATCTTCTAAGAGAGAAAAATTTAAACTTGGATTCCAAACCTCATCTTTATCTTTAATAAGTATATTCTTCGTTTCGCTTTTGAATCCATACTGACTAACTACTATGGTATAAGAGCCAGCCGGCAAATGTTCAAATTTAAAATTACCATCCAAATCCGCTTGGTAATCTTTTCTAATTTCGAGTATTGAGACTTTTGCATACTCGACTGGGCTACCATCTGTCGAACTTACTTTACCTGAGAGAATAAAATCTGCAGAAAATAAACTAAAAGTCGGATAAATAATTATAAGTAGTATTAATAACGCAATGTTGTTGCAAAAAGCTCGCATAGGGCAATTTTTTTTTAGATTAGGATGAGTGCCACTGTGTTTCATTTCAAAGCACTACTATCGATTTTTTTTATAGTGTTTAGAATAATTTTAAATCAAAAAAGCAAGAAATTGATTCGAATCTGATTGAAATGGGAAAATTGAAAATATTTTTCCTATAGAAAAAATTTCATAAGATAAAATTATTTGTCTATGTCAACAAAAGAGATCTATCCAATCGGTGAACTTCCACCTCTAGGCGAAGTTCCGTCCAAAATGTACGCTCAAGTCATCCGTCCTGAACGTTACGGAGAACCGACGCAAGCCTTCCAATTAGAACAAATCCAAGTTCCAGAAATCAAAGGCGATGAAGTATTAGTTGCAGTTATGGCTGCTGGAGTTAATTACAATAATGTCTGGGCAGCTCTTGGCTATCCTGTGGATGTAATCGGAGCTAGAAATAAGAAAGGTGAACCAGAGCCATTTCATATTGGAGGATCTGATGCTTCTGGAATTGTCTATAAGGTCGGTTCTGAAGTTAAGAATGTAAAAGTTGGAGACGAGGTTGTAGTTCATTGTGGAATTTGGGATAAGAATGATCCTTGGGTGAAAGCAGGAAAAGATCCTATGTTTGCACCCTCCCAATTGATCTGGGGATATGAAACTAATTGGGGTTCCTTTGCTCAATTTTGTAAAGTTCAAGACCATCAATGTTTGCCTAAACCAAAACACCTAAGTTGGGAAGAATCTGCAGCTTATATGTTAGTTGGTGCGACTGCGTATAGAATGCTTCACCACTGGGAACCAAATTCAGTTAAAAAAGATGATGTTGTTTTAATTTGGGGTGGTGCTGGAGGACTTGGTGCTATGGCTATACAAATAGTAAAGGCAGCAGGTGGAATTCCCATTGCAGTTGTTAGCTCAGATGATAAAATTGATTTCTGTATGAAGCTTGGAGCTTCTGGTGTCATCAATAGAAATAAATTTACCCATTGGGGCGCAATCACTTCTGAAATCAACAAACCAGAAGTATTCGGTCAATGGACTAAAGCTGCTAGAGAGTTTGGCAAAGCGATTTGGGAAATAGCAGGTAAAGGGAAAAATCCACAAATTGTATTTGAACATCCAGGTGAATCAACCGTTCCTACCTCTGCTTTTGTATGTGAAACTGGAGGTATGGTTGTAATATGTGCTGGTACCACTGGCTTCAATGCAAGTATTGATCTTCGTTATCTTTGGATGCGTCAAAAAAGATTCCAAGGCTCACATTTTGCAAATGATGTGAACTGCAAAGGAATCAATGATTTAGTAATCGACAAGAAGGTAGATCCAGTTCTTGCTAGAACATTCGAGTTCTATGAGACTGGTGCTTGTCATCAACTTATGAAGGACAATAAACATCCATCAGGGAATATGTCCATCTTAGTTGGCGCAAGCCAAACTGGCCTAGGAAAGAAATAAAAAATTGAAAGCTTATGTTTTAGAATCTTTCGGCTTAGAAAACCTTAAGCTACAATCAATAGCTGATCCCACTTCCCCAAACAAAGGGGAAGTGCTGATTCAATTTAAAAATTGTTCTATAAATTACCGTGATACCCTCGTTATAGCAGGAAAATACGATCCGCGCTTTCCTCTGCCTATGGTTCCTTTAAGTGATGGAGCAGGAATCATCCTAGAAGTTGGTGAAGATGTAACTGACTTTAAAGTAGGAGATTCTGTCATCACAGCCTTTGCACCAGAATGGAGAGATGGAATTCCTCGACGAGAAGAATTTCGAAGCACTCTAGGTGGTCCTTTGGATGGAACATTGAGAGAATTTGGAATCTTCTCTGCTAAGTCAATTGTGAAATCTCCATCTAACTTATCTTTAGCTCAGAGTTCGAGTCTACCATGTGCCGCACTCACTGCTTGGTCGGCACTTATGGAAGCAAATCCTATTCTTCCTGGACAAACTGTACTTGTGCAAGGTACAGGTGGAGTTTCCTTATTTGCTTTACAAATAGCAAAGAAGCTTGGTGCAAAAGTGATTTGTACATCAAGTTCTCCTGAAAAATTTGAAAAAGCAAAAAATTTAGGAGCGGATTTCATCATCTCAACTAAGGAATTTCCTGAATGGAGCAAAGAAGCTCGTAAGATTACTGATAAACGCGGAGTAGATCATATTATTGAAATTGGTGGCATGAATACCTTATCTCAATCCATAGCAGCCTCTTCCTCATTTGGAACTATTTCGCTTATAGGAGTCCTAGGTGGTAATTCCATGGATGCAAATCTTTTGCCTGTTGTAATGAATCAGATTCGAATGCAAGGTATTGTTGTAGGTTCAGTTCGTGCCTTAGATAGAATGTGCCGAGCTATAGAGGTGTGGGACCTTAAGCCTGTTCTTGAGCCTCTACTCTATTGGAAGGATGCCATTGGAGTCTTGAAAGAATTTCCTAAGGGTAAGCATTTTGGAAAAGTAGTAATGGAAATAAATTAACTTCCCTGCTTGTCAAAAATTTATTTCAATATTTTCCTTAAATCATGAATTATAAAGTAAATTTAAATAACTTTAAGTCAAATTAACTCCAAATGGAAAAAGAAAAAATAAATAACATAGAAAAACTTCAAGAAAAAGTGGCTGAAACTGTTTTAGTAGCTTCTGGGATTTTAATCTTATTGATTATCTTTGATGATCTTGTCTTAGGTTTGTATTTTATTGTACTCTTAAAAATTCCGATAATTTTTATCCTTTTAATGGCATATATCAAACTGAAAATAAGCGGATTCAAAGAAAGATACACACATTTTGTAAATCTACCCATCATTATCTTTTTTGTTTTTAATTATTTGGGCAACCAAGGAACCCAAGGCCCTACTATGTATGGAGTATTAACTCTTTTTGTTACTTACCCTATTCTTCTTTCACGAAAATGGAGATGGTTTTATACAATCCTAACTCTGATCGTAATTTCTATTCTCTTGTATGTAGGCTCCGATAAGACTAACCTAATCATCTCCGAATACCCCAATTCTATGGATCAATACCAGGATCATTTATTTACATTCATAGCAGTTGCAACATTTCTGGCAATTTTGGTTACACTAGTCTTAGATTTCTATAAAAAACAAAATCTTGAGTTGATCTATTTTCAGAATAAACTGCATGAACAATTGGCACTTGCAAATTCAGAAAAAGAAAAAAATGAAACACTTCTTCGTATCCTAGCACATGATGTTAAAAGCCCAATTAACAATCTTGGAGAATTGGTAGAACTATCTAGTGAAGATAATTTAACTAATTTAGAATTTAAACAATTTATAAATGGTTTGAAAACTAGAGTAAACGATCTAAAATATAATATTGAAAGTATACTAGGGAACATTAAACGAAATCCTGAATCAGAATTGTATCTCGCTAACAAGATTACAGCTTTGGATTTGACTCAAAAAATTGTTGATGAATCAAAGAAGATTTTCCTAAACAAATACCAAAATGTATCTATCCTTAGTGAAAACACGGGATCATCTCCATTGAATTTTGATAAATTTATAAGTGAGGCAACTATCATAATAAAAAATTTACTCAATAATGCATCAAAATTTTCACCTTCAGATTCAGAAATAATTGTAAAATTAATATGTTCTGAAACAGAACTGATCTGGCGGATTCAAGATAAAGCGAAAAAGATTCCTTCTGAAATAGAAAGTAAGCTATTTAAAGAAGCAATTAGCTCCAAAAATGGATCAGGAGTAGGTCTTTATCTTTGTCAATCCATAGCAAATAATATTGGAGCAACTTTGCAATACATTCCCTTAGATGATGGAAATTGTTTCGAATTCAAAATTTCTAATTCAATCTAATAATAATTTCCTGCTACTTTAAAGATTGTAAATGTATGCATTCATTTCACCTATACCTTTAACTTGAATAATCCTTGAAACAAAACTTTGTTTGTTGCTTAATAATTTATAAGTATTCTCTGAAACTTGAATAGAATTTGGTTCGCCATTTGATTCCATACGTTGGGCTAGATTTACTGTATCACCCCAAAGATCGTAGGTGAATTTATGCTTTCCTATCACACCAGCTGTGACAAGTCCTGAATTAATTCCAACTCGTATTTTAAGATCTAAACCCTCCTTAGTTGAAAAGTCTTTCATAAACTCAATCATATCTTTAGCCAAGGCAAAACATAAATCAGAATGCTTGTCAACTTGGTGCGGAACGCCTGCTGCTACCATGTAGGCATCTCCTATAGTTTTAATTTTTTCAATACCATAACTCAATGTAAGATCATCAAAGTTTGTAAATATTTTATTGAGCATAGCCACCAACTCTTCTGGATCTGTTCTAGAAGCAAGCGAGGTAAATCCGACTATATCTGCGAAAAGCACAGAAGCGGAATTCACTCTTTGTGAAATATTAACCTCTCCTGCTTTAAGTCTACTCGCCGTTTCTTTAGGAAGAATATTTAACAGAAGCTTGCTTGATTTTTCTTCTTCTTGCTGCAAATCATCAGAAGTAAGTCTCAGGAAGTGTCCAAGAATTCTTTTATCTCTTTGCAATTGAGTTATCTCTTTTCGCATCTGCTCTAAGCTTAATGCTTGTTCCATGGGTTCGAATTTGAATTCTTCAGGTGCAAGAAATAAACTTTGATACAAAGAGTCCGTATTTTGGCTTACTTCTCGAATTGCAACTATGGAGATTACTGTATTATGTAATCCACAAGAACTATTTTTTGAATTCCCAATCTCACCCCAAGAACTAAATCCTATAATCGGCTTCTTCCATAAATTGTGGATTGCCTTTAGTTCTGTATTCATATAAGATCCGAGAGATCTTGAACGTACAGCACAATTAAACATTAATATAAAATCTGGAATCGTGTCTTTTAAATTGGATCGAAAAGATGACATTTCTTCATAAGAATGTTGAATCGTATCCATAGTATTAGGTGAACAAAATCGGACTAAGGAACCTTCAGGAATATCTCCACCATACGATACAGATTTTTCCTCAGAATCCATTTGAATAGAAACTCTCATTACCTCGGATCCATCTTCTTTATGAATCATTAATGGGAATTCGCTTACTGCAAGTAATTCAGAATCGATATGATTTCTTCGAATTCCTGAATTGTTCTGTTTAATACCGAAATACCTGGCATAAAAATCAGTAGCTGGCATACCTTCAATTTCAAAAACTTTTCTTCCTTTCGCTTTAGTAACTTTCTTAGGTGTTCCAAGCTCTTGCCATCCACTAACAGCTAAACCATTGATTTCAATTTTTTCTTGGTCAAAAATTAATGCGCAGGCTCCTTGGGTTTCAAATCCTTGTCTTGAAATAAAAGGTGGATGTTCCACTTCCCCAAAACTACTAGCTATTCCTCCGAATATTTTAAGCCTGCTATCTAAAGAAAGAATACCTTGGATTAATTTTTCTGGTTCAAAGCTTAAATCTCTAAATGAAAGCAATAGCAAAATGGAAGGTTTGTGAAAACTGCTTAATGCAAACTGAGCGATTTCATTTCCCATTAGAGTAGAATCAATATTTTCGTTAAATACTCTTAGGCGAAAGTATTCTCTTGGAATCTCTAACAATAAGGCTATAATTGAGAATTCTGATTTACCTCCATTATAGATCAATTCAGCAGAACAGCTTGCAAATATTTCTATATTCAAATCATAAAAAGGTTTAACAAGATCTAAAGATAAAGATTTATCCAAAATAAAAATAAAGGCTAAGCTAGGATGAAATGATTTTACTTCTAAATCATTCAATTGCTCTCTTACTTCCTCTTCATTATTAGCCCTTAAAGTAATTTGTTTCATATTAAAATGAATGTAAAAGAGTAAAACACTTGAGTCAATTCTCTTTCTTAAAAAGAATGAAGCCAAAATATAAAATGAATGGTAGGTTTTTTATCAAAGAAAACGGGGCAAAGAATGCAGAATAAAATTATATGGCATAAAGTATTAGAAAATAAAAATTTCCAACAAGAAAACAGAGTAATGACTTTGAGAGCTGGACATACTCAAGTTTGCTTGTCGCATTTTGATAATGGGTTTCAAGCAATTTCTAATAAATGCCCCCACCAAGGTGGTCCGCTAGGAGCAGGCTCGATTGAAAATGGTTTGCTAAGATGCCCCTGTTATGACTACATTCAAAGGAAAAGGTCAAATTTCTGACTCCCACCCTCTTGGTTGTGGCGTTCTCGGTAGATCGGGAATCCCAATAGCTTCTAATTTTATGAATGAATCAGACCTACTGATTGTAATTGGTTCTTCTTTTTCTAATCATACAGGTATTACCCCTAAGAAACCAATTATCCAAATTGATTTCGATCCAATGGCTACTGAAAATCATAATTATTTATTTATTTAATTCTAATATTTTCATATTCTAATTATAATTAAACTATGATTAAAGAGATTTTTTCCAATTTCACCCCCTGAACAGGGGGTGAATATTTGAATTTTTTATAAGTTTTCGAGTGATTGTCAATATTTTTCAAAATTTTTAATTGTTTATAGAATACTTGTATTTTATTTTTAGCTAATCTTCTATGTTTGATAAGTTAAATCCTAATCCGTATATTTTTCCAGTGAACCCGACTGGATGGGATTATTTCTGGGTTCAACTGCCTTATGCCTTACCTGGATTTCTAACATGCATTATAGGGATTTTGCTTATTTCTCTTTTGATATTCAAATGGAAAGAGGCTGAAAGTAAATATACTAGTTTTATTTATATTGGTTTGCTTTTTAGTTTAACTTCACTTTCACTTTTACTCTCACTTAGATCAACTATCCATGATCTGGATTTACTTTTATATTGGAATACAAGTCTTTATTGGATCTCTGCTTGGCTTCCTTTTTTTATAATATCTTTTGGTGATATTATACTATTCCATAGGTATCGTATATTTTACTATTTGAGAATTATTTCTCTTTTTACAATCGCATATGTCTATTTAACACTTATTAATGGTTCCGCCTTTACAGGAGGATGGATCAATTACAGTTTTGGTAATTATCCAGTTGGTGGACTTTCCTTACGAATATGGGGAATCTATAATGCTCTTAGTTATTTTATAAGTTTAGTTCCATTTATTCACTTCTATTTTAGTAAAGATCAGAAAGCATTTGTATGGCAGAGTCATTTTGCTTTTCATGGTTTTTCCTTACTTTTATTTTCTAATCTTCCTAGCTTAGTTGGTTTTCCAATCTATCCTTTAGGTGGATTTTTATTCGTTCCTATGCTTTTTTTGGTGTACGGAATGTTTCAATCAACTTTTTCAAATTTAAATGATTTTCTTTTTAATCGAAAAGGTATTTTCTATATTAGCACTTCGCTCATTAGTTTTATATTAATTCTTTTTTCTGCAATAATTTCTATAGGATTAAAGCCACAAACTGATTTTGAAATTTATCATCCACATTTACTTGTTCCTTTATTTTCTGTGATTACAGGCCTAATACTTAGTGCTTATATAGCAGGTATTAATCCAAGTGAGAAATTAAATATATACGCTTCCTTAAGTTTTGTTTTGATATCTTGTCTAGAAATTATTTTAATAATAAAGAATTTAGAAATTTCTGATCTGATATCTCTAAGATTAGAGCAAATACTTTATATTCCAATAGCATTCGGAGCTTCTTTATTATTTAGATTTATTACGCATTTATTAAATTTCCAATCTAGAACGATTTTACTTCTCGTTGATTCTGTTGTTACCTTAATGGCTCTTGGTGCTATGAGCCCTTATCTGTTTACAGGATATTTTACTTATAGTTTTGGAAAAATTTCACAAGCAGGCATTCAAATTCAAATTTTTGGAGGATTTGGAATTTTATTAAATGTTTTTCTAATATTGCTTGCAATTTATAGAATTGTAATTCAGAATTTTGAACTTCCAGCTGTTAGTAAATTCATCTTATCTGGTTTCTTTTTAAATTGTACTTTGGTCTTACTAAATCTTCCTGCAACAATGGGTATAACTTTTTATACTTTTTCCAACTTTACATTTCTTACTTTTTTAGTAATTGCCTATGCTGTAATTAGATACCAAGGCTTATCGTCTCAAGGAAAGGCTGCAAGTATTTCTAATCGCGTATCAATACTTTCCTTTGGCATACTACCAATTGCTATTTTAATTTATTTCTTGAACCTTTCTCAGATGATAGGCCTAGATCAGAGAATCCTTCATTCTGTTTTATTTGGATCCCCATTACTCATTGGTTTATATTCTTTCTCTTTTATTCTCACGCGTCCTATTGCAAATAACTTGGATGAAACAATTCTTAAAATGGAAGAAGAAAAGAATTTAACCTTACAAGCAACCTCCGAAATAAGAGATTTGAATCTTTTTACTAAACTAATCAACTCCAATACAGATTTGAATTCCATAATGGATTCAACTTATAGTTTTCTAAATAATAAATATGGGATAACGGCTATTTGGTTGTTTGAAATAGAGCCTAATTCTAATTCATTAAAATCAAAGATATGGAAGTCCAGCTTTGAATTAAATTCCGCTCAAAAGAACTTTATAGAAACATTCACGATAGAAATGAAATCTGGATTGAGCATTGCCGTAGAGTCAATCCTTAGAAAAAAACCAATACTCATTCGTAGGAATCCTCATTCATTTTTAGATTCTGATGTAGAAATTAATCAATCATTAAAAGTTGAAAATGCTCTCGTTTTACCTTTGTTATTAGAAGATAAAGCTGTAGGGGTCTTGAAGCTTTCTAATATAGAATCTCCTATTTTAGATTTATCGAAGAAAGAAGTAAACAGTATTAGTAGAATAGCTGACCAACTATCTGGAGTTATTCTTAGATCTAGCTTATTAGAACAATTGAACAAGGAAAAAAATATATTAGAATCTTCAGAGAAAATTATCCGCAATTTAAATGAAATTTCTCTTCAAATTAGTAAGGCAACAGATTTTACCGAATTGATGGAGGTTGCACAAAATTATTTACATAGAGAATTCAATACAGGACCAATTTGGATATTAAGAGTTAGTGAAGATCGAAAATATATCTTTACTGATTCCTTCTATGAATATGGGATTTATCCTAACCAAGCAATAAAATTTGCAATGAACTTTCGCAAAGAGTTAAATCCAGAGTTAGGATTAATTTACACTATTTTTCAAAGAAAAAAGAATTTATATCTTCCCGATACCTCAAAAATTCCCAATCAAAAAGAAGCAGATCAAGAAATTATTCAAAATTTTCAATTAAAATCAATGATAGCCCAACCTCTTGTCTTTAATAAGGAATGTGTTGGAATTATTTTTATTGATCTTTCTATGAGAAAGGAAAGGTTAAAACGATCTGAATTAAAAAGTATAGAATTGTATACTCAACAAATTGGTGGAGCCATTGAAAGATCAATTCTATTTGAAAAAACATTAGAAGCAAAATCGAAATCTTTAGTTCTCGCAAAGGAATTACAGGAAATCAATAGCCTGAATCAATCCTTGAATGAAGCTGTTGGATTAATCGAATCATTCAACCATGTAACAACTTTCTTAAAGAAGGAATTTGATTTCGAATATCATTTTCTTGTTAAAATGAATGAAGAATCAAACTCAGTTGAATACATTCCAACTACAACTTTCGAAGATAAAAACTTAAATGAGCATAGCAATTTTGTTTTTAAAAATCCAATTAAATTAGATGTATCAGGTGGTTTTTTCTGGGCAAATAAAATTGGAAAGTCCATTTTCAATACAAAACCATTACATAGAGCACAGCCTATAGAGAAACAAGTTATTGAACTTTTTAAAATTAAGAATTCTATCATATCCCCATTAAAAATCCAAAATAAGACGATTGGATTTATTATGCTCGCTAATATTAACATTAATTTAACAAAATCCGAATTCGTTTCTCGATATTCAGCTAAGTTTGATGCTTACTCGGCTCAAATTGCTAGTTGCTTATACAAATCCTTGCTATTTAATAATCTAAATCAAACTTATAAAGAATTGAAAAATTCCCAAGACCAATTGATCCAATCTGAAAAAATGGCAGCTCTTGGTCAATTGGTTGCAGGGGTTGCTCACGAAATCAACACACCGCTGGGTGCCATAAAAGCAAGTATTCAAAATATTACCACATCTCTTGAGGAGACTTTGAATGATTATCCACAAGTAATTAATAAACTTTCTCCTGAACATCTAGATCTTTTCAACCGTCTCTTGAATCGTGCGAAAGCAGAAAAGAAAATGCTTTCAACTAAAGAAGAAAGAAAAATCAAATCCAAACTCACAGAAGAACTTGAAGAGATGAATCTTTCTGATCCTGAAGAAATATCCGACTATCTAGTTGATATGGGAATCTATTCCTCTGTCACAGAATTTGAACCCTTATTTTACCTAACAAATGTTAATCCAATTCAATTGGCTTACAATTTAGTTGGTTTTCAATCTAAGACAAGTATGATTCAATCTGCTGTTGATAAGGCAGGCAAAATTGTATTCGCACTCAAGAACTATAGCCATGTTGATCAGAGAGAAGAAATGCAAATTGCAAGCATCATAGATGGTATAGAAACAGTACTCACCATTTACCAAAATTCTATTAAGCAGGGTATAGATCTTATCACTGACTTTCAATCTATTCCATCTATCTATTGTTATTTAGATGAGCTCAACCAAGTATGGACTAATCTATTGCAAAATAGCATACAAGCAATGAATAATAAAGGAGAGATCCTTATTCGAACAAAATTACTAAAGGAAGAAAATGAAATTCTTGTAGAATTCCAAGATAATGGTCCTGGTGTTCCTCCAGATATCCAAGAAAAAATCTTTCAAGCATTTTTTACAACAAAGCCAAGGGGAGAAGGATCCGGTCTAGGACTTCATATTACAAAACAAATTATTGACAAACATAGGGGACGAATTGATTTCTCTTCTACTCCAGGTAAGACATTATTTCAAATCTATCTTCCAATTGATAAAACTACGAAACCGCTTAAGGAAGCCTTTAATGTTCAATAAGTTGACACCTATACCATTCATCTTTCCTGAGAATCCGACTGGTTGGGATTATTTCTGGGTACAATTACCCTTTGCCTTACCAGGTTATCTTACTTTCTTAATAGGAATAATTTTAATTACACTTTTGATTTATAAATGGAAGGAAAGAGAAAATACTTGGATAACTATTTCCTATTTAGGAATAATTTTATCGCTTTCTTCACTTGCCTTACTTGTATCACTTCGTTCCAACATACAAGACTTAGACTTATTATTAAAATTCAATTATACTTTATATTGGTTTTGTGTCTGTTTACCGATTTGTATGTTGTACCTTGGATATATAATACTAAATAAGAGACACAAATATCTTTTGTACTTAATGGGAATTAGTTTTTTCACAATTCTTTACTCTTATTTGGATTTGTATAGAGGGACCGCATTTACAGGTAAATGGATACATTACAGTTTTGGAAGCTACCCAACAGGAGGACTTGCTCTACAAATTTGGGGAGCATATAGTACTTTTACATATATAATTTCTATTTTAGCTTTTATTCGTTTTTATCTAAGCAAGGATAAGGGACCTATTATTTGGCAGAGCCATTTTGCCTTTCATTCCATTTGTATATTAGTTATTTCTCACCTTCCAAGCTTGGCAGGTATCCCATTGTATCCAGGTGGAGGTTTCTTTTTTATTCCTATGGTCTTTTTAATCTATGGATTCTTTCGCTCTAATTATTCTAATCTCAATGATTTTCTTTTTAATCAAAAAGGCTTATTTTATTTAATTTCTTTTAGTATTAGTGTTGTACTGATACTTGTTTCGATCGCAATCTCAATAAGCCTAAAGCCATCGGTTGATAGCGAAATCTACAACACACATCTTCTTTTACCACTATTCTCAGGATTAATTGGACTTATTCTAAGTATTTATATAGCAGGCAGTAATCCTTCGCAGAAAATAAACATCTATGCTTCTATGACATTGCTCATAAGTTCTTGTATGCAAATTATAATGGTTACAAAAAATTTAGAATTATCAGACCTTATATCCTTACGTTTAGAACAGCTATTATTTATTCCCTTTGCTTTTATTATTTCACTAAGTTATAGATTCCTTACTTATATACTAAATTTTGAGTCTAAGATCATAACATATTGTATAGATATCTCTTGCACCTTACTTGCTTTTGGTTCTATGAGTCCATATCTATTCGATGGATACTACCAATATAGTTTTGGTAAAATTTCCAATTCAGGAATCTTGGTACAATTGTATGGTGGACTTGGAACATTTGTAAATTTATTTATACTAGGACTTTCGTTTTATAAAATTCGAATATTAAAAGAACCTGTAACCCAAGCTAACAAATTTATATTTTCTTTTTTTATTATTAACGCATTTTTAATATTACTTAACCTTCCTGCTACAAAAGGATACCCAGTTTATACTTTTTCAAATTTTGGTTTCATTCCCTATCTTTTAATTGGATATGCCGTTATTAAATATGATGGACTATCGGAGAATGGAAAAGCAGCAAGCATATCGAACCGAATCTCTGTTTTATCCTTCTTCATTATTCCTTTTGTAACCACAATGTACTATTTTGAATTACAAGATGCTATTGCAATTGATCAGAAACTTTTACACCTAACCGTTGTAGGTTCACCTTTACTTATAGCCTTTTATTCTTTATCTTTCATTCTAACAAGACCAATTGCTAATAGCCTAGATTCAACTATTCTAGAAATTCAAAATGAACAAGAATTAATACAAGAAGCAAATAAAGAAATTCGAGATTTAAATCTTTTTACAAAAATGATCAATTCAAGCTTAGATCTCGAATCTGTGATTGACTATACACATTTATTTCTAGAACAAAAATATGAAATAACTAGCGCTTGGTTATTAGAGTTAAATAAAGATGGAACAATACTAAAGTCAAAAATCTATAGATCTTCAATTTATCTAGATTATTCGCAATCTGATTTTATAAAAAATTTCCAAATTGAAGTAAAAAAGAATCAATCTATTGTTATAGATACTTTACTTAGGAAAAAACCATTTCTCTTTAAAAAGTTTTATTCCAAAGGAGCATTTCCTGGGGATCTAAAAATCAATAAAATGGGAGGAATCAACAACGCACTAGTTATTCCTTTGTTATTAGAAAATAAACCAATTGGAGTTTTGGCACTTACTGATAAAAAAAAATCAACCCTAAATATATCCAAAAAAGATGTTAATAGTATTGTAAGAATAGCTGACCAGTTAGCAGGTGTTTTCCAAAGATCTAGTATCATAGATCAATTAAAATCAGAAAAGAAGATGGTAGAAACATCAGAACGTTTAGTTCGTAATTTAAATGAAGTTTCGGTTCAATTAAGTAAAGCTTCAAATTTCATTCTAATGATGGATATAGTTAAAAAATATATCTTTAATGAATTAAAAGCTGGATATTTCTGGGTTCTTCTTGCTGTGGAAGATGGTAAATATTTGGAGAGTGACCTGTCCACTAGCAAAACCGATAATTTAGAAGCAGATCAACTGATATTTATGTCTAATTTCAAAAAACAAATCAATGAAGATCTTGGAAGAATGTACAATGTGTTCAAAAGAAAGAAGAACTTTTATCTATCCAATACTTCTCATATTTCAAATTTCCATGAAACAGATCGAGAAATCATATCAATTTTTAAGATAAAGTCGTTATTATTACAACCTATTGTATCAAATAACAAGTGTTTAGGTATATTCGCAATCAATCTTTCTGAAAGAACGGAAAGGTTGACTAAGGCTGAATTGAATAGTGTAGAGTTCTTTAGCCAACAAATTGGAGGAGCCTTAGAAAGATCACTTCTCTATGAAGAAGCTCTGAATGCAAAAGCGAAATCATTAGATCTAGCAGATGATCTACAACAATTAAATAATTTGAACCAAACGCTGAATGAAAGTATTGATATTAAAGAATTTTTTGAAAAGGCAATTTCTTTCTTAAAGAATGAATTTACTTTCGATACCTATTTCTTGTTTAAATTAAATGAACAGAATAACACAGCAGAATATATTCCTACTTCAGATTTCCAAAACCAAAACTTAAGAAATCTTTCAAATTTAATGGTTCAAAATCCAATACCATTGAACAATCATGGATCTTTCTCTTGGGTAAATAAATTACAACGATCTCAATTTGCTCCCCTGAAAGTAATTTCCCATAGATTAAATTCAACAGAAAAATTCATAACAGATAATTACTTAGTAAATAATATATTAATATCTCCATTGATTATTGAAGGAAAGACCATTGGATTTATTATGCTTTGTAATCTCTCAATATCTCGAAGTGATTTCAAAAATAATTACAACCGAAAAATAGATTCCTTCGCAGCTCAAATCGCTAGCTCTTTGTATAAATCTTTGCTTTTCAACGATTTAAATCAGACTTACAAAGAATTGAAAAATTCCCAAGAACAATTGATTCAATCAGAAAAAATGGCGGCTCTGGGTCAATTGGTTGCAGGGGTTGCTCACGAAATCAATACACCACTGGGTGCAATAAAAGCAAGTATTCAAAATATCACAACTTCTCTAGAAGAAACTTTGAATGACTATCCTAAGGTAATTCAAGAATTATCAGAACAAGATTTAGAACTTTTTTATAGATTATTACACCGAGCAAAACTCGAAAAGAAAATTCTATCCACTAGAGAAGAACGAAAAATTAAATCTGACTTAAGTAATGACTTAGAAGAATTAGATCTTCCTGATCCGGAAGAAATCTCAGATTATTTAGTAGATATGGGAATTTACGATTCAGTTTCCGAATTTGAGCCACTATTCAGAATAACAAAAGTTAATCCAGTTCAACTAGCCTATAACTTAGCAGGCTTTCAATCCAAAACGAATACTATCCAATCTGCTGTGGATAAGGCTGGCAAAATCGTTTTTGCACTTAAGAATTACAGTCATTTCGATCAAAACGAAGAAATGCAATCTGCAAATATTATCGATGGAATTGAAACTATAATTACTATATACCAGAATTCAATCAAACAAGGTATCGAACTTAACACAGATTTCCAAGCTATTCCAGATATCAATTGTTATCTGGATGAGCTAAATCAAGTATGGACGAATCTCTTGCAGAATAGCATCCAGTCTATGAATAACAAAGGAGTAATATCAATTCGCACAAATTACAATTCAGATCAGAAAGAAATTATGGTAGAATTTGAAGACAATGGTCCAGGTATACCTATTGAAATCCAAGAAAAAATATTTCAAGCTTTCTTCACAACTAAAAATCGAGGTGAAGGTTCTGGATTAGGACTTCATATTACCAAACAAATTATTGATAAGCATAATGGAAGAATTCAATTTTCGTCTATCCCAAACAAAACATGCTTTCAAATTTATCTACCAACAGAATTGAACAAAGTAGGATTTGAATCATGAAAAAAACAAAAAACAAAAAACATAAAATAATTATTTTTAAACTTCGTTTACTTTTTCTTACACTTCTTATCTTATTCATTCCTTCAATCTATTCTGCAGACCCAAATGAAATCAAAAATACTTACAAAGAGTATTTATCAGCAATTAAGGACTACACTCAAATTAATTTCAAAGATAATCCCGTTAAAATTGATTCGAATTGGATATTTTATGCACATCATTTATTAACAGGAGAGGAATTCCAAAATAATGAAATCAATTTAATCCAAGAAGGAATTCTTGTTAGTAAAGGAATTTGGAGTCAATATTTAAAACCTGATGTAGTATCTAAAGAATCAGATCCAAGTTTTGCGATTGGAACCTATATAATGTTAATTAAACTGGACTCTAATAAGATTGAAGATGAGCTAGCAATTAAATTAAAAAATGTAGGTGGGTCATACAGAGCGTATTGGAATGGTAAGTTTCTTGGAAGTGAAGGAAATTTTCAACTTAATCATTCAGATAAAAAAATTGAACCATCAAGATTTGAAAAAATTTTCGCTATTAATAATCTAGCTGATACAAATGTTCTTGCAATTCAGATTTCCAATTTTAATCACCCAAGAGGAGGACTTTGGACAAATCCAACTATAGGCATAAAGAAAGAATTAGAAGAAGAGTATCACAAAAATATTGCTAATACTTCTTTTATAGCGGGGGGTTTAATTTTATTAGGACTATATCAATTGGTTCAGTTCTTCGGAAAAAAATCTAATTATAGATCTCTTTTATTCGCAATATTTTGCATATTAACAAGTCTTAGAATTTTATCTATGGCAGAGGTTGCTTTGCATTCAATGATTCCCCAGCTTCCTAGAAATCTATTTTTACGTTTTGAGTATTTAGGATTTTATGGAGGAGTTCTAGTTGCAGTTTATTACTGTTATTCGCTTATTCCAAAAGAGAAAGCAATAAACATTCTCTGGCTTAAAATACTTTCGATTTTCTTTATTATTCCAATCTTATTTTGTTTATTTGGTAGTTTGTATTTATTAGTTAATACCCTTTTTTACATGCAAATCATTTCAATAATAACATCATTTTTAATAATTTTTTTCTTAGTACAAATATTTCGATATGCAAAATTTGGAAAAATTTGGCTCATGAGTAGTTTTTTAATTTTAATTTTTGCTTCCTTATATGATATCTATATTAGCTTAAGTAATACCCGCGAGGGTTTCCTCATGGGATTTGCTCTCCTTGCATTTTCTTTATTGCAGGCCGTTTATCTATCTAGCCTTAGTTCCGAAGAACAGAGAGAAGCCGAACAAGGTCTTAAGGCTGCCCAGTATCAATTGATCCAATCAGAAAAATTATCAACCTTAGGAATCATGGTTGCTGGAGTAGCACATGAAATTAATTCACCATTAGGTGCTATTAAGTCGTCCTCCTCTTCTCTGGAAGAATCCCTCAATTCATTTTGGAATAGGATTTCTGATTTAAATAAAATTATAAACGATGGAGGTCTTCCCAAGATTCAAAACTGGCTTGAACTTTCCAATTATGATAAGAAAACTCTATCAAGCAAAGAAGAGCGTGAGATAAAACGCAAACTCTTATCTAGATTAGAAGAACATGGTTTAGAAGATGCAGATGAAATCGTAGACAAAGCTTCCGATCTTGGTCTCCATGAAATCCCAGAAACTTCTTTCCAAGAATTAAAAGATTCGAATCATTTTTATTTAGATTGGGCCTTACGTTGGAAAGAATTATTACATTTAGTTAGTAATATTCATAAGGCTTCCTTAAGGGCAGGCAAAATTGTCCTCTCTCTAAAAACATTCACACATTTTGATCCCAATGCCCAAAATACAGAGCATAACATCATTGAATCGATAGAGAATGTAATAGAAGTATTTCATAATTCTATTAAAAAAGGAATAGATCTACATACTGATTTCGATGAAATACCATCTATCCAATGTTATCCTGATGAATTAATTCAAGTATGGACAAATATGATACACAATGCAATTCAAGCCATGGATGGAAAAGGTAAATTAATTATTGAAGTAAAAAGAGAATTACTTGAAAATAAAGAATATATATCTACGAGTTTCCAAGATAATGGTAAGGGTGTTCCTGAAGAGTTAAAACAAAAAATCTTCGATCCATTTTTTACTACTAAACCTATAGGCGAAGGAACAGGATTGGGACTTCACATAACTAAACAAATAATTGAAAAACACAATGGAATCATTCAATTGGATTCAAATCCTGGGAAGACGATTTTTAGGATTCTGATTCCAATTAAAAATAATTAACAAAGCCAGAGAAAGGAGAATAAAATGAGCAAAGCAGCAATTTTGTGTGTCGATGATGAGAAAATGGTATTGAATAGTTTAAAGTCACAACTAAAAAACAGATTTCAATCTGAATATAGATTGGAATTTGCTGAAAGTGCTGATGAGGCGCTGGAAGTTATAGATGATTTTGATCTGTCAGGTGTAAATGTATTGATCATTGTTTCCGATTGGTTGATGCCAGGAATCAAGGGAGATGAGTTTTTAATTCAAGTTCATAAAAAATTTCCCAAAATTACCAAGGTATTATTAACAGGGCAAGCAGAGAAATCAGCTATTGAAAGAGCTGAAAAAGAGGCTAATCTTTTTAAATGCTTAAATAAGCCATGGGATGAACAAGAACTAATCGATACAATTCTTGCAGGATTAAAATAAATGAAACAAAAGAAGCCAACAATCATCTGCGTAGACGATGAATCAACTGTACTAGTAAGCTTAAAAGAACAATTAAAACGTGTCTTCGGTGATACATATCGAATAGAAGTAGCTGAATCAGCAGAGGATGCTCTAGAAATCATCCAAGAATTAGAAGATGATTCTGTTGAGATTCCTTTAATAATATCCGACCAAATCATGCCTGGCTTAAAAGGAGATGAATTCTTAATTAAGGTTCATAAATCGAATCCGATAACTCTAAAAATTTTACTCACAGGACAGGCAAATGCAGAGGCAGTAGGAAATGCAGTGAATCATGGTGGTTTATATCGATATATTGCTAAACCATGGGAGGCAAATGACTTACAACTTACAATACAAGAAGCACTTAGAAGATATTCCAATGAAAAAGAAATTCAATTAAAAACAGAGAATCTCTCTAAAAACGCAAAAGCATTCTTTCGTTTTGTACCAAGTCAATTTCTTGAATTATTAGGATTTACTGAAACAGAATATTCAGAAGTTACCTTAGGACATTCCTTAGAAAAAAATTTGACAGTACTCTTTTCTGATATTCGTGGCTTCACATCATTATGTGAACTTATTCCTACTGATTCTATATTCACTCTTTTGAATGAATACTTAAGTCATATGGCTCCTATCATTTATAAACACAATGGATTTATAGATAGTTATATAGGTGATTCTATTATGGCACTTTTTCATAAACCCGAAGAAGCAATTGAAGCAAGCTTAGAGATGCTTCAAGCTCTAAAGAAATACAACGATAAAAGAATAGAAGAATCTGGAATTCCTCTAGCTATCGGTATAGGCATAAATACTGGAAATCTCATTTTGGGAACTATAGGCGAAGAGAAAAGAATTCAAACTACTGTTATTGGGGATACAGTTAATATAGCTGCTCGTATTGAAGGCTTAACTAAGGATGCAGGACGCAGTCTACTAGTATCAGGTGATACGATTCACCAATTGACTAATAAGGAAAAATATCTTTTTAATCTTGTACCAAAAACTGAGATACGTGGAAAATTAGAAGGTATAGAAGTTTATGAAGTTGGGATAGAGAGGAAAAAGTAAGCACCTCCTTAGGAATTGGCTATTTCTGGAAACAATTCTTAAGAATACGGTTAAACCAGGCAAAAGAGGAATCACTCTAGGAAATTTCTCTTATTGCTCAAATTTATTCATGATTAATTTTTCGTTAGTTTTCTTCCCCAGCTTTCAAAAATTCAATCCAAATCTTAAATTACAATTCTAAATTCTTTCAAACTTTTGCTAAATTCTGTTAATATTTATTGTATTAATGTTAGTTTTATTTATAAAACTCTTGCCAAGATAAGAAGAATCCTTAAGTCTTGTTCCATTCTCATATGTTCACCAAACTTTTACCTCGTATTTACGAAATTCCACACAATCCCCAAGGTTGGGATTATTTCTGGTTTCAGATTCCTTACTCTCTTCCTGGATTTTTAACCTTATTTACTGGGCTCATCTTAATTGTATTGTTAGTGTACAATTGGAAGCAAAATGACCAAAAAATCATCACTCTTTTTTATATAGGATTAATCCTCTCTCTTTCTTCCCTATCTCTCCTGCTTTCACTTAGATCTTCCATCAAGGAACTAAGTCTACTTTTGGATTGGAATTATACCTTGTATTGGTTTTGTGTTTGGCTGCCATTTTTTTTAATCTTGGTAGGTCATATTATTTTAAACTTTCGCTATAAAATATTCTATCTTTTATTGTTTTTCTGTTCGCTAAGCATAGTCTTCGCTTATGTAGCCCTGTACATGGGATCTGCTTTTACAGGTGAATGGATCCATTATAGCTTTGGGAATTATCCTCTTGGGGGCCTTGCCCTTAGGGTATGGGGAGGTTTCAATGCCTTTTTATATCTTTTTTCTTTGATTTTCTTTATCCATTATTATCTACGAAAAGATAGAGAAAAAATTATCTGGCAAAGCCATTTTGGATTCCATCTAACATCAATATTACTACTTTCCAATTTTCCTAGCTTGATCGGTATTCCTATCTACCCTGGAGGTGGCTTTTTTTTCTTACCCATGGTGTTTTTGGTCTATGGAATCTATCGTTCCAACTTCGCCAACCTCGCTGATTTTTTATTTGCTCGCAAAGGCATTTTTTATTTAAGCTCTGGGATGGTAAGCCTAGGGCTTATTCTTATTTCCCTTCTCATTTCTATAGCCTTGAAGCCAGTAGAAGGACAAGAGATCTACCATCCTTTACTTCTCATACCCTTGCTTTCTGCCATCTTAGGTTTAATCTTGAGTGCATATATAGCGGGAATCAATCCAACAGAGAAAATTAATATCTATGCCTCTATGGTTCTTTTGATTAGCAGCTTTCTTCAAATCATCTTAGTTATTCGAAATATAGAATTACCTGATCTAATCGCACTTCGCTTAGAACAATTGTTTTACATTCCGTTTACTTTTATCACATCGCTCACTTACAGGTTCATTGCCTATTTAGTTGACTTCAAATCTAAAAAAATTCAAAGGATAGTGGATACTGTCTCTATTTTTGCTTCCATAGGTTCCATGAGTCCCTACCTTTTTGATGGCTACTTCTTATATCAATTTGGTAGAATATCTAAATCGGGAATCGTACTTCAGTTGTTTGGTGGTTTCGGATTGATCTTAAACATTTTTTTGTTATTTTTGTCTATACGTTTCATTCGATCAACGAAAGAACCTGTAAGTCCAGTTAAAAAGTATATTTTCACCTTCTTTCTTATCAATGGTTTCCTTATACTCATGAATCTTCCAGCCACTATGGGCTATGCTATTTATCCTATGGCAAATCTATCTTTTATCCCTTTTATAATGATAGGGTATGCAGTTGTGAAGCATGAAGGCTTAATTCAAAAGGGCAAAGCAGCTAGTATCTCCAATCGTGTGTCTATGATTTCTTTTCTGATTCTACCTTTAACACTGTTGATCTATTATTTTGAATTGCCAGTTAATGCAGATTGGCAGCAAAGAATTCTCCATGTAATACTTGTTGGTTCTCCCATGTTGATTGGTTTGTATTCATTTTCTTTTATCCTAACTAGACCTATAGCGAATACCTTAGATGAAATCATATTGGAAATCCAAGAAGAGAAAACTTTAGCGGAACAAGCCAATTTAGAAATCCGAGATATCAATCTCTTTACAAAAATGATCAATTCAAGTATAGATTTAGATTCAGTCATAGATTATACCTATCATTTTTTAGAAAATAGATACAATATAACAGGAGTATGGCTACTTGAAATATCAGAAGACCAAAAGTATCTACAATCTAGAATTTGGCGATCTGGTAAAGATCTTAGTCCAAGCCAAAATGAGTTCATAAAGAACTTTCAGGTGGAAAATCAACAAGGTAAGTCTATACTCATAGAAACCATCCAAAGACGCAAACCTATCTTATTTAGAAATTCAAGTCGATTGGATCGAATACAAAAAATCCAAGAGAAGAAACCTGATTTGTTCCAGAGATTTTCTTCTAGCAAATATTTCAATAAAGACTTTGAAATCTATTTCAAAGGTGGAATACGAAATTGCCTTTTAATTCCTTTGGAATTGGAAAATAAAACTGTAGGTGCACTCGCCCTCTCTGACCAAATGTCAAAGGAATTGAATCTAAGTAAAAAGAATATCAAAGATTTATCTAGAATAGCAGACCAGCTAACAGGTGTATTTATACGTTCAAGTCTTGTGGAGCAATTGCAAAAAGAAAAAAGGATAGTTGAATCTGCTCAAAATGCCATTCGAAATCTGTATGAAGTTTCCATACAACTCAGCAAGGCATCCAATATATCACAAATGATAGAGATTGTGAAATCCTACCTTCATATTGAATTTCTAACTGGTGAAATGTGGTTTTTAAAAGTAAGCAAAGATGGAAGGTATTTAGAGACGGATTCCTTTAGTTCCTTTGGAAATTATAATACGGAACAAATCGAATTCATCAATTCTTTTCGCGCTGAATTGAATCCAGATCTTGGTATGCTGTATAGGGTCTTTCTAAAGAAGAAAAATTTTTATATTCCAAGTATAAGCAAGAGAGCGAATTTCCAGGCAACCGATCAAAAAATTATTAACACCTTGGATCTTAAATCTTTTTTATTGCAACCCATAGTTGCCAACAAGCAATGCATAGGAATTCTAAGTATTGATTTTTCATCACATAAGACTTCTCTCAGTAGATCCGATCTAAATAACATAGAATTCTTCAGTAACCAAATAGCTGGTGCCTTAGAAAGATCCCTTCTTTATGAAGAAACGGTCGAAGCTAAAACACAGTCTTTGGGACTTGCGAATGAATTGATGCAAATGAATGAATTAAATCAGTCACTCAATGAGAGCGTCAGCATCAATGAATTCTTTGAAAAGGTGATTTCATTCCTGAAAAGGGATTTTGAAATTCAATATCATTTCCTTTTCAAAGTATCAGATGATGGAAGTTATGCGGAATACATTCCCACAGATGCAGAAGATAATCGATCTTTATCGGATCATAGCAATATTCTATTGCAGAATCGTATCCCCTTAAATGGACCACTTGGTGCTTTCTTTTGGGCAAAGAAAGTAGGAAAATCTATATTCAATAAACAAGTTACTCATAGAATCCATCCCATAGAAAAGGAAATCTTAGAACAAACTCAAATCCACAATAGTATTATATCTCCTTTAGTGATTCAATCTAAAACAATAGGATTTATTATGCTAGCTAATATCAATCTATCCAAAACAGAATTCAATAGAACCTATATCAGTAAGATAGATACTTTTGCAAATCAGATTACGAGCTCTCTTTATAAATCTTTGTTATTCGATAACCTTAACCAAACATACTTCGAACTCAAAGAATCCCAGGAACAATTGATTCAATCTGAGAAAATGGCAGCTCTTGGACAATTGGTAGCAGGAGTAGCACACGAAATCAACACTCCACTTGGAGCTATCAAGGCTAGTATTCAAAATATCACAACTTCCTTAGAAGAAACCATCATGGATTTTCCTACGGTAATTCAAACACTGTCTGATGAAAATTTGCAACTGTTCTATAAGCTGTTAGCAAGAGCTAAAGAAGAGAAGAAAATTCTTTCAACCAGAGAAGAAAGAAAAATAAAAGCTAGTCTTACGCAAGAATTAGAAACTATGAATCTAGACGATCCAGAAGGCATCTCAGACTATTTAGTAGACATGGGTCTTTATTCATCCGTGCAAGAATTTTTACCCTTATTTCAACTTAAGAAAACAAATCCACTCCAACTTGCGTACAATTTGGTCGGTTTTCAAGCTAAGGCTAATACAATACAGTCTGCCGTTGATAAAGCTGGTAAAATTGTATTCGCATTGAAAAACTATAGCCACTTTGATCAAATAGGTCTCAAACAATCTGCCAATATCAGAGAAGGAATAGAAACAGTTTTAACTATATACCAAAACTCTTTGAAACAAGGAATTGAACTTCATACTGATTTCCAAGAGATACCATCTATTCTTTGTTATCCAGATGAACTCAACCAAATCTGGACGAATCTTCTTCAAAATAGTATCCAAGCTATGAACAACAAAGGAAGCATCACAATACGTACAAGACTCGACTCAGATCAGAATAGCATAGTAGTGGAATTTGAAGACAATGGACCGGGGATTCCCTTGCAAATACAAGAGAAGATTTTCCAAGCATTCTTTACAACCAAAGCTAGAGGAGAAGGATCTGGCTTAGGTCTTCATATCACCAAACAGATCATAGAGAAGCATAAGGGAAACATAGAATTCGAATCTAAACCTGGGAAAACTCTATTTCGAATCATTTTACCAAAAAGCCTAGAGAATTTGGAGGAGACCAAATGAAATTAAGTTCCGTTGTATATTATTTATCCATTTGGTTTTTGTCAGCAATTGTCATTTCTTCGCCAAGAAGTTTGTATTCCCAAGAAGTAAACAAAACAAAATTAGAGCCTGAGAGCAAAGTCTCAAGCTTAGCAAATCAATCGCCCATTCTTTTAGATTTTAGAAAATTTAATTTTTCTAATGAATCTGTTCGCTTGCAAACAGATTGGAATTTTTATCCCCACCAATTGTTAACTGGATCTGAATCTAGCATTGGTTCTCTACCTGAGTCCAAGTCTATGAAGATCGCCAAGCAAGGAATTTGGAATTCTTATCTGGATGAAGAATATACAAAATCCCAATTGGACGCAAGTTTTGCAGTCGGAACCTACATGGTAGATATTCAACTGCCCTTAGAAGATGTACTCCAAGATCCCGTTCTCTACATAAAGATTCTCGGTGGAGCCTATAGAATCTATTGGAATGGTAGATACTTAGGGGAGAATGGAAACTTTCAAAATGAGCAAGACTTTTCAAGATTCCAACCTTCTAGATATGAACAAATATATTTACTAAAAAATATACAACCTATCAATAGATTGGCGATACAAATATCAAACTTTGGCCACCCAAGAGGTGGTCTATGGACATCACCCATCATTGGTTCTCATAAATTGATCGATACTTCCTTCCAAAGTAAATTAACTTCTACTTCCTTTATTGCAGGGGGATTAATTCTTCTCGGTTTGTATCAATTTGTCCAATATAGTGTCAGGCGATTTAATTACAGATCTTTGCTTTTTTCCTGTTTTTGCTTTTTAGCTTCTCTTCGTATTCTATCTATGGGTGAAGTAGCTCTGCATTTTATGCTTCCAAAGTTACCTATGAATTTGTTCATTCGATTTGAATATCTAGGATTTTATGCTTCGGTGCTTATAACTTTGTACTATGTTCATTCCCTAGCCAAACAAGAGACCATCTTTTCAAAAAAGTGGTGCCATCTCTTCTTATTATTTTTCATAGTTCCCATAATTCTTACGATTTTTGGATACCAATACCATTTAACGAAGACCTTATTTCCTATGCAAATTCTATCCTTATTAACTGGAATTGTTATAATCTATACTCTAATCCAAGTCTTTCGATTTTCTAAATATGGACGACATTGGCTGGTAGCTAGCTTCTTAGTTTTAGTAAGTTTTTCAGTTTATGATATCTATATTAGTATATTGAATTATAGAGAAGGATTCATGCTGAGCTTTGGATTGTTGATTTTTTCCTTATTTCAAACAATTTACCTCTCTATTCTCAGCTCAGAAGAACAGAAGGAAGCAGAACAAGGACTAAAGGCCGCTCAATACCAACTCATACAATCTGAGAAACTTTCTACACTTGGAGTTATGGTAGCAGGCGTGGCACATGAAATCAACTCCCCGCTTGGTGCTATCCAATCTTCTTCTTCATCCCTAGAAGAAAGATTGAAGATGTTTTGGAAGAATCTTCCCAATTTAACTTTATTACTGGAAAAAGAAGGCTTTCAAAAAATTCAGAATTGGATAGATCTTTCTGAAGGAAAGAAAAAATTTCTTTCTAGTAAAGAAGAAAGAGAAAACCGCAGACAATTGACTCGTGTTTTGGAGGATTCCTCCATTGAGGCGACTGATGAACTTATAGATAAGATTTCAGATCTAGGAATTCACTCACTTCCTGAAGAAAGAATCCAGGAGTTAAAAGAAGATTCTCATAAATTTCTAGATTATGCTTTGTCTTGGAAGCAAATCTTAGATTTGGTTGTGAATATATACACAGCATCCATACGAGCAGGTAAAATTGTACTGTCACTTAAGACATTTACACACTTTGATCCTAATGCCAACATCACGAACCATAATATTATCAATAGCATAGAAAATGTTCTTACAGTATTTGAGAATTCGATTAAGAAAGGAATACAAATCGAGAAAGAGTTTGAGGAAATTCCATCAATACCCTGTTATCCGGATGAGCTAACTCAAGTCTGGACAAATTTAATTCATAATGCAATTCAAGCTATGGATGGAAGAGGAAATTTAAAAATTCAAGTAAAAACCATCCAATTCCAAAATAAAAATTATATCCAAGCAAGCTTTTTAGATTCTGGCAAAGGAGTTCCCAAAGAATTCATGGAAAAAATATTTGATCCATTTTTTACTACCAAACCAATTGGAGAAGGAACTGGACTCGGTCTTCATATCACAAAACAAATTATTGAAAAGCACAATGGAATGATTCAACTGGACTCTAAGTTAGGTATGACCTGTTTTAAGATTCTGCTGCCTTATCCAAATAAAATAGAACAATAAAATTTCTGAGGAAGATGAGTATGAATAAATCCGCTATTCTATGTGTTGATGATGAAAAAATGGTATTGAATAGTCTTAAATCTCAATTGAAAAACAAGTTTCAATCTGCCTACCGCTTAGAATTTGCAGAGAGTGCTGATGAGGCATTTGAAGTCATTGAAGAGTTGTACCAAAATGGAATACAAGTTTTGGTAATTGTATCTGATTGGCTCATGCCTGGAATTAAAGGGGATGAATTTCTGATCTTAGTTCATCAAAAATTTCCTGGAATCACCAAAGTAATGTTAACTGGTCAAGCCGAGAAATCTGCTATTGAAAGAGCAGAGAAAGAAGCAAATCTTTTCAAATGTCTCAACAAACCTTGGGATGAACAAGATTTAATCGATACTATTTTAGAAGGATTAAAATAAATGAAGCTTAAGAAACCAACGATTCTTTGTGTAGATGATGAATCCACGGTTTTGATTAGCCTGAAAGAGCAATTGAAACGAGTCTTTGGTGAGCAATATCGTATAGAAATTACGGAAAGTGCAGAAGACGCTTTAGAATTACTAAAAGAATTGCATGAGGATGGTTTTCAAGTTCCTTTGATTATTTCTGACCAAATTATGCCAGGCATGAAGGGTGATGAATTTCTGATTCTGACACATAAGTCTTATCCCGATACCTTGAAGATACTTCTCACAGGCCAAGCGAATGCAGAAGCAGTTGGTAACATAGTAAACAGCGGTAGTTTATATCGATATATATCCAAGCCCTGGGAAGCCAATGATCTGCAACTCACAATACAAGAAGCGCTCAGAAGGTATGGAAATGAATTAGAACTCAAAGCTCAATCCGAAGTTCTTGCAAAGAATGCAAAAGCTTTCTTTCGTTTTGTTCCTAGTCAATTTCTGAAATTACTTGGCTTTCACGAATCAGAATATTCTAATGTAAATTTAAGCCATTCTCAAGAAAAACATCTAACCGTACTTTTCTCTGACATTAGAGGTTTTACATCTCTATGCGAATTGATTCCTTCGAATCGAGTCTTTGATTTACTCAATGAATATCTTAGGTATATGGCTCCTATCATTTACAAACACAATGGCTTCATTGATAGTTATATTGGTGATTCTATTATGGCACTCTTTGAAAAGGCAGATGATGCTATGGAAGCTAGTATTCATATGTTAGAAAAATTGAAAGACTACAATACAGAAAGAATGCAAAAATCGGAAATCCCTATTGCCATAGGTATTGGAATTAATTCCGGAAATCTTATTTTGGGAACCATAGGTGAAGATCAAAGGTTCCAAACAACTGTAATCGGTGACACGGTTAATATAGCTGCTCGTATTGAGAGCTTAACCAAAGAAGTTGGGCGAAGTTTACTGCTATCATCAAAGACCAAAGATGAGCTGGAAGATCCAAGCAAATACGAACTTAAACTAATTCCTAATCAAGAGATTAGAGGTAAATTAGAAGGAATAGAAATCTATGAAGTGGGCAGTGCTCGTAGAATTTAATACTCATTCTGGTCGAATACTAGTCTCAAGCGAAATTGGTAAGACTATTTTTTCAGTTTTACTACCTATACAAATAGTAAATTAATACTGACTAAACCACGACATTAGCGATTCTAGGCTTCTAGAGGTACTCATGTCCAAAATTCAATTGTATTCACTCGCTACACCCAATGGCCAAAAAGTAGGTATTGCCTTGGAAGAAATGGGCTTAGAATATGAACCGCATACCATCAATATAATGAAAGGTGATCAGTTCCAAGAACCCTTCCTTACAATCAATCCTAATTCAAAAATTCCTGCTATTGTAGATCCTGATTTTCACGGTGAATCTATTTCCATCATTGAATCAGGTGCAATTCTGCTTCACCTAGCTGAAAAATCTGGTAAATTCCTTTCTAAAGATCCTAAAAGTAGAAGCGAAACCATCCAATGGCTTTTCTTTCAAATGGGCGGAGTTGGACCTATGTTTGGACAATTTGGCCACTTTTTCAAATTTGCTAAAGATAAATGCGATCATCCCTACCCTTTAGATAGATACAAAACAGAAACTAAGCGCCTACTTTCCGTTATAGATAAAAGATTGGATGGTCGAACATTTATGGTTGGAGATGAATATTCAATCGCGGATATGGCTATCTTTCCATGGGTACTTTGCTTGGATAAGTTTTATGAAGCAAATGAAATCTTGGAACTTAAGGAATACAAAAATATTCAGTCTTGGATCTCAAGAATTATGCAAAGACCAGCAAGTCTCAGAGGTCTTGAAGTTTGTAAGATGTAAGTCTAAGTTCCTTTTTTATATTCGGAAGGTGTCTTTCCGGTTACTTCTCGAAAGGCACGAATGAAACTATTTTTGGAATTGAATCCAGAATCATAACAAATTCGGAGTATTGGTAATTCTGTATTTTTCAATAATTCAAGTGATTTGTAGATTCTTTTTTCCCTTAATAGTTCCAGAAAGCTTTTATTAAAATAACGATTGATGACTTGAGAACAAATATGATTTGAGACATTCATTTGGATTGCTAATTTTGGCAGAGTAAGCTCTGAATCAAGTAAGATCTCATCTTGAGCTAGAAGTAAATTGATTTTAAGTCCTAGCTCATTCACCTTATCTTCGTTAAGAAAAGACTTTTTGTATTTTTCTGGATCGGTTAAAGATTGTTTAGTCTCTTGGCTCAGTTCAGACTGATCTAAGTAAACTCTCTGCCAAGCAAACGCGATCATCCAAAGAGCAAAACCCAAAGAACTTAAATTCTCCGCAATCTCAATATCAAAAATGAGAGCAAAAGAAATGGAGGCAATCAACCAAATGATAAGTACGATTAAGTTTTTTTGAAACTTTTGTTGTTCAATAAAATTATTCTTGGAAAATTCTTCAGATAAATGGCGAAATCGAATATAAATTCGAATGAATATAAGAGCGTTAAATACGAAAGTTAATGTAAATAGTATCCTTCTTTGTATCTCATGATCTGGATTGTCAATTTGGCTCAAATAGACCAACTTTTCTTCAGAGGATGAGAGATAAAATGGCAACTGGTAAATTAATAGAGAAAGAAAGGGTATAAAACTCAAGGCGATGAAAATTTTATTTTCAAAAGGCAAGCCAAAATATTTTTCTATAGCAATCATAAAAAGTGGAGCTACTAAAAATGCGAATAAAAATCCGAGCTTTATAAAATGCGGGTATTTATCCAAGGCTTGATTGTATACAAGAAGATTGATAAACATCAAGATAGAATTCAGTAAGAAGAATAAAGATAGATATTTTCCATTTCTTCCTATTTTATCCGATTGAAGAAAGAAGTAACTCACTACAAAGCATTGCAGTAAAGCTCCACTAATAATAATATTTCCTATCATACTTTTTCTTAAAAATGTTGTCCCATCCGATCGGTTGGGACGACAGCCACCTTGATTGATAGTATAATTTTTACAATCAATGAGGTAAAGTTAATGAAAATAAATTTTTTCAAAAAGTCAATCATCTACAGTTTAGTTGTCCTCTCTGTAGTTCCTATGTATTCCCAAGCAGTATCTATCCAAGGCGGTTTAAACCAACCCTTGCTTTTGCAAGGAAGCAATATAGCAGCAACCTATTACGGCGAGAAATTTGTGTTTGAATACTCCCACGGGACCAATTTGAATTTTGGAGCAAATGGTGGACTTGGATTATCTAAGGATGAGAAAGAACAGGATCTTTCTGTATTCGCACCCTACTCTACCGGCTTAGGAATTGGTTATTTGATAACTAAAAACTTAGATATTAGACTAGAAATCAAAGAGAACCTATACCGTGTGAAATCCAATGATAGCCTAGATGAAATAGCTGCCTATCAATTGGCTGGAATAAGATCGGATCTTCCCATCACTGGAAATGGATTGGAAAATTGGCTGCCACCGATTCGCAATACAGATCCTATTGAATTGACAATTCAAAAAGCAGTATTCGCAGAACTAAGTGGAGCTAAATATGTTGCTCCCAATTCTACTTTACGATATCGCACGAGATCTGTTGGACTTGGCTTATACTATCGTTATTTTCCATTAGGTGGAGACGAAGGATTGATGCTTGAGCCTTCTATACGCTATTGGCCCAATGTTTGGGATGATGCTCCTGAAAAAGTAGCCTTCGAAAATAAGTTTGGCGTCTTAGGCGTTCATAAGGCTCACGATGTTGGCTTGTTTGCAAATGTCTCCGTAGGATATTATAAAAAATTATAATCTGATCGGATTTTGTGGTTCAATTTATAAACTAGATAGAATAAAATACAGCAGAAATTTCTGCAACACAAGAAGAATAGAGAAGACATTCTCTATTCTTGTTTAATATCCCTGGGACTCAAGCAGAGGCACGATAAGAAACAAGTCTCTAAATTAAAATTTCTGGTATTGTAAAGTCTCAAGCATCAAATATTCTAATTATTTTACATTAGGAAATATCTTATTAATTTTTATTTTTTTCTTGCACAGAATACGCATTCATACTCATATTGGGTCAAATTTTAATTATTCATTTAACAATATATTGATGCAAAATTTAATAAAACCGATCTTTTATGGAGCATTAATTATTACCTTTAGGAGCAATATGTCCAATATTCCTAGTTTAACACCGAATATTACATTCTTATACAAAGGTTTCTTAAATGAATTCAAAATACAGATTGCAGGATTCAAATCCAAGAGAAAAGAAAAAGCTAAAATTTCGTACGGTATGTTTAAAATCTAAACCAAAGGTGCAGTTACTTATTATGCATTTGATCCAGTCTGTTAAAAGATTCTTAATAGTTACTTTATTATTTCAATTTCATTTTTGTATAAATACTGAGCTAAGTAACCCTTGTGATCCATCCAACAAGGAATTCACCTTAACACTTGCATTACGATGGCTGATTGATGATAGAAGCAATTTCTGTGGATACAAAGTGGAACGCCCAATCTGCGATCTTCCCTATTCTCAAGTTTCTCTACCCGAGAATTGGAGAAAGTTACAGATTTATTTCCAAAGCAAAGCACGAGAATCCAATAGAACTATTCAACAAATCTATACTATCCCTTTGTCCAATTCTCTTTCCCCTGTTGGATTTTATAGTTCTGGATTATTGCCCAATGGAAAGATCCTAGCAATGCCTGCAACACCCTCTAATAGTATTTTAATTTTAGATCCTAGGGATGATTCGATGAGAACATTGACCATGCCTGAAGCTATAGCTCTTCGTGGCTATATTTTAGGTCCGAATGGAAAGGCATATGGAATCCCCTCTCCTGGGGGGAAGATGCTAGTCTATGATTCTGCAAATGATGAAATTGCAATCAAAGTTGCACCGAGTGGCACAGCCAATTTCCAAGGAGGAGTTGTTGTAGGACAAGAAATTTTTATGATGAACCGCACAGGTGAAAATGTATTGGTTTACAACATAGAGCTGGATGCTTTTAGTTTAATTCCGGTTGGACCAAATTTTACAACATCTACTGTCCAATACGTGGGAGCTGCCTTGTCACCTGATGGTCGTATTTTTGGAGCACCAGCTAACCAAACCAATGTACTTACCGTTAATCCAGGATTAAAGCAGGCACGTTTGGATACAATACCTCAAGTAAATCCAGATATTTTGATTCGCTACTTTGAAGGTGCAGTCTTGGGTATGGATGGAGCTATCTATATGTTTCCTAGAGAGACTACAAATATTCTCAGAGTATCTCCGGAAGATAATACATTCCGTCTTCTCAATAACCCGAACCAACCACTAACCAACGCTGGGGGAAAGTATATCAATGGGAAGTTAACACCCTCAGGACAAATCATCTCCTCTCCTTATGTTTCTATAGACAATGACAGATTATTGATTGTAAATAGTCTCAACCAAGAGGTATCCCTAGGGCAATCTATAGTACCAGAAATTACGAATCAGATAGGCAATTGGATTGGAGCGACTCTTGCGGGAAATGGGAAAATCTATTATTTTCCTATTGTGGCTAATCGACCGATTTTGGTTGTAGATCTCGGTGAAACGTTTTGTAATTCTGTCTTACTCTCGGCTTATATGAATAATAATTAATTCTAAGGAAAAATAGGATGAATTCAAGCAATAAGTGCTACAAATGACGAAAGGCATTTTTGCTAATCCTTATTCTTTTTGGTAAAGCTCTAAAAATAAAAATACTAAGGGTTTGATTAGACAGAATTTTCCTAAGAATACAGATTTTACAAATCTTACTCAAAAAGAAGTTGAGATAGTCTAGAATGCATTAAACAATAGATTTAAATAAAATTAGGTTATAAAACTCCGAATGAAGCCTTTTTGAGAATGATCTGAATCATTCCACTTATTGCTGAATCTGCTTTTTCAATTTATAGACTTTTTAAACTTATTCTTAAATTTACTAAATGTTTCTGGTTGCATTCCTATATAGGATGCCAAAATTTTAGAGGGAATGGACTGGAAGTATTCTGGATGCTGTTTGAGTATAGCATTAAATCTTTGTTCTGCGCTAAGAAGCATAAGCTCTAATGATCTGGCTTCCAAGGAAATTATTGTTTGTTGGTAAATTTGAATGATTAATTTAGATGATTTCAAACTTAAGTTACGTAACTTTTCAAAATCATTTCTAGATATTCTCAAGAGCTCACATTCTGAAATACTTTCTAAGACTTCTAGAGATTCTTTTTGGTTGATGAATGAAGGAAAGGCAGAAATAAAGCTCCCTTCACTAGCAATAAAACGAGTGTATTCCTTGTCTTGAAAAGGAATATAAAGACGAAGAAAACCTTTATTGATGAAGTAGATATACTTCGTATGACTTTTATAAGCGACCAAAGGATGATTCTTTCCAACACAAACAATTTCAAAAAAATCTAAGATAGTTTTTATCTCATTCATTTCAAAGGGTTCTATTTTGTTTATAGCTTGGATAAGAAGAGAATATTTAGAGTCTATTGCTGACATTATTTTAGTAGAATTTCTTAATCTAGATTAATTTTTCATATAATAAATTATCTCAGCTATCTTGACAATGTAGTTTTTTGTGCGAGAATAATTATAATTCTATTTCAATGGAGAATAACTATGGATATGATACTATTCAATCAAATTGGTGCAAGTATAACAACACTACTCGGGCTTATGGGATTTCTTGCTCCCAAACTTGCCATGAAGTTTACTGGTTTGAGTTCATCGACCAAAGAAGGAAGCTCAGAGTTTCGAGCTACCTTTGGAGGATTATTTATAGCTTTGGGTCTTTTTCCCTTGTGGATAGGCAATCCCCAAGGCTATCTTCTTGTTGGTTTAGCTTGGATAGCAACTGGCATAGGAAGAGCAGTTTCCATTGTTGCAGACAGTTGCTTTACTAGTAAAAATGTCCTCGCTGTATTCTTTGAATCAGGTATTGGTTGCTTGTTAATCCTGGGAAATTGTTCTATTTTATAAACTGATTCCTAGGATAAGGTTTCCAACTATAAATGTTTCTTCTTTACCATTCCTCGGTCCAATTATATCAGAACCATGTAAGCCATGTAAGACTCCAAATTGAGGCATTATAAAGACACTTCTTTCTTCGCTATCGGAAAGTAAAAATCTATAACCCACTAGTGCCTCAGCAAATTGGACTGTTCCCTTATAATCCTTACGTATCTCTTGGTAAGCTGCTAATTGAACTGCTGGGATGTCGGATAGATAGAATACAGGTTCGTAGTCCCTTCGGTTTTGTAAATTATTTCTTGCCCATACATAACCTAGATAGTATTTAGCTTCAATATGCCAATTGGAATTAAAATAATGTCTATATCCAATAGAACCTGCATATTCTGTAATTTGTTCAACTACATCATGCTTGATTCCAGGTCGCATGAAGGTACCAAGAACCAATTCTCCATGCTCTTCCTTCCAATTGCCCCAAAGTGTTCTGTTCACTTGAATTCTTCCTATTCCTACTGTTGGTAAAAAAGGTTGAACTAATTCTGTCTCTATGGTCCACTTTGTATCTTTTGCCTCTAGTGAAATTACACCTAGACAGAATGAAATTACTAAACTGAAAAATATTTTTATCTTAATCATCTTTTATCCTCTGAAGAAAAGATAACACAGATCTAAGGGAGATAAAATGATCTTGGATAAGAAATACAGCTAGAATCTTGATCTTGATCAAGATTCTAGGTTTACTTAGTATTATATTTTTTCTAAAAAATTTCTATTTTATTTTTTAGGAATTAGTGACCTATAAACTTCATTAGTTCTTGAATCAATTTTTTCTAAATGGAAGTCATTCAAGGAGTATTCAATAGAAGATAAAAAATCACATAAATCAGGCTCATGTCGTACTGGTTTAGCTCGGCTCAAATTAAAGTATGTGAATTCAATCCAGGCTAATGCATGTAATTTTGTCTTATCAGAATTATAAAGAATTACTTCTGGTATTACTTTATTTTTGTCTGAAAAAAGTAATCGCGTCTTAAATGTTGCTATATCATTGAACTTAATTGGTGAAATGTAGTTGATACGAGTGCGCGTTACCACCCAGTTATTTCCTGTAAGCTTACCGTGTTCGAATAAATCGAAATTATATTCATCACGTAGGTGATTCGTTCTAGCAGTCATCATATAACTTAGATACTGCATGTTATTTAAGTGTCCAAAAGGATCACAATGTTCAAACAAGATTCTAGCTTCTGATTCTGGTTCTTTATTCATATTTTCCTCTCCATTTGAGACCGTTCGGTCTCTTTTTTGTTAAATTTTTTTATGAAAACTTTTCAATTAAATCAAGCAAGTGATTTTCGATTGCTCTTGATGATTTCAGACCAGGATAGCTGGAGGATAAAACAATAGAACCTTCTATTGAGCAAATAGCAATGGCTGCGAATGATTTCGCATCTATGTTGTTTCGAAATTCACCTGCCTTAATTCCATTATTTATTTCCGAAATAAATAATTTTTCCCACTTTTTAAAACTCATTACCACGAGTGGATGGGGACCAGATTCTTGATGATCAGTATCAACTGCCATATTCATTATGAAGCAACCACCTGGAACTATAGGATCCTCCGAGATGCGAACAAAAGATTTAATGATTTCTTTAAGCCTTTCTTTAGGCGAAAGAATTCCCTCTGTTGCTTTCCTTAGTCTAGACTCAATTCTTGACAGGTATAATTGCAAAGCATCTTCAAGGATTTGATCTTTACTTTCGAAATGCCTGTATATGCCACCTTTTTCTAAATTGCTTGCGTTCATCAGGTCAGAAATGGAGGTACCCTTATAACCAAATTTATTAAATAGAGCTAAGCTTTGGTTGATAATTCGCTCTTTGGTAACTTTTCCTTTCATAATTATGAGACCAGTTGGTCTCATAATTATTGTAATACATATTTTTGCAACTTAAAATTCCCCTAAATAGATATAAAATGAATCAAAATTAGGACTAGATCAAGATTTTGGTCTACAAGCTGAATTATTGAATATTCAAAGATTTTTGGATGCGACTAAATGCCTCTGGAGTGATGTTCAAATAGGAAGAAAGAATATAATCGGGAACTTTGCCGAATAATTGTGGTTTTTGTCTACGGAAGGATTTGTACTTTTCTATAGCAGGTTTCTGAAGTTCGCAATTTCTAAGTATCATAAAGACTAGTGCACGTTCTAATTGCTTATTGAAAAATTGATTTAAAACTTGAGACTTTGTTTGTAACTCAAGAAAATTCTCTTTTCGTATATAATATATCTTGGAAGGCATTAATGAGTCTATCTGAAAGCCATGACTCATACCAGTAAAGAAGCTGGAACTCTCTGTAAAGAAATCACCCTCAGTAAATATATTTCTCGTATATTCTCGTCCATTCTCAAAATTATAAATTCGTAAGATACCTTCTAATAAAAAGTAAGATTTGGTCTCAACATCATTCGCATTCAAAAGTATTTCATTCTTTTTAGTGACTTCTTTGAATTCAATATATTGCATAAGCAAACCAATATCAGCTTCAGGTAGCTTATAATTTGATTTTTCAAAAATATTGAGTAATTTATCAATCATGATGAACTAATTTCTTCTATTTTCTTTTGTATAAGAATTTCTAGGGATTCAATTTCAGTCTTTATGAGTAGAATCTGATTGGAAACGAAATCTCTTTCTAGATTCGATAGATCCTCTAAAGACTCAGATAACTTAATTAATGAAGGGCAACAGATTGACATTGCCGTTCCCTTCAATCTATGTATGGTGTCAGAAATTCTAATCAAATCGAATTCAATCTTGTAATTCAATAGTTCATAAGAACTTTCTTTGAATGTCTTAAGAGCAGAAGCCAAGATTTGAGATATAACAGAATCCTCCATTCCAAGTTCGGATTTAAGTCTATAAAAATCAAAATGATCTAAGTTGTGTTTGCTTTTTTCAGAATTTGCAGATTCTGTAGAATTCGGATTGAGTGAACTACACCATTTGTCCAAAATTTCTACGAAAGTGGACAATACTACTGGTTTACTCACATAAGCATCCATTCCTGCTGCATAGCATTTATCAATTTCTTCTTTAACAGTTTCCGCTGAGAGAGCTATAATGGGCGTTCTCTTATTCTGTTCAATCCTTCGAATCTCTCTTGTTGCTTCAAAGCCATTCAAAATGGGCATATTCACATCCATGAATATAATATCAGGTTTATGTTCTAGAAAAATTTTGACAGCTTCTCTACCGTTGCTAGCCATACATATTTTGGATTCCTCTAAAATCGATTTTAACATATTCTTTGCTAAGATCAAATTTATTTCAACATCATCAGCGATTAAAATAACAAGATCCTTTCTTTGATTAGCCAGTGTCGATAAATTGCGTTTTAGTTTGGGAGCTGGCTTGGTATCTGAGTTCTTATCTTTGGATAAGGAAGACTCAGAGGTATCAACATTTAAAATAAAACTAAATGTACTTCCCTTGGAAATTTCAGATACTAATTCAATTTTCGAATTCATCAAAGATAGCAAGCGATTGGAAATAGTTAATCCTAATCCAGTTCCTCCAAACTGTCTTGCTATTGTTGAATCTGCCTGAGAAAATGCTGTAAAGATGATAGCTTGCTTTTCAGTGGAAATTCCTATACCAGTGTCTCGGACTGAGAAAGAAATTTCTTTCCTAGAGCTCTCCTGATAAGATTGATGGACTTTAATATTGATTTCAATTTCACCTTTTTCCGTGAATTTCACAGCATTGCCAAGAAGGTTTATTAGAATTTGTCTGAGGCGGACAGGATCAGAATATATAAATCTAGGAAGATCTGAAGATGTGTTAAGTTTGATTCTAAGATTTTTCTCCATTGCTTTGAATTTAATGATATCTAATGCCTGTTTGGCTAATTCCATAATATCTAAACTTTCAATATTTAATTCCAAGCCACCAACTTCAATTTTAGAAAAATCCAGAATATCATTTAAGAGATCCATCAAAGAATTTGCAGATTTATTAACTATAGTTAAATATTCAGATTGGGCATCATTTAGATTTGTATCTAGCAAAAGATCCGTAAAACCAATCACACCATTTAAGGGTGTCCTAATCTCGTGGCTCATATTTGCAAGAAACTCAGATTTATATCTATTTGCTATTTCGGCTGAGTCTTTGGCTATAATGAGTTCTTTAGTTCTCTCTTCAACCTTGGCTTCTAATTCGCTTTTTAAATGCGCAAGTTCAAGATTGGATATTTCTAAATTTTTGGTGGCTAATTGAACAGCTTCAAATCCTTCCGAAATCCTCAAGGAGAGAACATAAGATTGACAAAACATTAAAAATAAAATCCCATAAGAGGTTATTAAACCTGTATTAACATAATTTGGGTAAAGTAAATCATTAACAACTGTTAAAAAGAATCCGAGGTAACCAATAAAGAATACTTTTCCACCTGATCTTCTTTGAATTACCGCAAATAGAACAACATAAAATGCATAACTTGCTGTTACGATTACTAGCAATAATAAAGGAGGAAAATAACGACTCAAATATTGAGGAAAGACAAAGCTACAAAGTGCAAGAGGTACAGATAAGAAAAAGAGTATATAAAAAATCAATCGATTCACTTCTTTAGGAAAGAGGGAACGTAATAGATAAATACCCGCAGGAATGATAGAAAACAAACTAAAAAATTCTAAACGAAATAGCCAATCCATTGAAAAATCGGGAAAAAGATATATAAATAAATATTCGCCCGTAACAGATGTTCGCAGAGCAAAAATTATACAAAAAATTCCAAACCAAAATGCTGAATGGTCAATTCTTCTTAGACCCGTAATCAATAGATGATAAATTCCCATCATAAGAAGACATCCTGCAACCAAGAAATCTAAACCTAGTGCCCTATCTGCATGGGTTCGGATTTTATCTAAACTCCCAAGTTTAGTATGCTTCCATAAACCTCCGAAAGCATGGTAGTCATTCTTTACATGGATGATAATATCAAAGCTCTCAGCCTCTGTTACGAAATTAGCAATACTTTTGTTAGCTTCTCCATATCCATTGGAGTTAATTAATACATCATCAATAAAGAGCTTATAATTTGTTGCTCTATTCATTAAAAAAATTGCAAGTTGCTGTTTTTTAGTAGATTCAACCCTTAAGCGAAAAGTTGCATATCCTAAGTAGGGTAGCTTCTTCCCAGCTACTTCCAACTCAGTCCAAGTGGATGGCAGATGAATCCATAAAGGCTCTTCAAGTCTTCCTGATTTGAAATCAGTATGGGTATAAGATTTCATCCAGTAGAATTCCCAATCTCCATCTAGATTCAAAAGCTCATCACGATCAGCATCCCAGCCACCCAGATTAAGGATACCTCGATTCACCTCAGGAGACCTTACATTATATAGTTGGTTTAATGGATTGCAGAAAGAAAAAATAAAAAAGTAAATCAAGATAGGAAATTTATTTCTCATATCTATAATTTATTTCCTAAGGATCTTAGGCGGATTCTTTCCACTGCTCGCGGACTAAAAGTACTTCAGGAAGTTTCTGGAGAAACAAGGAAATCAAATTTGGATCAAAATGCTTGCCTGCTTGATCATTCAGAAAGCTAGTTGCTTCATGAATAGACCAGGCACTCTTATAAGGTCTAGCAGTTGTTAAAGCATCAAAAACATCGGCTATTGCAATTATGCGTGCCTCTAAGTTTATTTCTTCTTTTTTCAATCCGTATGGATAGCCTGTTCCATCCCATTTTTCATGATGGCTCAAGGCAATCTGCTTTGCAACTTTCAGAAGACCATCATTATGCTCGCCTATAATTTTCGCTCCTATTACAGGATGGTTCTTCATAATCTGCCATTCATCTTCATTTAATTTCCCATTTTTCTTAAGGATGGTATCAGGAATTCCAATTTTACCTATATCATGCATAGGAGCTGCATTAAAAATTTCATCTACTCTAGCCGCAGAAAATCCAAGTGACTCAGCAAGAATCCTAGAATAATGGCTCATCCTGATCACATGTCGCCCTGTTTCATTGTCTTTGTATTCAGCGGCATAACCCAATCTTTGAACAATCTGGAGCTGAGTTTTCTTAAGTTCTTCCATATGCACAAGAGATAGGTGGGTTTTAATTCTAGCTCGAACGATAGAAGGACGAACAGGCTTGGAAATATAATCAACAGCACCTAGTGAAAAACCAGTGGTCTCATCATAAACAGCTGATAGACTAGAGATAAAAATAATGGGTATACCCTGGGTTTTGGAATCCGATTTCAAAATGGAACAAACCTCATGACCACTCATACCAGGCATCATAACATCCAAAAGTATTATATCTGGGCAAATAGAATATGTCTTCTCAAGCGCTTCCCTTCCACTTTCAGCAAAAAAGAGTTCATAATCCGATTTCAGAGATTCTTTCAGAATCAAATGATTGGTAGCTTCATCATCTACAATTAATATCTTACTCTTAGTTTCGTTCATTTGATCTTGGTCTATTCGACAAACCCAATTCTATATTTCCACTCAAAAAAATGAATTCTCTTTGTAATTTAGGATTTATTGCCAAGAAAAACTGATTTGGAAATAAATTTGTAATCTTAAAAATTCAAATCTAAGGTTTTTCTTTTATTGCTATTTTTTGATAGTATCCTTAAAGCAGATTTTCTAAAAAATGATTGCCTTCTTGTTATTTTATAGAACTAACAAGAGTTTAATTATAAGAAAAGATCTCTATTTTATAAAAGTAAACAAAGGATAAAAATTGGACAAAAGCAAGCCTTACTTATAGCTGTTCCATCAGAAATTGGAAAAGAGAGGCGACTTGTGTTTAATAAAAATACATTATCAAGTGCTTACAATAAAATATAAAATAGCAAAAATAAATAGTTTCATAGATGCTTGAAAAAATCCTAAGTGGAAATAAGTAGCTATGAAAACAAGAAATAATTTTGCCATTGAATCGCGTATCCAACTATTTTCCGCCCTTGTAGAGGCCTCTGAAATTGAGCACAATCTAATGTGTCTGTATCTATATTCTATGTTTGGTCTCAAACGTTCTAGCAAGGAAGGATTTTCCGAAAAAGAAACCATAGCCGTGAATCGTTGGAGGAAAGTTATTCTAGGAGTTGCTCTGGAAGAGATGAATCATTTGACACTCGTCTCTAACATCATGTCTTCGATTGGTTGTGCTCCTAATTTTATGCGACCCAATTTTCCAAGCTCACCAGGTCCTTATCCTGCTGGACTCATCATAGAACTTGCACCATTTAATCTTAGCACGATTGAACATTTTATCTACTTGGAGAGACCCAAAGACCAGGATCTCCAGGATGGAAATGAATTTCTTCACAATCATGAATATACTAGACTCTCTGAAAAAGGAAGACTTATGCCAAGCTCAGGAGATTACCAAACGGTAGGAGAACTCTATGAATGCATACGAGAAGGCTTGATTGAGCTAAGTGAAAAAATGGGAGAAGAACAACTTTTCTGTGGTTCAAGAAAATTACAAATAGGTCCCTTGGATTCCACTCTTCCAGGATTAACACTGGTAGGAAGCTTACAAGAGGCATTGAAGGCTATTGATACAATTATATCCCAAGGAGAGGGAGCAACAGATATTGAAGACTCTCACTTTCAAAGATTTCTTGGAATAAAGAATGAATACTTAGAACTATTAAAAGAAAATCCAAAATTTGAACCATCCAGACCTTCCGCCAGGAACCCTGTTATGCGAAAGCCATTGAACCCAGAAAATCGAGTTTGGATCACAGAACCACTTGCAGCAAGATATATGGATTTAGCTAACACTCTTTATGTGTTAATGCTTAGAGTTCTGGTGCAAATCTATTCCATAGATGAAAGAAGTTCAATCTCCAAAAAAATTCTTATAGATTCATCCTATACTTTGATGCATGGAATGGCAAATATTGCAGAAGCTTTGACATTTTTAAAATCAAGCGAAGAACATCCAGAAATATTATCTGGGATGAGTTTCGCAATGGTTCGTTCCCTAGCCCCCTTAGAAAGAAACTCTGAAAAGAAAATTCTATCGGAGAGAATTAAAGAAATCTTAGAAAATATGAAAGAGCTAGAAATTGGACTTTCAGAAAGTAAATTCCAAGCTTCTGCAGCTGATTATACTTTGGATTCATTAATAAGAACACGTAATGATTTACAAAAAATGCATACAGAAATTACTAAGATGCCAGATCCAGAAATTACAAGCAAATCAAGTGCTGCTCTGCCAGAGGATAATTCAGTAAAACTAGAGTCTATAAAAGTTAAACCCACGAATACTGAAGAAACAGACATTGAAGTTTCTGAAACGGATGCAATACGATTGGAGTTCGAAGGCAAAAAGTGCATTCATTCCAGACATTGTGTAACAGAACTTCCAAATGTCTTCAAAGCAAATACTCCGGGGAAATGGATTTTTGCTGAGAACACTGATCCGAACATATTGTCCATGGTTGCAAGGGAGTGTCCATCTGGTGCGATACGCTTCAAAAGAAAAGATGGTGGAACCGAAGAACCTATACCTGATGTGAATATATTACGACTGCGAGAAAATGGTCCTTATGCTTTACTAGCAGACCTAACAATTGATAATGCAGAAGTTGGCTATAGAGCCACCCTATGTCGCTGTGGTCAATCTAAGAATAAACCGTTTTGTGATGGGGCACATGTGGATGCTGGTTTTTCTGCAAGTGGGGAACCTCTTAGCATGCAAGTCGATGCCTTAGCCGTTCGAAATGGCAAATTAAAAATCAATCGATTAAACGACGGACCTTACCATGTCCAAGGGAACATAGAAATTTGTGCTGGGACTGGAAGGCTTGTGTTAAGAACTTCTGAAGTAAAACTTTGTCGCTGTGGTCAATCTAAAAATAAACCTTTGTGTGATGGTTCTCACATTGGTGCAGGATTTATTGATAGGGTTGAATGAATTCTATTATTTAATAAAAAAAAATATCAAAGTTCATCATCTATACCTTGGATAATTTGTTCTATACCGAATTGAAAATCTTCATCGCACATTTTTTTTAATTGGTTTTTGTGCTTATTGTCTAAAAATATTTTCATAAATTCAAAGGTCTTTGGATAGTTTTCAACTAGTTTAAATGGATTGTCATCACTTTCCATTATTTGTTCATCAGGAATAGAATCAAATCTCCAATTGGCTTCTTGAACATTGAATCCATAAACATAGCTATCAACAATCAAATTGATTCGATAGGCCTTTGTTATACTAAATCCATTAGCAGTAAGAATGGAGAATATATTTTCAATGTATTCTAATCGTGCTTCAGATGGTACTATCCTTGATTCAAAAATAGCCGGAGCCCAAGCATGCTTACGAAAAACCTCTCTGGCTGAATGGGATCTTATATGTATAGCATCCTTCCAATTCGAATCCAAGGGTGCTAGTTTCATTTCTAAGATTACAAGATCAGCTAGCCCGTCCAAAACATCTTCCTTATTCTTAATATGCTTATAAAGTGACATTGCTTCTACATTAAGCTGCTTAGCTAAACTTCTCATAGACAAAGAAGCAAGCCCTCCTGCATCCGCTATCTCTAAGGCCTTACGCAAAATCTTATCTTTGCTCAAAGCCTGCCTTTTGGGTTTATTGATTTGCTTTTTAACTTTTGGCTTTTTCACTTTAAAAACTATTTCTCGACATATGTTAATTTAAGAATCTTCGATTAAAAGAAAAGGAAATTTTCTTTTTGCACTTGACAAGCTTACACTGTAATCTAATTTTGGCTTACGCAGTAAGCTTGGATTTTAGTTTTTCCATACTTTTGTATGTATTACACAAAAACCAATATGCTAGTATTGCTAAGGAAGAGTGCATGAAAGTAGCTAGGTATCTAAAATACGGAACACCGGAAGTCCTGCAAATACAAGAAGCAGTGAAACCGATTCCTAAGGATAAAGAAATCCTCATTCAAATATATTGTACAACTGTTACAGCTACTGAGGCAATCTTCCGAAGAGGCAGGCCTTATTTTTCTAGATTATTTACAGGCTTACTAAAACCCAAAATTGAAATTCTAGGTGAAGAATTCTCAGGTGTAGTTACAGGACTTGGTCAAAACGTAACTAAATTTAAATTAGGGGAAAAAGTATTTGGAACTACAGGTACTAACTTTGGTGCTTATGCGGAATATGTATGTCTGGATGAAAATGAAGTAATTCTTTCCATACCTAAAAATTTAAGTTATCCTGAAGCTGCAGGAAGTTGTGATGGATTCTTAACAGCTTATTCCTTTCTAAATAAAACAGCTAAGGCAGAAACCGGACAATCGATTTTGGTAATTGGAGCCTGTGGCTCTATAGGGAGTGCTGCCGTTCAAATTGCAAGTAGCCTAGGCTTAGAAGTTACTGCTGCTTGCAGTCAAAAAAATCATGATTTAGCTCTTATGTTAGGTGCCAAATATTGCATAGACTACAATTCAACACCTTACGAAAATATTAAAGAACAATATGATATAGTCTTCGATACAGTAGGAAAAGTTAAATACAGAAGTATTAAAAATATTTTAAAATCTCAAGGAATATTTCTGCAAGCTGGAATAACTTTGGACATCTTGCCTTTGGTTCTTTGGACCAAATATTTCTCCAGGAAAAAAGTTAAGATATCTGCTACAGGATTAAAGCCCAAGCAAGAACGCTTAGAAGATTTTAGAAGAATTCACGAACAATTACTGAGGTCTACTTGGAAACCTGTAATAGATAGAATATATTCAATGGTCGAACTCTGTAAGGCGCATGAATATGTTGATTCTGGCCATAAAAAAGGGAATGTAGTAATTCAAATTTTGAAAGATTAAAAGACGAATCATCAAAGGTATCAAGTATGATCTTATTTTTTGCAGCAATAGATTCTTCAACTCTAGTTCTATTAGAAAAGAGATTAAAAACAATAAAAGTTGAACCAAAAACACCAAATTCTTTATTGAGAAAATCAAAAAAAAATATTGACTAAAGATAAGGGTCTTTTCTTTATTTAACTAATAGGTTAATTAACTAATTGGTTAAATATAAAGAAAATTCTGAAATCTTAGACCAAGCATTTTCAGCACTGGCGAATCCAATTCGAAGAGAGATACTTATTTCTCTGATGAATGGGGAGGCAAGTGTGATACAACTGGCGAAGCCATTTCAGATGAGCCTACCAGGCATTTCAAAGCATCTTAAAGTCTTGGAAAAAGCCGGACTCATTGAACGCAGTAAGAAAGCTCAATGGAGACCTTGTAAAGTCAATACAAAACCATTGGAGGAAGTAAATCATTGGTTGGATCGTTGTAGAAAAATTTGGGAGTCTAGGTTTGATCAATTGGATACATATTTGCAAGAAATCAACAAAAAGAAATCTTACAAAAATTCAAAATAATTTTTGTAGCGACATTAAACTATGATATTAATATAATAATATTATAGTTTATAACATTGATTTAGTTTTTAAGGTAAATTTATATAATGAATACTGATAATAATTTAAATACAGAAAATAGCATTGACCTTCCTGCTCCACCACAATCTATTTGGAGTGCTCTCAAAGAAGCCCTGAAAGGCTCTGAAGCAGATTACACTAAAATAGGAATTAATAAAGCTATCTTCTTACTTTCTGTACCAATGATCTTAGAGCTAGTTTTGGAGTCTGTATTTGCTGTTGTTGATATTTACTTTGTAGGTGGCTTAGGTGCTTCCGCAATAGCAACAGTTGGCCTTACTGAGACTTATCTATTTATCCTTTATTCAATAGCAATGGGTCTGTCTATGGCTGTAACGGCTATTATAGCAAGAAGGATAGGAGAAGGAGAAAGATTGGAGGCTGGGAAATCTGCCTTTCAAGCAATTCTTGTAGGCTCGATAGCCTCTCTTCCTTTTGCACTCCTTGGCTTATTCTATTCGAAAGAACTGATGCAAATTATGGGTGCCGATGAATGGACTTTGACTCATGGAACTGCCTACACAAAATGGATGCTAGGTGGAAATATAGTAATCGTTCTTATTTTTGTCATTAATGCAATATTTCGTGGCGCAGGTGATGCGGCTATAGCTATGAGAGTTTTATGGATTTCAAATGGCTTAAATATCATCTTGGATCCATTATTTATTTATGGATGGGGCCCAATCCCAGCAATGGGTATAGAAGGTGCTGCGATAGCAACCAATGTTGGTAGAGCAGTTGGTGTATTCATTCAATTGCTGATGCTATGGAAAGGTGGTAAGCATATTCGAATATTAAGGTCGCATATCAAGATGGACTGGCAGGTTATTTCAGTTATTCTTAAAGCATCTATCGGTGGAATAGGACAAATGATTGTTGCAATGACTACTTGGATCTTTCTCATGAGAATTATAGCAGAATTTGGTAGCCAAGCTGTTGCTGGTTCAACGATAGCTTTAAGGATTATGATGTTTACAATGATGCCAGCCTGGGGAATGTCAAATGCTGTAGCTACCTTAGTGGGACAAAATCTTGGAGCAGGACATCCTGATCGTGCAGAACGTTCGGTTTGGGTAACTGGTTTTTGGAATATGATTTTCCTTATATTAGTTTCTATATTCTATCTTTTTTATAGTGAAAATCTAATTCAATTATTTTCCAATGATTTAGAAGTGATAAGAATTGGGGCTAGCTGGCTCAAGATAATTTCATATTCTTATTTTGTTTATGCTTGGTGGATGGTTGCGACTCAGGCCTTCAATGGCTCAGGCGATACCCTAACACCTACTAAGATTAATTTAGTATTTTTCTGGATGATTCAAATACCGCTGGCTTTTACTCTTTCCAAAGGGTTAAACTTTGGTTATATTGGAGTATTTTGGGCAATTATGATTTCTGAGACTTTAGTAGGTCTTTTTACCTTTTGGCTATTTACAAAAGGTAAATGGAAAACAAATTCGATTTAAGTAGATCGAATGTATGGTTTGATTTTTAGAATAAAATTATAAAGAGGAAGAAGCTATGGAAAATTTACCTAAGGCATTTAAAATTGGAGTAATTGTTTTAAGAACCCTGCTAGGAGCATTATTTACTTTTGCATCTCTAGCATATTTTTTTAAATTATTTCCTGATCCCGTTTTTGATGGAAATATAAAGGTTATGATGGACGGGTTTGATGCAGCTATCTATTTATTGCCTACTGTTAAAATACTAGAGTTACTTTGTGGAATTAGCTTTCTAAGTGGGAGACTTGTTACTTTAGCAAATATTGTCATCTTTCCAATATCATTCAATATTTTAATGATTCATGTCTTCCATCTGCCAGAAGGCATTCCAACAGCTGCTTTCATATTTGTTACAAACTGTATTTTATTTTATGCTTACAGAGAGAATTATAAAAATTTGTTAAAAGTGAAATGATTACGAATAGGACTTTTGAACCACAATTCAATCCTGAGTTTGATTTACTCTTAGAAAGAACAGTAGATATCCCAGTTCAATTAGTGTGGGAGGCATGGACGAAACCTGAACACATTGTCCATTGGTTTACACCTGCACCTTGGAAAACAATTGAATGTGAAATCGATCTCATACCTGGAGGAAAGTTTAGAACTGTAATGCTTTCACCTGATGGAGATCGAATGGACAATAGTGGATGTTACTTAGAAATCATCCCTGAGAAAAGATTGGTATGGACGGATGCTCTTCTACCTGGATTTCGACCTTCTGATAATGCATTCTTCACGGCTATTTTAACATTAGAAAAAGCTAATAATGGCACTCTCTATAAAGCACATGCTATGCACAAGACTGTGAAAGATCGCAATTCACATGAAGAGATGGGATTTTTAAATGGATGGGGAACAGCATTGGAGCAATTGGTTTCTTATATGAAAACTATAAAATAATTTTAAGCATTCAATTGTAGTCCTGTGTTAACTAAAGAGTTAGGAGGATTGTAATGTATAGATTCAATCCTCTTTTCTCTAGGAAATAGCTTGAAGGAAACTTTCTGCTAAAGTAAGCAGAAGTGAAAGTGCTTTGTTCTTTCATTTTTCAATTGAAATATGTTATTCAGATTTAATTTTCATTCCATCTTTCATATCTTCACTTGGATAAAGGAGGACTTCTTCATTTTCTTCCAGCCCTTTCAGAATTTTCACCTTGCCACCTGATTGATGCGAAATGGTAACTTTTCGTTTTCGTGCTTTGTTTTTAATATCCGCAAATACCATCCATCCTTCTTTGTCTCGAACTAAAGCAGCCGATGGAATTATCAAGGAATCCATTTCCTCGAAAAGAATTATCTTAGCGTCGAGTTTATAACCTTCACCCATATCTTGAGGAATTGGAAAATCTATCCAGATTGGTACTTTTTGTTCTTCTACACCTAACGAAGATACTTCGGTTATAGCAGCGGGTTCAATTTTGGAAATTCTTCCAATTAGAATCTGATCTTGATAACCAGAAATTTCAACGCGATCATTGATATCTAGATGATTCATATCTTCTGTAAGAATCTTCACAATCAAAGACATTTCTTGTGTATTTCCAATGTCCAATAATTTTTCTTGCATGGTGACAGGACCCTCACTCTCACGATAGATTCGTAATATCTTCCCATTGGTAGGAGACTGTATTTTACGATTGATATCCCAATCAACTGTAGCTATGATTTCACCTTTCTTAACCGTATCGCCTACATTTTTTTGAATTCTACGAAGCACACCGTTCACTGGAGATAAGATTGAATATATCTCTTTGACTCGAGTCACTCCATCTGTTAGTAAAATTTCTTGGTAAGGCTCCTTCGCAACCTTGGTCGTCTCAATTATCTTAGCGGGTGCTCTTAGAATAAAATACAGTAAAATAATTCCAGTACTTATAGCTAAGCCAATTTTTGCATAAGGACTAAATACAAATCTCATCATTTTCGCGGTAAAATTCATTTACTCTCTCACTTTAAGTATATTCATTAGATCCATACTTTTTATTTTATAAAATAAAATAATATAACTAAATACAGCTGTCAAAATTGTTAACCCTATTGCTAGAATGTAGGTAGAAGGTAAAATTTTCATTGGAAATTTAAATCCTTCTGTATCATTCATATTCATCATCGCACTTGCTAAATAAAATCCGAATACACATCCGATAGGTGCTGCCAAAAGAACTAAAATAGATAACTCTGTAATTAAGATTCTAAAAACTTCATTGATGGTAAAACCTAAAATTCTAAGACTTCCTAACACATAAATTCTCTCAGATAGAGTAATCATTGCTATGTTATAAACAACACCGACAGAAATGATCACTGTGAACAGGATAATGAAAATGGAGGAAGATTGCATTGATCGTTCCAAAATATCCTTAAAAGACTTTAAAAGAATTCTTTTACTAGAGATTCCTGCAATCTTCGGAGTATTCTTCCATTCTTGAATTAAGCTATCTTCATAAGTAGGATCAATATTCAAGTATACTTGGTTGATCGAATTTCCCTCAAGTAACAAACGATTCAATGACTTACGATCCATATACATTCCCTGTCCTAAAATTTCTGAAATAAGTCCATGGATGGAAACATATTTTTCTTCTTTTGCACCCTCTAAAATTTCTAGAAGAATTTTGTCTCCGACTCGGATTCCTAGTTTAGCGGCAATATCTTGATTCAAAAGTATCCCGTCCTTAGGCAAAGTAACAATTTTTCTATTCGAATCAACACATCGTCTAAGTTCCGTTTCGTGGTCAAAACCAGTTAAAACAGAGTCCTTAGTGTAGTTTCCTTTATGAATTCGAACTGGGACGATTCTTGCTGCCTCCACTTTCAATACGCCTTTCATTGTTGATAAATCTTTCATGGATGAATCCGATATAGGACTCAGAAAACCTAAGGATATTTTTTCTCTTTGTATTATGTTGAATTGAAGATCGATTATAAATTCCATACTGTCTTGTATGAATAATCCGAGAATCATGATCATCACAGACATTGACAAACCAAGCATTGTTAAGATAGAACGAAACGGTCTTTGAAAAAGATTTCGTAGAACCATTCGCAATTCAGTAGAAACTTTTGATATATATTTATCCACCCGAAAGGATGAAAAAGACTCAGGCAGAGCAGGCTTCATAGCTATAGCTGGTTCGAGATTTGTAATACTTTTTAAGCTAGACCAAGATCCAATTAAGCCTGATCCAATCCCTACAAAAAATGCAATAAAGATCAAGAAAAAATGAACTTCAAATTTTAGATCCGGGAACTTATAGTAGTTTCCATAAAGATCTATCATTAATTTGCCTAGATACAAACCAAGTATAACTCCTAGACTTGAACTAAGTAAAGTAACTGAAGTTATAAGTTTAGAATAATGAAAGAGTATCGAATTCTTGCTGTATCCTAGTGCTCGCAGGGTAGCAATCTGTTCCCTTTCTTTATTTATCAATCGATTGATAATGATATGGAGCAGGAAGGCTGCAACAGCTAAAAAGACTCCAGGCAAAAAAATGGAAGTCGATCTCAATTGTTTAAATTCATCTTCTAATAAGGAGTGTGAAGGTAAATGATTTCTTCCTTTAGCACCAAGACCGCCATAGGGTTTCAAGATTTCATCTATTTCGTAGAATGTTTTTATCTCGGATTGATTTCGATTCATTTTAAAAACAAGCTGATTGAAGGAAGCTTCCATCGATAAGGCCTTTTCTAATGCGGATTTTTTCATCCAAATTACACCATAGTGTTTATTGTCAGGCATGGGATTGGATGGACGAAACACGTAGACGAATTCTGGAGACAATGCGGTTCCAGTTACATTGAGTACAACCTTCTGACCATGAATTATGGCAATGAGCTTAGATCCTTCTTTGAGTTGATTTTCAATTGCAAATGCTTCACTCAGAATTATCTCATCGTTAGTTTCAGGTAGCTGTCCTGATTGAACACTGAGTTGATTGATAGATTCAGGCAAGGAAAGCAGCATTGCTGCGGATGGTAGAACTTCTTCTTGGAAATCCAAAACAACTTCATTCCCAACTCTAGTCTCAATGAAATCAATTCCTTCTATGGCTCTGAATTTTGAAATAAGAGAAATTGGTGCTTTCTTTAAATAAGCAAATCCATCTTGCAAATTTTGTTTAGTATAGAATGTTTCCTGAGCTGATACAAGAGAATAGTATGCAGTCCAAGAAGCAACCATGTATGCAATACCGGCTGCAATGACCAAGCCAATTGTAATAAATTGTATCTTTAAAGTATATAAATCTCTTACTAATTTCTTATTTAAAGAATTCACCAAGAAATCTCATCAATTACTTTTTTCGTTTTATTGTAATCGTCAGCAATAATTTTTCCATCTTTAATTCTAATTATACGGTCAGCTATTTCAGAGATGGATTCGTTATGAGTTATAATGATTGTGGTCGTTTTAAGAACTTCATTGACATTCGAAAGAGCCTCTAATACCAACCTTCCCGTCTTGAAATCCAATGCACCTGTAGGTTCATCACATAAAAGAATTTCTGGTTTCTTTGCGATTGCTCTTGCGATGGCTACTCGTTGTTGCTGTCCTCCTGAAAGCTGAGATGGAAAATGATCTTTGCGATCTAAAATCCCAACTAAATCTAAGGCATCCGATGCTTTCATACTTCGGGTTTTCAAATCGGTCACTAACTCAATATTCTCTATTGCTGTAAGACTTGGAATTAAATTGTAAAATTGGAATACAAAGCCAACATGCTTTCGTCGAAACCTTGTTAAACCTTCATCCCCATCCAAGTGAATGTCTTTACCATGAAAAAGCACCTTCCCTTTTGTTGGTTGGTCTAAGCCACCTAGCAAATTCAAAAGAGTAGATTTACCGCTTCCAGATGCACCTAAGATAACAATGAATTCACCCGAAAAGATTTCAAGATTGATTGAATCCAAGGCGGTCAAGGTCACTTCACCCATTTTATATATCTTGCTAAGATCTGAAATCTGTAAGATGGAATCTCTTACAGACACTTTCGAAGTTCTTTTAGGATTTAGGGAGGAATTTTGTTTTAGCTTTTTATGTTTACTAGGCTTATTCAATCCGCCTTCCAATTCACACAAACAAATTTAAAATACTATTATACTTTATTCGGAAAGATCACAACATCTTTCATTTTCCATACCCAGTAAATAAAAACAAATTGAAAGGGAAGACGAACAGCTAGAGCCCAGGTTGGAACCTTGTAAACAAAACCATTTAAAGAATTCATAAACATATAAATATTCGCAGGGTAAATAGCAATTAATAAGGCGATTAAACCATAGCAAGCCCAAACACGAGTGGCTGGAACTAACAAGAGTATTGCTAAAATTATTTCGGCAAGTCCACTTAGAATATTGATCCAATAAGGAAAAGGAAGAAAAGGTGGAATCATCTGTAAATAAAATTCAGGTTTTAAAAAATGGTTAATTCCGCCGAATAGGAAAAAAATGACTAAAATGAAAAAGAATACAATTTGTATTTTACTAGATTGAGTTGGTAGAGATTCCATATATTTTTAAATCCTTTGTATTTCATACATTCGTAATTTTGTTATTTAAATCAAGATAAAATAATTTTATTCTTGAGTCTCAACACAAAGTCCTAAAAGAAATAAATAGAATTTAAAAATACTTTAGTCCCTGATTCTGATGAGGTAAATTGTCATTTGCCAAGATAATTCTCAATTTCTGATAAATTTAATAAGGGACAGACCGAGTAAATCATATCAGGATCAATCTCTTCTCCATAAATCAGTTGAAGTTCGTGAACGCTTTCCTTATAAAAGTCATACTTTTGAGTTTTGTTGTATATAAAAACTCTACGAAACAAAGCTTCTGATTTTTCCAAAATGGATTTTGCAATTTGGTTTTCAAAATTTTTTTTCCTTTCTAATTGCGAAACCTTCTGTTTTACTTTGTAATTTTGGACAGGTCCTTTTAGCAAGGATACCCAATTAAAAAAAAAGAAAATCTTATAGTAAAACGGATAATTATGAGATATGGCTGCAAACAAGGATTTAACTCTTTTATCTCTAAAACTTTGGTTTCGATTTAAGGACTTTATCAAATTTGGATATTCTTCTAAAACTTTATCTAAGTAAATTGCATATTCATTACCAATAATAGAAGAAGAAAAAATATCAATGAGATCTTCTATGTTATGAATGTCTTTCTTAATAAATATAAAAAAATATTCTTTATTCTCATACCATCCTGAACGAAGAATATTTGGATCTGAAAATAAAGTATCAACAACATTTCCTTCCAAAATTTCATCATCAATTTTAATTTTTAGTACTCTTGAATAGATATCGTTATCCATATCAATCATCTTTCTGATTACATCTGCACGTTTGTTTGCATATTTATCATAATTCTTTGTTTTATGTAATTTCAATTTGTGTGCTATATTACTTATAAAATCAATAAGCCAAACCAAGGAAGGATCTTCAAACAAATCGATTCTTTCTGTAATAAAACCAATTTTGGAAAAAAAGTAATCACTTAATGTCAATTTTTTCGGATCATAATAAGGCTTAGCTTGGAAAAAAAGGTTGATTGATTGCTTGACTGTAATCTCCCAATTTGGCAGAAGTGTTTTAATTTTTGAAAAAATTGCTCTATCCAATTTATTATCAATGATAGGTAATAATTTCTCAGAAAAATTATCAGGTAGATAATAAAATCCAACTCCCTTAGCGAAAATAAAACTCTCATTCTGATTGAGTGAATTAAAGATAGATGCAAAAAAATCTTGCTTAATTTCGGTTAGATTCGGATTATTAAAATCCATAATGGAATCCATTTCTGGCAAATGTTGAAATTCATCTTGAGGAATAGATTCGTTTAATAGCTTATTATATAAGCAAAATATTTTTCTTAAGAATAATTCATCAATTTTAGAATTAGTAAATAAATATTTCGAAAAGGTATTGATGGAAGCAATAATTAAATCTTCCCATATTTTCTTGATTCTAGTTCCAGCGACTAAAACATTAACCAAGATAATTCTTTGTAAATAATCATCATATTTATAATAGAAGAATTGTTGAACGTATTTCTCCTGGATTAATTCTCGAACAAGGTGAACCGTTTCATCTTCAGAGCTAAACTCAGTTGCTTCGCCATATTGATAAAGTTGGTTCCATTTTAAGGAATTTGTCTTAGTTAGTATTAAATCATACAAATTTGAGATAGGTGAGCTAGTTTTATTTTTATTCTTTGAAGTTGGAGCATAATACGGTTTCAGTCTCATATATACTTCTTCATCCTGAAGAATGAGAATGGGCTGTGGGATATGAGTAATTTTTTCCAAAATCATTTGATCTCTTTTGCTTTAGTAACTTAAAAAACTATACAAAACTTATACATTGTGTACTTTATGCCTTAGATTATCTATATTTTTTTTAAAAGATTAAAATTTTTCTTCAAGTTCTACCTTGATAAAAAAGACAGTAGGAATCTGTTTAGAATGGAGAATCAATAAATTTGAACAATTTTGCCAATTAAAAGACATTAGATAATAATTATTAGATAACAAATCATTCTCATTAAAATATCATTTGACAAGGTTTACAATATTATCAGAATTGGAATTTCTAAAATTTTTGCGAAAATGATTCTTATTAGAACATTTGATTTTATGAATTATCTAATTAGGGCTTACCAATCCCTTTTTATCGATACTTTCAACTTATCCAAATCACTAAATTGAATTAAATCGTATTATATATGTGATAAAATTGTCCTTAGCACTATCATTGATTAGGGTCAATCTTTTTGGATAATCATAAAGGTTATATCATCGTTGCAGTGGTAGTGCCTAGTTGCCGCAAGAATGTCTTCTTTTATACTCTCCGGTGATGATTTGTTTGAATTTTTAAGTATCTCACTAAGGCCATCCACACCTAAGGCAGATTGAAAGGAATCAAGTCCTTCTGTAATTCCATCAGTATAAATCAAAAGAACATCGCCTGATTCTAGAATAAATTCTTTATCCATAAGATACTTCTCAGGGTTAGTTGTCATACCACCCATACCTATCCATATTCCTTCTGTCTGAATTCTTTCAATGGAAGCTGTCTGTTTTCTGTAAATTAATAAATCTTGGTGTTGCCCAGAATACATTACTTCCCCTGTTGGAAGTGTCTTGAAAATGGTTATGGTCATATATTTAAATTCTTTGCCAGCGATCTTTTTAAAATTATCCTCTACTCCCTCAATCAACTTTAGAATCAAGGAGGAAGGAGTGTGATTTTTAAGTTCAGATCGTACCATTTGAATACTGGTTTGAACCATCATCATGATCAATCCAGATAAAATTCCATGGCCACTTACATCACCAATTATAAACCAATCACCATCAGGATGATTGATTAAATCAAAATAATCACCACCAACAGATTCAGCAGGCTTCATAAAGGAAGAAATCATATATCCGTTGCTAGTTGGCTTTCTTGGGATTAAGGACAATTGAATCTCTGCTGTAATTTCCATTTCTTTCGCTATTTTAGCTGAATCTTCTTTCTGGGAGACTAACAATGCATTATCAATAGAAATAGCAGCCTGAGAAGAGAGCATGGAAAGCATCTCTACTCTTTCTTCTGGAAATGCATTGGAAGTAAGATTGTTTTCTAGGTAAAGTATACCTGATACTTTTTTCTTATAGATGATGGGTGCACAAAGAACTGATTTTACTTGATTCTTCTGTACATAATGATCTTTAACGAAAATACCTTCTCGGTCTGCTTCGGATAGGATGACATTGTCGTGAGTTGACCAAACATAATTTATAACTGATGTAGGAATTTCATCAGAATCATTAATTAAAATAGGATCTTTCCTGAGCATCTTGCTTTTGGTCTTACCTGATGCAATTACGCATAATTCTCCATTTAATTCGAGTATTAACGCTCCTTTCTGAGCTCCTGCATTCTCCATAGCCATAGAAAGAATTCTTTCTACTAGTACATTAAAGTCTATCTCACTTGAAATTAAATGGCTGAACTTCATAATAGTAGAATAATCTATATTAGATACTAAGGATTGAGAGACTGAAGTATCATCGCTAATAGAGAGACTTTTCTGATAATTATCATTTAGCCCAGGGTATTTTATATCAAAATTCTTTACAATAGCAGAGGCTCCCCAAAGATTCCATGCATTTCTCGCTTGTATTAAATATGTATTTGAAGATTTTTTTAAATTGTTTCTAGAATAAAATTTGCCTGCAAGCTCTAAGGCCAAAGCATAATCTTGGAGAAACAAATTTTCCTTCAAAACTTTAATTGCCTCCTCATAGAGAAAAACTGCCTTCTGGAAATTATTGTTTAATGATGCTAGTTCTGCTTCTACCAAGTATTTCTTACCTAAATAATTGCTTGGTGATGATATTGCTGCTTTAATTAATTTTTTTAGGTTTATTCGTATTTGCTTCAAGTATTTCTTTTTATTATTTTTATTAATATTTGATCTTAATAATTCAATTCTATTCAAGGAATCAAAAAAGTAAGTATTCATCACAGCAAACACTGCAAGTCCACCATCTAAAGTTTTTAAATTTAGATCGCTAAATTCTAAGGCTAAAGTAAAATTCCCAAGTAAATAATTTATATTTAAATTAGTCAGATAATAATGAAATAAACTAGTTCTATCATTCAATTCTTCAAAGGATGCAAGATAATTTACTTCATCAAAATAAATTCCTTGCATCTTAGATGTAAACTCTTCCTCCCCCGTTAAGAATGAAATGATTTGACGATACAATTTCAATAGTTTAAGATCAGTGGTCTGAACTAAATCATTTGAAAAATTCATATATTTATTTACTTCTATCTCAGCCTCAGAAAGCTCTATACCTGATAAAACGGTATAGTATCCAGCTACCAAGGCAGTGTGAGAAGCAAATTCAATATCTCCAACCGACATAGCATTCTTATAAATTTCTGCAAGTTTATGGATACTTGTTCGTATAGAGTTCTTCCAGGGGCTAATGAAGGTATAAAAAACAAATTGAGTTCTAGGTCTTGTTTTGTTATAGAAGGGATTGTCTGAAATTTTTAAGGCGGTTACACCAATTTCAAAAGAAGCGTCATACATTTCTAAGGATGCATAAATCAAACCTAGACCAGTATAATTGTATGGAGAATGGATATTGTTCCCATACCTTAAAGACAAGCGAACGACTTTAAGAATAAGCAATGGTAATAGTGCAGGCTGGTGCCAGTAAGCTGCAGAATTTAATGCAGAAAGAATACGGATAGATGATTCAATCTTCTCATCTTCGAGAATCGATAAATCCTCAATTTTTTCTTTCATAAAATAAATTCGAAATTTAACTTTTATCAATGAAATAAGAGAATGCAAGGGATTGGGTTTTCTAGGGAAAGAAATGTGTAAAGTCTTTAGTATCGCTAAGCCTTGTTTGATTGCATTATCTAGATCATGCTTAGCCATGCAGGTCTTTATCATTATTTCGTAAATTTTAACTTTATCATTTACAGATTTACAATTTTTCAATAGCAAGTGATTGTATCTTTCTGTTTCTACATAATCACTACAAAGATAGGAAGTCTCTTGGGCTTTCAACAAAATGGAAAAGATCAAATTGTATTCCAATTTCCAGATATCCGAAAATACATTCAATAATTCATAAGCTTGTCTAAAGTATTTATAAGCAGGTTGATGAGCTCCAGAATCTAAGGCCTTAATCCCAGATCTAAAATTCAATTCTGCTAACTCTTTAATTTTGCTAAAATCTTTAATTATAGTTGAAGCTTCATTCAGCTGATCAGTCACATAATAAATTTTATTACTGTTAGGATCAGTTTGAATTTGAGTCAAATAATGATATCCTATCCTTGAATGGTAATGAACCTTTTCATTTTCATCCAATAAAGAATAAGCTGCTTCTTGGATTCTATCATGGTAGAATTTACAAACCAAACCATCTTCCATACGAATTGTACGGTAAGAACTTAAAATAGGAGTGATTAAGCCTTCGTCTATTGTTTCACGAATGATTTGAAAAGTCTTCTCAAACTCATAACCCATGATTTCAGCTAAAAATTCTAAACTAAATCTATTACCAATACAGGCACATAATTTTAACAAATTCTGAGCTTCTAAAGAAAGCTTGATGATCTTTGATGCCATGAGATCTATAACATTTTCTGTTACAGATAATTTTCTCATCCTATCAAAATCCCATTTCCAACCAAGACCCATTTCAAAAATCACAATTCTATCATCATACAAAGACTTCAGAAACTGGTTCAAAAAGAAAGGATTTCCTCCCGTTTTAAGAAAAGCTATCTTCGCAATTTCATCTGATTCCTGACGTCCTCCCGTTAAATGTTCTACCAATGACTTTACATGCGTTATATTTAAGGGCTCTAAATGGATTTCATTTATGCTCAGATTATTCTTTCTTAACTCAGACACAAGAATTTGAAATGGATGACCTGCCCTTGTCTCATTATCACGATATGCAAATATAGGAAATAAATATTGAATGGATTTATCATTTAAAATATTTTTTAACAAATCCAAACTTGGTTGATCTGCCCATTGCAAATCATCTAGAAATAAAACAATAGGCGAATGCATACTTGCTAAGGCTTTCACGAATAAATTAAAACTGTGGTAGAAGCGATTCTGAGTTTCTTCTGGGTTCAAATCCGTGAGAGTAGCTTGTTTACCTAATAAAATTTCTAGCTCTGGAATCAAATCTATGATTACCTGAGCATTGGTATTCAGATGCGTGAGCAAAGTTTGTTTTCGTTCTTGTTGCTTTTCTTCACTCTCAGTTAGGATTTGTCGAATCAAGTCTTGGAATGCCTGAATAATAGAACTAAAGGGAACATCTTTGCGAAGAATCTCATACTTTCCTGTTATAAAATAACCTCTAGAACCCACTATAGACTTTTGTATCTCTTGAATCACTCTCGACTTACCAATGCCAGGTGAACCAGAAACTAACATCAGTTCTTTTCTTCCTTCGCAGACATTGATATAAGATGAAATTAATTTCTTAATCTGAGAATCTCTACCAAATATTTTCTGAGGATAGACAAATTTATAAGAAAAATCTAAGGAACCTATTACAAAATTTGAAATATCTTTTTTTGCTAAAAATATTTCCTGCAAAGACTCTAATTCCAATTTCAAACCATTTGCAGATTGGTACCGATTTTCAGGGGATTTATTTAACATTTTAAGAATCAATTGATTCAATTTGTAAGGTATATCTTCTCTTAAATCATTTAAAGCAGTCGGCTCAACTGCAATATGTGAATGAATTAATTCCAAGGGATCTAAAGAAACAAATGGTACTGTTTTAGTTAGTATTTCATAAAAAGTAATTCCTAAAGAATAAATATCAGACCGATAATCAACTGATAGATTCATACGACCAGTTTGTTCAGGCGAAATATAAGGAAGAGAGCCTTCTATTATATGGCGATTGTATATATCCAAACTTTCATCTTGAAAAACACCAGAAATCCCAAAATCCGTTATAAAACATCGATCTATAGAATAACTCTTTAGGCTAACTATGATATTATGAGGTTTTATATCTCTATGGATAATATTTTTATTATGAATTTTGGATAGAGTATCTGTTAGTTGGATTGCGATATTAAAAAATTCTTCTATACTTACATCATGGGACTTAAGATAGTCTCTCAAGGATATCCCAGATTTATCTTCAAGGACCACGGCAATTTCAGAATCCACTTGAATCATTCCATCTACAGCAATGATGCCATCAATCTCAAGATTCTGAACAAGTTGTATCTCTTGTCGTGTTCTTGCGATTAGAAAATCTGAGTGGAATTCTCGTTTTAAAATTTTGAGAACAACGGCTTTGTGATCCTTTAAAGACTTTGCTCTATAAACATAGGACTTTTGTGATTCAGAGATTTGATCTATTAATTGATAATTACCAAATACTTCACGCTTCATTGTTATAAGGCCAATAACTTACATTTACAATTCTTAGATAAAAATAACAAGATGTAATTTGTAGCTATAAAAAATTTACGGATCATGCTGAGTTTTTTGGACTAAAAAAATGATTTATTTCCTCTAAAAGCTAGTATTTATTTATACTTTTTATCTCAGAAAAGTTTTAGACCCATTTGTTATAGGGTATTTTGATCCGAAATTTCTTTCCAAATAGCGCAATTCAAAAACTCCCAATTTATCCTTGGGCGTTCCCCAGCATCATACAGTCGCTTACGCTCTTTTGTTGCAATGATGCTGGGTCGGGCTTTCCGCTGCAATCTGCAATGCAACATTCTGGTTTCAATCTAGCTTACGAACAGATTGTACATTCTCATGTTGCAATGCAGGATTTCCGCTACAATCCCTAACGCAGAAGAATTTTATCTGAAATTATAAGACAGCATTCTCTAGAACTACTTCTATTTCTTCTAAGATTTTATTCGATTGGCTTGATCCATTCTTACTATATAATTTGCAAGCATCACGAATTGTCTTAATATCACTAAAATTCATTTCAGTAAAGGAAAAAGTTTTGCTATCAGCTTGGATTGTAATTTTCATATCTTTATTTTCCTTTGTAAAAATCTTCAGTCAAGGACTACTTTGCTTAAATTAATAAAAACTTAGGAAGGATCTACTATCATTTTTTATAATATTTTACTTCGAAATATACTTTCCAGCCTATAACTTGTACGCTTATCCAAGCTCATTAGCTACAGAAGTTTCACTTAATACCAACTAGCTTCTTTCCGCTCCCAATATTTAAGTTAACGGATATTATGCTTCTTATTGGCAGACTTAGTGCCGAATTGATGGAAAAAGATAGGATTCATCTACTCCTATCTCATCTAAATACCCAAGACAGAAAAACCAAATCAATTTAATCTTTCTTAGATCTATTAAAATTCCAAAACATCAATCAATCTGAACAAGCAAAGTATCGCCGTCCACAACCCTATCCAAGTACGCTTTGTACGTAAACAGCTCTCTTACGCTAGCAATCTTTTCAAAATGGAAACTATTTCTTGACTTACGAACAGACACAAGATCCCCCGATTTGAATCCATCCAAGCTAGAATTATCACCTAACTCGTATTTTACTCTAAAACCCAGGTCAAGATTTGGCACGACTCGTGCCAAATTGATCGAAAAATTTCTTCCAACAC
>JAKRSH010000032.1 GCA_022402465.1 Leptospiraceae bacterium | reverse complement strand
GCTAATGGGAGAGTTTTTGAAGTTCCAATTTTGCGAAAGATTTTGGACGTTATCGCCTCTGGCAAGATCGGTCTTGTTGGGTATTGGGATGTTGTAGCTTTTGATGAATTTGCTGGAAAACAAAAAAAGGTTGATAAGGCATTAGTAGATATCATGAAAAACTACATGGCGAATAAAACATTCTCGCGCGGTATCGAAACTTTAGGCGCTGAAGCCTCCATGGTGTTTGTTGGAAACACACAACATAATGTTCCCTATATGTTAAAACATAGTGATTTATTTCAAGATTTACCCGACAAATTTTACGATTCTGCCTTTCTTGACCGTTTGCATTTTTTTATTCCTGGCTGGGAGGTGGATATTATACGTGGAGAAATGTTTTCTGATGGCTATGGATTTGTAGTAGATTATCTGGCGGAGATCTTACGTTCCTTACGAAATCGTGATTACTCTGATCGTTACTTAAATTATTTTACTCTGTCTTCAGATATTAGTACACGAGATCGAGATGGGATCAATAAAACATTTTCTGGTCTTATGAAGATTATCTATCCTCAGGATGGTGCTTCGAAAGAAGAAGTAAATGAACTTTTAAAATTTGCAATAGAAGGCAGAAAACGTGTCAAGGATCAATTGATGCGAATCGATGCGACATATAGCAAAGTTAATTTTTCGTATGCGGATAAAGAAGGAAAAGCTGAAAAAGTAACCACACTCGAAGAGATTGAATACCCAAATTATTATCATCTTATGATTAGTGAATCTGAAGATGGTGTAACAGAAGTGATTGAGGAACCAAATTTAGGCACACCAGCGGCAGATGCAAACTCTGTTGAGAAGAGCCAACTAAAGGAGCAGCACTTTACTTACCAAGAAAATCAAAAAGGTATAAGTTATGATGCTCTCTTCGGTGCATACATTCGAAATTGTAAGACAATAACGATTGTTGACCCATACATACGAATGTTTTACCAAGTTCGTAATTTGATGGAATTCATTGAAACTTTGATCAAAACAAAGAGCCCAGATGCTGAAGTGAAGGTACATTTAGTTACTGTAGCTGATGACTTAAAGCCAGAATTACAAAAAGAAAACTTTGAAAAAATCAAGTCATCCTCTCTTGCTTTGGGCATTCAATTTACCTGGGAGTTTGATTCATCCAATTCAATTCATGCACGACATATAACAGTAGACAATGAGTGGAAAATACTTTTAGATCGTGGTCTTGATATTTTTCAGCATTATGAAATGAATGATACTCTTGCGATTTCTAATCGACTTCAACAGTTCCGTTCTGTCAAAGCTTTCGAGATAACATATATTAAGCATAAGTACTATAATAAAAGTCTTTAACCGAGCAATTAGGAAAAATCATCGAATTTTATTCGGGAGGTCATGGCAGAGTATGCATCTCCCTTATTTTAACTAGAATATCGAATTTTCGAATCTTTAAAAAGAGAAATTATGCTTAAAATCCTGTTGGAAGTTTTATTTTATTGGTAGAAGAATTATGATCAATGGATTTAAACTGATCTAGAATGGAATACTTTAAAGTTCCAAGGCTCATTAAGATAATATTTTTAGGAGAATAGTTTTCGTTTAATTTCTCCTTTCCATATGCCTGTCCGCCTAATTCTTCCAAAATATGCCTACGATAACAGAGTTGCTACTTTCCCTATACAGTGTTTAAAAAAAAGGTATACAGATTTAAAGATAGGGATTAAACGATATAGTACATAAATAAAAATGTCAATGCAATGAACGAAGTTAAAAAATTTAAATTTTTAATGAGAAAATGAAACCCATAACCCTGTTTATGCTTCTTTTGGTGAGAATAAAAGGGATTGAAGATATTATATAGTTAAGAAGTTGGCTTTCTCATTAAATAAATAATAAGCTGGATGTAGTAGGAAGAGATGAGACCTTTTTTGATAGAGATCCTGTTAATTTAACTGATCTATATAGTGAGGAATCAGGAATATTTGATGAGGCCAATAATCATTTTATGTTGGATCTAGCGAACCAAGTGATCATTGGATAATCAAGTCCAGGTGGTCAGTTGGAGGGTATGTTGTGTAAAATCCAGAAGCCTTGGACTAGGTTGGTGGAGTAGAGAAAAAGGAGAAAAATAATGAGTAGAGAATCAATTCAAAGAATAATTAATTCAATTAATAACCGTGAAGAAAATGGAGGCTTATTTCTCCCGAATATACAAAGATATTTCGTTTGGTCAGAAGACCAAATATGCAAATTATACGACTCGATTATGAGATACTATCCAATAGGTTCAATATTGGTATGGAAAACGCGGGATGAGATTAAGAATAGAAAATTTGTAGATAATTATAAGGAAGCTATTGATTTTTCAAGTTATTATCATCCTAAGGATAAAAATTTAAAAGGATTGGTATTAGATGGTCAACAAAGACTACAAAGTTTTTATATAACTTTAAAGGGTTCATATGAGAATAAAGAACTTTATTTTAACATACTATCTGGAATGGAAAGCAATATCAATCAGGAGCTCATTTATGAATTTAAGTTTATTTCTTCAAATGATTCAGTAAGAGGTGCATGTAACTTTCGGATAATTGATAAGAAATGGGTAAATATAAAAGATGTAGTTTATAATCGATATGAACCCTCTGATTTAATGAATTTTGCTAATGCTGTAGTCCAAAGTATGGCTGGGGAATTAAATGCAGATGATTATTCCAATAAAATTATTAATAATCTAGATCGTCTAAAATCAGTTATAGTTAATCAGGATAATGGAATATTTATAACAACTTTAGATAGTGATGATTATAATAAAAAATATTCAGTTGAAGATGTTGTAGAGGTGTTTATTCGTGCAAATTCCGGTGGAACCAAATTAGAAAAGAGCGACCTCCTATTCTCCTTATTGACTGCGAATTGGGAAGAAATAGAAGAAGATATTAATGAGTTTGCTAATAAACTCAAAATGAAGCATTTTGAGTTAGGAAGAGATTATTTACTTAAAGTATGTCTTGTTTCTTCTGGACTAGGTGCAAAATACAGTGTGGATAAATTCAGAGACCAAAATAATATACAATCCATTAAAGATAAATGGCCAGATATAAAAGATTCTATAGAAACTGTAATTGATTTTCTTATGAGTAATACCTTTATTAAGACAGATTACTCTCTAACTAGTAGTAATGCAATTATTCCAATTATTTATTTTGCATTCAAATTCAAAGGGGAATGGAACAGTTTTAACAAAAGCGAATTATCACATTGGCTACTAAAAATATTGTTAGCCCGTTCATTCTCTGGTTCAGCAGATACCATTTTAGATTCTGTGATTAGGATAATTAATGATAATAATAATTTCGCAATAGAAAGTATAAATGAGGAAGTAAAAAATAAGAATCGAAAAATATTAGTTACAAAAGAAAATATTATAAATACTTCTTATGGTAGTCAATATATATATCTTATATTTAGTTTATTGTATCCAGCTAACAATTTTAACCCTTTATTAGAAAATAATATGCCTTCCGAAGACCATATTTTTCCTCAATCAATTTTAAAAAGTATTAAAGAAATTAATTCTGAAACGAATAGATCAGTCCAAAAGTATAATAAAAATCAAATTAACAGGCTCGGTAATCTGATGTTATTATCAATAGGTGAGAATAGGGATGAAAAAAGAGCAAAATCACCATTAGAGTGGTTTTCTAATAAAGATGAGAAATATTTAGATCAGCATTATATACCGAAGGATCAGGATTTATGGAAGATAGAAAATTACGAGAGATTTTTAGTTGAAAGAGAGAAGCTAATTCTAGGTAAGATAAATCAACTTAACCTTTTAGAAAGAGAATAACGGATATCAAGAGTTAAAGATTGATGTCAGGTTACTCCCAGGCAAAAGAGTATTGGATTAAAAGAAAATACAATCCGTCCTTAGAATTATTTTTAAAAGTCATGGATGAGAAAAAAGAATCGATTGTAAATTTTTTTCAGAAGCAAAATTTTAAATATGATTCAGCTAAGGCGTTTATTCAATCTAAATTATTTACAGATCATGTAAATCTTTTTCTCAATTACAATCAGAATCACTGGATGGTTGATAATTACTTGAAGTATTCGAAGGAGTTTCAATCGTCAACCATTCAGTTTTTATTAGAAAAATATCCTTCGGTATTCTATGAGATCTTGAAAAAAACGGATATCAATTACAAAGATAAAAATTTTAATTTTTTACAATTGTATTCCCGAGAAAAGAATATATACCAACTCATTCAAATCCTTAGAGAAATTCGGTATTTGCAAGAACTACGGGAAGAGATAGAAGTTGAAACCTATAACAACATAGATCCTATACTAAAAACTCTTTCCTGTGAAAGGTTATTACTGCTTCTGTTTACCTTACAGACTAAATGGACACTTGAATTGATGATTGAAGGTGGCAATGAAAATATTCAAGCAGAAATCTTTGTATTTTTTAAAAACAATATGGGGCGGATACTGGAAAGAAAGGAGTCTTTAGATAAAAAATCGAACACAATTAAGACTTCCAAAAGAATAGTGAAAAAAACAAAATTTCAAGATTGGTGCAATTCCAAATTTGCTATACAATATTCAGAAATATTAAACAATCCAATAGAATTGCAGAAAGCAAAGGAAATAATGGAATCGATTGGAAAATTGTATTCAATCGAAGAGATCATCTCAAAATATAAAAATGAAAACTATTCTATAGATTTTAGTGATGATGCTCTTCCTGTGTTTAGCATCACAAATAAAGAAGAACTAGTCCAATGGATAAAAAATGGAGAAAAATATAGGTATCAATATTTATATTATATAGGATTTACTAAGTATCTTGATCCAACTACAGCTTATATCGAAAATCTTCCTATTTCAGAGGCAAGAGGTCAAAAGTATTCATTTCATGTTGATAGGAATTATATTGAACAGAATTTATTTGTTCCAGATATTGAATTCAATAATCAAAAAATAAATCTATTTTCTATGCTTTATTTTTTGCATTACCTTAAATATGTAAGTAATGAACATTTTGTAAGTAAGATCAACAACTTACTTTTGGATAAAGATCTAAAAAAAGAGAATAGTTTAGATTTATTAAGAGTTCCATTTATTGTTTCCAGTATCCAGAATCAAAACTCCAATGGAATGGCTTTTTCCATATGGGAAAAGAAAGAGTTTATAAATAGAATTAAAGGATTTATTCTTAAAAAAAATCTGGAAATCAATATTGATGAATTGGAAACTATTGCTGATTTACTATCTTTTGACCTTAATGAAACGAAAGACCTTAACGGATTCAGTGCCTATCCATTCTTTCGTTTTGAAAATCACTATTTAATCAATCACCTTCAATTAACAAGTTATGAATTGGGTAGATCTATAGTAGAAATTGTAAAAAGAAAAGTATTGGAGGACAATGGAAATGATTATCCAATTCAATTTGAAAATTTGATAAAAAAATTGTTTCAACATTTCGATATTCCTGTAATCCAAGGATTGAAGATCCAAGAAGAAGATTTGGTTACAGACATTGACGTGGTAGCACTTCAAGATAATGAGCTATTAGTTATTGAAGCTAAATATACCTATATCAGAGACACTCCTTTGGAAAATTCCAGCCATAGAATCAATCAGCTCTATAAAGCAGGTGAACAGTTGAGGAAATTAGAATTTTACCTAAATTCAGAGAATGGCAAGAATTCAATATTGAAGCAATTCCATGATCGTAAGGAGTGTTTAAATACTAGCCAAATTAAAAAGATCCATTATTACATCGTTACACCTACTTTTGAAGATGATTATAAATTAGTGATGAATAAATACAGAAAAATTAGCTATTTTGAATTGGAGATGATTGTCAACGATAATAAAGCTATAATGATGGGCGAAGAAATTGAAATTCCTGAAAATTTAAAACAAGATCTGAACTTAACAACATTTTTAAAAATTGGAATAGTCGGTCTTCAAAAAAAGATGGAGAAACTAATAAAATCACCAGAAGAACTAATGAAAAAATACAGAATTAGAAACGGTAAAAAACCTAAAATATCTGATATTGTGGATACTATAGAAAACGATATTATCTGGCATCATCTGGATGAAAAATTTGAAAAAATAGAATTTAAGGAATCAATTTTTGAAACTAAAACAAAGAAATTCCTTGTCAAAATCTAAATATCCTATACGGTACTTTAGCAAGTTTAATTTATTAATCAATTTCTAGAGCTCCCTCTTGGTTCGTGCCGTAGATCAGCCATTAAGCAGGTCATGCGAGCTAAGGAGCTTAGATGAGATCAGATTTAACGGTGAACTTTCACCTAATTAAGAACTGTAATTTCAAATGTGGCTTTTGCTATGCCCATTTTGAGAATGCACGTAGGTTAAGCCAGGAGGATTCCATGGCCGTCGTGCAGGAGATCCACCGGGGTGGATTTGGAAAGATCAATTTCGCTGGGGGTGAACCGCTCCTCCATCGGGAATTTGCATCTTTGTTGCGGCAAGCTCGGGAATTGGGCTTAAGAACATCCATTATCACGAATGGTTCTAGGATAACTGAAGAATGGGTAGATGAAAATGCTCCCTATCTAGATATCATTGGAATCAGTTGTGATAGTGCAAATCCTGAGACTTTAAGGAAAATGGGAAGAGGAAACGGAAATAGTGCTGAACACACAAAGCAAGTTTTCTCCTGGATAGAGAATTATAACCAGAGTTCAGCTAAACCCATCTATAAGAAGCTGAATTCTGTCATCACTAGATATAACTGGGATGAGGATATGAGAGACTTTGTTCGGTCATTGAATATTGATCGTTGGAAAATATTTCAGGTTCTGCGTATTGAAGGGGAAAATGACAAAACCTTTCCTGATTTTGAAATCTCTGAGAACCAATTCTCAGATTTCTATAACAGACATTTTGAACTGAAATATTATGGAGTTCGAGTCGTGCCGGAGGATAATTCCGCAATGACCGATTCCTACTTAATGGTCAACCCCGATGGACGTTTTTACTGCAACACTAATGGGCATTACCAACAGAGCGATCCTATACACGTTGTTGGGATTGATAATGCTCTCCGACAAATCAACTTTTCGCAAGATAAGTTCATCCAGAGAGAGGGTATTTATACAATCTAATATGCGAATCTGCCTAGAAGCCATTAGGCAGATTCTATTATTAACTTAATATTCAGATCATTTAACCAAAAAAGAATAAATTATTAATGAAAAAAAAAATTGGATTAAGTTAATAATTCCTATATTGGAAAATCGTACGAACATGAAAAATAATAACCTCACAATGATTTATTAGAAAAACTTTCTTATTCTAACGAATTAAATTATATTCTGGAGAAAACCAGGAGGCTATGATGAACTAAAATATGTTTTTTCAGTTTGAAATTTCCTTGTTCATTGGATAAATCGTTTGACGATTGCTACTCTTGGATCATCCATATACCTATTCTCCTGCTTCTCCCAAGATAAATTCTCATATGCCCTGATCCCGTTTTAGTTGACACTATTTTCATATTCAAATCTATCAGGATTA
>JAKRSH010000031.1 GCA_022402465.1 Leptospiraceae bacterium | reverse complement strand
TTCTATACTAAAATTTTCTATTTAGAAATTGCACTTCTTGATTGAAGTGGTGATTCACTTACTGAGTTATCCCAGCAGTTTCCTTTTCTGCTGGTGCTGGGTCTGAGGTGCTTGTGAAGATAATGATTTCTTTTTAGTTTAGGAAAAAATTCCCACCAAACGAGGATTTACCCTTTCGAGCCAAAACGACATGGATGTCGTTTCTCGCACTTTGGAACAGGATGTTCCAGGGTGCGACGAGAAAGGGTAAACCGAGATCTTGTTCGCAAGCGGTGGGAAGAACAATCCGTCCTCTTAGGGTTGGGATTTATCTTAATATAACATAAAGTAGCTTAAATTTTCTTGAATCAATAGTCTATTTTATCTATCTTTTCAACAAGGAAGCTATATCGTTTCAGGTTGATAAATCTTTAAATTTTATCTTATGACTTAATTTTTTCCTACTTTACCTCTAAATTAATTCTAGAAACTAGGTTATTATGTCTGTTAGATAAGGAATTAGTTTTTGTATTATCCAGTCACCACTACAACAAATGTGTGTTAGAGATTTAGTGGTACTGGGCGAGCCTAAGGTAATCTATTTAACTGCATTTACATGTAAGAAAAAAGCATAGAAGATAAGAAAAAGATTTGAGGTATAGAAAAGGATATAGAAATTACAAGTGCTAAGAAATTATCTCCCTTAGTAAAGAACCTTGCAATAATGAAATTTATGCAAAAGGTTATGATAATCATAAAATAATAGGCAGATCTTACAGTTGATTTTCTATCGATGTAAGTAGAGTTCTTAATTAAGAAATCTTTGAAATCAAACTCTTGTCCAGATGTTTGAATATGGTTCTTGATGTTTTCGAAGTAAAATTCATCTGTAAATTTATAGCAACCAGAAAAAAGAGCTTTGTGCATATAAATTTGATCTTTACTAAAATAGTATTGGTTGAGAAATTTTTTTATTTTAATTTTCCGTCCTAAATTTTCTAAAAAAAATGAATCACTTTCACCGACTATTAGCATCCCTTCTCTATCCCAACGCGAATATTCTTCTGGTATTAAATTCTCAAGTATATTACATTTCCTTAAACTTAAATTTTCTGTTGAAATGGATTTAAAACCTTTATATCTTGAAATATTTTTTATTCCATATATATTTAAATTTAATAATGAGCGATACTCTTCCATTTGTAATGAAGAAAAATAAACTAATTGAGATATCTTTACTCTTACTTCTCTTTGCCTTTCCCATTCATAATAGAAGATATAAGAGAAAACAGCAATTATAATTATTAAAAAATATAATTTATTACCTTTCATAGCTTTTTCTCAATTTTTCAATTAAATATTTTTCTCTAGCCGACATCTTGTTTTTTAATACTAATATTTTTGCGGGAAAATATTTGGGAAGCGAAGGAGTTGCAGTCACACCAATGATTGCTCCTTTTGGCATAATAATTTCAGCAAAATATTCGCCAATATTAATACTTGGCTTTATCGATGAGCCAACATTAGTCTGTATTAAACTTCCCCCAATATAGAAAGCACCAAAATCTAAACTAGAATTGAACCCTATTTCAGAGGCATTTTTTCCTTTACCATCAATGATACCTGATGTATAGTTTATTCCAGCGCCTATGCCAAAAGACAATTGATTGTCATTCCTAATTTCAACGTTGCCATCTGAATCAATAAATTTTTGAATTGATATAGATGCACCTACTCCCAATACTACACTAGCTGTATATTGAGAAAAAAAGATTTCGCCTGGCTTAAGCTTTGCAATTATTAACATTTCATCTAAGCTGAGACTATCTTTTATACGACTTTTTGAGTCAATAACATTAATAATTTGATTTCCATTCTCATCGTAGCTTATATAGCTTTTATTTTTCGATAGAAGTTCCTTCTGTAAATCTTCAGGTAAGGAGTCAAATGTTTCTTTTAATTCATTAGATAATTGAGAAATCTTAAAATCTGGATCTCCAAAACCATCATCCACCATCTGCCTATTAGAAACTGTCTCTTCGCTTGGACTTCCTCCAACCCCAGCTAATAGGAGATAAGGATCTAGACCTGAGTTACCCAACATTGGATTCTGACTAAATGAATCCACTAAATCAGGATTAGTTAAACTAGGTGGATTTACTTTCTTCCTACCCATATTCCAACCGAAACCACCTAACACATTGTTCCAGTTATTCCCCATAGCATTGGTGAATCCGTTCCAGAGACCAGTAATCCCATCAGCGGCACTTTGGCTCAAAGTATAATTGATGTTGTTGCTGAACCCATTTTGGCTGTTCCAGTTGAGTGTAGTATCGAATCTGTTAAAAGACGAGTCGTTATAACCAGAATGATCTTGAAGAATAGAAGCACTTGCACCGTAGCTGTTGTCTCTATAATCGTAGTTAAGTCCTAAATCGAGTCGAGTAACATCTCCTTGCTTTCCAGTAGTGTATCCAATATTCATATTTCCATAGGTGCCACTTTTATGTCCAATACCAGAGACCCCTACTCCAACATTAAATCCTCCACCTATGTCGTAACCGAGACTAGCACCGAATCCTGTTTTCTCATTGTAGTTGAGTCCAAAGGTCGCACCTTTCACACCTAATGCTTTTTCTAATGAAACTCCAACACTAGCACCAAACCCATTTGCATAGCTATAGGAAGCATTGGTCAAATTCTTGTATTCCCATATGCTCTCCTAATTTCTTCTACTCTATCTTCATATGCGGAAATCGGAATCAACAGTTTGTATTGTTCCAACCAATCCAATCGCTCTTGAGCAGTGAGATTGGAACATGTTTCCAAATATTCATCCGTAATTATTTGTAATGCTCTCATGATTTATTTCTCTTCCTTCTTAAGGGAGGTCAATGCTTGCACATCTTCCAAATCTTGTCTTCTTTGAGTTTTAGATTTAAGTTGAATCAATCCATCTAAATCAATGACAGGAATATCTCCCCATTGAGAAAGAACTGATACGGTCTTATAATTTCTAATATCTTCTGTGATTAGAATATCCAGAAGATCCATTTTCCTTTCCAAATGAATGAAATTCCAGGCTATTAAATTTTTCTCATTAATGAGTTGCTCTCGATTAGTAAATATATTGCGAGCATTTAGAGGCAATAACGATTTCATTCCTATAGAAGTAAGCAGTTCTTCTATTCTTATGAAATTATCTACTGTTAACTCGGTTAGTATATCTAGATCCAATGTCCCTCTCACAGCACCATGAAGAGCAACAGCATATCCACCCACAACGCAATAGGGAATGCTTGCATCTTGAAAGAGCGGTAAGATTCGAGCCAGGATCATGGACTTATTCAATTCATAGTTGAAGTTTTTGTCAATAAGGATTGTAGAGTATTTTTATTCTAAAAACCTGGTCAACTCTTCTTAGCTAATCTTTTACTCTAGCAGTAAATTCCTGCATCGCAGTTTTCTCTGCATTCATAAAATTATGATCTTTAGAATTGAATATTCTTTTTTTCGCAGAGTCGTTGAGTATATCTTTTGAATCGATCAGATTGTAAATTTTTCCATTCTCATCTACCCCAAGGATTCCATAAAATTGGATGCCCATCTTCACACATAAGGGTAATTTTTTATAAGATTCTCTAGGATCGATTCTGGTGTCATAGGAGCTACTATCGGTTCTATAAAATCCATTGCCTATAGGAACTTGGCTTGTTATACTATAGCCTATCTGACTAATAGCATAGCATTTAAACTTTTCTAATGATGACCAAGAAAAGTAAAGGCTATGAGATAACCCACTTAAAGGTATATCCAAATATTCTTCTTGTTCATTGGATAGATTAGAATGTTCATTCGCGAGCATTTCTTTTCCTATGGCTCGTCCATTGGTAGGTTCCATCTCTACGAGCTTTAAGTTACCAATGCTACTGAAATTGATACCATACTTTGTGTCGTCTTGGTACATCAACACGGCTCCAAAAAGAGTAAAATCTTTTTTTTGGATGGAGCTCTTGCGAATCGTATAACGAGGAGAGCAGGAACTAAGGAATGTAAAAGTAATTAAAACTAATAATTTTACCAAATTATATTGTCCTTTGAGGTACATGTCATTGTTAGTTTGAAGAATAATCTGTCGCCTAATGAAATTCATTCTCAAAACCGTAGGATTGAATCCTACAGTTTGAATCAATTTCCAAAATTGCAACCAAAAATCATAAAACCCAAGAAAATTCCACCAAATAATATGTAGATGCAACATTAAAGCACCTAAGCTCATTCGAATTTCTTAGATTGATGCTATCTCCACAAAATTGAATTCCATAGATCAAATCCCATCCAAGAATCAAGTACGTAAGAAATTCTTTCATAATGTTCCTAGCAGTTTCAATTTGGATAAAAATATTTCAACAAAGCTCTTATCACAAAAAATACAATTGCAATCCCAATTAATTGAAATATAAATTTTCTCTTTAGCTGTTTATAGTATTCTTCATTTTTCGTAATGGATTTGTGAATCTTCCAGAATGTTTTGAATTTAACTGGTCGAAAAAGAATAAAAGTACTGAACAAAATAGAAAATAAAGATGCTACTATAAAAGTTATTTTACCTTCTATTATTTGAAAAATAAATCTAATAAAAGAGAAATCGAAACCTAAGTTAAAATTTAGCCAAAGTAAGAAACTGAAAGTAATTCCCCATATTCCTCCACCTACCGATATTCTTGAGTTAAATTCGGAAATATTGTATATCCCGATGTGTTTAAAGTGTCCTAATGTTAGTTTGTAATGCACAAAATGAATTATATTTTGAATTGGATTAAATTGCGAAATGGATCAAATTTCATGTAAGTATTCCTTTTATCTTAGTCAACAAATTTCTCACTTAATGATTTATCTGTTTTCATTGTATGTTGCACACTTAGCAGCCCATATAATATTAATCTCGCAGTTAGCATAGAAGTTAAAGCAATTAAAATTGTAAACAATAATTCCTTTATCAAAAAATTTATTATGATCTTCAATTATAGTTTTGACAGAATCAATAAAATCACTCATCAAAATTTAAATAAATTGTAGTAATAACAGTTAATATAAATTATAAAAATTAATATTATGATACTACAATAGTAAATCAATATTGATAATTTAAATCTTTTACTTTTATGATAATCGTTATAATTTGGTGATTTTTCAAATTTACCTCGAAATGAACTTGAGAAAAAGATAAAGAAAAATAACCAAATACAGATTCCTATTAAATATCTATTGGATGCAGAGAAGTTTAATTGAATCAATGCTAAAAGTTTGTTGAAATTATATACTATTGATATTATTAAAATATGGAGAAAAACAACTTCTCCTGTAATAAAGATTAATGCATAAATATGACTCAATAATTATCGAATGAACCATTCCTGGAATCTTCCATCAAAAAATTGATCCACTTCATTCATAAATTGAAAATACAACCAAAATAGCATCCAATAAAGAATGGTGATAGTAACCAGAAGGGAGGCAGTATGCTTAGCAAGTTCCTTGCTCCCTGTATAATATAAGCGAATCATTGTTATTGGCCAAAGAATAAATAGGAAATAAAAAATTGCCTTACCTAAACCATAAATATAACTGCGGATCTCCCAACCAGGATTGGCTTCCAGTCTATCTAAGGCATTGGACCACTCCTTTCCGAATAAGATAAGATAAACAACGAAAAGAAATAAAAAGCTAAGCTTCCAAAGGATTTCTAAATCCTTACGAAAAAGTACGAGTATAATTCCCACAAACCAAAGGATAAAAACAGGAACAACAATTTGATCAATCCATGTGATAGATTCCATTACTTTTGCACCCACTCTAAGCATTGTCTTAAACTCATTGAATCCACCTTTCCTTTGTTAGATGCAATATTATAAGCCGGCCCATGATCGGGAGATACACGTAAGAAAGGAAGCCCCAGTGTTAAGTTGATTCCTTTCTTGCCTTCAAGTAATTTAAATGGAATCAAGCCTTGGTCATGGTAGCAGGCGAGTAAAATATCCCATTCTGATGCATTCCTTAAGTGAAAAGTAGAATCAGCAGAAAGTGGACCATCTACCCTAAATCCCATTTTCTTAGCAAGATTCATAGCTGGTTGCAAAATTTTTCCTTCCTCATCACCAACCTTTCCTCCTTCCCCTGCATGAGGATTCAATCCCATAAAACCGATTCGAGCATTTTTTGGAAAAAGCTTGGAGTCTAGAATACTTTGGAATAGATTTCTCCAGGCAAGTTTTTTTAATTCAGAACTCACTTTTCGGATGGGAATGTGAGTTGTCAGAGGAATGACATTCCATTTTTCTCCAGCCATCAGCATAAAGCTTGGGCAATGAAAAAACTCAGCCAGAGCCTCAGTGTGACCTCGAAATTTTGAAATCCCAGACTTAATAACCCATTCTTTGCTGAGAGGTAAAGTTATCAAACTGCCACCAAACTTTTCAACTAGACTCATTCCAGCCAAGAGTGAGTAATAAGACATTCTACCTGTTGAAATACTCGGTTTGCCGAAAGTAATTTTCCTATCTAGAGTTTGTGTCCCATTCATTAGTCTCAGCATAAGAGATTTCTGTATTTTAGAAAGAGATGAATAGTTATTCTTTTGCGTACTTTGTAGAAATGTCTCAGCATCCATTTGGTAGAGCCCTGAGCTGGGAAGACCTTGTGACTTAAATCCTTCCCCTAACGTAAATTTGTATTCCGAAAAAGCATAGGAGACATTGGTATTGGATCGAACTAAAAAGATAGCTTGTGTTTGGGAAATCTTTTGAAGAAGAGCTTCCTCCTGGGCGATCAGTTGGGAACTGATACCAGAAGGATCTCCTTCTGTGATAAATATGGGACGAGCTCCCATAGAGAATTATTCTTTGGTTGTGGGTTGTTTGCCAAAAAGTTTTTCTAAATTGAGTGCATCCTTGGAATATTCCAACTCAATTAAATCCTTGGCAGAGTGCTTAAGATCATTGGAAATCATGCAACGACCTTCCAAGATAACTCCATTTTGAATGATTAATTCGGGAGTCTTGATATCACCAAGAATCTTAGAAGTGGGAAGAAGCATCACACGGTTTCTTGCGGTGATATTTCCAGCAACAATTCCTTCTACAATCACATTGGTAGCGGTGATGTTGGTCTTTACTTTTCCAGTAACTCCAATGTAGAGTTGGTCAGCTTGTAAGGATTTGCCTTCAAACTTTCCATCGATCTTTAGAGAGCCATTGATAAAGAACTTACCACTAAAGTAAGAATTTTCACCGATGGTTGAGTTTGTAACTTCTGTCTGATTTTTTACTAATGCCATGGAATTTCCCGATTCATTTGAATTGTAGTTCTATATTTCGTTTCCCCTCATTCTAGGAAAGACTTTTTCTACAAAAATTAGATTTTCATATTTGGAAGATTGATAATCTCCATAGCTTCTTTGGTAAAGGTCAGAAAATCATTCAAAGCCGCAGGAATTGTCTTTCCTTCAAGCAAGCTCGCCTTCTCAAATCGTGGGTTGAATTTGACAGGATCATCCAAGTTCATAATCACTGAACTGCCTTCTCTCAAATCCTTGTTCACAGCCTCAAGAAATTCCCTGGTCTTCTTAAATACATCAAAGGCTTCTGAAATAAAAATCCGAGATTGCTTGTTCTTCATTCGACCCAGCTGCTCTCGAAATTCTTGTTTTTCTGCTGCCGCAAATTCCTCTATGGTTTCCATGAGAACCTTCATATTTCGTCTCAAATTTTCCATATGTTTAAAAAGGGTATCGCGCTCGCTTTGGTGAGAAAAATCAAATTTGATATGAGTGTCACCTAACAAAGCCATAAATTCAACATCCATCACATTTGCTAGAGTTCCAATTTGGTTGATTTCTCTATCATGAGAGTTGGGCGTGATCTTCATAATAGGAAATTGGGAGATCATTTTGTGCTTTATATTTGGATCATTGTCCTTGAGTGCCTTGGAATTGGCGACAGTAGACTCCATATTATCAGGAATGCCTTCTGGAGAAATCTCCATCATCTTCTTATTGTATTTATCTAGATCCATGGAGACTCGAGTTGTTTGGAAATCATCCTTGGATTCCCTTTTAATTTTCTCTAAGTTTCGAATGATGGATTGGATTCTAGAAATTTCTACAATTTGTTCATGTGACAGAGGCATAGGAACCTCTCTTCTGAAGGAATAAAGGAATCTCCCAAGAAGGATGGCTGTGACGGATCAAGTCTAGCATCCTTGTACCCTCTTCATCCTTGCCCATTCTTACATCCATAATAGCCTTCATATACAAGGCTTGGGGATGAAACTTCATTCTACCTGCCAGTAAATAGTGCTTATAAAATCTTTCTTCCTGCCTTTCCAAGAATGCATCTACAAATAGTAAGGTATGGGCTAGATATGATTCGGGAAGTCTTTCTTGCAAAAGTTGGATCATCTGCTTCGACTCAGTTGTCTTCTCTAATAGCTGCTTTGCGATTCCGAAAGGATTTCTAAGGATCCACTCTGGAATTCTTCCCTCGAAAGGATTGTTTTCTTGATTTTCCTTCTTCATTCGAGGAGAGATACGTCCATTTTGTATAAACAGAGAATCCAAGAAATCACTCTTCCACTCAGCTGGAAGATACTTGAGGGCAAGACGAAAGGCTACCCATGTTGGAAATTTTTCTAAGACATCCGACCAAACTTCTTTCCATTCCACCTCGGAAAGCTTGTCTTTATTTTCTATCGCCATTCTAAGCAAAGATTTGTTATAAGGAAGTAGTTCATGAATTTTGGAAAAAGCACGACAAGCTAGACCAAGTAAGTCAAGATTTTTGCCAAGCATGAGCATATGATACAATTGCATCAATTCCTCTTTGTCCATGGCATGGTTAGATTTCTTTAAGCTAGCCGTTCCAGCAGAGGAGGACAGTGAATTTTTTTGCTTTTGGTCTGAGGATGATGTTGTATAGTGACTCGTAAGAGGCGCTTTAACTTTTGGTTCTTCAGTGCCGATAGTAATCTCAGTCCATTCTAGATTAGGTATCATAAGCCCTCATCACAATCATGTTAGCAATATTCACTCGTAGATCAATCCTTTTCCTTTTGATTTTCGGAAGTTTTTCCGTTTTTGCCCAAGAAAGCCTTCATATTTGGATTAAATCCCATCGTTGGGATCTTATCCAGGACAGTTTTAAGAATAGGTCGCCTTCCAAAGAAAGCGAGGTTTATAGCCTAATAGAATACAATGATAAATCCGAGGATAAGAATCCTGAGAAACGCTTCCTTCTTCTGATTTCACAAGTAAAGGGAAATTTTGTCAATTCCTACGATCGTTCTGATATCAATGCCATACTAGCTAGTAGCCTTCCCCACCAATCTATAGTGCTAAGACTTAGCTTCTGGAAGCTGTACCAGGAGCTTGTTTCTCGCAAAATTTTGAATGCCCAGGAACAAGCCATCTATCTAAGCAAAATCTCCTGGGACACAGATCCTGTATCTAAGAAGGCTTTTGATGAATTGATTAAGGTTCACCAGGATGCAGAGAACAACCAAGCAATCATTCAATTGGTCAATCATTTGCATAAGGAAGAAAGAAAATACTATCTCAACAAAGAAACCTGGCTACGTTATGCCAAGGCTCTTGCAAAATCAGGAGACGTAGTTAAGGCTAAAGAAGAATACATAGCTCTAGCTAAAGATACAGAAACCCCTGACTACCTTAGAACTTTTATCTACCAAGATTTAAAAAAGTTTCTCACAGAAGATGCTTTTATGAATTTAAAGATCGAAGATGTCTTTTGTTTGCTTACTGTAATGAAACCGGAAGAGGCCTCGGAATTTTTCAGAAAGAACAAACAAGAATTTCATTCTAGAATTCCAAATCCTACATCCTTCTATTTAGCACTCAAATACTTAAGCATAAGAAATGATACCAATACCCTAATTGCACTTATACTGTCCAATCGAAACCACTTAAATCCAGAAGATGAATACTTAGGAAAAGTAGGAGAAATTCTCTACTTCCAAAAGGATTATGAATCAGTTCTACGTGTCCTAGAGAGATTCCCTGAATACCATGATGCGAGTAAATATAAGTTTCTTCATTTAAGCTATGAAAAACTTGGACGCAATGAACAAAGTATAGATTACCTAATTCGATATTTAGCACATTATCCATTTAACCTCTTCTACCAAGATAAACTCATAGAATTTTTAATCACAAAACAAGAAACTAAGATAAGTTATGCGAATGAGCATTATTGGAAGAAGGCTATAAATGAAATGCCGAATTTGCCAGTGAAAGGGAGACTTGTGTACTGGTATCTTCGTATGCTTAAAGACTCAGGAAGAGAGACTGAGTTAAAGAAAGAACTACAGAATTATTATGAAAGCATTGCTGGCTCCTACTATACTAGAGTCATTCGAGAAGAATTCCAGGCTATCTTATCTGAACTTCCTGAACCACAAAGGCCAACTGACAATAAAGAATCACTCTTCAAATACCTTTCCATCTCAGGCGGAGATCCTAAGTATTCTACCAAAATCCTGAAGAAAAACCTTGGATTTGCTTACTTTGATAGATCTTTTGATTTAGGAGTAAGGCTTACTAATACCCAATCAAAAGTAAAAGGTGACAGATTGCTCTCTGTTGCAAGCGACTATTTTCGAATTGGCGAAGACGGTTTGGGAATGAGCCTAGTACAATTCTATGCTAAGGAGAAAAATCTTTCTCTAATGGACAAAGAAGAAATCTTAGTTGCCATTGGCGAAATTTCACATAATACATATTATACTGCATTTTACACTAGGTCTTTATTAAAAAGATTATTTATTCCCGATGATCCCATACTACTTCCCACATCAGTTTCATCTAGAATCTTTCCTAGACCCCACAAGGATCTTGTGAGCAAATACTCACGAGAATCTAATATTTCGGAAGATGTAGTTTATGCTATTATGCGCCAGGAATCTTTTTACAAAGAAAATGCTGTTTCAAGATCCAATGCACAAGGACTTATGCAGATCATGCCTGCTACTGGTAGAGAACTCGCGAAAAATCTTGGAGTGGATTCTTACACTCTCTTCAATCCAAATACTTCCATACGATTTGGTTCCAAGTTCTTGGCTTATCTAATGCGAGAGAATGGAAATGATATGCGATGGGCATCGATTGCTTACAATGGTGGACCTGGAAATCTTCGTAAGTGGAAGAGGAATCATTACAATGGAGACTTCAACCATTTTCTGGAAGATGTACCTTACAAAGAATCAAGAGACTATTGTCGTATTACTGTTTCTAATTTTTATGCTTACGAGATTATGCGATCCTTTCATGGAATGTGAATTTTTCAAGGCTGTTTGGAAAAGTGCTTTCCCCATCTGAGTATCATGGAATTCTATTCATTCGGGGGATAGAATTTTCATGTCAAATACAGCAATCCTAAAAGTAGACGGGAAAGAATACGAACTTCCTATTATAGAAGGCTCAGAGAAAGAAAGAGCCATTGACATTACGAAACTTAGAGCTCAATCAGGACTCATCACCTTAGATAGTGGATACCTGAATACAGGAGCTTGCACTAGCGCGGTTACTTTTCTTGATGGTGAACTTGGAATCCTAAGATACCGTGGAATTCCTATCGAAGAACTCGCAGAGAAATCTACTTTTACAGAAGTAGCCTATCTTTTGATTTATGGTAAACTACCCAATAAAAAAGAATTAGAAAATTGGAATGATTCCTTAACCAAACATACCTTAATCCATGAGGATCTTAAGCGATTGTTCAATGGATTCCCTAAAGATGGTCACCCTATGGCAATCATGTCTTGTATGATGGTATCTCTTTCTACCTACTACCAAGATTCTTATGATCCACTGAATCCAGAGCATAGAGAAATTTCTATGATTCGCTTACTTGCCAAATTTCCTACTATCGCAGCATTTGCCTTTAAGAAATCTATAGGTCAGCCTATCATCCACCCTCTGAACAAGTATGACTACTGTGGTAATTTCTTGAACATGATGTTTAGTGTTCCTGCGGAAGAATACGTCATTGATCCAGAAGTAGTAAAAGCATTAAATCTATTACTGATACTCCATGCAGACCATGAACAAAATTGCTCTACATCTACCGTTCGTTTGGTGGGATCATCTCTAGCCAACCTATATTCAGCAATCGCAGCAGGTATCTGTGCACTTTGGGGGCCACGTCATGGCGGTGCCAACCAAGAAGTTCTTGAAATGTTGGATTATATCCACCAAAGCGGGAACAAAGTGTCCAAGATGGTTGAACAAGCCAAGGATAAGAACTCTTCTTTCCGTCTTTCTGGTTTTGGTCATAGAGTTTATAAGAATTTTGATCCTAGAGCCAAGATCATCAAAGTTGCAGCAGATCGAGTTCTAAGTAAGCTTGGAATCAAAGATCCTCTTCTTGATATTGCAAAAGAATTAGAAGAAGTTGCCCTTAACGATCCATATTTCGTTGAAAGAAAGCTATACCCGAATGTGGATTTCTATTCTGGAATCATCTACCGTGCACTTGGTATCCCAACTAATATGTTTACTGTGATGTTCGCTATGGGAAGACTTCCAGGCTGGATAGCTCAGTGGAAAGAAATGATAGAAGATTCCAGCTTAAAGATAGGAAGACCAAGACAAATTTACACTGGTGCAACTGAAACACACTACGACCAAGCTAAAAAAGGTTAAACAACTGATCCATAGAGGGCGATTTTTCCATCAGAATTTTGGTCAAATAGGCAAAGCTTTTGAAAGATGAATACGGACTCTATGACTCTGGGAATAAACTTAAATTAGAACAACTGGGGGAATATAGACTCATACGTTCTTCCCCTCTTTCTGACTACCCAGTAAGTAAACCCAAGCTCTGGGAAGATTGGGATGCAAAATACACTAAAAATGATAGAGGCTCTGGTGAATGGAGCTATCGCAAGAAGATTCCTGCGAGTTTCTCTATTAAGTATGCTGGGATTCATTTTTTATGTAAGCTAACACCTTTTGGGCACATAGGACTTTTTCCCGAACAGAAATTCAATTGGGATCGCATAAGAGATGCTAAATTATCTATCCCTGGTTCTAAGGCTGAATGGGAAGTCCTCAATCTCTTTGCCTACTCCGGTGGCTCTACCATGGCTTGTTTACAGGCTGGAATGAAAGTATGCCACCTAGATGCTTCCAAGGGTATGGTGGAATGGGCTCGTGAAAATGCCAAGCTCAACCAACTCGACAAGAAGCCAGTTCGTTGGATAGTGGAAGATGTTACCAAATTTCTCAAAAGAGAAATCAACAGAGGCAAGAAATACAACGGATTTATACTAGATCCACCTTCTTTTGGTCGAGGCAGCAAAGGCGAAGTATTTAAGATAGAGGAAGATCTAGGAAGTTTACTGGATCTATTGATGATTCTTTGTGACTATAAACCAAAGTTTATCATATTAACTTGCCACTCGCAAGGTTACAGCTCACTTAGCTTAGAAAAGATGATAGCTACTCGAATAAAAAACGAGGGTGTATTTGAATCCAGTGAACTGTGGTTAGATGAGTCTCATGGAGGCAAGTATCCAGCAGGATCTTGCTGCTTTTTCACCGATAAAAATTTATGAAAGAATATAGAGTTCACAGCAAACCAAAGAAGAAAGTAGATAGTCGAGACAAGAAAAAGACAGATACTCATTCATCCAATTCAGCGAGCAAAGGCAAGCCATCTTCTATTGAGAAAACAAAGCCTTTTGCAAGCAAGGATAGCTTCTATCTGAGAAAAGATTCTGAGCCAAGAGATTTTTCAGATCCAGAAGGTAAATCAGATCGAAGCCTAGAGATTACTTCCTTTTCCAATCCCAAGGTGAAGTATATAAGCTTACTCAAAGAAAAGAAATTCCGAGAAAAAGAAAATCGTGTCTTTATAGAAGGATATCGGGAAATCCAAAGAGCCTATGCTGGATTCAAATCGCAAAGTTCAATTTTACCTAAGTTCCAACCAGAAATTCTTTGCATAAGCCCAGAATGTTTTTTGGGTAAAAATGAGTGGGAGCTAATAAAGAATTGGAAGATTCCTGTTTGGCAATTCCCAAAAGCAATCTTTGAGAAAATTTCCCATAGAGATAGACCAGATGGTTTGATCTTACTTGCATCCATTCCTGATACAAAATTCAAGAAAAGCTATCTAGGTAATTTAGAAAATGAGATTATTCTAATTATTGAAGGCGTCGAAAAACCTGGCAATTTGGGAACTATAATTCGAACAGCCGAGGGCGCTGGAGTTCATTCTATTATTGTTACTGATCCTCAAACAGATATCTATAGCCCAAATGTTGTAAGATCCAGTACTGGAATTCTTTTCACCTTACCCGTGTTTCAAGGAAATACTGATGATGTCTTACAAGCACTAAAAGTAAATGGATTTTCTATAAAGGCACTTAGCCCTGAATCTGAAAAAATGTACACTAAGTCTGAATTGAAAGGCAATCTTGCACTTGTATTTGGAAGCGAGCAATACGGACTTTCTCAAAAGGCGAAAGATTCTGCGGATGAGCTACTAGGAATCCCTATGAAGGGTGAAGCCGATTCTTTGAATCTTGCTCTTTCGGTTGGGATAGTTACCTATGAGGCGATTCGCCAAAGAAATTCCTAAAGTATTTATTGTAGGTTTGGTATGAAAATCTTATACTATGTTAGTAGCCATGGCTACGGCCATATTTCTAGATCATATGAGATCATCCGAAAGCTAGTAACTTCATCAGCTGTACATTCTGTTACAATTACGTCTGATAGAATTGATTTCATACAAGACAATCCAACCAAAATTTCCCTTCGTAAGGCTTCTTTAGATGTAGGAGTTTTCCAGAGGGATTCTATTTCTTTGGATGTAGATGTAACTTTACAGCATTTAGAGGCTTTTGAGAAAAATAAAAATTCTCTTATGGAAACAGAAGCAGATTACGCTATCCAAGAAGATTTTGATTTAATTATTTCTGATTCAGCCTCTCTACCATTTATAATAGGAATAGAGGCTAAGATTCCAACAATTTTCATAGGGAACTTCACTTGGGACTATATCTATTCTAATTTTGGTAAATACAATCCTAATTTTTCAGCAATTTCGAATATTCATAAGATTGAATATAGTTTTGCGACAAGCGCATTCATACTTCCCTTTCATTGTCCTATGGATGGTTTTATGGAAATGCATAAGGTAGGTTTAGTTGGAAGACGAAGCAATTTAGACAAAGATTCCGCAAGAGCTAAATTCAATTTCAACAAGCATAAGAAATACTTTCTATTTTCCTTTGGTGCCTACGGTCTGAAGGATATAGTGTGGAACTGGGAATCTATACCAGATGATTGGATCATAGTTTGTTCGGAACTTACCGGTTTTGAATCAGATCAAATATTGAATATTCCTCAAACCTATTACCCAGACTTAGTTCGGGCTGTTGATTTTGTTGTAACCAAACCAGGTTATGGAATCATCAGCGAGTCAATATATGCGGAAACCCCTATCATTTATACAGATCGTGGTGATTTTGCTGAATACCCACACCTTGTCCAGACCTTAGAAAAATCTCACCCCTGTTCTTATATTAGTCAAACCGATCTCTTAGATTTCTCATTCTCGGAATGCATAGCTAAAATTCAAGATACAGATAGAAACAAACTCACCAAGCTACCATTGAACGGAGAAAGTGATATTCTAGCTCTAATTCTTCAAATCTTTTAAGAAAATCTCGTCTCAGGTTTTTATATATTCTTATTTTCGATTATTCTAATTCCTATCTATCCGACTCATTGAAGGCTTACAATTGAAATTTAGAATCAATTTAAATTTTGACTAGTTGATAATTATCAATTTTTCATTTGATCAATTTTCGACTTAAGAGATAGTAATTATTGAGCAATTACAAAAAATGGAATCATATTGATTTCGATTTCGGAGAAAGAGATGAGTACTAGTACAAAATACAACGATTGGATCGTAAAAGGCTTCATCATTTCTGCAATCATTTGGGGTCTTGCCTCTATGCTTGTAGGAGTTTGGATTGCCTTTCAACTCGTTTATCCTGAGCTAAATTTTAATTTACCATATTTTAGCTTTGGAAGATTGAGACCACTTCATACCAATGCAGCCATATTCGGCTTCGCTTTGAGTATAATTTTCGCAACAGCGTATTATATGATTCAAAGACTAACGAAAATTAGAATTTGGTCAGATAAATTAGCAGGGATACACTTTGTCCTTTATAATTTAACAATAGCTCTTGCAGCAATTACTCTTCCATTAGGAATGAACCAATCCAAAGAATACGCTGAATTAGAATGGCCTTTAGATATTTTAATCGTAATTTGGTTTGTTATCTTCATAGTTAACTTTTTTGCAACGATAGCCTTCCGTGAAGAAAAACAAATGTATGCAGCCATTTGGTTCTATATAGCTTCCTTTGTAACAGTTCCTTTACTATTTGTTGTCAACAATTTAGCAATCCCCGTAGGTCTTACTAAATCCTATTCTATCTACGCGGGTGTATATGATGCAAATATTCAGTGGTGGTATGGACACAACGCCGTTGCCTTTGTTCTAACAACTCCATTCTTAGGACTCATGTATTACTACTTCCCCAAACATATCAACCAACCTATTTACTCCCATCGTTTATCGATAATCCACTTCTGGTCATTGATTTTCGTTTATATTTGGGCAGGTCCTCACCATTTGTTATACTCTCCAATTCCTGATTGGTTACAGACAACCGGTATGGTTTTTAGTATCATGCTTTGGATGCCTTCCTGGGGTGGTATGTTAAACGGTTTCCTAACCTTAACACAAGCTAAAGAAAAAATTAAAACTGATGCTATCCTAAAGATGATGCTCGTTGGTATTACCTTTTATGGGATGTCTACCTTCGAAGGTCCTCTACTATCAATAAGAACGATCAGTTCTCTAGGTCATAATACAGATTGGATCGTTGGGCATGTTCACTCAGGAACTCTAGGTTGGGTGGGGATGATGTCTTTTGCTGCTATTTATTACATGGTTCCTAGACTTTGGAATACAAATCTATATTCAGAGAAATTAGCTAACACCCATTTCTGGTTAGCAACTCTAGGTATTTTGTTGTACATAGTGTCCATGTGGGTTTCTGGTATTACAGAAGGTGCAATGTGGAGAGCGGTTGATGATAAAGGATTCCTTCTCTATCCGAACTGGGTTGCGATTACCGATGTTCTTAAACCATTCCGATTCTTCCGAGGTGTTGCAGGAGTTCTATACTTTGCAGGCTTAGTAGTATTGGTCTATAACGTAGTCAAGACAATCCAATCTGCTGGTTCTGGTTTTAAAGAAATTGACCTAAGAATAAAAGAAGGAGCGTCTAAATGAAAATATTTGATGTCCCACTAACATGGTTCGAGAAATTTGCAAGCAAATGGGAAAGTGATGGAGTCAAGTTCTCTGTCTATACCTTCATAGCTATACTGATTGGAGGATTATTTGAATTGATACCTCCCTTCTTTCTATCTAGAACTGTGGTTCCCATAACAACGGTTCAACCATTTACACCCTTAGAACTTGCAGGACGAGATATCTACCAAAAAGAAGGATGCAACAATTGTCACACTCAGATGATTCGACCATTCAAATGGGAAGTAGACCGTTTCGATCCACAAAAAGCCTATGGAACTGATGGTTATTCTAAAGCTGGTGAATCACAATTTGAGCATCCTTTTCTTTGGGGATCCAAGAGAACTGGTCCAGACCTAGCACATGAATCTCAGATCCAACCTTCAGCTGATTGGCAGACTCGTCACTTAAAGAATCCAAGAGAAACATCTCCTGGGTCCATCATGCCAGCCTACCCTTGGTTATTCGAAAAAGATGCAACTATTGATGCTGCTTCGATTCAAAATCATATGGAAGGTTTAATGGTTGTGGGCGTTCCTTACACTAAGTCAGATTTAGATTCTGTTGAAACTAGCGTTCAAGGTAAAACCCAAGGTGAAGCTTTAGTCGCTTATCTTCTTCGCTTAGGAAAAGATAGTGCTGAGCTTTCAAAGTCAATTAAATAAGGATAGGAAAGTATGAACGAATTAGATTTACTTATTATCTATAAATCACTAAGGCTTCCTATTCTAATAGCTGCAGTTGTGTATGTCTTCTTCTATGTTTACAACAAGAAGAGAAAAGATGAATTAGAAGCACCTAAGTATAGGATGCTAGAGGAGGATTGAAATGTCAGAACAACACGAACAAAAAGAATTTGATGGCATCATCCAAGCAGGGAACGATCTTCCCGCTTGGTACAAACATATATTTGTCTATGCAGTCTTCATAGGAATAGGATATGCAATTTATTTCCATGGTTTCTCTTCTTGGGGAACTGAAGATTACTATGCAGGGCAATTAGCAGAACATGAGGCAAAATTTCCTAAACCAAAAGAAATAGTCGCCATAGATGGAGCTAATCCTATGAGAGAAGATTCTCTTGCGATAGCGGAAGGTGAGAAAAACTTTAAGAATGTTTGTGCCGCCTGCCATGGAGTTAATGCAGAAGGAGTGGTGGGTCCATCCTTGGTTGATAAGGAATGGATACACGGTAATACCGATGCATTAGTATTTGAGAATATAATGAAAGGAATTGCTATCGAAAAAACTAAATTGGGCCGTGGACCTATGCCAGCCCATGACAATTCTTTAGGCTCTGAGAAAGTGTATCAAGTAATGGCTTGGCTTGCAAGCAAGAACGATACTCTCGTAGCTAAGTAAAAGTTAGGCTCCAGGAGGGAAAATGATCATATCTAGGCACCAAACAGGAAAGATAAAAACACTTCGTAACATTGCATTTGCTTTTCTAATTCCAATTTATTTTGGATTACCTTGGTTTCGAATGGCAGGACACCCTCTCATTCGCCTAGATATACCAGAGAGAAAATTCTATCTATTGGGGAATGTTTTCATTCCTATGGAAGGATATTTTCTCTGGCTTATGCTAGTTACTGCTGGGCTTTCTCTCTTTTTCTTCACATCTCTCATAGGAAGAGTCTGGTGTGGTTGGGCTTGTCCACAAACAGTCTTCACTGAGATGTTCGACTGGATAGGACGCTTAATTCTAGGCTCCAAATATGGGAAAAAAGATGCACCCACTCTAGGAAAAGTCGCCCTACACACGACCTGGATACTTTTCTCTTTAGCTGGTTCCTTAGTGTGGATTTCTTATTTCGCAGATCCCTACTTAATGTTAGCTGATATTTCTAGCTTAAAAATATTTACAGGCGAAGTTACCTGGGTTTATTTCGCTCTGTTCTTTACATTCACTCTGTATGGTGATATGGCTTTTGTTAGAGAACAATTCTGCAAATATGCCTGCCCTTATGCAAGATTCCAAACTGTTCTCATGGACAATCAGTCCTTAAACGTAACCTATGATTATGTTAGAGGCGAGCCACGTAGGAAAGGAAAAGAAAAAGAAGGGGACTGTATCTCTTGTAACATGTGCGTTGTAGTCTGCCCAACTGGTATTGATATCCGGGATGGAGTTCAGATTGGATGTGTTGCTTGCGGGAAATGTGTAGATGCCTGCACTAGCATCATGGCAAGGGAAGATAAAGCTTCCTTGATTCGCTATATGGCACAAGACCAGGTCGAAAAGCGTGATAGTAAAATTTCTTGGATACGACCAAGAACTGCCTTATATGCAAGCTTACTTTTGATTGTATTATCCTCTGCTGTCTATCTTCTCAATTTGAGAGTTCCCTTGTATGCATCTGTTCTACCCGATAGAAATATTCCAGCCATGCAAATACCTGGTGGACGAGTAAGAAATTTTTACAATGTAAAATTACAAAATATGAGTCTGGAAGACCAACATTTGAAAGTTGAAATAGAATACCCAGATTTTGCAGAAGAAGCTATACTTCTTGTTGGAGGGGAAGGAAATTCTATGATTACTATTCCTGAGAATAGCATGATGGACATTAGGATAGTAGTTGAGACAGGAATTCTTAAAAAAGAGGATCTTGTGAATAAGAATCATTTTATTCTTATCCGATTTATAGATCCACTTAATCCCAAGATGATGCGTGAGAAAAGAGTACCATTTACTTTACCTGCTGATCTCTTTGGTATGTTAGATGAATTGTAGTCTAACTAATTATAAAAACTGCAGATGGAATATCTTACTGAGATTGAATTTTTATAGGGAACAAAGGAATCATGAAATTTAAAGATTTAGATAAAAGTGTAAAAGCTGCGTTCTATGCTATGGGTGTTATTTTTATAGGACTCATAGCAGCAACTGCTATAACAATTTACATCGCAAATAAAGGTCATGAAGATGTAATTGACCGAAATTACTATGAAAAAGGTCTCAATTACGAGAAGACTCTCGAAGACAATAGGATCATGTCGGAAGAAGGATATTCCATTACTGGAAATTTATTTACCGAAAGACTTCCCCTTGTTAGTGGAAAGAACCAAATTGAACTTACCTTTCAAAAGAAAGACAGGCCTATAGAAGATGGTCAGATTCTTTTAATTAGAGAAAGAGGAGCGACTAATAAATTTACTGAATCCTACCAATTCACTCACCTTGGGCAAGGAAAATACAGAGCAGATGTCGAGATTCCGGATCTAGGACAATGGGTGATCACTATTTATGGGAAGCATGGAAGTAGAACATTTAGAAAAACCGCACAAATCGTCGTTCAACGATAAGTGCTACCATTGCAATGGGACTATACTTCCAAATAGCGAAGTAGTTTGGGTTCATAAGAATGAAACTCTCTCTTTTTGTTGCAATGGATGTCGCACTGTTTCTGAAATTATTTTAGAATCAGGGAATCTTCAATTCTATTCTCTGCGTGGATCTCAAATCATTGAACCTGCTGAAATTCCTGAAAATGATAAATCCATTCGGGAAAATTATCTAAATGGCGAATTGGTTGCAGAAGAATATCTTAGAGAGATATCACCTGGACTTTTTGAAGTATTTATCAATATCACTAATATCCACTGTTCCGCCTGTGTATGGTTAAATGAAAAAGTCTTGAAGGATACCAAGGGAATTGAATCGGTACGAATCAATTTTGCAACCGCTAGAGCTCAAATTAGCTTTCATAAAGATGAAATTTCTCTCAGTGAAATATTTCAGGTTATTGAATCCTTGGCTTATATTCCCAAACTTCACTCGCCTTGGAAGAACCAAGAGAAATCCACTAAGAACACAGCTTTACTAAAACGCATGGGTCTTGCTGGATTTTGTTTTGGAAATATCATGCTTTTTGGAACTTCCCTTTATGCAGGATATTTCACGGGCATAGATCTTGAATGGAAGCGATTGCTCCATTATCTATCTTGGGCTTTTGCGACACCTGTTTATTTCTATAGCGGTTATCCATTTTTATTAGGAGCCTGGAACGGTCTTAAACAGAAAAGACTCTCTATGGATTTTCTTTTAGTAACAGGAATTAGTCTAGCTTACTTTTACAGTATCTATGTCACTCTCACAGATATTGGTGAAGTTTATTTTGATTCTGTTTGTATGATTTATTTCTTTATACTTTTAGGTAAGTATCTAGAAGACTCAGCCAGACTGAAATCCAATGATAAACTTTCTCAATTGGTTTCAGATCTGCCAGAGCTTGCGACAATATTGAACTTGGACAAGGAAGAGACAATCATTCGAACAGCAGAGATCAAGAAAGGTCATACAATACTGGTAAGAGCTGGTGAAAGAGTTCCTACTGATGGAGTTTTGCTAAGTGATTTGGGATATTTTAATGAATCCTTTCTTACTGGTGAGTCGGCTGCCATCACTAAAAAAAAGGGAGACCCCATTCTAGCTGGATCAATTTCAATCTCAATCCCAGTGGAAATTCGTGCAGATGTTGATGCGAAAAATTCAACCCTCTCTAGACTGAAGACTCTCATTGAGCAAGCGCTAGGTGAGAAGCCAAACTTAGAGCGTATTACAGATAGAATATCTTCTTATTTCATAGCATTGGTTTTCCTCCTTGCAATTGCTACCTTTGCAGCATGGACTTTTCTTTCTGGAAATTTAGAAACAGCAATCATCAACACCATTGCCGTACTAATTGTAGCTTGTCCCTGTGCTTTAGGTTTGGCAGTCCCTACTGCCCTCGTAATGAATCATATACGAAACTCTCGTGAAGGAGTAATCATTCGCACTCCTGATTCTATGGAAACTCTTTCTAAGGTTGATTCTATTTTCTTTGATAAAACCGGAACCTTAACTCAAGGTGAAATGACAATAGTAGAATCAAATTGGAAGGATGAGACTTTAGCTCTTGGATTTACTCTTGCTATCGAAAAACAATCCAAGCATCCTATTGCCCGAAATCTATGTAGAGAAATTGAGAAGCTCTCTAAACCCTTATTTGGTGTAGAAATACTTTCGATAGAAGAAGTCCCTGGTTTAGGAATGAAGGCAAACTTAAAATACCAATCCAAAGTTTTCCGTATAGAACTTGGATCAGCAAAATTTCTAGGAATCAAGCAAGAAAGCTCTCTTACAAGAATTCATATGAATTGGAATAAGGAATACCAAGGTTACTTTGAATTGAAAGATCAAATAAGGAAAAATTCTAAGTCTACCATAGAATCTTTATTAAAGATTACCAAAGATATTTATTTACTATCAGGTGACAGCGAATCTGTTGTCGCTTCGACTTCTAAGGAATTAGGAGTTCAGCAGTATTTTGCAGAAATAAGCCCCGAAGACAAATTAAGAATTATCAATGAAGCACAAGCCAAAGGAAAAATCGTTGCCATGGTTGGCGATGGAATCAATGATTCTGCAGCACTTGCAAAAGCCAACATAGGCATCTCCATGGGTATAGCGGCTGATTTGAGTATCGATCGTTCTGATATAATTCTAGTTCATAATGATCTTGCCTCTTTCTACAAATCTATTCTTTATTCTAAGGAAACCTTCCATCTCATTCGTCAAAATATTGGAATTTCTTTTCTCTACAATTCTCTTATGCTTCCTATAGCCGCCCTAGGTTGGATGGCTCCTGTCATATGTGCAGCTTTTATGGCTTTATCTTCCCTTACCGTTGTAGCCAATTCAATGCGTATTCAAAAACGAGATCTATAGTATTCAGTTTTTTTCTTGATAGTGCTTGTGTATCCTGATTCCATGAGAAGAAATGGAATTTCTTTACATCACTATCCCGATTACACTTCTCATTGCAGTTCTTGGTTTGGTAGCCTTCCTTTGGTCAACTAAATCTGGTCAAATGGATGATATGGAAGGTCCAAAATATAGAATGCTTTTCGATGATGAAAATGAAAAAAAGAAATAAACTCTCATCCAAGATAGCCTTTACATTTTCAATCTATCTTAGTTGGGAATTATTATAATATTCTATGTCAGACGCCTATACGAAAAAAGTTCTGCAAGATTTAGAAGAATCTGAAAATGGTTTCTTTCTTATTGAAAATAAAAATGGCAATGCTGTACTTCGTGTTACTGCTCCTGGCAAAACAGGTAGCCCTGTAGAACCAATCCAGGTTATAACCAGAATTCAAATTTTTGGAGTGGAAGGCTATGACGAAAGGGAAATTAGGAAAATTGTAAAGAACCCAGATGGCAAAGAGCATATCATTGGCAAATGGACTGGTGGAGAACCTGAAAATTCTCGAGCAGAAATCATAGTCCAAACAGATGGGATGGAGGCAAGTATTACACTCTATCCTCCCAAGCACGGTGGATCTATGTTAGATGAAGAAGGAATTCGGAATGCCTTGAATTTAGCAGGAATTAAATATGGGATCATTGATGAGATAGTATCAGAATTAGCATCCGACCCCGAATACCACAGACCTTATACTATAGCTGAAGGAATTCCACCCTTATCAGGTGGGAATGGAGGCATAGATTTTATATTTGATACATCCAACACTCCAAACCTAGAAGCGGATGCCTCAGGCAAAGTTGACTTCAGGGAAATCAATATTATCAAATCAATTAGCAAAAACAAAGTTCTAGCAAGAAAGATTGAACCCAAGCCTGGCAAAGATGGTATTGATGTCTATGGTGATCCAATACCTTTTACGAAAGGAGAGGAAGTGGAATGGAAGTTAGGTGCAAATGTAACACTAAGTCCTGATGGTAGAGAGGCTCTTGCTACCATTACAGGTAGACCTGTTCTTGATCGATCAGGATTTTTAAGAGTAGATGAAGTTGTTCATTTAGAAAATGTAGATTTTTCTACAGGGAATGTTGATTTTCCTGGAACCATCATAGTCGAAGAAAAAATCGCAGATGGCTTTACCCTAACAACCGATGGTTCCTTAATTATTAAAAAATCTGTAGGCAAGGTTTTTCTCAAAGCAAAGGGTGATGTAGTACTCAGTGGCGGATTCATGGGTAGAGGACAGGGCACAATTCATGCTGAGGGAGAGATCTATGCAAAGTTTGTAGAGCAAGGTAAGATGATTTCTGGCAAGTCTGTTTTTATTGAAGAAGCATCTATGCATTCAGATATTACAGCAGAGGAAGATGTAGTAGTCTCTGGTGGTCGAGGTGAAATCATAGGTGGAGATATTATTGCAGGAAGAAGCATACTATGCAATAAATTGGGAGCTGTTGTTGAAACCAAAACCATTCTCACCGTTGGCACCCCTCCTGAGATAATTAAAGAACTTGAAAAGATGCGAATAGATATTCAATCCAAGAAAGAAGTTCTCGGTAAAGTAGAACAAACTATGAACAAATTGATTGATGAGGGAAGCAAAAGAGATCTGAACCCTGAAGAAAAAGGAATGCTCGCCAAACTTAGGGAAGTTGAAAATAAGTATACAGGACTTCTAAAAGCTGCACAAAACCAATACAATTCCGCTGTAACTTCTTATGAGCCCAATAAGGATTCCTATGTTCTTGCTGAGAGAGAAATCCATCCTGGTGTTGATATCAATCTAGGTAAGGGAAAATACTATAAAGTCTCTCTCAATCCTGTAATTGGCAAAAGTAAAATCAACCTCGGTGTTGATGGAAATGTTCATAATGATAGAAAGTTAAAGAATTAATTGATTCTTTTAATTCCTATCATTGCAATGTCATCGTTCAGTTCACTTGGTCCGTCTATAAATATTTTCTTTCCTGAAAATGTCTCCACATCCCTAGCTATAGACTCCACAAGTTCATTGCTAGGAATAGATTGATTCTTTTTTAGAAAAGTAGCAAGTCTCTCATTTCCATATTGTTCTCTAGACTCATTCATAGCTTCATTTACACCATCAGTGTACTGAAAGAAAAAATCACCAGGCTCTAAACTTGTTTTTCTTAGTTCAATTGTAGTCTCAAAAAAACTATTCTCATCCATACCGAGAGGAAGACCACCCGCTTTAAGGTATTTGCAAGTATCATCCTTCTTGCGATAAACGATTGGTTTATTATGACCAGCTGAAGCAAAAATGATTTCATGATTTAGAAGATCATAAACCCCAAGAAAAAATGTAACAAAAATTGTATCAGGTGTATCGGCATAAAGAAAGGAATTCAATTCTAAGAGAATTTTCTTTGGATCTTTTGCTCCTTTACGAATCAAAGTATGCAACTGGGAACGCAGTAATGCCATAACAAGTGCAGGTCCTACACCATGATTGGATACATCACCAACACAAAGAAATATTTTACCATCCATCTCTATAAAATCAAAATAATCTCCACCAACTCCATGCATAGCCTTGTAAAATGCACCAAACTCTAAGCCAGAATGAATCGGTAATTTGTCAGGAAGCAAACGTTTCTGAATTTCTTCAGCAGCTTCTAACTCTCCTCTAAGCTCTTCTCTTTCACGAAGCCCCTTAACCATGGAATTTAATGTTCTACCTAAACTTCCTATTTCATCCCATCCTGAAGAAGGAAAATCTACATTTAGGTCACCTTCTCCGATTTTTTCAGTACTTTCTGTAATCTTACGTAGCTTCTTAACAGCATAGTTTGAGGAAACAATAGCAATGATCATAAAGATAGCTGCTAAGCCTAAAGACACTTGCAATAACTTATTGATGCTTTCCTTTGATTTTTTAACAGCATCTGATCGATCTATAATGATTAAGTTAGTACCAGCTAGGTTCTTAAATAAAAGAATATGAGCCAGAGACTTTTCTATATCTGGATAGGAATAGATAGGCGTAGAATCCAGGAACCACATGTATTCTTCTGCTTCCATTCTACTTCTTGAGAGTATACCATCTTCAAAAGTTTCAACCCTCCCTCTTCCTGGAATAAAAATTTTAGGAAGTCTTGTTTCTGAACTAGCATCAGTTACCCAATCACGGATATGCTTCCATCGTCTATGTTCAGAATTGAAAATAGAATTATCTCTTAAAAATTTATCATAGGATAATGTATCATTTTTGTAAGGAAGGTGTATATATGCTTTTAGGCTTGCATCCCTCAAATTTTGGTAACTTTCAGCGAGCTTAAGCCTTGGATATTCGTTCCAAGAAGTTATAGTGTTTTTTAGCTGCTCTATTTCTTCGGTGGTATTAGATAAATCAGATCCTAAATTTTCAGCTTGCAGTTCCAATTTTTCAGCAAGGCTTTCATCACCACTGGAGATTGCTATCTTAGATTCTGATTGAAGAGAAGAAATTTTGGTTTCTAAATTCTTAGCTTTCTTTTCTAGTTCATCTATAGACAGATTGATTGTTTCTCTACGATTTTTATTTTCATCAGGGTATGGGTGAAGCTTGGTAAATACATCAGATCTTTTCTTTAATAATTGATTGTATTCTTTATAGAGTTGAACGTATTCTTTATCTTTATTTGGAAGAATATTCTCCGACACAATTGTAGCACGTCTTTCTCTTAGTTTATCGATTAAATCTTCAAATTCAATGGTTAAAGTTCTATCTTCTCGAATCAATTCCATCCAATTGGAGTCGCCTGTATCCATATCAGCGATGATCAAGGAAGATCGATTTGTTAAGCCTGGGCTTTTAAAGAAAGGCTTGGATACTACCTCGTAAAGATTCTTACCTATTTCATAAGACTTAGTCTTAGTTTCAGAGAGATGAACAAGTTCATTTTGTTCAAAGTTTAGAAATTCTTTTTTATCATTCTCAAAATTTGCTTGAGAAAATAATCTCCTACTTGAAAAACTTGAGCCCTGGATTAATTTACCAGTATCCAAGAACAGATTCTTTTCTATATCATAAGATTGGATTCTCACATTACGAGGATTAAATCCCAATTCTTCCACTTTGTCTCTATTTGAATTCTTAAAAAAGTTCTGAATGCTCTCACGAAATCTTTTATTTTCTTTAGAAAGTAAAACTTTTTCTCTTGTTAAAGCCTTCTCATCTCTTGGGGTTTTCTCTATTTTACTTTCTAAATCTTCTATTCTAGCTTGGATTTTAGCAATACTGCCAGCTATTGAAAGAATTCCTTCAAATTTTTGATCGCTTATAATCACTCCTTTCTCATCCCGAAATTGGGACTGTATTCTGTCTGTTAAAGCAAGGATTTCTTTTTCAGGTAGATACTGAGAAAAATATGTATTTTGGTAGGAGACATTGGAGTTTTTTTGAGAGAATAAACCAAACAATGATTTGCTTATTGACGAAGAGACAACTTTTCTCTTTAAAGACTTATCATTTCCTTTGGTTTTGATTCTATTCTTCATATCTTCTACTAGTATCAAAGTAGTCGCTATATTTTCCATTTCCAAAGAAAGCGAATTGATATAGCTTAAAGGGGCTTCTATCTCTTTTTGAAAATTATCAGAAATCCATTCCTTTTGGCTGTAGTAAAAGTATGCAAAATTTGCAAGTCCGAAGGTAATCAATAATAAAAGAGTAAATAATATGAGTTTAATTCGAATGCCCGGTTTTAGAAAAGAGAGGATTTTTTTGAGGTTCATAGTTCTTCCAAATTCTAGAAATTAGTACTTATTCAGTTACCTGGACAGCCTTTTTCTTATAACTTAAGTTAAGACAATTTCCACCGTTGATAACTTCTTCATATTCTACTTTCATTAGATGTAAATAATTATAAATACCCATCCCACCATCACGAGATTCTTGAATAAATTCATCTGGATCAACCTTGGCTTTTAGCAGGGGGTTGAAAGGAATTGCATCGTCAATCAAGGTACATTTAAAATGAGTCCCTTCTTCATTCAATCGAAGTTGGATTTGAATCAAACCTATCTTGTTTTCTGGATACCCATGCTCTATAATATTTGTTATAGCTTCATCTAGGCTGAGAAGGATTCGATTCTTTTCTAGATCAGTAAACTGAGAATCTTCCAGAAATTTCCGAATATTATTTCTTGTTGCTTGAAGATGATCGAAATGTGTAGGAATCTCGAAATAAGACTCCTTTGTGAATTTCATAATTTATTTAAACGCAGCACTCGCTTCTTCAATACTACCAAACAAACGAACTTTTTTGGTAAAATACATAAGATCCATAGTATCGCGAATTTCTTTCTTAACTGCAATAAGTATCAATTCCCCAGAATGTGATACCAAAGTCTTCTGAATTGCATTCATGACTCCAATTCCTGCTGAGGCAACATAGCTTAGATCTTTGCAGTCACAAATAATTTTTACTTTACCAGCACTTGCAAGTGAGTCAAGTTTTGCTCGGAATTCAGGTGCCGTCTTTGCATCTAATTCTCCATTTAGAGTAAGAATAGTAATAGCACCTTGGTTTGATTCTTTAATGCTTAGATTTGCAGCTGCCATAAAATCTCCTTGCCCTAGATTGACTTCTTAAGATCTTCCATCAATCCTTTTTCTGTTATGATTTTATACAGAGTTCTCTCCATTTTGTCTATTTCAAGAAAATACGGTGTGTTCTGATCTCCTTCAAAAATATGTGCGTATTTACGAATCATAATAATCGATCGCTTTAGATTTTTCTCTAAGATAGACTTAGTCAATTGATAATAAATTTCTATTGCCATACTATTCTTGAGTTCTTCTTGGAAGCCCGATTCCCTTTTCTCTAAAGCAAACATGAGTTTATTCACCTGATCTTCGCTATATGATTCTTGATCTTTATAGCGAATAATATACGAAGAAAGTAATTTCTTGCATCTTTGAAGGTTGCCTGATTTACTTGCTGCCATGATTTGTTGGTAAAGAGTAAGAATTTCTCTATCTAGATGGACTTTTTCTAAATGGCTGTCTAATTTGATAGGCTTAAACACTTCTTGCAATTCCTCAGGCGAGAAGCTTTCAATACCCTCTTCAAATAATTTCTCACTTCGAGTCGCTTGGATCTCTCCAAATTCCTTAAGGCTGCGTTCTATGATTTTAACAAATTCAATAGATTCTACAGAACTGGAAACTATGGGTTCTCTTTGTATAGCCTCTAAGAAAAAAATACATGTATCACCGAGAGCAGAAGGATTCTCAGTCATTGCTTGACAAATCATACGCTTGCAATTTGGAGCAATAGTATTCAGTCGACTAATTTCATTTAGGTCTTCAGCTATCTTTTCCATGTATTTGCGTGAAGACCATTTCTGCTTGGGCCCTTCCCAGGCTGCATATGAGATAGGCTGAAATAAATATTTATGAAAGGCCTTCTTCCCAGTCATTGCTAGCAAACGTATAAGTCTAGTTAGCTCAGTAGCAAGAACAGCAGGAACAGGCAAGGCAGTCATCTTATCCGTTTATCCTAAAGTAGATTACATCACCATCATTCACTATATATTCTTTCCCTTCTATGCGAAGCTTTCCTTCTTCCTTCACTTTCGCAGGATCACCCAAGCGATCAATGTCTTCGAATTTCATAACCTCAGCTCGTATATATCCTTTCTCAAAATCAGAATGAATCACACTAGCAGCTTGTGGACCAGAGCTTCCCTTTAAGGTTGTCCAAGCTCTCACCTCTACTTCACCAGCAGTAAGAAAAGTTACCAAGCCTAAGAGTTCATAAGACGCCGAAATCATGCGATCTAGACCGCTTTGCGATTCTCCCACTTCTTTCAAAAATTCCAATTGTTCTTCTCTGCTTAGTCCAGAAATTTCTTCTTCAAATTTGCCACAAAGTGTTACCATCTTCGCACCTTCGGAATCCGCTAATTTCTTAATCTTTTCTAAGTGAGGATTATTGCCTTTTTCAAGATCTTTGTCCAAGACATTTGCAACATAGAGCATTGGTTTAATAGTGATTAGGTTAAAGGTTTTAGCAATCTTTTCTTGCTCAGCTGTTAAGGTTACTGATCTAGCGCGCTTACCAGCTTTCAAGGCTTCTAAAATTTTATCCATAACTACAACAATTTCAGAGGCTTCTTTATTTCCAGCCTTAGCCGATTTAGCAATTCTTTGGTGTTGCTTCTCTAAGCTTTCAAGGTCGGCAAGAATTAATTCGTAATTTACAACTTCTGCATCTTCGACTGGATCGATCTTATTATGAACATGCGTTATATTATCATCTTCAAATGCTCTAACTACATGGCAGATTGCATCAACCTCGCGAATATGTGAAAGAAATTGATTCCCCAATCCTTCGCCCTTACTTGCTCCTCTAACTAGACCAGCTATGTCTACATATTCCATAGTAGTTGGGATAATCTTTTTGGGTTTGTAAATCCCTGCTAAGCGTTCTAAACGTACATCAGGAACTTCTACTATACCCTTATTGGGTTCTATAGTACAGAAAGGATAATTTGCCATTTGCGCTCCAGCCTTAGTGAGCGCGTTGAATAAAGTTGATTTGCCTACATTCGGTAAGCCTACGATTCCACAGTTCAATGCCATATAAGCAATTCTTAGAAGCCAAGCTAAAGAAACAAAACTTTTTCTAATCCATAGCTCCATCTATGAAAATAAAGAGCAGAAGACTGGCTTTTTTCTTGGAAACCAGCCAAAAGTTGTTGGACGAAATTTTCCCTTAAATAAGAATTCTTTAGATGAGGAGACATAGATGAAAAATCTTATTTATACTTTCGGTATCTTGTTATTATTACAAAATTGTGGAGGATCTGCTACTACCAAAACAACGGACGCCACAGCTTCAAGCAATGTTGCTATTGTTCAAGGAGAAGCCCCCATTTACCAAGGTGACAGTGCTCTTGCAAAATCTAAGGCACTTAAAGATGCCAAGCTGAATGCAGTACGGAAAATTATAGGTGAGCAAATCACTCAAAAAACTGGGGTCGCAGATGGTCAATCACTGGGATCTAAGCTCTACGGAAAGACTGATGCCTTTGTTAAAAATTATGAAATCCTGGGAGAAGAGAATTTTCAACTCAACACCCAACCTATGCTTAGACTCACAGTTCGTTGTGAAGTGGAACTTACTCGCCTATCTACAGCTGTTGACCAACTTCTAGATGATGTAGGCAATCCTAGAATGGTTGTTCTTGTGGGTGGAACTATAGGCTCCAAATCGTTAAAGTTAGGTGATCCTAAGAACCAAGCTGAAGCTGAACTTTCAGAGGCTCTAAGATCACGCGGTAACAAAATTGTATCCTCGAATCAAATCTCTAATCTCATGAAGAAAAATCCTTCCTTGCAGAATCTAAACCTAGATGATATTGAATCAGGCTCACCACTTGTAGAAGTTGCTCAGGAAGCAGGAGCGGAAGTTCTTGTTATTGCATATGTTTCCTCTAAGGACCAAGGAAAAGTCAAACTTCCTGGTGGCAAAGAAATGGATATTTTGAGCTCTGCTGTGACTGGTCCTTATAAAATGGTTCAGTTATGGGGTGATGGTAAAGTTTTTGGCTCAGGTTCTTCAGAAGGACGTGGCGCAGATCTTACCATGGAAGTTGCTAGGGAAAAGGCGATCCAAGACTGGGCAAAATTAGTTGGAACTAAGGCTGGTAAGCAAATCAAAGAAGAATGGTTTAAACTTACCGAAGAGAACACAGTAATACTAAAATTTTCTGGATTACCTGCAGAAGAAGCAATTTCTTTCCGAGATGATCTGATTGAATTCACTTCTGTTAAACAAATCAATGAAAGAAAATCGGATGTATCTGCCTCCGAATGGGAATTAACTTATCCAGGCAAAGAATCTATGTTCAGTGAAGAATTATCTTATAAAAAAGATAGAGGATTCCGTTACATAGGGAAATACGAGCTTTCGATTGTTTCTTCCAAAAGAGGAGAAGTTGTTTTGAAATTTTCTGGTAAATAATAAGTTAACTCTTAATCAAAAAATGAATAGTCGAAAGACCTAGAAAATCTATCGACTATTTTGATTTCAATAATCGCATGAATACTAATTATACATCTTCTTGCTGAATCCATTTTCAAATATTTATATATTCGCAGTTCCCTTACTTCCCATTCTATCAGGATTCGCGGTTTTCATAACTATTTTCAATTATATACCTTATATTATTGGAATAAAATCTAATAATGTAAAACCACACTATTTCTCTTGGATCATTTGGGGATTAACAACTTTTATAGTATTTCTTGCAACTTTAGCTGGTGGTGGAGGATATGGATCTATATCTATAGGAATCTCAGGCCTTATTACTTTTTATGTTGCCTTTCTTGCATTTCGTCATAGATCAGATTTAACAATCCTTAGATCAGATTGGGTTTTCCTATTAATCGCATTAGCATCCATTCCGGCATGGTATGTAAGTAATGATCCATTCTGGGCAACTGCTATCTTAACATCCATAGATATCATAGGATTTCTTCCTACTATACAAAAAGCTATACTTAAGCCCTTTGAAGAAGATATATTTTTCTATTTCGTATTTGTTACTCGCAACCTTGTAGTTATAGCTTCTTTAGATAGCTTCAATTGGACAACTTTACTTTTTCCTGTGGTTGTAAGTATTGCTTGTCTAATTCTTATATTATTAATTATCTTTTTTCGCTTAAAGTTCAAAGAATAGAATCAACTAACTTTAAAATATTATTGTAGTGAGCGAAGACAATTTAAAAAGAGATATAGAAAAAAAGAGACTTAAATTATTTAGATAATTAGTATCATTAAGAAAATAAATTCTTATAGGCAAGACTAATATCTTCAGCATTCATAAAATAAGTACCAACTAACAAACCCTGAACGACTCCTTCCAAATCCTGCCAATCTGATTTGGAATGAATTCCTGATTCCCCAATGATAATTCTATCTTGGGGGATGAGGGATGCAAGTTCTTGGATAAGCTTTGGATAGATTTCAAAAGTATCCAAATCTCTTGTATTTATGCCTATTGCTTGGGCTCCTAGGGAAACAGCGAGTTCTACCTCTTGCTTGTTATGGGTCTCAACTAAAACTCCTAAACCTAAAGAATGAGCATAGTCCAGAAGATTTTTAAGTTGATCTGGTTCTAAAATACGAACAATCAATAAGATTGCGGAAGCACCATACCTGCGGGCTTCATCAATTTGAATTGGATCTATGATAAAATCTTTTCGTATAACGGGAATTTGGACAGCTTCCGAAACTTTTGCTAGATCATTCAATGATCCATGAAAATACCGAGAATCAGTAAGAACAGAAATAGCACTCGCTCCTGAGCCTTCATAAATTTTGGCGATTTCAACAGGATTATAATTTGAACGAATAATTCCAGCCGAAGGGCTTCCTTTTTTACATTCAGCAATCACTGCTGGGAATTTTTCTCTTAATGCGGAATAAAAATCATAAATGGGAAGGCTTGGAAGAGCTTGCTTCGATACTGCTAAGGATTTAGCAATATCGATTTCTTCTTTTTTTGTTGCGAGAATTTTGTAAAGAACAGGGTTCGTAGCTGAATACTAAGTGTTCGGAAAAGGATTTCTAGATACTAAGCAAAGCTTAGAATGAAGAAAGTGCCTCTTCCTCTGTTTCGGATATATCAAAAAGCGAAGTTAGTTCGATTACATCAAAGATTCTCTTCACAGCAGGTTTGATATTGCAGATTTTAAGAAGTCCATCTTTGGCATTCAGCTTTCGTAGAGTTGAAATACATGCGCGAAAGCCAGAAGAAGACATATAGTCTACATCTTTCATATTGAGTAATACTTTAGTATGTCCACCGTTATCAATGAGGTCTGCGAGATTTTCTTCAACCTCGTTGGCTACAGATACATCCAATCTGCCTTCCAGATAAACTACTAGTATTCCATTGGTGACGTTGTGTTTTAGCAATTTTAAAGCCCTTAGAATAGTATACTTTCAATATAAAAAGATGGAAGAAGTAAGTCAACCAGAGTTTAATGAAAATTCCATGGAAAAGACAAATCTGAAATCAATAGTCCTCGGAGGTGGAATTTCTGGCAAAGCCGCCTTCGACTTGCTGATTCGATTAGGAGAAACTCCTATTTTAGTAGATGCCAAAGACCCCCAAGGTGTAGCAGATACCGAGGAAAATGCAAGAGAACTCCTAATCCCTGATGCAACCAAATCCATTACCAAAAGTCCAGGAATATCTCCTAAGCATCCTTGGTTGGTCCTTGCTAGAGAAAGAGGGATTCTCATCCAATCGGAGATTGATCTTGCACGTTCTTGTTTCTCTGGCAAAATAATTGGCATCACTGGTACTGACGGAAAATCTACTACCACGGCACTTACCCACCATTTAACTCTGATTGATTATCCCCAAGCCCAACTCGGTGGAAATATAGGTCGAGCCTTTAGCGAGTTTGCTGATAAAGAATATAATCTCGCTGTGGTAGAATTGTCCAGCTACCAATTAGAAGATTCCCTGCCCTTGGATTTAGATTCATCTGCAATACTGAACCTTGCCCCTGACCATTTAGAGAGACATGGTTCTATGGAAAACTATGCAATTGCAAAAAGAAGAATCATTAATGAAAATGATCCCCAACACATCTTTGTTAGTAAATTAGAAACCATCCAAAAACTTAATTTGAAACTGGACGAACTTAAGTGCAATGTGAAGCTATTTGGAACAAATCCCAAACTTGATGCATATATCGATATAGAAAATCTTTTGATACAAACAAAGCAGGCAAGCTATAGCATTCAAAAGTTTTCTTTGGAAGGCTACCACAACTTGGAAAATCTTGCAGCAAGTATTCTTCTAGCTGAGTCCCTGGAAATTCCATCCACTCACATACAAACTCAAATTGAGACCTTCCAAGGATTAGCTCATCGCTTCGAGAAGTTTATGCGGTCTTTTGGATGGACTTTTGTGAATGACTCAAAATCAACTAATGTTCACAGTCTCATGGCTTGGTTGCAAAATTTTGAATCACAAACAACAAACCTTATCTTACTCATGGGAGGAAGAACAAAATCCGAAGATATGACGCCTGTGATTGCATGTCTTAAGAATCTACCTTGCCAGGTTTATGTATACGGAGAGGCAAGAACACATTGGCGTAAGGATTTTAATTTAATTCGAGAAAAGGTCAGCTTTGTTGAAAGCATGGAGGAAGCTTTGGTATCCATAAAAAGTATCTGGTCTAAGACGAAACAAGAAAATACTTGGGTTGTATTGAGTCCTGCTTGTGCAAGCTTTGATCAATTTAAAAACTTTGAAGAACGAGGCTTGCATTTTAAAGAACTAAGCCAAATCCTATTCAGTGCGGTAGAATAAATCCCTGAAAGATGATGCACTTCAGGGATATTAAAGTAAATATAAATATTCTAATATAAATAATTTCTAATATCAGAACATCCTATCCGCGTATATGGTAGCCACCATCCACATGTCTTATCTCGCCTGTAATTCTTCCAGCATGGCAAAGAAGGTAAACAGCCTCAAGTGCTAAGTCATTTGGAAGAGCATTTCCAAGGGGACTTGCTTCATTGCAATAAGCAACTGCCTCACCCAAACCTTGGATGGCTCCCCCCGCCTTACTCGCTGTATATGGTGAAAAGCGAATCGCATTGACTCGAATCTGGTGAGACTTACCAAGTTCAAAGGCAAGTTCAAAAACGATCCTTTCCAAAGCTGCCTTAGCTACACCGATATTCTTATAAGGATGTACCACAATTTTCTCTGCACCTAAATAGCTAAATGCTGCAATAGAGGAGCCCTTCTTCAATACAGAACTCTCGAGTAAGGCACGAGATAAAGAAATCAAGGAATAAGCCGAAACATCCATAGCTCCCATAAACTCTTCACGAGTCACTTCAATCAATGGCTTAACAACCCCTGCGCGGATAGTCTTATCCATAGCTATAGAATGCAAATATCCATCCAATTGGATTCCGTCTTTATGCAGGGCCTTTCCGAAATCTGTTATACTTCCATCTAAGGTTACATCCAATGGGTAGGTAATAACGGAAGATCCAAGTTCTTCATTTACTGCGACTTTGAAATCGTTATATGTTTTGGTTAAATATTCTTTGGCCTTATCAGAAAGATTATCATGGTGATCCGTAAGTCCGAGTGCAGTGCATACCAATCTACCACCGAGGGAAAGAATGTGTTTTGCAACAGGAAGAGCTAAAGATGCCTTGTCCGTAATTCCAGTAATGAGAAATGTTTTTCCATTTAAATTATAATCCATAAATACCTTTTTTCTAAAATGTTTCTTGTTATATTAGTTCTTTTTATCTTCTGATTTTGTCTATTAGAATTCCTAAACCAACGATAGACCAAAGACATATTGCATAAATAGTCCCTATAAAAAAGACTTCATTCAAGCGCTTAGTAAATGGTTCCACTCCATCAAAATTTGTTAAGCTTCCAAGTTCCATCCAAGGTTGAACTAAGTAAGAAAAAATACCAAGGCCAGCGAATAAGAGTAGATTCACCCAAAGTGGGCTGAATCTTTTATGAACCAGAAAATAAAAAGTAAAACTTATAATCAGAGCAAGAGCAAATATGAATAAGAGCATGGCAGCAAATGTTACTGAAAGAGATTGGAATTGAGCTGCTGTAAATCCTGAAACAAAGGATGTTAAAATTCCTATATCTCTTGGTATCAACTTGCCCCAAAAGTAATATACAGAGATAAAAACAATACTACTGAAAATTCCAGACCAAATTCCAAGGGAAAACAATTCGAAGATATCAGTATTGGATTGGATTAGGAAGGAGTAGGATAAAAGTGCAATACCCACAAAACCTAAAATAAAAAGAAATGTATTGCCTACACTGATAAGATGTTCATCTATTATATTTTTTAATCGGATAAAATTTGGATAAAAAATATTTCCACCTAACAAGATTACAAATATGCCAATGTGAAATTTACAGATCGAAAGAGTTGAAGATGGTAAAACCTCATAAAAGGCTAATACCCAAGGAATAAAGAGCTCTGATAAAGAATAAAATAAACAATAAACAAAGCTAAGAAACCAAAGATTTCGTTCAGAAAGAAAAAATATGGCGAAAAGAAAAAATAAAATAAAATTCAATCCCGCAATCCGTAAACTGTGTAAAACTATCTCAGCGAATTTAGTTGAAGAATTCATTCCACTCAAACAAGTTTCAATGAAGATTGCTAAAAATAACAAGAAATACCATCGGAAATTTAAATCAAATTCTTTGTATTTCTTAGATGGCTCAATAGTAGGATTCGAAACGCTAATCGTATTTTTAGTAGATGGAGCGTCGAGAGACGAAATTAAATCCTGGATTTTTATAACAAAATGAATGAAGAGGCAAACAAGGATAAGTCCAATAAGCACCATTAAACTTTCAATTGGATTCATAGATAGAAAATCTCCTTCTCAGTGGCAATGAATTCAATTGGTAGGCTGGTTCCCCTTGGCGATCCAGACTTTGGCTATTGTGGTAGTAAGCCCTAGAAGCAAAGGAGCCAAATAGTTGTAATTTGTTCCAGGACTTTGGTTTTACAAAAATACTTTTATTAAATAAAACTATTACATCATTCTGGTGATAATCTAAATATAAACTCTCTAAAAATGGTAAGACTTTAGATGAGGGCTCATAAATATCTATGGAATTCGCAGCGCGTAGAATAATTAATTTATTTATTGTTGATGGTGGTATTCTATCTTTTAATACCCAGGAAGATTTGGAATTTTCTGAATACCAAGATTTTAGAGTGTTCGTTCCATCACCTTGTATGATGTGGATATTTGGATTTTCTATTAATTTGGCACGAGCTATAGCATCTGTTTGGTTCATAAAAAAATCAACATCAGAAGGTAAATCAATTAAAACCATCTCCATCGCAGGAAATTTAGATAATATACTCATAGATGTGATAGCTGGTTGTGAAATATTTCCAAGAGCTGGACCTATATCTACAAAAAGTGCATTCTTTCCACTCGCATAATCTTTAGAAATATGCAAGATTTGTTTTAACTGATGCATATTTTCTTGGTTTGATCCATCTTGAGTTAAAAGATTCTTCATGAAAATATCATGATCCTCTAGCCTATCCAAATATGTTCTAGATCTGATTTCTTGGGTCTGACCATCGATACGGTATTTTCCTGTATAGGAACGAATCAATTTATCTTCCCAATCCAAAATAAAGGAATCTTTCAGCTTTAAGGATTCAGTTAGAATTGGAAAAAATTCATTTTTACTTTCAGAGAATTCAACTAATTTTGAATATGCAGTAATTCTTTTATACCGGTCTAGATATTGTTTAGAAGTCTCAAGTCCACCTTTGTTTACATAAGCAACAGCAAGATTATAAAGATTCTTAGACTCTGCCTCAGAACCATTCAATTCATAAATGCTTATATCCTTAAGCAATTGGCTGCTATTGAAAATTGCTAGATTCCAATTTTGAAGTCCAAGATAAGACGCACTTAAATTAGTTCTCGCAAATATCATTAATTCCGTTGAATTTAAGTTATGTTTTTGTAAAAGGTCAATAGTATTTTCTAGATACTCCATAGCTTCTTTGTTTTTACCCATCATCAAGCTCAATGTTCCCAGATTAAAAGAGGCTCTTGCTAAATTGTAGGTTTCAGTGGATTCATTGTATTGATACTTTTTATGTATAGCCTTGGAGGACTTTTCCATTTCAAGAAAAGACATACCTAGCCAGCCAAATTGGTAATAAATCTTGGAAAGTTCAATTTGGTTATCAATATATTTGCTATTTGTAGTCTGCCCTAGCTCTTGGTAAATTTTCTGAGCATTCAAGAGGCTGAGTTGTGCTGATCTAAGATCCTTATCTAGGATTAATATCTTAGCTTCTGTGGACAGAAAGTTCGCATATTGGATAGAATATGTTTTATTGGATTGCAAGAAATACGTAGAGGCAACTTCCATAAGACTGCTTGCCTGGTATTTGTTATTCTTAGCTAAACAAATTTCTGCAAAAGTATGAGCAAGTCTTGCAAGAATGGGATTGAATTGCTTTGAATATCTACTTGGGTAGGTCTCTAAGAGATATCTTAAATCAAAAGATTCTGGTTTATCAGTATACCTTGCAAGAATCAGTTCTTCCCAAGGCAACCAGAAGTTGGATTCTCTTTTGGCAAGTTCTTCCCACTCCGACGGTTCTATAGGAATTTTCTGAACTTGTTTTTCTATTAGAGCAATGTATCTTTCCCAAGTATCTGGAGATACATTCCAATTTTCTAGAAAAAGAGAAGGATTTTCTATTTGCAAGAGCTTATTGTTGTTAGCTGAATTCCTCTCAACCATACCTAGAAGAAATTCCAAGGAAGTTCTAAGATCAGAACCAATTGTCATGTCATGAATGACAATTCCTTTTTCTGTATAGATTTGGTCATCTTGTCTACTATAGATTTGCGGAGTAAAAATCTTTTGTCCATCTTCTATAGACAAGGTTCCTGACAGAATAAAATCTATTCCAGATTGATTGCATTCTTGAAAGTAGATCGTTCTTCTATCTTGCAAGGAGTAATCACGTTTGTTTAGTTTAGTATGGTAGATGGAAGGATTTAGCTCCAACCAAAGATTCCATTGATTTGTATAAGCAATTGAGGTTGACTTTAGACTAGAGTCACTGATTTGTATGGGAGCTAGAGCTAAGGTACTTGTGAGAGTTTCTAAGGTAGCTAGACTTGTTTGAGAATGTGCTTGGGAAGTTTGGAAAGGAAATCCTTGGGAGTAGGACCTAAACGCAAAGTATATGCTTGATGCAAGTACGAAGCCGATAAATATTTTCTTATTTACTTCCAACGCTTCCAGGTTTCTGGAAGCGCTTTAAGTTTCAAGTGAGAATTCTAATTATCGTTTGAGACCTAGAACTTCTTGGATCATTTGATCCGAAGTAACTATGGTTCTTGAGTTTGCTTGGAATCCTCTTTGAGTTACTATCATATCTGTGAACTGATCCGAAAGATCAACGTTCGACATCTCTAGCAATCCAGCATTGATTTTACCCTTTCCTTGGACTCCAGCCTCTCCAATATTTGCTTCTCCTGAATTTAAGGAGTAAGAGAACATAGTGTCTCCTGCCTTGTTCAGACCCGCAGGGTTGGTAAAAGTTGCCATAGCTATTGTGGCTAATGGTTGTCTTACACCATTGGAAAATACTCCCGTCACAGTTCCTGTATCATCAATAGAAAATGCTTCCATATATCCCATAGGATATCCATCTTGCTTAACTGCCTTAGTTGTGAAATCACTAGAGAATTGTGTAACTCCATTCACTAAATTTGCCTCTCCAAAATTCATAGTAAAATTTTGAACTGCTGGATTCCCTTCTGTACGAAAAGAAATCTGTGCATTTAATTTACCAGCTGTCTGAGAATCAACTCCATCAGAAACCGATACGATTTTACCATCAGGGCTAAAACCTAGTTCTAGTTCTACATTTCCTGGTAGTTGGGTGTTCTCACCACCTGTTCCTTTCACATCCACACTAACTTGGGAAGCATCATCCAAATTGAATTTAGCCTTCCAAGTATTTTCACGAACCTTCCAAAGAGTTACTTCCAATTGACGAGTATTCCCCTGGTCATCATAAACTTTAATAGAAGTTAAGTGTCCTCGTCTTTTATTTGGATCTGGATCATTGATGTATTTCTTAATTTCTTCATCTGTAGCATCAGGTGGAACTGCGAGTGCGGCTGCATTTAAGTTAGATTGAAAATCAACATTGCTAGTTGCCTTAGCTGGCTCTTTAGAATAGAGAGGGATAACGATGTCTTCTACTGAGGCTGCTGAATTAATAAATCTATTTCCATCTTCATCTTTTCTCGCATTCCAACCTTGGACTTTTACACCGGTTGCTGGATTTACATAGTAACCGTTCTTATCTACGTTGAATGCTCCTGATCTTGTATAGAATTCTTTATCTCCATTTTTTACGATAAAGAAACCTTCACCAGAAATCGCAACATCTGTATTCTTCCCAGTAGTCTGAAGAGAGCCCTGAGTCATGATCTTATCAATGGCAGCGATTAAAGAACCAAGTCCAACTTGCTTAGGGTTAATACCACCGATATTGTCTTTAGGCTCAGAGGCACCAGATAATTCTTGAGAGATCATATCTTGGAATGTAACTCTTTCCGTTTTGAAACCATGGGTGTTAACATTCGAAATATTATTTCCAATAACATCCATTCTTACTTGGTGGTTTTTCAATCCGGAAACACCGGAATAAAGCGACCTCATCATAAATTGTACCCTCTTTTATTACCTTTCGTCATATTTATAAAAAACTTAATCTGCATAGGGAATATTTTTCCCACCTAGCGGTCTGTAGCCTGGAATTTCCAAATTTTGCTCTGCTTCTCTTTGAGGAAGATCTTGGCTCTTTCCATTTGGAGTATTTGCTATTGAAGAATTTTGCTTAACTTCTGTTTGTTTTTTATTGCTTTCTGATCCATCAATAAGATTAGGATCGGAAATCAAATTAATCTTTTCTACATCAACAGTTCGTCCGTTCACTCTTGCATAAGTCTTACCTTGGTTATCGAAAAAAATTGCACCTGCGATACCAACTACTTCTTCTCCGGTTACCAAATCTGGTCCTGAAATAATTTTACCAACAACCGAATAAGATTGCTTAGCTTCCATTCTGGAAATTCCAGTGGAAATATTTTTCATCTGCTCTAGAGATGAAAATTGTGCCATCTGAGCTATAAACTCTTGGTCTTTCATAGGATTGGTAGGATCTTGTTGAGATAATTGCGAAATTAATAGTTTAAGGAAATCATCTTTTCCCAATTGCTTTGCTGAATCACGAATCTCTATTCCCTTGAGTCCAGATTTTTCTTCTTTCTCCAATTGATTCAAATGACTTTGGATATTTATGTTTTTATCTGACTCTAAATATTGGCTTCTGGTTGCTGCATTAATTTCAGGCATTTAATACTCCTTATGCGATCACATCGAGCAAAGAATCTGAGACTCGAATCGTTTTTGGAACTTCTATATCGGATAGCGATTCTTTTTTATTTCTGTTCCCAAAGTTATCTATCTTAGCAAATTGCTCTTGTCTTCCTTGCAAATCTTGGTGGGAATCCAAATTAACATCTATGGATAAGGATTGCAAATCAAGTCCTTGGGCGCGTAAGTCTTCTTTCAGACTGGAAAGATCATTTTGCAAGGCTGTTTTCACAGCTTCTGAATCAACCAAAACCTTACCTTGCACTTTATCATTTTGAACGGAAATCTTAAGTATCATTCTTCCTAGTTCCATAGGATTCAAACGAATCTCAGCTTGGCTTCTCCCTTCATTGATGATTTGGATTTTGGCTTTCTGAACCAATTTATCCATGTTCGCCTTCATTTCTTCTGCATCAAAGACAGATGACTTAGAAGCAAGGGAATCAGGCTTCTTACTGAGATTAGCTCTGAGTAAGTCTGCTTTGAAATTTTCACTGCCCTGATCCTTGGCTGTATCGCCTTGAGATTTAGATGAGTTGGAAGAAGAATTTGACTCTAAGGCAAGCACTGAATCTTTGTTTTGTGAAGACTGTGTTAAGTTCGAAAAATCTTGCTTAGATTTTTCTTGGCGAATTTCCCACTTACTCATATCTTTTGGTGTTTCACCTTTTTCCATTTTATCAATGGTTATCTTGGGTATATCTTTGGATTCAGGCTTTTCCAAAGATTCAAGTTTGGTTTCACTCTTGGATTTTGGTTCTTGTATGGATTTACGATTGGTTTCTTTATTTTCCAAAATTCCATTTTCTGATTTTAAATTTTTAGATACTAATTCTTGGTTATTGGGAATTAAATTTTTATCTACGTCTTTGCCTTCAAGAGACTTAGCTTCTTGGAAAGGTTTCGCATTGGTTTTGGATTCTTCTGTGCTTTTAGTTTTTGCCTGGGAAAATTTTGCGAACAATTCGTTCGTTGTAACTATTTTTTTCTCCCATTCATCCTGGATTTTCTGAGACTTAGCATCCTGCTCTTTGAGTTCTGATTTAGAATTTTCCCGATTTGCTGATTTTAATTCTGTTTCAGATTGATTTTTAGAAATTTGAAATGCCTTCTCTTGGTTGCTTGCATTTAATTCTTTGGTTTCTTTACTAAGACCTAAAGTATGAAACCAAGATGCTATAGATTCAAAAAGTGTCTCATCTTGTTCTGATACTTTTTTATTGGATTCAATTTCTTTTTCAGATTCTTCCTCTTTCCTTGATTCAATGTTCGTATCTTCTTTCACTATTTCCTTAGAAGAAATTTCTTCAGATTTTTCTGATTCCTGACTTGGATTTTCAACTGTAGCAAGAGTAGAATAGGTCTCCGCATTGTGTTCGTTTTGTTCTGACAAGGAAGCTTGGGAAGAAGAATGGCTTTGAAAAGAACTGGATTCGTGGAAGGAAGCAGGCTGGGGAAAATTAGAAGCAATAGGAAATTTATTATCTAAGGCAGAGCTTGCATCAAAATTTCCTTTCATAAAACTTGCAAAGGAGGAATGTGAATTCGATAGTATGGATTCTTGTGAGAGATTCGATGCCTCCGAGAGAAGATTCTTAACTTGAGAAACTTCACTTGATTTGATTGGAAAAAAAGATATATTCATCACCCTACCCTGCAATAAGGATCGAAGGATTCCCATAAAACTTTACACTTTATCTTCTTCCTTTTTTCACTTATGTCGCATTGGATCTCAATATCGAATTTTTTTCTACTTGGGAGAAGAGCACACTTCGTAACTTGAGAACTTTCTTCTTGAATTTATGATATCCCTGGCTGGTATTTTTAAAATCACTTTAGAGTTGGAGTGTTTTGAAATCCACCATTCAGGACCCAATGGTTGGAAATCTTTCACAGTTTTCACATCTCCCGCAAGGTGAATCTCCCAAACAAAGTATTCGGCAAGATTATTAAACCTTGCAAGATCATCTCTGGATTTCGCTTCTTTGTCAAAAAGATTCATCTTAACATCTGTTATCTGAAAATACCGAAACCACTCAGATTCAGCAGAGGTATCTAGTGTGAAAAGAAGACAGTTATAAATTTCAGAATTAACTTCATGAGGGTAATAGATAAAACTTGCACCTTTCATTTTCAATGTATATATGGAAGAAAAATTTGAATCCACGGATGTAATCTTCATTTCTGTAAGTTCAGATGAGCTTCCTTTCAGAAACTCTAAATCCATCTTCTGTCTTGCTTGGATTTCTTTTCTAACCATTTGCATTCGACCCGAACCATTTTCGTTCACGTAGAGCCAAATATTACCAGAGGCACAGAATTGTAAGAGCATTATGGAAAACAGGAATAAGAAGTTGCAAGCAGCTTGAATAAATTTCATTGCTCAAAGCTTCTCTAAGAATAAGATTCCTGTCAATGAATTTCGATTGCAGGATGAGTGACAAACTTGAATCTGTAATAGCATGATTTACCCATTTGAATTTCCCGCCAATACCAAGGATTATTCAAATGAATCAAGTTTTCATTCTAGATTCAAATTAGAACTTGGCAAGGAATACACAGTTTACTATTCTTTGAAACTTTTTACTCCCGATATTCCAATGCGAGAGATAGATTTTGTAGTGGTTTCTGATAAAATGATCCTTTGCATAGAACTGAAGAATGGAAAATGGAGATACAAAAATTCAAAATGGGAATTCTACAATCGACGTAAGAAAAATTGGGAAAGTTATACAGACAAACCTTACTCCGATCCTTTAGACCAGGTTCAGTCAGCTAGCAAAATCTTAATGGAATTCTTGAATGATCACAATTCCTTCCAAGATCCTGTTCCCAAAGAATACTTTCATTCTGCTATTTTCTTTCTAAAGAATGAAGCACATGATTTTCCCAGACCTGCCCATGAATCTGATTTTATTTTTGGAAAATCTGCCTTAAAAAATTCCAATCTTTCTTTAGAGACTTTACTTAAACGTATGGAATCTAAATCGCTTAAAACACTTGGCTCAAAAACTCTTGCTAACTTACATGAAATCATTCGCTTAAATTTAAATTTTGTATTTGATATCACCAAGAAAAAATTTAGACAAAATGCCAAACTTATATCTCTCACAAGAGAACAATTTGAAATCATACAAAAATCGAAAATACCAAGCCGATCCCTTGTGATTGGCGTTCCTGGATCAGGCAAAACAATTGTTAGTATGGAACAAGCCAAGAGAATGGAAAATCTTGGAGTAAAGACTCTAGTCATTCTAGGAAATGATCATTCTGACTCTGATGATGGGCTTGCAAACCTTTGGAAGTTCACACATTTTGTATCTTACAAAAAAGAAAAAAATCTATTTGAAAGATTGGAATCATTACCCAATGATTTTGAATTTTTAATATTGGATAGCTCAGAACAAATGATGGATGCAAAACTTTTTGAATTGATGGGATCCAAATTAAACAAGCATTGGCAGAATGGCTCCTGGCTCGTAATGGCTGAATATGCGAACCAAGAAACTCATCCTGTGTACTATAAAGAAATTCATTTCTTAAAATCTCTATCCGATAGAACCGAGTATTGGAATCGAAACATACGAACACCCCGCAAGGTCTATGAGCAGGCTTGCATTCTAGGTAGAAAACCATTTATAAGCTCAAGGCTTCCTGATATAACGGGGATTCAGTATGCAACCTTTGAAAATCCTATGGAGTTTTATCAAAAGTTAGAATGGGCTATTCATTTCGGACGAAGAGAATTGCAAATTCCTTTGGAAGATTCTATTTTACTTTGTTTAGAAGAACAAGATGTAGATGATATCCTCGGTTCGTCAGGTAAGTATTTTACAAGCCATATCAATCTAGTTCGTATTAAGGACTATGATACCTTCTCGCAAGCTGAGTCCGATTATAGATTGCGAATTGCGACCCTAGAAGAATTCTATGGTGAAGAAGAAGGGTACGTGATTCTAACGGGCATTAAAGATTTCAATGACCCAAAATATTGGGATATTTACTACCATGCCTTGACACGTTGCAACCAAGCTTGCACTATACTATTTCCAGAAATAATCAAGCCACAGTTAATCGACCTACTCAATCCTAAGAAAAAAAAAGAAAGTCCCTACCTATAAGCCGGATTTTGTCTAGGACGACTATTTATCTAACTTAGAACAATGTTCCCATTTCTCTAAGACTTGCTCTCTACCCTTAGGCCTCGCGGAACCTGCTACAAACGGCCGTTTACTTGAGATTGCACACAGGAGATGCACCCTGCCCTCTTCCTCGCGGTTGAGGCGGTGGGCTCTTACTCCACCATTTCATCCTTACCCAGCACCATTTAGCTGAGCAAAGCTCAGCGTAAAATGGTGCTGGGCGGTATATTTTCTGTTGCACTGATCTATCCTACTTTTCTTTGAGAACCAGCCTTGCGGCCAATTCAAAATTCCAAGCAAAATACTGGTGATTACCCAGTCCTTTGGTTCCCTGGTGTCCGGACTTTCCTCTTCCTTTTTGTTCAGCCAAAAAAGAAGCAGTCGCCCAGTAGAAACTTTCTAAACCAGAATGAAAAATGGTACAATCTATGCATACATATAATTGAAGAAGAATTTTATTAATCAGGGATAATAAATGAATAAGAACATACTATTTTTCAGCAGCCTGCTCCTTTTTTCAGCAAGTCTCTGGGCTAACGATCCAATCACTAAGGTTAAATCTATTTTGGATAAAGAAAGACCTCGAAAAGCTATGACTTTTGCAAAACACTACCTAGAAAAAGGTCTCAAATTGAATGAGCTGGGTAAATACCAAGACGCTATCCAAGATCTTCAAATTTCACTTGGAATCAGCGAAGGCTTGGGTTTGGGTCACTCGGAAGAAACAGCGAAAACTCATTTGGCTATGGTAAGCAGTTTTATGAATCTCTCTTCCGTTTGCACTGGTAAAAAACATTTTATGCAAGCTGCAAAAATCTACCAATTCATGGATAGAAAAATCATTCCCTCTAAAGATTATATGCAGAAATGGGAATCTTGCACGAATGCAAGTTCGAATATAGAGCTTTCTAACCTTACTTTATCCAATCCTTAAAGGATATATCTGGAAATATATTGTGTTCTACTTCCATTTGGTCTAGGTTCTTATCATCTCTATCATCATTTGTAAGCATTGACTTAAGATGGTAGAACAGATTCACATGAACATTTGTTCTGCGAACTGCGTAGTCAACCATAGTTCCTGTCTTCATAATAAATGCCCAATCTGAGCTTTGAGCAAGCAAGAGTTCCCTACCCATTTGATTCAAAACTCGAATCTGCCAGGCATCCGCAGTTGTCTTATAGCTGTGAGCAATAGCCTGCATATCTGCAGCGGCTGCAAGTAAATGCGGATAGATCCAGTCGTTGGTCTTATTGAGCCAAACATCACCGTATCCATTTTCCCCCCAACTTGACATAGACATTCTTACACTTTGGATTCGATTTACGATTCCTGGAGATTCCAAAGCGTGTATAGGTCGAATAGAATCTTGGTCAAAGTGTATCTTTTTAAATAAATACTCGATAAACTGTGGACCCTCATACCACCAATGTCCATACAATTCCGCATCATATGGACTGACAATTATGGCTGCCTGTCCCATTTCATTGTAGAAGTTCTTTGCTTGTTCTATTCTTCGATTCAAAAAGTCCGTAGCATGATTTCCGCAAGCTTCCATAGCCGCATCTGGATTATAGTATTCCTTATACGATTCTTTACCTGTTATACGGTGGTATTTGATTCCTGTATTGATACGAATTCCATCCGAATTGAGATAATGGTGGATATAATTGTAATCTAAGTCATGTCCAATATCGCGATAGTATTCTCTATAACGAAAATCACCAGGGTAACCATCTTGGGAACTCCATACTTGCCTCGAACTTTCTGGATCACGACCGAATGCAAAAACACCTTCTCCCACTTCAACAGGCGCATAAACTCCATACTTTGGTCTTGGTTCAGCATGCTCTATACCGTGAGTATCTACAAAGAAATACTTCAATCCTTCGTCGGCTAAGTGCTTTTCCAAGCCTTTGTAGTATCCACATTCAGAAAGCCAAATTCCCTTTGGATCACGCCCCCAAATTCTTCTGTGGGTTCGCCTTCCATTGCGAATTTGTGCTTTGACAGAGGCAGGCTCCGATTCCATAAATGGAAGGAAGCCATGGGTCGCAGGACAGGTGATAATTTCCAAACTTCCATTTTCTAGAAACTCTCGGAAGCCTTTCGTGAGATCACCATTCAACTCATCAAAGATCTTAAGTGTATCTTGAAAATGCCCCAGGTATTTCTTAGAGAGATAATTCAAATGAGAATCATAAGTCGTTCGCTCCACTTCTTTCTCGCCCAATTGAATGAGGTTAGAAATATAGGAGCGAAATTTATCCTGCAAATAAGCATCAACTAACATGGAGGATAAAGAAGGGGAAAAAGACATAGTGATACGGAAATAGATCCCTTCTTGCTTTAGGTTTCGAAAAACTCGCAGCAAGGGAATGTAAGTCTCAAGGATGGCCTCATTCAACCAGTTTTCTTCAATAAAGGGTCTCTTATAACCTGGATGCCTAACAAAGGGAAGATGAGCATGTAGAACGAATAAAAGATTTCCTACTATTGACATGTATATTCCTTAAGAACCAATTGCACGAGAAGAGGAATTTCCTGAAGATCCAAAACTCATCTTTTGGGTTGAAGCATGGGTTTGTTCCCTTTGAGGTGATGATTGAAATACAATATTTCCATTTGCATCTTTGGCAATTAAGCCATGCTCTACCCATTCTTGATTGATCCATTGTTCATCAAATTTAAAGGAAGCATGATCCATAGGCAGACTCACTTGGGCGGAATCAAACAGAAGGTATTTTCTATCAGAATAATTGGCATAGATTAAAGCTTTTAAGTTAGCAACGGGATTTTCAAATTTACAATAGTAATTATTCGATAAGGGATGAATCGAAATAGAACGAGTTTTCTTGATCCCATTTTCTTCCAAGTAATCTAAGCATATTTCGAGCTGAATACTTTCACTCGGTACTTGAAAATGATCCACACATTTTTGGTAGGTATTTCCATTTATATTCCAAAAGATATAAGCTTCCCATGGATTTTTAGTAAGGATCTTAATTATATCAAAATTCAAATATGATAGTGGTTTCTGAAATTTCTCATCTTCATAAATCTTGCCTACATTTAATTTAACAGAAGGTAGATCTTTAGATTTGCTTTTTTCTTGGGTAGGCTTCGCCTGAGTAGAAGGAGATTTCTTGCTATTTAGAATCAGTTTAACTTTTTCCTCGGAAGGAGATTTCACTTTCTTTTTAGCAATTGGTTTTGTACCTTTCTTCTTAGGAGTCATTTGAATAACCTTCCCTATTCTACCTACCTATAGGAAAGATTCAATTCTTTTTTATTGACTCTTAGTTCTTGCGAATTATCTTATCTTTATAAGAAATCGAAAGGGAGAAATAAATAAGTATGAAAATAAATTATACATGGAAGCATATGGATAGATCAATTCCAGCAGAAGAATACAGTGATGAGAAGATTGATAGAGTAAGTAAATTTCTTCATAAAATTGTATCCTGTGATATCTCCTTTGAAATGATTCATGGAGAGGTTCATGCCAATATGAATTTGCATGGCGACGGCTCCTTTTTTAATGCACATAATACGAATAAGGATATCTATGCCTGTATCGATGGTCTAGAAGATAAGATCCAAGCCCAAGTATCCAAGCACCACGACAAAATGTCCAAACACTAAGTTCTTCGCTCCATGCCAGGAAATGTAGAAGAGGCTATCTTCTTTTTAAGAGATGGTGAATTTGAAAAAGCAAAGACAATCTTCTCCCTCTTACTGGATGGAGCACCGCAAGAAGAAACTTGGAAGGCTGGATACTATATATCTAGCTTTTGGGATAATAAATTAGATCATTTACTCAGCCTAAGTGAAGGCAAAGAAAGAGGAAAGGCACTACTTAATTATCTTGATTTATTCGAAACCGAAATTGTATCGAGAAATTTCCCTAGAGATACAATTCTACAAACTGCTTTACAGTGCGTGCTCGAAGAGGCAATACACCATCTTAGAATTTCTTTTCGAATGGAAGGTTGGAATGGCTTAGATCTTAGCAGTTTAAAGGGTCTTTCTATCTGTCACCTTCGTTTGGGTGAATTTTCTCAAGCCTTAGAAATATTAGAACCCATTTCAAAGTCTTCTCTGCAATCCTCCGAATATGGCTATTTAATTGCAGAATGCTACTTGGGTACTGGACTCAATGACGATGGCAAAAATCTCTACCTTCACTCTTTCCTGGATGACCCATTAAGATTCAATAGGCAATGCAACTTCTGGCGGGATTTACAATTGATTTGTCAAGAAATAGATTCAACCCAAATGGATGCGGAATCCAAATCTTTTGCTATTCCAGTTTTGGGGCTTAGAAGAGGAATCTTTAGAAACCAAAAACCCAAAAAGAAACAAGACTTAGATCATTGGATGGATCAAATGATTCGCTTGAACCATTTTCAAAATACCCAAACGGCAAAGTTTCAAAAGAAAACAGCCTGGAGAACCCAGGCTTTTGCACTTAGTATCTTGGAAAATTTTTCAGAGAGAGATTATCCGAACGAAATCAACCGAACAAAAAGATTCTTAATTGAATCAAACTCTATTCTTAACGGCGAGCTTCCTCAATAAAGTTTCTAATTTCATTAGCGACTGATTGCTTTCCCGTAGAAAGATAGTAGGCTTCTAATTTAGAAAGAGTTTCTATTCCTTTGGGGTCTTGCTTCATTTGTTCTAAGAATACACGCTTGTGGTAGGAGTCAGCATATTCAACTGAGGAAGGTTTGTCTAAGTAGGAAGTGTTATCAATAATCACACCTGCTGAATCAGAAAGAGATTGGGGAACAGAAGTGCCAGATCTTGAAATCATAACAACTGCAAGAACGGAAGCAAGAGCAACTGTTATTCCATATTGCATAGGTCTATTCTCAAGAAAATAAGGGAGGATTCTTTCTTTCCAATTTGGGTTATCGATTTCAAGATTTTTGATATTCTCAAAAACTCTTTCATCAAAACTTGTAGAAAGTTTAATTGGGTTTTTCTCTTCCCACTTACGAACCTGACAGAATAAATCAACTAACTTATGTTCAAGGATTATATCCTCTTCCACTTCTTTTCTCTGTAAGAGTTCCCGTATTTTCGAAAATAATTTGATTTCAAGAGCCAAAATAACCTTCTCCTTTATTGTCCTGCAATATAGAATGTTTTAAAAATTCTTTTGCTTTGAAGAGGCGACTCTTTACGGTTCCAATATTGCATTCTAGAACTTCAGCAATCTGAGAATAAGACATTTCTTGGAAATACCTTAACTCGATCACCTCTTTGTAAATATCTTCCAAAGCATCGATCTTGTCTTTTAGATACTTCGACTCTTCAAAAAGTTCCAATTTTTTTTCATAACCCATTCTTTCGTCCATAAATTGGTTATCTTGGGAGTCATCGATAGGCTTTTCTCTACCACGCTTTTTCTTAGCAAGTAGATCCTTGGATTTGTTTACAACAATTCTATAGAGCCAGGTATATACTCCTGCCTCTGCTCGAAAATTCTGAATGGATTTATAACCAGAAATCAAAGCATCTTGTACAATGTCTTCTGCATCATCCCCGTCTTTTACCATGGAGACTGCCTTACGGAATAGTCTTTCTCGATAAGGACTTACAAGAGTCATGTAAGCAGTTTTATCTCCTGCTTTTATTTTCTGAAGGAGAATGATCTCCTTTTCTCTCATCGTCATGCCTTTTTTGGCTAGTGCGTTTCTACTCATCTTGATTCTTTAGGTCAGTATCTTGTAGATTGAATTCAAGGAAATTAAATTTTCCTCATTTTCTATGGAACATTTTTTCCAAATCATCTCTTGTTAGTTTTACAAGGGTGGGTCTTCCATGTGGGCAACGTGCTGGATTATCACAATAACTAAGCCTATTTAAAATTTCTGAAATGATAGGATCAGAAACCTGAGAACCCTTACGGATTGCTGATCTACAGGCTACCGATTTTGCCATTAGGTCATAAGGTTCTGGTTCGGCTGTATCAGAGTGCAAGGTTCGATTCATAAAATCAAGGATGGTTTCTTTCTCCTTGCCTGAGTCCATATAACCAGGAACCTCACGAATTACCAAAGAACCGTTTCCAAAATCTTCAATACCTATTCCCAATTCTTGCAAGTCGGTCTGCTTACTTAAGATATCTTCTGCCTCATCATTTGAGAGATCCAGTCGAATAGGAGTTAGTAGAGGTTGGGTACCATATCCCTTTGATTTAAGTTTCTTTAATACTTCTTCATAACGAATTCGCTCATGAGCAGTATGTTGATCAATGATGTACAATCCATCCTCAGCCTCGGCTAAAATAAAAGTCTCAAATAATATTCCATAATGGCGCTTAGGAATAAATTGACTGTGCTTGATCGGAGAATCAGTCAATTCAGAAAGATTGGTACCGGCTCCTGTATTGGAAAGTTCATAAGCTTCCCTCCTTTCTGCATTGGGGAAGATATCTCTGTGCAAAATGTCCTGAAATTGAGAAGTCTGACTAGAATCTTGCACATAATTTTGATTATTCGGTTGAAAGGATGCAAAATTCCCTGTACCCCGAATAGGTGCTGACATGCGCTTCTTCAGCTCTAAGAAACTAACTGGAGTTGAAGATCGTAATTCCCTTTGAAGAGCAGAAATTAAAAATCCATTGATAAATTCATCATCTAGAAAGCGAATTTCCTTCTTCTGGGGATGTACATTTACATCAATACGATCTGGGGGGATTTCAAAGTATAGAAAACACCAAGGATGGGCACCTGGTGGCAATAATTCATCATAGCATTTCTTTAAAAGATAAGATCCATGCTTTAAATCAATGGGTCTATCATTTACGAAGAAGTATTGGCCCATACGATTGGATCTATAGAAATCTGGATCAGATATAAAACCTGTAATCTTCATGCCATTACGTTCGTATTCAATGGGCAGGAGATGGTCCCTGAGATTCTCACCAAAAATAGAAATGATTCTTTCTTGCCTATCCTCGCTAGCTAGACGATAGATAGTCTTTCCATCCTGAACATAATGGAATGCAACATTCGGTCTGGTCAAGGCTGATATTTGTATGCGAGATTTATTCTTGCGATCTTCTGAGTTTTCTGATTTTAAAAACTTCCGTCTAACTGGTGTATTGTAAAATAAATCATGAATTTCAATTTTAGTTCCAACAAAATGAGCAGTTGGCTCTTTGGATGTAATTCTACCATTCTCTAGTTCTATCTTATAGGCAAATCTTGATGACTCCACACCGCTTTCCAAACTCATCTTAGAAACAGAAGCTATGGAAGCAAGTGCTTCACCTCGGAAACCATAAGTACATAATGAATCTAAGTCAGGAAGAAATTCTATCTTTGAAGTTGCATGTCGCATAACAGCTAACTCAAGATCTTCTTCTAAGATACCTGAACCATTATCAACGATAACTATCTTATCGAGACCAGCTGCCTTAGTCTCAATGCTAATTTGACTTGCTCCTGCATCGACAGAGTTCTCTATACATTCCTTTAGAATAGAATGAGAAGATTCTATGACTTCACCGGCAGCGATTTGGTTGATTAAATCTTGTTGTAAGCTATGAATCTTCCCCATGAAACCAGTTTAAGAAGTAAGGAAAATTCTATACAGCCATTTTACGGAGTTGGTTTCGCAATTGATCATTCCTTAGCAGGTCCGAAAGATTGTATTTACCCATTACTTTGAAAAAGCTAAACAATGCCTCTGTAAGAATTTTGGTTAGCTTACAATTGTTTTGGATCACACAATAACCATGTTCCGTAAAGCACTCAGCTAGATCAAAATTACTTTCTGTAATTTCAATGACATCAAGCAAGTTGATTTTCTTTGGATCCTTGCCTAGGGTGATCCCACCTTTCTTACCTGGTACGGATTTAATAATACCAGCTTGAGCGAGATGGTGTACAATTTTGACTAAATGGTTCTTGGAAATAGTGTAGCGTTTGGATACTTCTGAAATAGTGACAAGACGATCTTCATGTGTACCGAGATACATTAGGATACGAAAGGAATAGTCTGTGTATTTGCTGAGGTGCATAGGATGATTCTAAAGGGAATCCCTAATCGGTAAAATAGAAAAATGATTTAAAATAGCAGACAATTACTTTTTAAACTTAAGTTGCATCATCTTCAGAAGTTCCCGAAAGCTTGCTTCTACATACTTATAGGCTTTCAGATTCATGGGATCTAATGGCATCATCTTATGAGTATTCTTATAGCGATCAAATGACTCCCGAACATAATCCAAGTATTTGCGAGCATTGATTCCATACTTGTTCATCTCGCTTGCAAGTTCGGTATATAGTGCCTTGAATTGTCCAGTGAAGTCGCCCTCACGAAGAAAATAGAATCGCAAATCCAAAATCACATCAGCAAGTGCATCGTCATAGTATTTTGAGGATGTTTTGGATTTGGATGCATCTGATTGAGAAGGAGATGATTTTTCATCAATTTGTGATTTTGCTGTTGAAACAGACTTAGAAACTGTGGGAGATTTTTCTTTAAGAAGCTTTTTATTTTCTCTTTCTCTCTTTAAGATATCATGAAGTACAGATCTTCTATTTTCTTCTGTCATATAAAAAACTTATTTTTGGAAAGATTTTTGTCAAAGTTTTTTCTATTTCTTGGACTCATGTTTTCTCAAAGCACAATTAGGAAGCCACTCACAACGCAAGCAGGTTGAATCCTCAGGATTGTAGGCAATAGGAGGGCAAATATTTGCATTAGAGACTTGTATAGGAATTAATATATTTGGAATGTCTTTTATATCGGCAGTTTTTAATTGGTTTAATAATTTCTCATTGGATTGAATTTGCTTTTCAAAATAATCTACCATTTTGGGTTCTGGAGGTTTTAACTCTTGCTCTAAGGATTCATTTCTTGTATTTGCAAGAAAATTCGGTATGGAAAATTTACCAGATCTTCTCTTAGGTTCAAGAATCAAATAGTAAAATGCATATCCTGTTAAGGCTCCACCAAGATGGCAAGTATTTGAAATATTGGAATCTCCCAATAGACTAAATCCATATCCAAGTGCTAAAGAAATCCATACTGCATTCTTAGCACGAACTCGAATAAAAAGTAAAAGAATATCCATTTCAGGAAACAATAAACCAAAGACTGCTAAGAGACCGAAGACAGCTCCACTTGCTCCTATGGTCACACTGTAGGGAAGATCTAAAAGCGGCATTCGATTCTCAAAAAATAATCCATTGATTATCCCAAATGCAAAAACAAGAATTCCACCACCAAGTTGTGCGGTAAAATAAAGTGCAACTAACCTCCATTTACCGATAGTTGATTCTATGATAGAGCTTAGCATATAGAAACCATACATATTAAAAAGTATATGAGGAATAAAACTGGTAGAATGGAGGAATCCATAGGTAAACAACTGCCAAACTTTCCCATCTAACACATGAATAGGTATTAATCCGAATTGGAAATCCATAACCTTAGAATTAATATTCTGTAGAATAAAAATGAAAATATTAAAGAATAGAATGAGATTGATGGGATGATAGATAGAATATCCAAAAAGAGAAGAGGTATTACGACGCATAAGGAAAGGATTTGGGATTGAAAGTATTTGTCAAGCTGGCAAAAAAATGGGAACCCTTCGGCTAAGGATTCCCGCTTTTGGAGTGTGATTATCAATCCTTAACAAAGTCGGAGAATCCAAAAAAACCTTTAGTGTTTCTAAAAAAAAAATTACGAGTGAACTTTTACCATTTTGTCCAATTCCATTTCTGATAAGGAATACAAAGTAGCCATATCTTGAAATGTAACTTTATGCTTCTCTACGTGGACAATATTTCTATTTTTAAAATCAGTAAGAGCTCGAACAAGTGTTTCTGTAGTAGTACCAATGATAGAAGCCAGTACTTCTCGAGTCATTTTGATTTCAATTTCATCCGAACCGCCTGCTGCATCCTTGAGTGTAATGAGGAGCTCAGCTAGCTTGGAATGGACTTGCTTGGTCCCTAAGGAAACAACCTGGCTCTCGCTTTCTCTCCATTCTTTGGCCATTTGCCGTAAGACTTCAGACTGGAATTTTTCGTCTTCTTTCATCAATATTTCTGTAAGCTCTTTGGTGATAAAACAAGTTTCTACATCTTCCAAACAGATACAGGAATGGAAAAAAGAGTCGCTTGACATAGCATCTCTAAAACCTATCCAATCCCCAGGTCCTCTAATATTGAATGTCTGTTCCTTACCGCCAGTGCTTCTATAATTTCTTACGAAACCTGATTTGATAAAATAAAATCCTGAAGCTAAATCGCCTGATTTAAAAATATGATTCCCGCGACTGTGTTTGTTGAAATGCTTTCCATTGTTGATTTTCTCTATAGTCTCTGGAGTCGCGTTCTGCAGAATACTTTTGGTTCTTATGTTGCAAGTTTCACAATTAGGATTTTCCGAATCGAAATCTGTACCGTTCATATTTGTGTACCTTAGAATGATTCTACTTTTTACTTAATATTTGACAATGTTTTTTTTAAACAGAAATCTATTTTTGAGGAAGGTCTAAATCATATAATCTGAATTAGAATTTTAATTAAAATTACAGCACAAGAACTGGTCATATGGTACAGAAAAATAATCCAAATTCAACACAAGAATTGCAAATTGATATTGATACGAATTATGCAGTAGAAATAGCCGATGGTGTATATTGGGTAGGATTCTACTCAGAAGAGGATGCATTGCACTGCAATCCTTACCTCATAAAATCCAATGAATCAGGGATACTGATTGATCCAGGCTCTGTACCAGATTTCCCTATCGTAGCAAGAAAAGTATTCTCCATCATCCAAGCCCAAGCAATAGATACCATCATTCTTCAACACCAAGATCCTGACTTATGTGCAGGAGTTCCTATCTTTGAAGATCTTCGCAATGACTACGAACATGTCATTATTTCCGAGGTACGGGCGTCCTATCTTATCAAACACTATGGTGTAAAAGGACATTTGCATATGGTGTCTCCTGATAATTCAATCTATACAACACCCAATGGACGAAAGCTTGAATTCCTAATGACTCCCTTTGCTCACTTTGCGGGAGCCATCATGACATATGATGTAAAGTCTAAAGTTCTCTTTACTTCTGATATCCTAGGAGGTCTAGGTGCCGATTGGGAGCTCTACCATACCGAGCAAGCACTCGCTAATATGAAGAAGTTTTTATCTTTGTATATGCCTTCTAACCTAGCACTTCGTTATGCGCTTCTCAAAATTCGATCTGTGGACGCAGAAATCATAGCGCCTCAACATGGACAAATTATCAAAAGACAGCAACTAGATACTATCATACAATCACTCTGGGATTTGAAATGCGGTCTTGATTTAATAGATGATGATTATATGAGGAAAGCCCTTCAAAAATAGGTATGAATACTTTTAATACTATCCATTTACTCTTTCTCATACAAGAAGAGGATAAATACGAAGAACTTGAATCAGCTCTAAAAGATTTTGATAGTAAGTTAGTAGCAACAAGATACAAAAATCTTACGTCTTGGTTGGATACGAATCCAACTAAGATGCCCGAAATCGTGATCTCTGATTATTTACCCGAGACTGAAATGGGCTTGGATGCCTTGGAATACTTCCGCAGTAAAACCAAGGAAACCATTTTCATACTTTATACGAATATGGATTTTCTACAAAGCGCCATCGATGAAACCAAGAAAGGCGTTTCGGATTACATCATTCAAAATATTCCCTCAAGGTTTGCTGTAGTTGTAAACAATTCTATAGAAAAGATCATTACAAGATGGGATTTATTAGATAATAAAAATGTAATTAAACGTATTGAGAAAAAAAATACTGCACTTTTAAATGCTCAACCAGATTATCTTATCCAAGCAAATAGCAAGGGTATCATATTAGATTATAAAATTTCAAACGATAGTGAAATCATCAATCTAATGATAGGCAAAGAATCCATTCAAGGGAAAATGTTGAGTGAAATTTTTCCACAGGATACATCACGCCTCTTACAGGAAGAAATAAAGAATGTTTTAACCAACAATAAATTAGTGAATAAATCATTTTATATGAATTATGCTTCAGTAAATCACAATATTGAAGCAAGATTTGTAAAGATAGATACAGATGAAGTAATGATCATACTAAGAGAATTTTCTTCTGATAACCAAAAAGAAGAAGATTATTACCGAGCAATATCAAGAATTTCTAGATACCGCCACAAAGAGACCTTGGTTAAAGAATTACTCAATCATATGGTGGATAGTGATAAAAACCTGCTTTCAGAAGAAAAGAAAAAAGCAGATCTACTGCTGTCCAATATTCTACCAGGATATATGATTGAAGATCTTAAAAGATATGGCAAGGTACAACCTGTACAATATGACCAAGTTGCTGTTATGTTTACTGATTTTGTTGGCTTTTCAAAGATTTCCCGATATATGAGCCCGACCCAACTTCTTAAGGAACTTACTATCTACTTTGATGAGTTTGAAAGGATCTGTGAGATATACTCAATTGAAAAAGTTAAAACCATAGGAGATTCATTTCTTTGTGTAGCAGGTCTTAGTGGAAACCATAGAACTGCTGGTATTGATATTTTACTAGCAGGAATAGAAATGATGAGATTTACAAACTCTCGCAGAGAAGAATTGAAACTCCAAGGAGAAGATGCTTGGGGCATACGTTTAGCAATTCATTCGGGTCCTTTAATTGCTGGTATTGTTGGACACCAAAAGATTGCCTTCGATATCTGGGGGCATACTGTTAATATTGCGGCACGAATTGAAGGCGTCGGAAAGGGTGGAGAAATTACTGTATCACGAAATATGTTTGATTTTACGAGAGATCTTTTTGATTTCGATTACATAGGTGAGAAAGAATTAAAAGGAGTTGGTATGCATGATCTTTATAAATTATCTGGTTTAAAAACTGGACTTTATGCTAAAAATGACAATACCAAATTTATACCCAATATAAATTTCTATAAGCTATTCGAGGCACTTAGAGATGGAAAGCATATCATGAGAAGAGATGGAAAGTATATCATTTCGAAACAAAGCCATGATAAAGAATTAGAAGCTAAAAAAGAAATTCTATCTAGTTAATTATGAAACAAACTTTACTATATATTGTGATTGTATTATCGTCGAACTTAGGAAATTGCAAATTTCTTCAGAACAAGAATCCTTCTGAATCTACAAATTATGAAAATGCCTACTTAAAGATTCAAGATAGCTATCTTACTTTTGAATCTAAGGACGCGGAGTTATTTGTAGTCATTGATTTCTTAGTTCACTGGAAGAAGAATGAAAGCGTTCAACTTAAGATATTGGATTTAAAATCAGGAAATATTTTATTCAACAAATCGTTAGGTGCTCTTCCTTTTATGAAACTTCGTAGTAATTATATCGATTTGAGGAATAGAAATAATTCTTGGCTCTATGAAAACAAAGATCTAGATAGCCAAAGAGAGATTCAATTTATAATTGAAACAAGCAACAAAGAAGGCTTAGTTTTGAATTACAATTTGTTGATCACAAAAGAAACCAAACATAGCCTTATTCAGAAATTTACTCTCCAATAAATATGGGCTTTCTCTTTTCTACTATGGAAGCCATGGTTTCTTTAAAATCTTTACTAATAAAGTTTCTTGCTTGGGACTCTGATTCCATCTTTAAAGCTTTTTGTAAGGCTTTGTCTGAATAGGAATTTTTCTTTAGTTCCTGCATGGCAAGCGGTGCTGCCTCACAGATTCCATCAGCTATTTTCTTCGCTTCTTCCATGATTACTTCTTTAGGAAAACTATAATCGCATAATCCCCATTCTGCGGCTTGTATACCATTGATTGTTTCAGCAAGAAAAAGCATACGATTGGCTTTAGACTTACCTATCAATTCAGGAGTTGTATAAGAACTTCCCATACCAGGATGGATTCCTAATTTTACAAAGTTAAAAGAATATTTTCCTTCATTCGAAAAAATTCTAAGATCACAGGCAAGCGGAAGAGCTAAGCCTGCACCTATTGCATGACCTTTTGCAACACAAAGAATAGGAATTGGAACTTTTCTTACTGATAGAAAGAAATTATAAAAGGTTCTCATTCCTTTTCTATTTTGTGAAAAAGTTTTGCTTGAGAAACTTCGAAGAAGATTTAAATCTCCTCCAGCACAAAAAACATCGTTCTTCCCAGAAAGAAGAATGACTTTAGGCTTACGTTTAAGAGCAGAAAGCTTATTCATCTGATTTTGGAATAGCTCTCCCATAGCCCAGGTCATGGAATTTTTGGAACTAGGATTATTTAAGTACACATAACAAATGTCATCTGAAGAATTTTCTGTATACTCAACTTCAACCAATGACATTAAACTACAGCCTGAACCAAATTTTTTAAATCAAAACTTTCATACCAAATTTTTTCTGAAATAGGAAGTGGTCTTTCGGCCAAGCCTAAATTTTCAAAATAATCCAATAGAATCTCTAGGTGAATATTTTCCTCATTTTCAAAACTCCAAAGATAGGAATCTATAGATTTGGCAATTAAAGCTTCCGTCCGAATTCTATCTGTAAAATTGTCAGGCTTTCCTTGGAAAATTAAATAAGCTGAGATTAAATCGAAACGGATTGTATCTATGATCACTTGGAATTTTTCATCAGACTGATCAAAGTATTTTGAAGCTATTTCAGTTTGAAAATAGTCACCCCATGTCATTATATCAGGATAAACTCCAAACTTTTGTTTGATCTCTTCTAGCTTTTCATTTTCTAGAAAAGGTTTTGAACTGTATTGATCGATTAAATTCTTTAAGAAGATCAGAGCCACAATTTTTGCACTGGTTAATTTGCCAGTTCTTACCATCTCAAAAAGTTCTGGGTTTAATTCTGAGTTTTGTTCCATAGAATAATTTTCGGGTGAAATGCAATTTTCCCTTCAACCTTTTTCCTTTTTTCACTTTCACTCAATATCAGGTGGGTCAAAATTCGATACTAATAGTATGGCAATTGGTCGCTCGGATTCACTTCAAGAATTAATAACTATTTTGGAATCCTTGTTTCCCGAAACTATCATCGGAAGCGACATAAATCTAGTAAAACACCTCTTCTATTACTTAAAAGCTGATGATAAGGAAATAGATTTTATCTACAATGAAAAGCTGGATGCAGCCATAGTTCATGAAATTTACGATGAAACAGTAATGCTTGATGTGCCTAACTTCCACGATGAAGGACAAAGAAGAGCAAGAATTCGATTTGAAATTATGAACATTATGTACCAATTTGATGTTCTGATTAGTGACTTACGCAATGATCAAGTGTTGATAAAGATTCCTAGTGAATTGCAATCTATGCAACTTCGGCAATCCAAACGAATTATTGTGGACGATTTATTCATGAACTTTATCATCTTGTTTCGATCTCTCTCAGGTGGTGCAAGATCCGTTGGTAAAAATCTTTATGCCGAAAGAAGGTATCCTTTCCTCATGCGAGAAATTCGGAAAGATAAACCTAATCTTAAATTAATCAATATTATGATAACAGATTATATCAAATCTGTATCCAAATATTTTGATATTGTTATTTACAAACAAGATGAAGAGATTGATGACTTTGAAAGATTCATTCGAAAAGCTATTGGTCGAACGGAAAAGTCAATTTATATTTCTGATTGTAACAAATTAGAAAAATATATTGAGCCGAGTGATGATGAAATACTTACAACTTTTAACTATGAATTCAAAGAACTTGCTGAATCGAATAATGAACTTGAAGCACTTTCATTCTTTGAAGAGCTCTCTAAAAAAGAAAACCGTCAGTTTTATGTTAGCTATATCTATTCAGCTATTCGAATCTATGATCAGGTAGTTGGCTATATTAAAGTATATTCAACTGCGATGGAGAGATTTACAATTACTCATCCCCAGGCTGTATTTATACATGAACTATCTGAAATTGCAAATTATGCCATAACCAAGGTGACCATTCAAGTTTCTTCCTATGAAACCTATGCTCATACTACTAAAATCATAGACATTTCTATGGATGGCCTGCTATTTGAAATAGGAAATAAAAAATTATTCAATTACCTAAAGCGGCACAATATTTTAAAGATGAATATTCCATTACTTCCTAATGTGGAACTATCCTTACGTGGAGAGATAGTTCGATTCATAGAAAGAGACGGAGCTTATTTGATTGGAGTAAACTTTTTTGATTCAAATCCAGACGATATGCTCCATCTAGAGTCTTATCTTTTTGAGAAAAGTCTCAACACCATTTCCGAATAAAAATACAATTATTCTATGAGTTCTAAAATATCTAAAATTGATGAAGGAACTGTATTGCCTGGAGGGTTGATAGTCAAATAAGTTCGTCCATGGAATTTGATTTTATCCATAGCCCTTGCAATATCGGCTGTTTTTTGTTTGCCTGGATTCCAGCCGTTTAAATATTCAGAATAAATCAAAATAGCTGTTTGGTGGTAAAGCAATGAATTCTTAGAATAAGATTCTGATTCTTGTAAGGCTGTGATAGAATTTTCCCATAACAGATTCTTAGAAATATCTCTTGGTTCAGCATTCAGATACGATTTATACAGAAGCCATGCTTTAGTAACGGATGTTTCAAATCTTTTGCCGAAGTGAGATTCACTATCTTTAATTATCTCTAGACCTCTTTTCAACATATCCGTTTTTATCTTAGGACTAGTGATTCCAAGTTCCACATTCTCTCTAATTAAAGATAAATAGTTTTGGTAGAAATTGTATTTTTCTCTTGAATCAGAAAAGGAATCTTTATATTTCCATGCAAGAGCAAATTCACCAAGACTAGAAACATTCCATGAGTTTCCTTCTTTTTTATACATCAAACCAAGAGCGTAATGAGGATCTGGAAGTTTTGGATCGAGTGCAATAGCTTTCTTTAAAAACTTCATAGCCTCAGCATCGCTATCTTGGTAGGCAAGTGCATCTGCCTTACGCTTCAAATCTAAGGCTTCTTCGGTTTTCTCTGTGATAAGAGGTCTCACAACTGTCATAGGTCGATTCTCAATCATTCGAGTAAATCCTACACCACGCAACTGTTTGCCAAAAAATGTTGTATCAAAGATAGAACGCACATTTATCTCACCGACAATATTTCCATTTCGAAATTGTCTATGGTCTGGGTGTTTTTCAACTAAATACAAGGTCTGACCTACTCTTACACCTCTTGGATTTAGAATTTTCACAACAACATTATCAGGTCTTGTATCTAAACCAAGTAAGGAGGTAGATTTAGATTCAAGCAATTCTGCTTTTTCAATAGATACAACTTCACCAACAACAATCATTCTTTGGGCTTCAGTGCCCTTGTATTTTCGAAAAGAAAATACCAATTCATCTTCTACAGCCTGGGCTGAAATTGAGGTGCAGCTTAACATGCAAACAATGAGAAGGATGATACTTAAAATAACTTTCATAGAAAAATTTAGGATTTCCCTTTACTGATCGACGCTTTTTTGATTTTTCTAGACAAATACAGGCTCAGCTTCCTTAAAAAAACATTGACAATACGAAGAAAACTACAATGCTTCGGGAATGCTTCAGAAGTTTCTTGCCATCTTTCAACCTGCCAAAGCCATTCCACGTCTTTCTAGCCAAGAAATTGATCTTAAGTATCCAAGGTTCCGGTGGCAAATCTTAGAATCAACCTTTGTTGGATATGCTGTTTTCTATTTTGTTCGGGGGAATTTTTCTGTAGTTTCTAAAGAAGTTGGTGAAGCACTTTCTTATTCTAAGAATGATATAGGGGATATACTTTTTGCTTTCTCCATCTCCTATGCTGTTGGTAAATTTGTTATGGGTTCTCTAAGCGATAGATCGAATCCTAAAATTTTCATGCCCTTTGGTTTGCTCCTTACTGCCATTTTAAATTTTTCCTTTGGATCTACAGATAGTTTACATGTTCATATTGCTCTTTGGGGATTAAATGGATTAGCCCAGGGTATGGGTTGGCCTCCTTGTGGAAGATCTTTGGGGCATTGGTACAGTGTTCGAGAACGTGGGACAATATTTGCAACCTGGAATACTGCTCATAATGTTGGTGGTGGTTTAATAGGAGTCATAGCTGCCTACTCGGCTTCTTATTTTGGCTGGCAGTATGCCTTTTTTGTTCCTGGTATCCTAGCGCTTATTACAGCAATTTATTTATTTTATCGTTTAGTTGATACACCTCAATCCCTTGGACTACCCCCCATTGAGGAATACAATAATGATTATCCAGAATCTAAAGAAACTCATGAGCAAGAGTTAACAGCTTATCAATTGATTGTTGAAAATGTTCTTAAGAACAAATACATTTGGCTATTTGCACTTTCCAATTTCTTTGTATATATGGTTAGGTATAGTTTGATTTATTGGGGTCCTTCTTATTTAAAAGAAATGAAAGGAGCAAGCCTTGAAGGTGGAGGATATTCGACTTTAATCTATGAGTTTGCGGCTATAGTACCAACGATCTTAATAGGATGGATATCCGATAAGACAGGAGGTCGAAGAGGTATGGTAAGTTTACTTTGTATGATCCCTATTTTATTTGCATTTATTGGAATCATTTTCACTCCTCCTGGTTATTTATGGATAGATCTAAGTTTATTTGCAATCATTGGATTCTTCATATATCCACCTGTTATGCTACTTGGTGTATCTGGCTTGGATTATACCTCAAAGAAAGCAGTTGGTACTGCAGCGGGATTTATCGGTTTTTTTGGTTATACGGGAAGTGCCATACAAGGAAAGGCAATAGGATATTTATCTACTCATTACAATTGGAATGTGAGCTTAGGATTTATAGTATGCTCTTGTGTTATGGCTATCATCTTACTTTCCTTCACATGGAATCTTAAGCCTAAGAGTTAATCGAAATCACTACCAACTGTGGAAATAATCATTTGAACCTTGGATGAACCTACTACCTGAAAGAGCTGCTCCTCTTGGGTTCCCTTTGCAGTTGCCAGAAAGGTATCACCTTGCTTAAAGTGCATTCCGTTGCCTAGTTTGATTTCACCAGATAACATAGAGTAGATATGAAATCTTGGCTTTTTAGTGACAACTGGTAGTATAAAATCTTCAGGTTCAAATTCGCTTAGATCATCAAGAACCAAAGAATAGATTCTAAACTTATCATTTTCAGTAAGCTCACTAAGTTCGCCAGCACCTGCAAAGAAGGATTCCTTATAAGTAAGTTTTTCTTTTCCTTTGAAAGCTTTGTAATTTAAAACATCCAAAGCCTTATCTAAATGCAATTCTCTTGGTCTGCCATAGTCATAAACTCTGTAAGTTGAATCGGATGATTGTTGTATTTCGAGAAGCAAAACTCCACCACCTATTGCATGTATGGTGCCTGGCTCTAATAAAAATGCATCCCCTTTCTTCACTGGATGTGATTTGAGAATAGATTCCGCTTCTTTTTTCTCAACCAGAGCTTTGTATTTATCTTTCGTTGTATTCTGATCGAAACCTACGACTAATTCTGCATTCGGATCCGCTTGTATGACTATCCATGCTTCTTTCTTGCCTGCATTTTTGGGATCATTTTTTTTCGCATAAGCATCATTAGGATGAACTTGAACGGATAATTTTTCCTTGGCATCAATAATTTTTATTAATAAAGGAAATGATTTACCTTCCATGCCATCACCCAGGATTTCTCTGGGATACATTTTGTAGAGAGACCGGAAATCTCTTCCCTTCCAGGGAGCATCCATTACTACCGATTTATCTTCTAAGTAATCCGAAATTTCCCAGGACTCACCTATATCACCATTTGGAATATTTCTTTTTAAAATAGAATCTAACTTTCTACCACCCCAGATTTTATCTTTATAGATAGGGGCAAAACGTAGGATTGATGGAACCATAGGGTCAGTTTTTTATTTGGAGGCTAGTGGAAAAGGAAAAATCAGAAATTACGGACCAAGCAAGCTACATCAAGCTCAGTATGGTTGGAGTGAAGGGAAATACGAATTCTCGGCCTTGCAACTGTAGGTGGTCTGATTGCTCTTAGATCAAATCCTAGCTTTTGGAATTTATCAGCCATAGCCAGAGCTTCATCTTCGGAACTCAGCAATACGGGAACTATTTGAGTAGTGGAATTTCCTGTGTGAAAAGCTTTTGCCTGAAGGCCTTCTCTAAGCAAAATTCCTACCTTAGCAAGATGTTCACGTTCTCTGTCCATTTTGGACATCAAATTGATAGCAGTAATTCCAGCATAAGCAATGGCAGGCATGGGTGCAGTGGAAAAAACAAAACTTCTCATACAATTGATAAGGTAGTCCTTAGCCTGAGATCTATTGCAAGTAATGATACCACCTTCCAGACCAAGTGCCTTACCAAGTGTAAAGATTCGAAAATCAATTTCTGAATAATCTGTGCCAAGACCAGATCCTTTCTTACCCTCTACACCGAAAGCATGAGTCTCATCAAGAATCAAACACGCATTATACTTAATCTTCAAATCTACTAGTTTCTTTACATCCGAACGATCACCGTCCATACTATAAATTGATTCAGCAATAATTATTTTACTATCATCTAGGTTTGATTTCTTTAATTTTGTTTCCAAATCATCATAATCTAAATGGTTGAAATATATTTTCTTGGAACCAGCAATTCGAATTCCATCAAGTATGGAAGCATGGTTGAGTCTATCTGTAAAAATATGTGTCCGCGAATCAGAAAGTGCATCAATTAATCCAAGGTTTGCAATAAATCCATTCGCTACGAATAAACTTGAAACTGTCTGCGTTATTCCACAGATTACATCCTCTAAATCATTGAATACTTGGTAATGACCTCTAACTAATCTGGATGCTGTAGAGCCCAAGCCTAAATGATTTATCCCTTCATGCATGGCTTGTAATATTTCTGGATGATTGGAAAGACCGAGGTAATCATTAGAACAAAAATCCTTGCCTTTCGAAGTTTTCAGTTCTCTCAAAAGAGATCTTTCATTTCTCTTTTGCAATTCCTTATCTATCTTAGTATAAATTCCACTCGACATAGATCAACTCTTGTTTCCAATCATTCAGAGTGAGGATTAGATGCAAGCTTTGGATGAAATTCTACTAGAAAAATGTAAAACAGCCAAGCGAGTTGTTGCGATTACAGGCGCAGGAATCTCTGCTGAAAGTGGAATTCCTACTTTTCGCGGTAAGGATGGTTATTGGAAGAATTACCGAGCGGAAGATCTTGCAAATAATCAGGCATTTGAAAATAATCCAAAACTTATCTGGGAATGGTACCAAATGCGTATGGCAATCTGTAGAAAGGCAGAACCAAATCCAGGACACTTAGCTATGGCAGAAATGGAATCAATCTTTCCTGAATTTCATCTTATTACTCAAAATGTAGATAATTTACATAACAGAGCGGGTTCCAAAAATATAACTGAACTTCATGGAAATATATTTACTTCAAGATGTACAAAATGCACTTTCAAAACAATACAAGAATCCGACAACTTTACCCTACCACCTCTTTGTCCAAAATGCAATTCCATTCTGCGTCCTCACATTTTATGGTTTGGAGAAACCTATGATATAAAGGTATTAGAAAAATGTAGGGAAATATTGAATGCAGCGGATATTCTTCTCATAGTAGGAACTTCAGGTCAGGTTACAGTTCCTGTTTACCTCGCTGAAGAAGCGATTCGAGCAGGAGCTTATTCGATTGACATCAATCCAGAAAAATCAAGCTTAAGTCAGAAGGTATCCATTCATCTCAGAGGATATTCAGCAAAAATACTACCAGATTTAATTATGCAATTAACGGAGATTCGATGATCACAATTCTTTTACTTATGCTTTCCAATATATTTATGACTTTTGCTTGGTATGGTCATTTAAAATTTTTTAAGGATCATAGTATTATTCAAATAGTTCTTATTTCTTGGGGAATAGCATTTTTTGAATATGCTCTAATGATTCCTGCAAATCGTATGGGATTCCAGTTTTATAAATTTGAAGGATTCCAGTTAAAGATCATCCAAGAGATTATCACTTTAATGGTATTTTTACTTTTTGCAGTATTTGTGCTTGGTGAGAAAATTAAATGGAATTATATTCTAAGTTTCGGATTTATTCTGCTCGCTGGATACTTTGCATTTGCTTTTCCTCGTTTACCTAAAATCCAATAAAAAGTCTTAATTTGTAAGTATGAAGAAAGAAATCCAATCTATCATTCTTCTTAGCCTAAGCCTCTTTTTATTATTGCTTGTTCTTCCCATGATAGAACCCTTCTATGAACTATTTTTTTCAGCAGATCATTTTTATTTTCCTGCTTTTTTTCAAGACATTTGGAATCGAGCCTATGAAATCCCAAAATGGAATCTACCACCTGCGCCTACATTTTTCCCTGATGGACTTATATATTTAATTAGTCTTATACTTTCCTTTGGAAATTATATTGCTTCAATTCATATCTACTTAATGCTGTATGCCTTTATCCTTTGCATCTTTTCCATTCGGATTTTGCAGGAATTGCAGGATCTTGAAGTTTGGAGGATAAGAATTATTTTTTTGTTCTGCTTAACTATTTTAACACTTTTAGTTGTTCTGAATCAGAAGAATCTCTTGTTTTTACCATTGTTCATAACAGGACATCATGGCGGTTCCTTATTAATAGCAATAGCCTTACTAGCATTTGTTTTAGATAAGAATTTCGTCATAAATTACAAATTGGTTATTCCTATCACAATTCTTCTAATATTTGCAAGATGGAATGATGGAATTTTTCTTTCTGTTTTTATGGTTCCCTTCTTAGCAACAATATTACTGCTAAGTGTATTTAGTTCTCAGCTTAGAAAATATTCATTGCTACCAACACTCATCATTGCTTTCTTTTGCATTCTAATTCACCCAAGTAAATACATCCTTATCAATAAATTTCTCACTATTTCAGTATACCAACCGGAAAAATTAATTTGGAATGGTCTTAAGGATAAAGGAATTCCAAAAGATTTATTTTGGAATGATGTTATTTCTTTTATAAAAACGCTTCCATTTTATGAATCAGGAATTTTACTTTTAGGACTCGCAATCCTTATGCTTTCAGTACTTCGAAGTTTATATATCTTATTTTCCGAATCAAGAAATTTAACAAAGCAGATAAATACGGACCAGATGGTTTTTAAAAATATTTTCTTCTTAGTTTTTATATTTCTCTCAGTAATTTCACAACTAGTATCAATTTTATTAATCCAATATACATTCTCTAAAGATCTTCTTTATGCTTACAGATACTATGGTCCTATATTCTTTTTTCTGTTTCTTATGATCCCATATAGTTCCTTGAATTTAATTTCTGCTTTTAGAAGGAAAAATAAAATCCACGCCTTAATAGCCTTCAGCCTAGGTTTGTTACTGCTTTTTAGTCAGAGCATTTTTACTGCGAACTTCTCCCTGTCCAAGATGAAAATATATTCTAACCCAGTCTTAAATTGCATTCAGACTCATCCAGAATTGAAATACTTACTCAAGGGATCCTTTGGAGTGGCGGATTATTGGCTTGCAAAACCAGTAACGGTTCTTTCGAATAATCTAGTCCAAATTCAAGCCATCAATAATATGCAAGCCTATGAGTGGGTTGGACGAAATCGGATACTAGAAGATGGTGATAAGTTTCAATTTGCAATTCTTGGGGAGGGTTCAAGAATACTTGAGTCTTCTTTTCTAGAAAAATACAAAGAACCAAGTGAACGTATCCTTTGTTCAAAGTTTGTATTTTTTCTTTATAAAGATGAAAGATCTTTTTGAATGATTGATACCAATGTATCAGCTAAGAACTCTTTGGTGCCTGGTCCGATTTGTTTGCTTTCGCCCGTTTTATAGAATAGGGAAATCTCTGATCTAACTTCACCGAAACCTAAATCTTTACCTACTCTATTACCAGCTATCCAATCTAAACCTTTAGACTCTAACTTGATCTTTGCATTTCTTTCTAAAGATTCAGTCTCGGCTGAAAATCCTAAAGTCCAAAAATTACCAAAACCAAGTTTAGTTTTCATTAAAGAAACATTTTTTAAAATATCTGGATTCTCAGTAAATTCCAAAATCAAACCTTGTTCGCCTATTTGCTTTTTCATCTTCTGATCTTTGGGATGTAAGGGTTTATAATCAGCAGGCGCAGCAGCCATAATAAGTAAAGTATTGTCTTCTAGTTCAGCAAGTACGGCTTGTAACAAATCTTCAGTAGTTTCTACAGATACACACTTTGCATCTTGAACTTTAGAATATGCATTTTCCACTCCACCAGCTATATAAACAATATTAGGTGTAATGATTTTGGCTGAATTTGCTAAATGGAATCCCATTTTTCCAGAGGAAGCGTTCGAAATATAGCGAACAGGATCTATCCACTCCCTAGTGGGTCCACTCGTAACGATTACTTTATTAATCATGAATTATAAATTTTGCGAATAGCTTCTTCAATCTTTGAGATGTCTGCAAGTTTACCTTGTCCTTCATCTCCACATATTACGATTCCATCTTGAGGAGAAAGTATCTGAACGGAGTCTTTCATTAATGTTTGTATATTTCTTTGGGTGGATGGATGCGACCACATACCTGGATTCATTGCTGGAGCAATTAATATAGGGCATTGTGCCGCAAGATAAGTAGAACTAACTAAATCATCAGCAATACCATTCGCACATTTTGCTATTGTGTTTGCTGTGGCAGGAACTATTGCCATCAAAGCAATTCCATTTTTGGCTTCTATATGAGGCATTCCCGATGCATACTCATCAACTAATACAGGTTTGCCTGTCAAAGCTTCAAATGTGATTCTTCCCACAAAATGGGTAGAATTAGGAGTCATGATCACTCTGGTGGAGATTCCAGATTTGACTAGACTACGTACTAGATCACAAGTTTTGTAGGCTGCTATACTTCCAGTAATAGCAATTAAAACATCACCTTTCATAGTCATAATAATGGAGATTCTTTTTCCTTATTAGTTGATTGAGGACTGTTATTTGTAAATTGGATGCTTAGAATTTTGTTACCATCCATTTTTTTAATCTTTAATTCCCCTTTAGGAATTTGAATAATCGAACCTTCTTTAGGCATATCTTCATGTTTTTCAAGGAAAAGACCAGCTATGGTTCTAACTTCTTCCAATTCACTCTCATCAACTCCCTCAAGAATTTCTGGAATTTCATCGATTTCTGTTTCTCCATCCAAGCTTATGGGTTTATTTCGACTCCAATCGGGAACATCTTTTTCGTCTTGGTCAGTCTCATCACGAATTTCACCGAAAATTTCTTCCATGATATCTTCTAAGGTTAACAGACCTGCAACACCGCCATATTCATCAATTACAATAGCCATATGTTGGCTTGTTAGACGAAGTTTCTGCATAACCTTTTCTATAGAAAGAGATTCAGGAACAAAAATAGGATCTTGCATAATGCTTGTAATCTTTTCTTTTTTGCTTTTAGGATTCTCAGACAACCATTGCAAATAATTCTGAACATGAACAACACCTACAACCTTATCCAAGGTTTCTTCATAAATAGGGTAGCGTGAAAAATGGTGTTCCGCGATTAAAGGAAGCAATTTATCAACAGTAGCATCCGTAGGAATTCCAATCACAGAAAGTCGGTGCGTCATTACATCTTTAGCAATGTGCTCAGAAAAGTTAAAAGTCTTTTGGATCAGCTCCATCTCTTCTTTCTGGATTCGCCCTGATTTAGATTGTTCTTCGATAATAATCATCAACTCTTGGGGCGAGTGAACATATTTATCGCTGGTATTTTTCAAACCGAGTAATCTAAGCAATGCGAGAGTTACCTTATTCATAGAATAAGTTATAGGATAGAAAATATAATAGAAGAACCAAATTGGCATCGCAACTGAAAGAGCTATGGATTCTGTACTTTGGATAGCTATGGTCTTGGGAAGCAATTCCCCTAAAATAATATGCATCAGTGTAATAATACTAAATGCAACTCCAATTGAAATGGAATGTATTGTGATATTTGAAGGAGGAACGTATTCCAAAAGATGGAATATATTAGTCACAATGGTAGCAAGATATTCCTCGCCCACCCAACCTAGCATAAGACTTGCTAAAGTTATTCCAACTTGGCAAACCGAAAGCATATTATCCAAATTCACTACCGCTTTCTTTGTAAGCAAAGCAAGTGGTCTATTTTCTTTTATGAGTTCTTCTAATCTCGACTTCCGTATCGAAACAAGAGAAAATTCAGCAGCAACAAAAAATCCATTGATTGCAACCAAGGCGATAATGATGAGTAATCCAAATAGTTCCATTTTTGTTTGGAAGACTTAGTCTTCCTTATTTAAGCTCCATGCAGGGATCCATCTTGTTCCTACGACTCTATATCCCCATTCATTTTCAAGTCGTGTTAAAAAATCTGGCATATGTGCTGCACCATAGATAATTCCTAGTGTAGAAGATGTATCCAAATAGCTAGATAATTTCTTCAGGACAATACTGTTTCTTTTCTTAACTAAGGCATCCAAAACTTTAGCATACTTCGGGTTATTATTGATTTTCTGAGAAGATGTAGTTATTTCCTCCGCAAGTTTTCTGCGAATGAAATATTTAGCTTGGATTGAATTAGCAGAATCTGGGCCCATTTGCCTGATATCATTAGGTTTCTCTTCAAGCGGATTTTTGTCTAGAGATAATTCTTCATGAGAAAGGTCTTGGATGCTTTTCGCAAAATCTTCCGAGGTGGTATCTGATAGTACCCAATTCTCTTGGGGGCTCAAAATATGAAATTGAAAGGATAGATCAAGTTCTTGGGCAAATTCCAATTGCTCCTCTCTAATTTTTTCTAAATTGATCTCAAGCTTAGATGAGGTTTCTATTTCCCAAGAAAGGGGATCTCTACCAAGCCTTATCTCTTTAGAATGAGGGTTGCTAGATTTTGGGTGGATTCCTTCATAAAAAATTATTTCACACCTTTGGAGCAATAGATCAATTTCTTTGAAATACTGAGCTTCTGCTACATGAACCACTCCTACAAGAAGTATAGTGGATTTTGTTTTAGTTGAGGAAAGAACCCAAGCACGAGTATAGAAAAAATCCTGATCTGTCTTGATAAAATCATGCTGGGTTTCGCCTACTTGAGAAAGAAGTGGATTTGCAAAAAAAATTCCAAATACTAAGGCAGATAGGATACGAGTCCATAGAATCTTTCGAAAAGCAGAACTCATTCTAAAAGAGATCCCTATTGATATTCACAGAGTCTGGGTCTTCTTTATACGATACTCCAATGGGTTGCTTAGAATAGAATGGCACAAGGGATTCTTTCATCTCCTTCTTAAAATAGACGGATCCAACACCACTTCTCAACCAAAAAGAACACCAATCTAGGATAGTATTTTGATTTAAAAATGAGTTTGTATCTCCCAAGTTACGAGAGGAAACAAGTATAGCGGTCGGTATAGTTCTCTCATCCATACGTCTTATAACTCGCTTCATGGAAATAGTTTCTGAATCATGGGAGTTCTTCCATTCCATGTCTAGCAGACGATTGCTTTTCTTAAGCAATTCATAGTCCCATATATGCAATCTATAATTCTGCAAAAGCGCTTTTGTGCCTTCAAAACTCATTCTATCCACTGAATTGGAAGAGGATTCAGATTTTTTTGTATCCCAAATAATAGGCATTAGGTTTGAATTTCTTAATGAGATTTGGGATGTTTTGAATCTATAAAATAAAGAAAATTTCTGATCTTGAAACTCTTTGCGAAGGAACTCGAAAGCTGTAAGTCCACTTTCATTAAGATAGATTTGAATTGTCCCCTCTGTTAGGTTTGAACCAGCAATTTCTTTGAGACTTTGTTTGATCTGAAAAGAATTTGCATTGGCATCACTAAAGAGTTTATATTCCCAGGTATTTCGTTTTCCACTATTTCCCTTGGTGTAGAAAAGGTAGATCGAGCTCTGCCATGGCAGAATTGCAATCACAGGACTTGATAGTTCCTCAGAATACGTATTTGAAATATCTTCCCTTTCTTTTTTTAAATAACTAACTTCCATTTCACGAGCATGGTTGTAGATAGAATCATGAAAAATGGATTCTCGAAAGGATTGAAATCCAGAAAGATACCTCAATCGATTGTCTACTAAATTAATCTGAAAAAGCCCTGTTTCAAAGATTCCAGGTAAGTCTATAGAGGATAACCTATGCGCCGTTAGCAATTCCATCATAGTTTGAGCATGGTTGCCATCCGAAAGCGCTTCTAAGGAAGTTTGTATAAAGCCGTCTTTGGTGTATTTGGCAGGTTTATAACTTCGAATTGTTATAATATCTTCTTCTGGAGATTCATTCTTTAGAATTGCCAAAGCATCATTGATAAAACTAATTACAGGCGACTTCTGACCTGAGGCTTGGTGAGCAAAAACCAAGCCCGTATAACGAAGCCAATCCGAACCAAATTCTTGCTCTTCTTTAGAAAGTATGCCTCTTGATTTTGTAAACTCTACCGTTGATTTCCGATACAATTGATTATCAATATGATTGTATCCCTGCAATACAGTTGCAGAATATTCCAATCTCTTCCAACCACGACTCTGAGCAAGGTAGCTAATTTCATCTGTTATCCGGCTTGCAAGTTCAGGATTGGAATCACGTAAAATTTGGGCTATACGAAGCCTTGGCCAGACTTCCTCTTGAAAAATCTTCTCTTGACTCGGAATCTGTCTCAGAGCTTGCAAGGCAACCTTAGAGCCCTGTGCCTTCCAAACACTTACCGCAATTAGGTCTTTAGCTTGGGGAATTGATAAGGACTCATTGAAAAAAGGATGAAGTATGGCTGATGACCAATCATTAAAATCAATTTTGATATAATAGTCTAGAGATTCTTTGTATCTTTTCTGAAGATAAGCAAGAGCGCCCAATTTGATATAGATACGATTTTTGATGGAAGCTTTGCGATTCTTAGAGACCAACAATAATTCATTCAGACTAGCTTCTGCTAAATTGTATTTACCAGCAAGTACTTGAAAAAATGCATATCGCTCTAAAGAATTTTCAGTGTAATTCTCATAGGCTGCTCTCTCTGCTTCTAGTATCATTCTTTGGAAATTAATTGCCTCATTAGCAAATCCTAAGAAAGCGAGTCTCGGTGGAAGATCCTGATCTAAGTCTCCCAATAAAGGAACAGATTGCAATATACTCTCTTCATAAAAAGGAGATAAGACCTTCATAATATTTGAATATTGCGTATTAACTTCAGATGATTTCGCAGGCGTTTTATCCAAGAAGGCTTGCAGACGGAAGACTCTACAAATTGAATAATATGGTAATTTATTGATGCAATTCAAATCAACAGGAGATTTCTTTTCATCCTCACCTTCGGTGAATAAAGAAGTATAAATATTTTTAGCAAGATTTTTATAATAGATATTGCTTTCGATTTTTATGTAAGATTCTAGTGTCTTTTGGGAAGCAGATTCTTCATTCTGAGTTTTCTTCCACAGAGTTGTGATGATAGCATCAGCCAAACGAAATTCGGAAGATTTCAATCGAATCTGATAGAGTATAGTTGCTACACCTTGTTTATTCTTATTCTTAATAAAAAATTCACCTAGGTATAGATAGGCTTCGATTTGTTGAGCGCTGTTTAGATCAGCTGGTAAATTAATTGTCTGACCTTGAGACGTGTCATAGATCGTTCTTCCTTCAAGCAAGAGAACATACTCTTTGCCCTTAGGAAACCATCCCGTGCTTTCGGTTGCGAATGTCTCTGAAGCGAATACTAAAACAAATACAATTCCAAGAAAAGTAAAATTCTTAAAAATCAATGTACCCCTTCTCTTTTCAAATCACGACTCATTAAATCTTTGACTACAAGTTTAGGATCTTTGTCTTCATAAAGCATTTTATAAACCTCTTGGGTAATTGCCATTTCCACTTGCATCTTATCACTAAGGTTCTTTGCACTCATGGTAGTCTTTACACCTTCTGCAACCTCGTTCATGGAATCAAGAATGTCTTTCAATTTTTCACCCTTGCCCAATCGAAAGCCCACAGTCCGGTTACGTGATGCTTCCCCACAACAAGTCAGCACTAAATCTCCCATCCCAGAAGGTCCAAGAAAGGTCATAGGATCAGCACCCATCTTTAGTCCCATTCGTGAAATCTCTGTTAGCCCACGTGTTATCAATGCAGCTCTGGTATTTTGCCCAAACCCTAAGCCATCTGATACACCTGCAGCTATTGCAATCACATTCTTCAAAGCCCCACCAATCTCTACTCCCACAACATCGGGAGTCCAATATGTACGAAAGTAAGTAAAACTAAATATCTCTTGTACTTTGCGTGCTGTTGCTTCATTCTTAGATGCGATAGAAACTATTGTTGGAACCTTGGAGACAATTTCTTTGGCAAAAGAAGGCCCAGAAAGATAGGATAACTGAGAGTGATAGCTTCCTGGAAGTTCCGATTCAAAAATTTCAGAAACCAATCGTAGAGAATTATTTTCTATACCCTTGCTTGCTGATACAATAGGGATCTTAGCAGGCAGGATGTCTTTGATTCTATGAAGAATCTCACTTAGAGCATGAGAAGGAGGAGCCGAGACTATCATATCCTTGCCTTGCACAACCTCTTCTAAGCTGGTACTTGCTGTAAGTTTAGGAGGAAGCACTAAATCAGGTAGATGGCGAAAGTTTCTATGGTTTTGATTAACAGAATCAACCATCTCTTGGCTCCTGGTCCAAAGAACAACATCATACCCTTTATCTGCAAGCAAGGAGCCTAATGCAGTGCCAAAACTTCCCGAACCAATTACGCCTATTTTCATTAGATTATAAACTCTAATTTCGCTTTCCAAAATGGCAACATAAAATATTTTAAAAATAGATGATTTTAGATGAACTTTTGAAGTTAAATCCTGTTAAAATTTTCTGGGAATCCACCCAATCTCTGCCAGGGATGAAGAGCAATTACCATGCGATTCTCTTCTTAAAGAATTTGGATCGCTACATCCAGAAAAAAATTGTTGAACCAACAGAAGAACTTGAAAGCTTAAATCTTGATTCAAGATCTGGTGAGCTCAGTCTAGAAGGCATTTATAATCCAAGGAAATATTTTTGGGCAAAAATTCTCCGCATCAAAAAAATACACTACCAAGCTCGATTGAAAGTGGTTCACGTAGAAGATAATATAGTTCGATTCAAATTTACAGCATATTCTCTTGATAATCCTGGTAAGAAGAAATGGGACTTTATTCGATTTTTCTCCCGTTTTGATCCCATCCATAAGAAAAGAATTCTAAATAAAATAGTAAGAGGTTTTCCGAATACACTTAAATTAACTCCGATTAAATGGGAAGTTCAATTGAATTTAAATTATTTTCTAAACCAAGTTCCATCCATAGCAGGTAAGATTCATGTGATTACAGCCTTGCCCGATAATGGAAATATGTATTTTGGTGCAAAATCTTCTGTTATCATGAAACCTCTTATGGATTTCTTTGGACCAGAGTACATTAAGATTAGTTATGATGGTGAGGTGTAATTCATTCTATGAAAATTATTTATCTTACTGATATCCATGATGGCTTGCCTGGTTTAAAAAGAATTCTTACAGAAACAGAAGCTGATCTGTATCTTTTCTCAGGTGATATAATTTATAAAGCCTTCTTCAATGAAAACAGGATCATAGACTTTTGTGGGCTTCAAGAAGATTTTTACGCTATGATGAACTCAGGCAATGAAGAATTAAAGCCATTTGATTTTGCAACAAAAATCATTCGCTTCCCTAATAAGTATACTAAAGAACTTTTTGACAAAGCCATACAATACCGAGATTTATTCCAAAGAGCCGCTAAAACCATGAAGGAAAAGTATGCTCTCATCGAAGCCTTAATTCAAAAGTATTCGAAGTCACCCGTTCTCACCTTACCTGGCAACTATGACATTGATCTTCAGTATACTGCATTGTATGAAAGAGACTTGCATAGAAAATCGTTTGATCTTCTTGGTTTAAAATTTTCTGGATACGGTGGAGCACCTATTCCTACTTCTGGCATACCAGAGAAGTTAGCTGTTGTATTTCATGAATACTTGAAAAATGGAAAGAACTACAGCGAACCTGGAGATTTCTTTGAAGAAGAAAAACCTGATATTTGTGTAATCCACAATCCAGCCTATGGATACTTGGATAAAATTCCTGGTATAGGCCATGTTGGATCCCAAGGTATTCGAAATTATTTGGAAGACAACGAGCCTGCTTTAGTTGTGTCTGGGCATGTTCATGAGGACCAAGGTATCATTCGAAAGAAAAATACAATCTTTCTGAATCCATCCAATTTTGGAGCAGTGGATTCGATTGCAGGATTTCAGTATGGTGGTTATTATGCAGAAGTTCTTATCGAAAACAAGAGGGTAAGGCAAGTTAATCTAAATAGAATGCGAGAAGGCGAAAACATTTGCCTAATGAACATTAGCAACGACGAAGAAGGCTTAGTTGGTAAAAATCTTCACCCTGACTCAGATGTAGATATTGAAAGCTTCGTGAGAAAGTAATGACAACCTTCCTTACCTTAGTTGGAGTTTTAGCTGCAGCAGCATTTTTCATCTATGTGCTTGCGGCTTATGATAATAACGCAATAGACAGATCACAAGCCAAGCGAGATAAGGAAGAAAGCAAATTCAAATCAGCAGACCCAAGAAAAATCTATAATAAAAACTGGGATCCCAATGTCCCAAGGCCAAGAGTCTGTCCTGCTTGTGGTACCTTACTAAAGAAAGAAGAATATCTCTATGCCTCAATCTCAGACCAGATCAACTCGGAAGGCAAACGCCAAGCTCATATTTATGGTTGCAAATACTGTTACTTAGGTGAGTTCAACTCAACTAGCATGTCCAATGAATTAAAAGAATTGGATGGATTGTAATGAAATTGCTTTTAGGTGATCCGCTCTCTTCCTTAAAAGGTATAGGCCCCAAGAGACAAGATACCTTAACAAGCAATGGACTTCAAACGATATCAGATTTATTATACTACTTCCCTAGAAGATACCTAGACCGATCTCTAACTGAACAAATTATACTTTCCCAAGGACAAACCGTAACCTTAGTAGGTAATATTATAGATTCTTATTTAGCACATGGAAAGACATCTAGGCTTATAGTAGGATTTAGAACAAAAAACAATGAAAGGATTAATTTAGTATTCTTCAAAGGTGCTAATTTCTTCCAAAAGCAACTAACGAAAAATCTTAATTTAGTAATAACGGGTAGATTAGAATACTTTAAAGGCTTTCAGATCGTTCATCCTGATTTTGAAATTCTTGATCCTGAATCAGATTCCAAGGACTCTGAGAACTTACTTCATGTTGGACGAATTGTACCCTTATATCCATCCAATGAATCTCTCAAACGAGAAGGCTTGGATTCGAGAGGATTTCGAAGAATCATAGGACAAATACTTGAATCCAAACTCGACATTCCGGAGGTTCTTCCCAAGAAAATCATCACGAAAAGGAAACTTCTACCTAGATCAGAAGCCTTACGGCAAATCCATTTTCCTGATAGCCTCGAGTCTTGGGAGCATGCTTGCCAAAGATTAAAGTATGAAGAGTTCTTCTTCTTCCAATTATTACTTCTCTATAAGATGAATCTACGAAGGCAAATCCAAAGAGAACTTTGGCCCTTACCTAAATCAGAATCATATAATAAATTAGTTAGCAATCTTCCATTTCAGCTAACAACGGATCAATTAAATGCAATTGAATCTATAAAAAAGTATACTTCTTCAGATCGTCCTATGGCATGCTTACTACAAGGTGATGTAGGTTCTGGTAAGACTCTCACCGCCCTCTCTATAGCCTTCCATTACACTGATAATAATATCCAAGTAGTCTTTCTCGCCCCAACTGAAATTCTAGCAAGGCAACACTATTATACTATCTTAAAGTATTTAGGGAATCTTCCCTTTCTAAATGTTGAACTTTTGTTGGGTGGTGAACCGAAAAAAATTCGCGCAGACAAACTTTACAGATTTAAAAATGGTGAGACTTTAATTGCTATAGGAACTCATTCTCTCTTCCAAGAAGATATTCAATTTAAAGATCTTGGCTTGGTCATCATCGATGAACAGCATAAATTTGGGGTAGAACAAAGAGAGAATATTCGCTCCAAAGGTAAAAATCCAGATATTCTAGCTATGACAGCAACACCCATCCCACGTACACTTTGTTTAACACTTTATGGTGATTTAGAAATGGTTGTTATGCGAAATAAACCTGCTGGCAGGCAAGCTATAGATACAAGATGGTTTTTCGAAGATAAGAAACCTGGAATTTACAATTCCATTCGAAAATATATCGAGCAAGGAAGGCAGTGCTATATCGTTTATCCATTGGTGGAAGAATCAGAAAAGCTAGATTTAAATTCTTGCATTTCATCTTTTGAGGATTTAAGACTCAATGTGTTTCCTGATTTGAAGCTTGGATTATTGCATGGTAAAATGAAAAACTTGGAAAAATCTAAAGTTATGGATGATTTCAAAAAAGGGCATATCCATATTTTAGTAACTACCACTGTAGTTGAAGTGGGAGTTGATGTGCCCAATGCAACTGTTTTGGTCGTAGAGCATGCTGATCGCTTTGGTTTAAGTCAATTGCATCAGCTAAGAGGGAGAGTCGGTAGGGGACACCATAAGAGTTTCTGTATCCTGTTAACGAATAAAAATGTATCATCCGATGCCAAGGATAGACTAACAGCTTTATGTGAAACTGAAGATGGATTCGCACTATCCGAAATAGATCTAAAGATCCGAGGACCAGGCGAGCTACTTGGACTCAGACAAAGTGGTCTACCAGAGTTTAAGATAGCAAATATCCAGGAAGATGACCAATTGCTCAAAGAAGCACGTGAAGATGCACTTCAATTTGGGGAGCCAGGTAGTTTAGAAAAAAATGAAATTCGAAATCGTTTCCAAGAAGGCAGAATCTTATTTACAAACTAAAAACCCTAAAGCAAAGCTCTAGGGTTTTTAGTTACTCTATATTAGAATAGTAAATGATTCTGAATTTACATATCTAATAGGAAATTCTGTATCTAAAGAACTGGATCTATGATGATCTTTCTCTCACGAGCCTCACAAGTATATCCACCAATATCAACAGTAATGAAGTTGATTAACAATGCGTCGTTTGCGCATTTATCAATATCTTCTTTTAGATAGTATCTACTATCATTAATACCGGTCAATTGTGCAGATACCAAAGCTATTAAATCGTCTGCATCATCTCTATCTGCTGCCACTCCAATTAAGGCTGAAGTATAGATTTGGTCTTTTGCTTCGTCGCCTTTTATAACACCATTCCAAGGGTATGTAAAATTGATTGTGTCAAATATATAACAGTTTGATACTGTCAAAAGAATGATAAATAAACTTAGTTTCTTTTTCATAATTGTATAAACCTCTTCTTGTGTCAAAGATGCTTATTGAAGTTCAAAAATACACTAAAAATTAATTTCCAATTTAAAAAAGGCGAAACCATGAAGCATATCCCTAAGCAAAGATTTATAATTTTTTTATTTCTCTTGGTTACATTTTGTTACACAGAACAACAACCTTCTGCTCAAGAACAAAAATCTTCCAACCTCGATAGTATTTTTTTGCAAGCTAGTGGGAAGATCAACTACCTAACAGGTAGATACGAAGCATCTTCTGTTCATACAGAATTAAAAGATATTTCAGGAACTAAGAATCATTACCTTTTACCAGAAGTTGCTAAACAATGGACAGCTATGGTCGCTGCTTACGAGAGAGAAAAGAGTAAAGATTCTAGGCAGTCGATTTTTCTTGTATCTAGTTTTAGAAGTTTCAACCAACAGAAATCTATCTGGGAGGCAAAATACTCAGGGCAAAGAAAGATGAGAGAAACTGTAAAAGGCAAAACACCCGAAGAAATCGTTGATTTGATTCTAGAATTTTCTAGCGCTCCAGGTACTTCCAGGCACCATTGGGGTACAGATTTGGATTTGAATGCTTTAGAAAATTCTTATTTTGAGAAAGGTGGCAAAGGTTTTGAAATATACTCATGGCTCAGCGCTAATGCCAAAAGATTTGGTTTTTGTCAACCTTATAATGCGAAATCTTTGAGAAACAACAAAGGATACGAAGAAGAAAAATGGCATTGGTCCTATAAACCTATATCCAGTTCACTTCGAAAAATGTGGATTTCAGAATACCAATCAAAATCCTTACAATTATCTGGATACAATGGTGTAGAAATTATGAATTCTAAAGCTTTGGATTATGTTTCCGAAATTTCTAGTGAATGTAAATAAATAAGAATACTTTTCAAAAAAGAATATTCTTATTTAAAATTATTCTTATAAACATCCCACATACTTTGAATTAAAGTTTCAGCCGATGAATATTGTGGCTGCCAATTCAATAAAGCCTTCGCCTTACTAGAAGATGCTAAAAGCTTAGCTGGATCTCCTGCACGCCTTGCAACGATTTCAATGGGGATTGCTTGTTTTGTGATTTTTCTAGCGAGTTCTGTCATCTCCAATACCGAATAACCATTTTCTGAACCTAAATTTATAATAATAGATTCATCGGTCTCCCGAATTTTATCAAGAGCCAGAACATGAGCACTAGCTAAATCACTCACATGAATGTAATCACGAATACATGTTCCATCCGGTGTCTCATAATCATCACCATAAATTTGCAAGGAAGTCCTTTCGCCGACAGCAACTTCCATAATAATAGGAAGAAGATTTGCGGGAGTTCTTTCCAAACCAAGGATACGTCCTTGTGGATCATAACCAGCAGCATTAAAATAACGAAGAGCAGCAAATTTCATTCCCTTCAATTTGTCATACCATTTTAAATTTTCCTCTATGCAAAGCTTAGTATAACCGTAGTAATTCTCTGGTTTATTTGGATGATACTCGTCTATGGGCAGATATTCGGGTGATCCATAAACTGCAGCAGAAGAGGAAAAAATAAAATTCTTACAACCAACCTTATCCATAGCTGCCAAAAGTGAAAAGGTTCCATTCAAATTATTCAAAGTATATTTAGCAGGATCTGTCATAGACTCACCAGCTGCCTTCCATGCTGCAAAATGAAAAACTGCATCTATATTTTGAGAAAAAACCTTATCTAATACTTTAGGATCTTGGATCTCACCTAATATGAACTGATTTTGAGGAAATAAATTCTTTTCATTCCCTTTCTGCATATCATCAACAATTAAAACCTCATGACCGAGTCTATTTAATTCTAAAACAATATGCGAGCCTATGTACCCAGCTCCGCCTGTTACTAATACTTTCAATTTACTCATCACTTTCTGAAGAAGCCCCTGATCCAATTTTGCGGTGAGCAGTTACGCCTCGTTTGGATTTTTCAAAAAATTGGATTATATATTCTATTTCCGGAAAAGGTGAATTTAAAGTTTTAAGTTCAGCTAAGGCTTGTTTAATGTTCATTCCTTTATGGTAAATGATTTTATAAGCAGATTTAATGGCAGCTCTTGTCTCTGGAGAAAGACCTGCCCTCTTTAAGCCTACTGAATTTAAACCGATTACAGTAGCTGGATTGCCATCTATGGTTGAGTAAGGAGGAACATCTTTTACTATCTTACTACATCCTGCAAGCATAGCATAGTCACCGACTTTTGCAAATTGATGAATGGCAACTAAACCAGAGACAAATACGTAGGAACCAATTTCAACAACTCCAGCGACTATGGAGTTCTGAACAATAATGTTGTTATTTCCCATCTTTACATCATGAGCCAAGTGGATATTTCCCATGAGGTAATTGTTGTTTCCAATGGTTGTTGGAGTCTCTTTCTTAGTTCCTCTATGAAAAATTGCACCTTCACGAATGGTATTCCCATCCCCAATGATAATTTGGGTTTCAGTTTCTGGTTTAAAACTCAAATCTTGAGGCAATCCTCCAAGGGAAGCCCCTTGGTAGATTTGGTTATTTTTTCCAATTATGGCTCCTGTATGAAGGACAACGTGGGAATGGAGATGGCTTCCCTCTCCGAGAACCACACGATCTTCTACGATGCAAAATGGACCAACAACGGCATTTTCATGAACCTGGGCACCTTTGTGAACTATGGCTGTAGGATGAATACTCATAGATAGAGTTGTCTTTTACGCTAAAACTAATTGCAACAATTTTTCACTTGTTGTTTCCTTTGGAAGATTTTTTATTAGTACTTTCAGAAAGTGAGGACAATTTGTTAATTGATTGGAATAGAATTAATTCTTTAATAGATTCAGACAGTGACGAAGATAAGGCTTGGCTCAAAGATATGATTGATACTTTGGTTTCCAACATGGAAGAGAGGATCAAGAACATATCATCTTACTCTGAATTGAGAGATGCAATTAAATTCAAATCTGAAATCCACCAGATCAAAGGAGTTGCAAGCAATTTTGGTTTAATGGATCTTTATGATTTAGTACTGAAAGCAGAAGGCCTTCTACAACAAGATCTTCCGGATGAAGCTTTTCAGATTACTCAATCTTTAGTTGTAGTTTGGGAACAGACCAAACAAGAAATTATTACAAAATGATTCAATATATTTAATTTGAGGCGAAATGAAACTAAAAGAACTATCAGACAAACTTGGAACTACTTTCTTTGGGGATGAAAATCAAGAAGTCACAGCAATAAGAGACTTGGCTTTTCCTACACCGATTCTCGATTCAGCTATCTATCTTGTTACCTCCAAAAAAGTCCTTGAGAAAAATAGCCAAGCGAAATCTATCAATATTGTATTAACAACTGACAAACTAAAATCAGAATTTGCGAATGGATTAATCGCTGACGAAAAGCTTGTTAAATTAACTTTTGCTAAATTATTGGGAATTTTTGAGCAACCTTCTCACTATCCCCAAGGAATCTCTGAAAGATCCTCCATTCATCCCACTGCAAGCCTTGGTAAAAATGTGACAGTTATGGATTTTGCAGTTATTATGGAAGGTGTGAAAATTGGAGATAATAGCATTATTCATCCACACACAATTTTGGAACCTTATTCAGAAATTGGAGAAAATACTGTCATTCGAGGAAATGTTGTTATAGGCTACCGATGCAAAATAGGCTCACATTGTATCCTACATTCCAATACTACCATTGGAGCCGATGGTTTTGGCTTTATTGATGTTTCTGGGGAAAGACATAAAATTCCACAAATTGGAAATGTTGAAATAGCGGATCATGTTGAAATTGGTGCAAATTGTACTATAGACCGAGCTGCAATTGAAACAACTAGTGTTGGAGAGCATACCAAAATCGATGACCATGTTCATATAGGACATAACTGTAGGATAGGAAGATATGTCTACGCTGCTGGAACTGCTGGATTTGCTGGTGGAGTTGTTGTGGAAGATTATGTAATGGTTGGTGGCCAATGTGCTATCGCTGAGCACATAACTCTTAAGAAAGGTAGCTTAATAATGGGACTAACGGGCGTTACCAAGGACACTGAAGAAAAGGGAATGTATTTTGGTATTCCTGCAAGAAATGCAACAGAAATGCTAAGAGTATCTTCTGTCCTAGGTGATTTACCTGATTTAATGAAGCGTGTTAAAAAGTTAGAAGAGAAAAATTAAATTAGAGATACTATAGAATATAACTTCAATACCCAGAACAAGCTTCCTAGTCTTAGATCTTCAAAAGCGCAAGGAACCTGGATTTCAACGATTTACCTTCCTACAAAAAAGGCGATGCAAGACATCGCCTTTTAATTTCATTTATGGATTCTAATAAGGTTCTCTAATCTTTATTAGTTTCGACAGAGACGAATTATCTTTTCCTTAAATCATATCCTTAACTTCGTCTCTTTCTTCTTTAAGTTCTGTATGTGTCAGATCAAATTTTCCCTTACCAAATTCGTTCAGTGGAAGATCTTTTACGATTTCAACTTCCTTTCCATTAGAACGAATTGGATATCCAAAGATAAGACCCTTATCTACACCATATTCACCGTTAGAACACACAGCTACACTGAACCAATCATCTTTAGCTGTAGGAGTGATTATATTTCGAACTGTATCCACTACTGCGTTGGCTGCTGATGCAGCAGAAGAGAGACCTCTTGCAGCGATAATTGCTGCTCCTCTTTTCTGAACGGAAGATATGAATTCTCCCTTAAGCCACTCATGGTCTGAGATTGCATCCGGTGCCGCTTTCCCAGCTACTTTTGCATTGAAAAAATCAGGATACTGAGTTGCAGAATGATTTCCCCAGATTGTCATATTGCTAACTTGAGAAACAGGAACTCCTGCTTTTTGAGCCAATTGGGACTTAGCACGATTCTCGTCTAACTTAGTTAATGCAAACCATCGGTTCGATGGAATCTTTTTCGCATTGTTCATCGCAATCAAGCAATTTGTATTACAAGGATTTCCAACAACAAGAATTCTTACATCAGCTGCTGCTGAAGATTCAATTGCTTTACCTTGGGAAGTAAAGATACCACCGTTGATTTTCAATAAATCTCCTCTTTCCATACCAGCCTTTCTTGGAACAGATCCAACTAATAGCGCCCAGTTTACATCTGCAAAAGCTTCTTCTGCTTTATGAGAAACTGATACTTTCTGCAATAATGGAAATGCACAATCATCTAGTTCCATGATTACACCTCTTGCTGCTGGAAGAGCTTGCTCAAGTTCTAACAACTGCAATTCGACTGGTGTCTCTGGTCCAAACATAGCCCCGGATGCAATTCTAAAAAGAAGGGAGTATCCTATCTGTCCTGCACCACCTGTTACTGCTACTTTTACTGCTTTATTCATATTTTATTCCTTTTTTTACTTAATTTAATTTAACACTTCATACATAAATTTGTGTAAGAAAGCCATTCATTTGAAAACTTCAAAATTCTGATTTCTGATGTTTAGGTTTAATTCAATTCTTTCTCAATTATTTCTTCGAAATGCTCATAGGGAAGTGCCCCACTTACAAAGATACCATTGATGAAAAATGCTGGGGTTCCAGAGACACCAAACTTCTGTCCTTCTTGGATATCTGCTTGAATTTCGGAAACTAGTTTTCTTTCATTTTCTTTCATACATTGGTTGTATTTTGTTTTATCTAATCCATTTTTAGTGACCAGATAATCTACGTTAGATCTTTCCAAATCACCAGAGTTGTCAAACAAAACATTGAAGATTTCCCAATATTTGTTCTGAGGAATTGCGCAATTCACTGCCATATGAGCGTACATTGCGTTCGGATGAAAATCCAATGGAAAGTCTCTAAACACCCAACGAATCTTATCTTTGTATTTATCTCGAAGTCTACGATTTACTTCTTGGCTTCTTTTACAGAAAGGGCACTCAAAATCCGAGAATTCAATGATTGTCACCTTAGCATTTTTAGGTCCAGTCGTTGGGTTCTCGCCCTCTGGAACTTCCATACGGACAACAGGAGGTTCAGCAATATTAAACTTAACTTCATATTTTTTAATGAGATCTTTCTGAATATTTTGTGCAAATGCTCTTTCTTGTTGCATAAGCATTTGCTTACGGATCAAATCTTTGGCTTCTTCTATGGGTCTATCACCCAATTGGTTTTTGTATTGGTTGTAAATAGAAATTATTTCTTCATCAGAAGGTTCAGTTGCGGTAAATCCTTTCTTAAGAACATCATCAGGAGATTCGAGTCCTTCTTGTTTGGCAGCTAATTCAAGAATTTTGGCTTCTGCAAACTGACTGAAGCTTTCTTTCAACAAAGAGGCCAAATCATTTCTATACTTTACATAAATCTGTGGCTTCTCTTTTTCTAAATCTTCAATATTGTAAGTAGTTCCATCTATAGAAATGGAATTTTTATTTGTAAAAGACTTAATGATGGTCGGTAGAGTAGTAGCGACATAAACCAAAAGAGCTGCAATCACTCCTAAGAAAACTTTGCTATCTAATGGGAGATTTTTAAAATCGAGGTATTTTTTCCAAAAAGGGGTATTTTGTTCCATTGCAAACCAAGGTCGTACGGTTTGGGGTTTTGTGCAAATGGAAAATTTTTGGTAATTTTCTCTATTTTTACTAAAGCAGGAAGCCGTTTAGCCGATAAGTACGACAGAGGAAAAACTATTTTTCCATGTGCATAAACACGGAGGTTTATGACTATGAATGTAACAAATATACAGCAGTATCTAAATTCCGCTGCTTTCATGCCAAAATCGGGTTTGCCTGGGCAGGATGTTGAACTTCCACTCAATCCATCCAAGAAGGATGAGAAAGTTGAAGAAATCCATGCCAATCTTAAATTGCCTGGTAATAAAAAAGAAGCAGAGGATAGTAAAAAAGAAAAATTAAAGCTAGAAGATTTGGTAATGAAGCCGTCTCCTATTAGCTTAGAAGAAAGAATGTCTCAGGTAATCAGTGCTGAGCAGGTCAAAGACTTACTTTCACTTATCACAAGGTTTCCCGTTCAAAGAGAGGACGATAAACACAACCTAGATGTAAAAAGATAGTGAGCCTACCCCTAGGAATACTTCTACAGGACAGCCAAACAATTGTTCTTTGGATTTTTTTCTCGATTTCTATAGTAGGCCTATTTCTAATCATTATCAACCAGTTCATTCTACCCATCATTAGAATGAAGTCTCTTGAATTGCCTAATCCAATTTCTGTTGGCGACAGCTATGATCTAGTTGTAAATGAGATTGAAAGAATAGCTCATTTTGCCATTGGAAAAAAAATCGGAAACATTCAAACTCTTACCAAAGCAATCACCGAAGACCATTTAGTTTTCCATTTCAAAAAAGCAAGAGACTCCGAAGACTACGACATTAGCATCCAAAAAAATGGATTAGTCCTTTATAAACCTCCCCGAATGGATATCTATTCCAAGATGGATTCCAAAGAAACTCTCGAAAGCAATGAAATCATTGGTCATACTGCAGATTTTCGGCTAAGTGATAAGGTAGTTAAGGAGCGTATGATTAACTTTGTTGAAATAAGCATGAGTTCTTCCTTCTTTTTTAACAAAAGTGGAAATGAAAGAATGAAATTCACATTTACAATAACAAAGATCCAACCAGGTTTAAACCGTGCAAAACGTAACCGAGAGGGCACTTTTGATTGGGGACAAGAGGAAGGTTCAGATGAGGATGGTAGTGATGACAATGATTAATTACTTAATCTTTATAGTTGTGCCAATATTATCTGATTTGGCTCTTCTTAATATATAATCAGTATTCAATGATTTCATGATTTCAGAAATTTCTATAAAAAGTGATTTCTCTAATTGAGAAACTTTCTTCCTCTCCATAAAAATCAATAAGGTAGGCCCCGAACCTGAGAGACAATATGCCATTTGTTTCTTCTCTACAAGACGAATAATCTCTTGTAAGGGTTCTATCGCATGTATACGATAAGGTGTATGAATTCTATCTTGCAAAGCAAGTTTTAAATCAGAAAAACGTCTTGTATCAAAATACTGTATCCATGTTGCTATTCTTGTCATATTGAATATGACATCTTCTGTGCTATAGGATTTAGGTAGTACTTTACGACTTTCATGTGTCGAGACTTCTAGATGAGGTGTGAAAATATACACTGCCGCTGACTGAGGAAAGCGCTTTTGGTAGTAGCTTAAATGATCTTTTCTATCAAAATAAGATAGAACATAACCGCCCAAGTAGGCTGGACTAGTATTATCAGGATGGCCTTCTTGCATAGCAAGTTCATACAAAAATCTACCAACTGATGGTAGAGCAATCTCTTTAAACAAAGCTTTATGAACCTCTCTAGCGAAGCAAAAACCCGCAACTACAGCTGAAGCACTGGAACCTAATCCTCCTTTCATGGGTAGCTCTAAGTTCATCTTACAATCGTACGTCGGTGGTTCTATAGAATTTAAAAAAATCTGAAAATACTGTTTATAGGAATGAAGAGTTAAATCATCTTTAGCCTCAAAAGGTACAGAATGTCCATTTCGCATAGATAGATTGAAATTAGAAGTATCATTTAAAATAAACTCAAATTCGTTATAGAGATTCAGCGCCATCCCCAAAATATCAAATCCAGGTCCTAAATTTGCTGCTGTTCCAGGAACTCTGATGGATACTCTTTTGTTGAGAGACATACTCAAACCAGATTTCTAGAGAGCTAGAAAACGATCAACCTAATCTCTTAAAGAGATTCAATGCTCCCAATACAACTCCAGGAATTCCTTGGCCTGGGTAGACTGTATCTCCAAGTAAGTAGAAACCTTTTGACGGAGTAAAAGAACTCGGGTAAGTCAACAAATTCTTGAAATAACTAGCTGGTATTCCACCAACTCTTCCTTGGTAACGTCCTGTCCATACTTCCCATGTTGCAGGAGAGGCAGCTTGTATTTGTAAAATTTTATCTTTAGAAAATCCTTTCCAATTCTTTTCAAGGTATTCGATTACTTTTGAGATAATTTCTTGCTTTTTATTTTTGTAAGAATCTTCTCTTCTATCCCAAGATTCAGGATTTGCTGCATGAGTGGAAATTGCCAATACTCTTTGACCTTTAGCACATCGCTTATCATCACTTATGTGAGACAAAGAAATAAAGATTGAATCGCCTAATCCATATGGAAGCTCTTCCTCTAGATGAAATTGAAAGTGAATGCAATCTTCATCACCAAGAAAATCTTCCATTAAAATAGAAATGTTAAATGCTCCCCAGATATTTTTATCATATCGATTGCTTCTTCTCTTTATATATTGATGAAACTTTTTTTGAGTGGGATTATTAGTATTTTCAAATAGTTTTGGTAGATTCCATATTGGAATCCCGGAGACAATTGAAGTTGTGAAGTAAGTTTTATTTTTCCTAGTGAGAACTGAATACAAAATGTTCGAGTCTTTTTTATCAATTTGGATTTCGATAATCTCTTCTTTGAAATACACTTCACCTCCTTTTGAAATAATAAAATCAACTAAAAATCTTGCTAATTCCCCTATTCCTCCTAAGACATAGTAATTGTCTAGATGGGCATAGGTCAATCCTGCGGACGCCAAAGTCGTTGGAGCTTTCTTAGAATTTGTTTGAACAGTAATCAATAATTGCTCATCAAGAAATTTCTTGAACTCTTTTGATTTAGGAAAACCTGGAAACATTAATAAACTCTCAATTCGCACCAAAGAGAATAGGAAAAGTATTATATCTTTAGCCTTCAATTTTAGAATTGTCCTTAAAACATCTGTTAGATTTCTAAAAGGAAAACGAATTAATCTCGAAGAGACATCCCATACATGATCAGATAAGAAGAACATAAGTCCCCAAAATCTTTTCTGCTTCTGTCTTTCTCCAAAATGATGAGCGACCTCTTGCATCCACTCCGAACGGTTATTATTCCTTTCAATAAATTCCTTAGCTGGGCTTTCTGAATGGGAATCTTTCATCTTTACCTTCATAGATTTGGGCAGAATAACCAATGGTAAGTTTCCAAGGGATATCCCAAGCTCTTTCATTAGTTCATTAATAGGTAAACCAGATTCTATTCCAACTAAGGTGGTTGCTCCAGCCTCATATCGGATTCCATTTTTTGTATAAGAAGAAGCACAACCTCCAGGCTCGGCTGCCTTTTCGAAAACAAGAACTTTCTTCCCTTTATTCGCAGCTAAGGCGGCATAGGAAAGGGAACCAAGTCCCGTTCCTATAACAATTGTTTCAAAAAGGTCTGGCGAAAGAGAATTTCTAGTATGCATTAAAGAATTAGAATAATATCAAAGCTATAAAAATTAACTTTAAATTTAAGTATACATGCGACGCAAATCTGAAACTATATTTTTCTGCATAGCTTCATTTGTTCCACCGCCTATCGAAAGTAAAATGGAATCTCTATGTAGCCTCTCTACGGGATACTCTCTACAATAACCATAACCACCTAAGACTTGTATCGCGTTTCTGGATACTCTCTCTCCCATTTGAGTTGCTACCAATTTAGCACTTGCAGCACCCAAAGAAGATCTATTCTCAGGATGTATTTCTGATGCTACTTGATAAACTAATGCTCTTGCAGCTGCAAGATCTGCATAAGATTCCGCAATCATTCTTTGTATTTGTCCGAACTCGGAAAGTTTTTTCCCAAAAGCTTCCCTATAGCGCATAGAATAATCACACATTATATCTATACATCTTCGAGCAATACCGAGAGATTGAGCGGCAAGAGTAACTCTCTCAATTTCAAGATTTCGCATCATATGCGTTAATGCGCCATCTTCAACACCAAGTAAATTCGATTCTGGGACTTCACAATCTTCAAAAATCAATTGTGTTGTAGGCGAACCTCGCATTCCCATCTTCTCTTCTTTCTTTCCTACAGAGAATCCTTTATAGGAAGATTCGACTATAAAAGCCGTAGTCTTACGGTTATTGATGGAATCTAGTTTTGCGTAAACAACAAAGACCGATGAAGTGTTTCCATTTGTTATGTATTGCTTCGTTCCGTTCAAAATGTATTTATTGCCAACTTTCTTTGCAACAGTAGACATCCCAAGCACATCAGTTCCTGCACCTGGTTCTGTCATTCCCATACCACCTATCCACTCCGCACTTAGAACTTTAGAGAGGTATCTTGATTGCTGCTCCTTATTTGAACTATAATAAAAATTATTCACAAACAGCACTTCATGAGCTAGATAGGAAAGAGTAAAAGCTGGATCAAAGCGAGACATCTCTTCATGAACAATAACACTTGCCAAAGGATCTAAACCATGACCTCCCGCTTCTTCTGGAATAGTAATACCAAATAGACCAAGCTCAGATCCGAGCCTCTTAAATAAAGGTAGATTGAATGTTTCCTTTTCGTCATGTTCTGTTGCTTGAAGATCCATTTCTCTTTCAGCAAAATTGGAAACAGACTCCCGAAGAGATATATGTGATTCTGTTGGATTAAAAAGATCAAATTTAGGCTTTTGAGTTGTTGCAATCATAAAGAGAATTATTCAATTTATAGCAATTCCGTCAATAGAGTTTCAAAAACAAGAAATTCACAAGGCATAAAAAAAGGGACCCTAAAGTCCCTTTTCTCAACTAGATTGCTAGAAAGATTATTTCTTACAGCACTCTGGTCTTAGATTTTGCTCAGGATAAAGTGGTGTTGCCGCATCTTCCAAAGCCAAACCTTTCTTTGCAATTCCTCTTGCATACACTTCATCAGCTTTCGCTTCAGAAACTGGTCCAAGGAATTTGTATTTTACTGGGTGACCTTTTACAGAAACTTTGTAAGTTCCATAAATAGCAAAGAATTTAGAAGGGAATACGAAAGCTTCCACTTCAGTCTTTACTACTTGAAAAGAGTCAGACTTAGACTTTTGGATAGCATCATTGATAGCATCCAAAGTATAAGCATCATAACCCTCTTTGTTCAAAAGAGTAGGAGATACAAATCTATTCTCAAAGAAAGAAATTCCAAAAAGCTCAGAACCTTCGTAAGAAACACCCTCTACCCAAGTATTAGTGTCAACTAATAAAGTAGATTCGGTAGGTCTTACAACGATTTGTTGAGAAGTTGTATTCAATTCAGGGTGAAAAGTAGCGTTGTCTTTACCAGAAGAAACACATCCAATGAGACCCACTACAGTTGATAAAATAACTAGTGTTAAATATTTTTTCATCTTAGTTTTCCTCAATATATTTGTTTACAGCTCTAAGAGTTTGGATTTTAGCTAGTCTAGAATCACTCATAGGTCCGATATTTTTAACGATTACTGGCTTTCCAGTAACTTTTACTTTATAGTTCTTGAAGATTAAATATTCGATGCTTATAGAAGCTTCAACATTCGTTCTAAGTATACCATCAATATTATTAGCATAGATTGCTTTATTTTCTGCTTCGTTGGAAAGAGGAAGAAGGTAAGCATTCGCTAGGATTGGTCCAAGATTACTTACAGTGTTTGCACCGTTAGCAACTTTTTCGCCAGCTTTCTTTCCTACAACAGGAATTGCACTTACAGCTCCACCGACTCCGCCTAATACAGCTCCACCAACTTTACCGACTAAACCAACCGCAGTTAGTCCAGCATCGAAAACGAAAGGAATCCAAATGATCATAGCTTCTGCTTCGCCAGATACATTGGTTTCTCTAATTTCATGTGTAAATTCTACTGGTCTTGCAACATTAGTGTGAATGTCTGACTTTACAGCCAATTCATTCTTCATAGTTGCACCGTGACCAATAGAAGTACAATTTCCTACAACAAAAGTAGTTACAACTAGAGCTATTACTAGCCCTTTTACTTTACTTGTCATCAATAATCTCCTTGAATAGTATCAAAACATTTTCAGATATTATTCAAACTGTCAATATATTTATTTCCTAAACATATTTTTTTTCAAAAAAATTATAAAAAAATAATTATTACTAACATAGATTATATCTAAATTGCCCCTATGAATTATAGGATACTTTCCACTCAAAATAAGAATTAAGTGTGCGTTGCAAAAATAAATATGGAAGTGAATTGCAAATGTTACAACAAGAACACATTTCTTTTTTAATCTGATTGTAACACATCAATAGAAAGGAATCTTATTATGGAATTATTCTAATCGGAAGGTACGTGATACCCGTAAATTTAGCTAAACCCACTCTTTCTACTTCAAAAGAATGCAGTCCCTCACCCCAAAAGTAGCAGTTGGTAGTATGATTATCACCTTGGTGCATGCTCAAGCCTATGGAATATTTTCCAGGGGCTAGGTTGATAGGAAATTGGAATCGAATTTTATATTCTTTAAATGGTTCTAAATCATTTAAAAGTATATCATTTTGGTAAGTATTGGTGCCATAAACACGGATTCCATTAGAATGGTCTATATGCATTCCAATAGTAAGCTGAGGTATATTCTGTTTTAGAACATAATTTATTTCCAATTCTACCAAGTCCCCCACGAAAACTAAACTAGGATTGATTTGCTCATTCTTTTTAAGAGAATAATGGAATTGGATAGGAGCTTGTGTGCTTTCAGCATTTTCCTTTTTATCCTGCCAAGAAGTATCAGCTATATGCTTCATATATTCTTGTATAGCAAGCTGAGGCAAACCATCATAGATCAGCCTTCCTTTATGCAATAAGATAATCCGATCACAAATTTGAGCAAGTAAGGTCAAGTCATGGCTTACAATCAAAGTAGCTGTTCCCGCGGCCTTGAATTCTTTAAATTTTTCTAAGGATTTCTGTTGAAAGATAGCATCTCCCACAGCTAAGGCTTCATCGACAATTAGAACTTCGGGAACTGTAGCAGTTGCTAAGGCAAAACCCAATCTCATGATCATACCTGAAGAATAATTCTTTATAGGAACTTTGCGAAAATCAACAAGGTTAGAGAATTCAAATACTCTATTAGTTACTTCTTGGATTTCCTCTAAACGAAATCCCCAAACCAAACCATTGTAATAGACATTTTCCTCTCCGGAAAGTTCAGGATTAAAACCTACACCTAACTCTAGTATAGAACGTATAGTTCCTTGGATATCGATAGAGCCTGAACTTGGTTTACTAACTCCAGTTAAAATTTTAAGCAGAGTAGATTTGCCTGCCCCATTTTGCCCAATGATGCCAACGATTTCACTTTTCTTACAAATGAAATTAATATCCTGAAGAGCTCGAAATCGAACTTTGCCACCTAAGAATCCAAAGCTTATGCTTGAGAGCAATCTATCCCAAACTCCTGAAAATCCTATATAGTCCTTAGTTAAGTTTTTGATTTCTATCAAAGGTGATCCATTACAACTTTTTGGAATTTGGTTTTAGAAAAATAAAACACTAGAAAAGAGAAAGCAAGAAATGGAAGAAACTCATAAAAATGAAAATGAGATTCATAATTTTTCATCAATAAGGATCTAAAAATATCTAAGGGATAATTTAAAGGATGAATTTGATTCAGCTTCTCTAAGATTCCGAAAGGATAGTAAAGTATGGGTAGTCCCCAAAATAAAATCTGACTGAGCAGACGAATTAAGGGTGAAATATCTTTAAGAAGAATATTCACTCGACTCAGATAATGAATTAGGAACAAAATATAAATTCCTACCAATGCCATCCAGAAATAAGATACTACAAATCCCATCCAGTTCACATTTGAATAGATACTTAGAATGATCACAACCATAAAGGATGTTAAAGTATAGTGGATTAAATATTGAAAGTATGGTATCCAAATAAATACAGAAACACCTAAAGAAGAACGTTTAATCAATTGTCTATTGTCTGTGAGTATAGATGTGCCGCGTATCAGAAGTTCTTGCAGAGGAATCCAAAATAACAATCCGCTGAAAACATAAGCATTGTAGTCGTATTGTGTGTTAGGATTTTTAAGATTTAGATATAGAAATACAAAAGCATAGAGTAAAATAAGCGTACCGTTCTGTATGAACATCCATGCTATTCCAAAAGCTGAGCCTGCATATTGTAGGGCATAGTCGCGTCTTACAAGTATCCAAATGATTTGGAACTGAGATAGAAATTTTTGTATAAAATCCATAGAACTAATTTAAATATCGGCTAGAAATTTGTACTCGTTTGGAATATTTTCAGCAGTCCAGGAATCCGTTTCTAAACATCCTCTCAAACGACATGAGTACAAGCCATCTTCTCCAACAACCCAATGGTCTATACAAATTATTTCAAGCTCGATCAGAATATCAGAAAGTTCTTGGAAAAGAGATTCATCCTGCCAAGAGGCTTGGCAGGATTGTCCAGGGTGATTGTGAGCAATCAGACTGTATTTGCTTGGATATTGGAGCAGCATTTGTATAATATCTCTTTTATGCACCCCTACTTCCATTAAGGAACCCCTGGCTATCCTCTCCCAAAATAAAAGACGACCATCCACACCAAAACTTGCCAAATAAAAGGATTCTCGGATCTGGGGCCTTGAATCCATCCAAAGATTTTGGTAGAGATGGTAGATGGGAAAATATTGAATCTTGTTTTTTAGTTTTTGCTTTTGGATGCGAACAGCAATCTGAGAAATGGCGAGAAGACTCCCGAGGCGGCTCTTACCCAATCCAGGCAGTGCTTGGATTTCTAGAGCAGAAAGTGAGGCTAGATTTGACAATCCACCAATCTTCTGCAGAATATCCTTAGAAAGATCATACACTGACCTCGCACGGGTACCCGATCCAAGAATTAGGCTCAAAAGTTCCCAATCCTCTAAGGACTCAGGATTCCACAGAACCTTAGACCGAGGATCTAATCCAGATTCTAGGTCTAAGTCCATAAAGTGGAATTTGAGACAATCAAATCTTCTTGAGATTTCTTCGGCTCAATTCAGAGACTTGAGGGGCAAACCAGGTACCTTCTTGGACCTTTTCACCACGGAAAGCCTCAGTTAAATAATCTTCAAAAGTCTTATTACCATCTTCGAACTTCGGCTTAGCCTGAGCTGCAGAAACTGCCCCAGGAAGACCATTCCTCTTTTCGCGATGGTAGACGGGTTGATATAGAGATCGAATCACCATAATGTATTCCTCCTCGTCTGAATATTAGACGACATAATTTATCTAAAGTACTTCAAAAAATACTACTAAACATTTGATACTACAACTATACAAATTACTAGTAAATAGGCAAGTAGTTTTTATGAGCATGAGATAAGAATACTTTACACCCCAGACAAAATTTCTCTTTTTTAAGATTTTTTATGAAAATTTTATAATTTAGCCCTCATTTTTTAGAAAAAAATGAATTTAGCTGACATATACTAGCATGGGAAGAGAATTCGCTAAATATTGTTGTTTTTACGCAATATTCTTTATCTCTATTGCTATCCAGGCCCAAGATAAGGCCAAAATTTCGGATATTTCTCCCACTAAAACCCGACTGGGTGGCACGGGGCAGATTTTCCAAACTCGATTTATCGATGAAAAAGGTTCTAAGGCATCCAATCTTTGGGCTGATGTAAGTTGGGAAGAGTTCTCCCTACTAGCAGAACAAAGAAATGAAAGGGAATTAGGGGCCATCCGCTACCAATCTGAACTTGTTGAAATAAGCTATGGACATAGATACAAATCAATACCAGGATTTTTTTTTGGTAAGGATCCGGATTTTTTTTCCGCACTAACAGCAGACCAACCCATCCAAAGGTCTGCATTTCTCCAATTTCTACCCTTCCATTATTCACCTGGAATCTTTTGGCTTCCTGATATAACGGGAGATAGTATGGGTTTTTCCTTTCTCTCCTGGCAGAAGAAACTGGCAGCAAGCCACTCTCCCCAAACAAAGGTAAACTCATTGTACACCAATTTTTTTCGTGAAAAAATTTCATTAGGAAATGGAACTAGAATCTATTGGACTTGGGTTAGTGAGGCTATTGGAACAAGGTCCAATTATTATGGAACAGAGTTTCTAAGATTCGATTTGTACCCAGTTGATATTTTCATAGAAGCAAGCACATATAAGAATGCATTTGGAAAATTAAACCAAGGACGCGATAGCTTCCAAGATTCAATTCTCAGCTCCAATCCATTGGTCAGCAGTGGAGCAATAGGTTTCGAAAAATACAGTCGTTTGGAGATTATTGATTCTATAGATGGATCTTTAAGAGAAACGATTACAGGAGCTCAAATTCCCTTATGGCAATTTTCCAATCTAGCTCCAGTTTATAGATATAGAGAATATTTGGTAACAGAAAGTTTAGAAGACTCCAGATTGCAGCATTTCACAAGATCCAGTACTGCCTTGCTGCAGGGTCACTACAAGAGGTTATTTTGGTCATTAGGTAGAGAATTCAGAAGCAACCAAGATAGAACTACGGAGATGAATCTTTCTTGGAGAGGCAATGACTGGAATTTAGAGACAAGTATATTATTCCAAAAAGAAGGGAATCAATTTCGTACTCCCTTCCTCAGATACTATGGTGATGACAAATTGCAACCAACATTAACTGATAGAGCAAATGTTATGCGATTTAGATTTAAAACTAATTTTGTTGATATTAATGTCTCTACTTCAGAAAGATTTGAGAGAAGAGGAACCTTAGTATATATGAATATTCAATTTCTCTTAGAATTCTAGTTAATCTTCTTCGGGAAGTAAGGGACTTATAAAATAAGAAATAAATTCTAGCTTACCTCTCATTCCTGATTTTTGATAGATTGCGAAAGTCTGATTTTCTACAGTTCGTAGACTCTTATCTCTGACACTTGCAATTTGTTGATTGCTGAATCCTCTAAGAATTAATATTGCAATTTCAACCTCTGAATTTGTAAATTTCCATTTATCAAACTCCGCATTTATCAATAGAGAATATCCTTTTTCTGGATTATTTAGAAATTGATTTCTTACCTTGTATTTTTGGATAAGGTCTTGTGCTTGTTCCATTTCCAAACTTGCCAATCTTAATTTATGAAACAATTGGAATAATAATATAAAAGATGAGACAACAATTAAGGTTTCAATAGATGCTATCCAAAGTCTATAGCGATCAAAGGCATCGGCTGGTTGAAGAAGCATGTAAACTTCTTCGATTATCCAAATAACTAAACTGATTGAATAAAATATTAGAAAAAAAATCTGATCTTTTTCTTTTCCAAAATTCATTCTTACCTTCCTTTTATCTTTTTAGTAATTTGAGTAATTCCCGTAACTGTGGGAATCCCCTATTTTCATAGATTTAAAACTATGATAGAATATAAGAATGGAGCAAAAGTTGAAGGCATACTGCAAGCAAATTTTTCTAACTAGTTTTTCATGGAATAGGTTCGTATTGTTCTTATTGCTTAGTATTTGTACACTTTTTCTCAATTGTAAGGTTGAAAATACGAGAACCACATGCTTGAATGAATGCAATCTAAACAGAAACTTATGTTTTGTTTTAGGACAGAATCAATCGGCAAATGCTTTTAATATCTTCTCAACTTGTTATGTAATTTCTTCTATCTGCGAATCAAATTGTATCCAAAGAACCACATCCAATACTACCACAAGATCTAGCTCTTCTAGTACGAGAAGAAGCTCATCCAGTTCTAGTTCTAGTAACTCAGGCTCTGGATCTTCTTCAAGTTCGAGTGGAAGTAATTAATTTATTCCTCTGGAGTTTGCATTAAGATTGCATCCGAATATGATTCATTATAAACTTTCAATTTATAGATAGGTATAGTATTTAAATCTTTTTTCGTTCTAAGATCGACATCTTTTTTTGCAATAAAAAGTGGAAGTATTGAGCTTCTAGATTCTTTTACACTGGGATAATAATAGACTCCTAAAAAATCACCACTCACTTTATAAGATCTACCTGACAATAAATTATGCACTGATTCAATAGCATCCCTATCCCATTTATTCCTTCTATATTGAAAATGAACAGTCTGTCCATCTAAATCATAGAAGATTGCATAATTCCCTTTTAGTTCTTGGAAGAAAAGATGGTATTCTTCAGGAAGATCCTGCTTATTCTCATTCAACTCTCCTTTGAAATCTTTAATTCGTTTTTCTTTGGGTGATATAGGACCTTGGAATTTTTCAGAAAAAAGAGCATTTCCTGGATACAAAATTAGACTCAACAAAGAAAATCCTAAAATCAATGCTCGTCTTAGTTGCATATAAGTCTTAATTCTTAGAATCTGAGCTATCATTTTCCTCCGAATTCGAATCAGAATCCTCTCCATCTAATTTTTTTAAAGCATCTGAGGCTGCTTTCTGAACCTTGGGACTTGGATCACGCTTAGATTTGTATTCTAGAATCTCACGAACTTCTGGGCGCTTACTTTCTAATAAAAATTGTATGGATCTTAAACGAACCACAGAATCATCATCTTTGGAGAATTCCACAATTTCATCAAATGCCGTTTCATCGCCTAATTCAATTAAGGCGCCTAATGTATAGATTTTGAGAAGTTGGTTTTTCTTATTATCCTTGGATGGATCCTTTCGGATTTCTTCGATTAATTCTTTTAATTTGGGAATGGAAGATGAGGATTTAATTTTACCTAGACTATTGATGGAATAGGTTCTTAAAGTTATAGTCTCTGTTTCATTAAATGCTATTTCTTGTAAAATTACCTCGGCACTTGTAATTTTCTTCTTACCAAAGTACAAAGCTGAATAGGATCTTATCTCTGGACTGTTGAATTTTTCTTTAATTTTTGCTTCCAAAAAATCATGTGCATTCTCTCCGCCCTCTATCTCAGCTAGCGAATTGATAAGAGATACCGTTAGATTGGAATTCTTGGTAAGATCTTGGGATTTTAACTTTTCTAAAACAGGCTTCCATGAATTGGCATCTCCTACTTTTTTTAAAGCAGTTACTGCTGCACGGGCAACATCCTCATTTTCATCTTCTACAGCCTTTTCTATGTTTTCCTTGGCTTCTTTTAATTCGAGTTCCCCTGCACTTCGAATAAAGGAAAGTTTCATGGAGGGATCTTTCTCTTTCTTCAGAGACTCCAAAAGTATTGGTTTAAATGGATCTCTCTTATCTTCAGGTAGTTTCTCTATCTCGAAGAGAGCCGCCTTTCTCTCTAGGCTGGTTCCATACTTGAGAACTTTGAGCAATACATCTGTTTTTCTTTGGATTGCTTCTTCTGTAAGAGGTTTGGCTTTTTTTTCTTTTGCATGCAGAGAGGATAGGCAAAGTCCTCCCGCAAATAGGAATAGAATTGCAATTGTTAGTTGGGAGAAATGGGAGTTAAGAATTGCCCTTTTCGAGGTCTGCGATCCTCTGGTTGAGGCTTGCAATAAGTCTTTGGTTCTCCAAATTAGCATGGAATTTATCCAAGAGGATCTTAATATCATTTGCAAATTCTTCAATATTCCAAGGCTTCTCAACATAACGACTGAGTCCTGCTGTATTGATTGCATTGATTGCGGAATCCAATCCTGCCTGTCCTGTGAGCATAATTTTAATTGCATCTGGAATTTTCTTATGAACCTCTTGTAGAAATTCATCTCCTTTCATCCCAGGCATCACTTGGTCTGAGATGATAAGCTCTACTACTTCTTGGCTTCCATGGATTTCATCAATCAAAGCCAAGGCATCTTCTGCACTGGAAGCAGCTTCAATCTCATGACTGCTACCAAACCGTGAACGAAGCTGCTCTGTAAGTGTTTCAAGAACTGATACTTCATCATCGACACAAATAATAAAACCTTTACCCATTCGTTATCCTTAACCTACCAAACTGTAACTTATCATCTTTGGAATTCTACCTTTTTGTCAAGGAAAGGTTGCCATATTTTTCATAAAATTTTAGTAATTGTCCTAGGTTTGACAGGGTTTTGTGACTTTACTTTCCAAATCTCATCCGCATATTCTTGGATAGTTCTATCGGAGGAAAATTTACCCATTCTAGCTGTGTTCAGGATTGATTTCCTCAACCATTGCTTCTTATCAAGGTAATCTTTAGAAACTTTCATCTGCATAGCATCATAACTCGCATAATCAGCCATTAGTAGATAATGATCGATGGTAGTCAGATTTTGGTAGATTGCCTGGAAGGTGGAAGAATCGCCATGGCTGAAAAATCCATCCCCTACCATACGAAGAATCTTTTGTAATTCGGAATTTTTGTGAATAAAATCATTCGGATTATATCCTTTTGACTTAAGATCCATAACTTCATGAGCAGTTAATCCAAAGATGTAAATATTTTCCTCACCTACTTCTTCTTGGATTTCAACATTTGCACCATCTAGTGTTCCTATTGTCAAGGCACCGTTTAAGGCAAATTTCATGTTGCCCGTTCCACTTGCTTCCATTCCTGCAGTCGAAATTTGCTGAGATAACTCGGTAGCTGGAATAATTTTCTCTGCAAGAGACACTCTATAGTTGGGCATGAATACTACTTTCAATAGATCAGCAACTTCTGGGTCTTTATTGACCACTTCCGCAACAGAATTGATCAATTTAATAATTAATTTTGCAATGAAATACCCAGGAGCAGCCTTACCGCCAAAGATAACTACTCTTGGTGTAAAACTAGACTTAGGTGACTCTTTGATTCTTCTGTACTGACCAATTACATTTAAGATATTCAATAATTGTCTCTTGTATTCATGGAACCTTTTGATTTGAACATCAAAAATAGAATGTGGATTTACTAAGATACCCGCTTCTGAGTGAATAATTTTCGATAAGAATTCTTTATTCTTGTGCTTTACTTTCATCCAATCTTCTTGGAAGGCAGCATCATCTGCAAATTTTTCTAATTCTCTCAGTTCGTCCAATCTAGCAGGAAAGTTATTTCCAACTTTACTTGCAATCAAGTGAGAAAGATCTTTATTGCATTGCAGTAACCATCTACGAGGCGTTATACCATTGGTCTTGTTTGTAAATTTCTCTGGCCAAATTTTATAAAAAGTCTTGAATATTGTAGTCTTTATGAGTTCCGTATGAAGGGCTGCAACACCATTTACCTTATGAGATCCAATAATGGCAAGATTTGCCATACGAACTCTTTTGTTAGAGGATTCTTCAAAAACAGAAACCTCAGCTATTTCCTCATCCGAATAAAGTTTTGTTTCCTTAAGCATATTTATAAATCTGAAATTAATTTCATTGATGATTTGAACATGTCTTGGAAGTAGAAATTCCATCAGTGCAACTGACCAAGTCTCTAAGGCTTCAGGTAATACGGTGTGATTAGTGTAAGAAAAAACTTTAGTACATAAAGTCCAGGCTCTTTCCCAAGTCCAACTTTCTTGATCCAATAGAATTCTCATAAGTTCTGAAATTGCAATACTTGGATGTGTATCATTCAATTGAATAGCTACCTTCTCATAAAAAAGATCAAGCTGACCCTGCTCCTTTTTAAAATCACTTAGGATATCTTGCAAGGAAGCCGCTACCATAAAATACTGTTGCTTCAATCGCAAAATCTTTCCTTGTTCTGTAGTATCATTCGGATATAATACTTTTGAAATATTTTCTGAAATTTGTTTGTCTTCAACGGCTTTCATGTAATTCCCATGGTTGAAGTAATCAAAGTTAAACTCTTCTGAGGACCTAGCAGTCCAAAGGCGTAAATAGTTCACTGTAGATGTATTGTATCCGGGAATTGGATAATCATGAGCGGCTGCAAGAACCGTTTCAGTAGGAATCCATTCGAATTGTAAATTGCCCACAGCATTTACTCTGGATTCAACATGCCCATAAAAATTTACAGTATATACCTTATCTGGTCTTACGATTTCATAAGGAATCCCATCAGCATCCCAATGGTCAGGCATCTCAACTTGATTACCGTCTGCGATGATTTGATTAAAAATTCCATAATCATACCTAATTCCATAACCAAATCCTGGAATATTTAAAGTCGCCAAGGAATCTAAAAAGCATGCTGCTAGCCTTCCCAAACCACCATTGCCAAGACCTGCGTCCATTTCAAATTCTAGTATCTCTGTTAAATCATATCCAAAACCCTTGATGACCTTATCAACAACATCAAACATACCTAAGTTGATCAAAGCGTTGTGAAGGGTTCTACCTATTAAAAATTCTAAGGAAAAATAATAGATCTTCTTAGGCTTTTCATTTTCATATAACTCATGAGTCTCATTCAATCGGTCGATTAAAAAATCTCGGATCGTAAATCCTAAGGCTTTGTAAATATCTTCATTTTTAATATCAAATTTATTCTTACCGATGGTATATTCTAAATGATGGCAGAATTGGCTTTCAATGGCTGCTGGATCTGCACTTTGTTCTCTGGCTAATAATTGTATGAGTCTAGAATTCTTAGGTGTCATGGTAGTTCTCTCTGGTTTTCCAGAATACAAAAATGAAAAAACCTTGTCACTTATAAAAGCGACTGTAAATTGGAGGAGAGTTGAGGATTTATTGAAAAGAAGAGATTTAGTTCCTATAGATTCCACACCGATACGAAAGAAAGCGGTGAAAGATTTGAAATCCACAATTAAGAAGGTGGATAAGGCGAAATTAGAAATCAATGAATACTATGAAGTATCCAAACCAGAATTCCAAAACTGGTATACCTCCGAATTAAGTGCTATAAACAAAAAAGTCGAAAAGGCTGAAGAAAAATTTTTTGAACTGAGCACTATGGTTAGAGAAATCTTTGCCTATGCAGAATTTCACAACATCAATCCTGCACTTGCCTACCATTACATCAAAGAAAGAGAGAACACAGCTCCTGAAGATAGAGAATTTGATCCTTTCTTCGATGAAGAAGAACCTGGTTATTGGGAAGAAGAGGATAAGCAAGAACAGTCATCTCGCAAAGGCAGAAATTCTTCTGATTCAGAAGAAGACAATTGGGAAGATTTATTCAATGATTTCAAATCCAGTATGGGTGAAGATTCTGAAAAACCTTCTGAGATGCAGAAGCAAGCTAAGGAAATAGAAAAGACCAGAATCTTTCGAACTATAGCAAAATACCTTCACCCTGATAAAAACAAAGAACAGACGAAAGAAGAAAAAGAAAATTGGTTAGTCGCACTCAAGAATTATACTGACAATAATTTAACGGCACTTAAAGATGTTCTAACTTGGATACGTATCTCTAAAGAAGAGCTTTCAGATGAAGTTTCAATCGGAGAACTTCTTTCCTTACAAAAGAAACATAAAAATGATTTGAAAGACGCTCAAAAGCAAATTCGAAAGCTCAAATCCTATCCAGATTGGGACTTTACGAAAGTCTCCAAAATGGAAAGAAGAATCTTGAAGCAAGAATTCAAAGAAGAATTAGAATCTGATTATGTAAGAATTTATTATGAAACCGAGAAGATTGAATACCTTCTGCAATCATGGAAACAATACCGCAAGTCTATCTCCCGTAAATAGACTTCTCCATGATAAGAACAGCTCCTGGAAGAATACCATTTTTCTTAAACCAACCTTGATTGACTTCTAAAGCATAGATTGCTTTCTTTTTCGAATTATAAATTTCATCCGTTTGGTTGGGTTTCATATCATAGATCTCCAAAAGAATTCCATTTTCATCAAAATAACCAATGCTAAGCGGAATCAAAGTATTTTTCATCCAGAAAGATTGCAGATCGCTGCTTGGGAAAGCAAAAAGCATTCCTTCATTTTTTCCTAGACTCTTTCTATGCATTAAACCTATAGATCGCTTAGAAGATGTATCTGCAATTTCAACAATTAAACTAGCCTTACCTAGAGTAACTGACATTTTGTCATTATTGAAACTAGGATTGGAATATACATTCTGAATAAAAACTAGTTCCAATAGAAAGAGAACAAAGAATGAAAAATGCTGTAAAAATCTTTGGTTCATTGGTTTGTAATTCAATTTAGAAATTAGGCTTCCTTTTTTCTAGAAAAGCACCCATACCTTCTTTGGACTCCGGCTTACCAAATAAGGAAGAAAATTTTTCTTCTTCCAACCTCAAACCTTGGGGAAGAGTTAAATTCAATCCAGCTCGCATTGTCTTTTTTGCATTGATAAGAGCTTGCTTACCTCTTGAATGTATAGAAGCAGCGAGTCTATGACCTTCCTTAAACAAATCGTCTGGCTCATATATATTATTTACAACTCCGAAAGATTTTGATTGTTCCGCGCTAAACATTTCACCTGAATAAACCCATTCACTTGCAATTCCAACTCCTACCAAACGAGCAAGTCTTTGAGTTCCTCCAAAACCAGGGATGAGGCCTAGGCTAACTTCAGGGAAACCTAACTTTGCTTTAGTGGAAGCATAACGAATATCACATGAAAGTGCGAGTTCAAGTCCTCCACCTAAGGCGAATCCATTGATCAAGGCAATAGAAATGAAATTTGCATTTTCAATTTTTTCAAAAATTCTATGAGCAAGTTTAGAAAACTCTAAAGCAGAAGCTTCGTCATATTTTGACATGCATGCAATATCAGCTCCAGCAACAAACGCCTTTCCATCTCCAGTGAGGATTACAACTTTATGTTCATCAGATGCAGAAATAGAATCAACCACTTCCTCTAATTCGCTTAGGACTTCGCCACTCAATGCATTCAAAGTTTCAGGTTTTTGAATAGTTATAGCCAGTATGCCATCTCTTAGCTCTTGTTTGATATATTTCATTTCTTTCTCCTAGATGTAATTTCGAATAATAAAAACATAGTATCATCTGTAAATTTCTTCAATCCATATTTATTGGACAATTCGTTCAACATAATATTCTTTAAATCTTTGATATCAACCACGTCTTTATTGTTATTTAAAATATCGATTAAAACTTTTTCAGAAATATATTTGCCATCAATTGTAGGAGACTCTATCAATCCATCAGTATACATCATGAACCTATCACCTTCATCAAAGCTTAATTCAACTTCAGTGACTATTGGATCTTTAATTTGAAATCCCAATATAGAGCCTTCCGTCTTGATTTCAGTAAATTGACCATCCCTTGAAGAATACAAAAGGTAAGGATGACCTGCATTGCCTAATAGCATCTTTTTGGTTTGAAAATTCAAGAACATATAAATTGCAGATGCATGGTAGTGATCCAAATCTACGGCAAGTCTTGTATCCAAATGACCCAAGAACTTATCTGGCTTTAGTTTAAATTGGTAAGGAATGGTCGCAACTATAACTTTCATAATTGTTGCTACCATAGCCGATGAAATTCCATGTCCGGCTATATCAGTAATAAAAATTCCCGCATTGCCTTCCCGCAGCATAACAAAATCATAAAAATCTCCACCGATGTAATTATGACTCTGCCTAAAAACTTCATACCTTAATCCATCTATCTTTATATCTTTGGGAAAAAGTGAATCTTGGACTTTCTTAGCAAGTTCGAGTTCCCTGGACATTACAGATTTTTCCTTATTGAGATTGTGGATCTCTCTAAAGTCTTCTCTGCGATTGATGACAACTCCAGTTCCAATTATAGTAGTTATAATGAATAATATATCAGGAATAAATAAAAACGCATCCAATTCCCAATGAGAAGTAATCGTAAAGCAATAAAGGCTCAATAAGTGAAGAGCTACGAATTCAATCCCTGGAATTATGCAACTAAACTTTCTTAGGCGAAATGCATGGACTAATAATAAGAAAGACAAAGAAATATATAAATTATTAATTCCTGAAACATCTAATGAATCCGAGTAATAGATAGCGATTTTGGCGACAGAATAAAAAATTAAGAAGTTGATCACTAAAGATGAAAGATAAATGGCAATCGAAAAAACTTTTTTATTCTTAGCAAAAAAAAGAAGCACAAAAGAAATAAAAGTTATTAAGAGTGATTCTTTTAGAATAAGATTGGTAATGTTTGCAGAAAGAAGGGAAAGTATTAAGTATTGAACAAATTGTGCAATGAAGAGAAAATATACAAATAATAAGTCTATTTTATCTTCAAAATAATTTTCTAATTCATCAACCTGTGATTCTGATGAGAAAAATAATTTATTGCTATTTATAAAATAATCCTTAAACTCAAGGAAGCTTTTCATAAGGCTCATGAAATATTACTCCTTTTATTTCGGATCCGTATAATTTAACTGTTATTTGTTGACCAGTCTCCAAATAACGATCAATTTTATGCATGAGATTATTTGCTTCTTCTACGGTTTTTAATCTAAAGAAAAAAGCAAATGAACTAGTCTTGAAATTATAAGGATATCTTTCGGAGGCAATCAACACCAAACGGTATTCATTTACACGCGGGTCTATGATAATCTGGCTTATTGTCTTTCTATCTAAAACTCTTTGGTTAATATCTAAATCCCAAGGGTTAAACTCAATTGCAGAAAGATGATTTGAGAAAAAGGCAAATTGATAGAGATAGATGAGAAAGATTGTTTTCAGAAATTTCATATAGTATAGAGTTAGAATTCAATCCAGAAGGTTAAATCCTTCATTCGAGCTAACTGATCCTATGATAGAAGACCTTAAGCCTTGCTTTGTAATAGAATTCAATGCTGCATCACTATCTTTCTTATCGACAATTAAAACAAAACCTACACCCATATTGAAGGTTGAATACATGGTTTCATCCGATAATTTATGGTCTTTTTGTAATTTAGTAAAAAATTCATTTTGAGGAAATAATTTCTTATTAAGTTCAATGCCCTGTCCTTTTCTTAAGACTCTTGGGATATTTTCAGGGAAACCACCACCAGTAATATGAACCATTCCTTTAGGGCGAAATGTTTTTAGTAGTTCCATAATATAAGGAACATAAATAATTGTTGGCTTCATTGCAGAGTTCTTGATAAATTCTATTTCTAATTCCGTACTTGGTAAATTCCCGTCTTTCAATAATAATCTACGAAGTAGGGAAAATCCATTGCTATGAGGTCCACTCGATTCAATACCAATCACAAGATCCCCTGGTTTTATTTCTTCACCTGTAATCATCTCATCTCTTTCAACAACACCAACTGCAAAGCCAGCGAGATCGTATTCATCTTCCTCCATCAGACCAGGATGTTCTGCTGTCTCACCACCTACTAGACTCGCTCCTGCAAGTGTGCAGCCTTCGACTATACCAGAAACAATTGCTTCCATTCGTTTAAGATTAAGCGAACCACATGAAATATAATCTTGAAAAAATAAAGATTTCCCACCCACCACCAAAAGATCGTTAACGCACATAGCCACTAAATCTATTCCTACAGTGGAATGAAAATCAAGAAGTCTGGCGATTTCTAATTTGGTTCCCACACCATCAGTACCAGAAAGTAAAATAGGATTTCTGTATTCTTTAAGAAAACTGACATCATAGCTTGCAGCAAATCCACCTAATCCACCTAATACGTTCTTATCAAAGGTGGATTGTACTTTTTCTTTGATGTTTTGGATAAAGACTTGGCCTTTTTCTGTGTCAACCCCAGCATCTTTATAGGTTAAAGGTTTTGTGTTCATATTGCCCTTGTATAGTTTTGGTTCTGAAATTGATTCATCCATGAAACTGCTATCTCTTCATTTTTAGATTGATCAATATTTGTAATAAATTTCCATCTTGGTATCTGAGCGAGATCACTCTTTACTTTATTATCTTGAGAAAGATGAAATGTCTTTGCTATGTGGTTTAGGGTTCCAGAATTTCCATCATAAAAATGTAGCTGTGGATTCAATTCTTGCAATTTATTTTTTAAAAAAATATAATGAGTGCAACCTAGAACAACAGAATGAACATTTTCTAGATCTTGCTCTGAAATAATATCTTGAACATATTGAATTGCTTCTTGGATTCTCTGTTGATCAATCAATTTAGATAAACCAGGACATGATACAGCAATAACTCGATTCATAGGATCAACTTTATTCTTTAAGGAAAGAAACCGATCTTCTTTAAGTGTAAGTGGAGTGGCTAAAACTAAAACTTTTTCTTGTTCAGAGGACGCTAAAGCAGGTTTAATAGCTGGTTCCATTCCAAAGACTGGTATGGATAAATAAGTTCTGAGGCTTTCCACAGCTACAGAAGTTGCCGTATTACAAGCGAGCAAGATAGCAGCTACACCCTGAATCAATAATAGATCAGCACATTCCTGAACTAATTTTTGCACTTGAGACTTATGCTTCTCACCATAAGGAGCATTCTTCAAGTCTGCGAAATAAATTATTTCCACATCAGGATAAAACCTTTGGAACTCAGCAACCATACTGAGTCCACCGAAACCAGAATCTGTGATTCCAATTTTGAATCTTGGATTTTCGCCCAATTAAGTAGACTCCAAATATTGTTTAATTGAATCTCTAAGGGTTTTAAATATCCAATTGAATTTTTCCTCGTCTTCTTCTAATAAGGTAACTCGAAAACCAGACTTATCACAGCAGAAAGAAGATAAGGGAACGACACAAATACCAGTAGCTGCAAGAAGATAAAGAACCAATCTTCTATCGACCTTTGCAGATGCTAAGAGAGGCTCGACAAAATCTTGTACCTTTTTATTTGCAATTGGCAAGCTCATTTTATTATTTAAACTTCCATCAGGGAAGTATACCGTTAAGTAGAATGCACCCTTGGGTTCAACTACTTGCACTCCTTCCATGCCATCGAAATACGAAGTGGCAGTATGAGCACGTTTCTTGAATTTCTCATTTCGAGTCTTTAAATGTGAAATGAAATTTGGATGTGAATAAACCTTAGGAATAGAAAGTTGTGGAAGAGTAGTTGAGCAAACTTCCAGCATTTTGGCATCTAACAAGGATTTAATATATCGATCAAAAATTGGATCATTCTTGCGATTGAACACTTCCAACCAACCGCACCTCGCTCCTGGCCAAGGAAATTCTTTAGAGATAGATCTAAGTGCCATACCGCAGACTTTGTCACCTATTACTTCGGACAAATGAATAGAGCCTGTGTCAGAATAATTTACATGTGCATAGGTCTCATCACAGATTAAGACGCAGTCATACTTTTCACAGATTTTTACAATCTCATGAATTACTTCCTTCGGATAAACTGCTCCTGTTGGATTATCGGGATTGATTAGTAAAATCCCTGCTATAGAATCATTGTAACGAATTTTATTTTCTATATCTTGTAGATCTGGCATCCATCCCTGCTCTGGCAACAAATCATAGGTTAGGTGCTCGTAACCACTGTGCGCAGCTTCTGCTGAAGAAAGAGTTGAATAAGCAGGGCTTGGTCCTATGATTCTAGCTTCTCTTCTCATGAATCCAAAGATTTTTGCAACAGCATCACCAAGACCATTGAAAAAGAAAATATCATCCCCCGTGATTTTAGCACCGCCTCGTTCGTTGACTCGATCTGCAAGAAATTTCCTAGTATCTATGTCTCCCTGAGTTGCTGTGTAACCCCAAGATCTATCAACATCAACCAGATCCTTGATGATTTCTTTCATCCAAGGAACAATAGCTTCTCCTTTCTGAACAGGATCACCAATATTTTCCCAAGTGATAGTGACTCCCAAGGATTCTATCGACTTTGCTAAACCAACAATCTGCCTAATCTCATAGATTAATGCATCGGCACCGGAGTGAACTATATTTCTTCTCATTCGTAATACTGCTTATCTATTAATTTTATATCTATTTCTTGAATCTTAGAACGCCTAATTATATTTAAACGAAGCTTCCCGCCTAGACCAGCGAGACTTACTTGTTCTCTCAAATCATTGGTGTTTCGAATGATAGAACCGTTGGCCATACGAATAAAATCAAATTTCTCCAAGCCTCCAAAGTCAGCAGAAGACTTAGGCTCTATATCATAAATCAATACTCCAAGTTCTTGGGCAGGAATACTAAGCGCTTCTCTGTGATGTGGAATTGGAATGGTTGCAACAACACCTAACATAGCAGGGCGAATATTCACTCCTACATTTGCTTCTATGGTCTTCAGAACTTTTTTGGCATAGTTGATAGGAATAGCAAAACCAATTCCAGCTGATTCACCTGATGCCGATCGAATCATACGATTGATACCAATGACCTCGCCATATATGTTGAGAAGTGGACCACCGCTAGACCCTGGATTGATTGCTGTGTCAGTTTGGATATGAGTCTGTCCAGTCTCGTCTAGGTCTTCTCTGGATCTGGCGGAGACAACTCCCACTGTAAAAGTTTTCTCAAGACCATAGGGAGATCCTACCGCAATAGCCCAGTCACCCACTTCTACTTCATCAGAGTCACCTAGAGACGCATATTCATAGTCATCAGCTTCTTGGATTTTTAAGAGAGCAATGTCAGCTCTTTCATGACTTCCAACAAATCTTGCTGGAGCGACTCTTCCATTGTGAAGGATTACTTCTATTATTTCGGCAGATCGTATAACATGATAATTCGTAACAATAAATCCCCTCGGATCTATAAGAAAACCACTACCCACCGATGATATTGTTTCTTCTTTGTTGTCAAAATAATGGTAGGGATTGTGGATCATTTCCGTTTTTTTCGTACGAATGGAAACAACGGACTTCTGAGCGATTTGGTAGACATTCCGAAAAGAGTTCTGCAAATATACAGCTTGCATTTGCTTGCGAGGTGGAATCGGACGGGAAGAGGCAGTAAAATGACTGATCGCATCTCTAAGTTCAGGAAAAAAAATTGCTCCCAAAACCGTAAAGATAAGGATGAGATTTATATAGACTATCCGAGGTATTTTACTATTTTGGACCATCTACTGTTCCAGATTAGGGAAAGGTATATCGGTGTAAATTTTTTAAATTCAATTATGAAGATTTTTATTTTTATCTTATTTTTTCTTACGAATTGTATTGGTTACCTAAGTCATTTAGGAAAGGAACAAATCCACCAAATCTGGTCTCGCCAGAAAATCTTAGATATTATCCAGAATCGAACAGAGGATGATCCTACAATTCAATCACTGGAATTCATCCAAGAAATTAAGAGTTTTGGTGTGGAACATGTTGCTCTTTCCAGCGATTCAGGTTTTGAATATTTTGTTAAACTCAATCGAAAAGAAGTTGGCTGGAATGTGAGTGCAAGCTACCCTCTTGAATTCAAATCATATACATGGTGGTTCCCCATTGCAGGTGAAGTTCCTTACAAAGGATACTTTGATATGAGCCTAGCCATGGAAGAGGAAAAGAATCTAAAACAACTAGGACTCGATACACGGCTTAGAGTTACAGGAGGATATTCCACACTTGGTTGGTTATCCGACCCAGTGTTTTCTCCACAACTGGAATGGAGTAAACCCGATCTCGCAGGTCTAGTCTTCCATGAAATGGCACACGCTACTTATTATTTGCCTGGTGATTCAACCTTTAATGAATCCTATGCTGAATTTGTAGAAAGAAAAGCAGTGGAGCTTTATTATAAAAATAAATCTGATCCTGATTATTTAGATTGGTATGATAAAAAATCAAAGAGATTGAAATCTTTTGCACTCATAATCGATACTGCAAATCAATTGAAATCCATATATGAATCAAGTCATACTGATGAAGTAAAGTTGAAACAAAAATTTGAAATCATATCATCCTTCAAAGCTAAAGCGATCCGTGATAACTACATTCCTAAGAAAGTTCAACAAAAATTTATGGAAAAAGATTGGAACAATGAGGATTTTATAGGAGCCCTAAGATACAAATCGGGCGGAAAATTTTTTGAAGCTCAATTCCAAAAAGCAAATGGGAATTTCTCAATCTTTCATAACTTGGTTAAATCCTATGAGTCTCTATCTAAAGAAGAAAAAGAGAAAATTCTTGCAGAAGATTAATCTTTAATAAAATCTATTTCGTATCATCTAGGACAAAACTAGATGTGTACAATCTGTAACCATGCCAATATTTATCAAATGGATATCGTATTCTTTGATTTTCTCTTGCTTCCATAAGTCGAAACCTTAGTTCCATCTTTTCTGATTTACCGGAAAGTAAATTCTTTAAGAAAAATGAATTTGGAAAATCAGATTGATCTTCAATCGAAATAATGCCCGGCCCTTTATGTATGGAGTCTAGGAAGTATAGAGAATGATTTAGAGAATTGGATAGATAGTATTCTCGTCCTAAATAATTAGAACTTGTTAGCCAAATCGATTTACGGTCTGATTTTTGTTTAGCTAAATTGACAAGGGATGTTCCACCAAAAATTAATTCATGTTTGGTATTCATCAATAATTCTTCTTGGGATAGAGAAATTTCATTGCCCAAGGCTGAGTCTAGAGATGCGAGTTCCCAGTTTTCAATCGACTTCAAATCATTGTAAGACTTATCGGATAGATTTGTCTGAGTAAATTTCTTTATCTTGGCTCTTTGAAAAGATAAAGAGGATTTCTTTACAGGAGGATTATCAACTAAAGAAGATAGATTCTGCACAAGATAATTTTGGTTATCAACCTTTTGTAAAAGTGGGGCTTTCAAATGATGAGAAGATAGATAGAGATAATTGATACTTTCTTTCTGGAGTCGAATTGTATTACGATATTTATCATCAATTATATCACGTAGTCTAGCTTCCTCACCTCCTTCCAAAGAAGAAATATTATATTTACGGAGTGCCTTTCGTATTTCATTTTTATTTGGGAATAGGACTCTTCCGTTGTTCTTACCTTGAGAAACTGTCACTAAATAAGTTTTATCTAGAAAATCAGAAACCACATGAAGGTTTTGTCCTGGTGGAATACCTTTCATCAATTGAGTAGATATTGATTTGAATTTTGGTAGGTCTTTAACTAATAATTTATTTCCAAGTGATCGTTCATTGTATGCATTCAATGTATCTTGAAAATGAACAAGATCCAGAAATCCTTCGGAACTATCAAATTCTAATGCTACCTGAGACATGTATTGCATAAGGTCTTCTAATTTATTTCGTTCATAAAGAGTAAATGCCTTAGTTCTCTTAGAAATACTTTGAACATAAGAATTCAAAATAATATCAAAACTTTCTGGCCCATCTTTCTTACTTTTACGAAATGCACCAAGGAGAGTTTTCACATCTGGTTCAATAAATTTCTCAGTATTCTTTAAAAAGACTATCTCATCTTTGAATCTCGATAATTTAAAGATAAGATAATTGTATTTTCTTTCTAAAAAAGGATGAAAACTTTTGTTGGCATCGTATTTTGTCTCAAAGTTACGAATGTATTTAAGTGCAGAGTTTAATTCACCATTGCGTATCAATTGATCAGCGTAATAGAGTTGGTATGCGAAAGATCTATTGTTGAAACCCTCTTCTTCCTCTTGTTTTAGTAGTTGGTCCATCAGTGCATCTGATTCTGAATTAAGTTGGTGCTTAGAAGATTGTTGAAGTAAATAAAAGTATAAGGTTCTATTCAAATGAGTCATTTTGGAAAGCACTGAACCGCCCTCATACAACTCATCCGGAATTAAGGCTACAGATTCAAATTCCTTCCCATACTCCCAATCTCTCCACCTATTGTACATTCTCTTTCGGTATTCATCGTATATACTGTCAGAATCACCTAACTTTTTAAAGGTTTCCGAATTTACTTTTTCTGTAAATTTGTCCCAATTTCGTCCGAGTCCTAGAGCATAACTAGTTTGGCTCGGAATGGTTTCATAGGTAAATTCCGTTCGACCCTCTAAGAAAGCACGATGGTATTGAATTTCTAGAAAACGAGAATCTACGAATGCTCTTTCTCTGGAAGAAGAAGAAACCTTGCCCGCTTTTTCTGCAAAATTTTTAGATTCATCAAAAAGAAAATTCTCCAAGTATAAATCGGAAATTCGCATATATCGGATATAGTCATCGTCATCTGTATCGCCTAAGGCAAGTTCCAGGGCTGTGTCCAGGTTCTTAATCTCGCCTTTGTACATCTTATAATAAAAATCTACACTGCTTGCTAAGGAGTTCTTTTTCTTCCATTCAACATAGTATGCATCGCAAATATTTCTTCGGATACGAATTGTTCTATCCGAAAAGCAATCTCTTAAGAAAACATTGTATATTTTATCAAGAGACTCTTTGTCAGATTTATATTCTTCCAAAATATTTTTATAAAAATAATCAGGGTCATAATCAGAGTACAAACGCCTTTTAATTCGAGCCAAATCCAATTTACTTTCAAGGATTGCCTGCTTTTGTGCCTCTGTTAGAAAATTACTTGCTAAATAATATTTATCGTAGGCTGATTCATAGTTTTTTGCTCTTTCTTCTTGAATAGCAAGGATTCTCTTCTTTTGGTATTTATCTAAGGAAATCTTACTGTCCACCAAGTCGGGAAGAAGCCCTAGAATAAAACCTTTTGCTTGGAATTCTTCTCGTTTGAAATTCTTCATCTGATCGAGTTCCAATGGTTCGGAGAAAATTACATTAATAGGTCTAAGGCTATAAAATAAATCATGGATATCATTAAGCCTTTCTATAAATTGCTTATTGGTTTTATTAGATTGAATTGCTAAAGCAGAGAGTTCATTTTTATTTGTGAAAATTTCTCTAAGATTCAAACCATTCTTCTCTGAATAACTAAAGATAGGATACAAATTATTGATTTCAGAGTTTTGGCTGAAGTAAAGATCCGTATTCAATAGCTTAGGTCCTAAATTTTCTTCGGATGAATATTGCAAACGATCTGCAGACTTATGCTTAGCTTCGCCAAAAGAAGTTCTATAACGCCATTCTTGTCCTTCTTTCTGGGGAATATCCTGAACCATTCTTTCTGATGAAATAAGATAAGTATTTTGAAAATCTGATTTAGAAGAGTACAATTCGGTACAATTATCTGGATTAACAAATGCTCTTGAAAATTCTTTATATGGATTTAAAATTTGATTCAATGAAAAATCAACTTCTGAACTTGGGAGAACAGAATGTTCGGTTTTATTGTTCTTTCTGATCCATAAATGAATTGAGTTATGGAATTTATGACAACGTAGAGAAATTGTTCCCAAAGGGAGATTCTCATAACGAGACTTAATTGAAGACTGGAGAAAATAAGATTCTTTGGGAAATTCTTTTAATAAAGAATTTTCAATTTGCTTTAAATTTCTCAATAAACTTGAATATCTAGCTTGGGTTTTATTTGTTTTACTCCTTGCAAGAGATTGTCTCTCCCAGGTTGACTGAGATTTGATAAGATTTTTTAAGGTTGCCTGATGATCTTTGTACAATTTGTCCAAATTCAAATCAGTAAATTCTAATGAGGATTGAATTACTTCTTGGTGTAATCTTTGGAAACGGTATTCATCTCTAAGCAAGGGAACTTCGCCATCACGATTCAAAAGATAGCTAAGCCCCATTCTCATATCATAAAAACTATTGAGGCTTGCCTCTTTAATTTGGTATGGAAGTAATTTAGAAGATTTCCATTTATTTTCTACTAAATTCAGTTGTCTTGTCAAACTTGGAATAGATTTTTTTGTAAAAGAATTGGATCGAATTTGTGATTCGAGTTCAACTAACTCCGTCAGGAAGGATTCTCTTTCCAAATTAAATTCATAAGAGTATTCACGAGCTAGCTTTAAAGAATTGATAGCCTCTTCTGAATTATCTAGACGAAGATGCAATCTCGCTAGGTTAATAAAGTTTCGGATCCTTTCTCTTCGAGTCAATATATCCTGAGGCAGCATATAAAATCTTGAATCAATACCGCCTGGATTTTTAAGATATTGATAGGAAGCGGACCAATACTCAACAGCTTTAATTTTATCTTTTTGAAAATTAGAAATTTCACCTAGATAATAATAATTTAAACCCATTAATATTTCATAATTCTTAAATCCTTTCACGTAACGTAAATTACATATTTGAGTGTCAAAACTTTCACGACAAAACTTCGTCTGATTATTTCTTTGATCTAAAAGTTGCTTGATATTCTTAAGTAAAAGTTCGGCGGCAAGAGAAGGATTTTCCTCTGTTTCAACGAGCGCAAATGCAGAATAATTCTTTCGAATCACTGCCACCCTTTCCCCCTGTGCAGCTTGAGATTTTTGATAACCAATCTGCATTTTCTCAAATGAATTATATGCTTCCATATAATTTCTTGATTCATAATAAATCTCGCCAAGTAAGGCATAAGATTGTTGGGTAACCAAAACACCCATTTCCCATTTCTTTAAATCCGCTGAACGAATGAAATCGTCTCGATCTTTAATTAAGTATATTGCTTTAATAAAGTCTCTTTCTTGAATTAAATTATTGATTCGTATACTTTTTGTTAACAAACGTTTGTAATCTAATGGAAATTCTCCAGGAAATCTGCCTTCTCCTGAAACCCTAACGCTATCTGGCAGAAAGAAGTTCCAAAATATTTTAGTTATTGAAATATCAAATATAGATAAGAGAGACTTTTTCTCCACATACTCCTTGTCCGCTATATCTAAAATATTTCTTGATTCCTTGTATCTTCCCGTTTTCTGATAAGCTATAGCAAGAGAATTCCAAAGATTCAATTCATCGATTTCTTTGTTTATTCTATTTTGGGAAATTGCAGATTGGAAATGAGCAATAGAACCTTCGTGATCTCCCAATTCCATCTTACAAAGTCCTATCATGGCATTAAGAATTGCGAGCTTTCGTTTTACTTCTCCGAATGATGTACTGCCATTTTTTGAATTTGAATCAGAATAAGCAGTCAGTGATTGGTAGTATTCTTTCTTCTCGTAAATGTTTAATGCGAGTGTAAATTGTTGAATCGCTTTTTTATAATTTGCTCTATAAAGTGATGATCTACCATAATTAAAATGAAAGATAGCTTCCTGTTGGTAGTTTTCAAATTGAGACCTAGACAGAATAAATTTACCAAAGTCTTCTACCTTTGCAGAAGCTTCATTGGACTTTGGATAAATGCTTAATAAAAAATAATTATTTCCAAGATTCAAATTCAAATCAGATAAAACTTTCTTATTTTTATATTCCTTTCCAAGAAATTCTAAAATTTGAGAATAAAGCTCCACATTTTCTTCAAAGTTTTTCTCTGGAAAATGTTTAGCATACAAACTATCATATCTTTCTTCTTCAGTGATTCCTTCTTGATCTAAACGTTTGGTCTTAATGATATCTATGTATTGGTAGAGCCAACCTAAAAGCTGGTAGGCATCAGGGAAAGTTGGATCTGAAAATAATATCCATCTTAGCTCATACTCTGCCTTTTTGAAGTTCTCTAAGATTTGTTGTTTCTTGCCGGGAGACATTGCATTGTTTTTATATAAGGCAGTCTCATTTATTACCGCTCTATTGATCAAATAATAAGCATAACCATAAACAACTGCTAGATTAAGGTAGGGTCTATTTTTCTCTAAATGAAAGTTAAAATATAAATCAGCAAGTGAGGTTGCATTTTCATGAAGCACATCCTTGTTCTGAAGATCTCTAAAATCACCTAGAAGTTTCAATTTGTCCAGAAATGGGATGGGAACCTTATCAATTAAGGATACTGTATCAGAAAGATTGCCTATAATATTAAGCTTTCCTTCACCGAGAATATTCAATTGGTTTAAAAAAGCTGCTTCTTCTTTCTGTCTTAGCTCTCTTCCATAGGTGAAAATCGTCTCAAGCATTTTTCTTTGGTAATAAACCGCATAGTTACCATAGAATTTTTCAACAGAGATATTCTTAGATTTCGCTAAGGACATACCTAAATTATTGAAATAATAGTGAACAGCTGCTTGGCGGAGATCACCAATTCTTTCATATTCGATTGCCTTGTTTTCCCAATATAAAAATAATCGAGAAAACTCTTCTTCTTTTAACTCTGGGCTTACCAGAGGATCGTAAAATTCCATAAATATACGCAGATTTCGAAGAGCCAAGGTTCCATTTCCTTGGTCTTGGGCATTGCTGTATCGTATTAGGTGGATATAGCTTAAGGCTGGATTTTTGTAGATTTTAATAAACTCAGGATATTCAAATACAGACTTCTGCCCTGGAGGATCCAACTCAAGATTCTGTGGAATTGGAATCAAGGTATCTAGAATGGAAGAACTCTCATTGAGATTTCTCATAGACCTAAATGCTTTTGCTTTCAGAAAGCTTACGTATGATTTGAAAATAGTAGACTGCAAAGGATTTTCAGGATTTTCTTCCATCTTAGTAACTAAGGTGATTGCTTCTTTGTAACTTTTATCTTGGAAAACTTTTTTCTCCCAATCAGAAAGTAAATCCTTCATTTCTAATTTCATCAGGGAATTGATAGATGTATCATTTTGAATAGCTGACTCATAAGCTAGGATAGATTCTTTATAGTATTTTGGAAGTGCCACAGAATCAGGGAGAAATTCGTATTGTCCTGATTTATTTCGGATATCACGAATTAGATGATAATTTGGATAAAGGTTTTGGATGATAAGTAGAGTCTGTCTTGCAGATTGGAAATCTTTATTCTTTTCTTGGAGCTCAACTCTTAGATGAAGTAAGGATGCTTTTTCTTGAGAGTAATCTTTACTGCTACCAAGGGAATCTAACCTTTTGATAAGACCATCTATCCCTTGGATTTGACTTATAAGTGATGACTTAGATTCTTGGGCTAAGGCATAAGCAATAGAAAGAGAATCAGAAACTAAAGGCCTATCTCGCATAGCAGTTCTTAGCTTCTCTAGCTTAGCAAAACTTCTATTATTTTGATAGAATTCCATCCTTTTATGATCGATTCTAGCTCGATAAATTGAATATAAGGGATCTGACTCGAAGAATAATTCTACACTATCCAAAGCAAGAAAGTATCTTGCTTCTGATTTGGAATTAGCATATTCTAATGCGTAGTTGTATTGGTCGATGATATTGGATTGCTTAGGAATAGAACCTGTGTATGGGATAAAGTAGATGTTGATAGAATTATAAAAAGCAGCTGAGAAAAGAATAGATCCACCATTGAAATCTGAATAGCGGGTATCAAAGATAGAATTATCTCCAGAACTCAGGAATTTTTCATTTCCAGAATTTAAATCTCTTCGAACAATATAAGAATTATCTCTTTCATCTAAGACTCCGTTTCCATTTGTATCCTTACGAATTGATGTATAGTACAAAAAACGATTATCGCTAGAAATGGATGGAGAAAAATTCAAAAATCCATTCTTTGTGATAGGAAAGATCTTACCTGAATTTATATCAAGTCGGTAGATCTCTCCATTAGTGCTATCCATGTATGAAAGAAAATAAATCTGCCTTCCATCTCTTGATACAAAAGGAGAAGTCCCTCCGTTAATCGTTAGTTGAGTCATTTCATTCTTTTGACTTAGATCTAAGAGAATTAAATTCTGGGTTCCTGGTGAGAATCGATCTGAAGAAAATACAATCTGTTCACCATTAGGAAACCAAGCTGGATCAGTATCTATTACCTTTTGCTGCCTATTGGAATTCTTCCAATCAGGATTGGTAAGCACTTTAAAATCTTGGTCTACAAATCTCTTACCCTTGAGAATTGATTCTACCCATTCATTAGGATCCATCTCAAGAAGAAGAATATCTCCCTCAGAGTCGTATTGCTCAGATACAAACACTAGTTTGCTTCCATCTGGACTAATAGCTGGTTTCAACTCTTGGGATGGGTGCTCTGTTACAGGAACTACAATCGAGCTATTCAAGTCTCTAAACCAAATATCAAAGTTCCCTTCTTTATTGGTTGCATAAAACAAAAATCTCCCATCGGCTGTGGTAGTATTGTATAAATTATTTCCTCTTTGTATTGTTAATGGAAAAGGTTTATCATTCTTAGGATTAAAGAAATTTTTACTTATTTCTTGGTAGTGAAATGGTATAGGTTTGATCTTAAGAGACTTCTGAAATAAAACACAATTGCTAAAGATCAGAACAAAGAAAACAAGTCTAAGCATTCTTAATCCTTTTTCTCCCAAACAGATTTACTAGATTCGAAATACTGTCCAGGTTCTACATTCTGGTAATGAACTAGTGTTAAGGATTTCTTGAGATCAACTAAATCTACATTTGGATCTGCTAACTTCTCTTTAAGTAACTTGGATTCTATAACTCTCGCTCGGGTCTGATTCACCAAATCGATAAGCTGCTCTACTCGGCTGATATTACTTGCAGGAGAAATGGGAACTTTGGGATTTTTCTTAAGGGTTCCGTCATAAGACTCACCTATCATGCCCTTATCCTTCCATTCAGAAATCTCTGGAATTAAGTATGCAAGCTTCTTCAATTGAATGATCAGATCTTTATCAGAAATAGAATCTGTGCTATCGTCCTTCTGCCAAAGATCAGATCCCGAAGATGATGATTTAATTGAAGATATCAACCAACCATCTTTTTCGATTTCTTTATCTTCGCCTATCATCTGCTTCTCGGAAGCTGTTTGAGTCTGAGTAAAAGTAATGGCTGGAGCCTTAAGACTGCATTGGTTAAGAACATACAAAAGAATGATAAGAACAATTGGTTTTGGAAGAGCAATTTTCATAAAGCGAGTGATGTTACTTTTAGTATTCAATTTTTTAAGATTCATTTACTTATATGTTGAGATCTCTGAACCGGCACGTTTGAGAAAATTCGCCAAAGGCATTCTTTGTTGAGAAATCTTACTGTCCTCCAAACTTACTACATAGGAAAGAATCGACTTCTTAAAGAGAACATCAGCATAAACCAAGCCCTTAGAAAGTTCAACTTCTACCTTATCTACCGCATAACTATCAATAATAAAATCCATAATGGCACCTTTTGTAGAAATTACATTCATTGCACTCTTACCAAAATCTCTACCTATTTGAAAAATACTAAAGTACAAATTAATATTGGGAATGGGATCATCTAAATTAACCCCAGAAAGATTTAGATCTGCTTTTATCTTTCCATCATCAATCTTTCCTTGGGCATCTTTGGAAAGAAGCTGCCTCAAATCAATATCACGAACCTGCAGACTACCCATATATTCCATCTTTTCTAAATCACCAGAACCAACATTGACTATGAAATCTTTCCCATAAACCATACCATCCAAGAGCGATAAACGAATTCCATCTATGAAAAGATAATTTTCCTTATATTGGATTCTAGATGTTAGCCCAGGATAGGAACCAGATGATTTTACATAAGCAAAGGGAGCACCTTCTATAGAGGGATGAGAGCCTAGCACTTGTTGTATGGTAAAATTATCTTTAGGGACACGTCCATACGTTTTAATAAACCGAGATTTATCTCCCTCTATTAATTCCCGAGTGGAACCTATGGAAAGATCGTGATGGACAGGTACTTCTGCATTTAAGGTATCTACTAGAAAAATCTTACAAGAACTTCCTGGACAAGATCCATTATTAAAAATTATCTTAGAATTATTAGAGATAAAGTCACCCGTTATATCATAGTCTTTTATATTAAGATCCATGTACATATTCCCGCGGTAGCTCAATCCCTTTGCTATGTAACTTTCTAAGCTGGAGTTCAGAAATAGCTTTAGTTTCAAATCTCCGAAATAATCACCTAAAGGAGGTTTATCTTTAGTATTTCGCTTTTCCAATTTGCCACTTGCATTGAATCCAAGTGCGTTTTGATAAGCACGAAACTGTAGATTATCCAAGAAAATTTTGGAACCCTCACCCGCTGGCATACGAAGAGCAAAATTTCCAACCAAATCCCTGAGTTCAATTCCAGGTATAATGGATGTTAAATTGCCCTTATAGTTTCCATTTCCTATATCAAAAAAACCATTGATCCCAAGCTTAATCACAGCGCCTAAGGAAGATTCTATGGGAGCAACTTTCTCCTTTAAGGTAAGCGGCAGTATCAAACTTAGATTAGCAAGGTTTGTATTAATATTTGTTTGTTTTAAATCAATAACAATTGCCTCTCCCAAAGACACAATTGCAGAGGATTTAAGGGAGAGTGCTTCTGCACTTTGGGCATTCTTCGTTCCTAGATCCAAGCCTTGAATAGCAATCTTGGAGACTTGAAAAGGCTCATTGAATTGAAGATCAGCCTTAGCAGATATTTTTGAAAAAGAATTGCCCGATCGACTTCTATCCATAGTAAATCGAAAAAAACTAAGGGCTGCATTCAAGTCCGCATTGATATTTGCAAAATTCTCTGCTCGAACATTTAGATTCGCTTTTAATAGTCCTGATAGATTCGAAACAAAAAGTCCTAGTTCAAGTTTATCTAAATTCAATTCTAAATCTATAGGAATATTCGAACCCAAACTGCCTGATAGATTAGCAAGGATTCCGTTGTACTCCGCCTTGAGAGTATCTATGTAAATCGATTTAAGAAGTGGCAAGGGTCTTTCTGCACTAGGTTTCTCTTGGGAGACTAGATCTAAATTAGCCCTAGTTTCTAAATCTAAAAACTGAGACTTATGTTGCTTTCCATTCTTCTGGAAATACACATCTCTGGCTTTAAGCTTCCATTCTAATTGTAAATCTTCTAAGCGTCCCTTAGCAATTAAAGGGCTCAATTGTATTCTACCACCTAACTTCATGGGAGGAATGGGCAATTCCTCTAGAACTCTAGAAAGTGGTTCGAGATAGATGTCAGAGTCACTCAAAGTAAGATTCATTGACCTTTGCTTGGAAGAGATTTGGTTAAGGTCTCCTTTAATGTGAAACCATGTATCATTTTGAAACACACAACTTAAATCTTTGAGTAAAATTCTATCCTCTTCAGGAATAAATTTCAGATCATAAGCTAAGATCATCTTCACAAGCAGAGGAAGTCTATTATTTCTCTGAATGATAAGATTATCTCCACCTAACTTTAATTTAGATTCTAGGCTAAACGGATCAGTCTTACTTGAATGTAGAACTAGACTCATATCTAGGGGAGCTTCAAATTGAATCTTTGAATCTTTGTACCAAGTTAAAAGTGCAGCCTTAGGATTTAATTCCAAATGAATCTGATCAATAAGATCTAAGGCATCTAGGTTATAAGGAATTTGGATAAAACGATTTGTATCCAATTCGAAATGCAAATTCAAATCTCGAAAGCCCAAATCCAAAGGCGAAGCATAGGAAAGATCCTTCATCTGAAAAGAAACATTTTCCAAATTGATTTGCGCATAAGCACTGACAGGTAGACCCAGGAAAAGAGATTCTGATGGCTCAGATTCTTCTACGAATTCTGGAATAGGTTCTATTGTAGCTTCAGTGGATGGAGGAAAAACTTCTTCAAAATTCCAAATTTCACCTGCTTTTGTTAGCTGTACTTTTGCATTTACTAAGGCAATCTCGGAGACTTTTGCTCTAAGAAAAAATAAATAGGGAAGATTATAGCGCAGGCGCAGAGCTTGCGCAGAGAAGATTTCTTGGGATTGAAACCTAGGCCCTGCATTCAGGATAATGTCTTCTATTTCAATTCCATAGAAAAGAGAAAATGTTCGAACATTTGCGTGGAGACGTCCTTGCTCTGCAAAAATTTGAAATCCCTTGTCTAGAAGAATTTGTCCTGTAATACTATTGAATATAAGTTTATAAAAGAATATGAATAGAAAGGGGATATAGATTCTTTTCTTTCTTATCCAAAATAGGATCTTCGATACCATATTGTTACCAAGACGATTCAGGACTCAGAAAGAAAAATCGAATTTTAGTATTCGAAGGATTCTATAGCTTCCTCAAGAGTCTTATAAATTTCAAAAATACTAGCGAGTTTGGTGATTTCCATAAGATTTTCGATATCTGAGTTCAAATTTGCAAAAACAATTCTTCCATTCAAACCATCGATATGCTTGAAAATGTTTAAAAAAGTTCCAAGTCCAGCTGAATTGATAAAAGGAACCTTCTTTAAATCAACAATAAATTTAGGCACCTCTCCCTTCTTGATGTACAATTCGATTTTCTCACCCAATTCAAATTCATTTCCAGCCTTGATAGCGCCTTCAATTTTTATAATATGAACATCATTTTTACTAGTAACTTTTATTTTCATAACCCTATTTTTGTGTTTTGCGAGATTAATTTATTCCAAACGACGACTCTGTAAACTATTTTTTAACCTCATTAAAAAAAAACTCTTTTATTATTTAGAGAAGATTTTATGCGATTTTTTTCCAAAAACAGCTTCTTTTGAATTCTCCCAAGTCCTTTTCCATTTTATAGTTCGATACCTTAGACACCTTGCCAAGGATTCAGGCGTCATTTTTAATAAGTCCCCTAGTTCTGAGTAACTATAAAGGCCCACGACCATATGATAATCCAGAGACCTCAGTCGGTTTTGCTTATAATGCTTCCATTTGATTTTATTCGTAGAGAAAGGTTGGTCCATGATTTTTTGGTTGAGATGGTTGATGCGAGAAAGATGTTGTTGCTTTGTGGATTTCCATTTCATTCGCTTCAGTCTGTGACTCTCCCAAAAGTCTCTTTGGGAAATCCCTCTCCGAGCAAGTTCCTGGTATAAAAATTCCAAAGATTCAGCAGGCATGGGCAAATCAAATTTCAGACTAAAAGCTACTGCAAATTTCGGATCATCCTTTTTCAGGGATTCTAAAAGTAACTTTCTACTTTCTTTCGGCACAAGACTATACCCTGGATTGGGCTGTGAATATTCATCGTCAAAGACCACCGTGGGAAGCTCTCGAACTAGCTTAAGTTCAGCCTTACGAACATTCAGATACTGATTGATAGCACAACGCTTCAGGTAGGGAAGAAGATGATTTGTTTCTGTTTTAAAGCTGTGTTCGTACTTCTGCAAGAAGTGCTCTATTCTCTCATAACAGCGGATATATGCTTCAGAGGAGCGGTCTTCATCTTTATATAAACTCTGAACATATTGCCTCATAAAATAGGGTGCAATTTCTTTGAAACGACGATTATCTCCAAGATGAAGATACGTCGAGTAGGCATGGACAACTTGTTCGGACATAGTTTTAAGTTTAGTATAATCATTGTTCATATAGGCAGATTGAATTTAACATTTTTTTGTCAAATGATAAATTTTCTTATCTGCCTATGTAGTTGAGATTTACTTCATTCTATCACAGAAAAATTATCTTTTTTTCCTATGTTGAATATGGTAATGCTAAGATGAATCCAATGAAAAAAACAAAAAGGTAAATATGCCAAGGTTAAAATTCCTAAGCTAGTGCTCATAAAAACCCCACATGAATTCCATGGTATTAGAACAGAAGTTATAGTTCCAGAATCCTCCAAGGTACGAGAAAGATAACGAAGATCCATACTCATTTTTTCATAACTTGGTTTGAGAGTTTTGCCCGGAATTACTACAGATAGATATTGGTCTGAAGTGCTTAAATTTGCAAAAATACAGAATCCCATAGTAGAATAGAGTAATTTCCTTGGGCTAGTTGCAATTTTTAGAATTTCAGATATGATACGATCCATCTTCCCTGAGAATTCCATACAAGCACCAAAGACCATAGCTGAAAGAATCAAGACAACAGTCGGTAACATTGCGAGAACTCCTCCACCCGATAGCAATTCATCAAGGGAACTATCACCTAATGTTGATTTGTATCCAAAAACTAAGGAATCTAAAACCTTAGTAGAATCCTGGGCTCGAATTCCAATAGAAATCAGGACACCGCCAAGAACTCCTATCGATAAGCAAGGGATAGCAGGTAATCCCAAAGAAACGAATAGAATTACAAAGATAGGAACAAGAAAACTGGGATAATAAAGTGGAAAGGCTGATTCTAGAGTTGATTCTAATTCTAAGTTTTCTAGACTAGATGGCTCAAATTGAAAGCCTAAGATTGCATAAATCAGAAGGCTTAGTAGAATTGAAAGAGAAGTAGTCGGCAACATAAAGCGAATATGAGCGGAAAGCGGGATCCTACAAATCCCAGAAGCCAGATTAGTTGTGTCGGAGAGTGCGGACATTTTGTCCCCGAAGTAAGCACCAGATAGAATTGCACCAGCTACTAGCCCCGGTGGAAAATCCCAAACTTTGCCAAGCCCCATAAGTGCAAGCCCTATGGTTCCAACCGTTGACCAGGAACTCCCAGAAGCAAGAGACACCAAAGAACAAGCCAAGCAGGCACCCACTAAAAATAAATCTGGACGTATGGTCTTAAGCCCAAGCAAGATCATTCCAGGTAGAATCCCAGAAACGGACCAAGAGCCTATCAATGCGCCCACTAAAAACAAAATCCATATTGCGATGCTTACGTTTTTAATATTTTCTATGATGGCAGAATATAGCTTTCTGCCAAAAATTCTAAAGGTCCTATTCCGTATAGCAGATGCAAGCTGATAGAAGATTGCTATAAATCCTGCGAACAACAAAAAAAATTGACTAGGACCTTGGATAGAATCCTTACCCCATAAATGAATGCTTACAATAAGTCCTATGATGAGAACAAATACTGGAAAGATTGCACTTCCAAGACTCATTTCAAAGACTTTTGGAAATTTGGATATAGCAATAGTACAAGGCAAAGACTGTTAAAAAAACAAGTCCAAGCCAAGATACCACTTTAGATAGATTAGAACTTGGATACTTTTCTTGGATTTCTTTAGACTTAGAGATTTTAAAATGTATAAATGCAATGATGGGTGCTGTAACAAAAGATATTGTAGTTGCAAAATCCACCATAGTCTTCATACTCTCTTGGAAGAAAATTAAAATGGCTACAGCACCAAGTGCAACCAGAACTATCAATACCCAATAAGCCTTGTCGAGATCCTTGATTTGATTTGGATATAAAATCTTCCAAGTTCTTGCTACCACTCTAGGATAGGCGTCTATGCAAGTAATGGATGTACTAAACATGGTAAGAAAGGCAGCTGTTGCAATGAAGGGGTAAGCCCAAAGTCCTAAGTTCTTACTAATCAGTTGAACCAATTGATCCGAAAAAGTTACAGCATTCGCTGAAAATTCAGTACCAGATCCATGCATCATTATAGCACCTAAGGAAAGAAAGGCGAGAGCAAGAACTGTTGTTCCCCAATAACCGACTTTAAAATCAATCAAAGCCATCTGCATACTTGGCATGGAACCTCTCTCCTCCTTGGCAGCGAGAGTCCAATCCGATTGCCAGACGGCCGCCTCTATAGGTATGGGCATCCAACCAAGTAAGGCGACTAGAAATAGGACATCCACAGAAGAAAAGACATCAAAGTGTGTCCTTGCTACCACTTGCTCAGGGGATGCATAAATTGCTAAGCATAGAGAAATAAAAGTAGAGATAGTTAGAAGCAAGATTACAAGGCGAATGACGGAATCTAGAAATTTATACTTCCCTGCCACCAAGACCACAATACAAAAACCTAAAATAATGGCACTCCATTGCCATAGCTTGAATTCAATGCCCGTTAGGTTATGAACCAATCCAGCGGTTACCATAGTAACAACGGCAATGATAATAAACATAGTCCCAACAGATATCCCAAGAAAGACCCATAATGACCAGCGCCCCAAGTTATCGTAGCCTTCTAGCAAAACATTTCCTGTAGCTACTGTATATTTAGTTCCAATTTCAAAGAAGGGATATTTGAGAAGATTTACGATTAAGACTGCAAGTACCAAATCAAAACCAAACATGGCACCAGCCCTAGTGGATTGAACCAAATGGCTGACCCCAACAGCTGCTCCTGCATACAATAGTCCTGGTCCTAGATTCTTAAGAATAGTTCGTAGCTTCATTAGACCAAGACTTTTTAAATATTAAACTTCTTCAAGCATTCATTGCAATTTCAACAGCCTTCTTGCTTCCGCTGTACACCTGCTTTTGGGCATTTGCAATCACACACTCATTCATACGCATGGATACTTCTGGGCTTTTTAAGAAAAGAAGCATGATATCAAATGCATGGCTTGGTTCTCTGCATTCAACAGACCCTTCACCTAACTCTAATGAGTATAAGGCAGACTTTTCTTCATGGTCACCTACCCTTCTGATAAAAACTTTAGGCACAGGATAGAAAGCAAGCTCGGAGGGTTTGGTAACCAAAACATCTGAAATTCGAATGAGGCTATCAGTTGCCGAAAATCCTTCCGAATGAGTCATGAAATAGAAAAGTGTAATGGGCTTAAGCTTGGAATCTTGCTTGTCGGAGAGTTTGTTTCTAGCTGTAAATTCCTTGAGATCATTCCAAGATCGAATCACCTCATACTCTATCCCTAGTTTTTCCACTGCTTCCAGCAAATGCTTGTAAACATGTTCATGATCACCAGCATTCAAGAAAAATTTAAATTCACCAGCATTCAATTGATCCTTGGAGAGTTCAATGAGACTGGTGAGATAAGACTTTTGCGCCCCAGCGCCACCAATAGGAATCAGGAATCTCTTCGCAGAACGGTTCTTAGTTCGTTTCATTCTTTCGTCAGAGTCTTCGGAAACATTCCTTAAGATATCTTCCGTAATCCAGTGTCCAGCAAGCTCTAAGTTTTCTCTGGGAACGCCCATCTTTAGAAATCCTTTGAGATTGTGTTCTGTTTGAACTAGATTTAAGGCTCCAGGAACAAGTAGATAGTGCTGGGGATGATTATCACAGATTAGGTGTACGACTCTTTTGAAACCGGACTCTACTGCAATCTGTCCATTGAGTGGATACGTTGTTACAATAGGATTGTCTTTGGGTATGTCTTGCATTAAGCGCTTGTATTGGCTTGCAAGCAGGGTGGAAAAATACAAAGAGGACTCATTTCCAGAATTGGTAATATTTCCCCAAAGCCATTCTATAGGTCCGCCCATATCTGCTGAAAGTCGACTAAAGTAGCTATAGGCGCCGTCCACATCACCTATAGCATTGGCCTCAGGTGAATCGATGGAAAGTAGATCGTGCAGATAGGAAGGAATTTTCTTAGCGATAGAGTGGGAATAAACGGAAAGTGCCATTCTATGATGACCATAACCCATACGAACCGATCCAACTACCAAACCCTTTCCTATCTTAGGGCCATCCCCTCTATGAATCAGCTTAAGACCTTTATGGATACTGGAATCAACTGAAGTTAGGGGAATTTCTTCATTTTTGTCTATCTTATACATCTTGGAAATTCCAAGAGAAACTAATTTAGATATTTGAGAGGAAAGTAAGGGCGGTTTCCATCCAAAAAACGGTTCTTTACTATAATTCATGGCAAATTGTAGGAATAATGAGCGGAAAATGGCAATTGATTTTTCTTTATTTTTTAGAAAAATAATGCTATAGTTCCTTTGAATCTTTAGTTTCTTTTTTCCACCAACCAGAAAACTAGGTTTTATGGAAAAAATTTTCATTCTCGACGGAGCTAGAACTGCTTTCGGAAGTTTTGGCGGAACAATCAAAGATCTTTCAGCGATAGACCTTGGGGTTTTGGCTGCAAATGAAGCCCTTTCTCGATCTGGTGTTCAGGCAACTGACATAGAAGAATCGATTTGGGGAAATGTAGTGCCATCCAGTAAGGATGCAATCTATCTTGCAAGGCACATTGGATTAAAAGTGGGAGCACCAATCAGTTCACCAGCTCTAACTTTAAACCGTTTATGCGGTTCAGGTATGGAAGCCATCATCCAAGCTTATAGAAGAATCATACTAAATGAGGCAGCCTGTATTCTTGCAGGTGGTGCTGAATCCATGAGCCAAGCACCATATGTAGTACGAAATGCACGCTTTGGTGCCAAATACGGAAACACTGAATTTGAAGATTCCCTTGCTCAAGGTTTAACTGATCTATATGTGAACTTACCTATGGGTAATACTGCGGAAAATCTTGCTGACCAGTACAAAATTTCACGAGAAGAACAAGATGACTGGGCCCTAATTTCTCAATCTCGTGCAGAAGCAGCAACTAAATCTGGTTTGTTGAAAGAAGAAATTGTCTCAATTACTATTCCAGGGAAGAAGCCAGTTGTCTTTGAACAAGATGAATTCATTAGAGGTGCTGAGAGTAAGGATAAACTTCCAGGGCTTAAGCCTGCTTTTAAGAAAGATGGAAGTGTGACTGCTGGGAATGCATCGGGTATCAACGATGGTGCCAGTGCTGTAATTGTTGCCTCTGAGTCTTTTGCTAAGAAGGCGGGCAAGGAGCCTATTGCAATTATAAAAGGCTTTGGAATCAGTGGATGTGACCCAGCAAAGATGGGCATAGGTCCAGCTCATGCTATTCCCAAAGCTCTCAAAATGGCTGGCCTCAGTCTAAAGGACATGGGTCTTGTTGAAGTAAACGAAGCATTTGCAGCTCAATACCTAGCTGTACAAAAAGAACTTTCTTTGGATCCAGCAATAACGAATGTTAATGGAGGAGCAATTGCCATTGGTCATCCTCTGGGAGCATCAGGGAACAGAGTATCTCTAACCCTAGCTTATGAAATGAGAAGAAGAAAAGTTCGCTACGGAGTTGCTTCTCTTTGCATTGGTGGAGGACAAGGGATTGCTCTTGTCTTGGAAAATCCTAAAGCGTAGATTTCTACATCTAGCGACCTTCGCTTATCTAGTCTTCCTTAGCCCTCTCTCTTCACAAGAAAGGGTTAAGGATGGGTTCTTTCTTCTTGAAAACCAAGAAACAGCCTATCACATTATTGGTGATTGGTTGTCCTTTCGTGAAACCTCACCCATAAGCTATCCAAACATCAACTCAAATTCCTGGAAACCCATTCAAGTACCAGGTATCTGGCACCAAATTGGAATAGAGCACTATGGCAATATTTGGTACAAATTAGAATTTCGAATTTATAGAGAACTTGCCGGTAAGGATTTGGGGCTCATGACTCCTAATATAGCAATTGCAAATTCAGTGTATTTGAATGGTAGATTCATTGATGGTTCGGGAAGCTTTAATGCTAAGGGAGATATTGAATCAAGATCCACTCAAATGAAACTTCACACCTTACCTAAGGAAATGATTCTTCCTAAAGGAAAAAATATTCTACTCATAAGAGTTGGAAGTTATGGAGGAGTGGGCGGTTTTAATTTAGATGATATCTATTTAGGTTCCAAGGAAGTTGTTCAAGAAAAATACCTTAGGAATTTAATGTGGAATACCATCCTTGTTGCGATCTTTGTCTTTGTGGGTATCTACCACATGATGATGTATGTTTCACGCAAAAAAGATAAGGAATATCTTTATTACTCCTTACTTTGTTTTTCTTTATCCATTTATAATCTTAGTTTCAGCACCTTATCCTATTGGCTCTTGGACAGTTTTTGGTTTTATTATTTTGGTGTCTGCTTATCTGTTACTATCTTTCCTATTTGGCTAATTCAATTCTTCCATAAATTTCTAGAGTTGCCCAAAGGTTTTTTCGCAAAATTCATTATCGGTTGTTGTATTTTCATGATTTTTATTACCCTTGGGATGAATCTCTGGGGCCCTTCTCAATTTGGTCGTTACAATTCACTCATACTTCCAACCTTACTATCTTTAGTTGGTGTTTCTATAACCTATCCATTGTTCCTTCTTTATAGAGGATTGAAAGCAAGAAGAAGTGGTTCCTTAGTTATACTCATAGGCTATATAGTTTTTGCCTTATCTACTACAAATGATATCTTGAATTATTTGCGTGTGCTTGATACGATCAAATTTGTGGAGACAGGGTTTCTTGCATTTATAATTTCAATTTCTTTTGCACTTGCAGTTAAATTCGCTCAGGTTCATAACCAATTAGAATATCTAACAAAGAATCTTTCTGAAGAAGTAGGAATCCGAACTAAAGAACTCTCTGCAACGAATGCAAGATTGCTAGAAATTGACAAATTAAAAACTTCCTTCTTTGCCAATGTCACCCATGAGCTTAGAACTCCACTCACTTTAAGTCTGCTTCCCCTTGAGAAGGCGATAGAAAAAACCTCGGATCCAGGAACACTCTCTCTACTTGAAACATCGCAAAGAAATAATATACGTTTGCTTCGCCTCATCAATGATTTGTTAGACTTTGCTAAAATTGAAGCAGGCTTGATGGATCTTAGATTAGCACCGACTAATCTTTCTTCATTGCTTAGAGGGCTTGTTTCAACTTTTAAGATCTCGGCTGAATCCAAAAAAATACAAGTGGAAATTGATATCGAAGAATCTATAGAAACTATATTAGATCCTGAGAAAACTGAGAAAATTATTTCCAACCTACTTTCTAATGCTTTCAAATTTACTCCTAACAATGGAAATATTAAAGTTACCCTCAAAGAATTAAACTACCATAATCAATTTTATGTTAGAATCCAAGTAATTGATACTGGGGTTGGTATTCCTGAAGATAAGCTCAATTTAATTTTCGAAAGATTCCAGCAACTAGATATGAGTAAGGAAAGAATCTTTGAGGGAACGGGAATTGGTCTTTCTTTGGTCAAAGAGCTTACAGAATTACAAAATGGATTCGTGGAAGTAAAAAGCGAATTGGGGCATGGTTCAGAATTTAGTATCTATCTACCCTTCCTTCATGAAAAAGTTGGTGAAAGCTCATCAGGAATGAACGAGGCAGATTCATCCAGGAAAATGCAGGATACTTCCTTTTCTGATCAAGTACTGAGAAGTCTTGCCTCCCATCCACATTCTGAAGAGATCTATATTGAAGATCCTAATAAGAAAACTATACTTCTTGTGGAGGATAATTCGGATATGCTTTACCTTCTAAAGAATTTGCTGAACAAAGAATACAATTTAATATCAGCAAGCAATGGACAAGAAGGAATTCAAAAAGCAGAAAACATTCGACCTTCACTAATACTTTCTGATGTAATGATGCCAATAATGAATGGCTTCCAAATGACTAAGGCTCTTAAGTCACACCGCATTCTAAAAAATACTCCTGTCGTCCTGCTTACTGCTATGAATGATCTTGATGGTAAGCTTGAGGGCTTCACCCAAGGTGCAGACGACTACATTTCCAAGCCATTCCAACCCTTAGAGCTACAAGCAAGACTTCGTAATTTATTAACAAAATCAGAATTGCAAAAGGAAAGAAATCATAGACTGTCTCAATTGCAAAAAGAGCTAATCCTAGCAAGAGATATACAAAGTAAATTACTTCCAACAGAACTACCGGCTATACCTGGATATTCTTTTGCTTCTCTTTACATTCCCTTAGATGAGGTAGGCGGAGACTTCTATGATATCTATGAAAAGGACGGGAAAATCTACTTCTTCTTATGTGATGTTTCTGGACATGGTGTACCTGCCTGTCTTATAGCATCCATGGTAAAGATGGCATTTCAAAGCGAAATCCAAAGAGAAAAATCCATTACCAAAATCATGCAAGGCATAAATAAATCATTATTTTCCATAATTGGAAATAATTTTGTGACTGCAATGATTGCTGAACTCAATGTGAAAGATAAGACTATCCAATACACAACTGCTGGTCACCCTCCTTTTTACCATGTGACTAAGGATGATATTTTTGAATTAAGTACCCAAGGAAAGCCGCTTGGAGTTTTCCCAGATGCTGAATTCAAATCAAAGAAGGTTCACCCCAAAGAAGGAGATTTACTCTTTCTTTATACAGATGGTATAGTTGAATCAGGAAATCGCGAGAAAGAATTCTATGGGGAAGAACGATTGGAAAACTATCTAAAGAAATCCAAGCATTTGGAACCGCAAGATATAATCGATGCTCTCAAGGAAGAATTGAAAGGCTTTTTAGGTGGGGAGAAATTCGAAGATGATATTACTGCCCTTGTCCTTAGGTACCAATCGCAGTAATATTCTTCAAAATAATGGAATCTTTAAGACAGAACTTGCTCTTCTTCAAGTCTTGCTACAGAAGATCTGTCTAGATTTGCAGAATGATCCATACATTTTCCAACAATGTTAATAGAAATTTCTTGAGCTTGGAAATTGTATTCAGAAAAATCACCATTGCCTTCTAGTTTTAGGGCAGGAATATCAAGTATCTTTCCACAGTCAGAACAAATCAAATGTGAATGTGCCTCTAAGATCGCATCATATCTTGCAGACTCGGAATCAATATTCAATTTCTTCACAAGACCACTTCCCACTAAATATTCTAGGGAGTTGTAAACGGTAGCAAAACTGATTTTCTTTACTGAGTCCTTTGTACCATCAAAGACCATCTTAGCAGTTGGATGATCCCTTCTCTCTTGCAAATTTTTCAAAATTAGTTCTCTATGTTTTGTCAATGTTTTCATATCCAATCAATCTCCTAGAACTAGGGACACATTTTTTCTAGACCTCGTCAATTGAGAAATGCCTCAAATCGGGTTTAAGAAGATTGATATTTGTCAATTATTATTCTAATTCTAGTCTTGCCTTAGGATTTTGGGCACATCTTGAGCAGAAAATGCTTGGATTTTCAAATTTTAGATTCTCTTATCCTGATTTTTCTACTTTCTACTCAGAAATCATTCTAAAATGATGTTACTAGAGGTTGTATGAGTTTCTCACAGGATGATTTTAAAAAAGCTCTTTCACTGTATGGTTCAGGTGTCACCGTAGTTACCTATGAAAAAGATGGGATTGCTTCTGGTATTACAGTAAGTGCATTTAGTTCGGTATCTTTAAATCCTGCTTTAGTTATGGTTTGTCTCAACCAAACTAGCAATGCATTGGAAGCAATTGCCGAAACCAAAGCATTTTCCATTCATTTCTTAAACTCCGATCAGAAAGAGATATCCGGGATCTTCTCTAAGAATGATTCATCAAGAATAGATTTCTTAAAAAATTCAGAATCAAAAGGCTTAACGGGTGCTAAACATATAATTGGTTCACTCTGTATCTTAGATTGTGAACTTTCTGCAATTCATCCAGCAGGAGATCATAGCTTGGTGATTGGTGAAGTTAAGCATTCGCATTTGAATGAGAACTCCGAAATTTTACCCTTACTCTACTACAATAGAAATTATCGAACTATAAAGGATTTATAATTTATTTCATGGAAAAGCAATTAGTTACACTCCAAGATGCCAAAGAACATGGCTTAACAGAAGATGAATTTAATAATATACAGAAAATTTTAGGAAGAGTTCCTAATTCAACCGAGCTTGGTATATTCTCTGCTATGTGGTCGGAGCATTGCTCTTATAAAAATTCCATCCTAAAACTCAAAACCCTACCAACGCAATCTGACAAGTTAATTGCCAAGGCTGGTGAAGAGAATGCAGGAGCTATGGACATAGGTGATGGACTTGCAGTTGTCTTCAAAATTGAAAGCCACAACCATCCAACAGCCGTTGAACCCTACCAAGGTGCAGCTACAGGAGTGGGTGGTATCATGCGAGACATCTTTACTATGGGAGCAAGACCAATTGTATCTCTGAACTCTTTACGTTTTGGTTTCCCTGATGAAGATAGAAATAAATATCTTTTATCAAGAGCCGTGAAGGGAATAGGTGATTATGGAAATTCTCTTGGAATAGCAGTTGGTGGTGGAGAGTTATTTATTGATCCATCATTTAACAAGAATCCGTTGGTTAATGCAATGACAGTTGGTATAGCTGAAATAGGAAAGACCGCCTCAGCAACAACAGGTGGAGTTAAGGGTGCAAATGTTTTTATAGTAGGTGCTACAACAGGTAGAGATGGAATCCATGGAGCCTCTTTTGCTTCCCAAGATCTGACCAAGGAAACAGAATCCAAGAGATCAGCAGTTCAAGTTGGTGATCCTTTCATGGAAAAATTACTCATGGAAGCAAGTCTAGAAGCTATCAATGCGAATGTGTTAATTGGCATCCAAGATATGGGTGCAGCTGGCATATCTTGTGCTACCTCTGAGATGAGTGCTAAAGGCAATTCTGGTATGGAAGTAGATCTCGACCTGGTACCCTTTCGCGAAACCGACATGAATGCTTATGAGGCAATGCTCTCAGAGAGCCAGGAAAGAATGCTTATAGTTGCCATTCCAGGCAAAGAAAAAGAACTTATTTCCATATTTGAAAAGTGGGAGTTACATATTGTCCAAATTGGTAAGGTAACTGATGATGGAATGCTTAGAATTAGAAAAGACGGCGAATTAAAAGCTGAGATTCCTGCTGAATCCTTAGTTCTAGGAGGAGGAGCACCAAGATATGAGAGAGAAGCTACAAGGCCTAAGTATTTAGATGAAGTTCAGAAACTCGATCTTTCAAAAGTAAAAGACTTAGAATCTAAAGAAATTGAATCTACGCTTCAGAAATTTTTAAACTCATGGAATATTTCCAGTAGATTGCCCCTGTATCAACAATACGACCAAGAAGTTGGTTTGGTAAAAGTAATAGCACCAGGCCAAGATGGTGGATTGATACGTATTCCTGGAACTAAAAAGGGATTAGGCATAGCAACAGACTGTAACTCACGTTATACGTATTTAGACCCCTACAAAGGTGCTATGTGGGCAGTTTGTGAATCTGCGCGGAATGTTGCAGTAACGGGTGCTAGTCCTTATGGAGTAACGAATAATTTAAACTTTGGAAATCCATATATTCCTGAAAATTACTACGTATTTTCCGAGTGTGTGCGCGGGCTTGGCGATGCTTGTAGATTTCTGGGATTACCTGTCACAGGTGGAAATGTTTCTTTTTACAACGAATCTCCAGAAGGACCAGTATTTCCAACACCAACAATAGGAATGGTTGGTTATATTGCCAATGTAGAAAAAGCATTGCAATCAGCGCCGAAAGCATCCGGAACCAAATTAGCATTAGTTGGTAAATTTAGACCGACCTTGGGCGGCTCAGAATATTTATCAGTCTTTCATAAATTGACTCAAGGGATCATCCCTGAAATCCATTTAGATGAAGAGAAGAAACTGATTGATTGGATTCTACAAAACAACCAAGAGGGAAATCTGGAATCAGCAAAAGATTTATCCTTGGGTGGTCTTATGGTAGCCTTGGTCAAAATTGCATTTCAAGCTAAACTTGGAATCCATGTCCGAAATCTTCCTAAGTCAGAGAGATTAGATGAGTTGCTATTTGGTGAAACTTCTTCTTCTATATTGATAGGCTATAAAGTAGCAAATGAAGAAAAATTAAAACAATCCTTAGCAGATAGCAATCTTGACTTTATTGAAATTGGTGAGACCATACAAGAATTCAAAATCAATTTAGTGCAGCCTTCCCTAGAAATTAATTTAAATCATGCAGAAATAGAATGGAAGAAAGGTTTAGTCGAAGTATTCAACTAATGGGAGGTATGCGACTTAATTGACACCTTAAGTCCCTCCAAAATGTATTTTAATTACTTCAGTCTACCTCTCTTTGCTACCAGTTTATCCACTTTTGTTTTAGCTGGCTTAGTATATAAGAGGAAGAATTTCAATGGCTATATATATTACTTTATAGCCTTACTGATAATTTCTTCTTACAGTTTCTTTTATGCCTTGGAAATCTCGACTAAGATACTCAGCCAGGCAAGTTTCTTTTATAAACTTGAGTTCCTAACTGTACCGTTTCTTGCTGTATTCTTCTTTTTATTTTGTTTAGTCTATTCTGGGAGAATCCGAAGAGTCCCTCCCATTCTCTTCTTCGTATTGCTTATTACTCCTGCAATCTCACTCATCTTAAATCTGAGCAATGATTACCATGGATACTATTACACAAACGAACGTATTGATACATCAGGATGGTATCCCTTCTTTGCCATAGAACCAAGGAAATGGTACTTCGTTCAACAGGCTTATGAAATTGTACTAATGCTTGCCTCCTTTGCCATTTTCTGTAAAATGTGGCTTGACTCTAAAGGAATTTTTCGAACACAAGCGAGCATTTTTCTTTCGGGCTTATTCATAACATTTGTATCTTTTATACTTACACCATTGGGTTTTATTCCATATGGAATTGATGCAGTCCCTTACGCACTCGGACTCAATATGTTGATCTCCTATCTTGCCTTAAACTATCTAGATCTTTTCGATTTGGTTCCCCAAGCACGAGCTTTGCTCTTAGACCAGATGAAGGAAGGGATCATAGTGATTGATAGACAAAATCGAATTATAGATTTTAACCATTCTATCCTAGAGATCATTCCTGAAATTGCAAACTCAATAGGGAAAAATCTTGAATCCATCCTAAGTCCCAGAGATGAACTTCTACAAAAAATACTACATGCAAGAGAAGATGAATCCTTTGAATTTAAAATCAACAAATCTAATGAAACACTATGGTTAAGCGTAAGTTGCAAGTCATTCAAGAATGATAACCAAAGTCTTTACCAAGGAAAGATTATAACTTTTAAAGATATTAGTGATCTTATGAAAGTAGAAGAGAAAATTAAGGAGCAGAACCTTGAACTTCTGAAAGTCAATAATGAAAAAGATAAATTCTTCTCTATACTGGCACATGATCTTCGCAGTCCCTTAAATGGCATATTAGGCTTAACTCAAATTATTTCCAATGAAATTGAAGAATTGGAACCAGATCAAATTAAAGATATGGTGGGAGGGATGAGGAAGGCTTCCTTACACCTTTATGAACTCTTGGAGAATCTACTCGAATGGGGGAATCTCCAGAATAATAATATTATTTTTAGACCAGAGAAGATTCTTGTGATTGATCTCATAGAAGAAGTAGTTCATAGCCTTGGACTTATGATATCAAATAAATCTATAAAAGTTCAATACGAACTCGAGCAGAATATAGAAATATTTGCGGATAATAAAATGATAGCATCTGTTCTACGAAATCTGCTTTCAAATGCAGTGAAGTTTTCTCAAAGAAATAATAAGATTATCTTAAAAGCAATTACCTACAAGCAGACTATCCAGATTTCTATTCAAGATTTCGGTATTGGAATTCCCGAAAATTATAGAAAGAATCTCTTTCAAATTCATGTTAAGACTAATCAGTTAGGTACGGAAGGAGAACCGAGTACAGGAATAGGTCTCATTATTATCAAAGAATTTATTGAAAAGCATAATGGTGAACTATTCGTGGAAAGTAAAGAAGGGGAAGGAAGTATATTTACAGTTAGCCTTCCTATATTTCATGAACTCAGCAATACTAGTGTGTGAAGGTAATTTTAAATCGCTGGGCTACACTTTATTTTTAATAATCTAAGATTCAAGATTTGCCCAATAAACTTCCTAAGGCCAATTTAAGATAATCAAGACCCTTGACATCCTGCTTGTATCTAGGAACTAGATGAAAGTGGATATGAGGGACTGCTTCGGAAATGGTAAGAGTGTATATTTTCTTAGGATGAAAATTCTGTTCTATCCAGTGCATGCCTTGTTCTATCAAAACCCCCATTTCCTTATATGCCTCAGATGATATATCCGTAAAGGATTCAGAGTGTTTTCTTGGTTCCAAGTACAAATAGCCCTTGCATGATTTTTCTGGTTCTGCCTCTCTTAGCACCCAATGGTCTGTTGCATGGAAGAATTGAATTTCTTCCTTCTCAAGATTGCCTAAATCTTTACGTACTTGATTTTGAATTAAAATATTCCCATCGAATAATGATTTATGTATATCGCAAATTTTGCAAGAAAGAGGATTATGAATATTAGGAATCAAGTTAAAATACCTATCAATTTACGATTGCCTATCTCTTTCAATTCTTCAGGAGTTACTGATAGTATTGTCCTAGAGATGGTCTGTAAGATTTTCTTCTTATAGAATCCATTCTTATACACGAGACTTACCTCTCTTACAGGTTCTGGAACCTTAAATCTTCCAAATTTATCCTTGTCTGGATTCATAGAAAGCAAGGGAAGAAGAGTCATACCTACTCCTAAATCAACCATATTACGGATTGTCTCAAGACTTCCACATTCTATCTTACCTAAAGTCTTCTGCCCACAGATCTTTAAGGATTGGTGGCGTAGACAATGTTCTTCTCCGAGTAAAATAATTTCTTTAGAATTCAAATCGTCTAACTCAAGATCAATTAGCTTACCTTCATAACTTTTAGGATAATAAGTTACAAATGGTTCGTAGTACAAAGGCTGTTCAATGATATTCTTATTATTCAAAGGAGTTGCAAGAATGCCAACTTCCAATTCTTCTGCTTCTAACTTTTGAATAATTTGGCTAGTAGGTAGTTCATAAAATCGAAAGGAAATCAAAGGATATTGTGTATTCAAAATTTGAAATATTCTTGGTAATAAATAAGCAGAAATTGTAGGTATGATTCCTACTGTGATTTCTCCACTTGCCTCTTCCCTTCCCTCTCTAAACATTTCCTCTAACACTTCAGACTCATGCAAAACCTTACGAGCCTGATTGATTATTTCATTTCCAAATTGTGTGGTTGCCACAGGATTTTTCGAGCGATCAAAAATTTCTGCACCAATTTCTTGCTCCAATTTTTGAATTTGTAAACTAAGAGTTGGTTGAGCAACCAAACAAGATTCTGCAGCTCTAGCGAAATTTTTAAATTTGTCCAAGGCCACTAGATATCTTAATTGAGTTAAGGTCATATTTCTAGATTTGAGAATTTTTACGCTCAGTCAAGAGAAATCATTTCTAGTATGGGAGATTTTTGTACTTGCCGATTTTGATTTATATTTCATACTCATAACATTCCTAAACTGCATTTGAAGAGGTTCTTTATTATGTCTATAAAAACGATTCTAGAACAAAAGCCTTCCCGAATTTTATCTCTGAGTGAGAATGAAACAGTCCTTTCAGCTGTTAAGAAAATGGCAGCGGAAGGTGTCGGCTCCATAATTGTCTTAGACGGAGAGGAATTGTCTGGTATTTTCACAGAACGAGACCTGCTCAAGGTCTGTGCTAAAGATTTTACAAAATTAGATTCCATACTGATAAAGGACGTTATGTCCAAAAATCTCATAGTCGCTAACTCAGAGGACAGCGTAGATGATGTCTTAGGTATGATGATTTCTAAGAAATTTCGTCATATGCCTGTTATGGATGGTGAAAAGATTGTTGGACTCATTTCGATTGGTGATGCAGTTAAAGATAAAATGAATAAAGCTATTGAAGAAGCAAATATGCTTCGCCAGTACATCCACGGATCTTGATTGTCTGTTGGTTTGATTGTAGCACGCTTCCTTCAGATTTTATTTACAGCTATTCCAATATCATTCAAATTTTAAATTATTTTAAATTGAAAATGAATGCTTTTTGATGCAGATATCCTAAATTAATACAGACGAGATCGATAAAAATTAGAATATCTTGTTTACAATTAAATACCTTTTTAATATTTTTATGTTCAAGTTGGCATTTTTCAAAGAGTGTCAATAATATATTTAGTAAATTTATTTTTAAGTAATTTTTCGATAAATGAAAGAACCTATTCCTAAGCATCCCACCCCCTCCAACGAAGACTCCAGGCTACATTCTTTAAAAAGCTACAATTTACTGGATACACTTCCAGAGGATCAATTTGATAGGCTTACTAAACTAGCAGCTTCTATATGCGGGGTACCCATAGCATTAGTAAGCTTAATTGATAAAGACCGTCAATGGTTTAAATCGAAAGTCGGACTTGAAAGCCAAGAAACACCTCGAGATATTTCCTTTTGCCAATATGCGATTATGGAGCATACAATTTTTGAAATAGAAGATTCTAAACTAGATCATCGTTTTATGGATAATCCATTGGTTGTTAATGAACCAAATATGCGCTTCTATGCAGGAAGTCCTCTTGTAATGCCAGAGGGTCATATCCTAGGAACTCTTTGTGTAATTGATCGAATACCAAGAAAATTAACCCAAAATCAAAAAGAATCTTTGTTAATGCTCGCAGAAGAAGTTGTACACAATATTGTAACAAGAAAAGAGCAGAAAGAATTATTAGAAGCAAAAGAAACTTTAAGCCAGAATAGAAAACAAATCGAAGAATCAAAAAAACAACTTGAATTTAAAAATGAAGAATTAGAAAAAACAACGACTCTTTTCAATCATTCTCAGCATATAGCCAAACTTGGTGCATGGGAACTTGATACTATAACAGGCAAAACTTTCTGGACGGATGAAGTCTACTCGATTCATGAAGTAGAAAAAGACTTTGATCATAATAAGTTAATTGGTATTGAATTTTATCATCCTGAAGATCGATCAATAATTTCAAAAGCAATTGAAGATACAGTAATCAAACAAATTCCATTTGATGTTATATGCAGATTAATTACTGCAAAGGGGAATTTACGCTGGGTTCGATCCTCTGGTTATCCCGTTCTTTCGAATGGTGAAGTCACTCGGTTGATTGGAATGTTTCATGATATTACTGAAAGTAGAAAAGCAGAATTAGCAATCATAGAAAGTAAGAATAATTATGAACAGTTAGTATCGCATATACCTATTGGTATTTATAAGGTCACTGAGAATTTTGAATTCAAATATGTAAGTCCCGTTTGGTGCAAAATACTAAACCTCCAACAAGAAGAAGTTTTAGCTGACGCAAGTTTAGTCCTTCGTTTAATACATCCTGATGATTTAGAAAAATTATTAGATGCAAATCAAAAGGCTATAGAAGGTAAATCACACTTTGACCAAGAGATTCGTCATATAATTAATGGTGAAGTACGTTGGTTGCATTTAGTATCATATCCGTTTCTTCAAAATAATACATGGCAATGGTTTGGCACATTGACAGATGTTACTGAACGTAAGCAAGTTCAAATAGAATTACAAGAGAACAGGAGTCGTTATGCATCCATAATTAAGGCTTTGCCTGATCTTATTTTTCGTTTTAATTCAGAAGGAATATTTTTAGATTATAATAGCAATGATATAAGTTTGTTAGCTATGCCACCTGAAGCCTTCCTTGGTAAATCTATCAGTGAAGTAATACCAAGTGACTTGGCTAAATTAGCTCTCGCAAAAATAAAAGAAACCTTAAGAAGCAATCAGTTAGTAAAATTCGAATATTCTCTAGAACATAATTCTTCCGTACGCCATTGGGAAGGACGTATGGTTAAAGCAAATGAGGATGAAGTGCTTTATATCGCTAGAGATATAACTTCGGAAGCCTTAGTTCAAAGAGAATTGGAAAAAACCAAAAACTTTTTGGCTCAAACCAACCAGGTAGCAAGGGTTGGCGGCTGGGAACACAACGTTATCACAGGAGAAATTATCTGGACAGATACAATTCGTCAAATCCATGAAGTCGATTCAGATTTCGTTCCTACTTATGAACAAATGCTATCATTTTATGAGCCAAAAAGCAGGGAAAGATTACATAACACAATACAAATTGCACTATCCCAAGGTAAACCATATGATTTAGAATTGCAAATCATCACTGGAAAAGGGAAGTTACTTTGGGTCAGAGGAAAAGGAAACGTTGAAATGCAGAATGGAATCTGTGTTAGATTGTTCGGTACTTTTCAAGACATCAATGATCAGAAAACTATTCTAGATCAACTGAATCGAAGTGAAAAGATGCTTAAGGCAATTTCGCAATCGACAGCCGAGCTACTTGCAAACCCCAATACTAAAATTTCACTCCAAAATTCTTTAGCAAGGATAGGAAAAAGTCTAGAAGCAGACCAATCATATTATTTTTCTTTTGATTACTCTGGCAATGAACCTACTTGTTCTCTTGAATTTGAATGCTATGCTGATGAAAGACCTGATGCTTTCAATATTCCCAACTTACAAAATCTGCCACTTGAAATTTTCCAAGAGCCCTTAAAGGCACTCATTAAAGGTAAATGCTACCAAAACATAGTTGTGTCTATTCCACAGCATGAAGCTATTAAAAAATTTCTCGAGGAACAAAAGATAAAATCTTTAGTACTCGTACCAATTTTACTCCATAATTCATTAAGAGGTCTTATAGGTTTTGATGATCTTCAAAATGAAAGAGTATGGTCTGACCAAGAAGTTGCTTTACTTCATAGCTTCGCTGACAGTTTAGCAACGGCTATTGAGAGAAGTGAATTAGAAATGAATTTGAAACTAGCCAAAGACCAAGCCGAAGAAGCAAGTCGATTCAAATCCGAATTCTTAGCAAATATGAGTCATGAAATCAGAACTCCTCTCAATAGCGTGATTGGATTTTCAGAGTTACTCATGCAAACGCAAATTAGTGAAAACCAAATGCAATATATGCAAGCAATTCATCATTCTGGGAATAACCTACTAGATATTGTAAATGATATTCTTGACTTCTCTAAAATCGAAGCAGGGAAGATGGAACTTTCGTTAGAGAAAACAAATATTCGTTATTTAATTGAACAGGTAACTGAAATATTTAGAATAAATATTAGTCAAAAGCAAATCGAATTGCGTATCATTATTTCATCTAATGTTCCGGATTTTGTTTATATTGATCCAATTCGTATAAGACAAGTTTTAATTAACTTATTAGCTAATTCATTTAAGTTTACTGAACAAGGACAAATTATAATTCAAATAGAAAAACTAGATGAGTTAAATGATAAAGGCTATCAAATGTTTCAGTTTAGTGTTACTGACACTGGGATTGGAATTTCCGATTCTAAACAAAAGAATATTTTTGAAGCATTTTCACAAGAAGATGTTTCCATAACTCGTAAGTATGGAGGAACCGGTCTTGGACTAACTATCAGCAATAAACTTTTAGCTTTGATGGACAGTCGCATGGAGTTGGAAAGTAAACTGAATATAGGAAGTCGTTTTTTCTTTAAAATCTTTCTTCAAGTTGAAGAAACTACACAAGCTTCGTTTAATGATGCTAGAACTCTAGAAAAAAAACCAGTAATTCATCTCAAAGGGAATCCAAAAATATTGGTTGTAGACGATAACCAAATGAATCGTTTATTAGCTAAAAGCATGGTGCTCAGTATACTACCTGAGGCAAATATTTTGGAAGCTGAGAATGGTGAAATAGCTATAGATATTTATAAACAAGAAGGCCCAGCTTTGATTTTGATGGATATTCAGATGCCAGTCATGAGCGGTTATGAGGCAACTGCAAAAATCAAAGAGCTTGAAAGAGTCACAAATACAAATGTTCCAATCGTGGCACTAACTGCAGGCACAGTAATTGGCGAAAAGCAAAGATGCTTGGATTATGGAATGAATGATTATTTAAGTAAACCTATAGACCGCAAAAATTTAGAATCTATTCTGTATAAATGGTTGGTTAAATTGGAATCATGATTTAAATTATAGATACTCTTAATCTGAAACTAAATTATTCTCACTTAGAAACATTGTTCAGACTCAAAAATTGGTGATTTTGATACATAAATTATTTTTGACAAATTGCTTTTAATAATTAATATCATACTATGTTTAAAAGGTTTGGAATTATTGCTATTTTACTCCTAGGAACGTGCAATTTGCCCGGATTGACCGATCCATCCGAGTATGCTTTGCTAAATCTCCTAGCTAGATTGAGTACCTCCCAAGAAGCCCCTCCCCTTAGGCTATCTTTAATCTACCAAAACACAACTTACAATCCTGGCGAAACAATTGACCTTGGAATGGCGGATTCTTTTCAACTTATTAATAGAAGCTTTATTTTAAAAAACACAGGTACTTCCAAATTTCGAATTAGTAAAACCGAAAGAGCTAAAATAGAAACCAACTCCAATGGTAGTTTAGAATTACAACCACAAGATGGTCAGATTCCTGATCCTTGGGAACCAGGAGTAGAAGTGACCATGAATGCTATTATTATTCCTGGTGGTCAGCCTGAAGTAACATGGAAGATCACTGTTCCCATAATCGAACCAGAAGTGACTACACAAACTTTAGATTTTAAAATGCTTGTAAATGTGGCAAAGCCTGCTCGACTATTTTATTCAGTAATGAATCCTATCGGAAATAGGGGATTGTATTCTCTTAGATGGAATGAAACAACTAAGATCTTAGATAATAATTTGAGCCATTTTTCTGGCATTACTCTAAATGTAACAAGTGCTAACCAAAATAAATTTCTTTACCATGGTGATTCTGGTAGTCTCTTAGGATATCGTTTGAATTCCTCTCTTGCGGTTGAAAATGTCTCAAGTCTTTTAGTAGGTGTAGGGTCCATCAACTTCATAACAAGCATACCTAATGCAAACAGAATATTGGCTTCAGGTTCAGGGAATGAGATGAGAACAATTTCCTACAATGCGAGCAATGGAGATGTTACTAGTTTTGCTGGTCCATTTGGTACACTTTGTTCATCCTCAGATTTATTTGCTTCCCCTAAGGGAGATTTTATCATTCAACCTCATGCTATTTCTTTAGCAAATCCAGGAAGACTTAGAATCAGTAGAGTGAATACAGATGGATCTCTTACAATTACAACAAATGATTACACAGACGCTGATACAGCCAATCGATTGTCTAAACATTGGAAAAGTAAGTCCAACACATTTTTCTATTCTATCCCCCACACCAATGTACCAGGTGGTAATAATTTCAAAGTTAACTCCATCCTAAAGAGGGAATTACCAACTGCAACTGGTCTTCTATCGGATGTTATAGCAGAGTATAGTTTAGGAGGCTTGGGTTTTCAATTTCCTACCATCAGTGCCAATATTCTTGTGCACCCCAATGATCGATGGATTTATGCACTCGGCTTAAATGGAACAAATCCCGCGGTCGTTTTATTAAATCATGATTTAAATTCTGGAGAAATTTCTGTAGCAAATAATTTTACCAAATTAGATAGTGTGGGACCAGCTTTTGGTTCCATTAGCCCTGACGGTAAATATCTTGCTGTAAGATATACGAAAAACTCCAGTGCCTGTCCTACCTGTGAGAGAACTATATTCATTTATGAGCTTGGTCCAAATGGGGTGCCTGTTGAGGTTTTCAATTATGCGGCTAACTTAGAGCTTGGTGAAGTGCATTGGATGAGTCCTTACAACTAGAACAATTAAAATTTTGAACAGGAAATTTCGCTACCCACCTTACTGCGTAAGTTTCATCAGTTCCTTTTTTCTATCATATCTTATTTATTTCTTTTTAGATGAAATACTATTTCCACTAGATTCAGATATATATTTTCATCTCGCAGTAGCAGAGCAGTACTCTTTACATGGATTTGTTTCTAAAATTCCTTGGTCCGTAGAATCTATTTGGATAGATGGATTTGGAGATACACATTATTTCTACCACCAAATCCTAAAATTTTTTAACTTGAGCACATGGAAGCTTTATCTTGTATTTGGATTTTTTATTAATCTATTTTCCTTAGCCTGTATATATTTTCTACTGAATCTACATGCAATCAGGAATAGAAAGGATTCAAGGCCAAGAAATGCTATAAGCTCAAGTATTTTTATTCAAAATAAAAATCACATACTTTTAAATAGTATTCTCATTCAGTTCATTTTTCTATTTATATCTATACCATTTACAGGAAGACTTTTATTAGGAAAAGGTTTACTGATCTTTTTACCTATCCTTTTTTGGTATTGGTACTTTCTCAATGTATCATCTAAGAAATTTGTGTTTTTACTAACTTGGATTGCTGTATGGACGTATCCACTCGCACCATTGCTCTTAGTACTATCTTTCGTTAAATTTATTGATATCCTAATAAATCAGAGAGATCAGTTAAGAATTTATTTGCCCATGTTCTATATGACCATTCTAGGATTTATCATGGGCTTGGTAATCCATCCTTCCTTCCCCTTTCAATGGAAGGCATATAGAATTGAGTGGTGGGATCAATTGCTCAGTAATCCAGAATTGGAAAGAATTAGCGAATGGAATCCACCTGGTTCAGAATTATTCATTAATACATATATTTATATTATGATGATACTAGTTTTTTATTTTTATCATAGTAGATCTGAATTAAAAACCATATTAAATAAGAATCTCTCTTTGCTTTTCCTAATGGCATGCGGATTCTTTTTATCTTGGGGAAATACTAAGGCTATTGAATGGAGCCTTCCAATTTTTATACTTTTCTTAATGAATTCTTTAACCTACCATCAGAATTTTTTTCTAACAAACTGGAAAAAGCCTTTTGGTATCACTTTGGGATTATTGTTCTTGCTGTTCCAAATTCAAACATTAAGTCAATCAATAAAGCTACATAGTAAAATATTTGCAAAGAAAAATCTTCACCTTACAGCATTGCAGGTTTGCAACCAACAATTCAATAATGTAAAAAAAATTTGGATCCGTTGGGATGATTTTCCAGAATTCTCTTACTATTGCCCCAATAAGGAATATCCTTTTGGATTAAATCCACTGTATGCATACTCAAAGAATTCAGATAGATACAAAATGATTCGAAGGTTTTGGATGGACAGCAAGGTAGAACAAAATCGAATACTGGAATATTTAAATTATGGAATAGTAGTTCTCAATCAGAAAAGAGAATCAGATTTTGTTTTAAGGAACTTCCAGTCTTCTCCTGAATGGTTACTTCTTTATTCTAATGAAAATTATCTTCTTTTTCAAAATGCTGCAGGTATACAAAAACAAGAAAAAAGTTATTGAACAATAAATCAAAAATTTTAAATAACCAAGAAATGGTGGTATGCTAAGTTTGCTTCCTTCTCTATCGGATTGATGGATCTTTTCTACTATTCTTGTATTCTTTTCATCAGAGCAATAAGCGATTGTATTAAATTGAGTTCGAAATAGAGTAGAATGAATTCCTTTTATTTCGATAGATGGATAAAAACTAGATCTTTCAATTTGGGCAGTGCATCTTCTTACATCCTTTAAATGATGGACTACTTCATGCCTATCCAAATTAATAATCCAAATTTCATCTAGAATAGGAAAATCTTCAATCTGTGATTTTAAATTCCAGTGAGCAGATAAATCCAAAAAATAATATTCAGGAAAAGATTCAGTTAATAAAAATCCTTCCAGTAAATATTCTTTTGGTTTTAGATCTTTCTTTATCTCATAGTATGAATTCTCTGATAGCAGACCTATGATTTTTTGTGGAATAAATTTACTAGTATTAGGATTATGCACGATTATATCAGTGAAATTTTTTTTCAATTCTGGAGTTTTAAAATCTACATAACCAATATTCCTTTCCCATAGGAATCTCTCGCTTACAGATTTTGATGGCAATGGAAGATTTAATTTTAATCTTGGATCAGTAAATCCCCATTGAAAATCCATACTATTACTTATTGGTAAATATATTCTCTGCAAAAATGGTGTAAGACTAGATTCAACCATTAATCCATTGTCAATGGGAAGATTTAAATTCATATATTCTATTATACTAAAATGAGGCAATTTATGATTCTGATCATGAGTTGTTGTCTCTAGCAAAATTCTATAATTTTTATCTATTAAACTATTTATCTTATCTAGAGAAAATGACTTTTGTAGAAGTTGTGAAGATTGATCAATTTCTTGCATTTCTTTATTTATGTTTTTAGTCTGAATGAGGAAAAAAAATAAAGAAAGTCCCAATAAAACATAAGATATGTTCTTTGAATAAGATACCTTTGAAAATCCATAAGCGCTCAAAGCTGCAAATAAGGAATAAAAAATATCCCAGGATCTATACCAATGAATTCCAATATTAGGAAACATTCTTGAAAAGGATATATCTTGAGTCATAAACAAAAACAATAGACTCACCCAGGGCAGAATGCTTATCCCCAAAGTATTGTTAGCCTTGAATGTTTGTAAGTATCCCCAAAGCATAAATATTGGAAAAATGGACATAGGCGAAGCAATAAATATATGACCTAGTGATTGATTGGATAGACCTCCGAGTATTGTCTCCAAGAAGGGATAGTAGGCAAACTGCGGTTCAGCTAAGGATTCCCCTGGATTCAAAAGAATTCCCCAAAAAGATATGGGAACTAAAATTAAAACTATAAGATAATTCCATGGAAGGCTTCTTAACATTTTATAAGATAAATAATTTTCAATAAAAAAGAAGATAGTCAGTATTGAAAAAAAAACAAAATTTAAATAATGAGTAAAGCTTAGTATTGTTAAAAAAACGAAGGCTTCGAAAAATCTTTTGCGAATTAAAAATCCAAGACTTAAGAAACCCCAAGCCATTCCTAAGGTATGAGTTAAGTTTCCGCCGAGAATTCCGACTAGGGATACACCCATAGGAGAAGGACCTTGGAAACCAAGGTAAAAAAATAGAGCTATCCAAAGGAATTTATTTTTTAAAAAATGAGAAATAAAAAACATATATCCGCATATCCATAAGATAACAGAAAATATTACTATAATTTGTAGAGCTTGTGATATATCCAATCCCATCCAGATAGGAATTGAACCTAAGAAATAAAAATATCCAGCATAATATCGGAATGCTGGATACCCACCAAACCAATCATTCGAATAACCTTCCGCAAGAAAATATTTGCCTAAGTTAGAAAATATTTTCAACTGAACAAAGTGTCCAGGACCATCCCAAGTATATTTCATATCATGGGATAAAATGCTTATGAGCGATAGAAATAAAAAACTTCCTAATGCTATATCCAACCATTTTTTTTTGATTAATTGGAAAGTTCTTGCTATAAGCAGTTTTGATTCATTCATTTAAGCTTCTCTTGATAAATAAAATACATTGCTTAATACACTTCAAAGCAATGAAATATGGACAAAGAGAATCATCCTATTCTTTTCATTTATTGACAAGAAAAAAACTCAAAAACTGTTTTCCTAATCCAAATTCATTCAAATGCTAGGAATTTTGCAATCCCACTTATTCATTAAATATTTATTTATTAACTATAATCTTGGAATTGCTTCTTAGTAAGAATTGTAAATACTAAGAACTTCTGCGTCCGTCAATGTCTTATTATAATAGTGCACATCATCCATAAAGCCTCTGTAGTTGAAAAAATTCGCAAGGGTTCCCAGTCTAAAATTTTGAGATCCTGGAACGGTGGCTGGAAGAGACTCCGAAGTGGCTAAAGGCAAAGGAAGACCATTTTTATATAATTTTGCTATCCCCGTTGTATAATCGACTGTTAAAGCAATATGTATCCATGTATCATAATCAATTGTATTTGGATTGGATTCAATAGTTCTTTTTACCAATCCCGATCCAAATTGTGCATGAAGAACCCGATTTTCCAAGTTCCATTTATTTACTGTTAAAGAAAATCCCAGTGCCTCACCATTTGTGTTGACTTGATTGGAAAGGATGGTATATAATTTTTCATCATAACTAGCAGATACATTGTCCACACGAACCCATAAGGTAAATGAGAATTGAGATCCCAAATTGGTAGCTCCGAAATCTACAGAGGAACCTAAATTGTAAGCTTGGGAAAAGGGACCAGTAAATCGAATAGAACGACTTCCTTCTTTCTGATTAGAATCGAAGTTAGGAAAATTGGAAGCGCCACCACCAAATTTATTCTGAGTTCCAGTCTTGGTATTCACAGTTGAACTCAGGTAATTGTTCTCAAATCTCCATTGGTAAAAAGGTTCTAATAGAGGAACTCTCTCTACACAATAGAACGATCCATTCAGTGAGCAAGAATTGTTATTCCCTGATGTTGCATTCGTCGATGTCAACCAAGGAGAGCCACTAGCTCCAGTGCTTGCCGTACTGGACCATCCGCTACAAGTATTTGCTGCCAGATTCCATACAGAACCACTTACGTCTAAACCAGTCCATGCGAAATCGCTCACTATAGAAGGAGGTGCTGAGATGGAATGAGTCATTGGATAAACAAATCCATTATTGCCTGAGTTGGTACTTCCGATCAAGGTTACACCATCTTCTCGGTAGTATTGTGTATTTGCTTTTAGTGGGAAATCATTTGTTAGAGTTCTGGTATCTCCCAGGCCACCTAAGCCAATTCGCAGTCCAACAAAGGGTAATCCTCCGGAACCATAAAATGGTCTTGCTGAATCACTAGCACAAGCAGCATCCATTCCTGCTAGGTTTAGATTACCAGAATAGTTTTGTGTGGTCTTGAATATTCTTAACTTAGTAGTATCCAAAGTATAATTCCAAGTAACCACAGGAGAGCTAGTAAAATGTGTCCTACAGGTGACCGCCTTAAGATTAGATATTGTTGATTCCAAATGGTAAGACAAGGTACCACTTGTATTTTGGCTTAAAGTAGACCCCGTAGCACAAGTATTCAAGGACAGTCCACAACTTGGATCTAGACCTCCTGTTCTTGTACAAATCCAGGAGTTAAGAGTTGTGGATTTTGGAAAAAAGCTGGTCTTATTGAGTGAGCTCATATTCGGAACAATGGTTCCAATTGGAGTTGTAAGATAAGGTTCGGAAGCAGAAAAAGTATAATTTTTGGAAGAAGAATTGGAACTTTGGAAATTAGCTCTACAACCCAGGATTCTAAGGTTGTAATTAGTAGCACTTCCATCTGGAAAAGTTACACCTAGCCCAGGAAAAAGATTTGTGCCTGGCGCAGATAAACTTGCACAATTCGGATTCACTCCATCAACTCTGTAGTAATTATTTGCCCCAGTTGTAGCTTGGGAGGCGGTAATCAAAACCGTATTGCTATTGACTCCATCTATTGCAGATGTTGTAAGAACTGGAAGAGCTACCTTTAATACAGAAGTCTTGATGGCAACCGTCGTTGGCACATTTAAAGCTGCGCATGCTATCACTCGGTAAGTTATAGAATCTTGGTTTACCAAAAGTGGTGCCGTATATTCTGTAGAACCTAGACCCGAACAATCAGGGTTCGTTCCATCTGTTCGATAAAAAATCTTGGTAGAGCCCGTAGAACTGAGAGTCATGCTGTAATCGTTATTAGCCTCTATAGAAGGATCTGGAGTGAATACAATAGTTCCCAAAGTATTTGCAATTGAAACGGGAAGAGTTTCCACTGAAGAATTCTCCCAACCAGAAGAGCAGGATCTCACTTGGAAAGTAGAACTTACCGAGATAGGAACAGAAGTTGAATATGGAATAGAGCCTAATGCACAGAAACCGCCTTGGGAATTAACTGTTCCATCAGAGACAAGGGAACATTGCGGAACTCCATCCAATTTATAGCAAGCAGTTTGTAAACCTATGGCTGGGCTTGGATTTTTGAGGACAGTAATTTGATTTTGCAATCCACTAGGTCCAAGGATCGTAACTGGAGTTACCACTCCATTCATTTGGTAGACGCCAATTGAAATGATAGAATTCTCATAGCCTGCTTTACAAGAAATTGCCTGCACATTTTGAGAACCTGTTGCTTGCATTAAATTGACTGAGCCCGAGGATGAACTACAATTAGGTGTCGATCCTATAGCCCACCGGATATCGGAACTTGAAGTTATGGAAGAAAAATGTATGGATTGGTTAGAAGTATATATTCCAGGCAGAATACTTGGGCTTGGAATTGCTGCCTTCAAAGTATATGAATCAGAAACAACTAAATTCGAATCCAAGAAAGACGGTTTACAGGCTATGGCTTTAATTTTATTGTTCGCATTATTCGTTATAAGCACTGAGGACGATAGGATTCCTGAGACGCAGGTTGGAGCTGATTGTGAGCCATCTCCAATCGTATAACGAATCGTAGCTCCTGGAGTTGCAGAGCTCATTGTAATGGTTTGGTCATTCGCATAAATCCCAGCTTCCAATCCAGGGCTAGCTGAAAAAGTAGGTGCTGAGACTTGTCCATTGATTGTATAAGTTTCTACAATTTCTGAAGAAGGATTCCATTCAGGTGAAGTTTTGCAAGCGATAGCTCTTAAGGTTGAAGTAGCACTCACATTCAGAGGATTCGGAGTAGAGGGACTTGAGCAAGTCGGGGCAGTTCCGTTAGTTGTATAATGAATATTTGAGCCTGAAGAAGGGATGGAAGGTGGACTGATTGTAACAACTTGACTTACAGGATAGGAACCACTTGATAGAGAAACACTAGGAGCAGTAAGTGTTCCTGTTAAAGTATAAGTTGCATTGGCAACCAGAGAATTGAGGTAGCCTGGCTTACAAGCTATCGCTCTATAACTTGTACTAGTCTCGTTTCCTGCAATTAATGGGATAGCTGCTGTTGAAGAGGTCACACAATTCGGATCTGCTCCTGTACTATAACGGATACTTGCTCCTATTGTTGAGGTGGATGCAGTCGGAGTTATATCTGTCTTGTAGACTCCTGCAATGGGAAGTATGCTTGGTGTGGCAACTCGAAGTCCATAAGTGTATACAGGAGTAGAAGGAGAATCCACCCAAGTTGGAAAACAAGCAATTGCACGTATTCTAGTATCGTTCGTACTTATAGGAATCCCTGTTGTATACAAAGTGGAACTACAGCTTGGAACTGGTGGATCCGATCCAATGCTTAGGGTGTAGTAAATGGATGCGCCAGCAGTTAAAGTGCTTAGTGTTAAAGTCTGATCATTGAAGTAAGTTCCAGATGGTAAAGATAAATTAGGAGAAGCGGTTGTGCCAATAATTTCATAGAAACCACCTGCTGGTGTTGATTTTGAATAGCTTGGCAGGCAAGATATAACTAATAATACCTGAGAATGTGTCAGAGATATAGGGCTTGCAGGACTAGGATCTGTACAAACAGGATGGGACTTTATCTAAAAATTGTGTAAACCCAAGTAAATTTTATTCCGTACTCCCAT
>JAKRSH010000004.1 GCA_022402465.1 Leptospiraceae bacterium | reverse complement strand
AACAACCTAAATGGTGAGGAGCAAGTAGAAGACGGGGTCAATAAATTGGAGGAAGGTAGAAAGTGATACAATCTAAACCAAACAGCAATTTATTGACCGTAGCTGACAGACAGTTCCAGCATCATTTGGTTGTATTTTTCCTTTATCTGTATATTCATAAACAGATTCAAATGGTGCTGGGTTCGCCCTCCCGAATAACAGAAGAATCTTCCGCTAACAGAACCGAAGCGAAGTGCTTTCCTCCGCAGCGACTTTGGCAGACCCAACTGGCCATCGGGCGCGAGGAAGGGAAGCATGGAGCCTATACAGGGCAAGAAGAAGACAGAGAGAGTGGCTTGATGTTCTATAATAATCGCTATTACGATAGCAAAGTTGGAAGATTTATATCTAATGATACAGAAGTAGATGCGTTAGAACCCAACGGAATGAATCGAATGATGTATGTAAATGGTGATCCAATATCCTTTCGTGATCCATCTGGTAATGTGTGTGCAGCAAATGTATTCTCAGCTATGGCTATAGCTTCTCTTGGACCTGGTCTTGGCTCAGTTGTAGCAGCTGGTGGAGGAGTAACAGGAAATCATACTGGGGGAGGTAGCTGCTCGAAATTACCCGATGAAAAAAACTCATTAAGGTTTCTAATATTTTTTAGATCAGAAACAATATCTGATCCAGCAGAAAAAAATGCATTCTTATACATGGGTCTGATGTATGTCGAGGGTCTATCAGGGAAAGGACCATCTCCATTAGGTAAAATGAGTAGAACAGAACTACAAATGTTCTTAATTTATGAACAAAATCAAACTAATGCGAATCCAGCAATATATTTTTCAATTTATGCTTTAATGACTACAGGAGTATTAAATCCAAAAACAGGTGTAGATCGAGCATCATACTTTCATGATCAGTTCGGTCCAAAGATTCTTGATCCAAATAACCGAAGAGCTAACTCTAAATGGATGGGTCAAGCAAAGACAGCATCTTTCAGTCATAATACTTGGAGTAGTACTTATAAACGTGAATGGGAAGCTACACAAAGAAGTTGTAGAGATGCTAGAGATTTATGTGCAACGGTTAATACCATTGGAACAGTAGTAACTAATGCAGTGACTACAATTGTGGGATCAACTCTTTTCAGCATAGCAAATGGAATTACAGGACTTTAAACCATCCGAAAAGCACGTTACAAGGTAAAATTATGAAAAAAATATTATTTATCTCCTTCATTATTTTATTTCATGTTTCTTGCGCATCTGAAAGAAAAGTTTGTTATGAAGAATATGGTGTTAGTTCTTTTGATTCTCGAAGAAACCTATGTTGGATTATAGTTTATGGACTTAATGAAGATTCAAAAAATCAATCTCTTTCAGAAGAACAAAGAGAAAGTGCAAGACTAACAGCAGAAAGAGGATTGAATTTATGTTATTATGGCTTAGTTGCAGAAGCAGATTGTAATAAGGAATCGGATACTAAACTAAGTCCCAAATTTAGGAATCCATTGTGGTAGCACATGTTATAGATGAGCAAGAATTATCAGGTCACAAAACCGTAGCGAAATGCTTTCCTCCGCAGCGGCTTTGGCAGACCCAACTGGCCATCGGACGCGAGGAAGGGAAGCATGGAGCCTATTATGATGCGAAGATAGGACGGTTCTTGCAACAAGACAGTATGGCATTTCCAAATCAGATCAATGGTATGAACAGGATGATGTACGTAGATGGGAATCCTGTTGGCTATCGTGATCCGAGTGGGAATAAGATTAGTCAATCCTTAATGGGAGCTATAGCAGGTTATATTATGGCACCAGAAGGTCAAAAACTAGAAGGAGCTTTAATAGGATATCATCTTGGAAGAGGAATAGATAAAAAAAGAAGTAAGACAACAATACAAGGTACCATCTTTAAAACAGAAAGATGGTTAAAAAATAATCTTCTAAGTGGAGACAAAATATCACGTTGGTATAACAGAGCGTTCAATAATGAAAAATTTAAAAATACAAAAGAAAATACAATATCGAATGTGATACAACACTATTCAAAATCAGCTTCCTGTTTAGAGACTTATGGGAGAAATCATTGCTTCCTGGTGGGAGTCATTGGTTATGGATACGCCATAAACTCTAAAAAAAATTATAGTAGATACGGTAATTTGTTTAATAGATTGCCTATCTTTAATATACCTAAAGATCAGTATAAACTACAAAAGCAAATATTTATTTCATATGGTGTTGGTATAGAAGGATCACCTAATCAGGAATATTGTGGAGTATCAGATACTGACGAGGTGAATAATCAGTCAAATACAGAATGTCCAGATGTTAATAAGCCTGAGGATCCAACAAAATGAAGACTTCTAAACTATATTTTTTTTTATTACTAATATTTCTGCTAATATTTAATAGTTGTCTTAAAACCGAAACTAGCTGCAAGAAAATAGCACGACTTGAATTTTTAGAGAATTGTAAAAATCAAATTTTAACTCAAACAATTAATGACCCGAATACTGATCTTTACAAAGTTATCAAAAGTAGAGAAACAAGAGCTATATGCTTACTGTCTTTTCTATCCTATGAAGAAGAAAAATCCTATTGCAATCAACCATTAATTTATTGGCAAAATGATCAAAAATTTTAATCAATTAGATAGAAAATTCTTTTTATTCTACCTCTTGATTTTTTTTTTGCTTATAAACCATTGTTCAATTCTTAAACAAGCAAGACCAAAACTTTCAGAAGAAATCATGTTAGAATATGAATATAAAAAACAACGCGATCTAGGTTATTCAAAAGAATTTTACTATAGAAAAAATTGTCCAGAATTAAGGTTATGCGTTGAAAATTGTGTAGAAATTAAAAAAAAATTAAGGGGGATGTTAAAAATGACTTCTAAGGGAATTTATACACAAGTCATTTTACCATGTGAGATTGAATGTCAAGATAAAGAACTTTGTGTTGTATATGAAAAATATTAATTTGAGCCTCGCAAAAACTAATCCTTTGAACAAATCGTATATTAAATTAGATGAATTTTTGCTTAGCGTTCATTGCATGATTGGTATTGAATCTGATAGATGGGGATACTTTCATAAAACTTTTGAAAATTGTAGATTATTTAAGATTTTTCTGAGATTAGTTTATTCAGTATGACATGACTTATCATTCCGGAAAGATATAACAAATCTAAGAAAAAATTTTCTTTTTGCTAGACAATAAATACCAACTAGCATAAAATAGAAAAGATCACCTAGCGAAAGGGACCCCTCACCATTTTACGGTTGCAAGCGGAATACCCGTCAACAACCTAAATGGTGAGGGGCAAGTAGAAGACGGGGTCAATAAATTGGAGGAAGGTAGAAAGTGATACAATCTAAACCAAACAGCAATTTATTGACCGAAGCTGACAGACAGTTCCAGCATCATTTGGTTAGCTTAGTAATCTATCTCTATATTTACAGACAGATTCAAATGGTGCTGGATGCAAGCACAACCAAAGAAGAATCATCAGCTTACAACCCCGTAGGAGGACGGATTGTTCTTCCCACCGCTTGCGAACAGGACGTTCGCAACTTTCGCTTTTGGGCAGGAAGCCCAATGGCGAAATGGGAAGGACAACCGCCCGCACTTTTTTCCGATGAATTTGGCCCAGCACCATTTAACGAACCAAAGCTGAGTGTTATAAATGGTGCTGGGTGCCAAATTGCCGTATATTCTTCGTTAGCTTGTATTGTCTATTCAACGAAGAAAAATCAAGCTTATAGCCCCTGGTTTTAACCAGGGGTAAAGCGCCGTTAGATGATAACTCTCTGCACCCCGGATCGACCGAGCGCCCTCGTCGAGGGAGAGCCGGAAAAGGTGCCCAAATAATGCTTAGGCTGCTGAATTAAAAGTGGAGCAAGACAAGAGAATACCCATACAATATTCATGGTATTGTAATTATTTTTGTTATAGGTTAGATAGCAGTGATCTTAAATCTGTTAGCTATTGAATCAGCTTCTGAACGGAATTCTCATTCAATGGACGAAAAGAAACAGAACCCAAATCTTTCAGAGCCTTAGAAAATTCACCTGAATTGTGAATCATGCCAAGTGCAACTACATTCTCATTTTCCACTTCTTTGGATCTAATTTGAGTCTCCAAAGCTAGAATGTTGGTTTGGGAAGTTTTCTTTAAGTCTTCCAGATTTACAGAAGCATTTCCTTGCAACTCTGGAAAAAGTGGTTCTTTTCCAAAGAGAACATTGATGAGTTCGTCTGGTTTGGGGCTTTTTTCTTCCAAAACAGCCTGTCTCATTTGCTCCTTAGTCAGTTGGCTTTGTAGCTCAGAAAGCTTAGTTTGTATAGTTTGGAATTTGCCAGTGAGTTGGTTGGTGAATTCCGCAGTGTCTTGTACAGCGGGAGCAGTCCACTCGGCTTCCTTGCCAGTAGTTTTTCGATCTGCTGAAGAAGTATTCTTATCTTTAAGCATCCTTTCGGCAGAATTGAGAAGATTTGATAATCGAACATCCATGTTGTGACCTCTTTCTCTTTATCTATATTCCCGTTTCAATCATCGGAACTAGATTGTCTCCACTCTACTTTTTTTTTGAAATTTGTAAAGCATAATATTCATTTGACAATCCAATCTCTATTCCTTGCAATGAAATCCAATGGAAAGAAATAAATTACTGCTCTTTTTGACCTTTTTTTTCGCTATTTCAGCTAGTTTTATCGGAATCATCAATATTGGTCTCTATTCGACTTCGAATAAATATTCAGCTTCGAGTGGATCTAGCTTCTTCCAAGCCGCACAGGTTTCGGCGGTTTTGGTTCGCATAGAAGGAGAGATTCATTCTGGACGTTCAACCTATTCATCGGTAGGATCTGAAACCATACTAACCAAGCTTAGAGAGATTGAAAAGATGCCCAATGTAAAGGGGATACTCATAGAGATTAACTCTCCCGGTGGAACAGTAGCCGCTTCTCAAGAAATTTACAATGAACTCATGCACCTCCGCAAGACTAAGAAAATTGTAGTCTCTATGAAAGATCTTGCGGCTTCCGGCGGATATTATATTGCTTCTGCGGCGGATTCAATTTTTGCAGAAAGCGGAACGATCACGGGATCCATAGGTGTCATTGCTATGTCTCCTAACATTAAAGGACTGATGGACCGATATGGAGTGGAAATGAGAACCTTCAAAGCTGGAAAATACAAAGACTCACTCAGCCCATTCAGAGATTCCACAGACGAAGAGATAGTTCTTATCAATAAAATGTTGAAGGATACTTACACTCGTTTCATCGAAGACATTGCAAAAGGAAGGAACAGAACTGTAGCCTCCATAGAAGAATTAGCTGAGGGAAAAATCTATTCAGGAGATGATGCCTTCCGCAATAAACTCGTGGATGATATAGGCGGAAGAAGAGAAGCGCTTGTGAAGTTATCTGAACTCTGTCAGTATGAAGGAGAGATCCCTCTCTTAGAAGAAAAAGAAGATCCTTTTGATCGCATACTTTCCTCTATCAGCGGTAAGGCAATGGGAGTTGGTCTACTTGATTCCTCTTCTTCCAATTTCTGGCAAAACAATTACTCACGAGTTCTTGTGATTCTACCATCTGCTGTTAAAATATCTGGCTCCCTATGAGAGAAAAAATATTTCAATTCGCAGATCTTCTAGATTCAGTCTTTCTAGAACCCATTCAATTCATTGATAAGTGGGAAGCTTCCACCTTTGATTGGAGATTTTATAAAATTCTATTTTCATTTTTTTCCGCACTTTCTATAGCGGTAGGTTCTTACTATATTTCTCCTCCCTACACATCAGGATTCTATCTTCCATTGATCCTAGGAACAATCACAAATTATTTTGCCCTTTCTTTTCTTCCAATGTTAGGCGGTTCCCTGATAGATTCTTATGCGCAAACTAAAGAACGTGTAGGGAAGGCTAATATGATGAGTGATTACTTTAGTATTTCAATAGGTATCCTTATTATGTATGCACCATTTTGTATTATTGCTGTAAGTATAGGCTTACAGGGATTTTTCGCTTCACTAGTTTTTCTACTTTTAGCCTTTGTCGTTTTAGCAATTTTAAATTCTAGAGCGATCAAATACATTTACGATTTGAAAAGTCGAGATGCTATGAAGTATTCCTTTCAATCACTAGGTATACTTTTTATCTATCCACTTATCTTTAATTTTTATTTAACGAGTTACATTCTGAATTTTACTTTGTAAAAGAATTAAAAAAGAAATAAGAAAAATACATTCAATACAATAAAAATTAAAAATTAAAAAAATAGAAAATAGAAAATAGAAAACAATGAATATACTTATCACAAATGACGATGGAATTTCATCCCAAGGAATTCTTGCCTTAGAAAGATTTCTTTCCAGGGATCACAATACTTATTTGGTTGCGCCTCTCAAAGAAAAATCTTGTACTTCAATGGCATTAACCTTATTCTCTGGAATGAGAGTGGAAATGATAAACGAAAATCATTACATAGTCGACGGCTTTCCTGCAGATTGTGTAAACATTGGATTGTATTCAGGAATTTTTCCAGAGATAGATCTCGTTCTCTCAGGGATCAATCGTGGCGTGAATATGGGATACGATGTCCACTATTCAGGAACAGTAGGTGCCGCCAAACATGGCGCCTTACATGGCAAGCTTTCAATTTCAGTTAGTTCCGTTCGTATAGATCCAGAAGATGGTTACGAAAGAGAAGCAATCTTGGTTCGTGACTTTATTAAAGAATATTCAGCTAAACTTCAAAACGATATAGTCTATAACTTGAATTTTCCAGAAGAAATTAGAGGCAAGAAGGATATAACAGAACTTAAGTGGACTCACTTGGGAAGAAGGGTCTACAGAGAACATTATATCAAAAAGCACATTATCGGTGGAGTTAGTGAATTTACCTTGAATGGCTCTGAACTGGACAGATTGCATGAGGAAGGATCAGATTTTGAAGCTTTTGAAAATGGCTATATTCCTATATCACCAGTTCGATTGAATATGACGCACTCAGAGGAATTACTTCGTTGGCAGATGCATTAGAAACATTTAGGCAAGGTAAATATGCCCTCTCACTTGTTCTTTTGGAGAAAGAAATCCAAGAGAACCAAGAAGATCCCAATCTTTATTTTCATTTTGCCTTGGCTTGCTTCCATACTTCAAATTTTAAAAAATGTGTAACTGTAATCCAGAATTTACTCAAGAAATTTCCAAGATACATAGAGATAGATCGTTGCTACAAGGTATTGATTTATAGTTTGATACAATTAAAAGACTGGAAGGCAGCCGATGAAGAGTTGCAGAAGAGACTCTCAATAAGTCAACATGATACTGTTTATCTATCCTTTGCAGCTCATGTTTATGAAAAGTCTCATAGAATTTCAGAGGCGATTCAAATCCATAGAAAGATTCTTAGCTTCAATGCGGATAATGCATCTAGTTTGAATAATTTAGGCTATCTTTTGCTCACAGAGAGTGAGGTTCTCAGCAAAGAAAAGTTAACCGAAGCAATCCAATATATCAAGAAAGCTGTCCAGCTTAGCCCAAAGAATCCAGCTTATTTAGATTCTTTTGGAACCCTATTGTCAAAGACTGGCAATAGAGATGCAGCCATACGAGCTTTGGAAAAGGCTCTTGCTTTGGCACCAGACCACACGGAATTACTAGATCACCTTAGCAAATTGCAAAAGCAAGCTTGACTCCCGACTCAAAAATAAAAAACTGGTAAACGCTAGTACAAATCCGGGATGTAGCGCAGCGGTAGCGCATCTGTTTTGGGAACAGAGGGTCGCAGGTTCAAATCCTGTCATCCCGACCAGTTATTAGCAAACTGACCCGGTAGCTCAGCTGGATAGAGCAATTGCCTTCTAAGCAGTTGGTCGGGGGTTCGAATCCCTCTCGGGTCACCAATCTCTGAAATGGTGGATGTAGTTCAGCGGTAGAGCCCCGGTTTGTGGTACCGGTCGTCGCGGGTTCGAATCCCGTCATCCACCCATTTTCACTTTACTGCTAGCTGAATATATTTTATTATATAGAGATGAGCTATTTTTCCCATTTTATCAACCAAGACAACTATCGTATTTTCCTAGTAGACAGCTTGGGTGCTTTAACGTCCTGTATATTCTTACTTCTACTTTCACAATTCGAATCTATATTTGGGATCCCATCGAACATTTTGTACGGACTTGCTGCGATCGCTGCATGTCTATGTTTCTATTCTGCTTCTTGTTTTCTGAGTAAGCCTAAGCAGTGGAGCTCGTTTCTTAGGATACTCGCCTATCTGAATATACTGTATAGCGGGATAAGTTTTTTCGCTTTATACTTTTGGTTCGATACAATTGCGATTTATGGAGTCTTGTATTTGCTTGGTGAAAAAATTATAGTCATAGGTTTGGTTTGGGTAGAGTGGCAAAGGTCTGTCTAAACAAATCGAGCAAGCCTTGGACTTTATCTGTCCTATAGTATTTTGTATTTCATATTAGCCTGCAAAGCTTGCTTGGAAGCCATATTTCCAGAAATCCATCCTTAAGGGGGCTCAAGAATCCTCATTTCTCTAATAACACCTAAAACACTTATTGAAAACTAATTGTACCGCTTAACAAATAGAACCTTCTTCCTCTGTAACCTTCATCGTATATTAAGAGACATAATATTTCCAAATAATTCTACCTTTGCAATGGAATTTTCTCTCTAACAGGGCAAAGTGTTTCATTTAAGAACAGTATTACTATTAACTAATTTCAATCTGGTGGCAATTCATGATTTGATTTCAAATATTTTTTAAAAAAATAAACACCTAAACAAACAAATTCTTGTCATAGATTATCTTAAGTTAAATAGTGAATAAGCTTGTTCATTTTTTCCTTCTTCCATGGAGTAAATGATCAAGAACCTTTGCCTAGGTTAGTTGTATGGCTAGAATCTCGTCTTAGAAAAGTTAAAAAAATCTCAAAATGTTAAAATTAGTACAATTTTGGAAGTAGCAATGAATCAATTCAAAAATCGTTTAAAATCAGTCCTTTTTATAGCAATCTGCTCTCCGCAATTCGCCTGTTTTCTTGTTGGTGGAGGCTCATCAGGTGATTCCTCTGCAGGCCTCTTATTCGCACTGCTTGGTGTAGGCGGTGCTAGTGTAACTACAGAAGAGGCTCCTAACAATGGGCCTAAGCCATTGGCCATAGAAGTTCGACAAAATGGAAGCTTGATTTCTTCTGGAGGTGAGTATGATTTCGGCGGTAGAGTGAACAACACAAATGGACCAGATGTTGTATTTGTTGTCAAAAATACAGGAACAGAAGCTCTCACTTTCTCAGGATCGGTAGTGCAAGATCCAAGTGCAGACTTTTTAGTTACACAAGATTCGATTACTAGCCTTGCTGTTGGAGCAGAACACGAAGTAAATGTTTCCTTTCAACCAAAATCACTAGGACTTAGAAGTTCCACACTGAGAATCAATGGTCCAAGCAATACTTCGGCATATTCTATTTCTGTTTATGGAAATTCAACAGCAACAACCGAACCAGAAATTAGAATCACCCAAGCATCAAATTTGAACTCAGGCTCAAGCTATTCCTTTGGAAATGTACAAGAAGCTACTTTAGGAACAGCAATCTCATTTACAATACACAACGTAGGATCTGCTGCATTGACTTTTCCTGGTGGCTCCGGTGCCTTAACACTGGCAGGAACAAATGCTTCTGAATTTACTATAGTAGGTGGTTTTGATGGAGGTAGTTTAGCTGCAGGTGCAACACGAAATTTTTCCCTGAGATTTAATCCAAACGATACGGGAAGCTTAAGTAATACTGTAAAAACTGCAACTTTAACTCTTGTAAATAACGATTCTGATGAAGGTAACTTCCAAATCACTTTAAATGGAACAGCAACCCCAAGACCCCAACCTGAGATTTCTGTAACACAAAATGGAAATCCTATTGCAAGTGGAGCAACGTATAATTTTGGGTCTAGGCAAGAATTCACTACTAGCCCTAATATAACATTTACAATACGAAATGAAGGAAATGCAAATCTTACTTTAACAAACAATCCAAATTTTCTTTTTAAATCGGGGACAAATGGAGCTGATTTTACTATCACACAACCGAATCTGCCTTCAGGAATTTTAGCACCAAACGAAACTACTACATTTACTGTCTCATTTACGCCAAGTTCTGTAGCATCTGGAACAAGTAAGGTGGGAAGCATAGCAATAGCAAATAATGATTTTAACGAGAGTCCCTATACGATTTTATTAGCAGGAACATCTACTCCGACTCCTGTTCCTGACATCAATATTAAACAGCTCAGTACAAACTATTTAACAGGCGCAACATTTACATATCCGGACACTACGGAAAACACAACAGGAAATCTGGTTATTTTTAGTATTGAAAATTTAGGTCAAGCAACTTTAAATTTAACTGGAACACCTCGAATAGCTATCACTGGTACGAATGCATCTGATTTTGCCTTATCAGCTTTTTCCACTTCTAGTGTAGCTGCTGGAAGTTTTACCACATTCTCAGTTAGATTCAATCCATCTCTTGCCTCAGGTGGCAATCCAAAGACAGCGACTCTAAGTATACCTAGCAATGACCCAGATGAACCTACTTATACTTTGATTTTATCTGGGACTTCACTACCGAGAATTCCTGACATTCATCTAACAAGTACAGATAGCACCCCTGTAGATTTTCCTGATGGATCTAGCTTTAATTTTGGAACTTCCAAGTTGGGTGTAGAAGTAACTAAGGACTTCCGAATAAGAAATTTGGGCAATAAGATCTTAACTCTAACTGGTTCTCCAAGGGTATCAATAACTGGAACAGATCCAACACATTTCTTCCTCGTTAGCCAACCAAGTGCAACAGTCGCGACCTCTTCCTCTTCAACTATAACAGTATACTATACTCCATTAGCTGAAGGAGCAAGTTCTGCATCTCTGGTTATTGCCAGTGATGACCCTGATGAGCCAACTTATACAATCAATCTTTCCGGAACTGGAGTTGCGAATACGGCTCCTTGTTTCAGCATTTCGAATTTTACAGCTAGCTTACCAAATTCTGCCTCCAATTTTTATGGGACAGGAAAGACCTTATTCTATTCTAATTTTATAAATATTGATATTGGGAAACAAAATCCATCAGCTATTATCCACATTGACCAAAACCATATTTACCAAGATCCAGATACAGATTATAGACCTTTACTTTTCTATTGGTACAATCCATCTGGTTCTGCATCGGTCAACTTTAGAGGCAATCCTGGGGTCACATCAACTACAACTATGGTTCCTATAGGTAGTAATTCATCCTTTTATTCTAATTCAACGGTTTGGGGAAATTCTTCTACCTTTAATTTTTTCCCAAGCAACAATAATAATACCTTTAGATATGATGTAAACGCACCAGCTACTTCACCTTCTATGAGTGTGAACCAAGTGAGAAGTTGTTCTCAAGCCACTTACCAAGAAAGTTTCTTTTCAATAGCTTCAGGTGGTGGAAGTTCTAATGGCTTATCACATATTTGGAATACACGCAAGAAGATGAGAGTTAACTTGATTTTTGTAGACGGAACTTACAGTCAACAAACAGTAGCTGGTTTACAAACTGCGGTGGATCGCATGAAGACGATTTATGCCCAAGATACCGTCAAAGTGGATCTTGAGTTTACAGCAACAGTTCTAAGTAATAGTGAGTATTTGACTATAGCTGAGCTTTCCGATGATACGGCTAGTGTAACTTCCTCCTTGAGTAAACTGTATAAAAATACTGGTTCTGTTCAGGATGCAAACAGTCTGAATATTTATATAACGAAAGATGAGTCTCAAGTTGGTGGCGTCCTGGGAATTTCATCAGGAATCCCTGGTCTTCCAGGTATTACGGGCACCAAGAAGGCTGGTATGGTGGTATTCTTAGAAGCACATAGATCCTCAGGTAGTGTAGGGGACGTCTTATCTTCCGGAGATCAAATCTTTTTGGGAGATACCATGGCACATGAAGCAGGGCATTTCTTAGGTCTCTACCACCTTGTTGAAAGCTCAGGTCTTAACTCTGCTAACAACTCATCGGTAAAATTTAACCAAGATCCTCTGCTCGAAACACCTGTTTGTTTTTCTAGTAGAGATACGAATTCCAATGGAAGAGTGGATATCAGTGAATGCTTGGGAACTGGATCAACAAACTCAGGAGCATTAAACTTGATGTTCTGGGCAGGGGATGGTGCAACCTCCCAGACTCAGCTAACAGGAGAGCAGGGTTGGATCATTCGAAGAAATCCACTTGCATATTAGAACTATTAGGCTTAATTTATCTATCAAAGAATTCAATATAGAATGAAAATTCTAAGGAAACAAAAATGAAAATGAACCATGAGATGATCCAACTAAAAAAGTATTTAGGTTTACAGAAACAAGTTTTTCTAAAGCAGCAAAAAGTCTTCAGCCATTCACATAAGAGGGAATTGAATCTATCGATAGAAAAGAAAGGGAAGGGAATTATTTTTCTTTTTGGATTACTTACAATGCTTGGTGTCTATCTTCCATCTCTAAATGCAGCACCCTTAGATTCTAATAAATTAGATTCTATCCGAACTATGTTGGTACAATCTAGAGAAGTGGAATTAGAGGGCCTTAAGACTTCGATAGAAAAAATCACGAATGATCCCATTCCATATTTGATTGCAATTGCCGACCAAACGGATCTCAGAGTATATGTAAGAACCAAGGCAGTTGCCTTACTTTCCCATTACAGTGATCCAAGTGTTACTTCCTATTTAGAGACAAAGATTGAAGATACTCAATTGCATGAATCAATTCGCAAATTCTCAGTAAAAAGTTATACGGAATCTTCTTATAAAAAATCACCTGAAAGAGTAGAAGAATTTCTCTCTCAAAGAGCCAATGATTCCGTAATCAGAAAATCTATTCAATCCAATTTAAAAACAGCTAGAGAGAATTTCAATCAAGCTGATAAGAAAAAGAATTTTAAATCAAATCAAAATGAGCAGGAATTTAGAAAAAAGTAAAATTAAGTTTTTGATACAAGAACATAAATTCTTGTAAAGATTTTTGTTAATTTCGTAAAATGGGTTGCTTTTTTAGAATTCGGCGAAAACTGTAGGATTCAATCCTACGGTTTTGAGACTAGAACGCAGGCATCCTTCCATTTCTGCCATAGCTTTCGGAAGAATTTCTCTTCTTGTTTCAAAAGCTGATCTAATCTCACTTTGGATTCTGAATCTAATCTTTCGATTTCAGCTTCCATCTCAGCTAGGTGGCCTTCTTCTTCAGCAAGAAGGCCGTTCAAATGAAATCCAAAATTTCTTTGGATCAGAAGATGATTGTAAATCTTGTAGAGATTCGTTGCTCGGATTTCAATAACTGTTGTAGTATAGAGATAATTCAAATAGCTTCGATTAGAATTGCTTAGGTTCATTGACCGTATGCTTTTTCGAACAGTGGCATCTAATTTCTGAAAATAAATTTTGGCTGAAAGTCCTGCAAGTAATTCATGGGGACTGTATCCGAGATTTAGATTAGGAAGGATGCAATCAATTTTCTTCTTAAAGAATAGAGCATGTCTAGCTTCCTCAGAGGCATGTTTCAAAATAAATTCAGTTGTATGATCATTGGACTGAGTGAGTAATATTTTCCTAGAACCAAGGTGTTCCATAAGCGAAATTGTATTTAGAAATAAGGCATGGATACTTGGATTCTCTATAATACTTTCTAATAGTAATTTAATTTGGGCTGAATCATTTTGATTTGCGATTTCATCCTGAGAGATTTTTTCTAAAATCGATAACATAGATACCATGAAAAAATTTCTATGATTCACCAAAAGAAAATAATTATTAAAAAGAGAGTTTCACAAGTCAAAAAGAAAGATGAATCTATTTAATCGGATACGATTATTGTTTTTATTCTCCATCTTTCCAATAAGACCATTTAAGTTTAATGGAATCTCTCCCTCCATTTGCATAGTAGATTGCCATACGAATTACGTATAAATAGTTTTTGCTAGTTTTGTGCTGTAATTTTTCGTTAACAGTTTTAAGCTTTTTGAATAAGTACTCAGCATTTTTGCCTATTAAATCTTTCTGTTTGTATACTTTTATTCGAAAAAAGTCTTTTAGAAAAGTTTTTCCTATTCCTGGGATTTCCAAAAGATCCGTGATTGGCTCATTCTTTTGAGGTTTTAATTCTTTTGTCATAATTCAATGATTGGTTTAGTTTATCTTGAATAAAGTAATCATTCCCAGAGTAAATTGCTCTGGGAATTTGATGCAATCAGAATTTATTTATTTCTTACGCATCTTACATAATAACGATCGGTTTTAATACGAAGTTCTTTTTCTCCAAATCTTTTTCTTTCAAAGATAACCGCAGTTGCAGATTGTCCAATTAAATCCTCAGGATTTGACCAAGAACTCCAGTAGAAATCTTCAATTGTATTTGGGAAATGAACTGCAATTAATGCATTTCTTCCACCTAAAGTAAGTCTTTCTAGTTCCAATGGATTTGGCACTCTCCATTCAGTTGCCTTATCTGCGTTTGGTTGGTTCAGTGAATTGCATGATTGGAAGGCTTCACTTATACCTGTGACAATAATCGAGGAATCACCTTGCAAGGTCTGCGGTATAGAAAGTTGATTGCACGCATTTGTGGCGTTACTGCAATAGGCAAGCTGCCTCGCTCCCCAATTTATAGTATCTGCCCCTTGTGTAAAGAAAGGATTGGTTACAGATGGTCTTTGAATTCCTTCACAGTCATTGCTTCCACTTCTATACACCTGGCCTTGGGTGCATTTTTGCCAAACAAGGTTGAAAGCATTATCTGTTATAGTGCCATCCCGATTATCAATGTAACCTTGGTTTAGTATAAGTCCACTTAACATTAAGTTGAGGTCCTCATCACTTAATCCAGGGAAGATTGTCTTTACTGGCTGCTCTTGGCAGTTTAAAATTAAAATGGAGAAAATTAATAGCGTGATCTTTTTCATGTTTTCCTCCTAGAAAATATGCTGAAAGTTAGCAAATAGTTGGCGGTCTTCTCTTGAAACTGCATAATCGATGTATATAATTGTTGATTGGTTCCAAGGAATTCTAAAACCTAAACCATGCGAGTATTTATAATCTTTAAGGTTCATTCTCTCCGCCCCATCCCAAACTCGACCAAAATCTACGAATGGAACTAATTGAAAGTCAAAAGTAGATTTCTCAGTTGCAAGAGATGCGAATTTCCAGCGAAGTTCTAAATTTCCAAAACCCATAACTTGTCCTAAAAATCTATCCTGCTTATAACCTCTCAGTGTTGTTCTTCCACCTAGACCTACTTGATTCCCTTCTGTTCCCCACATATTTCTATATTCATAGAAGGGAGCATCTCCATTGGTTTGCACTACAGTAGCTCTACCTGCAACCACAAGCTTTTTGAATACATTAGGTGCTGGGCTATAGAAGAATCTTCCAGAAGCAAGGTTCCTATTGAATTCATATTCCGAACCAATACTTTTCATGGATCTTTCATGAGTCGTTTCAAGGAATATCCCACTGTTAGGATCAGGCTCGAAATCTCTAGTATCATAAACTAGACCTGCTCTAATGGTATTTAAATTACCTCCATTGATACCTCGAATTTTACCTGCTCTAGCCTCTTCTGTCAAAAGAGTGGTTCCATTGGGGACTGTGTTCGCAATGTCAGGAAGAAATTGATCCCCAAAGATAGGATCTTTGGCTAAAGTACTTTGCCCATCAAAGGTTCTAATTATTTGTCTTGAGAGTCTCGTTCCAGCTACTAATCGAACGATTCCACCGAAGAAACTTCTTTCTGAAGAGAGGTTAGCATTTGGATTTTCCATCTCATAACGATTGTATTTGCTATCAGAAACGAAGGGAGCCTGACCTGCGTCTCCGGGCCTTTTGAATAGACCTGCGTCCATATATTCACTGAAGGTTGCATTTTGGACCAGAGGTCGGGATTCATCATTATTTTGGTGGTAGGAAAGAGGAAGTAAGGTGTCTTCTCCCACTCCAAAATATAAAAAATTCGGGTTCCTTTCATAGAGGAAATCTGCTCTAATTCTCCACTGAGTATCAAATATATAGGGAGCATCAAAAGATGCCCAATGGTTCTGAGCATTTAAGGTTGTACGAAAGTACTGCCCGAATACTCTGTAGCGGTAGGGTGTATATTCGAAAAATGGATCCTTGGGGTCTTTGTTTTGAAAATAAAATACTCGGACTCCGTAGCCAATTCCATTGTTCGGGTCCGAGTTGAGTAGAGGTAAACCTGTAAAAAAACTTCCAACTTTTTTACGCTTAATGTCGTAATCGGTGAGCCTTTTACTCACATTTATTTCAAAAGGAAGAGGATCTGAACCGTCGTCCTCTATCGTTTTTAAAATATTGCCTTTTCCCTTTGATTGTGGGGGTTGATCAACCGTATTTTTGTCTTTAGACGTTAATGCAGAGTTAGTTCCCTTGGCCTTATTCTGATTAGGGGTAACCGCTTGCCCAAGTAATCGGTGTGAAGCGAAAAAACAAATCGCTAACACCGAAATCATATGCGAAGAATATTTCGTAAACATAGCATCACGTATTTACAAACATAAAAAAAAGCAAGATTTTTTATGTTTTTTTAAAACTTTTGTGAAAAAAAATAGAAATTTGTGTCAATGACTCATAGTATACTTCCATTTAAATGATAGGCAATGTTTTAACATAAATCCTGCCAATTCAAATAAACTGAACTGGCTAGAGGTTTTTGAGAAAAAATGATGCGGACCGCTTTTCAGCCTCTTCTTTGTTTGTATTCCAGATTCTTTCGTGGCGATTGCAGATAGGGATCCAAATCTCTTTGGGCTCTTTTGCCTTAGAAAACAGTCGATCCGAATGAGATACATCTACATAATCATCTTTGTCACAATGGAAGATAGATATCGGTCTTGGTGAGATATTTCCAATTTTATCCTCTGGACGAACCATTTCAATTTCCATATCTCCCCGTATATTTAGGTAAGTCTGGACCACAGGTATCAAAGGGTAGTAGGGAATTCCAAAATCCCGTTTAGCAGCTTCTGATAATACATCCATAGCAGATGCATATCCGGAGCTAAAAAGCCCAGCCTTAATCTGGGGCTCTTCTTCCATGGTGAGGATAGAGGTAGCTGCACCCATAGAGAATCCAAAGATTCCTATGGAATCCAAATTCTTTTCATTTCTAAGGAATTGAACGCCAGCCTTGGCATCCTTTACTTCGTGGTAGCCCATGCTAGCAAATTCTCCAGCATTTCTTCTAAGGTTCAAAAGTAGAAGATTGAATCCAGCTTGGTGCAAAGCTTTTGCAAAACGAAGCCCCTCATTCCTCGATCCACCATGGCCATGAACTAAGACTATTCCCTTCTTGGAACCTAAAGAGGGAATAAACCATGAGGGAAGGACTATTCCATCTGAGGTCTGAACATTCACTTCTTCATAATTTAAATTCAGTTCTTGAGGAGTCTTGCAATAGACATGATGATCTGCCTTACAATTGATCGGTGGATATAGAACTAAAGTTGAAAAATACCAAGGAATATAGAATAAAAGAAGTAGAATCGGAGTTAGTATGAATAGCTTTTTTTTCATTATTTGAATCTGTCCTATGAATTAAATGGTTTGTAAAATGATAACAAGAATTGCAAATATTGCAATCATAAATTTAAATTTTGCTACTTGATTTGCCTTATCAATCTTCAGGAAATTTTGCTCCGCAGTGGTCACAATAATTTGCGTTAAGACTATTCTTAGAGTTACAGTGGATACAAGTTTTGGTCTTGCCACTGACTTTAGACATTTCCATAGTAACTATGCCTGTAGGTACAGCTAAGATTGCATAACCAATAATCATGGCAAAGGATGATATGAATTTTCCTAAGACTGAATTCGGAACCATATCACCATACCCAACAGTTGTTACAGTAACAATGGCCCAATAGATACTCTGTGGAATACTTGTAAAACCAGTCTCTCCTCCTTCAATAACATACATAAGAGTACCAAGAAAAGTGACTATTGTTAAAACTGCTGTTAAAAAAATGCTTATTTTATAGGAACTCGCAACTAATGCTTCAACAAGTACACTTGTTTCTGATGTAAATCTTGCAAGCTTAAGAACTCGAAATACTCTGAGTAATCTGAAGATTCTTATAATTAATAAGTAATGATAACCACTTATGAGTAAGCTCAAATACGTTGGAACTATAGAAAGAAGATCGACCAGGCCCCAGAAACTAAAAATATACTTAATAGGTTTGGGGCTTATCCAAATTCTAGAAAGATATTCTATTGTAAAAATTATAGTCAGTATCCATTCTAAGTTGAGAAACAAATCTTTGTAGCGGATAGCGTAGCTTGGAACACTATCTAACATCACCAATACGACACTGATTAAGATTGCCCAAAGCAAGAAAATATCGAAATTCCTTCCAGCTTTTGTATCGGTTTCAAAGATGATTTTGTAAAGTTTTTCTCTAAGACTCATATTGTATCCTATTCTTACTAAATAGTATTAATTAACAAATTTAAGAAATTTACAAGCTAAGAATTTTTGATTTTGTAGGAATATTACAAAAATTAAATTTGGTTTTTATTTTGCCAAATTGCAAGTATGGAAGCCAAGCTATGAGATACATTCATAGAATCAACAGTATCTGACATAGGTATATGAATAAGTTTATTGCATGTATCTTCTAGATTCCTTGAAATTCCTTCTGCTTCATTTCCTAAAATAAGAGCCCATTTCTTGGGGAAATTTATTTTATAAACGGATTCATTTTTTGGATCAGAGAATTTTGCACTAGCACCTAAAAGAGTATATCCATCATCTTGTAATTTTTGGATAGTTTCTTCTATACTTTGGGTTTTAAAAATTCTCATAGTAAAGATATTTCCCATAGAAACACGAACCGATCTACGCAAATAAGGATGAGATGATTCCTGATCGAAGATAAGATCCTTTATTCCAAATGCTCTAGCTGTTCTTAATATTGCGCCTATATTTTCTGAATCATAGATTCTATTTAGAATTATGATGGGATTTTCTAAAGTCGACAAGTCTGGGTTGCTCGGGATCTCAGCTTCAGCCATAATTCCTCTATGAATGGAAAATCCAACTATCTCTTCAAGAATCTGCTTGGAGCATACGAACATTTTGTCCTGGGAAATACCTTTAGAAGTTAAAAATGAGATATTTCTTTGGATAGCTTGATTTGTTCCAAGGACAGAGTGAACTTTTAATTGTGAATTTAGTAGCCTAATTACAACTTTTTCATTTTCAGCTATGAATGTATTCTGTCCTAGTTTAGGTTTCTTTAGATTTGTATAGGCTTGTATTCTAGAGTCCTTAGGATCTACAATTTCAATCATGGTTTACAGTTTTCATCTTCCATAGTAGTACCAAGAGATTCATTCCTTTACCTAGGCTGATAAAAGAAAAAGCCTCCTATTTCTAGAAGGCTTTTTGGTTAAGGAAGATCTCTTAAAAAATTCTTAACTGAAGAATCTTTTCTCTGCTTCCTCAGGAAGTTTCATAGCAGAAAGTTTTGCATGTTGGATCAATTCCCAGAAGTAACGGTATGTTGCTCTATCATGTAGATCTCCATCGTGTTGAATTGGACCCCAGTTCGCATCTTGAGCTTTAATCAAAATATCGCAACCAGTTACCACTTCAGCAAAATTAGGTTGCATAGCATCAACAATGGATTGGATCTGTGTTGGGTAGATAGACCACATTCTAAGGAATCCAAATTCATCGTGAGCACGTTTTGCATCTGCGTAAGTTTGGTATTGATTTTTAAGATCTAAAGTTACATTGTGTGCAGGAACAACTCCATGTGCGAATGCAGCTGCCGATACTTTTGCTTTAGCTCGTCTTAGGAGTTCATGGTCAAACTGTCCAGGACTCTTCATACAGGAAGCAGGAATTGCACCATGGTATCCAGATATGAAATCCATAAGACCAAAATCAAGAACTTGCATCCAAGGAAGAGCAGCGATTTCTTCGACCTCAAGAAGAGCTCCGTGAGTCTCAATCAAAACATGGATAGGGATTTCTCTTTTGATTCCTGCTTTTTTCACAGCGTCTTGGATATAAGAAATCATTTCTTTAACTTGGGCTGCTTTTGTTGGTTTAGGAATAGTTATATAGGCAATTTTCTCACCAGCGCCAGGAACGATGATGTCAACATCTTGTTTCCAATGAGCATTGCTGTAGTCATGAATTCGAACACCGGACATTTTGTGCTGGTTTAGTTCTGAGTTTTGGATGCGAACTATCATTTCAGCATGAGCTTTTTCTTTTCCAGTTTCTGCTCCATCTTCACAGTCCATGGTTATATCAAAGCGACCACCCATTTTGTTTTGGAGTTCGAGTGCTTTGGTTATAAGTTTTTCAGAACCAGCGAAATGTTCGCAATATGGAATTACAGGAAAAGGTTTTTCGCCACTGAATAGGGCGTCTTGTGGGTGAGTTAATGCCATGAATTTATCCTCAGGGTAAAATATTTCAGATATTTACCATTTCTTAGCGGTAAATCGAGTGGACAATTCAAAAATTAGCTTGGTATTCTGGCTTGTCTAAGTCAGAAGTTCAATCAAATCCTCTTTGGAGATCTAAAACTTTGGATTCGAGAGTTCCTTCAGAGTCGAGTTTATAAACAAAAACGGAATTTTCTGACATTTCAATCAAAATCATATTGCTTTAGATCTTTCTATTACTTAAGTATCCTTAAATTTATTTCTCTGATGCAAAGCTTCCATTAACTCCGAAATAAAAAAATCTAGGTCTTTGTGGATTATATACTAAATCATATTCTTCCAAAAGATTATCAATTCCAGCAAATAATTCTATATGTTCGCCAATTTTCTTATGAATGCGAAGATTTATATTTGTATATGCATTAACCATTCTAAATCCAAATACAGGCTCAGTGTTGCAAGTTGGTAAATTTCTTTCATTGCAAAATTCTTGAATAGCTCTTGGAACATTAGATCGTATCTGGCTAAAACTATCTGTAACAGGCAATAAATCATAAATTTCTCTTTTTATGCTACCTGGCTCTGGAGAACAGAACAATCCGTCCAATTCACAATAAAATGGCTGCTTCCCAAATCCCACTACAAAGATAGAAATACCTGCTCTTACATTTTCATTAAAATACTTTAAGCTTGCATTTACTCGATTAAAGCCTACTCCCTCTATAGGAAGTTTGGTAATTTTATCTTTGCTATCTGTGTATGTATATCCAAGACTACCAATCCACCTTTTAAATATTCGAATATTCATAGATGATTCCAATCCACTTGTTTCAGCTTTTTCAAAATTCGAAGTTTGAAATACTTGTAGACCGGAACTATCCCGGGAAGGTTGTAGTCTAAAACCAATTAAATTATCTATATTATTATAGAAAAAATTCCAAGAGATCCAAAAAATTTTGTTAGGTTGCCATTCACTTCCAAGATTATAACTTCTGGAAATCTCTGGCCTAAGTTCTTCATTGCCTGTCACTCTGTATCCAGCCCCAGGATTTTGAAAGTTATAATATAAATCTACAAAACTCGGAGCTCTATATCCCAATCCAGCACTGGCGCGAATGAGAAATTCTGAATTTGGATCCCAACGAAGGGAAAGTTTCGGCATGCTTTGACTTCCAAAAATACTATCATTTTCATACCTAAGTCCAGGAACAAGACTTAGGTTTTGAGAGCTTGCAATCTTCCACTCATCTTGCACAAAAATTGCATTTCTTTGTCTTGCTGCCGTCCCACTGTCTCTTGCGACGGGCAGATTGAGTGGTTCATTTATGCAGAAGTTAGGAAAATTTTTGGCACAATCGGGTTGAATTCTTGGAGATCTAATATCTTCACCCAAACTTTCTGCACCAATTGAAATGGTATGATTTTGAATTTGAGACAAATCGACTCTAGATCGGAACTCGTATACATTACTTAATAGAGATTCGATTCTATCCAACTCATCGGATCTCCTTTGGTCATAGGTGAATTTATCATCAAACCTTGAATAGTTGGTATTTAAACTTAGATGTGTTTTATTATTGAGTTTAGATTCTAGGCCAAGAGCTCCCATAAAATCATGTGTTTGATTTCTTCGATCAAAAACACGTCTTGGTGGGGAAGAATCCACAGCTTCTTGATCTAAATACCTATAGATGCCATTGAGCAAAAGATCGGTGTTCTCATTTAAGTGGAAGGTGCTGCGATTAGAAACATTTAAATCCTGAAATTTGTTTCCAGTTGTATTTTCTAGAGGAAGATTAATCTCTCTTCCAGACCGAAGGATACCTAGATTATTAATAGTGGAAGAATTTTCTTGGCTGGGATTATAACCTGGACGAAGTGATTGGAAGCGATTATTTTTAGGTCCTGGACTTGCATCAGGAGTAAGATCGTAACCATCAGCTCTGTGCCAACCAGCTGTAAATTGAGTGGAATAAAAATCTTCTTTTATTCCTACAGAACCTGAATTCCGAAATTCGCCTCCCGAACCATAATACAACCTTCTGCCAGTACCATACAAAGATCTAAAATCTGATTGATAAGAAGAAGTTGGTTCCCTGGTAATAATATTTATTACTCCTGCAATTGCATCAGATCCGTACAAAGCAGACGATGCACCTTTAATTATTTCTATTCGATCTATGTCTTCTACTTTAAATCTTGTTAGATCAATTGAACCATTAAATCTTCCTGTAACTCTTTGACCATCTACAAGGATAAGAACATTTTGTGCACTTAATCCTTGTAATCTAACAGATTCACCCCTCTGTCCCGGTTGAGCTGGTCTGACTTCTATCCCTGGCACATTCCCTAGACTGTCTGCCACAGTTCTTGCACCCATGGCATCCAAGTCTTCTCTGTTGATCACTTCTGTTTTCACTATGCTGTCCTTGAGTAATTTCTTTCTCCTCGATCCAGTCACTGTTATTATTTTCTCTGAGTTTTTCCATTGATCTTCTTCCTTATCTTTATTTTTTCCTTCATTAGCTTTTTGAAGTTGATTTTCATTTTGTGTCTCTATAGGAGAGATTTGACCGTTCTGACTAATTTTATCTTGCGGATTTGTTCTTTCCATTGTTTGGGTAAAAAGACTTCCAGCGATAAAATACATGATGGCTATCATTACTATGTTAAGAATGTATTTGGGCATGAATCTCTTTATAATTTAGCCCAACGAAACTTAGGATATCCACTTGTTCCACTAGAACTATAATAGTCTAACATTTGTAATTTGAAAAACGAAGTGCCCTTAGAGTCTCGAATCACATAGACATTATTTTTAGCTGTTAGAATTGTATTGTTATATGTATACCAGTCAAATAAGACTGGGCTTGCGCTATCATTAACATCTGCAAAACCTGCTCCATCTTGTGATTGATTCGAATCAACTTTGAAATTAGATAAGGTAGCACAATTTCCTCTATTGCCAGTTGTAACGTTTGCAAAATCTGTTAGCCCTGTATCACAAGAACCACCTTGCCCAGAACCACTAGAGCCACTATTTGTTCCAATTACAAATCTTCTCAATCTAAGATCCCAATCGATTGAATTGGGTTCGACTTGAATGCCTCCACTGTTTAAGCTGAATAACATCCAACATCTGGTAGATGTCGCATTGACTTCGGATACCAATGGAGAGCCGCTGGTAATTACACTATTTTCTCGAATAGAACAGTTCCCATTTTGAGATTGATTGCTCTCGGAACTTAATAAAAAAAAGGCGACTGCTGCGTCTTCCTCAGAAGTATTAGGTTTGGAATTACAATCTAAAAGCAACAGAATGAGAATGAATGCCCTTATTGTATTGCAGAGTATGATCTTGTGGTAAGGTTTCATAGATTTGTCCTTAATTTTTAAAAAAGATCCAGGGACAGAATACCAATCTGTCCCTGGGATCAGGGTAGTTTTTTCATCACTATAATATAACAAATATTAGGTATATATTTGAATAAGTTCAGTCTTTTAACACTGTTTCAGATCTTAGTATGACTTTAGTTAAACTTGCTCCATCATTATCTCTATAGATAAAGTTTCTATCTGTCCTTGTTGGTACTAAACTAGTCCAATCTTTCTTCTCATAGATTTTTGATTCGGCAGTTAGGGTGCTGAGTTCATTGCAGTTTGCATTATTGATTCCACTAGCCCAGATGGTAATTCTTGGTGAAACTCCCTCTGCTCCTTTGCTTACATCCATACAAACTGTAGATGGTCCATGAATTCCTGTCGCTTGGTTCGCTCCACCTGGACAGGTGCCAGCTGAAAAAGTAGGGGTAGCTATTGCAGTAGTAGTAAATAAATCTTGGGTTGTTAAATTTGTATTTCCGTTGATTCCACTGAATCTAGAGACTATCCAAGAACGATTGCAACTGGAACTTGTTCCCATGAAGATTCTCCACCTTCCATCACCGGCTACAGTAGTAGGTGACAAAGCACCACCAAAGCCTGCTGCCTGAGGCCAAAATTCTGAGTTTGCACTTGGAGTAGGAGTTCCGTAGCCAATTAATAAATTGAGGTAGCCATTGTTAGAAGTCATTCCAACATTTTCAAATCGAAAATGCCTAGCTTCCCCAGCAGAAGGGCGACAAAGTTCAATAGGGTTGTCTTTGGAAAAGTTGCGATCGGAGGCAACATTCGTTTCACATTGTTTGGATGCAGCATCCACAGCAACAAGACCCAAGGCTATAAGTGCATCATTATTATTTTCCTGTTTGTTTGAACAAGCCATCAAACCTATGATAAGAAGGTAGGCGGCTAGATAAGTGGTATTGGAATCAATTTTCATATTCAATCTCCTGTTTTTTTAAATGAGAATAATTCTCAATAAAACCATGGAGATTTTCTTTGCTTTTTGTCAAGGATTTAATTGATAATGAGAATTAAAATCATTTAGAATTGACAAAATTCCCCAACTTGAACAATTGTCCCTATGAAAAGTATTCAGAAAGTCTCTAAAGATGGATTCAATTTAAAGGATATAGCTCTGCTCTTAGCCTGTTTTCTAATTTTACCACTTCATTCAGAAGAAAAAAGATTAAAAGTGGTAAGCTTGAATGGTTCTCTCACTGAAATGATTTATGCTTTTGGCAAGGAAGATGTTCTAGTTGGAGCAGACACTACATCTTTTTATCCAGAAGAAGCAAAAAATTTACCAAAAGTTGGTTACCAAAGATCGCTCTCCTTAGAAGGAATACTTTCCTTGGAACCAAATCTTGTAGTCGGTACCGAAGAAGCTGGACCACCTGAAATTCTAGATCGATTGAGAAGCATGGGTGTTTCTGTTCTAATTCATAAATCTTCACCAAGCTTAGCATCAACTGTAGAGAGGATACAATGGCTAGGTGAGCTATTGGATGCAAAGGATACTGCCACTAGGATCTCAAGACGAATCCAAAAAAATGTAAACAAAGCAAGTACTGATCTACCTTGGAAAGAAAAACCAAGGATTCTTATGCTGTATTCACGAGGAAAGAATCTCGTAATGGTGGCAGGAAAAGAAACATCAGGCTCTGCAATCATAGAGCTTTCAGGTGGCGAAAATTATATTCATGAATTTACAGGTTACAAAACTTTAACTCCAGAATTGCTTTTAAAAAAGGAGACCAAGATAATATTAATCACCGAACATTCATTAAATTCTCTTGGTGGGGTAGAAGAATTGTGGAAATTGCCTGGATTTAAAAATATACCCTTATCTAAGCGACCAAAAATAGTATCAATGGAAGACTTACTTTTGCTAGGTTTTTCTACTCGTTTAGACCAAGCAGTGAATGAATTACAAATAAAGATAAAAAATTCATTATGAGCAAGGACTTTGCATTTTATTTTTTGATGATTCTTATACTTATACTATTGATACCGAGCTATCTTTTTCAAGGTGCTGTAGACATTCACTTGAGGGACATTTTAAATATTTCAAGTGATTCTTCCGTAAATGTGAACCTCTGGGCGACTCAGGTCTTTTGGGAAGTCCGTTTTCCTAGATTAATATTAGCTTTGTTATGTGGAAGTGGACTTGCTATTGCAGGTGCTATGGTTCAGGGAGTTTTCCGCAATCCACTTGTTGAGCCAGGCTTGATAGGAATTACCTCAGGGGCCGCACTTTTTGCAAGCTTTGCTATTGTGTTTCTAGAAAATTCAATACAAGCATTATTTTTACTACAAGGAATATCGTTTTTGGGAGCAGTTACCGTTTCTTTATTGGTTTATTTTATATCTTCTAAAGACGGTAAAGTTTCAGTGATTACTTTGCTTCTTATGGGTATAGGTATAAATGCTTCTGTAGGTGCAATCATGGGTTTACTTCATTATCTGGCAAGTGATACCCAATTAAGAGCTATTTCATTTTGGGGAATGGGTTCTCTTTCCCTAGCTAGTTGGGATATAATTCTATCCATTCTTCCTTTCAGTTTTTTATTATACTTTTCAATTCCTTTTTTTTCGGGAGGACTAAATGCTTTTATGTTAGGTGAAAATGAAGCTAATCATTTGGGATACAACACAGATAAATTGAAAATTTCACTTCTTATTGTAGTTTGCCTCTCAGTTGGTGCCTTCGTTTCCATAACAGGGATTATCGGTTTTATTGGCTTAGTAGTTCCCCATATAGTACGAATATGGGGTAGAGCAAATCATCAGTTCTTACTTCCAGCATCAGGTGTTCTCGGAGCAATCTTATTGATTGCAAGTGATGCATTAGCTCGAATTCTAGTCTCACCAAGTGAATTGCCAATTGGTATTTTGACAGCTGGTATTGGCTCTCCATTATTTTTGTATATTCTTTCCAAACAAATTAAACAATCATTATGATTCAAGCACATAATTTAACGTATTATTACAATAGCAATAGAATACTCAATAATATAGACCTTGATTTACATCCAGGGCAGTTAGTTAGTCTTTTAGGTAGAAATGGCGAAGGTAAATCAACTTTGTTTAAGATACTTACTGGTGATTATCGAGCGCAAAATGGTGAAGTTCTTTACAATGGAGTAAACGTTTTAGGTATGAATAGAAAAGAATTAGCTAGGATAAGATCTGTTCTTCCACAAGACTCTACTATTAATTTTCCGTTACGTGTATTCGAAATTATTGAAATGGGGCGAGCTCCTTATGGTAAGAATCATTCAAACCTTACTCATTATGCGAATAGATCCATGGAATTAACAGATATTAAACATTTGAGGAATAGATTTTATTCTGATTTATCTGGCGGTGAAAAGCAAAGAGTTCAAATAGCAAGAGCGCTATGCCAACTTGATAAGGAACCAGTATTACTGGAAAAGAATAGATCTAATGATAGTAATTTATGCTCTCTTAAAGGTTATTTATTCTTAGATGAACCAGTGAATTCATTAGATATCTTATTACAACATAAGATTATGAAGATTTTGCGTCACCTTGCAGATGTGGGTTTCATGGTATTTTGCATTTTGCATGATTGGAATCTTGCAGGCTTATATAGTGATAGAATTTTAATTTTACAGAATGGTCAATTGGTGCACAATGGTTTGCCTCAAGAAGTCTTAGATCAGAATAATTTAGAAAGTAATTTTAATATTTTAGCAAACGTATATCCACATGGAAATAAATTCGTAGGTGGGTATACCAGAGGATTATCTAAAAGATGATAGAATATCTTCTGCTAAATCTAGAGCCCTCAAAATGAAAAATCTTAAGAATTATAAAAAACATTTTAAAATGCAATCAGATTGTTACAAGAGAAACTAGGTAGGTTAAAGAATGGATCACTCATTAAAAACTCAAACAGAAATTAAGGCAAAATGGGAAGAGCTTAAAAGAGAGCAACCATCTCTTAGGATTAGAGATAGTGCAGAAATACTGGGTATTTCGGAAATGGAATTGCTTTTAACGGAAAGGAATAGTGATAAAATGAATATACGGCTGTTAGATGTAAATCCAGCAGAGATCCTGGCTAGGCTTAAAGACTTAGGATACGTTATGGCATTATCCAGAAATGATTCTTGCGTTCATGAAAGAAAAGGTATATATGGTGACTTAGAATTAAATGGACAGATGGGATTGATTTTAGGCGAAGATATTGATCTTAGAATTTTTCTCTCTCATTGGAAGTATTCCCTGGCCATAGAAGAAAAATACAATGAAACCGAGGTTAAAAGAAGTCTACAATTCTTTGACACATTTGGTCGAGCGATTCACAAGATTCATTTGAATGCAAAAAGTAACCTACAATCCTTTCTAGAAATTAAAGAGAAGTATGGGATGGTGCTTGAAAGTTTGGATGCATTGGAATTTAAAGCATACAAAGAAAATTTCAATGAGCATTCAACAATTTCTGTGGGAATAGAATTCTTACAAGATTGGTCGGAACTAAAAGATACACATGATTTTTTTGGCTTGCTTCGAAAGCACAAAATTTCGCGTCTACAATCTATGGTACTTGCAGAAGGAAGGTTTACAAAGCGCTTGGATACGATTTCCTTGCAAATTTTATTAGATGAATGTGTTTTGAATGGTATTCCCATAATGGTTTTTGTTTATAATCCTGGCATTGTTCAGATTCACACGGGAGCTATCAAAAATGTAAAAGTATTAGGATCTTGGCTTAATATTTTAGATTCAGAGTTTAATCTTCATCTCAATCAAGAAAAATTAGCGGAAATATGGTGGGTTTCCAAGCCAACGAATGATGGAGAAGTTCAATCAGTAGAAGTCTATGATCACAATAAACAATTGGTTGTACAATTTTTTGGTAAAAGGAAACCAGGATTCTTAGAAAGGGAGGATTGGCGGGCGGCATTAAGAAAAATTCTATGTTAGTTTATCCCAACAAAACCCTCTGCGATTGACTGCACTTGTGGCGACTCTTTGCAAGACCGATGTAGCAACCTGGCGACGCAAGTGCAGTCAATCGCTCTCTGATTTCTCCAACAATTCCAATATGATCGCCTTTTGGGCATCGAGTCGGTTTTCCGCTTGGCTGAAGATGATTGATCTTCCCGATTCGACCACTTCTCTAGTGATTTCATAGCCCGAGTGAATGGGCATGTCGTGCATAACTTTTGCTTTGGTATGCTTGAGAAGTTCCATATTGATCTGAAAGGGCATCATTGTTTCAATGCGTGCTGCTTTTTCTCCAGAGTAGTTGGGATCATTGAAAAACTCCATATCAACCCAGGTATCAGTATAGATATAATCTGCATCTTTAATGGCAGGAAGTAATTCATTTTCCCAAGAAATTGTTTTCTTTTTCTTTGCTCTTTCTATTGCTTGTTCAGAAATGGAATCCTTTTTAGCGATTGGTGTGACGAGAGTTAAATGAATTCCTAGAGCTGCAGTAATTTCAACCAATGAGTTGGCTACGTTATTGTGAACTCCTATGTACACTATTTTGATATCTTTTGGCTTTTTATCTATATCAAGGTAAATGGTAAGTATATCAGCTAGAGATTGGCATGGATGGTACAAATTGTCACATCCATTGATGAGTGGAACCTTGGAACCTTTAAGTAAAGTTAGAAGATCTTCGTGCTTTTTTAAACGAGCCATGAGGATGGAAACATTGCGTGATAAGTATTCCGCTTCAAAATCTATATCGGATAATTGGAAGTTAGATGCTATCCAATCCAGAAAGATAGCATGCCCACCAAGTTCAGTCATCCCAGCTTCAAAGGACACTCGTGTTCTGGTTGATGTCTTTTGAAAAAGCATAGCTAAGGAGCGACCTTGCATATGTCCTGCAAAGAAGACACGGTGTTTTTTTACATAAATTGCAAAATCTAATAAGGATTCAATCTCTGAATCACTCCAATCTTTCCATGATATAAGATGACGTATTGCCATAGTTTTAGTATCGGTAGTTGAGCTTGAAAAAGATAGCCCGCCCCCCTGGACGGGCCCAAAGATTCTCGGATGGAGTATTGTAGGACTAAATAAAACTTAAAAACAATAAGACTTAGGCAACTGCCATCAGTCTTGCAATCAATACATCAGGTAGTGTGATTTCTTTCGAAAAATTCACTCCGAATTGTACTGTTTCTGCACTTTTTTTGATCCAAGAAATGGTTCCTTCGTATCGAATCTTGATTGCAAAATCTTCTCCTTCGATCACTCCAGAAATTACATCAGATTCTTTGAGATCCAAGCTTCCTGTTAAAGAACCAGCCATTCCGGATTCTGAGATATTTTTGATGAAACATTGGATGAATTCAGCTTCACCGTTTTTTTGGTAAACTTTGATTTGGAATTCTCTCATCTCGCTAAAAGTTTCTCTTTCTCTATTTCTTACTTTCGTATTCATAATTAACTCCTCATTCTGAGTTGATAACATACTTGCAATTCTTGTGCCAATTGCTTCAATCAGGAACTACGTTCAAATACTGCTTCTTGCTCATTTCATAATCAGATTGCAGAAGGACTTGCTTAATAATTAAGCATAAAGATCTTTCATTAGGATTATTGGACAGACTGTACTGAGAACGCAGTTCATTATTGATAGCCTCCCTTACTAATTTCCTTCCAAGCCTCAGCATGGGAGAATTTTAGTGAAATTACTTCTTTTTGAGCGCAGTGGTGGATTTTTTTTTAAATCCCTAATTTTCCCTCATTTTTCTCCGATATTAGCTAGTAAGCAGAAGAAAAATCATAACAGATTTGCAAAGTCAGGGTAAAATACTTGGATAGCAAATGAGTTTGGTATTTCCAAAGACTAGAGGATTATCGTAAGATGGATTCTTGTTAAAAAATAAAAATAGAATCGCTTGTGAAAGTGGTTCAGGAAAATCATAGATGGGAGAAAGTCTCATGGGGAAGTTCAAATCTTTAATCGTGATCTTGGCTATGTTATTTGCAGCAAATGGTATGTTTGCTCAGGCAGCAGGAGCACAAGGTGGTCAAACAGGTGGTCAAGCTGGAGCACAAAATCCAGATGAGGGCCCATTGAAAAAGCTTATTTTGGATGATTTTGAAGAAGCAGAAGACTGGAGAGTGAAGTCAACAACACCTCTTGGCGAAACTAAAACTTTAAAAATGGTTCAAAGAGGTCTTATAAAAGATGTATTTGATGACAATACAGTGCCTGATAGTGGTGGAGATCAAATTGATAAGAACCACTTCTTAGGTGTCAAAACTTACTTTAATGTAAGAGGTTTTGACCGAGTTGAACTGTCTCCACCTCATGAATATATCATAAAAGGCAAGGCTAGACAGGTTTCTGTATGGGTTCTAGGTCGCAAATACAGGCATACTCTATTTGTAAAATTTAGAGACTACAAACAAAATACTCATAATGTTAGATTGGGTCGCTTAGATTTCTTCGGTTGGAGAAAAATGACAGCTACCATTCCAGGATTTATTCCACAAAGTACAAGATTTGCACTTTTGGATAAAAACCTTCATTTCGTTTCATTATTCGTAACATCTGATGTTCACGAAGTGGGCGGAGACTTCTATTTCTACGTAGATGATCTAGAGCTAAGAACCGATCGCAGTGAAGCGAAATACCCTGGATCAGAAATCAAGGATAATTGGTAAGAGGAAGATTATGAAAGAAAATTTGAAAGTTACCTTAATTTCTTCAATCACCATCATTGCTCTAGGACTCATTGGATTCGCTTCTGCTGGTTACAATGTATCCAAGGGTGTTCAGACCGCCACTGGTTCTGATATATCCTCTATGGAGCTCAGAGCTATCACTATCGAAAGCTGGGATAATCCAGCTGCGGAAGCTCCTTATGGATGGCAGGTTTTTACAGATAAAGACGGTGAAAACCGAGATGGCAATGGCGATATGAAATATGATGCCAACGCACCTTACAATCCTGTATTAAACGATCCAAAAGCGGCTCCCCAAGTGATTCGTGAAGTGAAACTAATACCCGGAAAACCAGGTGACGTAAAGAACGTAGAAGCAGGAACGGCCAAAATTTTGGGCGTTAAATTCCAATTCATGTTTCCTGGCCACAATGTAGTTAGTATTCGTCCTCCCAGAACTAAGGAATACGAAATCATACGATCTAAGCCCTACCTAGACTCAAACAATGAAAGAAAACAAGAAAAACTTTATGGATTAGAGCTTCCAGGCTCCTCCAAGGCGGTCTCTGTTTGGGTATGCGGTCGTGGAAATGAATACAATTTAGAAGGTTGGTTCAAAGATTGGAAGGGTGATAGCCATATTTTCCAATTTGGATCCGTTGACTTTGTTGGATGGAGACCTATGTCCGTGAACATCCCAGTTGGTGTTCCCCAAGGAGTAGACTCCTACCCTCAGATTAAGACCTTAGTTTTTGAACAATTCAAACTAAGATCCAAGCCTACAACCTCTCAGGAATTAGTTTATATCTTTTTTGATGAACTAAGAGTCCTTTCGGATACCTTTGAGGTTCATTTTGATGGGGCAACTTTGGATTTTGATCTAGAGGATTGTAACAATAAACTCAAGCTTGAGAAAATGCTCGAAAAATCTGGAGCACTCAATACAGGTGCTAAGGTTCGAAAGTGTGAAGGTGGAAACCAAGGTCAATAAACTCGGTTTTGCCAAATTGTATTTGGAAAATTTTTCATCCTGAACCCATAAATCCTCACAACTTCCCGAGGATTTGGTTTAAACCCCTAGAAGTCTAGGGGTTTTTTTATTCTTTACAAAAGGACTCATTCATTTATCATAGGAAGAAGAGCTATTAGATTAGGTACGCCCTCGTAAATAACTAGCCTTCATGGATAAATCAAGAAACAAAACTCGGGATTACCGAGAAAAGATGGGAGACTGACATAAATGTCTGATGCTACTACTGTAGATACTGAAAAATCGGTTCAAGAGACCGACAAACTTACATCCTTATTCAACGAAGAAATTTATATCCGAATGGATGCAGGTTCCATTCCTGCTTCCAAATTCAAAATTTATGATGATATTCTTGAAGTTTACAAATCTTCTGAGAGATTAGACGAAGCCAAAACAAAAATTGAAGAACATTTAAGCGAACATCCAGAAAGCATTTCCGCCAAATATTTGTTAATGATAATCTCATTGATCCGAGATGTAAACTCCTTACAAGAGACTCCTCAGTTGAAGAGCTTACTTGAGCAGTTTAGAAGCCATGGCAAATGGGTGATTATTGAATACATCACTGATAATATAGCCAAATACGATCCTAATAATAAGATTGCTCTGCGCTACAAAGCAGAAGCTCTTGAAAAGCTCAAGAAAAACAAAGAGCTCAAGGTTGTTCTTGAGAAGCTAGCTAAATTAGATCGTAAAAATCCTGAAATCCAGAAGAAGTACGCTCTCTCTATCTTAGATGAAGACAAAGAAGAAGCCATCATCTATTTAAAGAAAGCTGTTGAAGAATTTTCTAAATCCAAGAACTTCCAAGCCTTAGAAGAAATCTGGCCCATTATTGTTAGCAATAGCTATGATGATATCCTCTTCATAGAGAAAATTGAAAGAATCTTCCTCGGACACCGTGAGAAACAAAGACTGGCAACTCTACTCTATCCTATCCTGGAACCCTACAAGGGTCTAGAGGATTGGGATAAGGTTATTGTTTTCTTGAAAAAGATTCTTGATCATGAACCAACTGCTCAGAAAGCAAGAACGGAATTGATTCGAGTTTACCGCAAGAAATACAGTGACCACTCTCTCCTAGAACACTTCCTTAAGATCTCTGATTTAGGAAATAATCGAAAGCCGGTTAAAGTCTGTTTAACGAATTTTGAAAGAAACATTGTATTCGACACGGGTAACTATGTAATGCATAGAAACTGGGGAGTAGGAAAGATTGTTTCTATTTCTGACAATGGCGACTCTATCTATGTAGATTTCCGTGATAAGAAGAACCACAAGCTTTCTATCCAGATGGCTATTACATCTTTAAAGCCACTCAAACAAGATCATATTTGGGTTCGTTACTACGAAAACAAAGAAGAAATCCAGGATTTATTTTCAAATGATTTAGCAGGCTTTATACGAGATATGCTAAAGTCTTATGATAATGTTATGACTACGGGCGACTTGAAGCAAGAATTGATCGGTGAGTTCATTAAAGCCGAAGAGTGGTCTAAGTGGTGGCAGAAAGCTAAGCAGGCTCTTAAACAAGATCCTAATATTGGAATGAACCCTAAGAAGAAAGATGAGTTGAACTACCATGAGCAACAAATCACTTTCTCGGATGAACTCATTGCAAAATTTGAAGCCCAACAAGATATTTTTAAGAAATTAGACATTGCTCTTCAAGTTGTAAAAGATCCAGAAGAGGCTATTGGTGCAGCAGAGCATTTCAATTCAAAATACAACCAAGAAGAAATGTCCAAGGACAATACTAGAAAAATCTTGGCTTATCTTTACCTAGATCAGTTGGATGATACATTTACAAAACCGTATCTTAGGGAAAAAGCTAGCAATGCTGATGCTATTCCTGAAGTTGAAGTTGTACGAAAGTTGAAGCCCCAAGACATCCAAGACCTTGTGAAATCTCTTTCTAAGGAAGAATGTGTTCAGTTGTCTGCATCCATTCCTATGTTGGAAGTAAAAAAAGGTTGGGTTGACTTAGTTGCGGAATACCATCCAGATGCGATTGATATTTTTATGTCGATTCTTTTCGAAGTTCCAGTTAAGGTAAACAAATATGTGTGGAGCTTATTGCTAGACAAGGGTAAGATCAATGAACTCAATCATTTCTTAGACACCATTTGTCAGAAGGCAAAATCTTTTCCAGAAGTGTTTATCTGGATAATGAAGTTGATTTTGAATTCTCCAGAATCTTATTCTTACCTCAACTTTAAGCTTAATGATCTTGTCTTAAGAGTTCTTCGTATCTTGAAGCCTTTGAATAAGATAGAGACTAAAGGAAATAAACTCAAGAACCAAGCACAAGGTATCCTAATAGAAAAAGGCAATGCACAAGACGTTCTCAAGCAAGCGATAGAGTCAGGTGATGATGAATATGCTCGTAAGTTGTATGCCTTGTACAAAGAAATTCCTTACATTTCAGATGCTGAAAAAGAGAGAATGATAGAAATTATTTCTGAAATCAACACCAATGTTCAATGGGAAGATACTAGCTTAGAAGAAGAAGATGAAGATGATATAGTGTCCAAGATTCCACCTAACCATTTCTTGGTTACTCGTAAAGCAATCAGCCAGAAGAAAGCGGAACTTGAACATATGATCAATGTGGAAATGGCAGAGAACTCTCGCGATATTGGGGAAGCCCAAGAGAAAGGAGACTTACGAGAGAACGCTGAGTACAAGGCAGCCATGGAGAAACAAACTCAAATCCAAGCTGCTATCAAACGTCTTGACCAAGAATTGAAAAATGCTTTAGTCTTGGAAGATTATGTTTCCAACTTTAAAGCGGATAAGATTGGAGTAGGTTGTACTGTTAAATTGAAATCAGAAGATTCTGGTGAAACGATTAGCTACTCTATTCTTGGAACTTGGGATGCTGATACAAGTAAGAATATTATTTCTTACCTTGCACCACTTGCTAAGACTTTGATTGGTAAGGCAGTGGGGGACACAGCTAGTTTGAATTTAAGTTCTCAAGAATCCATCTATACGGTTCTAGAAATTACAAGGTTCACATCTGTAGAAAGATAAAAGCCAACAAACTAAAGTTAAATGAAAAGGCATCTTTTTAAGATGCCTTTTTTTATGAAGGAAGGCCAAAGTGAGTTCTCTTTCCTAATGGATTCTGGCAGGGATTGCCTAAGATAGAAACTCCACTTGCAGTATTTGAATATTATAACTCAATCTTCCGCTTTCAGAATTTCTGTGAAGGTTTTACCTACATTGCCAGCCCAATCTCTAGGTTTGATTTCAAGAAGTAGGAATTTCTTTTTCTCAAATGCTTTCTTAGCCAAGGAAATATGAATTGCCTTGCGGTCAGAATCATAAGTGAAAGGATACTTTTCCCCGTCCAAGTATACCTCAGGATTTGTAGTATAACCTGAGCCAGAATCTCCGAGATAATAGGTTCGTTCCATAATTCTTGGATTGGATGCCTTGGGCAGTTTGATATTCTTAGAAAAAGCAAAAGAATAGGAAACATAGGGCGGAGAATCATCAGCTAGAACTCCTAATATTCCTAGTTTTGCAGTCTTAAACTGAAAACCTTCCGATGTTCTTTTTGACCAAACGGATGAAAATCTTTGGATGGATGAGTCATAGAAATACAAGGTTTCCTTTACCGTTGGCTTGTTGTTCGTTCGAATCAAACCTTCTACCTCTCCCTTCCAATTGAAGTTCTGGACTGATATTTTGTATGGATCACTAACTGGCGTTAAGCCATTTGGTATTTTAATATTTTGCTCCTCCCAAGTTGTTTTACTTAGTATAGGAAAGCCGTTTCCATAGGTTTCATTTTTACGAAAGTCTAATTGCAATTGTTTATCTTGAGTCATATAAATGCTTCCAGTTTTTACTGGAGGTTTTTCTGTGATAGCTGGTTCAATTATTTCACCAATCTCTAAAGGAATGGTTAATTCAGAACGGTTTCCACTAGCATCCTCTAAGTAGGCAATATAATTTTTCTTATCACCTAACTGCATCCTTGAAGTGTCTATGCTGAAATCTTGTTCTAGGTCATATATGTTATAAAAATAAACTGGTGGACTAAGTGAGGAACGATTAGTATCATAGAAGGCTTGGCGGTTGGAGGATTGAGAGTAGGGCACGAAAAGAAATTGATTTCTATATAAGGATAAATCTTCATTTCCATATCCTTCTTGCTTAAGTCCAAAGGCATAAACATTGTTTTTGTTTCGAGATCGAATGAAATCATAGCCACCAAGTTTGATACGAATTTTCCCACGAGCAAGCAAGGGTTCCTTCAATTTGTATCTTCCTTCTTTTTCCTTGATTGGAATGATTTCAAGTGCACTCGATCTTGCAGTATCTTCCCAAATTAACTTAAGAATCTCCGGGTAGCTTGTATCCTTGTGTTGGTAGGCTGAAAAATACAATGGATTGATGAAACCCTTGTCATCTCGGAATTCAAGATGAAGGTGGGGCACCCCTGTTCCACTTTCTCCTGTAAGACCTATCCACTCTGCCTTCTGAACTGGGAAGGCATTAGATGGTAAATTGAAGTAGAATTCATCTTTTCCAAGTAACAAAAGTATGGATTGCCTTAGTAACTCTACCCTACCATCAGAACCTAAAAAGGAGTGCAAGTGAGCATACTTTGTTTTGATACCTATGGAGGGAGAATGGATATTGAGCGAGACTCCGTAGCCTTTTCTGGATTGAGAAATATGCTCAATATAACCATCGTAAGTTGCTAAAATGGGATGTCCATTTAAACCATAGGATTTGAAGTCAGCCCCCATATGCATATTATAATTTCTATATTCACAGAAGGTCCCGGAGATAGGAGAGTAAAAAGACAAGGGCCAAGCAACTTCTTTGCGAATAGCTTCATAAGGGACTTCTTGTGCTACAAGCATCCTGATCTGCAGGAATAAGAAAATGATAAGAGAAAATATGGAGGAATGAGTATTTTGCAAGAGTGCCATTGTTTTGATTGGTAGCTCAGCTCAAAAAAGGTCAAGTCTTTCCTCAGCGAGTTGACAATGCCAAGCAATAGGAGAGGCTTGTCTTATGGATTTTTTTTGGATGAGAAAGCTCGCTTTCCTTAAGGGAGTTTTGGTTTTTTTTGCAACCATAACTTTATTGCATTGCTCCTACTTTACAAGAGAGCCCGGAAGACCGCCCAAGATTGAAGGTGTGCCAATTCCTGATAGCCAAAGAACAATCTATATCCAGAACCTTAGAAACGCAAGCTACGCTCCAGCCTTGCATACAAGAATTACGCAATACTTAATGGCAGAAATTGACCGCAGAGGAAGATTTATTCAGACCAGAGACAAATTCAAGGCAGCCTACAGGGTTTATGGAGAAGTGATACACTACCAATTGGTGGGAGATTTAATGGATACTGGGGACCAACACCTTACTTCAGAAATGTTTTCTGTATGCAGGATGGAACTGCAAAGGGCAGATACAGGAGAGAAGATCAATCTTGAGCGTGATGAGGTTCCTGGTAGAGTATTCTTCTCTAGACAGTTAGGGTATAGAGAGTCCGAAGCCCAAGCCCAAGATCGTATGGCTAGAGTAATGGCTGTGAAAATGGCTGAAGAATTAGAAAGAGCATGGTATTTTTCGATTGCTAAGAATATTGAAGAATAAGAAAAAAGAAGTAGAATATGGCTGACGATAGCATTTACGAAATCCACGAAGACACCTCCATGGAGATGACGACCTTCTCCAATTATCTCAAGAAGAAGGGACTCAAGATTACAACTCAGAGAATGCTTGTTGCTGAGAAAATTTTTTCCATTCACAACCATTTCACAGCTGAGTCTCTCCAAGAAGAACTAAAAGATCGCAGAGATGAGATTTCCAAAGCAACCATCTACAGAATCCTTTCTATTATGGTAGAAGCTGGTCTATTGCAAGAGCATAATTTCGGTAAAGATTATAAATACTATGAACACATCATAGGACATGAGCACCACGATCATATCATTTGCATAGAATGTGGAAGAATTGTTGAATTCATGGATGAGAAAATTGAAGAGCTGCAAAGAAAGGCAGCTCGTGAAAAAGGCTTTTCGATAACAGGACATGATTTGAATATCTTTGGTATTTGTGACAATCCTCCGACCTGTGCATACAATAAGAAAAATTCTCAGTGATTTTCAAAGAAAAGAACCGTATCAGCTCTGGTTATGCTAGAACTGGAACCTTAGAAATCGCTGGTCAGACTATAGAGACTCCCATCTTCATGCCAGTAGGAACTCAAGGAACCATTAAGGCTTTATCTACAGAAGATATATCCGAGTTAGGTTACCAATTAATACTTTCTAATACCTACCATCTTTATCTCAGACCCGGGACAGAGGTCTTGGACCACTTTGGTGGGATCAAAAAGATGATGGGATATCCCAAAGCGATGTTAACTGATAGTGGAGGATACCAAGTTTTTTCATTATCAAGTCTTTTTAAATTCTTTCACGATGGTGTGAAGTTTCAATCGCATATAGACGGTTCCCATCATACCTTCACACCTGCCAAAGTTCTTGATATCCAAAATTCTATAGGCTCTGATATATGGATGGTCTTAGATGACTGCGCTCCTTTTGATAGCAATTCAAAACGTATCAAAGAATCCTTAGATAGAACCCACAGATGGGCAGAGGATTCCGTAAGGCATTGGCAAGATCAAGAATACTCATCTAAGTTATTCGGAATTTCACAAGGAGCCTTTGATTTAGATTCTAGAAAATTTTCTTTAGAAAAGATCCAATCTCTTCCTTTTTCAGGTATTGCAATAGGTGGTTTATCGGTTGGTGAACCTCGTGAATGGTTTATTAAGGTTATTGAAAGTCTTGCACCTTTTATGGATCCTTTGCGTCCACATTATCTTATGGGGGTTGGAACTGTTCCTGATATACTAGATGGTGTACGCAATGGAATAGATATGTTTGATTGCGTTCTTCCTACGAGAAATGCAAGAAATGCCCAAGTATTTACTAGAAAAGGTAAATTGAATTTACGGAATGAAAAGTTTAAATACTCAGATGCAAAAATTGATGATCATTGCACTTGCAAGGTTTGCCAGAATTACAGTCTTGGTTACCTAAGACATTTGCATAAGGCGAAAGAAATTTTAGCCTTACAGCTTTCCACATTTCATAACCTTCAATTTATGAAAGATTTTATGGAAATGATACGAAATTCCATCAATACAGGCGAATTCCTTGAATTTTCCACAGAATGGAAAAATTTATACAATTCTTCCAATTAAATCGTTGACGATAATTCCTTTCCTGATTCTAATTGTTTGGGATAGGCTTAGCATATCATTTATTCACATAGGAGTTTCTAAAGACGCATGGAGATAACCAGAAGGGAAAAAAACAATATCATCCTCCTAGACATTAACGGGGAAATAGACCTTTATAACGCTCCCGAAATTAAGGACGTAATAGCCAAGCTAATCGAAGAACAAAAATATTGTATTATTATCAATCTAGAAAAAGTTTCTTATATTGATTCATCGGGTATAGGGGCTCTTATTTCCAGCTTATCCAATTTGAAGAAATACCAAGGTGGATTGAAGATTATTAATGTTTCTGGTTCTGTTCGAAAAGTATTTGAGCTAACAAAACTTACTTCTTTCTTTGAAATTTTTGATAATGAAGATGATGCAGTTTCTGCATTCAAATAAATAACATTTCTTATACCACCCCCATCCTCTGGGGGTTTGTTGGAGTCAGTTTCTATGAAAAAAAATAACAAAACTTTCAGTTTGGTGGTTTCTTTATTGGTTCTTGCTACTTTCGTAGCTTGTAAGAGTGAGTTGCCTATCCAAGAGATGGCAAATGCCCGCGGACAAATAGCACGTGCTGAGAATTTGCAGGCACAGGAATTTGCACCCGAAGAGCTTGCTGAAGCAAAGAAATCATTATTCAAGGCTCATGAAGAAGCAGCTAATGAGAATTCCAAAGAAGCTAAGACGAACTCCGAATACGCTACTTCCAAAGCCAATGATGCTCTTGAAAAAACCCTCCCCAAACTAGCAGCAAGAACGAGAGACGAAGCAACCAAAGAAATAGATGCTGCTGATGCTTCTTTTGCAACAGGTCTTGCTCCTGAGCAGTTTGATCGTGCCATCCAACTTCGAAAGGAAGGCGACTCTGCCCTGGAGTCCGCTGACAAGAATCTCAGTGATTCAATAGTGGAAAAGGATGAACTTAAGAAGTCTGCGTACAGAGAGAACTCATTCAATGATTATGAAACAGCCTATAAGAAATTTTCTGAATCCAAGAAGACTGCAACTCAGGCAAAAGAAATTGCTATTAGCAGCAAATCAGAGTTAAAGCAAAGTGGGCGGTATGTTGAAGAAGACCTAAATACTGTAGATAGCTACATGGGTGGACCAAATGCTAAGACCCAAAAAGAAAGAGATAATCTAGCCCAAGCTTACTCCGATATTGACAATGGTAACTTAAAATCAGCTTACGAAAGAATCGAAGCATCCAAGACCCAAAGCAGAATTTTACTCTCCGAATCTATACAAAACTATGCTAGAGAACGCAACATGACTGCTACAGAGGTAGTTGAGGACGCGAATGCTAGATTTGAAGAAATAAAAGAAGACTCCCTCACAAAAAATGAGTCTTCTAAGAAAGCCTATGAAAACTCTAGAGAAAATCTGGGTGCAGCTAATGAATCTCTTGCCTCAGCTGGCAATCTTTATTCCCAAGAAAAATACGAAGACTCTATACGCCAATCCGAAGAAGCGATTCGTTTGGGTGAGATTGTTATAGAACAGACTGCAAAGTTAACTCCAGAATCGCTTGCCAACAGATCAATAAAAAGCCAGGGTATTGCAAACACTGCGAGCAAATCTACCACCAAAACCAGCTCTACCACTTCCAATGATCCAGAGTTGGCTGCTGGTTGGTCCAAATACAAAGTTCGTAAGCAAGATCCAGAGGATTGTTTATGGAGAATTGCTAAGGATAAATCCAATTATGGAAATCCTAAGCTATGGCCTAGAATCTACGAAGCAAATAAATCAAAAATTAAAAACAAAAACCTCATCTATCCAAACCAAGTTCTTTACATTCCACCAAAATCAGGTCCTATAGGTTCTCCTTTCAAGAAGGATTCAACTGAGTCTATGGAAGAGTCTAGTCCTGATGAAGATTCCATGAATTCAGAAGAGTCCAGCTCCATGGATAAAAAAGAAGAAGTCGGTAAGCCTGTGAATGGTCCAGACGAGGATTCAAGTAAGACTGGAACAGAGGATGAAATTTTAGAAGAAGAACCAATAGAGGAATAGAAGGAAATACATTCAATCTATGGTTTTTGATGAGAATAGGGGTTATACGACCCCTATTTCTATTTTAGGACTAGAGGATTTTGATGCCATTCTCAATCTTGCTTTAGCTGAGGATGCGCCTAAGGGAGATGTGACCTCGGAATCTATTTTCCCAGTAAGCCACAGCACTAAGGCGATTTTGAAGGCTAGAGAATCTGGTGTTCTCTGTGGCAGTGGCGTCATAGCTGCCCTATCCCGCAAATTTCCCAATCAAATTCGATTTCATATCCACCTGGAAGATGGAGCAGAACTCAAGCCAGGAAGTATCATTGCTGATTTGGAAGGAAATACTCAGATTTTATTTCGAATAGAAAGGATACTTTTGAACCTTCTTCAGTATCTCTCAGGTATAGCTTCTGCAACCTCTCTTTTAGTTCATAAATACCCCAATTTAAAAATATTAGATACAAGAAAAACTCTCCCAGCCTACCGTAAGCTTGCTAAGTATGCAGTTTATACGGGAGGTGCTTGGAATCACAGAATCCATCTCTCCGATATGGCCATGATCAAGGACAACCACATAGAAGCAATAGGCTCCATCACCAAAGCTGTTGAAGCAATTCGACAAGCTCAGCCAGATTTAAAAATTGAGATCGAAATTGATAGAATGGATCAATTGCAAGAGGCTATCTCTAATTCACCAGATGTTATTCTTTTGGATAATTTTACTTTGGAGGATACTGCTAAAGCGGTTGAAGTGATTCGATCTTCTCCAGCTACTAAATCTATATTAGTCGAAGCCTCAGGTAACATAACACCCGATAAATTAAATGGGTTATCGGAAATAGGTGGAATAGGAGTTAGTATGGGTTATCTGACTCATACTACAAGATTCTTAGATATTGGATTAGATATGGTATATTAATTATGGGTCTTAGACAAAAAAATATAACTAAGGAAGAATTATTCGATCGTGTCCAGGGTCGACTTGGAGAATCAGCTCTCAAATTAATCGAAAAAGCTTATACAATTTCAGAAACTATGCATGAAGGTCAAAAGAGACTTTCTGGCGAGCCCTATATTATTCATCCTCTCAATGTTGCGGGTATTCTCGAAGAACTAGGTTTAGATGAAAGTGTGATAGCTGCTGGTCTTCTTCATGATGTCGTTGAAGATACAGTTTATACCAAGCAAGATATGGTAAGAGATTTTGGTGCTGAAATTGCAAACCTTGTTGAAGGTGTAACTAAAATTTCTGAGCTCAAATCCCAATCAAAAGAAACAGAGGCTGCTGAAAATATTCGAAAGATGCTAGTTGCAACTATTCAGGATGCAAGAGTCATTTTAATTAAACTTGCCGACAAGACTCATAATATGCGCACTCTGAAATTTCAGCCTCCTGAGAAAGGGCAGAGAATTGCTAATGAAGCACTTGCCTTGTATGCTCCGATTGCGGGTAGACTTGGTATGTACAATGTGAAAGTGGAATTAGAAGACCTTGCCTTTCAAATAGTAAACCCTAAAGAATTTAAAACAATTAAAGAAAGTGTTTCTCTTAAAAAATCAGAAAGAGAAGAATACATTGATAAACTAAAAATTATACTTAAACAGAGACTTTCTGAAATTCATATTGATGCGAAAGTTGAAGGAAGAGCGAAACATTTTTACTCAATTTTTAAAAAGATGACAACCAAGGATAAGTCAATAGAAGAAATTTTTGACTTACGAGCAATTCGAATCATCACAAGTGAGATCAAGGATTGCTATGGTGTCTTGGGTATAGTACATACACTTTGGCCTCCCATTCCAGGTCGGTTTAAGGACTATATCGCAACACCTAAGACGAATTTTTATCAATCTCTACATACTACTGTTATTGGACCTGATGGTAAACCATTAGAAGTACAGATTCGAACCAAGGATATGAATCGTATTGCTGAGGATGGTGTTGCTGCGCATTGGGCCTACAAGGAAGGAACGGGCGTTAAATTAAATTTAGCTTCTGGAATACAAGATGAAATTATTAAAGAAAATCCATTCAGGCTTAAATGGCTAGAGATTTTAAATACTTGGCAAGACTCTAGCCTTGATTCCAAAGAATTCTTAGAAGATCTAAAATTTGATCTTCATGAGGATGAAGTTTTTGTTTTTACCCCCAAAGGTGAAATTGTAGAAATAGGCAAGGGTGCGACAGTACTTGATTATGCATTTCGAATTCATACAGACATTGGAATCCATGCTAGAGGAGCAAAGGTAAATGGTCGTATGGTTCCACTTCGTACGGAACTTAAGTCTGGTGATCAAGTAGAAATCCAAACAGATAAGAAATCTAAACCTTCACCGATCTGGTTACGAATTGTTAAAACGGCTTCAGCAAGACAGAAGCTTAGGCAGTATTTTAGAAAGATACAAGAAGAATCGGAAGGAAGAATTGCAGCTGAGGTTGAGGATTCTCCAGCCTCAGAAAAGGTAATTCATGAAATTCAGAAAAAGAATAGAAAACGACCTCTTTCTAAAACGGAAAAACTGAATCCTAAAGAGGCAAGTATTATTGTTGCTGGAATTAAAGATACCTTAGTTAGGCGTGCATCCTGTTGCTCTCCATTACCAGGGGATGAAATTATAGGTTTTATTACAAGAGGGAGAGGAGTAAGCGTTCACAAAAAAAATTGCCCAACTGCTAATTCTCAAATGGATAAGATGAAAGTGATTCCTGTAAGATGGGATGGAATAACGGACCCTGTCCCGGTTCAAATAGAAGTAAAGGCGAAAGATGTACAAGGTATCTACTTATCTATGGTTGAAACAATTTCAGGAACTCAGACCAATATTATAGAAGCGGGAGCCTCATCCATAGGAACAGGACATCTAATTGCAAAGTTTATGATAGAAGTGGATCACCTTGATCAATTGAAAGAAATAATTGACAATCTAAAAATGTTGCCAGAGGTCGTTACTGCTGAACGTGTAAAGGTTACAAAAAGTTAATGTTCTACGGGAAATAGAATAATTTGAATTTACAAATTACTCTACAATCGGATTGTAAAAATTTAAAAGAATATGGCAACTGAAAAAAGCACGGAATTAGTTTTTAACCCTAAGTTGAATTTAGTAACAAATATCCCTGATATTCAATTCGAGATCCAAGCAAATGTACCGTATCATTTTAAATTTTTCAATCATAATGAGGACTGTGAGTCAACACTAGTTCAAGTATTAGATCGCTTCTTACTTCATCTTGATATAATTTTTCTAAGAGATTCCCTTCTTGCGGCACTTCGAGAATCTATTACCAATGCAGTTAAGGCTAACTCCAAAAGGTTGTACTTTAAACTGGCGAATGCCAATATCAATGATGAGTCTGATTATAAAGAAAAAATGAATTCCTTCAAAACGGATTACCTTAGGAATCGAACCGAATTTGAAAGTAAATTGGAAGCAAACGGATACCAAGTAGTAGTTTCCTTTATTCATGGTAAAGATTTCTTAAAAATTCGAGTGATGAACAATACCTCCATTGCAAAAGAAGAAGCGAATCGCATCAAAACACGAATTGAAAAATCAAAATTATACAATGATCTAAGTGAAGCCTTTATGGATTCTGCGGATGATACGGAAGGCGCGGGTCTTGGATTGATTATGACTTTTTTAATGTTAAAGAATGATGGATTAGGTTCAAATCCGTTTCGATTCGAGAGTGCGGAAAATAAGACTATGATAACCTTTGATATTCCCTTAAAGGTTACTCAATCCAATTTCCAATTGCAAAAAGCGGATACAATTCTAAAGGAAATCGATAATTTACCTACCTTCCCAAAGGCAATTTCCGATATTCAATCAGCTATTGATAAGCCAAACTCAAGTATACAAGATATTGCAGAAATGATTAAGAGAGATATTTCCTTATCGGCAAATATACTGAGGCTTTCGAATTCAGCTTCTTTTCGAAGAGGAAATAAAGTAGAAACTTTGGATCGTGCCATACAAATGATTGGACTAAAAGAATTGCAGTCCATACTTTATTCTCTTGGAACCAAACAAATTCTCGAAGATAAATTTCCCTCCTTTCAATACATTTGGGACAAATCAAATGAATCCGCCTTCTATGCTAAGTTAGTTGGTCAAAAAATGAATCTATCAAAAGAAACTATGAATTCGCTTGTTTCTGCTGCTCTGCTCCATGACATAGGTGAGATCATTCTACTTTCTATAGAGAAAGATAAAATGGGAAATATCCAAAATTATTCCAACTCTAAAGAATTATCTTCAGCGCTTTCTATGGAAGAATCTGCTTTTGGTATAACCCACACCAAATTAGGCTCCATGGTTTCTGAAAAGTGGCAATTTCCAGATCTATTTACGAAGGCTATGGAATACCATCATAGACCACTTCTAGTTGAAGATACTTATAAAAATATAGTCTTTCCCATTTATTTAAGCGATATGATGATTCGAATTAATCTTCAGGAATCCAAGGCATCGGAGATCCCTATAGAAGTATTGAAACATTGCAAAATATTTTCTCATTCGGAGTTCCAATCCTTTCGAGCTAGAAGCCAAGAATTATTTTCAAAAGATTAGTACAAGTGTTTTCAATTTATTGAAAATTGAGATTTCTATAATCTAGAACCAGCCAATGAGCTTGGCTAGGATGAAGTTTAAAATAAAATCCATACTCAAGTAATTCCTTCATATTATGGGAATAGTAACTATCATTGATAATATCATGAAACATGCAACTTTTTAGGGTTTTGCAATTATCTGGAATTGTGTCAGTTACCATAGCTCTACCTGAAACAATGAAGTCATTTGGATTCCAAATAAAAATTTCCCACTGAGAAGGGGCTGTTAGAATGACTCGAATAAAAAGTCTGATTGTATTGCTTTCATAGCTAAAATAATTTGGATCAGCAAAATATGGGATATTTATTTCTATTGAGTCAAGTGATGATTTAGGATCAAATGAGTTAAGAAATAGAGAATCAAGATCTTTTGTTGTTGATTTTCTAAGCTTAAGCACAGAATGAACTCTTCTATAAAAATTAATGATATCTTGTTTGGGTGCTTCTTCCTTGTATCTACCCAATTGAACAGGAACTTTCTCCAGTAAACCATGGCTTTGCTTCTCATGAACCAAGACTGCACCCTCAAGAAAATTTAATAAGGACCAGTAATTTCTAATATTATCTTTGAAAATAAAAGTTGCTCTTTCTTCGTCATGATTTTCTAAAAATCTCAAACTATGCTTTTGGTATTCTCGTTCTGCTTGAAGGTGTCCCAAAATGGGGGCAGCTTGCTTTGCTTTTAGTCTATCATAGAGAATTTTATCATAAGTTAGGTGGAATCCTTTCTTTTGTAGTTCATATTCTCTGTTCCAATATACTTCTGCTATCCATATGAAATTGGGAAATTTATTATTGATTGCTGAAATTATAGTATCCCAGTAAGGAAGAGCTTTCTTTGTATGAGTTTTATAAAAAACATCCTCCAAAGGAAGCATTGCCATATCACAACGCACACCATCCGAATATTCTGCAATTTTTAATAAAAATTCAATAGCAAGGTCAAGACTTTCCTTATTGGAAAAGTCAAATTGAACTGTGTCTGTCCACCCCGAGAAATAAGGATCTCTTCCATGTGCATAGATTTTTCCATTCTTGTGTTGGAAAAAATTGGGGTCATTGTGAGAATAATTAGAACTATTCTGTATCTCAAGGAAGGCATTTGGTTTTTTTTCTATCCAAATACTATCAACAGAAAGATGGTTGGGTACGAAATCTAAAATAAGTTTCTTCCCTGCCTCGTTTAAAGTCTCTTTGAACTCAAGTAGATCTTCCCAAGAGTCACAAAGTTTGGAATTCGGTTCATAATCAAAGATTGCATAAGGAGAGCCGATTACATCATTTTCGTTGTAGTCAGATAGATAATTCTTGAAATCCGATTGAAGTCCTGGATGGGCTTTAGCGATTTCAATAGATGCAGGTGAAAAGGACCAGATTCCCATAGTCCAGAGAATATCACAATCCTGGACCTCAGGTAAAGATAAGTAGGCTCTAGCTAATTCTTTCCCAATCTTTAAATTCCATTCTTTACAAAAAAGTCTTGTGTTCGACTCGAATATTGAAGTTTGATGAAAGGGATGAAGAGCCATTTAGTCATTCAACCTTATTCCCTATCAATAATTCGCCAAGTTTTTTCTATTGTGATTTCCCTAATTCTAGCAATGAACTTGGCATTTTGCACAGAAGAAGATCCTTCTAGAGGTCCTTTGAAAAAAGTTGAGACTCTGCCATGGACTGGAGATCCTTCTTCTATCCCAGTTCTCATGAGAGCAAGCAATCCAGTTGCAAGTTCTGAGGCAAGTCAAGGAGGGAAATTTGCAATTTATAGCAACCAATTCCCAAAATCTTTAAACTATTACCTGGATCAGTTCACAACTACTGCTAGAATATTTACATCATTGTATGAACCCTTAACCTCTTACCATCCTCTGACTCTTGAGACTATACCAAATCTGGCAAGTGATTGGAAGATATCTTCAGATAAAAAGAAATTTACTTTTTTCATAGATAAAAATGCACTCTGGTCAGATGGGAAACCTGTTACGGCCCATGATGTCTTATTCACGTATAATACTATTATGGATAAAAATAACCAAACTGCTGTTTTTCGAATAGGATTATCTAGATTTAAAGTTCCTAAGGTTATTGACGATTTTACAATTGAGTTTGAAGTAACTGATACACATTGGAATAATTTCAATGAGATAGCATCAAGTCTTTGGATTTTACCTAAGCATTACTATGAGGGTAAGGATTTTAATAAAGAGCATTTTGAATTTCCTGTAGTCTCTGGTCCATATAAATTAGTAGAATCAAAAAAAGGTAGATATGTAAAACTAGAAAGAAGACCTGATTGGTGGCAGAGAGCTTATCCATTCAATAAAGGTAGATACAACTTCGACCAAATTGTACATAAAGTCTATAGCGATGAATCAATCGCCTTACAAGCATTTAAGAAAGGAGATATAGATTTCTATCCGGTCTATACAGCTGCCGTGTGGGTAGACCAAGCCCAAGGTGAAGCCTTCGATAAGAATTGGATTCTGAAACAAAGAATTTTTAACCAAAAGCCTATAGGTTTTCAAGGTTGGGCAATGAATATGAGGAAAGATCTCTTTGCTGATGTAAGAGTTAGAAAAGCAATCAATTACTTAGTAGATCGAAAGCTCATGATAGAGAAATTAGCATATAACGAATATGCTGCGACAAATTCTTACTTCCCTGATTTCTACCTTCTTGGAGAGAAGAATCCAAATGAAAAGATAGAACTTGATGTAGAAAAGGCAAGATTGCTTCTCAAAGAAGCAGGTTGGGTTCCCAATAGCAAGGGAATACTTGAGAAGGAAGGAAAAGAATTTAAATTTACTATCCTTGATAGAGATAAGAAGACAGAAAAATATTTTACAGTTTTTCTTGAAAAAGCAAAATACTTAGGCATTGATGCTAAGATTGAAACTACTGATCTTGCAGCCTGGAGTGCAAAAATTGATAATTACGAATTTGATATGACTTGGGCGGCCTGGGGTTCTGGTGTATTTAAAGACCCGGAAGCACAGTGGAGTAGCAAGAATGCAGATGAAAAGGGGCAACCTAATCTTTCTGGTCTAAAGAATGCAAAAGTGGATGAGATGATCACTAGGCTAAAGACTGAATTCAATGTTGGTAAAAGAAATGCCATCTTACGGGACTTAGATCAAATTGTTTATAAAGAATTTCCGTACGTTTTGTTATGGCATTTAGATAATACAAGATTACTCTATTGGAGAAAATTTGGTATGCCAGAGAATTCTTTGGGAAGATATGGTGATGAAAGTTTTGCTTCCGACTATTGGTTCTATGATTCAAAAGCTGCTGAGGCACTAAAGGAAGCTACAAAATCCAATACAAAACTTTCGAGTTATCAAACTATACTAAAGTGGAAATAAAGTTCTATGGCTGATTCAGAGAACCAGGGAGGGAATGATTGGAATACTTGGAAGGAGCGATTTGTTGATTTCTGGAGCAACAACCTTTCCTTAAACAAAATTCCCAACTTCCTGGATCTTCTAGAAAAAGGTCTCGAGAAAGAACTACCATTAGAACCTGGGGAGGAGGAAAGCAATCCAATTCCACTTGGGCAAATTCCTATAGATGCCAAGCTTCGTGACTCAGGTTGGATGCGAAAATCCTATGAGAAAATATTTCCTACTTCTCACATCTTTCGTATAACATTTAGATATGGCAGAGAATTCTTAGATAATTTTATGCCAATATCGAATGGTGATTACATTGGTAGAGGTTCTTATAAATTTGTTTATAAATTACCATGGAACCAAGTTGTTAAAGTGGGGAAGTCTAAGTTTCCTTCTGATCCTATTTTTGGTTCTCTCTATAAAGAAGTCTCAAGGAATATGGAGAAGTATCTTAAACCAGAAGAATTAAATCTCAAGACTTATCTGCAATCAAAAGCTAATACTCGATCAACCAAGGATGATTTAGAATTTAGATTTAGGAGACTGGGTCTTGAGCGTTTGCAGTATTGGAAATTAAAAACTTTAATACCAGACTTGGTTCTTCCAACTAGATTTTATATGGGGTGGAAAGTGAGGACTACTCCTTGGGGAGTTCCACTTGTAGCCTTAACTCCTTGCGATAATCAAAAACTTCTACCTGGTAAACATATGAAAGAGTTTATGAATCTTCGCGAAAAGATTCCACAGAATCCAATTGCGGACACATTGTTCCCAAAGTGGAAGTTGAATTTTGACACTCACCAATTTGGTGTAATAGGAAGAGCTCATTTAAAAAGAATAGCATTTGATTTTCATAGAATCATAGAAGTCACAAAATACTTAGCGAATGAAGAAAAATTAATATTTGATGTTCACTCTGAAAATATAATCATAACCTATCCAGATTTTACACTAAGATTATTTGATTTCCATTTATTCGATGAGCATCTTTACGAACCCAGCCAAGAAAATCCAAGTCCTGAGTTGGATCATATTCATATGATAGAAGAATTTATTCGTTCCTTTGAGTTGTGAGTCATGCAAGAAGGATTTTGTAATTATCTTCGTTTCATCAAGAGTTCTTTGATGAATTGGCTTAGTAGGGTATACGTCTTTACAGATAGTAAACCTTGGTATTGCTTATGGCTTCCAATGGGTTATGGGATTTATCATGCATTGCAATTGGCTTGGACCTGTGATGATGCTTACATTTCTTTTGTTTATTCAAGAAATCTTTGGGAGGGCAAGGGACTCGTATTTAACCTAGGTGAAAAAGTAGAAGGCTATACAAACTTTTTATGGACATTAATGATGAGTCTAAGTTTCCCCTTAGGCATACGAATTGAAGATTTTGCAAGTTATTTGGGAATATTATTTTATAGCTTAACGATACTTATCTTCCCAAGTATTTATACTATAGTATGTTTTGTTTTGTTTTATCATGGAGCAATATTTGCAACAAGTGGACTTGAGACTTCCCTTTATACATTTTTAGTAACTATCCTTTATAAATTCTATACTCAGAAGAAGTGGAATGCTATGATTGCTGTTTCCTCTTTGACTGTCTTAGTCCGTCCCGATGGATTTATTTTTTTTATTGGTTCGGTTCTTCTTACCTTACATCATCAATTTGAAAATAATCCATGGGAGACAGTTCAGCAAAAGTATATAGATAAAGACAAAAATTATTCAACAATTGATATATTAAAATACACGAATTTCATTAGATCTTGCTTTCATTCGAATTTACCTGCTATTCTATTTTCACTCGTAATGGGTGGGATCTACATGCTTAAAGCAATCTACTATGGTAGTATAGTTCCGAATACCTTCTATGCGAAGGCTGATTCAGGAGAATACTTCCAGCAAGGCTTACAATACTTCTATCTTTTTCATCAAGAATATCTTGTATTTTCTCTATTCCTTTTAGTTGGTATTATTTTTTCTAAATCAAAATTTAGCTGGTTGTTGATAGTATATTTAATTTACGTATTGTACATAGGTGGCGATTTCATGTTCGCACGTTTTATTATTCCAATCATTCCCATAGCTATACAACTAACATGGAACTTGCTAAAAGAAACCCAGACCACCTGGATTATGCGTTTCCCAACATTTGGTAAATCCATAAGCTTTCTTGTCCTTTCTATTTTTCTTTTAAGTCCACTCTATCGCTCTGGGATTTTGGCAAAAGAGGGATTGAAGATTTGGAAAGAAACCGGAATAGCAGAAGAAAGAAATTTTTATAAGAGCTTAGGTAAGAATGAATTAGTTTACGAAGAGCAAGCTTTCCAAAATCTAAGAGTTGCCTTCTTCGGGGCTCAGGCTCATTTTGTTTACTATCTTAGACCGGCTTATGCCTTGGAGTCAACAACTGGTCTAACAGATTACCAACTAGCAAGAACTAAACTAAATACTCGTGGTAGAATTGGTCATGAGAAGACAGCTAGTTTCGAGTTGCTACTTGAAAGAAAAATTGATTTAGTCTTATCAGACCATTACAAGGAACTAAAATCATCCCCTGATCTGATTTATAATTGGAATGGCAATCGATTGGTTTGGAAAGTTTTAAGATTGCCAAATCAGAATTATCAAAATAATGATATATTCGATTTAAAAAGTAAGCCTAACTTTACGATTGAGTCTGAATGATGGAATTTAAAATTACAACAAACTATGGAGATATTGTTCTTTCATATTTAGGAAAGAAATTCCTTCCAAATGCTAAACAAGAGAATTGGAAAGATTTCATCCAAAAGAGTTTGAATAAAGAATTCGAAGTTCCAAAAGAGAAGATTTTTTCTCTTAGCCAAGTCCATGGAGACAAATTCCTTACTAGCTCTGAACTCTCCAAGCATCCTGACTTAGAAGTAGAGGCAGATGCTATGATCAGTGATAGAATGGATGAGCTACTTGTTATACGAACTGCTGATTGTGTTCCTATTGCTATTTGGTCTTATGATTATCCTTTAATTGCAAATATACATTCTGGTTGGAAAGGTACTAAGGAAAAGATTTTAGAAAAAACTTATTTCCAAATGAAAGAAATTCTTGCTACTAAGAATATTCACCATCCTAAGTTCGGGTTTGCGATTGGCCCAAGGATTGCTGGAAGACATTATGAGATAGATTATGATGTAGCTCAGTATTTTGAGGGTACACTCGGATTAACCAAGAAGTATGGTTCGAAATTTAATTTAGATTTGGGTAAGCTAATTCAAGTAAAAATTCGAGAAATAGCAGATGATCCTGTAATTTTGGATTTTACAGAATCAAGCTATGAGTCAGAGAACTGGTTTAGTCACAGGGCTAAAGATGAGGGTAGAAATTTAAATTGTATAAGAATTAAAATCTAGCCATTGTTACTGAGTAAGTTACCCAAAATATAAATTTTGGAATTTTAATCCCTTAAACTCTAGGTACTTTAGAAATAATTTCTTTCACCTTTTCTAAGATCTTTTCTCTTTTTATGGGTTTTACTATGTAATCCATAGCACCACCATCTAATAAGCTTTTAATAACAGCAGGTGTGTTCTCTTCGGATATGAAGAGTATTCTTGGTAGAACACCTTGCTCCTTGATTTCCCAAAAAGCAGCATATCCGTCCATAACAGGTAGAAAAATTTCAATAGTGATCAAATCTATTTGCTTATTATTTTTATAAAGCTCAACTAAATCCTTGCCCGTTTCAGCCACTCCAACTACTTGATAACCATCAGATTCAAGAATTTGTTGCAATTGTTTAGATTGGAATTTAGAATTCTCGGCTATGATTACTGAATAGGGTCGTCCTGATGGTGATATACCTGTCTGCATATGTTATTCCTTTATAAATGATAGAACGGGTTTTTGGCTATCATAATTCTTTTAGAATCTCAGCACCAATTTCTTTCGTTCCCAAAACTTTCGCATCCTTCTCAGCTATGTCTCTCGTTCTAAAACCCTTCTTTAGAACGGCACGAATTGCATTCTCAATTTTAAGAGCCTCGTCTTCCATAGAGAAAGAATATCTAAGCATAAGAGCGGCACTTAGGATTTGTGCAATAGGATTAGCTATGCCTTGTCCTGCTATGTCTGGGGCTGAACCACCAGAAGGTTCATACAAGCCAAAACCAGATTCTGAGATAGATGCAGATGGTAGCATGCCTATGGAGCCTGTGATTACAGATGCCTCATCTGATAAGATATCACCAAACATATTTTCACATAAAACAACATCAAACTGAGATGGATTTACGACCAATTGCATGGCTCCATTGTCTACATACATATGATTCAAAGTGCAATCAGGAAACTCAGTCTTATGAATATTAACAACTACTTCTCTCCAGAATACGGAGGTTGTAAGAACATTAGCCTTATCAATGGAAGTCACTTTTTTATTTCTTTTGCGAGCAGCCTCGAAAGCTTTGCGTGCAATTCTTTCGATCTCACGTCGCGAGTATTTCATGGTATCATAAGCATATTCTTCAGCTCCAGATCCTTCTCGACCCTTGGGTTGTCCAAAGTATATTCCAGAAGTCAATTCTCGCATAATAAGAATATCCAAACCCTCACCAATAATGTCAGCTCTAAGCGGAGATGCTTTCTTTAACTCTGAATAGATGATAGCTGGGCGCAAATTAGCAAATAAATCAAAATGCTTGCGTAAAGGAAGAAGTGCTCCACGTTCCGGTTGGCTTGCTGGTGGAAGGTTCTCCCATTTTGGTCCGCCAACAGAGCCAAATAGAATAGCGGCTGAAGATTCGCATAATTTTAGAGTTTCTGGTGGTAGAGGAGAGCCAGTAGCATCAATTGCTGCTCCACCTACCAATGCTTCTGTAAATTGAAAGTCAGAACTTTTTGCACCCAGTGCTTTCTTTACAACCTCCAAGGCAACTGACATCACCTCTGGACCAATACCATCTCCTGCAAGAACTGCGATTTGTTTCATTTGAATTCCTTTAATGTATTTTCTAAAATAGTTAAGCCTTCTTCCATCTTTTCTTGGCTTATATTGATTGGTGGCATTACTCGTAGTACATTGTTAGCTGTAGCATTGATTACTAGACCATTTCGAAGGCATGCCTCAGCTATAGGCCTAGAAACTTGATTCAGTTCGACACCAATATGCAATCCTATTCCTCGAATTTCCTTAATGATAGAATTGCTCTTCTGCATTGACTTTAATCTTTCCATTGCATAATGGGAGACATTTACGGTATGGTCTAGATAATCTCTTGAAAGTATGACTCGAAAGGTTTCAAATGCTATAGCGCAAGCTAGGTGGTTCCCTCCAAAGGTTGAGCCATGCACACCTTTGCTCAATACTTTTGCATAATCATCAGCAACAACAAGTGCTCCAATAGGAAATCCTGAGCCTAAAGCCTTGGCTAAGGTGAAGGCATCGGGTCTGAATCCAAAATGCTCAAAGCAAAACATTTTACCTGTTCTTCCCATACCTGTTTGGATTTCATCAAAAATCAAGAGCGAGTTTGTTTCCGTTGTGAGCTTTCTTGCCATAGCGACAAATTCTTGGGTGAGAGGGATGATACCACCTTCTCCAATTATCGGTTCCATGATAATGCCTGCTAGTCGATCACCATATTGATCAAAGGCGGCAATCAATGAATCTTCATCATTTTCTTTGACAAAATGAACATCAGGCAATAGATCTCCAAAACCTTCTCGTATGGAATTATTCCCTGTCATTGACATAGCAGCAGAAGATCTTCCATGGAAACTAGAGCTAAGTGCTAGAATAACAGGCGATACTATACCTCTGTCAGTTGCAGATTTTCTCATCAGCTTAAATGCAGCTTCATTCGCTTCTGTCCCAGAATTGCAGAAGAAGACTTTGCTTGGAAATGAATTCATAACTATGGTTTCGGCTAATTTAGCTTGTTCTTCTGAGTAGTAAAGATTAGAAGTATGAAAGAGTCTGTCGGATTGAGTTCTGAGCATCTCTATGATATCAGCTTCTCCATGACCAAGATTGGTTACAGAGATTCCACATTGAAAATCTATATAGGACTTATTATTTGTATCAAAGAGTGTCTCGCCGACACCATATCGAAATGCGACAGGATAACGGTTATAAGTTCCAAGAATATATTTGTCAGTGAGTTCTTGGATTTCTTTGAAGCTTACATTTACAGTCAAAGTCATGTTAAACCTGCCATCTTGCAAAATTCGGATTCTGCAAATTCAATTTCTTTCTTCAGTTCAGCCATTGCGTATGGAATTTCTTCTTTAGAGGATGGTTGGTTCATGCTTGCAAAAGAAGAATAGATCTTAACTTTGGGCTCAGTTCCAGAAGGTCGAATGGTTAACTTCGCATTTCCAGAAAGTTCTACCTGAATCACATTCGAAGAAGGCATCCCTTGAAAAATATTGGATTTTGCTTGTCCTTTTACCAATTTTTCTTTGTAATCTATAAAAGAAACAACTTCTCTACTACCTATATTCTTCCCAATAATATCTTGGGTGCGTAAAAGATTTAAAGCTTTGTTAATTTTTTCTTTACCAGCAGATCCCTCTAAGGTAAGGGATTTAAGCGATTCCAAATAAAGTCCATAGTTCAAATAAATTTCGTCCAAGTAGGCTAATATATCCTTTTTCTCTGCTATGACTTCTAATAGTAATAAGGCGGATGAAATGGAATCCTTATCTCTGACAAAGTCTACAGGAAGATAGCCATAGGATTCCTCGCCTCCGAATAAAAATTTTGCATTTTTCTTTTTGTCAATATCTTTCATTACTTCTGCAATGTACTTAAATCCTGTTAGAACATTTTTGATTTTGATTTTGTTCTTTTTGGCTATACTAAGTTGAAGATCAGTTGTAACGATAGTCTTAACGATGTAATAATCTTTCTTGTTCTTGTTTGCTTGCTTGTTGATTTTCTCAGCTACATAAGCTGCAAGTATACTTCCAATTTGGTTCCCATTCAGAAGCACTGTTTCATTCTTTGAATTGAAGACACCAATTCCTAGTCTATCTGCATCAGGATCCGTAGCAATGAAAACAGGAGACTTAGTCTCTCTAGCCCATTCATCGCAGAGAGCGAGAGCTTCTTTTTCTTCAGGATTGGGATACTTAACAGTTGGAAAATTGCCATCGGGAACAGATTGTTCAGGAACCAAGAATACATTCTTGTAACCGAAGGTGTTTAAAGCCTTTTTCATATAAACACCCCCAGTGCCATGCAGGGGAGAGTAGACGATTTTTAAGTTCTTTCTGTCCTTGTTAGTTGCAAGGCTGCTTTGGATTTTTGCTTTCTTTAAATCTTTCAGATAAGATTGGAAACAATCCTTAGCTACCTTCTTAACATTTTTTTTGAAAAGAGGGTCTTTCTTAGTAAGAAATTGAATTGTATTCCAATCATGAATGGATTCAATATTTTGAATGATTCTTGCATCATCGGGAGGTACTAATTGTCCACCGTCTGCAAGGTAAGCCTTGAATCCATTATAAGCTGGAGGATTGTGTGAAGCAGTGATAACTACACCTCCAGTTGCCTTATAGTATCTTACCGCATAAGAAAGCATAGGCGTTGGTGCCACTTCAGGAAAGTAATAAACCTTAATGCCTAAGCCAGCTGCAATTCCTGCGGTTATTTCGCAGAATTCCTTACTATTGTTTCTAGAATCATAGGCAATGACTAGGATAGGTTTCTTGGTTTTTTTAATAAGGTATTGAGAGAATCCCAAGGCCGCCCTACCAACTGTGAATGCATTCATTCTTCCAATTCCATTTCCCATTTTTCCTCTGATTCCTCCTGTTCCAAATTCTAAGGGAATAGAGTAAGCTTCTACCAGATCCGATTGCTTATTTGAATTGAATTCTTTGAGTGCGATTTTTGCTTCGGATCGTATGCTTGGAGAGAAGGGTTCTTGGGTCCAGGAAGTGATGAGGTCTTTTGCATTCATACTTCCAGAGACAGTTTTGCGAAGCGGGAATCAAGTGAAATTCGATTGGATGGAAAAGCCATAGTTTAAAAAATGGAAGCTATGCAACCCAGGGAATTCTTCATTGAAGATAGATTGGAAAAGTATAGACTGCATGCTGAATGCAATTTAGGAGAATCTGGGATACGAAACTTTTCTCTTTCAAATGTGTTCAATCAAATCGGTGTTGAAGCTAATGAAATAGGCAGTATATCTTTGGATGATTCGCCTAATAATGGATCGCTAGAGCTTAGGAAAGAAATTGCAAATCTCTATGATGGCAATGTAAGCCCTGACAATGTTCTAGTTACAACAGGAACTTCTGAAGCCTTGTATATTTATTTCCATCTTTGTCTTTCAAAAAATGACCAAGTCTCCCTTCTTTGGCCTGCCTTCCAAGCTTTGTATGAAATCCCTATGATGTTGCAAGCAAGCATAAGAAAGGTTGATACCGGATTTAGAGATCTTTTGCATGAAGAAAATCGTTTAGCAATAATAAATCATCCTCACAATCCCAGTGGGCAAGGCTTATCTGCAAATGATTGGAAGCTAATTGAAACTTTTTCTAATATGAATAAGTCTTCAGAATTTCTTTTTGATGAGCACTATCGCTTTTTAGATTTTGAAAAAGATCTATCCAGATCAGGTGCTTTGCTTAATGCAAATTGTTCAGCAACTGGTTCAATTACAAAATGTTTTGGAGTAGTGGGTCTCAAAATTGGTTGGCTTATAGCAAGAGAGGATATAATCTCTAAAGCGCGTTCCTTTAAGGATTATCTAACACATACTGTTAGTCCTATTTCTGAATTTCTTGCTTGCAAAATTCTCCAAAATCGTTTATCCATTATTGCTCCCATCAAGAAAAGAATCCAAGAAAATATAGCTTACTTTTCTTCTATGGTTGAGAAAATTCCTAGCGTAGAAACATTCATTGAACCCAAGTCTGGTTTGGTGAGTTTCCCAAAGTTAAAAAATGGCATTTTATCTGAGCCTTATGCGGACGAATTGTACGATAATACGGGAGTATTTGTATTACCTGGAATAAATTTTGAAACAGAAGGCTATATCCGTATCGGATTCGGAGAAACTGTAGAAAGATTTCGAAAAGGTATCGATCGCTGGGTAGAATGGGAAAGCCATAAAAAATAAAATTCATGCTACGACATACTTTCCAACATATAACAGGCATAGATAAATTCATGGAAGCTAATTTATGGAAATCTGGCATAAGCTCCTGGGATAAATTAAGATTGAATCCTAGTATTCTCAAAGAATTAGGGGATGAAAGATTTTTCCCAGATGAAGTTCTCTGGGAATTGGATCATTCTGAAAATGCTCTAGTCAAACAGGATTCTCATTTCTTTTGGAATAAACTTCCCTACGAAGAAGCTTGGAGATTGTATGATGATCTTCCTCAAACATTTTATGCTCTTGATATAGAGACAACAGGTCTCGATCTTCCTCATAAAGTAACCTGCGTTTGTGTGTACGATAGCAAAGAGATATACCAATTCACAAGATCCAAAAATTTAGATGATTTCCACGATTTCTGGATTGGTAGAAATTCGCCAATCATCCTGAGTTACAATGGTTTTAAATTCGACATCCCCTTTCTTGCAAGGTCTATGCAATGGAAGAATCCTTTTCCGCATTTAGATCTCATGCATGTCTTACACAAAATGGGGATAAAGGGAGGCTTGAAAGGTTCAGAGGTAAAGTTAGGAATCATTCGCGAGTCAGCTCTAAGTGGAATTGATGGGTTCCAAGCCGTTCGACTATGGAATCAATATGTAGAGACCGATATATCTGAATATTTGGACCTCTTGGTTAAATACAACCAAGAGGATACCATAAATCTCCATAGAATACTTAGAATCGTTTATGATACTAAGAAATTTGAACTAGGAATTCTGTTTTCTAGCTGATGTTTCCTTAATCGAGGTTCAACCAATGTGATTCCTTTGTTAGTTGCTCTCTGAAATCAGGATGAGCGATTGAAATCAAAGCTTCTGCTCTTTGTTTCAAATTCTTTCCAAAAAGATCCACTATCCCATATTCTGTTGCTATAAAATGAACATCACCTCTTGAAGTTACAACACCTGCTCCTTCTTTGATATAAGGAACAATGCGAGTTTCTTTGCCACCTTTCGCAGTGGATGGAAGTGCAATAATTGGTTTGCCACCCTGTCCTCTTGATCTTGCTGAACCTCTAATGAAGTCTAACTGACCACCAATACCACTATAAATTTGGTTTCCTATAGAATCCGCTACAACCTGTCCAGTAAGATCTATTTCGATAGCAGAATTTATAGCTGTCATCTTATTGTTCTGAGAAATTAAATATGGATCGTTTGTTAGGTGGCTTGGATGAAATTCAAAGAAAGGGTTGTTATCAATTTCATCATATAGCGCCTGTGTTCCCATTGCAAAACCTGATATAACTTTTCCTCTATACAAACCTTTTTTCTGATTTGTGATTACACCTGCATCTATCAAAGGTAAAATGCCATCAGAAAACATTTCTGTATGAATTCCAAGATCTCTCTTGTTGCCCAAGCATTTCAAAACAGCATTAGGAATTCCTCCTATTCCCATCTGAAGAGTTGCACCATCCTCGATAATCGATGCTATATGCTTACCAATTTCTAACTCTACTTCGGAAGATTCTTTCTTAGGCAATTCAACCAAGGCTTCATCTTTCTCAACAAAAAAGTCTACATCATTTACATGAATGAAACTATCTCCATAAGTACGAGGCATTCTAGAATTGACTTGCGCGATTACGATCTTTGCCGCTTCCGTACAAGGCTTAGTAATAGAAACTTCTGCTCCATAAGACATGAATCCATATTTGTCCGGTGGACTTACATTTATCAATGCAACATTGATGTTCCATGTTCCCAAGCGAACTAGTGTTGCAATCTGTCCAAGAAAGATAGGTATATATTGTGATTTGCCTGTGTTAACAGCCTTACGAATACTTGGACCTAAGAACCAAGCATTGTTGTAAATCTGTGGTTTATCAATAAAAGGATCATCACCAAATGTTAAGAGGTGATTCAACTCAATGTTTGATAGATGATCGGCTCTATCTGCTAAGGCATGCACCAGGTGGTTTGGAGTTGTGACATTCCCACTTAAAAAAACTCTATCACCTGATTTGATATTTAGAATGGCTTCAGATGCGGTGACAAGATGGTCTTTGTAGTAATCTTTCCAGTTCATTTTCTTTTCCTTATCGATGTTAGAATGAGTATAATTCTAAAAGAGATGAATCTTAAAGAAGATTCTATCTAAGTTTTAGATTTTAGCAGGCTTAAGCCTTGGCAAGCTAAAACTTGTCCCAACCAAAGGAATCCAATCAGTCATAAGAGCATATTATTTCCCTTATTTGGTCCTTTCCCTTGCTATGGAAATGGAATTTTAATATATAAGCTAACGAAAGATATGTGACAATTTGTAAATTTTCCGATGAAGAATTAGAATTGATAGGTTGAAAAATTTCTAATAGGAAGATATATTATTTTTATATCGTAAAAAAATTACAAAAAAGAAAAGATTTGTATTCACAATATGCTAAGTAGATAAGATTTCAAATAGAATCCTTACCAGATTTTGCATGAAGTAGATTGACTAGTCTAGAGTCCAGCTTCCTAATCTAACCAAAGTACTAGCCCCAAAAAGAAAAATACTAATCCAAGCTGCTAAATTTTATTCCTTTTTTGAACCTTAATACTTTATATTTAGTTAATTTATTGACTGATACAAAGAAAACTACAAGTTTTAACGATAATTTCATTCTGTTTGGGGATAAAAGAAGGAAGACCCATCCTCTCATTACATCCAAGAAAGAAAGTGAATTGAAATTTAAAATGAAAAGTACCAAATTATTGCAATTCAATTTTTCAAGAAACTCAGTTTATCCATTGTGGATTGTAAGATCATTTCATTACATTCTAGTATTCGGAATATTTTTTACCAATTGTAATTTACCAGGAATCTTTCGATTCCCTACAGAACTCTTCTATTTCTTGAGGAATACTTCCGATTACAGAATCTCTGGAGAGATTCTCAATTTAAGAGGTTCAGAATTAAAAATTGTTGTTTCAGTGAATCAATCATCGGGAATTACTCGCACTGAGGAATTGAATCTAATGAGTGGTTCACAAAATTTTTCAACAAATTCCCTCTATCCAAATCAAAGTATTTATTCGGTTGAGATTCTAAACCAAGCTACCAATCCTGTTCAATTCTGCTCTTTGAGCAATGCGAATGGTTCCATTAACAATGCTGAGGTGAATTCGATTTTAATTAGTTGTGTAGATGCTGATACGAGTGTCTCTCAACCTGTATTTTCTTTGCCTTCTGGAGAGTATCCTCTTGCACAAAATATAACTATCACCACCTCGACTCTAGGAGCTTCTTTGTATTATACCTTAAATGGAAGCAACCCTTCTTGTAGTCCTGCAACTGGGACTTTATATACAGGTGCCATCCTCATACCACAACCATCCCTTCCTTCCGTTAATCTTAGAGCTGTCGCTTGCAAGGGAAATTTGAGTTCACCTGTAGCTTCCGTTACCTATGCTATAACGAATGGTCTCTTGAATGCTCCCACATTGAGCTTAGCCCCAGGAAGTTATGGTTCCTCTCAAAGTATTACGATCACAGCACCTGTCGCTCCTCCCGGTGTCGTACTTCATTATACAACGAATGGTGTGAATCCTGTTGGAAGTATCTAAATAATTGTGTAAGTCTTCTTCGACAATAAGATAAGGAGAAC
>JAKRSH010000030.1 GCA_022402465.1 Leptospiraceae bacterium | reverse complement strand
TGTTCTCCTTATCTTATTGTCGAAGAAGACTTACACAATTATTTAGATACTTCCCTCTACTCATATTGTAGCGAGGGTCTTTACTACGCTTAGAGTGATTCACCATCCTGTGGTTCTTTCGATCCCATATGAACTTGTAACCCTCATCTGTAAAAAGAGGTATAGACCTGGGTATCACTGAGTCTAAATCATCTAGTAGATACTCCTGCTTTGTAAGAGGTATAGACTTATAGAAAGTGTAAGAGCCTTTAACACCAATTGTATGCACTAGTGTTCCGACTTGTTCTCCACCAAGGTTATTACTTCGATATATACTAGAAGAGCCTGTTCTGAATCGACGGCTTCTATATTTGTTAGCTTTAACAGAGCTAGAATATAACACCACTGCATCAGCACTAGCTACAGGATAATCTTCTAGTAGAGGTCTAAGGTCTTCACCTTTAGGTAGGTCTATTGGATTGGCTTCTACATATTGTGTAAGCTCTAACTTCAGGTTTTCTCTTAGCTTAGAGTTAAGCATAGAGGTAACTACTTGTAGCCGTCTCTTAAGAAAATAGGCAGTTTTATAGGGTAAATTAAGCTTACGTGATATCTCTGAGCTAGTGATGACCTTAGGGTATTGAAGGATTGCATCATGAAGGATATAGCTGAAGTATCCTAAAGGTAACTGAAACTTATGAAGTGGTGTATTGGCTGTGATAGAGACTTGTTTATGACAGCTACAACAACGAGCTACTGTAGGTCTAGACCTCACCTTAAAGAAAAGTAGGGAAGGCTTCTCACAGTCACAGTCTTTGTTGAATAGGCTCTTAAGTATTGAGAGAGTTAATAGAGCATAGTGCTTCTCTACTGTTTCATTTTCTAAGGGGTGAGTAGGGAGATTCTTGTAAGGTCTACTGTTATCGTTACCACTACTTTGAAAGCTAAACTTACATTGAGAGTCATTAGACCCTAAGGTGTTTGAATTGCTGAGGTTTATGTTACTACTAACAGGTGAATTCTTACTGTGAGCTTTACTCTTTACCTGAGGCTTAGCTGCCTTTTTCTTCTTACTTTTAAGGGTGTCACTAGTAGTAGAAGATACTGAGGTTGTGGTTTTCTTAGGTGCAGGTGAAGTATTAGCCTCAGCCTTACTCTTAGAGGTAGGTGAAGAAGTATTTAAAGCAGGTTGTTTCTTAGGCTGTTGCTTAGTCTCATTCTTAGTGATAGTGTCAGCTTTATCTGTAGTGACTTTACTTGAAGCTGAGGGTGAAGTGAAACCTGCACGTTTATTGTTAAGCTTACGTGACTTACTCTTAGCCTCACGTGAGTTTGTCTTAGGTAAAGTGACACCTAAAGGTGTGGGTGAAGAGAAAGCGGTATGGTCTAAGGGCTTTTGTTCAGGACGAGCAGATTTAGTAGAAGAGCTTTGAGGAGAAGTCAGTTTGTGTGAGGAGGGGATAAAAGCCTTGCATTTTTGCAGGTTGATATTGGCTTTACTGTAGAATTGGCTTGAACTCTGTTTATTAGTCTCTTTTATTACTCGCATGTAAAATGTACAATACATACGTTAAGTATTTTGGCAAGTAGAAAATAGATTATATCCTTACATTTTTAATAGTCTAGGATTATTTCCTTTAAATCATCTTAATAGACATCTATGTAAAACATTTGATTTTTTAATTAAAACTTATTCATAAAACCAAAAATTCTTTTTACTATTCCCAATTTTTGTCCAAGCTATTTGGTTTAATAGTATTTATAGTAGATATTTGCTATGCAGGATATATTGATTTTGCTAAGGGTATACTTAGGTTTTAACTTTATTTTCATGTAGTAATGTCTTACTTGCATAAGTTTTCTTAACCATAAAGGTTGATGGGCTTTGCTTTAAATATATCGTTAAGCATCATAGGAAAAAAGAAATTTATGAATACAAAAGACATAAAATTAATTAGATTAGCATACTCGTTTTTACTTCAACATGATGGAATCACACAAGATTTAATAAAGAACCAATTTATATCTTGGAAAGCTGATCACAATTCTTTGAATGATGTTTTTGAAAGGATACTTGAGTATGCTCAAAATAGAGACAGTAGCGTGAATGTGATTGGAAAATCTATTGGGGGTATTAAAAATTTAAAACCTGTCTTATTTAATTTTAATCCACACAAGACATTAAACAAATTTCCAGTTGGTTCAGAAAGGTTACTCCGTGAAGAGATCATCGATAAATTACAACCATTAGGACAGCTAAGGGATACTCCAAAATCAAAATGGACACAATATGTAAAAACAATCATTTCAGGAGCTAAATTCCTTTCTAATTTCAAAGATCACGATAAATTTAAAAACTTCATAGGAAAGTATGATTCAGATTCAATTTCTAGGTCAGGACTTGCTTTGATAATAAGTACAGAAATCTTTGGCTTTGGATTTCCTTTGGCTTGTGATTTTTTAAAGGAACTAGGTTATCGAGGTTTTTCTAAAGCAGATGTTCATACTAAAGATATACTGCTAAAGCTTGGTTATATATCGTATTACACGAATGGCAATTTAGATTATTATGCATTTCAGGCAATGCATAGAATTTCAGAATCTAATGATATCGAACCTTTCATGGTAGATAAGTTACTCTGGCTCATAGGATCAGGAGTATTTTACTTACCTTCTGGTGAAGAATTTAAAATTGGAAGAAATAGAGAAAAATTTATAGCATATGCAAAAGCAAACGGACTTTAATTTTATAAAGAAATTTAAGAAGTATTAGATGAAAAGAACGTTATTGTTAGATGAAAATGATTTTATGAGTGATTAGAAAAATCTATCTACATTAAAAGATGATGTTAAGGTTCTTGAATCAGAGTTTGATGATATATTTTACATTTTTAAGGTTCAAATTATTTATTTCAAAGCTAAAAATAGTAAAATTGCCGATTATGCGATAGATGAATTCAACCAATATATACTCAATAATTCTAGTTGACTTGGGTTAGCTTTTAGACTTAGAGATTTCGAGATCATATAAATGTTTAATCTATTAAGAGTTAGATTAGAATTGGATTAAATATTTGGTTACTTAGACATTATGAATTTTTTTTTGCCCTTCAATAAAGCAAATCATATCTATTATTTTTGCTTTCGTATATCTTCTGGAAGTTTCTTTGCCAGACGAAAAATCAAGTGTCATTATCTTTAATTTATTAATGATATTTTTATTTTCCTCATAAAAATCGGCTATCATCCTTAAAGTCTTGTGACCAAATGAATGTACCTTAAAACCTTTTCGAAAATAAGCATCATAAGCGGGAACATTGGCAAATACTCCGAGCATAATCTTTGTCGCTAGGGTATCTGTTAACTTTTCTTTTTTTAGGGAGCTATGAATCATCTCTTTGCATTCTATTAAAAGATTAATGTTATCTTCTTTATAATTATCTACATCGATTTCCCATATTTTCTTATCGAATTTAGTAATATTATAAATCAAAGGCTCGTAATACTTAATACTTTTTTCCAAAAGGAAAGATGATCCTCTTAACATTCCCCAACTTGCTAGGTAAAATCCTAGGTGTAAACAACTCATTTCCATATTTTCACTATTTGCAATTTTCTCAATCTTTCCTTCTTCCTTGAATGATTGAAAGTGATTATGACAGTAGTCAAACGAAGCATATCGTTCAATTTGATTTCTGCCTCCATTTTTACCCAAACCGTTAAGAAATTGATTTATATTATTTTCAAAATTCATTTTGTAGATTCCTATTTTTTTCATATTAAAGGTTCCTTAGTCATATCTTCTATATAAAACCTAAGTGTTCCAAACTTCATTTTTACTTGTTTTAGTCTTCTGTCCCAACCTTTAGAAATCAATTCTTTTACCAAAGGTTCTAAAACTATTTCTGTTATATCAGGTATGACAAATCCATCAAAACCTGTATATAGACCTCTTGTAAGAAAATCCATTTGTCTTAAAAGCACATCTCTAGCTGGATGATTATCATTGCATTGGAGTAAAGAACTATTAAAAAAACTTTCTGCAATTTCTTCAGTGTCATTCATTCCTGATTGTATCTGCCATTTCTCAACCCAATCCATTAGCCGTATTAGAGAGTTAATATCAGATTCTGTATATAACATATTTTATCCTCAATACGATAGAGTATATCGTATCGCTCGGACAAAATTCTCGGACTAGAGGAAATATTTATATTATTTATTTATCTCGTGATTCCAATACTCCCATATCATGACCATTGCTAATGAATCTAGCTCACAATATTTTAACAATGCAGAACGAAGGGCATCATTCACTTCTATAAATCCTTCGGTAAACTGAATCATACCATATGCAGTTAAAGCACCACCACCATCCGAAACTTCAGATATGCTTGAATCTAATAAGAAGTCTTCCGTCAGCTTATCTATTGGAATGTTTTCAAAGACTTTAGGCAGAAGTTTATAAGGATTTTTTATTGTTATACCATCTAATTCGTATTCAATCCATACTTTTTTTAGAAAGTTAAGACTCTTTATTTGATTACCATAAATAGGTAGGTTATACTTTCTTTTCAGGTATTCTGACTCGTTGAGAATAGCAGGTAAAACATTCTTGATAGAATTAGAACCATTAGTAAGAGGGTGATAGTAATATTTCTTTACCATGTCACACAAATCAACCATCAATCTCTCACCAGTCCACTCTACCAGTGATGTTCCAGTAGATTTAGTTATTGTTTTAATCCACTCCATCAACTCCAATCTATCGGTCTCTTGTGACTGTTCTAACTGAAGGTAAATAACATTTAGGTAAGAATTTTCATGTGTTGCATACCTAAATATAGTTCCATCATCTTGCTCTAATTCTTTTTTTAAGCTACGAACAAAATGAAAGTTAGGAAACTCACCAACAGTGGAGTTAAGATACTGACCTGCATGTTTTATTTCCCCTTCTGAGGTGATTACATGATGAGAGTATTGAAAGGCTATACCCTCGTAAGGTCTCATACCCTTGAAGAAAGGAATAGCAACAGCAGATGTTTCAAAATCTATGAAATGTAAAGGATACTTAAATGAATCCATAGCTTCTTGTAAGCCTTGAATGTCCAAGTATGGTGTAGGATCATTGTCTATAACTTTCTTTACTTGAAGCCATTGCCTATGCTTAGTAGATAGAGTTGATTCAGATGGATCATATTCAAAATCTTGTTCACTTAAATCTTCTATAAAGTAACTTCCATCCTCTATGTTTTTATTAGATGAGCGATAATTCCATAAATCAAAGACGAAAGGTTTTTTAAAATCAGAATCCTGTAAGTGAAGTGATGTTTTCCAACACTCCTCAAATCCATTCTTTTTACCTAGTGCAACCTCTGATTCAGTTGCTCTAAATTCGCAGGTCTTACAATGTGCACTTACAGGTGTAAATATTTTTTGATCTACCTCATAGGATGAAGCATATTCTAAAATTTCATCTAAAAATCCTTTACCATTTTCATTTCTTTCCTCATAAATGAACTCAATTGCTTGATCGGCATTCAGTTGAATTAATAGCTTATCACCTAAGCCTTGCTTCTGAATCCTATTATAGTCCACTACAGCTTTTTTTCTACCCTTTATGTTTTGAATTTTAAAGATTTGGTTTAATCCATCAACAGTAGCGGTAGAATTTTTATTAGCTAACATCAAGTAAGAAGTAACTTGTAGGTTCGGAAATGCTCCTTTTAAGACATACTTTTGGAAAGCTACATCCTCTAAGTAAGGTCTATAAGAACTATTTAAAGAATTACCACTACTGTTAAAAAAGAATGTATTATCTTGACCTCCAAAAGATTTTGCTTTTACTTCTATTAATTGTATCTTGTCACCTTTCTTAACAAGAATATCTGCTCGTATGAATAGGTTTTTAAAGCGGATAGCTCCTTCAAATATGACAACATTTTCCTGTGTAAGAAGTTCTTTAGTTTGGCTAATTGCAGTTTCATAGTCAAGTGCATCTATATCATTGTTTGCACCATCTGGAAAATATAGTTTAGCTAGTTCTCCCACATGAAAACCACCTTCGGCTAAAGATTGCAAGAACGATTCGTTGCTCTTCGTGTCAGGATATTCTTTTTTTTAGTGTAGACTAACTTTGTCGGACATGTCTTAGCTAACTGGAATCTGGATTTTGTTAAATACCGAGGTCTTGTCATTTTATTATAATTACCATTTATTAAATTTTAATTATTTTATTTGCAAACGATACTGATGAAGTTTTACCTTTGTAATGATTCAGAATTGCATCCTTATTTACTTCTACAAAAGTTATAATCTTCTCGATGTCTTTACCAAGACCAGGTGGTTCTTTCCATTTTAGATTGCCATTTGATAATATAATCAATGTATAGAAGATACCTTCTATTTCGACTTTTACTCTTGGTATGTATTTTCTTCCTCTTTGCTTTGTTGTAACCCAAATTTTATAAGGAACCCCAGAGTTAGAAGGGAATATACTAGACCTTTCCCAAATATTTTTAAAATTATTACCTTTCATAAAATAATATAATTAAACTTATAGGTGAAGAAAAATTTATCTAACATAAATTTCAATATTTATAACTCACAAACATAGTCTTTTAATTGATCCTGAGTTAATACTACCTCGAATATTTCTAAGTGAAGTTTTATAGGAATCTTTACTTTCGAATTTGAGAATAAACCCCCAACTATCGGATCAATTTTTAAATATCTTCCGTTATCTTTATCTTCTTCGTATGACCTATTTGCATTAAAGAATACATAGACAAAAATACCATTCTTTAACTTAATTCTTTGTAACTTAGGTTGAAAGATATGAGCATACTTTTTCATTTTTGATCCAGGAAATTGAACATTACGGTTGTAAGGATTAGGAACTGCCCGAATTGTGAAACCTAGACTTTTGTTATCCTTCAATTCTGGATATTCTGCAAAAACATAATCAAAGATAGACTGATCAAATTTCATAGTAGACTTAGACCTTGAATAGACTAACCAGTTATTTTTACTTGTAGCATAGAACGAATGAACACTTTGATTAGATGATTGATTTGTAATTTCTTTTACATCAGGTTTAATCGGTACAATGAAATTTCCATCCTCATCGAAGCAAATAGCAAAAGCTGAGTAAGGAGCTTCAGTTAAAACATGAGAATACTGTTCACCACTATTAGGTTGTCCTCTATAGGAATAAATATGATTAAAAAGCACTTGTGAAGGATAAATATTATGATCGAGTAATAAACTACTAAGAGTATTCCTTTTTTCTTGTAAGTTAGTGTTATTACCTTCAGTTCCACCTACATCAAATAAGGATCGAGTGTCTAATGCCATAGGATTTAAGATTTGATTTGTTTTAATTCTTTGATCTTTCGTTTTTAGAAATGAAGATCGGTAATCCGATATAGGTGGTAGATCAGTCCAATCAGAGATATTATTTAGAAAAGAAAAATCTAAATAAATTCCACAAGCAATAAGAAATTCATCCTCAGATATAAAAAGATTCGATTCTCTTTTGAACTTTCCTCTTAAGTTTCTTAATGACATATTTATAAATTGTTTTGGGAACAAAGTATTTAATTTTTGAATTTTCGTATCGATCTTTAAATTTTGATATTCCTGAGAAAAAGGGGAAAATAATTCTAAAAATTCAGTCGTTTGCATAAATTACCTCTACGAGAATATCCATTATATCAACTGACTGGACAAAAACAGAACCATTTTATGAGAAAATGAAAATAAAAATTCCATTCACTCTAATAATTTGTCTGAAGACTATGTTATATTATCAAAATGAATAAATCTATAAAAGTAAAAGAGAAGAAAATTAAAGTCACCAAGTCAAGCCAATGGTCAGAAGAGTGCCCTGATCCCATAAAAGTTGACACCAAAAAATCCTTAAAAGGAGAAGAGGTGT
>JAKRSH010000029.1:3272-171729 GCA_022402465.1 Leptospiraceae bacterium | reverse complement strand
ATGGGAGTACGGAATAAAATTTACTTAGGTTTACACAATTTTTAGATAAAGTCCCTCCACGACTCTACTTCTTCATTGATATTAAATTGAAAATCTCCCTTATAAATTCCTATAAAGGGAGTTATATGAAATCCAGTCCGGGTATCAATCTGTTCATAACTTCCGAGAATATCAAGATGGTGGCTTGGAACTCCCATTTCTTCTTCCCACTCTCTTAGTCCAGTTTGAAGTATGGACTCATTTGCTTCTTGAACTCCGCCTGGAAATGAAATTTGACCTGGATGTGATTTTAATTTCTTACTCCGCATAGTAAGAATGATACCTGTTGATTCCTCTGTATGATAGAGCGGCATTATGACACTACTTGATAGTCTCGTATTGTCTCTACCCTCATTCTTATTGCTTGGTTCGTACTTAGTTCTTAAGTCTTGCTTTAACTTTTCAAAATCAATCTTCAGATTCTGGTTTCCTTTTTCGATTCTTGGGAATGAGTCCACGCTTACTATTTACCATTGGTAGATTGGGTGGAATGTGAGGCTCAAAAGGATTTCCATTTAACACTGCTATGATGGAAGGTCCGTAATTTTTCACTCGCCATTCAGAAAAAATCTTCAAATTTCTAAGACTATCTAAATCAGTAATATTAGATTTTAAGATTTGAATCAATTGTTTACTTGAAGGCAACAAAGAATGTTCCATACGTCTAGATTTTTGGATATGTTCTTTCCATTTCTTTAGACGACGAAATTTATCTTTCTCTTCACCTTCTAACTCTTCACCGATTCTTTTATTTAACTCTGAGGCTTCAATAGGTTCTATAACAGTCTCTTTCATTAATTGAAATAGTTCTGATCCATCTTTTTTGCCTAAGGTGTTTGTATAATTTTCTTCTTTCATCTCTGTGCTTATCAATCTTGAGATTGCGTCGTTGTTCAAAACTCGAAAGGGGGCACGATTGATTTTTTTAGCTTTTTCTTCTCTAAATTGTAAAATTTGAAATAACTTTCCTCTATCAAAAGGAGTAAGATTGTTTACATCAGGAAATCTAGCTAATTGAAAACCCTCTCCTTCCTTAGCGGCAGGTTCTTCTTGTGAGACAAATTCAAATTCCGAAAATGCTTCTTCATAAAGACCACGATCTCGCAATTCCTTTTCCATCTTTTCCCAAATAGATTCCAAATAAGCAGTATCCATAGCTGCATATTGCAGTTGATCTCTCTGCAAGGGACGATTTTCCCAATTGGATTTCTGAAATTCTTTGGCTAAATGTTTATTATGATAAAGTTCAACTAAAGATGTTAAGGAGTTGTGCTCCATTCCTAGATACCTTGAGCTCAGCATAGTATCTGCAACATTATTAAATTCAAATCCAAAGTCTTTCTTAAGGGCTTTGATATCATCTGAGGCAGAATGGAATAATTTTAGTATTTCAGGATTTTTGAATATTTCATTCAAAGAACTCAAATCCTTAATTCTAAGTGGATCAATGATATAATTTTTTGACTTGGCTGTGATCTGAATTAAGCAAACACGAGCATAGTAGGTAAAATAACCAGACGATTCTGTGTCTACTGCGATTTTCGAAGAATTCCTTAGATTTAACAATGCAAGATCTAAGTTCTTTGCGTTATCTACCATAATATAGCTGGAATTTATTTGCATGTATAATTGACTCTGGAATATTAGCTATTGAAAGGCTACCAATAAATGAAATCCTTTTCCATAACAAAAGAATCCATAGAATCTGACAAACCAAAAGATGAATGTGCCATATTTGGCATCTTCAATTGCAAGGATGCAGCCAATTTTACCTATTTAGGTCTGTACTCAATGCAACATAGAGGGCAAGAGTCTAGCGGAATTGTGTCATCCGATGAAAACCACCTCTATCGATACGCTGGAATGGGCTTGGTCGCAAATGTTTTCACAGAAAATAAAATGAATGATCTGCAAGGAAAGGTAGCGATTGGCCACAATCGTTACTCTACCACGGGCGCTAGTTTTCTTAGAAATGCCCAACCTGTTCGAGTTGAATCCCATCTTGGACCTATTTCCTTAGCTCATAACGGGAATTTAGTAAATTCTTGGGAGCTGAGAAGCAAGATGGAAAAGCAGGGTTCCATTTTCCAAACGACCATAGACTCGGAAGTTATCGTTCACCTAATGGCGAAAAGTGGAGAGACTAATTTATTAGATGCTCTAGGAGTAGCACTTCGTGAAATCCGAGGAGCTTATTCTCTTTTGATTCTGACGCCAAGGTATTTAATAGCCATTCGTGATCCCAACGGATTTCGTCCTTTGGTTATGGGTGAGAGAGAAGATGGATCTATCGTTTTTGCAAGTGAAACTTGCGCTTTTGATATAACAGAGACTAAGTACATTCGGGATGTAGAGCCTGGTGAAATGGTAGTTCTTGACCACACCGGAATGAAAAGCTATTATCCTTTTCCCCAAGAAAAGCCAAGTCTTTGTATTTTTGAATATATCTATTTTGCAAGACCCGATTCCCATATTTTCAATGAATCCGTTTACAAGGTTAGAAAGAACCTAGGTAAGCAACTTGCTAGAGAACTTCCAGTGGAAGCAGATGTTGTTATTCCAGTTCCTGACTCAGCTAACATCGCAGCTATTGGTTATTCAGAAGAATCTGGAATTCCTTACCAAGCGGGCCTAATTCGTTCTCATTATATAGGGAGAACCTTCATTGAGCCAGATCAGAAGATCCGAGACTTCGGAGCCAAGATCAAATACAATGTAGTTCGCGAAGTTGTAGCAGGTAAGAAGGTAATCATTATTGATGATTCTATCATGCGTGGAACAACAAGCCGCAAGATTATCAAAATGCTTCGTTTAGCAGGCGCTAAAGAAGTTCACATGAGAATTTCTGCACCTCCAACAATCTCTCCTTGCTATTATGGAATTGATATACCAACTCATAAAGAATTAATTGCTGCTACACACACTTTAGAAGAGATTGCAAAGTATCTTAGAGTTGATTCTCTTGCTTATCTTACAGTAGAATCTATGAACCAAGCTGTGGTGGATCATAAGGGTGGTGGTTTCTGTAATGCTTGTTTTACGGGAAAGTATCCTGTTGAATTTCAAAATGATGAACTGGGAAATCAGAAATCTTTATTCCAAGAATATGCGATAGAGGAAGGTTGAATCTTGGAAGAAATCGAGTTAGTCAAAACTTTTGGATTTGACGCTGCTCATCTCTTACCAAATGTACCAGAAGGACATAAGTGTAAGCGATTGCATGGTCATAGCTTCCGATTTTCTGTTCATTTAAAGGGACCAATAGACCCTCATACTGGCTGGTTGATAGATTTTGGTGACTTGAAGAAGGTAGTTAAACCCATCATTGAAAATCATTTAGACCACTATTACTTGAATGATGTCCCAGGTTTAGAAAATCCTACTAGTGAGAATCTAGCAATCTGGCTTTGGAAACAAATCAAACCTCAATTGCCTATGCTTTTTCGTATAACAGTATTTGAGACTTGTTCGAGTTCTTGTATTTACGAAGGTAAGTAAAAATGAAATCTATTTCTCCTGATAAGATTGCCGTAGTACTTTTGTCAGGTGGTTTAGATTCTACGACCTGTCTTTATTTAGCTAAACAGCAATCTGAGAAAATCTATGCTATTTCATTTGACTATGGTCAGAAACACTCTATTGAACTAAAAAGAGCTAAGAAAATTGCTAAGAGCCAAAGCATAGAGCATACTGTTATAAAAATACAGACTCAACTGTTTCAAGGAACATCACTAACAGATCCTAATTTGAAAGTTCCCAAAAACTCTTTAAAGAAACATCTACAAAAAAATACAATTCCAAATACATATGTTCCTGGAAGAAATATTTTATTTTTATCATACGCACTAAGTTATGCGGAAAGTAGAAAAGCAGGTCAAATTTTTATTGGTGTCAATGCTCTAGACTACTCAGGATATCCCGATTGTAGACCTGAATTCATTGAAGCTTACCAAAATATGATAGACTTTGGAACAAAATCTGGTAGTAAATCTGGCAAAAGCGAAAAGTCCATTCAAATTATTACACCATTGATTCATCTATCTAAGAAAGAAATTGTTTCCTTAGCGGCTCACCTGAAAGTTCCTTTTCAAGATACCATATCTTGCTATGATCCAAATCCTCGAACCGGCAAACCATGCGGTCATTGTGATTCCTGTATACTTCGAAAGAAAGGTTTTGAAGAAGCTGGTATTATTGATGGATAGGATAAGACATAATTTCATGTCAAGTCGTGTATAAATAATATTGAAATTGACATAAGCAGGAAATATTTCTAGTTATATCAGATAATTTTCAATATATTCAAAGCTAAAAATAGAATTCTTTATACAAATAAAATTTAATACGAATATGATTTATGTAAAGTATTTTCGAAATTAAATTCTAATTATAAAAATGAAAGGTATTTCCAAAATATTAGTTTCTTAATTTAACGAATAATAATGAAAATTGTAGAGTATCTTTCTACTTTAAAAATCCATCAGAATACAAAATTTCCAGATGTATTAATTTCTAGTTAGGAAAGTTAAAGCCTTTTCAATTTCAAAGGGAAGAAAAAGATATGAAACCTATCGGCTAGATATTCCATTCTATTGAAGTGACTTCAAATACTCTTCTATAAACTTATAAGTTTTTCGAATCTGACTAACCGGAGCCTCTGCTCGAATACTTGTGGCTATTCCGACAAGAGTAGTTGTCAAGAATGAAGATATTTGTTTTACATTATCGCTTTTGATTTTCTTGCTTGAAGTTTTAGAATTCAGAAGTGCCTTATAGAAACCATTTTCTATTCGTTCGAAGTATCTATCCACAATAGGTCCGATGCATGGATCCAAAGAGCCTCTATCCGATGAGGTATTGCAAATTAAACAACCAAGACCTCGTAAATCTTTTTCCCCATATCTAACAATAGCTTGAAATACTTCTTTGATTCTTTCTAAATTTGCATTTTGATTTTCTACTGGAGAAAGAATCAGATTTAGAAATGTTGATTCATAGTGCTCCAAGCAAGATTGAAATAGGTTGAGTTTGGAACCAAATTCAGCATATAGGCTCTTTTTGTTGATTCCAAATTCCGAAGCAAGTTCATCTGTTCCAGTAGCATGATAACCATTTTTTCGAAAGAGTTGAATTGATTTTTCTAAAAGCTCCTCACGTATATATTCTTTTTTTCTTCCCATTCAGTATAATTTTTCCTTTTAGTGATTAGATTGCAATCATTTATCTCAAAGTAAGAAACTATTCGGTTATCTATAGATTCATATTTTTTAACGAAACTAGATAGAATGAATTTTTTGAGAATTCATTTTTTTCAATAAAAGTTTAATTTTTCATTTGACAAAAGTAACCGATCAATTACATATAGATATGTAACCATTTGGTTACTAAATGGAAGTAGTTTATGAAAAAAATTATCCAAACAGTAATGCTATTAGGAATATTAATTTCCTGTAATACAGACAAAAACAAGGAGTCAAAAATGAACCAAAAAGAAATAGTAGGGACATTTTTGGGAGCTGTTCTTGAAAATGACCCGGAGACCATGAGAAAGTTGGCTAATGTAGATTATATCCAACACAATCCATTTATCCCCACAGGATTGGAGCCCTTTATCCAAATGCTCCCCATCCTTCAGGAAAATGGAACTACCGCTGAAAATATTCGGATGTTCCAAGATGGAAATTATATTTATATGCACAATATTTGGAGAAATGCCAAGCCTTTTGGTAATGATGAGATGGTATCCTTTGATATTATCAGATTGGATGATAAAGGGAAAGTTACCGAACACTGGGATGCAATGACTCCATTGGTCAAAAGCACTGCAAGTGGAAGGACGCAGACTGATGGTTCTACAACCGTAACAGATTTGGACAAAACAGAAGCTAATAAGACATTAGCCAAGTCAATGGTAGAAGATATTCTCATGGGTAATAATCCAAATAAGATTACTGATTATATCAGCTCTGAAAAATACCATCAACACAATCCACAAATTAAAGACGGATTGTACGGAATTATGGAAGCTGTTGAATATCTTACTTCTCAAAACAATATGTTTAAATACACAAAAATCCACAAAGTATTAGGGGAAGGAAACTTTGTACTTACTGTTAGTGAAGGAGAATGGAGTTGGAAAAAGCATGCCTTCTATGATTTACTTCGCTTTGAAAATGGGAAAGCAGTAGAGCATTGGGATGTGATTCAAGAGATACCCACCGAAGGATTGGGAAATCAAAACGGTATGTTCGGATTTAAATAATAAATAAAGTAAATAAGGATTATTAATATGAATGAAAATACAATATCAACAATCGCTATGGCATTATGCTTGGCTCCTGGATTTCTTCATTCTTTAGAAGTAGTTTTTCCAATGTTTGCAAGGCTTATTGTGAATTATGTCTTGCCTTTTTTTGGACCTGGTCTTCCTAATAGCAAGAATCAAATTACTTATGAAGAACAAGTTGAAATGTTGGACTCTGCAATTGCAGTTGTGAAAGAAGATAAAAAAACGGCCGCTAAGGATTATATTTTTGTAATTCTTTTTGAACAGAGGCAAGGCTCTCTCGCTTTTCTTTCTTTAATTGTTGGAATAATATACGCTTTAGCATTTCCCTTAACAGAACGTGCCATCTTACATCTTGTATTACTTGTGATGTCAATATTTTTCATGTTAGTCAATGCGAATCATGCGGGTATTCCTTTTCTGGGCAACCACCCTAAGGTATCAAGAAATGGAAGAAATGTAGGCATCGTATTTTCAGGGTTCTGGCTTGCTGCATCGATTCTGAATTATCTTGCATTTACCTATGCGACTCAATAAAAGAAAATCACTGACTTACTATAGAGTCTTGAATCAGTAAAATAAATTATCTGCCTTGTTTCGAAATTTCATATTTAAGGAATAGAATTAACAAGGCGTACCTTTAAGAAAAATGCTGAGTTCCCGGCAGAGGTTAGTTACTTGAAAGTTGTGCTTACTATATAATAATCTTCTGCGGATTTGGAAAGCACCGCGACGAGCAGAATGAGATTGGTGAGAGTAACTTGCTCTACCACTACATAGATATCACCCACTTGCAATTCCAATTCATTCATTCCATGAATTTCCGCATCAGTGAACAAATAATAATTATACGGATTAGCTCTATCTGTTCCGACGATTTCATCCTTTTCGGGGACTTGTCTTCCCATTTGAGAATCACTGCTGACGGCAAGAACCAATTCACCTGCATTGCTAAGATCCGAAAATATTTCTTCTTATTGTCGAATTCTTTCACTCTCCAATAACTTGGACAAATTAGGATATTAGTTGAACCTTTTGTTCGTATATTTAGATCTTTAATGATTTGAGTGATCCTTACTTCGGCTAGAAATATGTCAAATTCACGCAAAAATCGCACAACTAAATCTGGGATTTGCTAATTTGTTTTACAAAAAGCCTTAATTTAAGGATAAGGTGAACTAAGCATGGAAACTTTAGTAACAGCACTCACTATCTTTGTTCTCGCCATATTTATCGGATTTGAGGTCATCACCAAAATTCCTCCTATCCTTCACACCCCTTTAATGTCTGGGTCGAATGCCATTTCGGGAATCACCGTGATTGGTGCTATCCTTTCTGCGGGTTACCAAGTTACTTTACTCACAACAATTCTAGGATTCATTGCCGTACTTTTTGCAACAATCAATGTTGTTGGTGGCTTCCTTGTAACCCAAAGAATGCTGGGAATGTTTAAAAAGAAGGACTAAATGGAAAATTTTGTAAAAATATCTTATTTAATTGCATCTGTCTTATTTATAGTTGGATTAAAAAATCTCTCCCACCCCAAAACAGCTGTTAGAGGAAATGCTCTCGGTGCCTTAGGTATGTTTATTGCTATTGCAGTGACTCTATTGGATAAGGAAATTATTAGCTTTGAATACATTATAGCTGGAGTGATTTTAGGCTCTTCAATAGGCATCATTCTCGCAAAGAAAATTCAAATGACCGCTATGCCTCAGTTAGTTGCATTGCTCAATGGTTTTGGTGGAATTGCTTCCGTTTTGGTTGCGGGTGCTGCTCTTCTGGAAGCTTTGAAATTAGGAAGCAACATAGATCCTACTTTTTCAGTATCAACTAGTCTTTCAGCAGCTATTGGTGCTGTAACATTTTCTGGTTCCATGATCGCTTTTGGTAAGTTACAAGGTATCGTTACTGAAAAAGCTGTTCGTTATCCGGGAGATCAAATCGTAAAGGCATTTACACTATTAGCTGTATTGTCAATTGGTGGGTACTTCGTATATCAACCAACGAATCCGGATCTGTATTGGATCATTTCAGGTATAGGAATTTTTCTTGGCCTCATTCTTGTTCTACCTATTGGTGGAGCTGATATGCCTGTTGTGATTTCATTATTGAACTCCTATTCTGGAATTGCAGCATCTATGAATGGATTTGTGCTTGATAATAATGTTCTTATAATTTCAGGTTCATTGGTTGGAGCTTCAGGAATTATCCTAACGCAAATAATGTGCAAAGCTATGAATCGATCTTTAACAAATGTACTTTTTGGCGGTTTTGGACAGGTTGCAGAAGAAGTAGCTGATTCAGGAGATTTTTACTCTGGAAAAGTGAAATCTACTACTTCCGATGAAGTTGCAATGATCTTAGATATTGCACGTAAGGTTGTAATTGTTCCAGGATATGGAATGGCAGTATCTCAAGCGCAACATACGGTTCGAGATCTTTATAATCTTCTAACTTCTCGCGGAATAGAAGTTGAATTTGCAATTCATCCGGTTGCTGGTCGTATGCCAGGGCATATGAATGTTCTGCTTGCAGAAGCAGACATTCCTTATGATAAACTCAAGGAAATGGATGAGATCAATCCAACTTTTGAAAATGTAGACGTAGTGATTGTAAATGGAGCAAATGATGTTACAAATCCACTTGCTAAAACGGATCCAAAAAGCCCAATTGCAGGCATGCCAATCTTAGAAGTTGGGAAAGCAGGAACTATTGTTGTGATCAAAAGATCGTTGAGCCCAGGATTTGCAGGTGTTCCTAACCCTTTATTTACACAAGAAAATACCTTGATGTTATTTGGAGATGGCAAGAAAGCAACTCAAGAAATCATCAATGCCTTGAAAGAATAAGAAAACTATTTACTTAATGGAAAATAATAATAAAACTTTTCCATTGCGAAGTTGTATCTTAAGCTAGATTCGTAAAGTGATCTAACTTCGTCGGCTCTAGCAGGATTTTGGTTTATATATTCCAAAGAATATCGATCTGCTAGAGCAATTTTGTTTTGTTTAATTAAGACATTGATGTATTTCTTTTTATCTTCATCGGTCGCTAATCCAGATTCCACTATATCCTTCCACAAAGAATCCGATTGATTCTCTTGCATCAGATAGTCATAAGATTGAGCTAAAATTCTCTTTGTAGATATAGGAAGATTTCTTTCCTTTTCTAAAAGTTGAATTACTCTTTGGTATTCTCTCCTTGATTCAAAAATCAATTCAGCGAGTAAAAATCTTATTTCAGTATTCTTTAAATCTTCTTTGAATAATTTTTCAGCGTTTTTATAAGCAGATTCAGTCTTATTCAGCTTTCTTTCAATTTGGATCAACAAGATTTTGGCTTCTGTGAAATTTGCTTTCTGCTCAATCGCTTTACTAACTGCTATACGAGCGAGTTCATATTCACCTAACATATAATAGGAAATAGCTAAATTATTGTAATAATGTGGATTGTAAGGTGAAAGCTCTACTGCAATTTTAAAAGCTTCCATACTGCGATTCCACTCTGACCAAATTCCATAAACCATTCCAATCAAATAATAAGCGGCTTCATGTTTAGAGTTAATTGATAAGGCTCTTTTTAAATCTGATTCTGCTAAATTGAGTTGTTTCTTAGTAAAATAAATTGCCGCTCTTAAATAAAAAAATTCATCTGTTGTGCTTTGCAATGATTCATATTCTTGTAATTTTTTTTCAGCTTGTGGTAATCTTTTCCAACGTAAATAATTTATTACATCCCGACCTAGTTTTTGTAATTCAAGCTTCATACTAGGATCAAGGTCATCTTGTTTCGAATAGGCTGATTGTACCTCTGCATCTTGAGAATATAAAGTACTAAAGTTAAAAAATAAAATTAAACTGTAGATGATTGTGATTCTAACCATTGAATGATCCTTTCATGTGCTGTGTTATGTATAATTGGGTAAGAATTACTAAATTCTAGAAACTCCATTTCTTGGTTACAATCACCTAGAAATGGCACCGACCAGATCCTCTCGATATGTCGACTTAACATAGTATGGTAATCACCTATCGAATAGGAAGCAAGTTTCTTTCGTAAATACATCGCTTCCATAAGGCCCTGTCCAAAATAAGATAAAAAATAATCAGATTTTGACAAATAATTCCACCACTTTCTCTTTGTAAGTCTTACCTCATAATGAATTTTCATTGTGATTGGCTCAGAACCACCAATTCTGATTATTTTGTTATTAGAATATTTGGAAATCAAGAAGTCATCTAAACTTTTACTGCACTCAGAATTTAAATTCCCCGCATAACAAAGAAGCGTATTTGTCTCCTTTATTCTATTGGATGAATTCAGAATTTGAATATTTGATAAGGATTGATTGGCAAAATTGGAAAGTAGAACCTGAGGCTTAGCACTCCAACCAAAAGAATCTGGATGAGGCAAGAGATCTACAAATCCTAATCTAAAATATTCTTCTTCGGAAATAAGATTTTTCCGTTTTTTTGAAAGTTCATCAATTCTAAGTATAGGTTGTAAAAATTTTGCGTCTGAATAGTCTTCTCTAGAATCAATAATGAAATAATCAAATTCTTGAGTAATTTTGGTAGAATTGAATTGCATACTAACTTCGTAACCAAGCAGAACTAACTTTATAGATAAAATTGTCATTCTTTCCCAATGGCCTGAACCATATTCCCTCGGATTACCAATTATAATACATATAGTTCTTTTAGAATGCACTTGAGGTTTAGGTAAATTAAATCTCACTTGCTCTACGATTTGATTTTTATTAAAAAGTTCAGGGTTCTTTAAACTCAAATTATAAATTTCAAAAGCTCCGAATATTTCATTATGTGAATTAGATATTGCTTCTTCATAAATATTAAGTAGTGTTTGGTAATCTAATTCTTCATCAAAGGTCAGTCGAAGGGAAGCTATACTTTCTGGAAAAGGAGATGGCATTTTCAAAATAGTATAATCTTTAGGATTTTCTTTAATATGAAGACTTACATGTTCCAAGTGTCTTTGTTCATCAATCTCAGAAGATTTGTCCAAAGCCTGTCTTGAAAAGGATTCAATACCCATACCTAGTGGTAGAGGTGAATAGTAAATTAAATCTAATTTAGTATTCTGATTAAAAGCAACATGCCATGCTTCAATGATAGTTTCTATTGCTTTTGTATCAACAAAAGGATTATCACCTGTTAATCGTAGTATTACATCAGCTTGGTAAAAATTAGAAGCATCTCTGAATCTTTTTCGAACATCATTTAAACTACCACAATAATAATTAAAAGACTTTTCTTTAAGATATTCAAGTAATGATTGATCCTCTTCAGGAATAAGGAATACAATCTGTTCTTCAGAAAGTGTTGTTTTCAATCGAGAATGAATGTGTTCGAGTAAAGTCCTACCCTTAACTGGAATAGAATTTAATACTTTATTAGGATAACGAGTCGATCCTAATCTTGCTTGTATAAATGCAAATATTTTAGGAATTGAAGGTATACCATTCATCACATTGTAAACAAGGAAGACCCGTCTTATCATGGTTCCCTAAAATAGATTCTTGAAAAATCGCCTGCGACTTATTCCAAATATCTTCAAAGGTTTGAGTCTTTATGTTTCCTAAAGATTTTATCTTTGGATCATTGACAACTTGTTTGCAGGCCGCTACATCACCATTTGCATGAATATATAAATCTCGAGCAAGATGCCAACAAAATTCTCTTTTTAAGGGAGTTAAATCACTCACTCTTTTCTCTTCCAAGCTTCCTGCATAGCTATTGTATTTCTGAAAGATTATATTAATGTTTTTCTTTTCGAAAAATGTAAAATAGCTATCCACCTCATCTTCCACTTCAAGAATTTTTAATATCTGAACATGTACATTTTCTATAGGTAGAATCTTTGTCAGCAAATCAACATTAGCTAAAACTTCTTTGAGAAGTTTCTGCCCATATATAGATTTATATCTTTCTTCTTTTAAAGTTGTTAGATTTATGATTATAGTTAATTTTTGCTTTTCGCTATCGTTGAGTGACTTGATACAATTTGAAAGTCTATCCCAGTGCATTGCAAGAGAAGTTTCGATAATTAATTCTGATAGATTATGTAAGGATACAATTTCTTTTACTATTTGTTCAAAATCATTATGAAGAAGAGGTTCGCCCATACCACCAATACAAATTGTATACTTGGAATCCAAGGATGATAGTTTATTCTTAAGATCTAAAACTTCATTTATTGTAAATTGAGAACCATCTAAAGTATTATCTGTATACTGTCTCGGACAAAATGTACATTTTAATTCGCATCCCCGGATAAGCTCTAATTCAATCCAAGAGGGAGAGCTTCGATAAAGATTTGAGTTATCTTTTATGAAAGGAAGAAGATTTGAATATGGGAAATCTGGAGATTTATCAAATATATTTTTAACAAGTATGTGTGAACGTGCATCATTTGGAGATAGATTCAATCTATATTGTCTCAAATCTGGATGCTCGAAGAATATCTCAACATCATAATTATTGATATTCTTTAAGAAAAATTCATGAACTGAATGTTTTATACTCTTTGGTAAGGTCTCAATAAATTCTCTAGTTAGGATTCTTGGTATAATTCCATCAGGTAAATTTTCGCTATAAGAATATTGGCTAAGAAATTTCGTATGTCTTTGCCATATTTTCTCAGTTAAATCAAGATCCAATAGTGGTGCAAGTCCTTGAAAATATAATATACAAACTTCATCCCAATCCTCATTGCCACTTTGCGAATTAGGTAAAACTTCTTTTATTTTAAATAGGAAATCAACTTCGGAATCAGCTTGTATTTCTTGGAAACCCAAACTATTGCTGTTGGATATAAATTCTATATTAGGAAATAATTTCGAAATTTTTCTTTGAAACGTATCAATATAAAGATCTTTATACTTTAAAAATAATGTGTTCTCTCTATAGAATAAATCTGTTTCTTTATTTAAATACAAACATACATAAGATGGATTGTATGTAAGTCTTGACATTAATCTAAATTATATGACTCTTCTTGGATTTTGAGATTATGTTCTTTATTATAAATTGCATCATATGTCGTAATGGAAATTTGAGATCTCATTGAATCCAACCAATCTTCAAAAGCCTTTTGTTCTTTATCACGATAAAGTACATTTTGTATCCCTCTTCGAACACTATCAATAGGTGTTGGTCTTAGCCCCTCAACAAAGAGTATGCAATATCTTTTTCTCTCATCACGATAAATTTCAGAAATTTTATTTTCTTTAGTCTTGGAAGTAATCGAAGCTAGGATTGAACTTTGTTTAAACAATTCAAAAGCTGGAATCCAGTTAACTAAACCTCCAGAGGCCTTATAACGTGAGTCATTCCTTGGTCCACTAGCAATCAGTCGAAAAAGACTTGGATCTTTCACAACCTTCGCACGAATTTCAGTCAGCTCTTTGTAAACCCGAGACTCTTCATCTATCGAGCCATCTTTGGGAGCTATAGCAATTTCTCGAAATTTTACTTCAAAACCAACCTTCGCTTTGTTTTTAGCATACCAGGACCTGATTTCTTGTTCAGAAGGTAAAGGAGTTGATACTCGAATCTGAAGCAATTGACCTTTTTTTATTTGATAAGGCAAATCTTGAATCCATTGGTCATACGTCATAGATGTCTGAGATGGAATTGCTCTTTTAAATTGCTCCAAATCAGTGATTCCCATAGACTCCATTCGCTTCTCAACTTCAGCTTCAATTCGCTTTTCATTAATTTGAACGGATTCTTCTTCAGCTACTATATCAACGATAGCTCTATCTATCAAAAAATCTATCACCTGACTTCGTAAAGATTGCTTTTTCCTATTTGGGGGTGCAAATTTTGAAATTATTTTATACTGCTCAGCACCAAGCTCATAATCAATTTGGCTTATAGAAAAATTGCCAACTATCGCAAGTATCTGATTCAAAGATTCTCTTTTAGCTGCTGTTAATACAGTAGACGAAATCATACTCAGAAAAATCAAAAATGCTAATATTTGAATTCTTCTAAGGTTCATTTTTTCTATTTAATTTCCTAATCCAAAAGCAGAATGTATTGCTTGAACACCTTGCTTTGATTTTGATTGGGGAATCACGCAAGATATTTTTATTTCAGAAGTTGAAATCATTAAAATATTCACACCCTCAGTTGCAAGGGCTTGGAACATTTGAGCTGCTACTCCGACGTGGGATTTCATTCCAACACCAACCGCAGATAAGATTGCTATATCATCATCAATCTCTAGAGCACCGGAAGAAAGCTTTTTCTTCAAATCTTCAATTACTAATTTAGTTGTAGGAACATCTTTCTTTGATATAGTAAATGAAATTGTATTCACTCCATCGCGAGGTGATGACTGCACAATTACATCTACGATAATATCTTTGGCAGATAAGGCAGTAAATAACTCTGCAGCAATACCAGGTTGATCCTTTACATCTGGAATAGTAACACGCGCTTGGTCATTCTTTACGGTTACTCCACTAACTTTCATTTTTTCCATAATTTTATCCTCACTTACTACCAGAGTCCCTGGTTCTCTATGAAAGCTACTTCGAACATGAATTGTTACGCCGTAATTCATGGCCAATTCAACGGATCTTGAATGTAAAACGCCCGCACCTAAAGATGCTAGCTCTAACATCTCTTCATACGTGATTTGATCTAACATTTTGGCTTCAGGAACCTTATTGGGGTCTGTTGTATAAACTCCATTTACATCTGTATAAATTTCACATTCATCCGCACCTAAGGCTGCCGCTATTGCAACTGCTGTAGTGTCCGATCCACCTCTACCAAGAGTCGTAATGTTTTCATCCTTATCAATTCCTTGAAAACCTGCAATGATAGCGACTTTTCTCTCAGAAAATGCATGATCAATCCTAGTTCTGTCAATAGAGTCAATTTTTGCATTCGAGTGATTTCCATCCGTCATCATTTTGATCTGGAAACCAGTAAAGGATTTGGCGGGAACTCCTATTGATTCTAAAGCCATAGCCAAAAGAGCTACCGAGACTTGCTCTCCAGTCGAAAGTAGCATATCCAATTCTCTTTTAGGAGGATTGTCCGTGATTTGTTCTGCCAAATCAACTAAAATATCTGTAGTATGTCCCATTGCAGAGACAACAACAGCAACATTATCGCCATTATCAAAATAAGATTTAATTCGATTTGCGACGTTTTTGATTTTCGTAGTGTCGCCGACGGAGGTTCCGCCATATTTTTGAACAATTGTCTTTGCCATTCAGTTAAGATTCTCTACTGCTATGATTTTTTTCTATTTTGCTCTAGCAAGTAGATTATTTTTTGCAACCTTTTAGAGAATATCTACTCCTATTTCACAGAGGCAAATAATGAATTCTTCATCAACTGTAGAACCAATGGTGAAACAAAATGTTCCCATTTTATTTTTAACATTATTCATTTTAATCGAAGCGACTGTGCTCTTTGTCTTCACTGTTGATTTTCAATGGAGTCTTTTAGGCTTAGCTGTGGGGATGTATTTCCTACGAATGTTTGGAATCACAGCTGGTTACCATAGATACTTTTCGCACAACGCATTCAAGACATCAAGAGTCTTTCAATTCATACTTGGATGGATAGGTGCTATGTCTATGCAGAAGGGCCCATTATGGTGGGCGGCACATCACAGAAACCATCATAGATATTCTGATACTGAATTAGATATCCACTCTCCAAAACAGAAAGGTTTCTGGTATTCTCACATGCTTTGGTTTCTAAGAGACGATTACAATGATTATGATTCGCGTCTTATCAAAGATTATTACAAATACCCTGAAATGGTTTGGTTAGATCGCTTTCACTGGCTTCCACCTCTCTCTTATTCTATAGCCTTGTATCTAATTGGAGGTTGGGCTTGGTTGGTTTATGGTTATGCTGTCTCTACTTTTTTTCTTGGACATGGAACTTGGACAATTAACTCTTTAGCGCATGTTATAGGATCTAGAAGATATGAGACGAAAGATGATAGTCGCAATAATTTTTTTCTAGCTATCATAACCATGGGTGAAGGATGGCACAACAACCACCACCACTATGCTCATTCAGCTAACCAAGGTTTTTTTTGGTATGAAGTTGATTTTTCTTATTACATACTAAAATTGCTAAGTTTATTTGGTATCGTTTGGGATTTGAAGATGCCTCCTGTTAAGGTTATAGAAGAAGGCAAGGCGAATGATCGACTCAAGAAAGAAGCTAAACTGAATAAATCCAAAAATACTGATGCTAAGACCAAAGAAAATTGGATTCCACAAGGCATGAAGCCCGATATGGTGAACGCATCCATAGCCGAAGGTTAAGAAAACTCTTAAGAAAAATAATTTCTTTTTCTTAAGAAAACTTTTCTTGGTTTTAATCCAATCTTTTCTTTAACTCTGTGCTTAGAAGCCTGTGCTCTTGTTTTTTATTTTGGATGTTCTCTAAATAATCAATAGTGTTTTGAAGCCATGATGCATCATTTTCGAGTTCTCTTCGGATGAACACATGGCGGATTTCATTTAAAGATCGGATCTCAAGGTAACGTCTTTGTTTATCAAAGAAAAGCATATCCGAAAGATTAACTAAGGAATAATTACTAGAATTCAAAGCGGCAAGCACATCGTCCAACCAGATTAAACCTCTATTGTGTCTATCTACATAATCGATAGCTTTCTGAACCACATTGGAAATAATAATTTCTCTTTCCTTGGGTCCACCATAGACACCTAAAGAAGGTTTGTTTTTTCGTTTAGAATCATTTTTCTTAGAATCTACTTTATCTGATTCATGATTCTTTTGTGTTTTGATACCAAAGAGAGAAGCAATCCATTCTAGAAATCTTACGAATAGACCTTTGGCTTCTTGCTCCTTTCTAATTCTTTCTGCTTCTTGCTCTGCCTCCCAATCACTTACAGCTTTGGAAAGGTTCAACTGTTCCTCTACAAAATGCACGCGATTTGGAAAAGATGCTGGAATCTCTTTGAGAAACTCATAAATTCCACCTTTCAATGATGATTCTTTTGCCATATTGTGAAGGAAATTTCTTTTTTTCTTAAATCGAATAAAGGAGGTTGGTAAATTCTCTTTGTAGAGTAAATGGATACCACTGCTATTTTGTCCTGCCCTCTTTTCGATATGACTTACTAAATCAGGATTGCTTTTACATTTTTGAAGAAATTTATTGAATAAGGTAGATTTATCAATACCTGTTTGCTTAGCAAACTCAGGATCAACACTAAACTCTTCTAATGAAAAGTATAAAGGATCAAATTGCATATTCAATTGAGACAATTTGTTCTTTAGCATAACATCAATCATGTATTCGTTTCTGACTTCTTTCAAATTCTCTACTTTTGTAAGTAAATTTTTATAATTTGAAATAAAAATCTCAGCACCTTCCCAACCAGCCTGTGTAGAAAAAGAAGCATGCTTATCCAATTCTTCAATGTATTGCTTATGCAAAAGTCTTGTATCTGTAGAATATCCCATAGATTGTTCAAGTGGTAGAATTTGCATGATAGCTGAACGTGCAATTTGTCCGAATAATCTCAATATGCTTTCTAATTCAGTTCCAGTTGGAATCACTTTTTCAGATTCATTCTTCACCATGTGAGTAAAGCTTGGTCTGACTAAATAAAAATCCAAGCCTACTTCTTGTAGAATAGAGAGACCGGCACGATGAGACAAGGCTTGGGATTTGTCCTCATCTAATTTAGAATTTGAAAATACTTCTGCATAATCAATTCCATCCTTTTTAACTAAAATATGAAGAATCATATTCATTAATTCTAAATCTATCTTCCATACCTTTTCTAGTTGAAATCCGAAGGAAATGGAATCTATATTTTGAATACAAGTGGAAGCTATCTTATCAAGTGTATAATCAATCCATTCTCCTGTTTCCATATTAACGAGTTTTTTGGAAATATATTCATCTATCTCGTTATTATTAATTTTTTCAGAGATAATTCTATCTCGTATAGAAATATATTTTAGTATAGATGCGCAAGATTCTACAGCACAGGCACGTTTGATTTTTTTTACTTGTTCTACTTTCAGACTAGAAGGTCTTAATATAACTTTTCGAAGGATAAAATCTTTTAAATTCTCATCATACTCTAAATACTGAAAAAGAACAACTGCATGTCTCTCGGCTAGCATCTTAAGATCTGCTGCTGTAAAATACTGCATGTCTTCTACCTTGGCTAAGGCATAAGAAGAGCTATTAAATAAAAAAAAGTTCTCTACACCTTTTTCAATTTTGATAATATCCTTAGATACTTGTGGATTGAACTGAAGCAAAATAATTTTAAGCCCTGGTTCATCTAGAAGATCTGGCTCATGGACAGGGCTTTCTATTTTGGTAGGCTTTTCTTCTTCAGTAGATTCTAAATTTGGTTCTGTCATTCAATATGACTCTCTCTAAGGTGTTGCAATTATTAAAAGTATCGGTAGTTTTGGCAATTATGACCAAAGCAATTTTTAAGACCAACAACGGAACATTTACAGCAGAGCTAGAGACAGAGCGAGCACCAATTACTGCAGGAAACTTTGTAAAATTAGCCAAAGATGGCTTTTACAATGGACTTATTTTCCACAGAATTATACCTAATTTCATGATCCAAGGCGGATGTCCCAATGGAACAGGAACAGGCGGTCCAGGTTACAAAATCCAAGATGAATTTCATCCTGAATTAAAGAATGTTACTTTTACACTTTCAATGGCTAATGCTGGTCCTAATACAGGCGGATCTCAATTCTTCATCAATGTAAAAAATAATAATTTCCTCGATGGCAAACATGCTGTCTTCGGTAAAGTGATTGAAAATAGTGAAGAAGTTTTGAAAATCTCTGAAGTTAAAACAGGCTTCCAAGATGCACCTATTGAAAAAGTAATTATCGAAACTATAACAATAGTAGAAGATTAACAATGACTTTGTCAAAAAAAACCGATAGAACAAGATCTAGTATCTTGTTCACTTGCTTTTTATTATTCGTAATTCTAAACAATTGTAATAAATCGGAAGAATCTACACAGGCTGAATTATCTAAGGATTCAATAGCTATGAGTTCTGCTTCTCCTATATCTGATGATTTTGAATCAGAAGAAATAGATGCTAAGATGGAAGTGACAAGAGAAAAGAAAGAAATTTCTTCGAGTAAAGAATCCTATTCTGTTAAATTTTCTGGGATAGATCCTAAGTTTGAAAGACTATTGGAATACCAAGTCAACCTTGAGTTTGAATCTCGAAATTTTAGCAAGACTCGCGATGATCTTTATAAAATGGCAGGAAGCTTTGGCTTCCTTCAACAAAGCAATGATAGCTTCCTCTCTTACAAAAATTTGAATGCTTCTGTTTGGGTGAAGACTGAAAAGCTATATGAATTTCTAGAGGCTTCTAATGCACTTGGTAAATTGCGATCAGAGTCTATTTCAGCAAATGATTTAACTTATGAAAATTATGTGCAAAATGTAACTTTAAATCGAGAATTGATTCGCGGACAAAGAAGATCAAAAGCACTCTCTGGATCTTCGGATGCGAAGAATTATACGGACCGAGAAAGACTACTTTCTGAATCCGAAGAGAAAGAGGACTCAGCAAAAAAAGAAAAATGGCTTATCAATGATAGAGTTTCATGGGCGAAAGTTCAAATCTCTATCATAGATCCCAACCAAGAAAAATCAATACATGTGCCAGATTTTTCAGAAGTCTTTTATGACCTTGCTAGTTTCTTTTTATATTTAATGTATTTGGGTTTGTATGCTTTACCCCTAATATTCATAGGAATCTTTATTTATATTAAAAGATCCTTTTTTCTTAAGTTATTTTCAAAAAATAAAAACTAATCTATATAAAACCAAAATATTTTGATTTTGGTTTTAATATTTTTTCATTTTACTCACCAAGTTGAAAGCTCAGCATAGAAATAGAGCTTTGAACTTTATCATGAAAGAATTCTAAGTGCTTTTCTTCATGACCAAAACCCATAGAATATAAGGCTGGAACGTAATGTTCCGCAGAGTTTATTGCTAGTTTGGCTGCTGGGCTAATGTTATGAGCAGTCGCCATCTTTCTAAAATCTCTCTCTTGGATAAGTGTTTTAAAAGTTTGGTTGGATTCTACAGCCCAATCCAATTGCTCATCCCAATTCTTCCAATTCAATAGTCCCAAGTTGTGAACCAGGTTACCACTACCGATAAGGAGAATGTTTTCCTTTCGAAATTTTGATAGATGTTGGCCCATTTCATAATGCCAGAGAAAAGGTTTAGTTCCATCGATAGAAATTTGTAGGACTGGAATATTTGCATTTGGAAAGATCCATTTTAGAATAGACCAAGTTCCATGATCCATTCCCCAATCGAGATCAGCCTTAATTGGAGTGAAGGAAAAATTATCAATCACCTGATCTGCTATTTCTGGTGAACCAGGAGCTGGGTATTGAACATCAAAAAGTTCTTGGGGAAATCCTCCAAAATCATGGATGGTCTTAATTGGATTAGCACTTGTTATAAAAGTTCCTTCTGTAACCCAATGAGCTGAAACAACTAGGATTGCTCGGGGAAATTCATAATTTGAGCTCAGTAATTTCTTACCTAGCTCTGTCCATCCTCTAGAAAATTCAGTATCTTGGATGGCATTCATTGGAGACCCATGTGCTAAGAAATATGTTGGTAGCATAATAATTAGACATTAAACTATATTTTAAATGTCAATATTTTTTAACCTAGTCATTAAGAGGGAATCAATTGGTAGAGTTGACAAAAACTTCAATCTTTATTCAATTAAGGAATAAGCCAACTGATCGAATGCCCTATCAAGCTCAAAACAAATCCTACATCCATATCTTAATAATTATTCCAGGCAATCCAGGTATCGCTGAATACTATAAGCCTCTTGAAAATATACTGGATCAACTCACAAAGAATCAATTTAAAATTCATACATTAAACTACAAAGGCTTCCAGGATTCTGAACAAGATAGACTGTTCAATCTCAAGGAAGAACTTGCTTTTAAAATAGAACAAATAGATAATCTCATTCAATCTTATCGAAAAATAAATCCAATTTTAAAATTAACTGATTTTAAAATTTCTTTATTAGGTCATAGCATTGGAGCTTGGATTGCCCATGAAATTCTAAAACAAAAACCCTATTTAGAAATCGACAAAGTTATCTATATTTTTCCATTTATACATAAAGATAAATCTTCTATGATTCAGAATCTATTAGGCCTTCTTTTAAGATTGCCGTTCTTGAATAAATGCTTACTTTTCCTTTACCAAATGATTCGAAGTCTGCCTGATTTTCTTCTTAAAATCGTATTGAATTCTAAACTCAAAGCGATGAATGATCAAGGCAGACATGTCACATGGAAATATTTTATTGAATTCAAGCATATTTTAAAATCTATCTTTTTCCTTGCCAAAACTGAATTTCAAATTCTACCCAATCAACTACAGATAGATTCTTTTGAATATAGATTAAAGGATAGATATTTCTTGTATAACACAGATGATATGTGGGCGCCTGTGTCCAGCTTAAATCAATTAAAACTTAAATACAAGGATCTTAACTATTCACTGTATCATGGTAGCTTACATGATTTCTGTGTTACTGATGAAGGAAACCAATGGGTAAGCAAAGAAATTATTAAAATATTAACTTTGAAATAAAATATTCTTCTTTCCATTCTATTTCAAAATAAAAATAATTAACATTCGATAAACCAGGAGGATCCATGTCCGTTTTTCAACAAAACTTACCAGTTACTATTGTACCACAAATAAATAATGAAAATGGAATCAAGTTTCAAGGACTTTTAGATAAAATGGAATCCAACTCTATGAAAATCAAGATGGATGATTCCTTTTTCAAAGATGACATCCAAGGCTCTGTCTCCGTAGAATTTACAATGTCTAATTATAATTTTGTTTTTGAATCAGAAATACTTACCAGAGAACAAAGTTCGTTTATTAATATTTCAAAACCTAAAGTGATTCACAAAAGCCAAATTAGAAAGATGCAAAGACTTAGAACAAATATTCCATTTAATTTCACTTTATGGACAGAAGGAGGCAGATTTGATGCTTTCATAACTGATATTAGCACCGTCGGTATAAAGATTCGAACTACCAAACAACTAAGTAAGAATCTCTTGTTGAGCTTAAATGTATACGTTCCAGGTGGAAGTCTAAGATTTATCTGCCAGGGATTGGTTATGTGGTGTAGAGCTGAGAACGAAGATGAAATAAATTATTTAGCAGGAATTAAATTCACTACACTTTCAATAGATGCTATGAAAAAAGTTGATAAATACATACGAGATAATCTCGGTAAGGAACAATTTGTTGACTCTTAACTGTTTCTTTTCTTGTACTATAAAGTTCTTAGCTCTTACCTAAAAACTTACGAATATCTACTGGTATATCCGTGAAAGTATCGTATTTTTTTTTCTTACCACCAGGCATAGAGACATAATAAAATCCATTTAAGATTTCGAGAAAATAATCTGGCTTCTTTTTATTATGAATGGATCTATTATCTAATTCTTTTACCATCTTTTGGTACTTAGGTGGTATCTGAACCCAGTCTTTATAAACTTGGATCATACCCGTATCGTTTACAGTCCAAAGTCCATCCTCATGGAGAATTTTAACTCCATTATAATCAAAGACTTCCAAAACTTTAATATCATCATTAGTCTTTTTAGTTTTTGGATCGACCAAACTATCTTGTCGATAGGTAGTTCTTGATCTAATTTCATTCTTTTTAGAGGGAGATTTTCTCTTAGTGATTACAAGAAGGAAAAGCAATAATCCAGCAATGACTAGTGAGATTAATATTCGAATCTCAGCTTCCTTTAAGTCAAAAAAAGACACTACTACTTAGAACTTCCTCTCAATTTTGCTTTTTGTATTTCTTTAACAGGAATATCAATATTTCCGAATAATGTACTATACTTAACATTGCCTTGTATGAGAAATTCTGTTTCTTTGTTGTCTTTTAAATCACTTATTAATTTTATTGCTATTCTAAGTAGCTTAGCGTCTAACCTCTCATCAAATTCAGAGTTAATTTTGAGTGGAATTTGAATCGTAGTTTTGGAAGGAACATTTATTTCTATTTCAGAAAGAATTTTTCCTAGCTTATCTTCTCGCCCCTCATTTATCAAAGAAATATCTAAATCGAAAGAATAGATTTTTACATCACTTGTATTTGGATTATGAAAAGATACTTCAGTATCAAATACTAACTTCGGTGTAAGACTGAACAAACCACTCGTTTGATAATTTTTCACCGAAATAGAGCTAAAGTCAATTTCACATTTCTTAAGATTATCTACATTTTGAAGATCAGCAAAAATGCATGAATGCAAACTGATACAAATAAATAATAGCATTGAAAAATTAGTATATATCTTAGTTTTAATAAATTTATTCATATTAATAGTCCTTAATGTTCCTATAGAATTTGCCTACACGAGTGTAGCCCAATGTATTATCTCTTCGGTCTCTTAAGAAAGTCTCTAAAGAAAATTGAACTGCAGAAAATGCAATTTCCTTCCAAGGAATATCCTCTTCATTGTATAGCTCAACCTCAAGACTCTCTTCTCCTGGTGAAAAATTTAAATCTACAAGATCGGCAAGAAAAATCATATAAATCTGATTGATATGAGGAATGCTATATACTGATTGTAAGCTGATGATCTTAATATTAGCCTTGGCTTCCTCTGCAGTTTCTCTAATTGCACCTTCTTCTACAGTTTCTGCATTCTCCATATAGCCGCAAGGTAGAGTCCACTTCCCATAACGAGGCTCAATTGCTCTCTTACAAAGCAAAATCTTGTCTTCCCAAACTGGTAGAGCACCAACTATAATCTTTGGATTGGAATAATGAATTTCGCCACAGGATGTGCAGATGTGTCGAGGTAGACTATCTCCTGCAGGAATCAAAAAGTTCAATTGATCAGAACCGCATAAACTACAGTATTTCAGACATCCCTCCAAAAAATAGATTGCCAGTGTGATTCGTTCAATCTAATCTATGTACTTAGAAATTCAACCTTTTCATGAAAAAAGAAATGATCGCAGCCTTCCTTTTTCTGGGAGCATTATCCTATGCATTCTTCTACACAATTATCAGTGTAGATAGTAAAAAGAAAATGCATCCCTACCGCTCCAAAATCTACTACAGTAAGATAGATGGGATCCTCGAAGGCTCTGAGGTTTATGTTAAGGGAATAGAAAAAGGTTATGTTTACTCTATCGATATTGTGGATCTAGATCAAGTTCCCGACAAAAGATATTTAGATAAGGATGCCTTAAAGGCTATCGAAGTTACTTTTGCACTCAAAGAACCCTTAACCTTGTGGAATAATTATAAAATCAAATTTAAGACTAAGACACTTTTTTCTGGAAGAGTCATCGATATAGACCCAGGTAATTTCGAGGACAAAAACACTGCTATCTATAATCCATTTTACTTGGAGACGGAGAGAAAACCCGACTTTTTTCCATCGGCAACATTCATAGATAATTTCTTTGAAGCAGCAAATACAGTAATTATTGAAAATAAAAATGATATTCATACCATTACCCAAAATTCTAGAGAAATTACCGATAAATTACTCTCCAATGAGGGAACGATACCCCGTATAATCAACTCAACTGAAATGTATGATGCTTTAGATCTTACTATCAATGATCTAGCTATTCTTTCTAAAGAAGCGCGCCGTTATACTGAGGCTAATCGAAAGCTTGAAAATACTCATCCCATTCCCTTCTTCATATCATCCTCTTTCTTTGGAAGTTATACACTCACAGGAAGATATGTTGAACCTATTACGAATATACAAAAGTTTCCTTAGGAGAATTAAAATTTTTGAAAGTAGCAATAATTCATGATTGGCTCACAGGTATGCGTGGTGGGGAAAAAGTTCTTGATTCCTTATTAAAGCTTTACCCTGAAGCAGATCTCTTCACATTAATCTACAACAAAGGTAAGTTAAATGCTAGAATTGAGAATAGAAATATAATTACTGCATTTACTGATAATCTTCCTTTCAAATCAACAAAGTACAGATGGTATCTTCCTTTATTTCCTACGGCAATAGAATCATTTGATTTACGAGATTATGATTTAATTCTCTCATCCTCACATTGTGTTGCAAAAGGAATCATTCCACATCCCAATAGCTTTCATCTTTCTTATGTACATTCTCCCATGCGATATGTTTGGGATATGTTTTATGATTATTTTCCAAAACGGAAAGGTTTATCCTTTTTCTTTTACCAAGTGGTTGCTAACTACTTACGAAATTGGGATAGTGCATCTGCCACAAGAGTAGATTATTTTACCTGTAATTCTGATTTTGTAGGCAAAAGAATTCAAAAATACTATAGACGCGATTATAAGGTGATTCACCCGCCTTGTCTTCCGGAAGGTTTCAAAGTCTTCAATAGAGAAAAGGAAGATTTTTACCTCATGGTTTCAGCCTTTGCTCCTTATAAAAAAATTGACTTAGCTATCGAAGCCTTTCGAGCAAATGGAAAAAAATTAATCATTGTTGGTGGTGGCCAAGATGAAGCTAAAATCAAAAAGAACCTTCCATCAAATGTAAGTATCTTGAAGGGAATTGAAAGAGAAGAAGTTGAAGGTTACTATTCCAGAGCGCGTGGATTTATATTTCCAGGAATGGAAGACTTCGGGATCACTCCTGTTGAGGCACAAGGATTTTGCACTCCTGTAATCGCCTTTGGCAAGGGAGGAGCTCTAGAAACAGTTATTCCAGGCAAAACTGGAGTTTTTTTCCCTGAACAAACCATAGAATCCTTAAACGGTGCAATTTTAGATTCTGAAAGAATCTCTTATAAAAATTCTGATTTTCAAAAATCAGTGAATCGATTCACAGAAGAAAAATTCATCAACGAAATTAAGAATACCGTCGATAGACATAAATAGAGAATCTCAGGAAGAAGGTAATATCTTTTGATCGTAGTACATAGATTAAAAGGAGAGGAATTTGTAATCAATGCAAATCTCATTGAGACCATTGAAGCAAATCCCGATACAGTGATCAGCTTAACAACGGACCGCAAATTTGTTGTAAAAGAAACAGTTCCTGAAGTTCTAAAATTGATTAAAAATTATCATAAAGAAGTCATACAAAAACCTATGGAAGGATAGGTAAGGAATTAGCATAGGGTTCTCTTATGGATATAGCAACAGTCATTGGTTTAGGTGTAGGTGTATTTCTTCTTTTGTTTGGAACTCTCCAAGCAGGACTATCACCCTTGGATTTAATCAACATCCCTTCGTTATTTATTACGTTTGGGGGTGCGACAGCTGCTACCATCATTTCCGCACCTTGGGAAGGTACCTTAATTCTTGGTAAAATCACTCAAAAAGCCTTCCAAACTCCTAAATTTGATCTACCAAATTTAATAACCACCTTGGTTTCCTTTTCAGAAAAAGCCCGACGTGAAGGTCTTCTTGCCTTAGAGGATGATATCAATGATTTGCCTGAAGAATTTCTTAGAAAGGGAATTCAATTAGTTGTGGATGGAACAGATCCAGAACTTGTTCGAAATATTATGGAAACTGAAATAGATAACATCGCCAAACGCCACAATAACGGTAAATTGTGGTGGGATGCTTGGGGTGGTCTTGCTCCTGGATTCGGAATGTTAGGAACTCTAATCGGACTTATTGCGATGTTAAATAACTTAGGAGCTGGAGATCCCTCAGCGATTGGATCTGGTATGGCAGCCGCTCTAATTACAACCTTGTATGGTTCGCTTGGTGCAAACTTAATAGCAATACCTTTTGTCCGCAAATTAACACGCCGTAGTGAAGATGAACTTTTGGTGAAACAAGTAATGGTTGAAGGAACACTTTCGATTCAATCAGGGGACAACCCAAGAATTGTAAAAGAAAAATTAGCAAGCTTCCTAGCTCCTGTTGATAGAGTAGCCTTGAAAGAGGAAGAAAGCTAATGGCAAAGAAGGTTAAATGTCCCGAATGTGTTCAGAAAGTTGCTGAATACATGCTAACCTACGGAGACATGGTTACCCTTCTTTTATGCTTTTTCATTATGCTATATACAACTGGCAAAACAGATGCAAGAGAAATGCATATTATTTTGTCAGCTTTCAAATCGACTACAGGTTTGTTCACAGGTGGACAGACTCTTTCCAAGGGTAGCTTAGAAGAAATGGGGATGACTATAGAAAGTCTTCCATCCCAAACCCAAGGTAGAAATCTTTCTAAATCCAATAAGGATGCGACAGAGGTGTTCAAGCCAGAAATTCAAGCAGGAAAGGTAAGAGTTTCTGAGGATGAACGTGGTTTAATTATATCCTTAGTGGGTGCTGATTATTTTTATCCTGGATCTGCCATCTTAACTCCCGCGATCAAAGAAACTCTTGCGAAAGCTGCTGGTTTAATAAAGACCTTGGACCGTTTTGTTCGAGTCGAAGGCCACAGTGATATGGATGCAATCACTCCTTCTGGATTTAGCAATCGAGAAGAAAGAGAGTATATAAATAACTGGGATTTAGCAGGAGCAAGATCAATTAACTCTACCGTATTTATGATCAATGCCAAAGAATTGGACCCAAGTAAATTCCAAGCTGTTAGTTTTGGAAGTTATAGACCACTTGCTTTGGAAAATTTAGGTACTCCTGAGGCCAAAGCTTTCAACCGAAGAATAGATATAGTTATACTTACTGAAAAATCTACTAAACGAAAAACCTATGAACCATCATTTGGTTTACCTGAAGCTAGATTTCCTCAGACTGAATCAACAACTGAGGGAGATGAATAGTTTTTATGAATAAGATCATTTTTAATTATAAGGAAAGGAGGGATCTTTAATGGGTGATTCAGAGATAGATGAAGAAGAAGGTGGGTTAGCCGACGGTGGGTCTGCTGGGATTGGTACATCTCCAATTGTTAAATGGTTACTATACATTGCTGGTGCAATTTTTGGAATCATCATAGTTGCAGTCATTGCAATGTTAGTTGCTCAAAGAACAGCAACTTCAGTATTCAAAGAACAGAAGAACATAGCTTTAGTCAAAGCTCCTCCTCCTTTGGATACTTTTATGATTGAAGATGAATTCAGAATCAATACGGCTGATATTGGTGAATCGCACTTCGTAAAAATGAAATTGGTATTTGGAATTGAAAGCGGACAACCTGCACTTTCGCAAGAATTAGCCTCTAGAAAGGCACAAATGCAGAACTTGATCAATTTAATTATTTCTCGAAAGACTAAAGATGAGTTGAAGACTATAACACAACAACTCGATCTAAGAGAAGAAATTAAAGCTCATATCAATCACATACTTACCAATGGAAAAATAAAAGAAGTCTATTTTACAGAGTTCATCATTAATTAATTTCCTGTAATTTTATCTCAAAATGAAAAATAAAGTTATAGGGATTATACCAGCAAGATATGGAAGCACTCGTTTTCCAGGTAAACCTCTAATTAAGATAGGTTCCAAATCCATGATTCATTGGACCTATCAATCTTCTTCCAATTGTAAATCTCTAGATGATATAATTGTCGCTACTGATGATGATAGAATTTTCCAAGAAGTACAATCCTTTGGTGGAAAAGCAATGATGACTCGAACAGATCATATCTCTGGAACGGATCGTTTGATTGAAGTCGTTCAATCCTTAGATAAGGAAGTTGATTTTACAAATCAGATAATTGTTAATATCCAAGGTGATGAACCGGGAATTGAATCAGAGTTAATTGATGGGCTTGTTCAATTGAAACTTAAAGAACGCTCTTGGGCTATGACGACCGCAGCTGTTCCCATGTCTTATGAAGAAGCTAAGGATCCTAACCGTGTCAAGGTCATCTTTACCCATGATTATCGCGCGATTTATTTCTCACGATCTATCATTCCTTATGCATTAAAACAACAAAATCGATACTATAGGCATTTGGGAATCTACTGCTACGAAATGGATTTTTTGTTGAATTATGACAAGCTTCCATCTAGCTATCTCGAGAAATCAGAATCTTTAGAGCAACTGCGTGCTTTGGAAGCTGGCCACTCCATTGGAATTTTTCTCGCTGACAAAGCATCTCTTTCCATTGATCATCCAGAAGACGTTGCAGTTGTTGAAGAAGACTTTAAGTCTCGTGGTTGGATTTAGATATTTTTAGTTTATCTTTTGAAAGCTGGAATCTAAAAATTCTGCTGTAGCAGCTTGGTAATTTGCCATAGCATTAAAAAAATCATTCAATGCTTTTACTTCACGGATCGCTGCTTCCGCTGCAGTTTGTTCACGAATATTTACAAATAATAAAGTAGAGTCACCAAGATTGAAACGATCTAGTTCCAAGCCTTGTAACTTTAAAGCCAAATTTACTTCTTTCTTTGCTACTTCCACCCTATCAAAGCTAGCTTTTAATTCAGAGATAGCATCTTGGATTTCCGTGGATACTTTATCACGCGCAAATTTCTCTTCCTGATCTATTTGAGAGATCTTAGCTTCAGCAGATCCTATCTTTCCTCTTTGCCTTCTGGTTTGAAGAGGAATATTCATTACAACTGTAGCTTCTACTTCTGGTTTGGATCGAGTCGGACTTCCTGCACCTAAATCTTGTGAGGCGGATACAACTAAATCAACTTGTGGTTTCAAATTGTTTTGTTCGAATTGTCTATCTACACCTAATTTTTCTTTCTTGAGTTGGAATTCTTTAATTTCAGGTCTTCTTTTCTGAGAGTCTGAAATAGTTTTATCTAAATTATTTGAATCAAATTCTTTATGCTTAGGAAAGTTTTTTGGGAGTTGTTCTTCAGAAGGCAGAACCATCTTTCCTGTTGCTTCTCTTAAAAAGAGTGATAAATCAATGGATGCTTTTTCCAATTCCCGCTTAGATGATATTAATAATGCTTCCCGTTGCAAGATAACCCTATCATTTTCAGTATTTTCTATTGCAGGTAGATCACCTAAGCGAACTCGTTCTGAAACTTGGACGGTTCGTAACTTTGCAATTGCCAAAAGTTCAGAATTTACCTTGAACTCTTGACCAACGGCAACCCACTTCCAATATCTTTTACTTGCTTCACGTAGAACTTCTAATTTCAACTTTTGAACAGAGAGATCTGCTAAAGAGCGATCTACATCTGCCTTTTTCATTTCAGCACGATTTTTATCTATTTCTCTATTCCGGAACAAGGGAACAATAGCCCCTGCTCTCACTTCACCTAATTGGTTCGTTGCCCGCTCCCCATAGTAATTTGGAAAATTTCCTCTCCCCATTCTATATCCAGCAAAGAATGATGTTCCTCCAAGTGGAGTCGGCTTTCTAATCACTGAATCAGATCTCGCATTTTGGTAAAATCCTGTAGGTGCTATAGTTCCTGCTGAATCAAAAAAAGCATCAAATGCACCTTGTGCAGCTAGGTATTCATATTCTGATATTGTGATTAATCTTTCAGCGGCAAGAATTAGAGGGTATGCCTTATTAACAGATTTTAAAACATGATCTAATGTTAATTCTTTTTTGATTACATCTTGTTCTTTAAATAATTCCAAATCACCTAACAAATTATTTTCTTCTGCGAAAATACTAGGGCAAAATAAAAGAAAGAGGAAGAGTTGGAATTTTTTCATTTACTGCTTTTGCTTTTGCCAGGTGAATCTATTCTATTGATGAGATCTGGTTCATCCATAGGAATCATAGGTGGGAAATCATTGAATCTTCTCCACAACTCATACCATAGACTCACACGATTCAGAAAAATCCAGCCCTTTGCTCTCACGCCTTGGCGAAGGTATCTAGTCGAAGGCCAATCTTCATCTTTTTGATCAGGAATCACAAGAATTCTAAAATACCCTGAGCCATTATCCGTGACATCTACAAGAGATACAATACCTCCAAATGTACCTACTGCATATTCAGGCCAACCTGTAATTTGTAAGACAGGCCATCCTTGGAATTGCAACCTCACTTCTCTTCCTTCACTCACCAAAGGAATATCATTTCCGTTGATGTAAAGCTCAACTGCTCTCTCGCTTGTGTCTGGAATTATAATGGATACAACATCACCCTCTTTTACTTGCTGACCATCTGGATTGACTAGAATCCTCATAATGGTTCCATCTCGTGGTGCAAAGACTTCTTGGTTTTGCTGCCTAGATAATCTTGCATCGACTTTGGGAATCTCTTCCAAGATTTTCGCAATTTCAGATTGAGCAGATGCTAAAGAGGCTTGAGCATCGTTGATGGCAGCTGAGCCATCCATGTTAACCTTGGATCTATCTGAACCTAAGGCACTTTCTTCTTTTACTGCTGCATCATACCCTGCCCTTGCTCTCTTCAAACCAGTTCTTGCATTTTCATAATCCAATTCGGCAAGTTCCATGTTTCGAGTGGAAGTCAGACCTTTTTCAAGAAGTTGCTTCTGCCTGGAAAAATTGATAGCTGATGTCTTTTCTTGGGCTATAGCCGCATCCACAGCTTGTTGGGCTGCTCTCACACGATCTGATGCCATACTAGTTCGACTACTAGCAGCCGTTACAGCATTGGATTGGGCAGAACGAAGAGCAATGATTCGTGAGCGAATCGAAGATTCTCTTTCACGAGCTGCTTCCAATCTGGATTGAAGTGCTCTTCTTTCTTGGCCTATCCTTTCTAAAAAATCAGGGTCATTATCAGTAATATCAAGTATGGGATCACCTTTTCGAACTTTGGATCCTTCCATAACATGCCATTTGATCACTCTTCCGCTTATGGGTGCTTCAATAGTTTGTTGGCGATCCAAGGGAGTGTAGGCAACAACTCTACCTGAACCATCGGTAGTCTGTTGCCAAGGAACAAAAATTAGGACAAACACTGTAGAAAAGAAAAGAAAAACAAGAATGTATGCAAGAGAGGCTGCAGGTTTCGAAGACTGAACCATACGAAATGCAGACATTTCTTCCATCTTGGATTCTTTTCGGATCGCTAAGGATTCTTTCTTAGTGTTCATTTTTTTCTTCCTGATGAAGCTAGTAGATTCTTATTTGATTTAATAAACTTATTATCCTTTAATAAGTAAACCTCATCTGCCTTAGATAGAATTTTCATCTCATTTGAGATTACAATCACGGTAAAATTAGTATCTTTTTTAAACAAGCAATGAACCATCTTTTCTAATGTTATCTGATCCAAAGAATCTAAGGAACAATCAATTAATATTAAACCTGGATTTCCCAATAAGGCCCTGGCTATCAGTAAAAGATTTATCTGAATAGGATTTAAAGGAGATCCATAGGTTTTTAAATTGGTGTTCAATCCTTCAGGCAAAGAATCAATATCCGTTGTTAATCCAACTAAGTCCAAAGTTTCTTTAATTTTATTGTTTGAAATATCAAGACGACCTAATTTTAGATTTTCGAGAATTGTTCCATCAAAAATTTCTCTATCTCGTATCAGTGCTATGTTAGATCTAAGTTCAGTTTTGGATAAATCCCTAATATCTTCACCGGAAATTTCAACTGTACCAAACTTTGGCACTCGATTTGATGCAATTAAGTCAATGAGTATTGTGCAGTGAATTGTAGAGCTTTCTGCTATTGCTATTTTCTTACCCGCAGGAAAATGTAGATTCAGTTTATCAAAAATTACATTTCCAGTTTTAAGTTCATAATGTACGTCTGTAAGCCGAACATCAAAGGCTTCGTTTTCTTTTTCGAGGATAGCTAGCTTGGTTTCTTCTGTAGGAAGGTCAGTAACATGCCCAAGCTTGTCAACTGCCGCGACAGTGTTGTAGAAGGTTTCAAGATGTTTACCTAGCTTACCTAATCCAAATAGAACTTTTGCAACAATCAATTCCGCTGCAACTAATTGACCAATAGTAAGTTGTCTATTGATTACTAGATAACCTCCAATGCCCAATACTAGTGCAGAGCCAACTGCTTGGATTCCTAATACACCTATGATTTGTCTAAATAAATACTTAAAATGCTTTTCTCGAGCTGTTAGATAGGATCTTGTTAAAGAGTCAGCTCTTTCTGATGCGAAGTGAGCTCCAAATTTACTCTTGAAAGCATACCTATGTCTGGCGATTTCTTGAAGCCAAGCAGCAACATAGTATTTTTCCTTAGAGACTTTAATCGAAGTTTCACTAGCAGCTACACCTAATTTCCTAAAAATTAAAATGTAAGCAACCGTAATGATTGCTAAGGAGAAAATTAAAAATACTGGATGATAGAATGCTATTACAAAAAATCCAATAATAGTAGTGAGAAAAATTTCAAGACCTTCCACTAACAAACTTGTTGAACCCTTTTGCAATGTCATGGTATCAAAAAATCGGTTTGCTATTTCGGGCGGATGGCTATCATCAAAATTTTCTTCGGTTACTTGTGGAAATCTTGATGCAAAATCTGTGGCTACTCTAACAAAAATTCTTCTTTGCAATATTTCTGTGATATAAGTTTGAATCGCTTGCATCACGCCAGCAAAGGATAAAAACAAAAATACAAGAAAAGTTAGAACTACTACAGGTTGTAGCATTACACCAAAAGCTACAATATTGACCAAAGAAGAAGTGGCAACAGGAACGACTAAAGAAAGAATACCGATTGCAATACCGTAAATAACGATAATCCAAATATCTCTTTTCTCTACACGCAACAAGGAATATAATCTGTGGAAGGGAGTTGTATGGTGCTCTAGATCAGCTTCTGTGTGGTGGTGGTTTTTGGAAATTTTATAACCAAGTGGTTCTTTGGGTCGAGATATAATCCATTTTACGTTAATGGTGGTGGAAGAAATATTGAGGAGTTTTAATAGTTTATCTTCCGCCAGCCAAAACTCACTTTGTCCATCACCTAAGAGAGAAACTTTGTACTTACCTCCCCGATAATGTAGAATTGTTAACCAATCTGTCTGATCGGAATTTTCAGAAGATTGAATTCTCGTCGTCCAAGGAGCCATCTCGGAGACATTGTCTTGGATTTTGATTAAAGCTCGATTGATGGATTGAACGGAGAGTGAATAGATGGGAGCTATATCTTTTAATAATTCATGAATGGTAGAAAGTTGGCTATTTGGATTGTTAAACCAATATTCACCTAACGTTTTGTGAACATCTGCATAGTTGTAGGAAACGTCATGAATACCAGCAAGGTATTCAAGAATAAGTGTGATTTCCTTATTTTGACGAATATTTCCTTCATTTGAACTTCTGGGTACATATGGGCTTTCTCTACGCCCCAAAAAAGGGAATTTCCAATTTCTTTTAAACATTTATGAGTTATTTCCAATTAGTAGAAAAGTCTAATATATAGACTATAACAGTTTTGACGAAATGTTTTTTTTTGAAATTTCTGATTTGATTCTTCTAGAAAAGGGAACTTATGAATAAAATTTTTATGATTGTATTACTCACATTTGGTTTTTCCATTCAAAGTCTTTTGGCAGACTCTCAAAACTGCAAATTTGAGTATGACCCGTCCCAAACCAAACTAGAGTGGACGGCTTATAAATTTACTGAAAAAACAGGTGTAAAAGGAACTTTTGATAAAGTAGCTGTATCAGGAACTATAAAATCGGATTCCATACAGAAATCAATGGCTTCTGCAAAATTTACCATTTCTCCAAGCGATATCAATTCATCTGTTCCAGACCGTGATTCAAAGATCAAAGAATTCTTCTTTGATCTTCCTAAAAATCAAAAACCAATAGTTGGAACTCTATCGGACATAAAAGGGAATTCGGAAGGTACGGCATTCTTAATTTTAAACCTGAATGGGATTTCCAAAAAAATTCCCTTAGCATACAAAATTGACGCTAATACCATCATTGCAACAGGTGAAATGGATCTTGTTGATTTTGGACTTAGCAAGGGTCTTGCAAAACTAAATGAAGTTTGTCTCGAATTGCACAAGGGTGCTGATGGGAAAAGTAAATTATGGCCCAATGTAAGTTTAAAAATTGAGTCGAAATTTAAATCATCATGTAAATAAAATGACTTCATGAAGAAAAAGTTTTCGGCGATAGGAAAGAAATTTCTATTCTATCTTCTATTTTTATTTGGCAATCTATTAGTTGCAAACCTCATTCTATCTATTTTTGATCCTGAACAAGTCATGGTCAAAAGCTATGATTCTGAATATCTCTTCGTTATGTATCCGGATAGGGAAGCGGAAGTTGTCTCAGAAGAATATGCAACCTCAGTAAATACCAATGAATACGGTTTTCGTCAGAAATTAGATCCATCTGAAAATTATGATACTATTCTTTTAGGCGATTCATTCTCTGAGGGATGGGGAGTTGCAGAGGAAGAAGCTTTTTCATCTATTGCAAACCAAGATTTAGAGAACGGACAACTCATTCGAAATTTAGGAATCCATGGAGCTTCTCCAGCGTTCTACGCTCTTCAATTAGAAAAACATATCACTAAATTTCGTCCAAACAAAGTACTCATTCAATTATTTGATAATGACTTAGATGATAATGAGAAACTTACACGATTCATGGAAATTGAAAGTGATGGCAAAATTCTCGGTCCAAAACCAAACACATCCGTTCGAATTCTAGGAGAAACAATTTCGAATTTGGTAAAGGAATCAACACTCTACCGACTTGGCAAAAGAATCTCTGCTGCCATCTCCAAACAACCTAACACAATCTTATATTATAAAACTGGCAAGGCACCAAAAATTGAAATTATCTCACATGAAATTTCCTTGAAAAAGTACGGTTCAATTCAACAATTAGGAAATGAAATTTCAACTAAATACAACGGACAATTTGAATTCTATAGCAATATAAATGCAGAACTATGGCAGAAAAGATTAGAAAATAATTTAATTTACCTGAATCAAATTCTAGAAATCTGCCGCAAGAACCATGTTAGCCTAAGTTTGATTTATATACCTGCTAAAGAATTTTATGCAAAAGATGGAATTACCGGTGAAATAACTAACTCTTCTTTATCTTCTAAATTAGAAAAAAATCCTCATGCGAAACAGATAAAAACTTTTTGTAGAAAAAATGATTTAATCTGTTATAACACAGCGGAAATTTTTTACTCTAAAAATCCTAATGATGCTTACTTTCCCTACGATGCACATTGGAATTCAAATGGGCATCGTATTTTCGGGAAATTTCTTTCTGATTCACTTAGAAAAGAGTATAAATAAATGGTGCTACAGCTGATCCCTGGGTTAGCACAATCAAAGCACCAAGTAAGACTAATATTAAAATAATTGGAGCTAACCAAAATTTCTTTCTAATCTTAAGAAAATCCCATAAATCTTTCAGTAGTTCACCCATAAATTCTCCTAGTTAAAAAGGTCTTTCCATATGTTTGATTTCAACATGAGTTGAAATCTTTCGGTATGTTTCATCATTTGCATGTAGTTGTAATCCAAGAGAATCTCTTCCGATAAGTCTTCTAACCAAACCAAATGGAGCAAATAAAACAAAAAATATTATACTTAAAATTATTCTTGTATTAATGAATCCTAATATTTCTCCAATCTTCATCCAAAGAAGATATGGATATTTCAATACCATTGGAAATACAAGAGCTAATAGAATTAATACTCCACCTGGAATAGTAAAATATATATTGATTTGCTGAGATTTCCAATAAGGAAGTGCAAGTCCAAAAATTAAAAGTAATACTGAACCAACTATCAGTCCAAAACTTCTATAATCTTTATTGCTGTGAATTTGAATTTCATTTTTCATAATTGTTTATAGGGAAACTAGGTTTCAGGAATGAATTAATCACCGTTCTATCCTAGTCTAGTTCAAACTCCTCTTTCCAAGATTCGTCTTTGGCCCAAACAGGTTGGTCTTTTTTAGAAAGTAAAAAATTCTCTAAAACCAAATAATCCATTTCAGTTCGCATAAAGCAACGATACGCATCTTCGGGTGTGTTCACTATCGGTTCACCACGAACATTGAAAGATGTATTCACTAAAACAGCACATTTTGTCTTAGCATCGAAGGCTTTCAAAAGATTGTAAAACTTTGGATTTGTACTTTCATGTACAGTTTGTATCCTTGCAGAGTAATCTACATGAGTAATTGCAGGTAAAGTTGATCTAGGAACGTTTAACTTTTCAATACCGAAAAGCTTTTCTTGTTCTGAAGTCATTGCGATTCGGTGATTTTTATTCACAGGAGCAACAATGAGCATATAAGGACTAGGAGAATCAATTTCAAAATAATCTTTCACTTTTTCAGCAAGAACGGCAGGAGCAAAAGGACGAAAGGATTCTCTATATTTTATTTTAAGATTCATAGTAGATTGCATTTTTGAATTTCTCGGATCACCTATGATGGATCTTGCTCCTAATGCCCGTGGACCGAATTCCATTCGTCCTTGAAAGTAACCTACCACGGCTCCATCTGCCAAGACATCCGCAAGTCTCGTACTAATAGTTTGATCATTCAACTCTTCGTACTTTGCATTTTGCTCAGTTAAGGTTTGTAAAATTTCATCACGTGAATATTGGGGACCCAGGTAAGAACCTTTTATAGATCCTGTAAGATCTTTGGCTGGAACTCTAGGATTATTATTGTATTCATACCAAGCTGATAGTGCCGCACCAAGTCCACCACCAGCATCACCTGCTGCTGGTTGAATGAATATTTCTTTAAAAATTCCTTGTTCTAAGATCTTCCCGTTAGCGACACAATTGAGAGCCACTCCACCAGCCATACATAAATAATCTGTCTTGGTTTCTTTTTGAATTGTACGACAGATCTTTATCATTACCTCTTCAGTTACTTCTTGTACTGACCGTGCAAGATCCATTTCTCTTTGAGTTAAAGTCGATTCAGCCTTTCTTGGAGCAGCTCCAAATAGTTTATGAAATTTTGAATTAGTCATCGTTAGACCAACAGCATAATTAAAATATTTCATATTCAATCGGAAGGTTCCATCTTCTTTAACATCTATTAAATATTTATAGATTAAATCTTTGTATTTCGGTTCACCATAGGGTGCAAGTCCCATAACTTTATATTCACCTGAATTAACTTTGAATCCAGTGTAGTAGGTAAATGCAGAGTACAAGAGACCGAGAGAATGCGGAAAATCGATCTGCCACAATGGTTTTAAGGAATTTCCTTCACCTAACCACACTGAACTAGTAGCCCATTCACCAACACCGTCCATACAAAGAACAGCCGCTTTCTCAAATGGACTTACAAAAAATGCAGAAGCCGCATGTGCTTGGTGGTGCTCGGTAAATAATAATTTCGGTATCGGCTTTCCAGGTCCAGATAGCTTTTGGAACTCTTTTTTCAATGTAGATTTTAGAAATAATTTTTCCTTAATCCATATAGGCATAGCTGCAAAAAAGGAAAGAAGTCCTCGGGGTGCATAGGACAGATATGTCTCGAGTAGTCGTTCAAATTTAACTAAGGGTTTATCATAGAAAACTACCTCAGAAACATCAGAAAAAGAAACATTTGCCTCTTTAAGACAATATTCTATAGCATTGGAAGGAAACTTAGAATCATGTTTCTTACGCGTAAATCGCTCTTCTTGTGCGGCGGCAATAATTTCACCATCTCGGATTAAGGCTGCTGCGCTATCGTGGTAGTAAGCCGAGATTCCTATGATAACTTTTGACATTAGAACCAGATAAATACAGCAAATAGAAAAATCAAATTCTATTCTTTCTCGTTAGAATAGGGAATATTATCTTTTTTAAGAAGGTCAATGAATTCTTTTTCATTGATTATAGTAATTCCTAATTCTTCCGCCTTACTCAACTTAGATCCTGCTCCTTCTCCATAGAGCAAATGAGTGGTCTTCGACGAAATAGACGTTACTTTACGTCCACCGTGTCTTACTATTAAGTCCATAGCCTTGTCTCTAGGCTGAAAATTTTCAAAACTGCCAGTTACACACCATGATTGATTTTCGAAGATCCGAATATCTGATTTTTCTACTAACTCCGCTTGGAAGTTCAATCCCGATTTTTTTAATTTCCCAATCATATCCAAAACGGAAGCATCATTCAATTGCTTGACTATGGCTTCAGCAGTCCTAGGGCCTATTCCGTGAAGAGAATTCAAGATTTCAATAGCATTGTTATTTTTGGCAAGATCTATGATAGAATCTATGGACTCATATCCATTTTCAATTAATAGTTCTGTTACCTTGTGCCCAAGCTCGTTCAAACCAAGAGAAGGAAGTAAGGTACGTAGACTCTTTGATTTGGATTTTTCTATTCCATTCAAGATCAAGGCTACAGACTTTTCTCCGAAACCTTCCATAGCTTCCATTTCATCTTTATAATTTTGGAGATTGTATAAATCTGGAATTTTCTGAATCCATTTTTTATCAAAGAATATCTCGATCTGTCTTTCACCGAGTCCATCTATATCCATTTGTTTCTTTTGACAATAAAATTGAATCGTATGCTTCATTCTTTCAGGACAAGATAAATTGATACAAAAAAGATCCACTGATTCATCTACCTTTTGTAATTTAGAATTACACGAAGGACATTTCTTGGGTAAAAGGTAGACTCCATTTAAACCTGGTTCAACAACTTCTTCAACTGCTGGAATAATTTCACCACGTTTTGAAATTTTAACCTTAGCTCCAATTCCTACACCAAGTTGTGAAATATAATCTTGGTTATGCAATGTCGCATAACTTACAGTAGTTCCTGCTAATTGAACTGGCTTGATTCTTGCTCTAGGTGTGATTTTGCCTGTTCTTCCTACTTGTGGAATAATTTCTTCAATGATAGACTCTTGGATCATGGCATCAAATTTAAAAGCTCTTGCCCATCTAGGTGAATGAGAAGTCTCACCCAAAGAATCTCTTAATGCTAGATGATTTATTTTGATAACTAAACCATCGATAGGGAAAGGCATTTTATCTTTCTTTTTCTTGAGTCGATTGATATGCTTTTCCATTTCTTTCAAAGAAATAAATTCAGTATCAGGAGACAAAGGTAATCCTTCATCTTTCATTAGTTCCAAAGCTTGTTTATGGGTTTGGATATTTTTTCTACCGTTAGGAAAATATGCATCATAGGTATAAATTTGGAGCGGACGTTTAGCTACTTCGGAAGCGTATTTATGCTTAATCGAGCCAGAGGTAAGATTGCGTGGATTCGCATATTTACCACCAAAATCTTCATTGAACTGTTCGAAATCCTCGAAGGTCATAAAGACCTCACCACGCACATAAAGGTCTATTTTCGATTTCAATTCATGAGGTATATTCTGAATGGTTTTAATATTTTCGGTAATGTCGTCTCCAACTCCTCCCGTTCCTCGGGTCACAGCTCTTTTCAGAATTCCTTTTTCATAATAAAGTACTATGGAAGCTCCATCAATCTTCCACTCCACACTATAAATCTGTTCGGGATCTGTTTTTTGGATCCAATCCAATAACTCTTCCGTATTATATGTATTCTCTAAAGATAGAACAGGAACTTTATGTTTAACTTTTTCGAAGTCACTAGAAACCGAAATATCAGAGCCAACCAATTTTGTTGGACTCTGCTCGGATACGAGATCAGGATATTTGGCTTCTAGCTTCTTTAATTTTGTAAAAAGTAAATCAAACTCTTTATCTGAAATTCTTGCCGAATTTTCTAAATAATAAAAATATTGGTGTGATCTAATCTCAGATTCTAAGACCCTCATCTCTTCTTGAATCTTATCATTCTTTGATGATTCTTTGGAAGATAATTTTGTATCAGGTTGCTTTAAAGATTTTTTCTTAGAAGGTGTTGACATTCAAATATTCTTCTGGATCAGCCTTGTTGCCTTCTCCTACCCAAATTTCATAATGCAAATGAGGTCCAGTAACATTTCCCGTTGCACCTACCTCTGCAATTAATTTGCCTTTCTCAACTGCCTGTCCCAGTCTAACAAAGATTCGATTGCAATGAGCATAGAGAGTATAATATCCATAGTTATGGCCTATCACAATATGATAACCATAACCTGTTTTAGAATATGCTAATCTAACAACGGTTCCTGGAGCAGCAGCATAAATTGGAGTTCCCGTGGCATTAGCCATATCAAGTCCATCATGAAATTCCCAAAAACCTGAAGTTGGTGATTTTCTCAAACCAAAGGTTGAAGTTGTATTCCAGTTTGGTAAAGGATTTAAAAGTGGAATATTATCTAAGACAGAAAGTCTATTATTAAAATAATCATAATTTGCATCTAGAAGGTTGATTCTACTTTGCATATTTAATTTGAGATTTCTTAAATCATAAACTTCTGATAGATAGGATCTGCCTTCCATCAGTTCTTTATCTTTCTTTTCTTCGTCCTTCAATTCATTTATAGAATCTTGTTCGATCACATCACTCTCAACAAGTTTTAACAATTCTTCATCTTGGCCATCAATACTTGCAAAAATTTCTAAGAGATTCTCCTGCAGAGCAGAATAATCTTCTTCAATTTGATCTAAATATTGGGAAGAATCCAAATAATCATCAAAGTATTCTCCATAAATTTTGGAGAGATTGCTGATTTCTTTTCTTGTATTGCTTGATTTAAAAATTCCATAAAATGCCAAAGAAATCAAAGAACAAAGAAGCAAAATAATAAATATGATCGTAAATATAGAAATATGAAAATTGAAGGAAGAATCGTATCCATGGGGAATAATAAGAATTGTAAGTCTAGAGTGACCTTTCTCTTTAACTTTCTCTATCTTATCCCGTAGCATAGGATTATCTTGGAAAAATTTCTTTTTGAAATTTTGAATCTTCTTGTCCATTAGAACCTTTCCATTCAAACTTGAAGTAATGAGGTTCTTAGTCAATCATAAGATTTTAGCTCTTGTGTTTTTGGTATTTTTGCTTATGTCTACTTTTGTAGGATTCGCTATAGACCAAAACATGATCGATGAATACAACCAGAGCAATCCCTCTAAAAATTTCAGAACAGTCCCGAATGCTACTGTAGCCATTATCCCTGGTGCCGCTGTCTATGGTCTTACTCCATCACCTATTTTGATCGATAGACTACGTTGTGGGCTTTATCTTTATCGAAATGGAAAAGTAAAAAAGATTCTTCTATCTGGAGACAATGGCACAGCATATTACAATGAGTTGAAGCCCATGCTACAATTCATGTTAAATAATGGGGTTAAAAAGGAAGATGTTTTCGTTGACCATGCAGGATTTAGAACTTTAGACACTATGATTCGTGCTAGAGCAGTTTATCAAATCCAAGATGCAATTTTTGTTTCTCAAAAGTTTCACCAAGCTCGTGCTCATTTTATAGCTAGAAAAGTTGGAATCCAATTAGCATCATACGAATCAGATATGAGAATATATAGAGGAACGAGATACTATCGGTTTAGAGAATTTTTTGCAAGGCTACTTGCATGGATAGACATGAATCTAATGCATACTGCACCTAAATATTTAGGTGATCCCTATCCCATCCAAGGAAGTGGAATTGATACTTGGAAGGGTTCTATTCTTTAGTCAAAAATTTATGCTGCTGGTTTATTGATTTGATTAGCAACTTGGTTTATCCAAGAAGCATAGTAATTTGAAACAGTTCTAAGTAAGAAAAGGTCCATCTCTGTTTCGATTTCCTTCTTCTGGCTTCTAAGCATTTGTAAAGCCTTGGCATAGTTATTTCTAAATTCAATTAAAGAAGCAGTAGGTGGCAAAAGCTTGGCTACTCTAGATTCTTGGTCTTGGTCAAAACCATAATCCTTTCTCCATCCAGCTAACAGTTGTTTGCAATTAAATTTCTGAGCAAGGATAAACTGAGCAGTAATTAAATTAAACATTGAATCTAGAGCTAGAATAGGAATGTCCATACTTTCATGAGCAGATTGTGAAATAATATCATCTGATAACTCAATTGCCTTCTTCATACTTCCGGCTGCTTGAAATCTTGCAGTCATTTTATTGTAAGTTCTAAGATAACTCATAATTTGCTCTAAATCTTGTTTAGTTACTGCTGATTTGTTTCCACCAAGATTTTGGATTTCGTTCTCAGCCTTATTCGCACCCACTTCCATAAGTAGAGTTTCAATTACTTGAAATAAAATATCCATCGAGAACTGTTCTTTTCGATTAGAAAGATAATTTAATTCTTTTTTATAGGATTCATGAACCTTGTACAAAAACTTATTCAATTTGTCCTTATCTTGAGACAAAGATGAAGAAATCATACTGGACATATGTTTTACAAATTTATCAGAATCAAAACTTAAAAAAGATTCAGGTTGATTCTTAAAAGTTCGAACTGTTGTTTCTTTATTTAAACGGAAAAACCCATCACGAAATTCTTTAAATCTCTCAAAAGATCTCCACATTAAATAGGCTTTATCAGGTTGGAATTTTGTATTTTCAGCTTCGTCGGTATTTTTCATTTAAAAATTCTCTTGAAAGATTTTCAAAAACATTATTTTCTTTAGTTTCCTACATGAATCTCTTTCAGTCAATTCGTAATTTATTTTTTCCCAAAGCTTTAGATTTGGATTCAATTAAAAATGATCTTTATGAGATTTTTAATACAAAACTACCTATTGTATATTGGAAACTCTCTAGATATCCAAGGCTTAAGACTATCTTTATCTCCAATGGAATTCGCAATCTTGTTGGTATGGATCCTTCATTATTTTATAAATCGAATAGATACTTAGAAGGAATCATTCATCCTGATGACATAGTTAAGTTTATTTCAACTTTAGATTCACCCAAGGGTACTAGGGTAATGTGTGAAATTCGATTGCTTGGTAAAAATAAAAATACCATTTGGACTGAATTTCATTTTATTTTTTCAGAAAATGAAATAACCTTACTCATATCTGATATTTCTGAAAGAGTGATCTCTAAATCAAAAGTTTTTGAGAATGAGGAAAGGTTGTTAATCACCATGCAATCTACAGGAATTGCGATATGGGAATGGGATGTCGAGAGTTCTAGTTTGATATGGAAAACGCCTCCGAATAGTTTACTCAGCTTGCCTATAGGTTCCATCAATGATTCTATTCGATCGTACTTTCACCTGATTCATCCTGAAGATTTTCCGAGTTTTATCAAAACTGTATCTTTAGCTATAAAAGAGAAAGATGATTATAATACCGAACATAGAATTATAGATTCAAATGGAGTCATAAGATGGGTAGAAGCTTATGCAAAAATTTTTCGTGATTCAAATAATAAACCAACTCGTTGGTTAGGCACACTTAAAGATATAACAGAAAGAAAAAACTTACTGATACAATTACAAGAAAGTGAAACGAGAGCTAGAAGGCTTTTTGAATCATCGATTGATGGAATTTTTTTAATTGATGAAAATGGAATAATAGTAGAATGGAATAGAGTTATGGAGCTTTTAACTAAGCTCTCCAGAAAAAAAACATTAGGTAAACCATCTTGGCTTGTTCTTAATAATTTCTTTTCAAATGTTAAATTACGTACGCCTAAAGATGTTTCATTGGAAGAGCGAATTAAAGAAGTTCTTAAAATGGATAAACTTCCTGAAAAGGGATTGGTCTATGAATATTCATTTATTGATAGGAATGATAGAAATGTTTTTTTCCTTACACAACATTTTCAAATAAATTATAGCGAAAAAACGTATATTATAACTTTTGTAAGAGATATTACCGAGAATAAATCCTTTGAAAAAGAAACGAATAATTTATACTTAAGAACGAAAACTCAATCCCAAGCAATTATAGATTTAGCAACCGATGAATCCTTTAATACCGGCACTTTAGATAAAACATTAAAAAATATTCTTTCTATTGCTTGCACTGTTCTTGAAACGGAGCGCTCAAGTATTTGGATGTTTAGAGAAGATTTCACCACTCTAGAATGTATGTATGAATATATTAAATCAGATAATAAATACAAAGTACATACTCAATCTCTAGAATCTTCTGAGATACAAATATTCATTAAAGCTTTATTAACTTCTAGAGTTTTAGTAGCTAATTCTATCATTCAAGATACAAGAATTAGGGAATTTAATCTCTATTACTCTTATCCTAATAAAATAAAATCCTTACTGGTTGCATCCATAAGAGTAAAAGGCAAAATCGTAGGAATAATTTGCATCGAGTATATGCAATCTGAGAGAATTTGGAAGTCAGATGAAGTAATGTTTGCTGGATTACTTTCAGATCAAACTGCAATAGCAATTATAAATTCTGAGCGTAAACAGAATGAAGATCAAATTAAATTATTAAATACCAATCTTGAAAAAATCGTAGAAGAAAGAACTCAACAACTTAGAAGCACGAATAACGACCTATCAAAAACTCTTAACAATCTTTCTAAAGCTCAAAATCAATTGATTCAATCAGAAAAAATGGCGGCACTTGGTCAATTAATTGCTGGTATAGCACATGAAATAAATAATCCTATAGGATCCATTAAAGCTTCATTGGAGTTACTTCGAAGCAATGGAAATAACTCTCAGCTTTCAAAAATAAACATCCCAACCTTTATTTATAAGATGAATAACGATCATATTAGTTTAGCGGAAGAATTTTTTAATGAATCTATCATGAATCAAAATACTTTTTCAGGAATGGTGCGTAGAGAAAAGAAACGTGAATTAGAACTTTTCTTTCAATCAATGAAAATCTCTCGATATGAAGAACTTGCAGATCGCTATATAGACCTTGGTGTAGATTTTATAGCTAGCAAATATTTTCCTTTGCTTTTGAAGAATTTTTCTGAAGAGCTTTTCTTCTTTCTGTCAGAGACGATTTTTGAAGAGAGAAATTATAAATCGATTGAATTTTCACTGCAAAGAGTAGCAAACATTATAAGATCATTGAGAACATATTCTCATAATAATAATAAAGGAGAGAAAACTTATTACAATATTAAAGATAGTATAGAGACAGTATTGACCATTCTTCATACTAAATTAAAACGAAATATTGAGATAATTAAAAACTTTGAACATACGCCAGATTTAAAATGTTATCCGGATGATCTTATTCAATTATGGACCAACTTAATTATGAATTCAGCTCAGGCTATTAATTACCTAGGCAAAATTGAGATATCAATAAAATACCTTCAAGAAAAAAACTTAATACTTGTTATAATTTCTGATAGTGGAGATGGAATTCCATTCGATATTCGAGATAAAATATTCAATCCTTTTTTCACAACTAAAAGGTTAGGTGAAGGAAGCGGGCTTGGTTTGGATATTTCTCAAAAAATTGTTCAAAGTCATGATGGAAGAATATATCTAGATGTCGAAGCTAAAAATACGACCTTCGTAGTAGAATTTCCTATTCAAAATTAATTCTTTGTTTCTAAATTTTTGAAAGATTCAATACCCAAAGAATGACAAATTTGTAAAGTTGCTTTGGATCGATTCAAAGTATACATATGTATTCCTTTTACATTTTGATCAAGTAAATCTCTTACTTGTTCAGTAGCCCAATGAATACCAACATTTTCAGCATACATATCATCTACAGCTCTTGTTAAATTTTTTAATAATTTGGCAGGAAATTTAGAACCTAATGCTAGTTCAGCCATACGATTAATAGACTTTCTAGAAGTAATAGGCATGATACCCGCAATGATAGGAATCTTTATTCCAGCCAACTCGCATCTTTCTCTGAAATCATAAAAGTCTCGATTGTCAAAAAAAAGTTGTGTACAAATATAATCTGCACCTTCATCAACTTTTCTCTTTAAATAGTCAATTTCTAATAATCTGTTTGGTGTAACTGGATGACCTTCTGGAAAACCAGCAACACCAATACCCATGCTAGGAAATTCTTTTTTGATAAATGCAACTAGTTCCGCTGCAAAATGAAAGCCATTTGGAACTGGTACGAATTCTTTCTGGCCATGAGGTGGATCACCTCGCAATGCCATAATGTTTCGGATACCACTTTCATCATAGATTTTAAGCAAGGATCTTATTTCTTCTTTTGTATGACCTACACATGTTAGGTGAGAGACAATTGAAAGTGAGGTTTGTTTCTGAAGTTTAACCACAAGTTCTCTAGTCAATTCGCTGGTTGAACCTCCCGCCCCGTAGGTTACAGAAACATAAGCAGGTTTTAAGGGCATGAGTTCAGATATAGTATGAAAAAGTACGTCGGATGATTCTTGAGTTTTAGGTGGAAAAAATTCAAAACTTATACAAGGATTGTTTGATTTTAGTATTTCGGAAATATGTTCAGCCATGACTCATTCGTCATTATGTAAGAAAAATCGGAATACGCAAGGAAAATAAAGATTTTTCCTTGCTAGTAGTTTTATCAACTCGAATTTGGAAGCATGTCGCTTAGGCTTATCGATCCACAGAAAGGAACCTTCCTCGAGGAAGTAGATTCAACCAATGATTGGATAAAAGAACCTTCTCAAGATGCGGGTTCATGGGTTCGTTCAAGGTACCAAAATAAAGGTAGAGGAAGGAAGGGCAAAGTTTGGTTTGCTTTAGGTGATGAGAATATTATTTTTTCAGGGAAAGTTAAATTTGGTTTAACAACGATTCCACTTCCTTTGCTCTCATTGATGTCTGGTGCATCACTACTAAAAGCAATTTATAGTTTATATCCAGAAAAAGTTTCTGAAATTTCATTAAAATGGCCCAATGATATTTATCGGAATCATAAAAAGATTGCAGGTTTTCTTATTGAGGGAGAAGTGCAAGATGACCAATTCGAAGTAATTATTGGTTTTGGATTGAATGTTTATGGCCAAGAAATTCCCCAGGAACTCAAACAGATTGCAGATTTTCTTTTAGATGAAAATCCTTTAGAAGGTACTACGGAAAGAATCATATTAAAATTTATTGAAAATTTAAATGATTCAATCATACAATTGATGGATCCTTCCAAAACCTTAAAAGAGTTGCAATGGCTTGAAAAACACTCTTTATTACTTCATAAAATCATCGAAACTAAAATAGAAAATGATATGGTTCGTGGAAGAGTAATAGGTTATGATGAATATGGATTTCTACTTGTACTTGACCAAAATGGTTTTAAACACAGCTTAATGGACACGGGATCTCATTTTGAGATTATTGGAGAGATAAATGAGTAATAATCATATTTTAGTGATCGATGTTGGAAATACTAATTCAGTTTTTGGATTGTTTAAAGAGAATGAAGAAAACCCCATTTTTCACAAAAGAACGGTTACACGAAGAGATAGAACTTCCGATGAACTCGGTTTATTTCTCCGAGGGTTTCTTTCTCAAGATAAATTGGAGAATATTAAAATTATAAGCTCTGTTTATTCCAGTGTCGTTCCATCCTTTAATCCAATCGTAGAGAGAATGTTAAGTGATTGGTTTGATGCTGAACCATTACAAGTTAATTATAAAATAAAATTACCTTTTGAAATAAAATATCCAAGACCATTTGAAATTGGGGCTGATCGATTAGTGAATGCAGCTTATTGTGCAGTTCATAACACGAAACAGAAATGCATAATTATAGATCTGGGAACAGCCACTACATTTTGTATATTGAATGATGTTCCAGAATATTTAGGAGGAGTGATAGCTCCTGGATTAAAAATTTCTATGGATGCTCTTACAAGAAACACAGCTCAACTACCGCCTATAGTTTTTGAAACACCTAAAAGTGTTTTAGGTGAATCAACAATAGAGGCACTGCAAGCTGGATTCTTTTACGGTTGGGTTGGATTGATTCAAGGAATTATTGATCAAATTAAGAAGGAGCTTGGCTCTGATTATCTTGTGATAGGAACAGGAGGTTTGGTTTCAACAATCCATAATGCACACCCTGGAATCTTTGATTCTATAGATCCTTTCTTAACTTTAAAAGGATTAAAGGAACTAGCAATTTTAAATTCTTAGACCACTTAGAATTCTTGAATATTCTGATCCAATAATATCATATCCAATTGGATTAGGATGAATATTGTCAATAGCTGGGTATAAAGGAAGACTTTTATTTTTTTCAAATAAATCCTCTAGATCTACCCTAGTTTCATTAGGATAATTAGTTTGAATCCAAAGATTATTGATTTGAATTCTTTCTTTTAGAATTGGATCGTTTGTTGGTGGTACAAGAGTTAGAACTATTTTCCATGAATAAATACTTCTTAAATATTCAATCAACTCTGAATAGTATTTAGGATATTCATTCGTAGAATAATAAGATGCATCATTCGTTCCGAGATTTACGATTACTATATTGGCTTTATTAGCTTGGATTTTTTGTTTATCCGTTAGCCAAATTCGAACATCTCTTCCAGAAACAGAAATATCGTTAACCTTATAAGAGTTTCCTAACTTTTGTTGAAGGTCAAAAGCATTAGATCTCTCTGAAAGAGAATCACCAATCATCAATAGATCAATATTCTGATTCATTAGTAATGGTAGTATACTTGGTAGGTCGGAAGTATCTTTTGAAGTGTAACAATTTGTAAGGAGAAAGATAAGGGCTATAGTAATTTTGAAATAATAATGAAATTGATACAAATTCATTGAAACTCTGTGGGTTCATTATGTATTTTTTCATAAGAAAATATCTTCCATGGGCCTTTACCTGGAACCTTAGAATTATATTGTATCTGCCATTCTTCTCTTTTGTATTTTGAAGAATCCTTCACCAATTCTTTTATATTTGAATTAGCTAAAGTTTCATCATAAAAGAGAAATAAATCCATAGATTCTATTGTTTCTTGAAAGAAAATGTTGGAAATAGATAGTTCACCAGGTATGAATTCATAAACTCTAGCTTCTGGATTATTTTCTTTAAGAATAAAATATGGATCAGGGATCAATTGAGAGTAGATCTTTCTTTTTCCTTTAGATAATTCAATAACCTTTTGATTGAATTCATTTGTTTTGGCATATACATCTTCTTGGTATAGTGCTGAATATATAAAAAATATGAATAAGAAGCCTTGGAAAAGCAATATTCCATTTCGAAACCAAATTCTTTCTTTAGACGCTAAAGTAAAAAATATAGCAATTGGAAAAGTTGAATGAACTACATACCATGATTCTGATGAAGCATAAAATCCAAGTATCATAGCAAATAACCAAATTACTAATAAATTACGTAGACGTTTTCTAGGAATTAAACCCAGCGACTTAGATCCTAATATTATAATAAATAGTATTGAAATTAATTTTAATATTGGAAAGTAATAACCCGAAAAATATATTCTTATCTTATCAAACTGAGAGAACAATTCGAAAAGTTCACGTTTGCGTGCAAGTTGTGCACCAAATTGTATAAAGAATAAATCCAATCTAGGTATGATATAGATCAACCAAGGTAATAATACTATAATAGTTCCAATAGAAATAAAAGTAAAAATCTTAAAATGAGAAATGGATTTTTGTTCTAACCAAAGATATGCGATAGGAATAGAATAAAAAACTCCAAACGGATGAGAAAGAATTGCGAGACCTAAAAATAAACCAGATTTAAAATACAAAGATTTATATGCTAAGAATATAGAGGATATTCCCATTAAGATACAAAGTGTCTCCATTCTTGATGTGTGGGAAATTTTAAATAAAAGAACATCCATCAAAAGAAATACTGTTGCCACAACAGCAAAAGATTTGTTCATTCCAATTTTCAATTCAGATTTAAGGAAAGAATGGAATTGATAAATGGCTAGCAAACCTATGATGTAAGATAAAGTTCTAGCGTTTTCAATATTAGCCTCCCAAAAGTGGAAAGAAAATCCAAGTAGCAGCATATACAAGGGAGACATCCACAAAGTATATTTTTCCATACCTGGAATAAGACCTTCTAATACCGTGGTTCGTAATTCACCTGTCTGATACCATTCGAAAGCAGGGTTAAAAAATAAGACCTCGTCTGGCCATACAAATGGCACATAAGATCCAAGATAGATTGAGAATAAAAGGAGTAAAACAGATAGAAGGGCTAAAAGCATGAAGCCCTCCACATAAAATTATTTAGATAAAGAGTTGATTGCTTCTTGCTCGGTTTCAAAAACTTCGAATAGGTCTAAAAGTTCAACTACATCAAAAACCTTTTTCACAGGTGGAGTAATGCAACATAACTTTAACTTTCTTCCTTGCTTATCTAGTTCTCTTACCATTCCTACAAAAATTCGAATTCCGGAGGATGAAATATATGAAATTAATTCGAGATTAATGATGATATCTCCATCACCACCTTGAACATCGCTCGCTAATTTAGCCTCGACCTCATCAGAGTGAGTAATATCTAATCTCCCATTCAAATGAACCAGAGTATGTTTTCCTATTTTCTTGGTTTTAATTTCCAAAATCTTCCCCGTAAATGGATAAAGTCCAAAACTTTACCCATTTTAAGAAATAGTCCAAGTACTACAAGAAAATTTCAAGCGTATTTTGCGAAAATGACTTTAAATAGCTCTAGTCTCGCTGTATCGTGTTCCAAAAATTTCTGAATTCTTCTTCGAGTGCTGCGAACTTCCTTGTGCCCCAAGAAATATGCGATTTCTGGAATGCTTTGCCCAGAGATTAAAAGCTGAAGCGCTATTGCATTTCGAATTCTCTCAATGGTAAGATTTTTACCCAGATTTAATTGATTGATTTTAACTAAAATTTTCTGAACTGTACGATCACAAATCCTGCCTTCTCTTCCTTGAAATAGATAACCATCTGTATGAATGGACTGTCCATGACGTAAAAGTTCCATACATAAATCTTTAGGAATGGAAATAATCCTTCCATTTAGTTTTTTATGTTCTCTTATTGAGATAGTAGACTCTAAAGGATCCAAATCAGAAATTCTTAAGTTAATTAATTCAGTTATATATAAACCAGTTGATAGAAGCAATTTAGTAACTAATCTATGGACTGGATTTTTTTTAACTAAAATCAATATCTCTTCAATTTGCTTTGTTGAAAGATATTGATTATTGATCTTCCTAAAATCGACGAAAACTTTTAACCTTATCATAAGCTTAACCCCTGTATTACATTTATCATTTGTTTGTATTTGTTTTTTAAATATACACTAAATACTAACAAGCATTTTTTTAAAGATTTACTTTTTGAAATGACATAATGAGGTTTATTTAGATATTTTTTTCATTAATTTCTGTCTATCGTCCCTTATTGATTCGACTCAAAAATTATTTACAATAAACTGGATTTAATGCAACAAGAAATATTAGATAGATACAATCATTTCCAAAATTATATTCATAAAGTTGGTGACTTTTTAATCACAATCCATCAAAAGAAGAATTTTGAAATTCAAAAGAAAGGTCAATTTGATTTAGTCACTGAAGCTGATTTGGGTTCTGAGAAAATGGTAATTGATGAAATTCTCGAACATTTTCCCCAAGATTCCATCTTAGGAGAAGAATCTGGCGAAGTTAAAGGTAATTCGGATTACAGATGGATAATTGATCCACTTGATGGAACAACAAACTACTCACACAACTTACCACTTTATGGAGTATCTATTGGAGTAGAACAGATTAGTTCATCTCAGATTGTGATTGGACTAGTCTTATTTCCAGAATTAAAAGATTTATACCATGCAGTTCGAGGTGCTGGAGCATTAAAGAATAAAGATCGTATTCATGTTTCTCAAACTTTAGAACTGAAAGATTCTCTATTTACAACTGGATTTCCATATGATAGAGGAGATAAATTAGATTTATTACTTAGTTATTATAAAAATATTTTAATTCGATCTAGAGGCATTCGAAGAACAGGAGCAGCAACCTTAGATTTATGTTGGTTAGCTGAAGGAAAATTTGATGGTTACTATGAAATTGGATTGAAACCTTGGGATATGGCTGCAGCAGGACTCATAGCGGAAGAAGCAGGAGCTCAACTAAGTACCATGGATGGTAAAGAATACTCTCCTTATATTCCTAATTTAGTTGCATCCAATGGTAAAATCCATGACAAAATATTAGCTGAGATTAATATCCAATAGATTTTTCCATTTTTCCCTAATGACATCCTGCGAGAAATTTGCTTCTACATATTTTCTCCCATTATTGCCCATTTGAGTACAAATTTCATGATTATTTAGCATAAAATTCAAAGTCCCAACGAAGCTTTCAAAATCTGCATACCAAAGCCCGCCATTGCTACGCTTGCAATGACCCACTAAAACTTCCGAATTGGCATTTACAAGGATTGGAGTTTTTTGGGACCATGCCTCCATAACAACAATGGAAAAACTTTCTACGGAAGAAGGATTAATTAGTATATCAGCATTTCGAATTTCATGATATTTATCAGATTCACTTAATGCGCCTAGAAATCGAATTGATTTTGAAGCAAATTTCGATACTAATTTTGGTGGATTAGCACCTATTAAATGAAGTTCACAATTTCTATTTCCCGTATCGTTCCATTTTTGAAAGTTTTGAACAAGTTCATATATACCCTTCCCTAAATCCATTCGACCTATAGTAAGCAATATCTTGGTTTCTTTTTCTTCTTTCTGACTCTGAGTTTTTGTTAAATTTTCATCATGATTTATAGGTTTTATATAAGTACCAATTATTGTTTGTTTCCTTGGTTTAAATTCAAAAACTCTTTCGAATAAATTTTTTTCTTCTGGCGTATTGAATGCATAAAGTATTTTATCATTATATACTTGTTTGTATTGCATTAAGTTGATGGGAAACTCATCATGGAACATAGGTACGAAGATTGATTTGTCTGGAACTAATTTTAATCCATTCAATATAGGATAGTACAGATAAGAGAAAAAGATAAACAGATCTGTCTCAGCTTGTGTTTCTTCAATTCTATTTATTAAATCAGGACAATATGGACCTTGGCTTTCTAACCATTCTTGCTCTTCCTCAGACGATTGATTTGGAAACTTATCATACAATTTTTGTGATATTTGATTGAATTTTTTAATATTTCGTGTTTTCACATTTTGAAATCTTTCAATCTTGAATCTTTCAAATCTTGATATGCCTGGTTTAAAATAATTTTTCCATGATATGTAATCCAAGGCTGTCGAAGTTAAAATAGTTATTTCACAATTAGTAGGAAATATGGATAGGACATCGTAGGCGTGTTTCTCTGCTCCACCTCGAATCATAGTAGAAAATCTAGGAACTACAGCACAAATTTTATAAGTTTTGGATGAATTCAACAATTTTATAACCTGAATTGATTTTTAAGTAATTCTCAATTCTTTTATTTTGATTCATAAGAATCATCTTTTTAAATTTTTCATTTTTCAATATTTCTTCTAAAGTCTCTGCAATTAAAGTATAGTTCTTTTCTTTAAAAAGTATTCCTGAAGATTCCATGGTATCTGGTATTGCTCCTGCTGAATATGCCAAAACAGGAAGCTGAAAATGCATAGCTTCAAGTATGGGAACACAGAAACCTTCATGCTCACTCATGGAAAGAAAGACATTAGAATTTCTATAATATCCAATAAGTTCCGGATGAGTTACATAGCCTGAAAAATGTATATGATCTTCTAAATCCCAAAATCTTACTAAACTTTCTAATTCTTCCATATAAATTTTGCTAGATGGTGATGAATATCCTACAATCTGTATCTGAAAATTAGTTCTAAAGTATTTTCTATAAATCTCTGCGAAACGAATCAAATCTTCTTGCCGTTTATTTGGTGTAATTCTTCCAACAAATAAAATTTTGATACCTTCAAATTTATTTCGATTCACTCCTGGAATATCTAAGCTATTAAAATTATACGCAATAGGCAAAACTTCGACTTCCTTATAACCATAATCTTCTAATTCTTTTTTATTGAATTCAGAATCGGCAAAAGGTTTTATGAAGGTTTGATTTAATTCAAGAAGTTGTTCCTTTCCCCTTCTAAGAAAATAGGAAAATTGAAGATCATACTCTTCAAAAAAATGAAAAGGAGTTACGTTATGATAAATAAGTATTTTAGGTGCTTTCTGTTGAACAACAAAATCACCTAAGGCAGAATTAATTGAATGATGGTAGATAATTATATCATTCTTATCATATTTATAATTTGAATATTTAATAGCCTTACTTTTAACAGCTGTTCCAATATGTTCAGAATAAATCTCTGATTTCCAATTCATTTCTTTAAAGTAAGAATCAAATGTTAGCATCTCTTGTGTGATAGCATCACCAGGATAAAAACCTGTAGAAAATTGGCAGACTCTTGGCTTAATCATAAAACTTCTTGATTTCACTTTTATGATTTAATAAGATATTTTGTATTTTTTCTTGGAAAGGATAATTTTTATAATACTGCAAAGCTTTTTCTTGAGTAGCAAGAACAGATTCATACAAATTTAATTCATTTTTAATCTTATTTAAAATTTCTACCATTACTGGGAAATTTTTTTCATAGAATAAAATGCCACCTCTTTTCATAGTCTCTGGAATTGCAGTTGATGCATAAGCTACTACAACTAAATGATTTTGCATTGCTTCTAACAAAGGAATTCCAAATCCCTCATGCTCACTCATGGAAATATAATACAATGAATCTTGTAGAATTTTTGATTTTTGAGTATCTTCTATTTTAAAGTAGATATTTACAGAATCCACTAAATCTAAATCAAAAATGAATGACTTGATAAAATTGAAATATTCTTCAATTCCAGGAACAAGTCCACCAATTAAATGAAGTTTTGCGGTTGGATGAATTTTCTTCCAGAAGAAAAATAATACTATGATATCTTGGATTTTTTTATTAGGAACAATTCTACCAACAAATACTAAATCTTCTTTTTCATTTGAACTTTTCCTTTCAGGTGAAATAATTTTAGAATTCCATTGGGAAAGATCAGAATAATCTTTTACTATGGGTATGGTAGTAGCAGGAATAGATGAATGTTGTTTTATAAATTCAGCATTAGTATTTGAATCACAAATTGCTAATTCAATTTCATTAGAAAGAGAAGATAGTTCTAGAACTGATTTGGAAAAAAATTTATCCATAGAAATATAAACAGATTCATTGCAACCTTGGTAAAATTCTGAAGGGGTAATATTGTGAAACCTTAAGAATTTACGTCCGGGTAAACTTAAAAAAAAATCTAAAGGATAGCCTGAGCCACCATAATGTAAAATATGAATGCAATTCTGATTAATTTCTATAAATTTGTTTTCTTTCTGTGTTACATTTTTAACTAAGAGAACATTTTCTTCTTCAGGACAAAAATTTCTTTGAGTCATTATATAATCGGAGAATGAAAGATTTTGAAATATTTTTCTCAGTCCTCTACAGTCATTTCCAATTCCATCAAAGGGATGGTATTCATCAATATGTTGGAAAATTATCATGAAGGACTAAGAACAAAACTTATATTTACCCAACCAAAGCTATTAGGTGAATGGACGTAAACATTTTTAAATCCTAAACTTCTCAAATAATCAGGCAGAGATTCAATATCAATCTGTAAAGGCAAGTTGTCTTGAAATGGACTTAAGCTAGAATTCGAAGATTCTTTATATCGAATTATAAATCTTGTTTCTTGCTCAAGTAAGCGCCATTGTCTTAATATTCCTTCCCAAAAACTTCTTGGAAAAAGCGAAGCATTCGTATGAAATAGCAAGCAAGTACTAGGTGAAATTTTTTCTTGAGAACTCACGAATTCTGTAATGGTTCTTTGAATTAGATTCACATCTTCTTCAAAGGGAGTATATACTCTGTATTTTAAATTTACACTATTACATAATTCCAAAAAACCCAAACTTGATGGATAATATATAAGAACTGGTTGTGCGTCCTTTACTAATTCAATCAATTCTTCTGATTCGTGTGGCGCGCCTGATTCAAAATCTACTCTGAGAGAAAGAGGAGAATACAAATTACTTTTTGAAGAACCTTTCAAAGCTAGGTATTTATTTTCTGCATACTCTTGGTAGAATTCTTCCAATTTTTGACCAAGAAGATCTTGTTTTTTCTTTAAGAGAACTATTTCATGAAGAACTTGAAAGAAAGCTCTAACTCGATTTTCAGATAATTTTTTATCAACTAAAGCATAAAAATTGATAAATTGTGTTATCATCCATTTTAAAGGTCCTCTGAGAAACCATAGTTTTGGATTTGTGAATTTAGGCGCTGAAATCCCTTTTTCAAAAAGATTAGCAGATAAACTTGCATCAAACTCTCTAGAACTATGCTTTGAAAAGGGAGAAAGCCTTAACTTAGATATTCTTTCAACATCTTCCTTGGATATATTTCTAGATTTGAGTTTAGATTCAATATCCTTCATTATATCCGAAACATTAATTTCCGGATCATAAATTTGAAAAAAGGAATCTCCAGGGGATTTTTCTATGGATGACACAATTACGACGCTGCTTTACTTTTCTTTAGAAGATCTTAGAATTGACCAAAATAGCAAGTAAAACTTGGAGAATGATTTGAAAAAATGCCTTATTACTGGAATTGGAGGATTTGTTGGCTCTTTTTTAAAGGAGGAACTGAAAAATTCTCTACCTGAATATGAAATACATGGTTTGCATCGCTCAGGTGAAATATCCAAAAATGTAGACTACCATTTTTACGAAATGGACATTCGAGATACAGTTAGTGTTTCAGAATTGATTCTATCCTTGCAACCCGATTTAGTCTTTCATTTAGCAGCTCAACCCTTTGTACCTAAGGCAATTTTGGATCCTTGGGGAACTTTGGATATTAATGTGAAAGGTACTTTAAATATCTTAGAATCCCTTAAAAAATTAAATCGTCCATGTAAACTTATCTATGTATCCTCTGCTGATGTTTATGGAAGACAATTGCCTGAGTCATACCCTCTATTTGAAAGTATTTTACCAAACCCTGTAAATCCCTATTCAGCTAGCAAACTATCAGCTGAAGTCTATTGCAGACAGTATGCTGCAGTTACAAAATATTTGGAAATCATGATAGCGAGACCTTTCAATCATATTGGTGTTGGACAGAGAAAAGAATTTGTGATTCCAAATTTTTGCCAACAAATCATTGATTCAGCCAATTCATCCAATTCTGAAATACTAGTTGGTGATATTAGCTCTACTAGAGATTTTCTTGATGTTCGAGATGTCGTTCGTGCTTACATAACTTTAGCTAAAAGTGGAGTTTCTGGAGAAATCTATAATATTTGTTCTAATGTTGAAACTTCTATTGAAGAAATACTAGACATTCTGATCCGTATATCAGGCAAAACTATTAAGATAACAAAAGATCCATCTAGATTTCGTGAAGCTGAAACTGCTCGTCTTTTGGGAAATAATGATAAAATTAGAGCTATAGGTTGGCAGAAAAAATTCGAATTATCGAATTCGCTCAAAGAAATTTATGAAAGCTTAAATGCTCAATCTTAGAAATTAACGAACAATAGATTAAAAAAATTCTACTCCTTCGAAAGCAGAAGTAGAATTTTATAGAATGATTTTTACTTCGCTACTGGTTCCATAGCTGGTTTTTCTTCGAACTCATCATTAGACCAAGTTCCATCCAAAAGAACTTCCCCACGTTTGTTATAGTATTTTCCAGCACCGTTTCGAGAATTATCCTTCCACTCACCTTGGAATTTTTCTCCAGTTGAGTACATATAAGTTCCTTGGCCTGATCTTAGTCCAGCAACATAAGAACCAACATATTTATCACCTGATGCATAGGTATAGGTCCCTTGGCCAGCTCTTAATCCATCTTTGTATTGACCAACATATACATCCCCATTGGCATGTTTGTAAGTTCCTTGGCCATTTCGCTTTCCTTTTTCATATTGACCGATATAAATATCGCCGTCTGCATAGGTATAAGTTCCTTCACCAGATTGTACATCATCTTTAAAGTCACCAATATACTTATCACCGTTTGTATAAGTTAAAGTACCAATTCCATCCTTTTTACCATCTTCAAATGGCCCAACATACAATGACCCATCTTTCATTTCTTGGGTTCCAGATCCAGCTTTACAGTCTCCTTCCAGACACTTTCCGCTAGCAGTTTTACAGTTTTGAATTACGACAACAAAGCTAAGTAATAAAATGAGAGTTCTCATTGATTTCTCCAAATTCAGTTTTATTGGTTAATAATATAAAAACAGGAAAATTCTGCAAATGATTATTTATCCTATAAGTTACCCTACACTCGCTGTATACCTTCTATGAGTGTTGATGAAAGCGTAAATGAGATCATTCTATACTGATTTTTGGTATTGATCATCCTGTAAAAGGCCATTTCCATATATAAAGCAGTATGAATGTACAGTTCGCAATGAAATCAGAAATCTATTGACCAATCAGGCTTATCTAAGAAACAATCCCAAAAGAATGAAGGTTTAACAGAACACAGATTTATTTCATGTATTTTGGTTAGTACTAACAAGACTAAAATTTTTTGTCACGAAATTGTCAGCAAAAACCAGAAATTACTAAAATAAGTTTAATTCTAAATTGACTCTCATTCTCATTTAGAAAATTTGGTAGTAATTACCAATTTAAAGGAAACGCTATGAAAAAAATACTTGGAATCGTCCTCGCTCTCAGTTTAGCTGTGGGCTGCCAGAAAAAAGAAGAAAATGATGATGAAGCTTTAGTTCTTTTGGCGCTTGCTGCAGCCTCATCAGGTCCAACTTGCGCAGTTACGATATCGATAAATGGAAGAGATCGAACAGTTAATGCACCTATTACAGCAATAACATCTGCAAATTTGAACTCAGCTAGACAAGTTTCTAAAACTAAAGTATCACCTGTAGGCATTGATCATGAAATCGGCGCAGTTACTTATACAGCTGCTGCTAATTCGAAATTAACTTTTAGTGGTCAACATTATGTTTTGGTCTATAAAAAAAGCGATGCTTGTCCGATTTCTTCAAGTAATTTGGCTACGATCAATACAACTTATTCACATAGCTCTGCTACAGATAGTAGTTCAGCATTAGCAAATTCATATCTTGTTAATTCATCAAATACTATTACATTCTTACAGGCAGATACATATGTCGTTGTTGTATATACAGGAGTTACTTTTTCAGGAACAACTCCAGTGAATGTTACCTTGACCCAACTATAATACAAATTTTAAATTAATATAGTAAAATGAAACCTGGCACTATTTTATTGATTGCGATTCTCTTTACTCACTGCGCAAGACTCAGTGATACTGATACAGCTAAGAGGAATGAAACTAATAATTTTTTGCTTCAGGCCGTCTCTGGAGGATTGGAACCTATAGGTACTCGACCTGAATTAATTTCCAATTCTCCTCAATCGGATGGTTCTACTATAACTCAAGTAAGAGCAACCTCTAATGATTTATGGACTAATTATTCTTTTGCTACAAGTGCATTATCGAATACTGAATTTGATATAGGCTTTCAAAGATTTAAAGTAAGAACGAATGGGGGAGCTACTAATAATGCAAATCAAGGTGCTGCTTGCCGATCAAATACTAGTACTTTTCCTGGAGCGTCCACTTCTTCTGCATCCTTAGGTTGCACAAACACGGAATTCAAAAATGACATCAATGGACAGGCTCAAGTCATTGGAGGTGGTGGAGCATCTTTTACAGGAAGTGATGTTCTAACAAATTTTGATACTGGTTGGTTCCTTTATGATATTCCAACACTGAGTCCAAGACTCACCGTCTTCATAATTCGCTCATCTAATGGCACAAGATTTTATGCAGTTCAAATCATTGATTATTATTCCGATGCAGGAACTTCTGGCTATCCTAAATTCCGATGGCGAGAGATTTCTCCATAATTTAGGTTAATTAAAATTAGTAAAATGATCCCATTTTATGAGAGAATCTCTTTTACTAAAATTTTATCCTATATATGCTTATTTGCTCTTACATCACTTATAACACTCCACTCCCAAGAACAAAAAGAATCATCATCTACACCTAGCAGAATATATTCGGATAAAGATGTAAAGCGTTTACAGAAAACCAAATCTTTAAGTTCCGAGAAAGCCACTCAAAAATCCACCGAAGCAAGCCAGATTAATTCTACGGAATCAGCCGACTCTTCTAATAAAAGCGAATCTTCTTCCAACAATAATTCCTCTAAAGATTTTCCGACTAATACTAATGAGGAGCTTTGGAACAAATTTGATAATTCCAATGCCATCGTTGTAACTGGTTCAAGAGGAGAAAGAAGACTTAAAGATTCAACAGTAGCAACTGAAGTTATATCAAGAAAACGAATAGAATCCTCTGGTGCAAGAAACGCAGCAGAAGTATTAGAAACCCAATTAGGAGTCAATGTAAGTCCTTTTTTCGGTGGTTCCCAAGTTCAAATGCTTGGGCTTGATTCCAAATATGTGCTATTCTTAGTGGATGGCCAAAGAATTGCAGGAAGAACAAATAATACTGTGGATCTTACAAGATTCAAGGTTCAAAATATCGAAAGAATCGAAATTGTAAAAGGATCCTCCTCAGCCTTGTATGGAGCAGATGCTATAGGAGGTGTGATAAATATCATAACAAGAGAAAACGATAAACCACAGTACTATGAATTTCGAACAACTTATGGCTCTGGGGCCAAATCGTATTTTGGAACCCAAAATGAAATAACTTCCACTGCGAATGTTGGTTTTAAGAATGAGATTGTCGCAACCAATGTTGTTGCTGGATTCAATCATGTTCCTAGTTATGATCTTCAACCAGAGAATGTAGCAACTACAGCAAATGCGGCAAAAGATTCAAACATCGCAACCAACCTCACCTTCAATCCGGATGGAAATTTTCGAGTAAAGACTGGTATTTTTTATTTAGATAGAGTTCAACAGGGCGTAGATCAGAACACAACACGTGCTGTATTTGATAGAACCAATAACACCAAAGATTTTATGGGACTTGGGGGTATGGAGTATTCTTATGGGAAAAGAAATTTAGTTTCTTTTCGAGGAAATTATTCTGTTTGGGAGAATAAATTCAGAAGAGACCAAAGACAATCCGATGAATTGGATGCAAGGGAACTCAACAAAGAAATATCATCCCAAGGAACGATTCAGTTGGATCATGAACTCAATGATTCTCATTTTCTTACCATGGGACTAGAATCATTTGCTGAAGAATTAGAATCAGATCGATTAGCCAATCGCTTTGCTTATAGAACTCGGCATGCTGGATTTCTCCAAGATGAGTGGACTATTTTTCCATCCTACCCTAAGGTTCGATTGGTGCCTGGAGTTCGGTTTGATGATGACTCTCAATTTGGGAGTGCCACAACACCCAAACTTGCACTTCGAATAGATATTTTAGATAATCTCGTGTTCCGTTCTAGTTATGGGAAAGGATTTAGACCTCCGACTTTTCGAGAGTTATTCCTCAGATTTGAGAATCCAGGCGTCGGATACATAGTAGACGGCAATCCCAATCTCAAAGCAGAAAAATCAACAACTGTTAATGCAGATTTGGAATGGTCTCCCCTTCGTTCTTTAACAATTTTCACTAGCATATTCCGAAACGACATTGAAAATTTGATACAATTTAGTTTTGGTTCCAGCGGCGCTTCTGAATTCGCCCAATTCCAATTAACAAACATTTCACGAGCCTATACAAGAGGAGGCGAATTGGGTGCTAGATTTAAATTTTGGACCTATTTTGCCGCTGAGATGGGCTACAATCATACTGATACAAGAGATCTTGCCTCAGATCGTCCCCTAGAAGGAAGACCACTTCACCAAGGAACCTTAAACTTAATCTTTAGAACACCAGGACTCAATGCATTTGAATTTGCAATACGAGGGAAACGAATAGATAGAAGACCTTACTACAGTACGACGAATGAGTTTACAGGTGGTAATTCGACCGCTCTGATAGACCAACAAATTGATCCCAATTCGAATGATTTAATTTATGGAAGAGCCTTTAACTTAATCAATCTGAGAATGGAGCAAAATTTCTTTGATGGGAAAGCCTCATTATTTTTTGGAATTGATAACGTACGAAATGAATTTGAATTAACATACAATCCAATCCGACCTAGATTTTACTACGGCGGGTTCAGCGCCAAATTTTAATTTTTCTGTAACTTTTTTTTACTAATACCAATTATAATCATTGACAATAATGAAAATTAGTATTTTTTACATTTATGCTCAAATCTATATTAGTATTTTTGGTTTCTCTCAATTTACTATCAAATTGTGCCCCTTTTGGACTTAAACAACCTAATTCTATGTCTGGAAAGGATGCTGCTGCCTTTATTCAAGCGGATCTTGGCTTTTTTCTTCTTTTTGTAGGAGGGCTAACACCAACAACAAGAGATCGTTTTGAGGTCGCTGCAACGGATTACAATCGGAACTTGATTTTAATTCTACCTAATCTACTTAAAATTGATGACGAAGCCCTTTATTCTGAAAAAGATGTTCAAGAATGTTCTGATAATATTTTCTTCAATGGATTATTTATTGGATTTGATCTAGCAGTCTATACGTGCAATCTTAAACCATTACCAGCATTTGGTGTAGCAGAAGCAGGAGATAATGAATAATATGTCCCTTAATAAAATCTTCCTCACATGTTTTTTGTTTTTTCACTTAACTTATTGTAATTATGTGCCCTTATTTCAAGATCCTAAACCTACACAAGATATAGAACCTTTGCTTGCATCAATTGTTTTGGTTAATAATGCGGTTAGTTTTTTAAATTTCGAATTTAGTTCTTGTACGAATGCAGAAACTATAGCCTCAGCCGAAACTAAGACCGGATCTCTTTCTGGTCAAAAGATGAAGTTCTATCGTTTGAATGGACCAGGAGCTGGCTCACAAAATATTAACTTTTCTCTTAGAGTCCAACGAAGCAATCCTTCAAATAATTTAACTCCGATAGCATGCTTAGTGGTCGGTAAACAAAATCGAAACATAGACACTGGATATTCCTTTGACCAAGTTGATATCCCAAGAAGCACAGATACATTTTCATTTTGTCCTAATGATGCTTCGATTATTCCTCTTTCAGCAAGCCCAAGTTTTCGTTGTATTGGAATAGAGGCTTATGAAGATATAACCTTTACCTTGAGGACAACTATAAATTGATTTTTCTTCTTAGAATTTTTTTACTAATTTCATTATTTCTCGGTTTGTTCAATTGCAATGTTATTGATCAATTAACAGGAAAGAACAATAAAGACAAAGAAAATGAAAACAATCTGATTCTTCTTGCTTTAGTGGCAAGCTCGGCTGGTTGTGATGTAGGGAGATCAGGATTTTGGACAGTTGATTTTATAACAGGTGAAGATTTTTGTCTTCCCGTTACTAAAGTAGCTGAAGGAAGTACATTTACAATTTTTGAAGAAACTGGTTTAGGAAGAAGACGTTCTAGTTTTAATATTCCAGATCCCAATTATAGTTTTATTATTTCTGAGATAGAAAATAAGATGCTCTCTAATTTGAGACCAGCTTTAGGCAATGCCTCAGATGTCAATCGCGATGGTAAGGTAGATATAATCGTTCGGGACATGAGTAGTTTTTTCTCAGGTTCCTATGTTGCAGGATATTTTAATCCAATTGATCTCTTTAATCTTCCAGGAAATTTAGATTTTAAATCTAATAGAAGAGAAGTAATTTATATCGATGGTCTTGCTTTAGCTTCTTCTGCCAATCTATCAATAAGAAGAAGCAAACCCAATGACATCCTAAGCGTTATTGCTCATGAATACCAACATTTAGTGCGGTATCAGCACGAAATTCTCCGCCCTGGTTTATCTTCATTGATCGAATTGCCAAGATCCCAAGGTGAATTAGATCTATTTTTGAATACTGACTCTTTGTGGATTAACGAAGGTACTAGTGAATTAAGCTCAGATATTGCTGGCTTTGGACCTCAAGAATCTCGATTAACTTGCCTGAGAGGAGATCCAGGATTCAATTGTGGAAATATAGTTAATGGAAAATCTCTCTATCAATTTAGAAACCGTATTTTAGATTATTCAATAAGTTACGCTTGGATGCGTTTCGTTTATGAAAATTCTGCAACTACTGTAGCTGGACGAAATGATTTTATACTCAAAACAATCCAAGGCACAGGGGGTAGAAGAGCAAATAATATTTCAAATTTAATTGACATCTATAAATTGAGTAATAAATACAACGCAACTGATTTGGGCACTACGAATGTAGATGTTTTTGGGAATCTAACTCTCGCATTCTTTGGAGGATTTTTTAAATATCCAACCTCAGCCTCCAAAAGAATTGGTTTAGGTGGCTCAATTTCGGCAAATGGATTGCTTACGAATTTCACAATGCCTACTGAACTTATGGATGAACTCAACCAACCAAGTTCTATCCAATTAGTAAGCAATAATCCTACTACCTTTGATTTGGAAGCGGGGCAAATGTATAGAGTCTCTGGAGCTGTACCAACTCTTACCGCGAATACGAATGTTCACCTGCTTAACAACGGAACAGCAGAATATGTAATAATGAATGGATCGATGACAGAAAATGAAAATGGGTTTACCCAAGCGAGGAGCTTAAATTTTTCCGAAAATATGCAAGATCCAAGATTTGTCTTTCAAAAACCAATTTGGAATCCACCCAAAACAGAAAAACTAGCACCTTACCATGCTTCGGAATATATCTATCTGAGAAATATTTGGAATGTTCGAAATTGGATGCTAAGGAACTAAATGAACGGAATTTTAACTGTAGGATTATTTTAATATATCTTAAAAACTCTTGTTTTTTCCATACATAAATAGTTTTTGTTAAAAGAATCATCTTTCTGATAACAATAAGGCTTAGTTTATAAACATTGCTTAATAAATTTCTCAATTTCTTGCTAATATTATCAATTCTTTGGATAACAATGAATTGTGCATCAAATCGGGTTCAGACAACACCCTACCACAATAATTACCAATTCACCAAAAAGAAAACCTTGTCTTTTTATGTTTGGGGAATTCTTCCAAGATATAAATATACATTTGAAGAATTGTGTGGTGACCAATACCTACATAGTTTCGAATTTCAAAGAGATGCCTTAAGCGTAATAACTTTTATGTTTACTTTAGGAATGTACTCAACTGGAAATATTATCTACTCATGTTACGAAGAAGAAGAGAAGAAGAAATGAAAATTAAACACATTTTCATTAGCATTTTCTTTTTCTTTTTAATTAGTAACTGTTTCTCGGTTTCTGTGGTAGATAATCTTACTCAAAAGAGAGGTTCTGAAATTACTGAAAGAAATTATCAATATTTATTTTCTACTATACAGAGTGAAAGAACACTCTATCCAAATTGTTTTAAAAATTCTGTTCACTCTATTACTTTAAATCGTAACCCGTTCAGCATACTTACATTTTTTACATTTCTTTTCGGAGAGTATTATTTTATTTTTGGATTAGAGCCACCCATTTTCACATCGAGTATCTATAGACATTATGAATGTTCTGATATGGACGTTGATAAAAGGATCAATATTAATAAGAAAGTAGTTGAAGAAATACCTTCCGAAATTATTGAAAATGCAAATGAATACAAAGATTCTCTCAAGTTAAAAAGTGGTGAGTCCTTTGAAAATGTTAAAGTGAAAGTTCTTAGGGATAAAATTGAAGTAACCTATCCAAATGGAATTATTCAATTGATTCCAAAGTCTCAAATCAAAGAAGTTAACAAGGGAAACTAGATGCGTTGTAAATCCATAATTTCTTTAATGATTTTAGGTATATTTTTCTCATGCAATATTCTTAATTCTTTATTCGAAGATGAACCTCAAATAACTCTTACTAAACCAGAAGCCGTAGTTATTTTCTTGATTGGTGATGTTGAATATGGAGGTAAGAAATTAAAAGTAGGGGATGTTGTAAGTTCTGATCACGAAATTAAAGTTTTGAATAATGCACTTTGCGATCTACAAATGATCAAAGTTAAGACAGATATGCTGATGAGATTTAAATCTAATTCAACTTTCTATTTATCTTCATTAAAAGTGAATGATAGCTTACAAAATACTATTTTCATTAAATCTGGATCCGGGATATTTAAAGTTAATAAATTATCAAAAGAAGAAGATTATAAAGTAGTTACTCCAACAAGTGTGGCTGGAGTAAGAGGGACATTCTTCTTAGTTTCATTTATAGCTGATGTTGCGATAACTTATGTAAAAGAAGGTAAAGTTACAGTTCGTCCTTTTGTTGGTGCCTTAGAAAGATCACTTGGAGGATCAATACAAGAACATAAACTTTTAACATCTGCTTACGACTATTTTGCAGATGAAGAGCAGATCCTTGAAGCAGAACAATCAAATCAAGTCTCTAAACAAGATTTAAATTCCAAATTAAAGGATAATCCCGACTTACAAACTATCGCAAATCAACCACAACCAACGATCACAACTAGCAACACGGAAAAGGTTGATTATAGTCGAATTGAGGCAAGCTTAGAGAAACGCAAAACTGTTTCCTCTTCTAACCAAGATTCTAAAACTAAAGTTTCAAAAGCCTCTGTTCAAGAAAGGAGAGTATTTGTAGATGAATCAAAAGGTTTAGAATTTGTTTCCAAGGATAAACTTTCTCAACCTGAATCAAGAAAAGATGCAATTGAAAATAGAAATAAATCCAATCAGAATAATCTAATCGATCTAATGGCAAATGTTAAGAAATCTCGCATTGAAACTCTCATTTTAAAATCAGGCCAAACAATACGTGGAATTATTTATGAAGATGGTAAGTTCTATATTATTGAACAACCAAATGGAATAACAAAAGTTCCATCGAAGCTAGTGAAAGGGTATGTTTTTTAGCGAAAGTTTTAGTATTTTATTCTTGAAGCTGTAAGATAAAAATTTCTTTTGTAGTATATGAGAATACTTACTTTCTTCTTTATCTTTTTAATTTTCTCAATTCAAAATTGCTCAGAAGTTAATTATCAAATTCGAAAAACAAGCAATCCTAAAATTACGAATTCTAAAAAAATTCTAATTCATAAACCTTTCTTAATGCAAACAATAACAAACACTCGTGATTTTAAACAAGCATACGAGACTAATCAATATATAGGATTTATCTATTTCACTGGTGGATTGGTAAGAGAACAAAGAGATATAGGTGTTCAAGTAAGTACTAAAACAATAGAACTGAAAAATCAAAAAGAGTTAATCGAAATGGCCGAGAATGGAATTCTTAACGTCTTAGAAAGTGAAGTAAAAAATAAATTTTTAGTAAGTTCCAGAATAACATTAGAAAAACCGTTTCAATCAGTTAAAAGCAGAAAAGATTATAATCCTACTGAAGACAACGGACAAGATAATCTAAATAACCCAAGAATAGTATATGAAATGGAAATTGATCGGTCATCTTTACCCAAATCATCTGAAGGAGATTTTCTTATTATACCTATCGTACAATATTATTATGCCCATAATGCAGGATGGTTCATTGGTCAGGATTGGGGTTGTATGGCAGGTGTAAGACTAGGCGTTCAATTTCTTATCTATGATCTAAATTCTCAAGAATTAGTTTTTGATGGATTTAGTGATAAAAAATGGCTAGCAAATATGAAACCTAGTTTAAATGCTTCAGATTATTTTGTTCAGTTAGAGAATTTAAATAAAAAAGTTCAAGAAGATCTAAGAGAAATATTAAAGTAACATAAAATAGTTTATACTCAATTCTTTAAAAATGTAAGAATTGAGTATATTTTTAGTTTTCTAAATCTAAATCATTTTCTTGAAAGTGGTCCAGTTAAAACTACCCCTGTTCCATGAACTGTTACGCAATAATCATTAGCTGGAAAGTACCCTGGAATTCGAATTTTAGATTCAACTTCCACCGACCCGTCAATAAGATAATCCGCGTCAATTTTGGATAGAGCATCGTAATAAGCATATTGAGCTACCTGACGAATTTCAAGATTAACTATTCCTTTAAATGGGTTCGAAAGACTCGGATATGGACTTTTGGAAAGATTATCCTTCCCTTGATTCTTATTTTGTGGGAATTCCACAGAAACAGTTTCCGCCTCTTCAGGTGAAATCGGTCTATGGGTTCCTAAATAACTTACTTGTTCCTGCCCAGCGATGAAGTTAAGCCCGTTAAAGAATCCAACAAAAAAATCATTCACCCATACAACTGGATTGTAGTATGTAGTAGCAATAGACTTTTCCTTTCGAATCTTTTCATTTAAAGCAAGTAATTCAGGATTTTCATTTGCCAAAATTTCATATTCTACAGGAGACTTTTCGGCAAAAATAGAATTTTCCTTTAAAATTCCTTTTTTTGTAGGAGAGTAAAAGAAAAGAAATTCTGAATTAAAAAAATTAGGTCTACATGCTTTTGCAGAAGTCTGTCCTGTTAGTCTATACCCTGGTTCAGCTAAAGGCAACTCAGCAGTTTGAACTACGGGAACTAATTTTTTATCGTGACTACAACCCACATTTATAAGAACTAGAATACTTAATAAAAATAGTTTCATAAGCTCCTCCTTTTATTTAGAGGCTAATGGTCCATTCTTAAGAGTAATTCCTTTTGCTTTAATAGTAGCACAAAGTTTTGTAGCAACGAGGTAATCTTTAAGTTCTGTGTCTAATTTTGGATTAACAATAAATGTTGCTCCTTCTAACTTAGATAAAGCATCAAATCTAGCTTCTTGAATTATACCATCTTCGAAGTTTAAAAAAGAAGGACCACCTAGACCCATTTTCCCTGAATCAGATGAAAATATTCTTTTGAAATTAACTAAACCTAGAAATTTCCAACCACAAGCTTGTCCTGAGGTTTCTTGACCTATTGAATAATCAGCTTCAGCTAATCGTAATACAGACGTTCCAACTTCTGGAGTTTCTTTATATTTGTGAGTACAGTTTACTGCGATTATTACAACTAAGGCAATAAATAATTTTATTAGTTTTTTAGACATTCTAGTCTCCTAAATTTTATATCGAAATTCACGGTTCCAATTTAAATTTTATTGGTCAAGTTATTTTGAAATTTTTCATATTAATTTATATAGTTATTTTTGCAGTGCAAAATGTACTCTAAATTATATATATAAAAAGCTTGGAGGTAAAAAATACAGAATGAAAAAAAATTCTAAACCTTAACCTTAGTCTATAGATTGATGTATTAGAAGTTTAACCATTTTATCATTGAAAGGAATTAAACTGTGCTCAATATTTCTTGGAATTATCAACATCTCATTCTGATTAACTAAAATTTTAGTTTTATTAGATTCACCAATAATTAAAGAACCTTGTAAGACATAATAACTGATGTCTGAGTTTTTATATAATATTTTTTCTTTCGGTTCTTTGATAGTTTTAGTGCTTATATTTATACCTTTAAATAAAAGATTGCTTTTCTCAATGTTTTCCTTAAGCAAAGTTTTTTCATCTTTATTCGCAAGGTATTCATTTAGAGAAAGAGTAACAGGGTGGGAAATATAATCTAGGGATTGACTTTCATTACAAAAGGAGAATATTAAGATAATTAAAATTGCGGTAAGATATTTTTTCATAAGTAAAAAAAAGCTCCTGAAACATCAGGAGCTTTTATTTTTATAATCTCTCGTCTAGAGCAACACAATTGAGTTGGTCATTTTCTTTTTTGCAATGCTCAACATAGTTATAATTACCAAAAATGAAAAAATAAATTTTTACTCCTTTTCGGTAAATACCACCACTTCCATCTGTTGTGTAATCATTAAATGATCTGCAATCCGAAATGACAAATGATAGAAAAACAAGCGAAATTGTTAATAGTAATTTTTTCATAATTTTCTCCTATTTTACCGCGCCGAATCCAAGTCTTGCGCTATCGCCTTGATTACAAACAAGGTTACCATTTGCTTCAGCTTTGCACAAAGCCAAATATTTTTTCTCAGTTAAAGGCACAATTATAGGAAAATATATCCAAAACCATTTAAATTCACTTACTTCTAAAGCGTAGGTGTCTTTCTCAATTTTAGTAATTTTATTATAAGTTGTTGAAGAACAATTAATAAATCCAACTAGGAGGATTGCGACGATTATTGTTGTAGCTATTTTTTTCATTTTATCTTCCTACTTCATCTTAACAGTGATTTGTTCATTTTCACAATTTAACTTTGCACCATCATGTGTACAATGTGCTATGTAAAAACTTGGGGGCTTAGTGAATTGAGGTTCAGCAATAACAGCGTATACTCTTCCTTTTGATTGTCCTTCTGCAATACTAATAATTGATTTGCAATCAACAATAGTAAAAATTGCAAGAAGAATACTGATAATTAACAGTAATTTTTTCATGAAATTCTCCGATCGTAATTTAAAAACTTAGTTTATACAATTAAATATTCTCGTCAAGATTATTATAAAATTATTTTTTTATACCGATGATTTATTTTAATCAAATTGAATTCAGGTTAGAAAGGAGAGAAGTTATTGTAATCCAACCAAGATTAGTGTAGAGTATGTTTTAGAGGATTGCAGAAAACGGATTCAATTTTATCCACCATTAAAGATAGTTTTGGTGCTAAATTTTGAGCAAATATCCTACATTCTGTACTAATAATTTTTTGTTTATTCTACATTGCCCTGTAAAATCCAGATTTAAAAAAGGGCAATGTAATACTTTATTCCGATATACTATTTTTTTGTAGCAGCCGTAAGGATTTTTAGATCTTGTATTTCTTTGTAAGTTGCCTTAAACATATCCTTTTTCTGCTGATTAGCATCTTCAACGAAATCAGTAAAAGGCAAAGTAACTATCAAAAATAATTGAACAATTAAAGAATAATTTTCTTTCTTAGTGATTGTAGCTAATTTTTGACCTTTTTTATTCTTAACGGTAGTTTCCATATGATTTTCTGCCGAAATATAAGATGGAAGGATTGTTAATGTCAAGCCGGAAAGAATTGGAAGGATTGTTGTTGAGAGAGTGCTAGTTTTTTCTTGGACTTTTACTTCAAAGATATAATCAGCAATTGTATCTTCTTTGGTTACGCTCACATTAGGAATTTCCTTCAATGTCTCTTCACCAAATCCTATCCAAGTATTAACTAGTGTAGGATTATTCATAGGTTCTTTGCTTCCATCAACCAAATATTCATACGTAAAATCAATTTTGATATTCTGCTTTTTAGAAAAATTAAAATCAGAATTAGGAGTTCCTACGTATTCACCGCTTCTAATACTTATACAGCTTATAAGTGAAAAGTTTATTATTAGAGTAATAATAATTAATTTTTTCATTAGTTTTCCTCACTAAAAATACCAATAAAAAAAAGAATGTTTCTTGCCAATAATATTACATATTATTGGTGCTAAACTTTACAAAATTTTTAATCTTTCATCAAGCCATAGCCTCTACCAAAAGTAGAAGTAGCTAAGCTTTGCTTGTCGGTCAAACAGCCTATCATCGATTACAGGGATACCAGCTGAGAGTGCGAAGGTTCCCAAGTCGGATTTATAAGAAATTCCTGGATAAGCATTTCCATAGCGAATATTGGTATCAATTTCTTTGTTGTAGGGGATTCGAGTTTCAGCTTCTAAGAATAAGGTAAGCTTATCAAAGAAAGTATAAGCTAAAGATGCTCCTGCTTTGTAGTGACGGCGGAATTCTTCATTATAAGTTTCTTTGAATTTTGAATTGGTTTCTGTTTGGAATTCTACGTTGGCAAGAATTTGAAATCCAAGAAATCGAAATCCACCACCCAAGTAAGGTCGAACGAGTAAAAAGTTTGGGTTAAAAGATTCTGTCTTAGGAATTGTAGTATCTTTGCTGTAACCAAAAACACCCATCCCAAACTGCCAATTCTCACCTTCCCAAGCTGTCTTGGCTCCAAATCCTACTCTATCTCTACCCTTGTAAGAGCCTGAATCAGTTTGAGTGAAATCTGTATATCCTGTATTGATGGCAAAAGACAGGTTTTCAAAGGCCTTTATTTCACCTTCCACTCTGGCTGTTTTATTATTTTGGTATTTTTCCCCGTTTCTTCTTTCCCAGGCAGATCCATCAACCTGTATTTTGGAATACAGACCTACGGCTTGGATGTTAAGCGGGTGAACAAATTTAGAGGAATTATCTTGGGCTAAGAGTCCATTTGCGAATAAGAGAAATCCAATAAGGAAGGTGAATTTACTATATAAGTTTTTCATTTTTCATCTCCTGCAGTAACTTTAAGCTGCAAGACGTACTTGTCTGTAAGTGTTTTGAAACCAAGGCTGGTTGGATGGATGCAATCAAACATATTTCCAGCGGCAGAATAAGGTGGTCCACCAAGATTGCCTCTGAGGTTAATATAACGAAGATCCGGAATTTGAAAGGTAAGATTTTGTAAAAAGTTGTTGTACAAATCTAGATTCCCAGATGTAAATTGTTGAATCTGAGCATCTGCGACCCCAGCCGCAAGAAGCGTCGATCTACAAGAGGTAGAAGAAAGTGCGTTTTCATTTAAAGGATTTGGATAGTCATATCCATGAATAATCCATTTCAAGGGTTCACCACCAAATCTATTTTGTTTGTGAATATTTCCTGAATAAACTATAGTCTTGAGTGTTGATTCTATCAAAGCGAAACGCCTAGCTCTCTCTGCAACTGGATCAGCAACAAAGGATGCTGGATTAAATTGCAGATCATTGCCGCCTAAAGACACTAGCATATATTTGATATCAGCACCGGCTTGGTCTATTACTTGAAGATGCAAACCACCCGACAGAACTCGAGTCATCTCCTGTCCGCCTAAAGTAGCACCCGTAATTTTGTACTGGTACGAATCTTCTAAATGATATCTCAATGTCTGAATTGCGGGAGCACCGAATAGTAAATCTGTCCAACTATCTCCCAGCATTCCAAATCTTGTCCCATTCGAATTGCCACAGCTTCCCAGTGAGTAGCAGAGAAGATTATCAGCAAAATTGTCATCCCTCTTCTTGGATGTATCGCAATTGGAAAATAAGAAAATTGTTAAAACTAGTATAATTAAGGAAGGAACTTTTCGACTTAGCTTCATTCCTTGAAGCTTAAAATTGAATCTTAGAAAATCAAGGTTTTATTTATTCAATAGAATAATCTTTGGTCTTCCATTTCTGGAAGGAAAGAATTAGCGGAATTTATGATGCCTCTTGAAAGTTTTTCACCAGAAAGTTCTACAACATTCCATGTCTTTCCCAACAATTCCATTTGGTCTAAGATCTTTTCTTGTGCTAATTCGCTTTCTAATTTCTTGCAAAAGCTTGTTATTTTTCGTTGTATTTCGTTTTTCTTAGACATAAAAGGAAATCTCCTACTTCTTCGAGTATCGAGCAGAGCTAGGATAAACTATAAACTAAAACTAGGTCAAAAATGGTCAAGTAAAGAGACATAATAATAGCAAGTTTCTGGAAAATTTTTATTTCGAACAAATGATCGATAATACTGACTTGACATCCTGATCTGTTATTGGAATTTTGCCTTGATGAGCCTACAACTTGAACCACAGATCAATCTTTTTAAAAAGGCGAACCCGTTTATCGCTACAGTTCTCAAAAATGAAAGACTTACGCCAACAGCTGACAAAGCAAAGCGCCCAAAAAAAGAGGGAGAAGCCGATGTGCATAGAATTGTACTTTCAGTTCCCCATGAACAATACCCGTATTTAATCGGTCAATCTGCTGGTGTGATCCCCCCTGGTGATGATCCTAAGAAAGTGGAAAAAGGTTCTCCGGATACAGGTTACACTGTTCGTCTCTATTCCATTTCCTCCCCTACCTACTCGTTTGGGATGACTAAAAATACCCTAGAATTCATTATCAAAAGAGACAATGTTTATGACGAAGAAGGAAATATCTTATACAAAGGCGTATGCTCCAATTATCTCTGTGATCTAAAAACAGGGGATAAGGTTACTTTAACGGGCCCTTCTGGTAAAAAGTTTCTTCTTCCTAAAGCTGAATTCGATGGTGATATTTACTTTCTTGCAACAGGAACTGGCATAGCACCTTTTTTTGGAATGAGTGAGGAACTTTTGAAACATAAGCATTTTCCTTTTTCTGGAACAATAACTCTAATCTATGGTGCACCTTATTCGGATGAAATTGTTTTACGTGATTATTTCCTGAGCCTTGAGAAAGAATTTCCCCAATTCAAATTCATAGAGGCTGTTAGTAGAGAGCAGAAGAATTCCTTTGATGGTGGGAAAATGTACATCTCTCATAGGGTCAAAGAAATTGCTCAAGAAATTAAAACCTCCCTTCAAAAGCAAAGTAAATTCTATATCTGTGGTGGCCCTAAGGGAATGGAGAGAGCTGTCATAGAAGAAATCATGAAGGCAATAAATACTGATTTAACATATGAAGATTTTAAGAAAAAATATGAATCCTCAGATCAACTTTTTGTTGAAACCTATTAAAAGAAGATTGATAGTTTTAGCTTAGACAATAGAATTTTCTAATCTAAGGTATGAAAGGAAGGAACCATGAAAAGAACAGGTGTTATTCGAGATATAGATAAAGGTGCAAGAGGAGAGGTCATTCGAGTAGAAGTTACAGAATACAAGGGTGCAACCTACTTAAATCTTAGAGTTTGGTATACAGACAAAGACGGAGAACTCAAACCGACCCAAAAGGGTATTGCGATTGGCCCTGAACTCTATGATCAAGTGAAAGATGCATTCTTAGAAGCCGAAGATTGGATTAAGGATTAATTCAAATTTAGTTCTTATCGCCTTCGCGAACAACCAATATCCTTTGAATCAACTCTTTTGAATCAGAAAGTGATTCAGAAACTCGAATATGGTTATAGAGTTTTGTAATTTCAAAAACTTTTTTCACAGAGTCTTTAAGACCGCAGACAATCAATTCGCCTCCTCGCCTTCTCAACCAGCCCACAATCTGGATTAAAGTTCCGATAGCAGAAGAGTCAATATGAGAGGTATCTTTTAGATCCATAATAACAAATCGATAGCCCGATTTCATTTTCTCTTGCATATGAGTTTTAATTTCAGGGCATTTATATAAATCTATATCCCCTTTGGTTTCATATACATAAATATCATCATGAAAATTTACATCCTTCATATCCAATACTTCAGAACCACGATTCGAAAGGTTCGTTCCTGTTGCCATAAATAGCTTACTTACGTTAGAAGTATTTTCTTGAATCTTTGTCTCCAAAACTTCAAGACGGTTTAACAAGCCACCTAAAGTGTTAGGTGAATAATGTTTATTCTGGGAAAGTTTATTCATTTGTTGCTGAACTAAGGTTTTGGCTTCAGAATTGTTATTTGATCTTAATAAATCAGATGCTTTTAGAATTAGATTAGCAGTTTCAACAACAAGAATTTCTACTAAAACATCCGGATCTTGTTTAGAACCCGTTGAATTCACACTCAATTCAGTGTTAGATGAGACTTTATTAATTTTCATTCCATCTAATAAATTGTAATAACTAACTTCTAAATCTATTTTGGCATTTTTGGAATGCTTAACTGTGTTCTCAAAGGAAAGAATGATATTCTTGATATCATCTGAACGAATATCACCAGCTTGTATTGTGACAGTTTGCTTTGAAATTCCACCAACATCACCACGAAGTTCAGAAATATCTTCAGAGAGATCATAAGCGAAATTGTTTAAAACAGATTTAAATTTCAATTCAGTAGGAAATTGAACTTTAAGTTCTAATGCCTGAGCGTACAAGGCACCTATGTCACCAAATTCTTGAAAGAAAATATCAGATGCTTGCTCTGGATTATCTATGAAATAAAAATTGCCACCGCCCGCTTCTGCTATGGATTTTAGCATATACTCATTGAAATCATCCCCAACTCCAATTGTAGTTGTGGAGATCCCTCTAAGAGCATGGTCTTTAGCAATTTGTACTAATTGCTCTGGATCTTTAACTCCCAAGGTTGGATTTCCGTCAGTTAGAAGTATAACTCTACGAAAGGCACCCTCTATTGTTTTGGATTCAATGGCACGCAAAGTTTGCAACCAACCTCCACTTAAATTGGTAGAGGTAGCTACTTGAATATTACGAATTTTGTCAGAAATGGATACTTTTTCAGTGAGATTTGTGAGAGCTTGGACAATTTGAATATCATTAGAATAAGCTACTACGGCTACATAGTCCAATCGAGTGAGCCAATTGACTAGAGAAGAGGCTGCTTCCAATACAGCATCCATCTTGTCGCCTTTCATGGACCAGCTTTTGTCTATAGCTAAACCTACAACTAAGGGTTGGCGAGTTCCCTGTACAACAGGAGGAGTCTTAAGTCGAACTAAGAGATGGTTTTCATCGGAACGACCTAAAACAGAGATTGGATATTCAAATTTGGATTCAATCTGCATTTAGCTAAGAATAACAAGTTAGCAGAGATATTTTCAAGATTAAAATAAACATTTAGAAAAAAAAATACCAGTTATATTATGAAGGATCCAATAAATCAATACTATATTTTGGAAAATCTGTTTACCACTGCGAATTTTATCTAAGTCTGGACAGAGTGCCGGCTCTAGTTCATGAAATATATTACTCCTTATCTGGAGAAGGAATTACTACAGGTGTTCCAACCATCTTCGTAAGAATAGCTGGATGTTCCCTACGCTGTGGAATTACGAAAGATGGACGTAAGCTATGGTGTGATACAGGGTATGCACTATCACCCAAGGCAGGTAAACAACTTTCAAAATACGAAATTATAGATGAAATAAAAAATATCATGCCATTATCAGGAGCTCAAATTCTAATTACAGGCGGGGAGCCTCTTGAAGGTGAAAATCGTCACTTAACAATACAACTTTGTGATGATTATGCTTCAATATGTCTAAATCAAAATCATCCTTTCCCAAGAATAGAAACCAATGGAGCTGAATCAATTAGAGACTTACAAAATATGGTATTCACTCTTGATTATAAACTTCCTGGATCAGGAATGGAAGAGAGAATGAATTTGGATAATTTAGAAGTCTTAAGGTCTAGGAACAATTCTCAAGATGAGTTAAAATTTGTTATACGAGATAAACTTGATTTTGATCAAAGCGTTCATATTGTACATAAATTTAAGCCTAACACAAATATATTATATTCTCCTGTTCATGGAGAGGTGGAATTAACTGAACTCGCTGAGTGGATCAAAGCAAAACCTGTACCAAAGGCTAGACTCTCTCTTCAAATGCACAAAATTCTTTGGGGAAATAAAAAATCCGTTTAAATATCTGAACTGCTTCCAGTTTTAAAATATTTGTTGAAGAGAATCCCTAGTAGAATTTAATGAGACATAATTTTAAAATTCTATGAGTTTAGCAACCCAACTTTCTTTCGATTTTACAGAGCAAAAATCAAATAGCATTCAGAATTCCAACCAAGGTAAACTTTCTTTGCCTGAGTATGAATCAACTTCCCATGCTATGGATCTTGCATTACTAGGATATGAACTTAAGTTAACGCATGCATACGATAAACTTTCTGCCTTATCCAACTCTAGAACTCGTTTATTACCTCATCAAATTGAATCTACTTACATTGTTGTTAATTCTTTAAAGCCAAGATTTATCCTTGCGGATGAAGTTGGACTTGGTAAGACGATTGAAGCTTCTTTAGTTATGAAAGAACTTCTCTTTCGTCGTGGTTATAAAAAAGTTCTCATAGTCGCACCTTCTCCTCTTCTAGTTCAATGGCAGCAAGAACTTAAAAATAAATTTAATGAAGAATTTCATATTATTAAAAAGAAAAATTTTCGAGATGATTCTGAACAACATTGGAAGAAATTTAATAAAGTAATCACTTCTATAGATTTTATAAAAAATCCTAAGTACTCAGATGAAATCTTAAAAACTAAATGGGACATCGTTATCTTTGATGAAGCTCATCGTTTACGTCGCGATTACTCAAAGATAACTAGAGCTTATGTTTTTGCAGATAAAATCTCTAAGAAATGTGATTGCCTTCTCTTGCTTACAGCAACTCCTTTCCGTGGAAAATTAGAAGAGCTTTATTATCTCTTACATTTAATTGATCCGAATATTCTAGGACCCTACCATACTTTTATCCAAGATTATGTCGTAGGTGGTAAAACTGATTTAAAAGAAAAAATTTCCAAAGTGCTTCTTAGAAGAAGGAAGGTGGAAGTTGGAGGATTTACCAAACGTTTTGCAAAAACTGTAAAGATAGATTTGTCTCCTATTGAAAGACAATTCTATGATGAGACTACAGATTATGTTCGAAGAGAATTCAATTTGGCAATGGGAACCAAAAATCGAGCGATTGGTTTTGTGATGATAGTCTTTCAGAAGCTACTGGACTCATCCGTAGTTGCTTTGCAATCAGCCTTAATAAAGAGAAAATTTATGTTGGAGACTCGCTTTCATGCTATGAAAGAACTTGCTCCAGAATTAGAAGACTGGGATCTAGATGATACAGAAGGCGTAGAGGATTTCATCAATGAATTAGAAGATGGAACTTATAACGACTTTCAAAATCTGAAAAGAGAACTTTTTACTTTAAATCGTTTGATTCATCTCGGAAAGCAAATCAAGGAAGATCGCAAATCTCTTAAGCTTAAAGAAACATTAATAAAATTGAAAAAAGAAGGAACGAAAAAGTTCATTATCTTCACTCAGTTTCGATCAACCCAAGATTATTTAGTAGATGTTTTGAAAGATTTCAAAGTAGTTTCTTTCCATGGTTCTCTTTCAGCGGACCAAAAAGAAGATGCCATTTCTGAATTTAAAAATCATTCAGAGATTCTGATTTGTACAGAAGCTGGTGGTGAGGGTAGAAATTTACAATTTGCAAACATATTATTTAATTATGATTTACCATGGAGTCCTCTAAAAATTGAGCAACGTATTGGAAGAATTCACCGCTTTGGCCAAAAGGACAATGTGTACATTTTTAACTTCGCATCTAAGGATACTGTTGCAGAAAGAATCTTAGAAGTTCTTACAAACAAAATTCAATTATTTGAGAATTCAATAGGAGCCTCAGACGATCTTTTGGGAACTATAGAAGAAGAATTAGATTTTAATTCCACCTTGATGAAGTTCGTTACAGGTCAAAAATCTAAAGAAGAGATGGATACTGAACTTGATCTAAGGATAGAAATTGCGAAAAAAGGTTTTGATAAATTGAATGGTCTTGTTACACCTAAATTAATTGATTTTAATTTGAAAGATTATTATGATCATACACTTGAAGAAAGAAAGTTTAAAAACAACCACTTAGAAGATTTTATAACAAAATTTGAAACCATCTACCCCAATAATTTACTTTATAATTTAAACAAAGAAACAAATACAGAACATTCAAATATTTATTCCATTGAATATGATAGTAAGAAAATAAGAAAAGCAACCTTCGATTCAGATTTAGCTTTAAGTGATGATTCATTGGAATTCTTAGCCTTCGGTCATCCCATGATCGATGAATGCTTTCAACGTGTTTTGAATAATAATGAATCTTTTCGTTCCAAAATAATTCGCGAACACTCCCATAGTGGTAAAATTTACTTTGTTTACTTAGTTGATTATATTTTTTCCTTACAAAGAAGAGAAATCTATTATTTATGCTATGATAAGAATAATAGAAAATTTACTAAAATAGAAGAATTCCCGGATTCACTTAGAAACTTAAATCATGAAGTAGCATTGGAATCAGATCAGTTTAAACAATCATTTGAGAGTATCAATGATCTAGCCCAAGACAAATTATTGGAAATAACTGACCTTCGCAAACAAAAATTAGGTGACGAAACAAATCCTATCTTTCTAAAGGAAGAATACAAAATCCAAATTTCTCATCAAAAGCACATTCGCCAGCTAGAAGAGAAATTAATGCGCCAAGAAGCTTCTTTCAAATGGGAAGGAAAAGCTGAAAATAAATCAATTATCAATCGAACAAAAAATGAAATTCTTAGAGCCAAAGAAGATTATGAGAGAGAATTACAAAAAGTTAGAAGTGGTTCAAGAATCAAACATAGAAGCCAACTTTTACAAGTTTATTTTGTAGTTTAAACTTTACTTTCCTTGCTTTAAAGATTAATCTAGTGATATGAAGTCAGTATTCTCCAAGAACCTGTGGAAATTTATATTACTAGGAATGATATCTGGAATTATAGTCGGATTTTTATTGCAAGGCAGTGAATTTCTCTTTCTTGTTCCTTGGATAGCCTTACCAGGAAATATCTTTCTAGGCTTATTGCAAATGATAATGGTTCCACTCGTTCTTACTTCAGTGAGCCTTGGAATATGTTCTCAATCCGAACAGTCTGACTCAAACCAAAACCTTGCAAAAATGACAAGTTTTGCCTTAGTTTATTTTACACTAACAACTGCAATCGCAATAACCCTAGGAGTTTTGTTAACTGAGTTGATTCAGCCAGGTAAGGTTCTAGATCCTGCCACACTCCAAACCTTGAATTTACAATCGAATGTTACTAACCTACCAACATCTGATTCTTTATCGACAACAAGCCTTACTGAAAAAATTCCAAATCAAATCCTTAGTATACTTCCTAAAAATCCTCTGCAAGCCTTAACTCAGGCTAATATGCTTTCCATAGTTGTTTTTGCTTTAATACTTGGAATTGCTTTAGCGAAGATGGATTCAGATAAATCAAAGCCAATTCGCGATCTTTTTCAATCCATACAAGATTTTGCTATGATAGTAGTTGATTGGGCTCTAAAAATATCTCCTTTCGCTGTATTTGGATTAATGGCTCAGGCTATTTCTAAATTAGGTTTAGAACTTCTTGCGGGACTTGCATACTATGTGGGCACTGTTGTTAGTGGATTATTTACTGTTTTTTTATTTTATTCTATTGTTTGTTATGTGATTGCTCGAGTTAATCCAATTCAATTTTTTATAAATTGCAAGGAATTAATTTTACTCGCCCTATCTACCTCTAGTTCGGTTTCCATTATGCCTGTTACTTTAGAAACTTCGATCTTTAAATTCAAAGTTAAACAAAGAATTGCGGAGTTTATTGTTCCCCTAGGTGCAACCATCAATATGGATGGGACTGCAATTTACCAAGGTATAGCTACGATTTTTCTAGCACAATTGTATGGAATTGAACTCAACTTCGTAGAATTGATTTCCTTGGTAGCAACAGTAACTGCAGCCTCTATAGGAACTGCAGGAACTCCTGGCGTTGGAATTGTAATTCTGTCTGGAATATTGGCTAGTTTCGGAATACCAATTGAAGGGATAGCTGTAATATTTGGAGTCGACCGTTTTCTGGATATGATCCGTACTGCTGTGAACGTTTCAGGTGATGTAACGGCTACAGTTGTAACAAACCGATTTTTTTCTTAAGTCTAAGCATTGATGGATTCGAAAGAAGACATAGAGACTCTGATTGAAAAAATTCGATCTGGTGAAATCTACGGTGAGATCCAGACAAAATTACAAGAGAACTTAAATCAAAGAAAATCAAAAAGTAAACGAGATCCGAATATCGTAGAAATTCAAAAAAAGATTCAAAAAAAAGAAGAAGAGATAACAAAATTACTTGGTGAAATAATTAAACTAAAAAATGAATTGTCTCAATCTATAGAAAAGGAATTAGAAAGTTAAATTCATTTTGTAATAGAATCTAATTCATATAGTAACATAGATTTCATACATTTGTTATCTTTTCTATAAAAGGTATAGTATACTGGAAATAGTTTAGGAGCTACTAAGGTGTACGAAGAAAGAAAAAATCTTAAAATACAAACAAAGGCATATACCAATTTTCGAGTGAAGTTAAAATTAGAAAATGATGGAAGTGATTTTGAATCCTTTCAAATTTGGAATTTTTCTGAAGATGGTTCCAATTTGTTTACAGATTTAGATTTTATACCTTATGAAATTGGAGATCGTTTGCTAGGAACCTTATTTGAAAGACAGGACGGTGTTCTCATGAAATTTTCTGCTACGATTGTCTGGAAAGAAGGGACAAATATGGGAATCAAGTTTCATGAGGAATTGGAACTACCAGATACATTTCTTGCTATTCAAATGTCGATCATTGATTGAAGAATTTTAAATTTTAATAAGCAAAAATTAAAAAAGCTTATTCTAATTGAGAGAAGAGAGAGGCAATACTTTTGTACCTCTCTCATGTTATGCTTCTCGATTGTGATAGATTTCCTTTAATTAACTGACAAGTATTTGTGGATTCCCAGTCATAAAGAAGATTCCTAATTGTAAACTTTTAAATTTCCAACCACTCGATGTCCTCTGAAAAATATCCATATATTCTCCGTGAAGGTAAAAATTTTCTCCTCCCTCATAATTGGAAATATGATGGTTTCCAATAAAATTCGATCTACAAAATGCAATGTCACCATCTATTTTGATTCGAAAATTGGAATATAAATGTTGGGTTTTCAAACCTTCTCTGCTAAAACTATGCTTCAAGATCCCAACTAGTTGCTCTCTTGTCATTTTAGAAGGCTGTAAGCCATAAGCTGAATAATCTGTGTCTACTTCATCTAGAAAAAGATTTCCCAAAGAATCCCAGTTCTTTTCATCCAAAGCCTGCGCCCATTGGTATCTTAAATTCTCTATACTCGCTTTTTCCTCAATTAATGAGGTATTTATATGATTTTCCATAAAATCTCCCTGTTCTAGTGATATAACTTGCATTTTGCAAGTTATAATAAGGATACGATTTAACTTTTAAATTGCAAGTTATTTTCTTGCTAATGAACGATTTTTTTTTAAATAAGTAATTATGAATACTTCTAAGCGCTCAAATTGCCCAATAGCTTGTTCTTTAGATATTTTTGGCGACAAATGGTCTCTTTTAATCATCAGAGATATTCACTACTCCAACAAACATCGTTTTGAAGAATTTCTCCAATCTAAAGAAGGAATTTCTACGAATATACTAACTGATAGACTTAAAAAACTAGAATCTATCGCCATCATCATTAAAACAAAATACAGTTCCCATGAAAATAGAATGAACTATTTATTAACAGAAAAGGGGAAAAAAATAATTCCTATAATTGAAAGTATGATTGAATGGGGACTAGAAAATATAGAAGGAACTGAAATTTAACTTTTGTTATAAAGGCTTTGACAATAGTAAATTAGATTCATATTGATTTACATTAGAGATAAATCTAAAATAATACCATTAAATAAACAAGGGCTTTTACCTTTTGTCTAAATTATATAGGAAATAATATTAATGGTATCAGCAAAAAAAATGAATGTTATTTTATTTGGAATACTGATTATAAATCTTCTTTCATGTGACAAAAACACAAATAAACCAATTGAATTAGTGGATACAATAGATTCGTCACATCAATCAAATCCAGTTATTTACTTTGAAATTCCAGTTCTGAATTTAGAAAGAGCAATACGATTTTATGAATCTGTTTTCGATTTCACTTTTGAAAAATCAAGAATCGATGGTTACGAAATGGGACTTTTTCCCTTTAGGAAAGAAAATTCCGGAATATCAGGTGCACTTGCCAAAGGAGAAGTATACAAACCAACATTAAATGGAATTATTATTTATTTTCACACTAAAGACATTGATAGTACCTTAATATTAGCAGTAAAACATGGAGGGAAAATTTTATATCCTAAAACTTCTAATGGAGAATTAGGATTTGTTGCTGAATTCCAAGATAGTGAAGGCAATAGAATAGCTCTTCATCAAGCAAACCAAAACCCTTGAGTCATTAGGCTAAAAGGGTTTTGATAAAAAGAATTTAGATTTCGTTTTATTTACTTATATGTAAAGGTATTTCTAACTTTCCGAGCAGCTTACCTTCAAAGTTTGAGAGAAATTTTGGTTTTTCATAACCATAGTCCTCATTTTCCCAGAAAATAAAAATTATTTCTGTCCCATTTTCTTGCCTTGCCACAATAAAACTCAAAAAGCCAGGTTCTTGGATTGCTTCATTGTAAATAACATTCCAGTTCCTAGAAAGAGAAGTGAGAGGAAGAGAAAATACTGTAGCAAAGCTCGCTTTTTGTTTTTTATTTTGAAATTCTTTGATTTCTGGTCGCCAAACTACCTTTAGAATAGGAACTTCCGTCTCACCAAATTTATCCTTTACCTTTTGAAACCAAGATGGATTGAACCAATTCTTTGCAGCTGCTTCGTTGTCCCAAAGGTAAACACCTCCAAATAGCTTTCCATCTGTTTCGAGTGTATATGCTTTTGATTTCAAACCAGGAATAGCTTGGTATTCAGGTAAGGAATCTTTCATCTTTGGTTTTACCAAAAAGGAAAAAGCAAGCATGGATCGGTTTACACGAGTCCAAGTAACAACTTCTTTCTCTATGGATGGGTCTGCACTCGATTTTGATTGTGGGAAAAGTGATAAAGTCAGAAGAATTCCAACTATTATTCCAATGTGTTTCATATTGTCTCCTAGTGATAGACTAATTAGTCTATCCGTTTTGTTAACCATAAAAATTAATAGACTAAATAGTCTATCATTTATTTATTGAAATAAGAAAAATATGAAAGAAGATGTAAAAAGCAACCCACGAGAACGTTTAGTCGAATCAGCAATGGAATTAATTTATCGTGAAGGATTTGACAGTGTAACAGTAAATCACCTAATCGATGCTTCCCAAACTCATAAAGCAAGCTTTTATAGATATTTCCAAAACAAAGAAGAAGTGGGAGAATTGTATCTTGTAAAACAAGGAACAAAATATTCAGAAGCTTGGAAAACGATCATGGATCAATGCAAAACTACTGAAGAATTCGTTAATACTTGGATTATTATACTTTTAAAACAAATTCGTGAGAAAAAATACTTTGGCTGCCCTATTGCAAAATTCATGGCAAGTTCAGAAAAAAGTTCGAAAAGTTCTCAATTGGCTAAGCAAATTATACAAGACTGGACTCTCTTACTCTCTGAATTTTTTATTTCTATGGATAATCGAAAAAATGGAGATACAAAAGATTATCAATCTGATAAAGAAGCATATTATAATGAAAAAGCAAAAATGTTCATCAAAATTTTCCAAGGAAATTCCCAACTTTTTGTAATTACAGGCGAAATATCGTATATCAAAGAAATGAAAACAGAAATGCAAAAGTTGATTTCAAATTTTTAATTCAATTCTTTTCCTTTAAGATTTATTCTATCTTTGATCCCTTTCTTAATTCGACTTAATGATATAGGAGTAATGCCAAGATATGATGCAATTAGTACTTGACTTAGTTCTGTTTCAACTCCTGTCCAGTCATGAATTAATTTCTTGTATCTTTCCTCAGCTGAAAGTGTAAGAAGTTCATACTCTCTTCTTGCCTTTATTATGAATAATTTTTCTGCAAGCATGCGCCCTAATCTTTGCCAGTGGATATTTTTATCAAAATAAATTTGTAAGTCTTTAAAATTCGCAACTGCTAATTTAGTTGATTTTAATGCTCTTATACTGCATGTAGAAGGCATTCCACTTAATAAATCAAAATATGAACCGGTAAAATCTCCATGTAAATTAAATGACTTAATATACTCGTTTCCGTCTTTAGTTATATAATACTCTTTTAAGATTCCTTCAACAACAAATCCGAAATTATAAACAGGTTTATTTTCTTTAACAAAAAAATCGCCCATTTCGAGATTTAATATAGAAAAAAAATCTTCAGGTAACTCTTGCCAAACTTCTTTAGGTATAAATGAAAATCTACAAATAGAATTGTAGATTAATTCATTGATAAAATTATCTATACCTTTGTTTTCTCTTTTCATGCAAAGAATGATTTATGTTAAGATTAAATGGTCAATCTAAAGATTCTTTTGAATTAAAAAATCAGTCAATAAATTCATAAATTCATCAGGATTCTCAGCGAAAGGAAGATGTCCAACTTCCATAGTTTTTAATTCAGAGTTCTTTATGAGGTCTTGTAATTCAATACCAAATCTTGGATGAATTACAGGATCTTTGGATCCCCAAATAATTAAAGTTGGTTGTTTAATTTTTGATACCGATCCTCTTTGATTGTAATTTTCATCTAAGAAGCTTTTCCAAATTGATGAATTTGTTTGTATTGCTAATTTATTTTCTTTTAATTTTTGAATACGGTGTAAAATTAATTGTGTATACTCATTTTCAACTTTCATATAATATTTAGGAAACATATTCCAAACAGAATATGTAAACCAATTATATGATTTAAGAGTTATAAATACTTTAGATAACAAATCCAAATCATTCATTCCTCCCGTATCCACTAGAACCAATGCTTTAACTAAGTTAGGATTATCTATTGCTAATTGTAGAGCAGAGTATCCACCTACTGAATTTCCCAAGATAATAGAATTTTTAATTTCCTTGCCTTCCAAAAATTCCTTTAATAAAGCAGGGAAAGCAGTAGCGGATATTTCCTTGTCATTGGTCCAAATCGAATTTCCATGACCTGGCCAATCTATTGAAATTACACGATATCTCTTAATCAACTCTGGCAAAATCGCATCAAAATCTTTGTGATCGTGACCAGCAGCATGAAGCAAGACGAGATTAGTTCCTTTTCCTTGAATATAATACGCGATTTTGCCATAAGAGCTTTCAAAATATCCTGTAGGATCATCTACATTTTCACTTTGATCTAATTGAAGTGGTGAACTACAATAGATGGATGTTCCAAATAATAAAACCATTAACGTGTTTCTGAATTTCATTCTTAAAATTTTAAATGACATTCCATTATTGTCAAATGCAAGATTCTTTATTAATAGATTTACGTATTAACATATGATAAGAACATTTTATTGAGGATCATCAATTAATTATTAAAACTTAGTAATCTTGAAAATACTTGATTTAATTGGGTGAATTTTTATAGATATTCAATATTATTAAATCATGCTAGATCAAATGAAGAGGAATAATTGGTAACAGAAAAATATATACATGTTGGTGATCATGAATTATTTTATTTGGGAAGAATCTACGATCTGGCTGTTCATTCCCACTTAACATGGACTTTATGCTTTGCTTTAGATGCCAATTTCCATTACAACTCTCCGATTGAATCTTTAACAACAAAACAACCTATACTCATTCCTCCGAATTTAAAACATAAAATTGAAGCAAAAGGTTCTTTTATGGTTTTTATTTTTTTTGAAAAGTACTCTACTTATGTTAATTGCGATTGGAATAAAAAAAATGTTATTTTGCAAGACTGGAGTTTATTGAATGATTTGAAACATGAAATCCAAAATTTACTTCTTTCAAAGAATAAAGTAAATTCTAACATTAGCACACTCATTCAAAATTTGCAAATTCCCATACAAAGAAAACAGATTATCGACCCAAGGATATCTAAAGTTTTGGAGATAATTTCAATTCTTGATTTAGAAAGAGATAGTTCTATCAAGGAATTGGCAAGTTCAGTGAACTTATCAGAATCAAGATTGAGTCATTTATTTAAACAAGAAATGGGTCTGCCTATATCATCATACAAGATTTGGATGAAAATTAAAAAGCTTTCCATTTCTATTAAAAAAAATAAAAACTTAACCTTTGCTGCTCAAGAGTCTGGTTTCTTTGACTCATCTCACTTAAATAGAGTTTTTAAAAGCTATTTTGGAATAAATCCTAAGAAAATTTTTACAAATTCAATCATCCACTGGATTTGAAAAAATATTTCTTCGTATAATAATTTTTTTAATTCAATAGCTGATTTATACAATTTTACTTTCACTTAATGAATTATTATCTAATTATGAACCTTATAATTTCTATATCTTTAATGATAGTTGCAATCATTCATATCTTACCTTTATTTGGTGCTCTAGGAAATAGCGCATTGAATAAAATGTATGGGCTAGTTATAGAAGAGCCTAACCTTAGTATACTTATGCGGCATCGAGCCATACTGTTTGGAATTGTGGCTATGATTTTGATTTATGCAATCATTTTTCCAATGTATAGACCTTTATCAATTCTTATTGGATTTATAAGCGTAATATCGTTTCTCATCCTTGCTTGGAGTGTTGGTGGCATTAATGAACCATTGAAACGCGTTGTAATAGCTGATCTCATCGCTTTGATTTCTTTAATTATAGCAACATCTGCATATCTAATGCAATTATACCAGAATTAACTATTTATAAAACTTAGAAGATAAGATTCTTTTCAGCTTAGAATAATCTTCTAAATCACATCAACCTAAGAAACTATTGAAATCAAAATAAGAAACGTTATAATTTATTTCATATTAATACCCAAAATAAATACATTAGGAAAAATCTTAAAAAAAATACTTGCAACTAAATGGTTGCATATTTCAAATGTAAAAAATTAGTTAATAATGAGTAAGCCAATGCAAAAAATAATAATCGCAACAATTTTGGGAGCAATTGTTTTGTTTCTCTTTGATGGAGTATTCCAAGGAATTCCGAATTTCGGTGTAAGAGCAGTAGAACGGTTAGAAACTAACGAATTAACTTCTGCCAAATTTAGTGAACGCACCGATCGTATGACGTATCTTGTCACCGATAAAACTGTAAGTTTCTTAGTCACGAAGAAAGCAGAATACTACAATTTGAAGAAATTCTTTATAATTGCAATTGTTTCTGTTTTTGTCATTTCCTTTGTATTTGCTATTGTTTTCACAATTATCAAAATGCAAAATTTAAGAGAAGTATTGATTTTAGTAAATGCCTTTGCAATTATCGCTAGTTTTGGTATTCATATTCCCTACCTGAATTGGTGGGGTTTTTCATTATCTTACACAGTTGGTGTTGTTTTCAAAACACTATTGGGTTGGACAATTCTGTCATTTGTTCAATATTTTTTCGTATTTCATAGCAAATAGAAAAAATACATTTTCGGTAGATCAAATTCTTAAGGTGGATTTATTAAATGACTAATGAAATAAAAATAGAAAAATTTTTTCCTCATTCTATAGAGAAAGTTTGGAAGGCAATCTCAACAGCTGAGGCTCTATCAGAATGGTTAATGCCTACTGATTTCAAACTTGAAAAAGACTATGAGTTTACATTCAAAACAAGTCCACAATTTGGATTCGACGGAATTGTAAAATGTAAATTACTTGACTTCGAAATACCGACCAAACTGTCCTACACATGGCAAGGAGGTCCGATGAAAAAGCCTACTAAAATCATATTTGAATTAAAATCTCTTCAAGATGGTACTTTGTTGTATTTCACGCACAGTGGATTTGAAGGATTAATTAACCAGTACATTATTCGTTTTATTCTTGAAAGAGGCTGGAAGGATCTACTATTTAAAAAAATAAAGAATTATTTAGAAAAATGAAAAGAGATCCTTTTGCAGCTATTGCAGATCCCACAAGAAGAATCATTATAGATTTACTGGCGAATAAAGTACTGAACATTAATCAAATTTCAGATTATTTCAACCAAGTATCTCGACAGGGAATAACAAAGCATATAAAGTATTTAGAAGAGAGTGGTTTAATTAATATAGAAAAAGATGGTCGAGAAAAATATTGTTTTCTTGTCTTAGACAATTTAGTTGAAGTCTATGAGTGGCTACAACAGCATGAGAAATTTTGGAACAAGAAATTGGATAGTTTAGGTGAATACTTAGATAAAGAAAATAAAAAATATAAGTGATGAATGATAGACCTCATAGATTTCTCTATGAGGCTTTCTGTTAGGCAGAAAATCGCTTCTTATTTATTGTAGTTTTCTTCAGCAAACTTCCAGTTTACTAGATTCCAAAATGCTTCCACATATTTAGGGCGAGCATTTCTATAATCTACATAATATGCATGTTCCCAAACATCTATCGTCAAGAGTGCATTCAGACCATCTTTAATTGGGCAACCAGCATTGCTAGTATTCACAATTTCCAAACTGCCATCTTCTTTTTTAACCAACCAAGTCCAACCAGAACCGAAGTTACCAACTGCGGATGCAGAAAATTTTTCTTTAAATGCTGCAAATGATCCAAAGGATTTATTAATGGCTTCACCAATCTTACCACTTGGCTCACCACCAGCATTAGGAGCTAGAGAATGCCAATAAAAAGTATGATTCCAAACTTGAGCAGCATTGTTAAAGATACCACCGGATGATTTTTTAATAATATCTTCTAAGGATGAATTTTCAAATTCGCCACCCTTAATTAAATTATTTAAATTTGTAACATAGGCTTGGTGGTGCTTTCCGTAATGAAACTCTAAAGTTTCTTCAGAAATAGTAGGTGCCAATGCATTTTTTGCGTAAGGTAGTTCAGGAAGTTTATGTTCCATTCATTTTCTCCGAGATTAGAATAATTCTAATGATTTATTTACTATTAGACCGTGTTGTGCCTTGTATTTCCAGAACAAAATTTTTACCAAAGGCTTGACTAGGTGTAAAAAATCCAGGTCCTATCGGATTCTTAGCTAGCTTCTGAACTGCTAACAAAGCTGATTCAGAAGTAAAACGATATCCTTCCAAAGTATCAATCTGAACAATAATTTCTTGGCTTCTTGCATTTCGAACTCTGGCTTGGACTAGAGTTCTACCTTGCTCACGCACTTCTTCAGTTGGTCCTTTTACAAATGTTCCAATCAGACTTTGAGCAAATTTTAAGATCATTTTATTTTTTAGTAAAAAGGAAGTAGGCTGAGTTAACCTTCCGAGTTTCACCACATTTTCTGGAAAGTAGGTAAAGACTTTGATGTTCGGAATATTTGTAGAAAGATACGATGTGTACACATCACCCCAGGGCAGGGCAAAGAGTTTCATGCTTTTACCTTCGAGATGAAAATCTTTGGAGATACTAAATTGAGGAACTTTTTTCAATTCACCATTTTCTCGTATGAATGATCCCATAGGTGCTTGGGCTATTGCGCTCTTCGCAGTGCCTGCTGAAACACCTCCAAAACCCACAAAGAGTAAATCCATCTCTATGGCATCTTTCATCTCAGCCTTTGCCATAGCGGCAGCACAATCTGTAGGAACAATATCAAATCCAACTCCAGGAAGAAGTGTGATTCCTACCTTTTTAGCTTTGTTATCAAGTTTATGCAAATATTCGAATACAGGAATCTCTCCTGTTATATCTAAATAATGAGTTGAAGACTTGAGACAGGCTTGTGCCATTACTTCAACGGTTTCAACAAAAGGTCCTGCACAGTGAAGAACAGACTCAAAATCCTTTAAATAATTCGCTACCTCATCAACCGAAGTAAGATCAAAGGCAAGCCATTCTAAGCCTAGTTCTTCAGCTAATTGTTTCACCTTTTGAGAATTTCTACCAGCAAGAACAGGAGATACTGCTCTTTCTTTCGCTAGGCGAGCAATTAGATTGCCAGTATAACCTGTTGCTCCATAGAGCAACCAATTGTTCTTTTTCTTTTGCTTCAAAATGATTTAATTCCGGCCGAGAGATGACTTCGCATTTTTCAGAACTTCTAAGATGGAATTATGTAAGAAACCATTCGTAGCTACAATTTCAGGAAGTCCATTGAGGTAATGTTTCCCTTCATAATCTGTTACCTTGCCACCTGCTTCCGCTAGGATGACGGATGTCGCACACATATCCCAATGTTTCACCGTCTTTTCCCAGACTCCATCTAGGCAACCCTCTGCTATCCAGCAAAGATCTAAGACCAATGAACCACTTCTTCTAATACTTCTCGCATAAGTAACAAGTGCTGTTAAATCTGCCATGATTTCTGGAATATTGTGGGATCGCTTGCTAGGTAGGTTGGGTGCAAAAATCGACCGAGACAATTCATTTGTCGAAGAAGGAAAAATTGTATCTCCGTTCTTAGTTGCTCCTTCTCCATAAATGGCACTGTAGATATCTTCCAACTCAGGAACAAGAACCACACCTGCAACAGGTCCTTCTCTATATTCTAATCCTATTGAGATTGCATACATCGGCAGTCCACGAACAAAATTCATGGATCCATCTATTGGATCTATAACCCAACGAAAACCTGTAGATCCATCAATTGCATCCATATCCTCAACTAACAAAGCATCTTTGGGAAAAGCTTTCTGAAAAAATTCAATCAGAAACTGGCCCATTTTAAAATCGGCACTATTGATTCTATCTTTTTCTTCTTGGTCAGTTTTGGAACGATAAAGGCGCAATTCTTTCTGCAAATTTCTAGCTGCAAGCATAAAGCCTGGAGAATTAGCTTTGATAACTTCAACTCTTCTTTGGGTTTGGTCTATAGGAAATTCAATTGTGCCCGATGTACTCATTTGATTCAAAATTATTTTGGAATGCTTTCCATTCAAATCATATTTTTAGGAATCTATTTCTATCTTCCAACATAAATTTCCCGAAACAGACATTTCCGATTCCGCTCTGTGTTGTCTCAAAAAAGAATGAAATTTATTTAAGTCTTGGTCAGATGAATTAGTATCTATGTATCTTTCGAGAGATGTTATTCGATTCCATATTTCAGGACCTATCTCAGACCATTTCTTTTCAATAAAGGAAATATCAGGTATCAAAAATCGTAAACTAAATGATAGAAAATCCATTCCTGCAAGGGTATAAATTTTACCAAGCTTCCAATTTGAATCTTGAATGTTTAATGCCTTTTGCAATAAACTTTCTTGTGCTTGGAAGTCTATATCATCAAACATCACAGTGATGGGAAGAATTCTTGAAGATCCTGTTTCGTTTGATTTCTTGTATTCTAGTAGTTCTTTCATTTCCAGAGAATCAAAACCAACAATACGACCTCGCTTATAAAATATTTCTTGGACTGGAACAACTGAAATTTTGAAATAGATTCGCGACGCCTTTATAGAAGCGGTTAAAGATTGAGTAGATTTATTGAGAATATCCGAAGCTTTTGCACCACCTAAATAAAAAAAATCAATACTAAGAACTAAGAGAAATTTCTGGGATTCAATGCTTGGCAGTTCTTTAGTAAAAAAGATTTTTCCTATTTCCTTCTTAGGTCTGGGCTCTGGAAGCAACTGCAATCCATCGAATAGCATTGGAGCAAATGGTAAAATCTGGTCCAGGTATTCTTGGACTGAGATGTAATCTGGACCATTCATAGAGGAACAAGATGGTAAAATATAAGTTTCGCCTAATTCTAAATAGGCGCAGTGAAGATTATCCACATAAATGGAATGCTTTTTTTTGTTAAAATCAATATCTTTCGTGTTATAGATGGATTTTAGATTAGCTAACCTATCATTGATTTGTCCTATTTCATGAATACTAAAACCCATTTTAATTTTTTATCCTATTTTCACGAAACTTTATTTTGGAATTTTCTGAATCCTATATGCAAAAGGTTTTAGAAATGAAAATCCCAACAGTTTGTATTTAGACGAATTATTCAATGTAATTTCATAATTCCAAAGTTTACCTACTCGTCTTATTCTTTCTGTTTTTTCTCCTAAAAAAGAAAAAGGTATTTGATTTTCACGGAAAATTCTTCTGAAAAGCAAGACCATGGATTCTGGAGCAAGGGAAGTACCAATATAATAAACTTTTCCCGCATGGTAATTGTTAACTGTAGCTGCTGGAGTTCCCTTATAGAATTTCTTGCTATCATTGTACCAAGCTATCGCCTTTGCGGTTGTAGGTTGTAAAAGTTCACAGAATTTATTGCATTTTCCTCTAAAGAATCGAAATTTTATTTTATATGACTCTTTACCTATTGCTTCAAATTTTTCTACTGTGACTCCTGCCATTTCTTGAAATACGCCTGGTGTACGTTCTGGTCGCATCCAATGATTTTTTTCCTTAATCCCTGCTCTGTATCCAAGAACCAAGCAACCGCCATTGCGAACATATTCTTCTAATCTTTCTACAAAGCGAGCATCTATCATGGTATACAAAGGTAGGATTATTATTTTATACTTTTGTAAATCGACTAAATCACTTGGAATTAAGTGTGTGTTAACATTTAAAATATTTGCACCAGCAAACCAAGTAGCAATTTCAATATCATAGCCTACGCTAGCAAAAGCTGTAGGTTCAAAACGCAATCCATCGGTTAATGGTTGGTGTTTGTAATTTCTAACATTGTCTATGTCTGTAACTAGTGCTACCTCTGCTGGATAAGGCTCGTCTACAAAATCATCAGCTACTTCCTGTAATTCGGTAATTGTCTTTTGTAGTTCAAAGTATTTATGTGTTAGTTGTTTCCCATGGTCAAGAATTCCATAACACAATTGTTCTTGCCCAAAAAGAGCTGTTCGATAGCGAAAGAAAAAGATTTGGTTAGCTCCATGAGCTATTGCTTGGACAAGCCAAAGTCCAATCTGTCCAGGAGGAGGAAGGTAGCCTAGAGTATCATGACCTTGTTGTCCTGAAAATTGTTCCATAACTGTATATGGATGGTTTTTAAGACCTCTAACATATTGAAGCGTCATAGCTACCATAGGATGAGGGAAAGGTTCAAGCTGGGGACCCCAGACAGGATAGTTGTCCCAGGAAACATAATCCAACTCACTAAAGACTCGACTCATTTCTGTTACAGGAAGAAAAGGACTTGGATAGAGATTGGTTGTGATTGGAATATTTGGAGAATTTTTGCGAATGATTTTAGTCTGAAATGAAACGTATTCAATGATTAAATCTGAATTGTATCGATAGTAGTCTTGGATCATAGCTGGATTGAATCCACTTGCTACATGAGATGCTGGCAATGGAATTTCATTCCAATCATTGTAGACTAGCCCCCAAAAGGATGCTCCCCAATTTTCATTTAGGTTTGAAATCGTTTTGTATTTTGTCTTTAACCATTTTCTGAAACCTACTAATGCAGAATTAGAATAAGAAACATCAGAACCTTCATGACCAATTTCATTATCGATCTGCCATCCTCTTAGAGATGGATGAGCACCTAAAGCTTGACTCATTTTCGTTACAATACGTTCCGTTGATTTTTTAAATTCTAAGGAAGAAAAACAAGCCTGTCTACGAGTGCCTATCGTACGAACGATTCCATTCTTAGAAGTCTGAACAATTGATGGATATTTCTTATACAACCAAGGAGGAAAGGTTGCAGTAGGAGTTCCAAGGATAACTCCCATGTCATGCTTGTGAAGAAGATCCATTACTTTTGCAAAAAAGCTAAAATCAAATTTACCTTCTTTAGGTTCCATTAAAGCCCATGAAAACTCAGCTAAGCGGACTTGGGATAAACCCATAGATTTCATGATTAAGATATCTTCTTCCCAATCTTTTGGATTCCATTGTTCAGGATAATATGCTGCACCGAAAATCATAATTTTCTCCCTTTTCTACTTGCTTGCTTAAGCTATTGAGATAGGATGAAACTAGAAGTTTTTTCTGCAATTCAATAATGTCTGACCTCTTTATAACTGGCATCTTACCCCAATCACACTTTCGATTTACTTTAATCGATTGCTCTGAAATTTGTTCTCACCTAGATAGAATTCATGATTTAGATTTTCGTATGTCGAATTTCTTATCAAAAACTATGATGGGTGCTTTCTTCTTAGCTAGAATGGTAAAGGAAGACCAAAGAATTAGTATTCAATGGAAAGATGAATTCAAACATTCTGTTCTCGCTTACTCGAATCACATAGGTATTATGAAAGGCGTCGCTTATCCTGGTGAATTTGCAAAAGGTGATATAAGAAATGAATTCATCTTAGGTTCGGGAATTCTCAAAGTTATTCGATGGAGTCCGGATGCAGATCCTTACCAATCTTTTACAACTTTAGTAGAAGATACCTTCGAAACAAATTTGATAAAATACATCAATGATTCTGAACAACAATTAACTATGATTTATATGGATACACAATCTATTTCTTTTGGTAAAATAGCTGCAAAAGGACTCTTTCTCCAAGCCTTACCAGAAGCGACAGATGCCGACCGATTGAAAATACAAGGTTTTGCAGATGCAAATTTGAATCGAGAAATCATGAGTAACAAATCGATTGAAGAAATTTGCAATGAGTTTCCAGCTATTTTTCAAGAGGAAGTTAGAGTATTAGATAAGGATAAGCCACATTTAATTTGTGATTGCTCTCGAATGAAAATTTCACAAGTTTTGGTTTCCTTAGGGGAACAAGAAGTTAGGGAGATTCTTACCGAACAAGGAAAGATAGAAGTTGAATGTGAATTTTGTAAAAGTATATACAATTACCAAGACGAGGATGTAGTTAAACTCTTTCCTAAAGAATGAAATTATTTAAGCAAGTTGGATTAGAAGACTATTTGAGTCTATTTGAAATAATTCAAAAAGAATTTTTAGAGCAACAAAAGTTAAATATCATTGCTTTGTCAGGTGAAATGGGAGCAGGAAAGACAACTTTTACAAGAAATTTATTACAGTATTTAGGAACCCCAGATTTAGTTAACTCACCAACATTTTCTCTCTTAAATGAATATACATTGAATAACGGAATGGAGATCTTTCATTTTGATTTATATAGATTGCAAGATATTTCTGAAGTTGATGAATTGGGCTTTGAAAGTATTTGGGGACATAAAGGATTAAGCATTATAGAATGGTGGCAAAAGGCAGATGAATTGATTCCTTATCCTAGACTTCAAATAAATATTTCGATTGAAAGTTCCGAGACGAGAAACATTGAAATTGAAATAGTGGAAGATAATAAATGAATATTCTTTATTTTGATACTTCTACCGATTGGATTGTCGTCCAGATTTGGAACCTATCAAATAAGAAAATAATTTATAGCTTCAAGCAAAGTAGTCCAAAAGAAGCATCTTTTCGTTTAACCAAAGAAATAAAGAAGGCTTTAGATGTTTCGGAAGTTTCTAAACCTGACTTTATCGTAGTCTCAAAAGGTCCTGGTTCTTTTACGGGAATAAGAATTTCAGTAAGCACTGCAAGAAATTTAGCTCAACTCTGGAAGATTCCATGCTTCGGGTTGGATACCTTAGAAGTTTATTTAGATTATTATTTAACAAAGAATATATACCAAACAATTTTCCTTATCATAGATGGAAAAATGAAAAAATTCTTTTTCAGAATGAATGATCTAGCTCATCAAGCCAAAACTGAGGATTTGACTATCCAAGAAATTCAACAAAAAATCGAAAGTTTAGCTAATAAAGAATTGAATATAATCAGCAATTCAATCTTAGATATACAACATAAAACTATAGACCTGAATGAAGATTATCCAGATATCCAAGGTTCTATTCTTTTCAAAAAATTAGATTTCTTCCTAGACAAAGATAAATCTAAAGAATACAATTATACAAATTTACTTCCCAATTACATGAGGGGAACATATGTCGATTAAAAAACAAAAACGAAATCACAATAAACCAGATAGCTACAATCGAACTAAGCGTTCGCAAAGTTCAGATAATTTTTCATTCTATAAGAAAATCATCGATTTCTTTATCATTCGCGCAGGACAAAGTACAACTCGAACAGAGTTAATTCAAAAGTTTGCAACCGAAGAGCCAATTAAAAATAAAAAAGAAGAATCATCCAAACTAAAAAAGAAACCACTTAAAGGTAGCAGTGCAAAGAAGAATGAAAGAAAATCGAAGAAACTCGAATGGATAGAAAATCTTCTCTTTCTTTTTGAAACTGAAGGTTTAATAAAAATGGAAAAAAAATCCATTCTAATCAAAAGACCATTCACATTAATTGGCAAAATTTCTTTGAGCGCTAAAGGAGATGGTTTTGTTAAATTAGCAAGTGGAAATGAAGCCTTTGTTCCTGGAAACAAATCAGATACAGCAATGGCAGGTGATTTAGTAGAAATTTCACCAATGGGTCTTGGACGAAGAGACCGTATGGAAGCAGAAATATTGCGTATTCAAAAACGTGGAAGAGTTCTCTATCGAATGAAAGTAAGAGAGATAGAGGATAAGTTTATCTTTGGGAAATTACTAGATATGACTGGTGAAGAAAAGGAAGGCTTGCTCTTAAAGAAGTCACTTCTAATTGATAATATTAAAAATATTAAAATAGACGATGTACTCATTGTTAAGATGAAAGATATAGATTCCAATGAACCGAATCTATATGAAGTTAGCTTTGTGAGATTTGAATCTGATTCTAAAGAAGATCCAGATTTTCTTAGAGTAATGATGAAATACAATTTTCAACAAAACCATCCTGACCATATATCTATTGATTATCCAGAAGAAGTTTCTTCAAAAACTGTTAGTGATTGGAAATCAAGAAAAGATCTCACAAAACTCTATGCTATCACTATTGATGGAGCTACAGCCAAAGATTTTGATGATGCTATCTCTTTTGTAATAGAAGATAATAAGATACGATTTTGGGTTCACATAGCAGACGTATCATATTATGTTCGCCAAGGAACTGCATTGGATGATGAGGCTTATGAAAGAGCAACTTCAGTTTATCTTTCAAATAGAGTTATACCTATGCTACCTCCTGTCTTATCTGAAAATCTTTGCAGCCTTGTATCCAAAACCAATAGACTTGCTTTCACTGCGGAAATGGAGGCAGACTTTGATGGGAATATTACAAATGCAAAATTTTATAAATCCGTCATCAATGTAGATCAAAGATATACTTATGAAATGGCGGAAGAAGAAATTCTTCAGAATGACCCAAAAAATTGGATGGTCCAACTCAATCAATTTGCGAAAGCCTTACGAAAAAATCGAATGGAATCTGGAAGGGTAGATTTAAATCTCAAAGAAAGTATTATGGAAATTGGGAAAAATTTTACACCAATTTCTATTCAAACAAAAGAGCGGTTACAGAGTCATGTTTTAATTGAGGAAATGATGCTTTCAGCTAACACTAAGGTTGCGGAATTCTTACGAAAGAAGAAAGCTCCAGCTTTGAATCGAATCCATGAAGCTATGGATAGTGAAAAACTAGAAGCATTAAATGCGTTTTTAAAATTAAATTCTATGAACATCCAAATTAAAAATGCTGATTACGGTAATATAAAAAAAGTTCTACAAGAGATCCATGACAAGCCTATCGAGAAAGTTTTTAATTATCTATTACTGAGAAGCTTTATGCAAGCCTATTATGGACCAGAGTATTTAGGACATTGGGGACTTGGATTTCAAGATTATTGTCATTTTACCTCTCCTATACGTAGGTATCCAGATTTGATTGTTCATAGAGTCTTACATTCTGTACTACTGAATGAATCTCTTCCTTACACCATAGATAATCTTAAGAGCATGGGCATACATACTTCCGAAGAAGAAAGAAAGGCAGCAGATGCTGAGAGAGATATATTTAAATTGAAAGCTTGCAGATATCTTGAATCTACTAATAAAACAAAATTTATTGCTCATATAACTGGTTATAAACCAACAATGGTTTTCGTGGAATTAGATGATCCTATGATGGAAGCAAGTATTCCTAAATCCTATTTTACAAATGAATTTGAATTAGTTGGTCGAAATCCATTTACCTTTTATTCTAAAAAATACACTAAAGATTTTGTCATAGGACAAAAGCTTGAAGTAGAACTTGAAAAAATTGATTACGAAGATATCAAAGTTTATGTTAAATTAATTCAATTTTGAGTATTAAGAATATCCGAACTTCTTAGGACCTTATAAAAGAATTTTTTGTTATTAACTTTTATGGACTCAATAGCTTTTTGAATTTGAAATGTAGATATCTTATATTTATCCATTACAGTTTTATTAAGTGAAATTTGGCCTGTTGTATAATAATTAACTAAATATTCTTTCTTACGAGCAGGAGAAGGTAGTAAGAATTGAATTTCTTCGATTAAATCAGAATAAGAAAGAAATTGGCCCCCCGTAAATTCCATTCTGGGTCCAGCACCATGATCTGCGGTTAAAACAATTACAAAATTATCCCCATAATTTGATTCTAAAAATTTAATCAATTCACCAACTTGCTTATCTGTTTCCTCGAAGACAAGACGTGACTGTTCACTCTCCCATCCATGTGTATGCCCCACAGCATCAATCGCTTTAAATGTAATGTATACTAAATCGGTTTCTTGGTCTTTATGAAGATTTTTATTAATTATTTCCGATAGTATGACAGATTGAATCATTTCTGATTCCATTTTAGATTGGTATGGACTTCCAACTATTTTATAAAAATCTTTTTCAGTATTATTGAAATTTATTGAATTATATTTCCAATATTCATACTTTTCACTATCGTTAAAGAAATTCTGAATATTAAATCCTTTTATTACTTCAGGCAGAGAGTATTGATTTGTACTTGTAACCCAAGTTAAATCCTTTTTGGATAACCAATAGACAAAATCTTTATCTGATTCTTGAGAGATGTTATTCAAGATTGGAATTTTGTTTAATCTATTATTATAATCTTTGCCATGACCAGCCATGCCTATAGATGCTCTTACAGCATAACATTGGCTAATAATTACTGGTTTATTATTTCTGTAAAAATCCCAAATATCTGCTAAGGTATCAGCTTCCATTTGGTTGGGATTCATAGAATTTTTAGTATTTTCATAAACTGGAATTTTTTTAATTTTACCATTCTCTAATGGATAAATTTGATCATTACCTATTATATGATGTTGCTTGGGGTATCCACCTGTTCCTATAGATACATGCCCTACTGCGGTATGAGCATCAATATGTCCAACATTGGCATTTGGATAGTACGAACCATTTACAAATAATCTTTTAATGTTAGGATAGGATTCTTTGTGAGAATTGTATAACTCGGTTCCTCCTTGGTCTAAAACAATAAACAAAATAATTTCTGGTTTTGAAATTTTATTAAAATCCTTTCTAAATATTTCTACGAGAGGTTTCTCAAGGGCTCCTTGGGGGATAGGAGACTCAAGCAAAGTTGCAAAAGTAGGTGTTATATGCTGTTGGTATATTGTTTTATTATAAAGTGTTTTGTTAAAATATTTTGGACCATAAAATACTATCGGAATATTTCTGTCATAATCGAAGTGAGTAGAATGCGAAATTCCATAACCATCTAATATGATTTTTCCATTTTCTTCTGTAATAAATTCTTTATACTCTTTTTGAAATTCATTCCAATTCCGGTTGTATCTTTTCAATTCTTTCGAAATTTTTTCTTTCGTAAAATGACTTTTCTTTCTCTCCAGAATCCATGTTTCATCAAGATAATTGTATTTATTTGGTATAAGAATTAAGTCTATTTCAGGGAGTAAGGATTTGCGTATTGATTCTAAATAAAGTTGGTCTTCATTCGATTGGCAATGGAAGAAGATGCTTGTAAGGAAAAGCGCTAATGCAAAATTGAATTTCATGTTAGAATCTTATTTATTAAAACATTACACTATTCGTAAACAGATTTATCTTTTCTTTTTTTTCATTTTGATGAATTGTTCTTCTACTAAAAATACTTCATTGATCGATTCTATTTTTCTTCCAGATTCAATACGAATAAGTTTTTCAGCTGTAGGTGACCTTATGGTCCATAGTTCTCAGCTAGAGGCAAACTTCGATAAGATCACAAAAAAATTTGATTTTCACCAATCTTTCCAATTTGTAGAACCCATATTTCAAACAACAGAAATCAATTTTGGAAACCTAGAGACCACACTACCGAATGATGTTAAATTAGTTTCTGGATATCCAGAATTCGGATCCCCGAATGAGTATGCGTATGCTATCAAAGATTCTCATTTCAATATTTTGTCTACAGCCAATAATCATTCTGTAGACAAAGGTTCTCTTGGAATTGAAAATACAATTCGAACTTTAAAATCTCTAGAAATATCTCAAATTGGAACCTATTTAAACCAAGATGACTATAATAGCAGAAGAGATTTTTTTATTAATACGCATGGATATAAAATATTTATTTATAATTATACCTATGGAACAAATGGATTATTGGTTCCTGAACCTAATATCGTCAGACATATTGATGAAATAGTAATCCAAGAAGATTTAAAAAGAGCAAAAGAATTAGGCGCAGATTGTATCATAGTTTCTTATCATTATGGCGGGGAGTACCTACGAGAGCCCGATAAGGAACAGATTCGTTGGGTGAATTTTGCTATTGACAACGGCGCCGATATTATATTAGGTGGTCATCCACATGTTCTTCAAAAATTTGAACTTAAAGAATATTCTGATCGTTATGGAGAATCAAAAGAAAGATTAATACTTTATTCTATGGGGAATTTTCTATCTGGCCAAAGGTATCCGTACACAGATGGTGGAGCTATCTTTCAATGGAATTTAAAAATGGAAAAAAATAGATCTACCATTCAAAGAACCAAAAATACTATAGAAAACTTGCATTACATTCCTACTTGGGTTTATCCTAATCTTAAGGGAAAAGGGAATAAATATGCGATTCTACCTGTTAGCAAATATTTTGATAAATCTTTAAAAGAAAAAGATAAATCAATTCAACCTATGGAATTAGACACTCAATCTAAAAGTGCTATGAAGTTTTTCATGAAAAGCACTATAGAACTCTTAGGTGATTCACTTCTCGACCTTTGAGAAAATGCGTCTACTTGTTACAAATCGATCAAGCCACCATCTCTCACTTAATCCTTGTATCACAACTCCTCTAGAAGAAGAAGCATGAGAAAATTGACCACCTCCTACAGCTAAACCTACATGTGTAATTTTAGTTTGGTTTTTAGATGCGGAGAAGAATACCAAATCTCCTTCTCTGATATTAGATCGAGTTATTTCAGTCCCCACTAAAGCTTGGTGGCGTGCAGATCTAGGTAATTCTGATCTTGGAACAGAGATTAAAGGATCAGTTAAAACACCGATAGTAAATCCAGAACAATCTGTACCTACTTTTGAACCTCCACCATAAACATACTTAGTACCAAGCCAACCTTTCACTACTTGGTTCAGGTTTTGTTTTATAAGAAACCTCCAACTCGTAGGAAGATTATTATTTATAGATTCAGGTTTGGTTTCAGTCTCAACAACCGTACTTTCGACTTCTATTCCTAAATCTTCAGGACTCAATTCTATTTTAGGTCGTAGAATGAAATCCATCTTACCTATTTCAGTGAAATTGTTTTCTAAGTTTCTATCTTTTTTTGTTAAAGCAAGAGTTAGGCTTATACCAGATTTTCTTTCTAAACTTTTAATTTGATTCAATAAAATTGTAGTATTAGATATTCGATTCTTTTCATTAAAATCTCTCATTATATCTGAAAATATTTGTCTATTTTTAGATTCAGAATTTCTATATACATTATTCGGTAATGTTATCACTATTCTATGGAATAATTTTTGATAATTTACTTTTTCATTTAATCCAAAAATTAAAATTCTACCACCTATCCAAGTAGTGAATCCATCAAGTTTATTATTCCTTGATTTTCTGATATAAGAATCTCTAATCTCTATTGGCAATTGTGCAAGATTAGCTTCTTGGTAGAATTTAGAAAGAAAAACAAAGTCATCATCACTACCTGTATAATTGCTTAAGAGAGGAATTAACTCTTCAGATTCATTCAAGTCAATTCCTGCATCCAAATTTCTAGTAAATAGAACAATGGTTCTTGCAAAAGTTTTTGAATCTTGACCTTCCATCATAGCCCAAGGAAGCAACTCTGTGATTAAATTATGCACGTCCTTTTGATTTGCTCTGGATCCTAATTTTTTTCTTACTTCATTTTGGATTAATAATTGCTCGCGTTTATTAAAATCTTCTTTCAATAAATCAGAAAGCTTTTGAGAATAGATGGAAGATGATACTGAAAAAAATAAAGAAATAATGAAAATAGCGAATTTTGATTTATTCATAGTACTATCTTCGACTTTAATTATTAAGAGGTTAATATGAAATTAAAAGTTTATGAATATAAGAATTGTGGAACGTGTAAAAAAGCACTCAAGTATTTAGATCATAAAAAAGTAATTTATGATAAGATTCCAATTCGTGATCAACCTCCTTCTGAGAAGGAAATATTGACTATGATAGATACATTCTCAATTGATCCTAAAAAATTATTCAATACTTCTGGAGCCGACTATAGAGAACTGAAAATTAAGGATAAATTAGAATCAATGACAAAAAAAGAAATTATAGCCCTACTTGCATCGAATGGCAATCTAATCAAAAGACCTTTTGTGTTATCTGATAAAATTGGCTTAGTTGGATTTAAAGAAGAGGAATGGAAAAGTAAATTCTAAATTTGTTTAAAATGTTTCTAAGAAACTAAGATATTGAAAATTCACATTTTAAAAGAAAAATTCAAATCCTTTCGAAGCCTTTACCTTCTCTAAGGATAGTCATAGACTCTGATGTAAAATCTATGATAGTGGATGGTTCCACCTGGATGATGCCGCCATCTATAATTCCGTCTACTTTATCACCAAATTGATAATCTAAATCATCAACATTTGTAAGGTATTCATCATCCGTTATCACTGAAGTAGATGTGAGAGGAGAATCATGTATTTTTAATAGCTCTTGCAAGTAGATATGGTCAGGAAATCGTATTCCGATGTGTTTATCTTTATGATGAATGATGCAAGGTTTTGGTAAAAGTTTATTTGCTTTAAGAATAAAAGTAAATGGACCTGGTGTGATTTTCTTCATTAGGCGATATGCCTCATTCGGAAGATATTCTATAAATTGAGAAGCCATTGATATATCTTTACAAAGTAAGGAAAGTGGCTTATTTTTATTTAATTTCTTAAGATTATAAAGCTTCTCAGTACCTTCTTTGCTATTTGCATCTGCTACTATTGCATATACAGTATCCGTTGGAAAAATATAATTGGCCCCTCTTTTCAAATCTTCAGAAATAGAATTTAACTTCCTAAGTTCGGGATTGGTAGGATGCAAATATAAGATCATTTAATTATTGAGCAGTCATGCCACCATCAACAATGATCGAAGTGCCGGTCATGTATCTTGATGCATCGCTCGCAAGTAGAACCGTAGCTCCAAGTAAATCTTCTGGTAGACCCATTCGTTTCATTGGAATTGCCGCTTGAACTTGGTCTTTAACTAATGGTTTATCAGTAATCATAGCTGTCATATCTGTTTCAACAAGACCAGGACAAATTGTATTTACTCGAAAATCATTTCTTACCCATTCAATTGCTAGAGCTTTGGACAATGCTATTACTGCACCTTTAGTACCTGAATAAACACCTGCCAAGGGAGAGCCTATCAATCCTAAGACTGATGCAAAGTTAATGATATTTCCTCCGACATTTTTTTGTAGTTTGTAATAAGCTTGGCATGACCTAAATAGACTTATATAATTTGTTTCAACAATTCGATTCACTTCATCATCTTTCATTCTACTTGCCGGGGTGTTGGATGCTATTCCTGCATTGTTAATTAGAACATCTATTTTTCCTTCTTTCTGATGAATCGATTGAAGAACAGATTGAATCTCACCATCTACACAACAATCAGCAGCATAACCTGTAATATCAGTACCCTTCATCCATTCTATTGATGATTCTTTTGATCCAGTCCCATAAACTTTTGCACCCAAGTCAACAAAACATTCTGCAATAGCTCGACCTATACCTCGACTTGCGCCTGTTATAACTATAACTTTCCCATTTACATCAAATAAATTTTTCATTTATAATCTTCCTACCTAAGAGTTCTTCTTTCTTCCAGTTCAATATCTGTATTCATTTCTTTATCCTTGGCTGGATAACAATTGGAATTCTTTATCTTTCCGTCTTCCAATAATTTATCATAATCCAACACTCCATCCTCTGTAACTAAATCTCTTCGTATATAATGAGTTCCATCTTTATAATAATTGTAAATAGCATCACAATCTTGAATATCCACATCTGGAGTCTTTTTCTTACAATCTATAAAAAATAAGGTACCAAGCAATGATAAACAAAGAAGATGAATTGTATAAAATATAGAACTCTTCATTGTTGTTGGGATTTTATAAAATCTTCCATTGATTTGGCTTCTTGCTTAGAATCAGGTTTAGCTTGCTTTGATTCTTCTTTTACCTTGGTTGATAAATATTTTTCTATTCTTTTTCGTTCGATGTCACGTTTGTTTTCTTCCATTGTATGATCCACTCCAATGATATCATCCCAATCTTTTTTAGCTATCGGTGAAAGATAATCCACTTGCAAATATTTTGAATCATTTTCATTTTCATGTTTTTCTTTACTAGAATTGTAAGCAGCCAATTCTTTTTCTAAAATCATTAAACAAAGCAGAAGTTCTTTATTAGCCAGTTTAAAATACGTATAGGATTGATTGAAACGACCCGATACTTCATGGTTTTTAGCTAAATAATTATACAACATAGCCTCTTTCTGTTTTTTGATAATAGTTTCTAATCGGTTATTTGTATTTTCAGAATTTACTTCATTCAATTTATCTTTAGTTTGATTCACAATTTGGTTGTATTCTTTAAACTTCTCTTTATAAGAATCCGATTGAGCTTTATAAAATTGATTAAGAATTTCAAATCCTTTCTTGTAAGAACGTCTGGATTCTTTATAAATTCCGTTGATATATAGATTTTCAGAATTGATTCTAATACTATCTAAAGATTTCCAAATATCTGTTTGAGAAGTATTTTTTAGATGAATTTTGTTCTTTTGAACTTCCTTTTCGAATAATTTTTTTAATCTTTCAGTCTCAATTTTTAGATCTATAGTAACATCACCGAATTCATATTTTAACTCAGGAAGATTTGATTCTTTTGATGATTCGCTGAGTTCCTTTTTACTAGAATCACTGCTATTAGCTGAATCTTTGTCAGCTTGTGCAAAAATGGAATTCAGTGATAATACTAAAAATACTATACCAATTGATTTAAAATAAGAACAAGGAATCATTTTATAAATTGTAATATCTTCTCAATTTTTGTCAATGGATTAATACAATGAAAGAATTGATACTTTGTAGCCAATCTGCTAGACGAAGAAAGATCTTTACTGATTTAAATTTAAATTTTGCCATAGAAACACCTAACATAGATGAATCAGAACATATTAATGAAAAACCTCTGGATTATTTAAAAAGGATTAGTATAAATAAAGCTCTTTCTATTGTTAATAAAGTTCAATATAAAGAACCAATTCTAGTTTCCTCCGACACTATTGTTACCTTTGAAGATAAAATTCTTCACAAACCTGAAAATCTAGAAGAAGCAATTCAAATCTTATCTAAATTATCAGGAAAAATGCATTATGTTCACTCAAGCTTCTACATTTTCCAAAGAGAAGAAATAGATATTTTCAATTATGATTCAACTAAGGTTTATTTTAAATCCTGGAGTTCGAATCAAATTCACAATTACATCCATGAATACCAACCATTTGATAAAGCAGGATCATATGGAATCCAAGATAGGGAAGGACCTGTCGACAAATTTGAAGGATCATATACAAATGTTTTAGGATTTCCAATTCGAAAGTTCTTGCAAGAAATTCAATATTGGAAAGAATTTATGAACTAATTATTGTACATAACTTCTTTATTTGTTCAATTAACTAAATTAGATAGAAGAGCATAAAGTAATAAAAAGTTAGATTGTATTTGATGAGTTTGACTTAAATTTAAGCTATCAGATTCAAAAGCATACCAGGAACAATAGATGAGCCAAGAGATTTAGAATCGCTTAAGATCTGATTTGCTTTTTCTTTATAGTCTTGAGAAAGATTAGTTTTGTTAGGAGAATTTTTAGAATTACCAAGATTAGAGTCAAAATGTCCTTGTCGACCATGGACTGGAGTCACTGGTTGAATAGGAGCATAGTTCGGTAAAGTGTATACGTAGGCTGACTCGCCACCTCTACCAATAGATTGTACTAAACTAGATAGTTCCATTTACTTTATTATCGGCTTTCCTTTCCGATCTTTAGACTTAATAGAAAAAAAAATATCATTATACTGTGGATTTGTTTTTTTCTCTTGAAATCACACCAGTTTTAGAGAAAATCCTTGCGATATTTATGATTTTCATTTAAACAAAATAATCTTAAATGGTTAGTAGTAATGGTTAATGAAAAGAAAATCCAAGACTATCCGAATTGTCTAAGCTTCCTAGATGCCAAAAGAGATTCTGCACCCCAGGTTTTACTTTTTGCAGCCCAAGATTCTTTTGAATTCGACGTGCTTTTGGATTACTACAAAGAGCAACTTTCTAAAAATCAGGAAACCTTTGAAATCATAGTATTCACTGGGGAAGGTGGAGAGATGGACAGCTTCTTTTCTCATTGCTTTACACCAGATATGTTTTATCCCACTAAATTACTAGTTATCAAATCAGGAACGACTTTCTTCAAAGCTTTTCTTGGAACGCAAAATAAGAAACCAAATGACCTTTACCAAAATTTTCTACACCATCTACCACAACTAAGTGACAAAGTCTATATTCTTGTTCATTATGATACTTGGGATCTTCCAGCTAGTATCAAAAAATTATTTGGAAATCTAGCCAATTCTATAGTAAGTAAAAATTTTTATCCAAATGAAACTAGGAAAAATTTAGAAAATTTATCCAAGAAATATGATATACATTTAAGTCCAGAGGCTATGGATGAATTCTTACACAGAATTCCACCGAACATGGGTTCGTATATGAAGTCTTTAAATAAATTAAAAACATTTTTAGGTAAAAAAAAATTTGAAGTTGAGGATATAGAGAATGTACTTCTAGGGCGATCTGCTTTAAATTATAGCTCTCTTGTAACTCTTTTCTTTCAAAATAGAAGAGCTGAGTTCTTCAAAGAGCTTAAGAAACTTTCTGACATTCGAGTGGAACTAGGAATATTAATTTCAAAACTTTTAGAAAGACTCAACGAATTAAGAACATTTCGAGTCATTCATAAGAAAAATAAATCTGATATGGATGAATCTTTACTATATGAACTTTTGGGTATAGAACATTTTTCAGAAGGTAGAAAGTTTCATGTTCTCAAAGAACTAAGGACAGAAGCAAAATACTTCAATGATAAGACCATGGAAGAGATTTATGAAATTTTACTGAATCTTAATCTTCGTCATAAGACAAGTTCTGATTTAGATGTTTTACATTTATTGGTCAATAATAGTTTTCTAAAAATGTTTAAATTATTGCAAATTTGAATCTTTTAAGTTATGTTCATCTAATTTTCTATAAAAAGATCTAATTGGAATCTTTAAAATTTTTGCCGTTATTTCTCTATTGCCTTTATTAATTGCTAAGTTTTCTTTTAAGATTTGTTTTTCATATTCTTTTAGTGAGACTCCAGGAATTATCTTAAGGTTCCTTTCATATTTGCTTTTTGAATTTTCATAAAAATTTTTAGGAATATCATTTAGTATTAATGTTCGACCCTTTCCTGCTATCACTGATTGGTGCAAAAGATTTTCCAATTCTTCCAAATCACCTGGAAAATCATATTTAATGATAAAATTTAAATAAGATTCATCAATATATTTCAGTCTTTTTTTATAAAATTTTGCGTAGCAATCTAAAAAGTATTTAGCTAGTATAGGCATTTCTTTTTTGTTTTCTGAAATGGGAATTAGATCTATGTTACTTGTAGCTAAAATTTGGTACATTTCAAACAAAAAGCTTTTCTTTTCCATTAAATCATTGATTCGATAGCTTGCTGTTGAAATAATCCAAGGTTTATATTCTTGGTTCCTAAGATTTAATAATTCTTTATATAATAAAGATTGTAGTTCCTTGCTTAAAGAATCTATACCTTTGAAAAGAATTATCTTTGTACTGTTTCTTAATGTTTCCCATTCATCTTTAAAGATTGTTGTATTAGCAACTAAACGAAAATCAATTTCATTAAATTCTAAGTTTTCAGTTTCTAGAAATTGCTGAATTATTTCATCAATACGTGATCCAAATCTACCTCTTATAAGAAGACTTGGTTTTGACTTTTTATAATAAGATAGCTTATTGTGAATTTCATAGATATATTTAGATTCAGGAAGTTTTGCAATCAAAGAACTTCCTCAACAGTTACTATTAAATAAGCTTTTAATTCAGATAAATTAAATTTCTTTAAATAATCAGATATTTCTGAAGGCTTGAATTCTAATAATTTCGGATATCTATACGATAAATTATGAATTTTAGTACGAACTGAATTGTTGCGAATATTCCAAGAATTACTACCATCTAAAATAAAATTAGATTCCAATATGTAGGATTGACCTTTTATTAAATTTACATTCGGCTTAACAAGAATATACATTGCTTGCCCATTGGAACGAACAAGTATTCTTTTAGAATTTACAGATTCAGGATAATTCAAAGTTGATAAAGTATTTTTTAAAAGATAGCTCATATTTGATTGAAACTTGCTTTCTTGTATAATTTTTTGATTCAAATATTTTTCTACCATCTGATTCATATTATACGGTGTAATTTTTTCATCTATTTGAATTCTTTTTTTATCCAATTCATCTAAAGTTAAATAATTTCCAGGATTTTCGTTGCTTGAATAAAGATATCCCTTATATAGAATTAAGTATTTTTCCTCACCTTGTAGGAATCCTACTTTTTTCCATACTGTAACTGGAAGAGATTTTGAGTTGGTTATTTTAGCAATCGAATCGATATTTTGATAATAGGTATGCTCACTGCTATAAGGAACTACAATGTAAGTTAAGATTCCTTTAGACCTTGCATCGTTAATTAAAGTAATCCATTCTTTTTTTTTGGTAAATTGAATAGGTGAAAGAACGAGAAATTGAACATTTACATCTTTATATTTTTTAATCGATTGTATATGTTTTCTATAAGCAACCCAAAGGTCTTCTGGGGAATTGATTTTTGCAAACGGAACAGATGAAATTTCTCCATTCATGAATGAAAAATATGATCCTTCGGAAACTAAATTGGAATATAAATCCATTCCTCTCATTTGAATCTCATTCGTAATGAATTGATTTAGTTCAGCTTTTTCATTTGATAAAGATGCGCTCGCATCGATAAAAAATAAGACATTTGATTCTTTTGGTTTAAAAGTTTCTTTAGTGTTAGTAGATTTTGAAGGTATAAAATGAAAAACTTTTTTGTAATGATCTCTTAAAGATTGGTAGATGTAACCTTTTAATAAAGATTCCTTTCTAATCTCTTGGCCGCTGGAACAATTGTAAATGGATGTCGTAACCGAGGGAGTTTGGTTCTGAGGAAAAAAGTAAAAATCTTTAATTACATAATGTACTCTTTTTATATTGCATACTTCTTTAGAAGTCTCAGATGAATTATCATAAGAATTAGCTGAAACATAAAGATCCTCATTTATTATGTCACTCGAAAGCTTAGCAAATTCAATTTTTAAATCAGATTGAGAAATTTCTGAGTTACGAATTCGAACTTCGCCCTCCAAAGCAGCGGGAAGAAATAAAATTTCATTCGCCTTAATTTCAAAAAATAAGCTCAAAATGAAAAAAAATGAAATAATTTGATAAAATGAATACAATTCGTTCTTCCTATAAGAATAAAAATCCTAAAAAGATGCCTTGACAATCAATTTTCTAGTCTATACTATTGTTTTAAAGGAGAAGCCATTTATGAAAAAGGTTTTACTAGTTCTTTCTGCAGTCGCTCTCATTGCGGCAAATTGCGGGGGCGGAGATGCTCGAAGAGATGCAACCAGTGTTGGAGAGGCCGGATGGGTATTTGAAGGCTGGGCATGCGCACCAGACACAGCGGCTGCTAAAAGAGGAGAGTCTCCTGCTGATTATTGCAAGGGAGACACATCGAAATTTGATTATTTATATATGAAATTTTCTGCAGTTGCCTCTGAAAAGGCAATAAAAAGTGGAAGAATCGCATCTATGCAATCAACTTGCAGACAAGCTGCAAAGGACCAAATTTCTGGAGACGCTTTGTCAAAAGTTATTGGTGATTATATAGAAAAAGCATCTGGAGTATCTGATGGACAATCTACTGGTCAAGTAATTGTATCTCAAACTCAAGGTTTAATCAAAGGTATCGGTGTATACGACTGTTGTTCCCTAGACAATGACACAGGTCTTTGTGTTAAGAAAGGCGAACCAGAAACTTGGGAGCAGTGCCAATGCGTTGGTTTCATGAAATTCCCTGGTGGACAAAAAGCGTTTGAATCTGCAGCTAGAGAAGCATCTAAATAAGAAAACTTAGTTTAGAAGTAAGATAAAAACGAAAAGGTCAGCTTAGGCTGGCCTTTTTTGTTGTATCAAGAACAAATTGAAATTTTGAGAGTATCTTTCAAGACTTGAGAACCAAGTTTCCTCAAATTCCATTTCGTCTCTTATTCTTAAAATCGCGTCTTTGTCTTTTTTATAATCCTCGAAATCATGAAAGTATTTGGTAAAATATTTTTTAAATAAGATAAAAGCATCTCTATCATAAAAATGTTTCATGGCTTGGTAATGGTTCCATGCTACTTCATTAATTTCTAATATACTCAAAGAAGACTTTTCTATTCCAGAAAATATCCAAGGATTTCCTATTGCAGCTCGACCTATTAATACAGCATCAACCTTAGATTCCCTAAGCCTTTTCTGCATCAGACTAACACTATCTATATCACCATTACCAAAGATAGGAACATTTGCAAAAGATTTTATCTCAGCAATAACATCCCAATTTGCAGAACCAGTGTAAGCCATTTCTTTCGTTCTTCCATGAACGGAGATTGCTGATACTCCTGACTCTTGCAAAACATGAACTGTCTCTTTATAATTTAAAATATCATTGTACCATCCGATACGAATTTTTGCTGTGATAGGTACAGAAGTATTTTTACAAAGTGATTCAATCATTCTTCCAGCTAGAGGAAGATTTTTAAGAAGTCCTGCACCCGATCCACCCTGAGATACTCTTTGTACGGAACAGCCCATATTTAAATCAATAATCTTAGGATTTAATGGCTCTATTCTTTGTGCAGCTGAGGTTATAGATTCTACTGAATTTCCAAAAATTTGAAACCATACTGGATCTTCATCCGGTTCATGATGAAAGAGGCGAATTGCTTTTGGATTTCCTAGGTTAATTTGTTCTGCAGCGACAAATTCCGTAAATGACCAGGCAGAACCCTTACTTCTTGCTAATAATCGATGAGGACTATCAGAGACTCCCGCCATTGGTGAGAGAACAGATCTTCCATGAATGGGAACATTTCCTACATGGAAGAGAACCTCACTTACCTTGGGGGAGGCAAGTGACTTTATTTTTGGTTCAATCACCACTTTCACTTTCTGATAGAATTGCAAAATCTATTACACCATCATCATCTTTCGTATCAACGATCTTTACACCAACGGCTGTTCTTCCAAAAATAGATACATCTGATACTGGAGTTCTAATTGCCATACCAGACTGAGTAATTACTAAAATTTCATCCTTCTCACTCACAGTAGAAATGCCAATTGCTCTTCCATTCTTTTCTGTAACTTTTAAGAAGGTCATACCTTTGCCACCTCTACCTTTAGTAGAAAATTCATCATAAGAAGTTCTCTTTCCATATCCATTTTCTGAAATTACCAATAGTTCTGTTCCCTTCTTAACTATTGTTACACCAGCGATAAAGTCGTTTTCAGCCAAACGCATGCCAGTGACTCCAGAAGCAGTTCTTCCTTGGCTTCTTAGTTCATTTAAATTCATACGTATAGCTAGTCCTAAGGAGCTTCCTATAAAGATATCCTCATCTGATTTGGCACTAACCACATCAATCAGAGAGTCTCCTTCTCGTATTCCTAAGGCAATTATTCCCGATTTTTTTGTGTTTGAGAATTCATTCAAAAGAATTTTCTTCATGAAACCCAATTTAGTAACCATGAGAAGGGCAGAATCATCTAATTCTCTATACGTATACAGTGAGGTAATTACTTCATCTTCAGTAAGATTAATAACTGCTTTTAAGGATTTTCCGCGAGCATCTTTAGAAGCGATAGGGATTTCGTAAACTTTTAAGCTAAATGCTCTTCCTTTATTTGAGAATAACATAATATTATCATGTGTCATAGCAGAAGCTACTTTCTTGATGAAATCATCTCTTTTGGCATTTGAACCTTGGATACCTTTTCCTCCTCGTTTTTGTCTACGGAAAGTATCCAAGGGAAGCCTTTTGATGAACATATCCTCAGAAAGTTGAACAATCACTTCTTCATCGGCTATTAAATCTTCGGCATTGAAAGTTGAACTTTCAACACTTTCTAAACTAATTTCTGTTATTCGTTTAGTATTATTCTTAGTTCGCACTTCCATAAGTTCATTGCATACTATTTCTTTTACTCTTTCTGGTTTTGCTAAAATATCTTTTAGATCCAAAATCAATGCACGAACTTCTTCTAATTCATCAATTATCTTTTGAACTTCCAACGAAGTAAGACGTTGCAATCTCATTTCTAATATTGCATCAGTTTGAAGTTCGGAGAGTGAGAAAGCATTCATCAATCCTATCTTCGCCTCTCCTGGATTCTTAGATGCACGAATGATTCGAATCACTTCATCAATATTATCTAGGGCTATCTTGAGGCCCTCTAAAATATGAGCTCTCTTTTCTGCTTTGTCTAAATCAAATATTGTCCTTCTTACAATTACTTCATTTCGATGATTAGCATAAGCGACTAGGACTTCTTTTATATTAAAAATCTTTGGTTTGTTATCCAAAATCGCAAGCATAGTAATTCCATAACTAACTTGCAATTGTGTTAATTTAAATAGTTGATTCAATATTACCTGAGCATTTGCATCTTTCTTTGTATGAATTTCAACTCGGATTCCTTTTCTATCACTCAAATCTAAAATTTCAGATATGCCTTCAACAACTTTGTCATTTACGAGATCGCCTATTTTCTCCAATAAGACTCTCTTATTTACTTGGTAAGGAATTTCAGTAATTACTATAACTTCGCGACCTTTATTATTTTCAGTAATTTCTACTTTAGAGCGAATGCGAATTGATCCCTTACCCTTGTTATATGCAGAAAGAAGTCCTTCCCCACCGATAATGATTCCACCAGTAGGGAAATCTGGACCTGGTATTATTTTGATAATTTCTGAAATAGTAATATCAGGATTCTTAATTAATGCTATAACTGCATCTATACATTCTACAAGATTATGAGGTGGAATATTAGTAGCCATACCCACAGCAATACCCGAAGATCCATTGACTAATAGATTTGGAAAATTAGCAGGTAGAACATCAGGTTGGAATTTAGTGTCATCAAAATTAGGTGAAAAATTTACAGTCTCTTTATCTATATCACGGAGTAATTCCTCAGCAATTTTATTTAAACGTGCTTCAGTGTATCTATAAGCAGCTGCTTCATCTCCATCCACTGATCCAAAATTTCCTTGTCCATCAATGAGTGGAACCCTAAGAGAGAATTCCTGAACCATTCTTACAAGAGTATCATAAACGGCTGTATCACCGTGTGGATGGTAGTTACCAATAACTTCCCCTACAATTTTGGCGCATTTAACATAAGGTCTATCGGATCTCCAAGCACGTTCATTCATCGCATGAAGAATTCTTCTGTGAACTGGTTTTAGTCCATCTCTTACATCTGGAAGGGCTCTACCTACGATAACACTCATCGCATAACCAAGATAAGCTTCTTTCATTTGGTCTTCGATTTCTACCGGTATCACTCGAATTCCATTTTTTAGAGCTCCCGCAATATCTGGTCGTGCAGCGAGATTTAAGTTTAAGGATTTGTTTAGCTTTGGTTCTTCTTGGTTTTCCATAGTTATTTTATAAATCTAAATTTGATACTTTTGCAGAATTTTCTTCAATGAATTGCCTTCGTGGAGAAACATCATCGCCCATAAGTATATTGAAAGTATCTTCTGCTTCTACTAAATCATCTAATTTCACTTGAAGGACTACACGTTTGGTTGGATCCATAGTTGTATCCCAAAGTTGCTCTGGATTCATCTCACCAAGACCTTTGTATCTCTGGATCACAACTTTATCATTAGGTCTGCTTTTTACTAAATCGTCTTTTTCCTTATCAGAGTAAGCATAGATCCCCTCCTTTCCAAAACGAACTAGGTAGAGTGGTGGCTGAGCGACATAAAGATAACCTTTCTCGATGATGCTTCTCATATAACGAAAGAAAAAAGTTAAAATCAAAGTACGAATATGAGATCCATCAATATCAGCATCTGTCATTATGATAATCTTATGGTAGCGAGCTTTTTCTATGTTAAATTCATCATCTCCTATACCAGTTCCTAAAGCAGAAATCATAGTTCTAATCTCTTCATTTGCAAGAATTTTATCTAATCTGGATTTCTCTACGTTAAGAATTTTTCCTTTCAAGGGGAGTATAGCTTGTGTAAAACGGTCTCGTCCTTGCTTAGCTGATCCACCCGCTGAATCACCCTCTACTAAGTAGAGTTCACTCTTAGCAGGATCTTTTTCAGAACAGTCAGCCAGTTTACCCGGCAAGCCACCACCTTCTAACACCGTCTTACGCCTTGTTAAATCACGTGCTTTTCTAGCAGCTTCTCTAGCCTTAGATGCTAAGATACCTTTCTCCAGAATTTTCTTGATAATGGCTGGATTCTCTTCAAAAAATAAAACGAGACCCTCTGATGTTAAGGTCTGCATGATTCCTTTAATTTCAGCATTAACTAATTTTTCTTTAGTCTGAGAATTAAACTGAGGTTGGGGAATTTTTACAGAAATTACAGCACTTAAACCTTCCTTAACATCATCTCCTGTTAAGGTAATTGTATTTTTCTTAGATAGTTGTGCATCTTTTTTAAGGAAATCATTTAAGGTTCGGGTCAAAGCAGCTCGGAAACCTTCTAAATGTGTTCCTCCTAAACTGTTATTAATTCCATTTGTAAAGCAGAAAATATTTTCATTGTAGGATTCACAATATTGTATCGCAACTTCTGCGATTATGGAATCTTTTTCTCTTATAAAATGGCATACTTTGTGAATGGGATGTTTTGCTTCAGTAATATGTTCAACGAATGATACTATCCCACCTTCATATTGAAAAGTATGAGCTTGTTTCTCTTCCTTTCGATCATCTGTTATAGAGATTTTTAATCCCTTATTCAGAAATGCTAATTCTCGAAAACGAGATGCTAGTGTATCAAATAAATATTCTGTTGTTGTGAAAATTGTTGAATCTGGTTTAAAACGAACAGTTGTTCCAGTTTCCGGAGATTCTCCTATGATGGAAACAGGTGCAACCGGAATTCCTGTTTTGTATTTTTGGTAATGAACTTTACCTTCTTGTCTAACTTCTACTTCTAGCCATTCAGAAAGTGCATTTACAACAGATACACCAACACCGTGAAGTCCACCGGACACTTTGTAAGCATCATTTTCAAATTTACCACCTGCATGCAAAATGGTTAATACAACTTCAATAGTTGAAACTTGTTTATCAGGATGTATACCAGTTGGGATTCCTCGACCATCATCCTCTACCTGAATAATATTACCTTCCAAGATTGTGACTTTGATCTCAGTACATTGGCCCGCCATAGCCTCGTCGACTGAGTTATCTACAACCTCGTAAACCATCTTATGAAGACCAGATTCATCCTGAGTACCTATGTACATTCCAGGACGTTTACGAACCGCTTCTAGACCTTCTAAAATCTTTATTTTTTCTGCAGAATAGGACATATAGTTATCTTTAACCTATATGTAAATTATTTGAAAGTGCCTATATGGGCAAGTGATTTAGGACAAATTCAATCCATAACCTCAACTATCTTTAGTAGCTTAGCTTTTAATTCTTCGTCTTTAATTTTTTCAAGAGATAGAATTAGGCTATCTTTTCCTTCGAGTGTAGGAAGCTTGCTAGCTGTCGATTTATTGAGTCTTTTAGGTAATTTTCCAATGGAACATTTTATACTATTTATAAATTGAAATTTAGAATTAGATTTTATATAATCCAAAATTTTTTTACTTTGGAAATGCAATTCCTGACTATAAGCGGAATGGGTCGTTTCGATAACTAAAGCTGAAGAACTAAGATCCTTAGCGTAAGAATGATTCGCAAGAACTGGCCCGACAAGGTCTGACCAATTTCTATTTAGTTTCTTTAATAAAATAATTTTATCTATTTCATTCTTATCAAATTGGTTAGCTAAATTAGTTAAACTAGAAAAATCTGCCTCAATATCTTTCATTTGGATTCAACCATGCTCCCATTTTTTACATGGTAAATTTGCCTAGATTCATCTAAGTTTCCAATATAATCTTGGATTCCTTCTAAATCTGTAGTTGTGAAAAATGCTTGCCCACATTCTCGAATCAAATCAACAAAAAATTCTCTTCTTTTGATATCTAACTCGCGAATTACATCATCAATCAATAAAATAGGATCTGTTCCTATTTTTTTTCGAATCAACTCAAAAGAAGCAGTTTTAAGCGATATAACAGATGATCTCTTTTGCCCTTGAGAGCCGAATTCTAATATATCTTTATCATCTCTTCCTATAAAAATTTCATCTCTATGAGAACCAACAGTTGTATATCCCAATCGTATATCCTTTTGGTAATTCGTTTGTATTTTCTCTAAGAATTTCTCTTTAGAATCTACATTAGGTTTATAGATTAGAGTAAAATTATCTTTACCCCCCGAAAGATTGCCTAAGGCTTTTTGGTAATGAAAATTTAACTCTTCAATGATTTCCTTTCGTTTATTTCGAATACTTTCATCTTTGTCAGCTAGCATTGAGTTATAAACATCTATCATCTTTAAGTCATTAAATTGTTTCTTTAAAGTTATATTTCTTTGTTTTAAGATTCTATTGTATTCTAGCAATTCATCCAAGTAAGGCTTGTGTAAGAGGGAGATTAAGCTGTCTATAAACTTTCTTCTTTCAGCATGACTTCCTTCGATAATTATTAAATCTTTGGGAGATAGAACTACACAAGGTAACAATCCGAAAGCATCCGATTGTTTTTTGAAAATATCATTATTTAATTTAATCTTCTTTCTTCGGATAGGTTCTTTTTCAAAACCATATTCCAATTTGAAATCGTCGTCAGCTTGACAAAGGGAACCTATGTAAAAAGTATTTTCATTCCACATCAGCATCTCATCATCAGAATTGCCACGGAAACTTTTTAAGAAAGATAAAAGTGATATGGATTCAAGTAAGTTAGTTTTACCTTCTCCATTATCACCTATAAAAAATATTAATCTAGAATGGAACTCAAGAGATAGATCTTTGTATGTTCTGAAATTTTTCAGAACAATTCTCTTGAGGATCATCTACTATAATTTCATTGGCATAATTACTGCCACGTAATCAGCATCAGATGGATCCTTGAAGAGTACAGGTACATTTGAATTTGTAAAATTGATTTCTACTTCAGGATCATCTATTGTTTTAATTGTGTCAGCTAAATAATCGCCTTTAAAAGCTATAGTTGTTTCTTCACCTGAATATTGAATAGCCATATGATTTTCAAATTGTACCGAACCAGGATTAGATGAGGAAATATGTAATTCATTTTTCTTAAATGTTATACGAATTTGTCTCGAAGGTTCTTCTGCTGAAATTAATGCTTGTCTTAGCATTATTAAAAATTCTTCTTTATTAATTCTTATCGAATAACTAGAATTTTTCGGAATCACTTGTTCGTAATCAGGGAAAGTTCCATCAATTAATTTAGAAAGAAGTTCAGCTTGTCCAATATTAATGTAGAATTGTGATTCTGAGATTCCTACTTTTGCATTTTCAGCTAGATCTAATAACTTTTGACTCTCGCGTATAGTTTTGTGTGGAATAATGATTCCTGTAGCGAATGGAAGTTTCTGAGGAAATTTTCTAGAAATCTTTGCTAGTCTTCTTCCATCAGTTCCAACTACAGTAAGTTCAGTATCATTACTCTTGAAATACAAACCATTGAATACAAATCTTGTTTCTTCTTGCGCGACGGCATGATAAGTTTTACGAATCATTTCTTTAAGAAGAACTGATGGGAAGTCTACTATATTTGAAGTATCCACTTTCCCTATAGTTTTTATTTCTTCAGGATCCAAACATTGAAAACCTGTTTTATATCCGTTCTTATCATCAGCATCTGTAATGAATGTTTGGCTAGAATCATCTTCTTCTACAAGTTCTAACATAGCATCAGAAAAATTTATAGTCTTGAATGCTCCAGATAAAGTTTTAACAGGAATTGATGTCGATCCAGGTTTAACTATATTAGCTGCTAAAGATGTTCTTAGAGAAATTTCTAAGTCTGTTGCACTCAATGCGATTGAATCTGTCAGAGTTTCTATTTTTACATTTGAAAGTATGGATTTTATTTGTTTCGTACTGATTACTCCTTCTATAGAGTGGATGGCTTTGAGAAAGTCGGATGTCTTAACACTAAATTTCATATTCTTATTTTCCTTTTATATATAATATTATGTCTTATATCTGATGATGTTGTTGGCAATGTTCATAAGTAGATAACTTAAAAAACACCAGTAAAGATATAGGAATATGTCGCATTATTTTCGAAAATAACTTTTTTCAAAATCTATGATTTATCTTAATTTTAAACCTTTGATGAGACAGTAATTTAGGAATATGTCTTATTAACTAGTTATGAACAGTTTATTTATAGTTTATTTATAGTTAAAACACAGATTATTTTAACTTAATCTTCAAAGATCGTTAGTCCCAAGCTGTAAATGGATATTTTGAATCGTGGATTCAATTTTTTCATCCAATTGCCTTAATTTGGAAATGTTCGTGATTGCATGTATTACAGTTGTGTGTTGGCAATCGAAGATCCTGCCTATTTGTGTTTTCTTTAAATGAAAGACCTCATGAAGTAAAAACATACATAGATGTCTAGGTATTATAAATTCACTTTTTCTAGTTTTTCCTAAAATATCTTTCCTAGTTTGATTGAATTTCTCACATACTTGGTCTATCAATTGATCATGAGTATAGACCATAGATTTCTTTCGAGTTTGGACTCTTGAATCAACAACTTCTTTTACTTTTTCAAAAGGAATAATAAACATATTATATGCTTTTTTATACAATATTATATCATTAATAGATCCAAGTAAGAAGCGAATATCTCCTGTTACATTACGTGAAATATATTGATAAGATTCTTCATCTAGTGATAGATTATAAGAAGAAGAAAAACTTTTTAAAATTTTCAATCGTAAATCTTCGGAAGGTTGTTGGATTAAACTTTGAACACCTTTAGTAAATCTGGATTTCAATCTATCATGTATAGGTAATTCATAACTTGGTCTATCGGAAGCGATGACTATTTGGCTTTTTCTTTGGTAGAGAAAGTTAAACAAAGCAAAAAATTCTTCTTGGGTTTTATCTGCACCTGAATTTAAAAATTGAATATCATCTATTAATAAAGTATCATAGGATTGGTATTTTATTTTGAAAGAGTCCAAGGTAGTTCTAGAATTCTGTCTTACACTATAAACAAATTCATTAAGAAATGAAGTCATCTCTACATAGCGAACTTTTTTAGTTCTATCTCTTCGAACTATTTCATTGCCCATAGCATGTAATAAATGAGTCTTTCCAACTCCAACAGAACCAAAAATATACAAAGGATTGATATCTCCAGGACGTTTTACTGCTTCTTGGCAAGCTGTATAAGCTAGCCTATTTGAATCAGCTATGTAAAAATTATCAAAGGTCATCTCGGGATTTAATTTATCCTCTTCATGGTTCATTTTGTTCTGAATCAGTTGAGATAGATTATTGGAACCGACTTCTGTAAAAATTTCCACAGAATAACGATCTCCCATGACTTGGTAAAATGCATTTTCCAAATGAGAAATATATTTCGTTATAACGTGCCTTTTTATTTGATCAGATGGTGCAGAAAGTACGATTGAATCGTTCTCTAATTTTATAAACTGCAAAGGGGATATAAAGCTTTGAAAGTAACTAGGATTGATAGACTTGGACACTTCATCCATTACCCGGTTCCATTTTTCGTTTGAGAGTTCTTGATTCATATTTGAGTGCAGTACTAAACTTTCGAATAGCTGATTACATTCAAATGAAAAATGAAAACTTTTTTAAAAATCAATCTGATCAATGAACGGATAATAATATTATGTCTCGAATATTTAATGAACTAAAGTGCAGAGTTTGTTGAAGAGTTTTGAAACGGAAAAGTTTTCCATTGCATTGATGTCTTTATGCAAAATATTTTTAAATTCGAAAATAGCATCAATGCAAAGAGAATAATCTTTTTCTTGGTTTTTGAAATAAGAATAAATCATAAGTGAAGATATAATATCCAAGAATTTTTTATAATCAAAATCTTCTTTCCATTCAGTATGATTTGTTTTATAAGCCTTTATCCAAATTTCTAAACGCAGAAGTTGAATAGAATCAAAGATAGAGTTCTCAACCTTATCTTGAAAAAGATTCCATGCATCCAAAGTTAAATAGCCTAAATCAAAACTACCCGAATTAAAATCAGGAATATAGATCCCAATCTTATCTGAAATGATCTGCATGTTGCTTCGTGAAAGATGAAAAAAAGGAATTTCCACTGCGCGACTGCGAATTGTACTTTTCAGACTATGAATGTCTTCAACGACAAAAATAAACTTTGTGTGTTCATTCGTTTCTTCCAAAGTTTTTAGCATGGCAGTTTCGGCTTCTGAATTAATTTTCGTTGCATCCGGAAATACAACGAATCTTTTTGTAGAGACATCGGGTCTATAGATTACTCTTTGGCTCTGAAGCCAACGAATTGTAAAGACATCAGGATTTTTTATATCACCAATCGCGATTCTTTCACTATCTGGAAAGAGTATAAAATCAGGATGAACTTTTTTCTGAAACATCTTACACGATTGGCAAAGTCCACATGCATTTCCGTTCATACATAGAACGGATTTAGAGAACAATTCAGCAGCAAACATTTTACCAACTCCCGAAGGCCCATGGAAGATCAACAAGGGAGGAATCTTATCTTGGTATTTGGAATAATTTCTAAGATATCGCAAGGCCAAAGGCTGACCCACAAGCGCATCTATCTTATAGGAATTATTTTCTAAAACCATTTCCATTTTAATATACTGGGTAGCACCAATCTTTGAATTCTTTTTGATTTCCTTTCACTGTGTTGAAATAAACTTCTTGTAATTTCTTAGAAATTGGTCCTATATTACCATCACCGATTATTCTTCTGTCTACGGATTTTACCCAAGCAACTTGAACACCAGTTCCAGAGAAAAAGATTTCATCTGCAACATACAATTCACTTCGAGTAATATTTCTTACTTCAATTTCAAAGTTACAAAATTTTGCTAAGTCAAAAATTGTTCTCCTAGTGATCCCTTCTAAAATAGAAGAATCTAAGCTTGGGGTGATTATCTTATTTCTACGAACTATGAATATATTCTCTGCTGAACCTTCAGAAACATATCCTTTAGAATCTAAAAAGATAGCCTCATCAAAACCATTTTGAACAGCTTCAGACTTTGCAAGAGCCGAATTGACATATCCTCCCGACGCCTTAGACATAGTTGGAATCATAGTATCATCGATTCGTCTCCAACTGGAGATGCAAGTAGTCAATCCATTTGTTGTATCAAGATAGTCATCCAATTTCAAAACATAGATAGCAACATCAGTTTTTACATCATGAAATCTTGGAGAGAGCTGTAAGGAGGATGTATATATAATTGGTCTTATGTATACATTTTGTTTATAAGCACATTGCTTTAATAAATCCAAAGTTATATCAGCTAGTTCATCAGGAGTCCTGCTTGTGTTCAATTGCATTATCCTTGTTGATTGGATTAAGCGTGTAAAATGATCTTTAATTCGAAAAACAAAAAGATTTTTAAGATCTGTATTGTAGTAACCTCTTATCCCACCGAAAACAGCTGTGCCATACTGAAAGGCATGAGTCTGTACACTCAACTTTGCTTCGGAAGCTGGAACGATCTTTCCTTCGAAATAACTTAGATCTTTTGTATTATCCGACATTGAATTCTGAACTCCTTATCTATTCCAATTTCTTAGTCTGCCTATTAAAGAAAACTAGATTAAATTTTACTTTAATCCTAAGCTAGAGTTTCAAAATCGAACTTATTAAGTAAGTTTATAAAACTTTCATAGGAAGTTCATATTTATTATGTCAGATTCTTTTTATCCTAATCAATTCGACTGTATCGTAGTAGGGGCAGGGCATGCTGGATCCGAAGCTGCTTATATATCTGCTAGAGGTGGTCTTAAAACTTTACTCATCACTATGAACTTAGATACTATTGGTCAGATGAGTTGTAACCCCGCTATAGGTGGGATTGCAAAAGGACATATGGTTCGCGAGGTTGATGCATTAGGTGGATTGATGGGAAAAGTGATTGATGCAACCGGAATTCAATTTAAAATGCTGAATACTTCTAAGGGTCCCTCAGTTTGGGCTCCACGTGCCCAGGCTGATAAGAAAGAATACCAATTGAAAGTAAAACACACCTTGGAAGCTACACCCAATCTAAGTATAAGACAAGATACAGTTGAAGATTTAATCACAGAAGGAAATCAACTTAAAGGTTTAATCACTGGAAGAGGTTTTACTTTTTATACCAATCATGCTGTCCTAACAACTGGAACTTTTTTATCATCTATAGTTCATATTGGAACTTATCAAAAGGAAAATGGAAGGATAGGTGAACCAACTACGAATGGCTTATCTAAATCTTTAGGCTCACATCATTTTAATTTGGGAAGATTAAAAACAGGAACCCCTGCAAGAGTTCATAAACTCTCTATAGATTTTGATGGTTTAGAAATTCAACCTGGAGATGATCTACCACCGGCTTTTTCTTATTCTACTAAAGAGATTACAAGAAGACAAATCCCTTGTCATATCACTTATACGAATGATGAGACTCATAAGTTTATAAATGAAAATCTTCATCTCTCTCCTATGTATTCCGGACAAATTCAATCAACAGGTCCAAGATATTGCCCTTCAATTGAAGACAAGGTAGTTCGTTTTGCACAAAGAGAGAGACATCAAATATTTATAGAACCTGAAGGCTATGATACAAATGAAATTTATTTAAATGGTGTTTCAACGAGTCTTCCTGAAGAGATACAATGGAAATTCCTAAGAACAATTAAAGGGCTTGAGAAAGTTGAACTCATGAGACCTGGTTATGCAATAGAGTATGATTATGTTGATCCAAGAGAATTAAAGCCAACATTAGAAACACATAAGATAAAGGGTTTATACCACGCTGGACAAATTAATGGAACCACAGGCTATGAAGAAGCGGCAGCTCAAGGTTTAGTAGCTGCCTATAATGTGATTCGTTCAGTAAAAAAATTAGAGCCTATGATTTTCCAAAGATCAGAATCTTATATCGGTGTTCTAATAGATGATTTAGTTTATAAAGGCGTGGAAGATCCATATCGTATGTTCACAAGTAGAGCAGAATATCGTTTACTTCTTCGACAAGATAATGCAGACCAAAGATTGATGAAGTATGGTTATGAAATGGGTTTGGTAGATAAGGAAACTTTCGATACAACTCTTGCAAAATATAAAACTATCGATTCAATCAAAACAAGTATTCATAAATCATCAATGAAACCTTCCGCTGAACTTACAGAAGTCTTAAAAGAGAAGGGAATAGAAAATTATAAATTTGGAACGAATGTAGCCAATTTTTTAAAAAGACCAGAGATCAAGATACAAGATGTTGAAATGTTTTTACCAGAGTTAAAATCTCTTTCTTATGCAGATAAGGCTGTAATCGAAATGGAAATTAAATACGAAGGCTATCTAAAGAGAGAGATGGATTCTGTGGATTTAAGATCAAGATACATACAGACTCCCATACCAGAAGATTTTTCGTATGAGCAGGTAAAAGGTTTAAAGACGGAAGCCTTAACAAAATTAAACAAGCATAAACCAATTAATTTAGAAAAAGCCTCTCAAATTTCAGGAGTAGATCCCACGGATATTGATTTACTTTTGTTTTACTTAGCTTCCAAAACCACGGCCAAGCATGCAAGCTAAGTCCATATTGTAATGTTTTAACTTACTTAAAGTTTAAGTTCATAACTGCTTTTTCTATTTAGGCTAGTTATTCTATTTTAATAGAAAAAGTTTTTTTATTCTAATAAGATAATCTATGCGTCTTTAAAAGTTTCCATTTCCCATCTTGTTTCACGTGAAACGTAAATTGGACTAAACGATCTGAATTATCGTATTCTAGAATATTTTTTCTTTCTATATTCCCTTGTGTATAAACTCGTTCTATGATGTTGCCTTTTGCGTTAATTTTGTTCTCAATTTTTGCAATAGGTTTCTTCTTCTCATCCATTATCGTTAAAATCTTTAGATTTGGTTTCGTTGAGAGAGAATATTTTTCTTTATCTTTTGATTCAGTCCATAGAATATCAGCAGTAGAAATCATATCGCTATCCATAGAATAAATTGTCGCATCTTGGATTAACTTTTTATCTACATCGAAGGTTTTAATCTTTGAAAGACTTCCTTTGCCATTAAATACAAATTCCTTTATCTCTATCATTTTGCCTGAAGAATCTAAAGTAATTTCTTTAGATAATTTACCGTTCTTATCATATTGATACGAAATCGATCCTTCCTTTTTTCCAGAAGATATGAATTCTTCACTTACCAAAAAACCATCATTGTATTTTAAATTGGAAGTGAGAATTAATGTGTTACTTTCATCATAAACAAGTTCTTGTATTGGAAGATCTTTAGTCTTCTTTGGAAATAGTAAAATAGAATCTGTATGAGACCATTTGCCAGGTGAATAAGAAAACAAAGACAAGGAGAATAAAAGGAGTGAAGAATATACTATAGCTTTCATACTATTAGCTATCGGTATATTTTATAAAAGGTTTATTGAGAATTATGTCTATTCAAGAAATCACATCATCCATTCAGAAATATTTTCCTGAATACCAAGACTTACTTTTAGAAACTTTTGATTTAGAGTTAATTTTAGACTACATTGAGTTTCTAAAAGATAAAAATGAACAAGGCGGATTCTTTTCTAAACGAGATGCGGAACAGATACTGGATCGACATATTATTGAAGCCATGTATTTCGCTTATGTTCTTTCTGGAAATGATCTTGTTTCACGTGAAACAAAGCTAGTAGATGTTGGAACTGGACCAGGTCTTCCTGGATTTCTTTTTGTCTGCATGAAAGAATCTCCTAAGGTTACACTTTTAGATGGTTCAAAAAGAAAGTTGGGACTCACAGAAGAATGGTGGAAGGGATTACAAAATAAATATCCAGAGAAGGATTGTAAGTTTCATTATACACGAGCTGAAGAATGGAAAAATCATTTTGACTTAGTGGTCATGCGCGCTGCAATTCCTTATCCTTTTTCTGTAGAGATAGTCTCTAGACTTGTACTAAAAGATGGATACTTTTGTCCTTTTCTAGGTAAAGAACAGAAATGGGAATTGATAGAGAAAAGAATTTTGTCTGAGTCAGGATTTACAATGGAAGGATCTATTGATTTGGAAGAATTGAGCTTTTTGGGAGAGCGACATATTAAAGTATTGAAAAAGCACTCTCAAGCGAAACATGGTATTCCAAGGGAATGGAAAATTATCTCTAAGGAAATAAAAGAACAGGAATGGGAAAAATCATCTCAATCAGCAATCAAAAAGGCGGAGTAGGTAAGACTACTACTGCAATTAATCTAGCGTCATGTCTTTGTGAGATTGGTAAAAAAGTATTGATAGTTGACTTAGATCCACAAGGTAACTCAGGATCAGGTTTAGGTATTTCCATTCACGAAATTGAAAAGACTACTTATGAAATTTTATTAGCGGATGTAACAGCTAGAGAGTGCATTATTAAGACTGGAATTGATAATCTACACATTATTCCATCAAACATCAATCTAAGTGGATCCGAGGTTGATCTACTTGAGGTTGATAAAAGAGAGTATCGATTGAAAGACGCTCTTAATGATCTACGAAGTGATTACGATTTTGTACTTATTGATTGTCCTCCATCTCTTGGAATCTTAACAATTAATGCACTATGCGCATCAGATAGTGTGATGATCACTCTTCAAACAGAATACTTTGCTTTGGAAGGATTGAGTCAGTTGATGAAAATTATTTCTATGGTTCAGTCAGCCTTGAATCAATCTTTAGAGTTAGAGGGAGTTCTGCTTACTATGTATGATAAAAGAACTAATCTTGCCAACCAAGTTGCTGAGGATGTAAGAAATTACTTTCATGAAAAAGTTTATCAAACTATGATACCTAGAAATATAAAATTAAGTGAGGCACCTTCTTTTGGTAAACCTATCAATTTATATGATGCGGAAGGTATAGGAACTCAAAGTTATCGCTCTCTTGCCAAAGAAGTGGTTGCGAGGTAGAATATGGCAAAGGCAAAAGTGCTAGGAAGAGGTTTAGGAAATTTAATTCCTGTAAATGAAAAGAAGGAAGAACTTAGCTATGACAACAATAGCAATCTTCGTGAAATTAAACTTAGTGAAATACTTCCAAATCCTAATCAACCTAGAAAAACTTTTTCAGATTCCAGTATAGAAGAATTAGCATCTACTATAAAAACCCATGGTATTATTCAACCAGTTGTTGTACAAAAAGTGGATAGAGGCTATGAATTAATATCTGGGGAACGAAGAGTCAGAGCATGTAAAAAAGCTGGATTCCAAAAAATACCTGCAATCATTAAATCTGTTTCAAAAAAAGAATCCATGGAAATGGCACTTTTGGAAAACATACAAAGAGAAGATTTAAATCCTATAGATGAAGCATTCGCCTATCAAAGATTAAGTGATGAATTGGGTATTAAAATTTCTGAACTAGCCACTCGCGTAGGTAAGAACAGAACAACGATTTCTAACTTAATACGACTATTAAATTTTCCAAGCAAAGTTCAAGAATACATTCGCTCTGGTAAAATTACTGAAGGACAAGCTAGACCAGTTCTTTCTATAGCAGAAGAAAAGAAGCAGATTGAAACCATTGAAAAAATTATCCAAGGAAGCTGGACGGCAAGACAAGTAGAAGATTACGTGGCTGATCTGATTGGTGATCGAAAAATAAAATCCAAAGTTTCTGCCGGAGAAAAGAAAAAAGATCCTTCTATTATGAAATTAGAATCCAAGATAAGAAATAAAATTTCGGCTAAGGTTGACCTTCAGCACAATGAAACAAACGGCAAAGGTAAAATTGTAATCCATTATGGAAGCTTGGATCAAATGGAAAGCATTCTGGAAAGTTTAGGAATTAAATCCAAATAATTGATAGGAGAATTTGACTACTTAAATAATTGCAATCTTGCCAATTTTTGGTAAAGTTCATTGGACTTAAGCAATTCTTCATGGGTTCCGTTACCTACCAATTTTCCGTTTTCAATTACAAGTATCAAATCAGCATTCATTACAGTAGAAAGTCGATGAGCAATCATAAGAGTTGTTCGATTTTTTGTTAATTCGGTTAAGGCTTGTTGAATATACATTTCACTTTCTGAATCAAGAGAGGATGTTGCTTCATCTAGAAGTAAAATTTTTGGATTCTTTAAAATTGCTCGGGCAATTGCTAGTCTTTGCTTTTGCCCACCAGAAAGTCGAACTCCATTTTCTCCTAGAGCAGAATCGAAGCCTAAGGGTAAATCATTGATGAAAGATAAAGAGTAAGATGCTTCTGCTGCAGAGATTAATTCATCTTGGGAAGCTTCTAGGTTTCCATATAAGATATTTTCTTTAACTGTGCCTGAAAATAAATTTGGTTCCTGAGGAACTAAACCTAAAATAGATCTTAGATTTTCTAGAGTAACATTTTTTGTGTCGATACCATCTATTGAAATGCTTCCTGTTTTAGGATCATGAAAGCGATAAATTAGATCAAAAATTGTAGATTTTCCAGCTCCTGAAGGACCTACAAGAGCAGTAACTTTTCCTGCAGGTATTTCCAGACTAAGATGATCTAAAGTAGATTTTTCCGGTCTCGATGGATAGTGAAAGGTTACCTTATCAAATTTAATATTGTAAGTAGTATTGCTTGAAAAATTGTTTTTATCTGATACTGATAATTCGGGATCTTTAATTTTGGGTTCAAGTTGCAAAAGTTCAATCAATCTCTCAGTTGCACCAGCTGCTCTTTGCATATCACCTATCACTTCTGAAATAGATCCAAGAGAACTAGCAACCATAATAGCATAAAAGGAAAATGCAATTAAATCTCCGGGGCTTATTCGACCTTCGATCACATCAATTCCACCAGCCCAAATCATAAAAGAGATTCCTGCTAGCACTAAAGATATAACAATCACTATCATAAATGATCGAAAAAGAATTCTATACGCTGATACATGAAAGGCTATTTCTACAAAACGATTGAACTTATTTTTTTCATAAGATTCTTGGTGGAATGCCTGAACTGTTCTTATATGCAATAATGATTCGTTTACCTGAGATCCAATGCCAGCCAATTTTTCCTGTGTATCTCTGGAAAGTTTTCTTACTTTTCTACCAAAGAGCAATATGGGGAAAACCACTAGAGGTACAGAAACCAAAACTATTGAAGTGAGTTTTGCATTCGTAATAAATAGCCATACGATTCCCAAAATGAAGATTAATATATTTCTTAAAAATATCGAAAAAGAAGAACCTACAACTGTTTGTAAAAGAGTTGTATCTGTTAAGATTCTCGATTGGATTTCACCAGTTGATGTTTCTTCAAAATAAGATGGTTCCATATGAATTATGTGTTTATAAACTTCCACTCTAAGATCAGAACTGATTCTTTCACCTAACCAAGATACTAAATAGTGTCTCGCAAAAGTTCCTAAAGCTATCAATAAACCAATCAATCCTAAAATTGCAATCGCAAGTCCCAATTTTTCTAAATTAGAAAATGTAGAGATATCAAAAGGTATGTTTGACTTAATAGTAGGTTCCTCATTATTCGAGAATCCTAAATCAACCAGAATTCTTAAACCTTGTCCAAGTGATAAGGTTGCTACAGATGTGAAGACTAAAGAAATAAAAGCCCAGAAGATCTTTAATTTATAAGGTTTAAGAAATGGATAAAGCTTCTTGAATACACTAGGCATAGTGTAATTCTTTTATCTTATCCTTGTATGTCTAAAAGAAATCCTTTAATATTATCTAATGACTTGAGAATTTGGAAGGCTGAATTCTGCGGATGAGATATAGTTTCAGCTAAAAGTTTTAATTTATCATCAAGTATTTCTACATGGGTAAATTCTTTTTTGGATGAACTATTTTTAATTGGTGTGAATTGTGTTTTTAATTTTGTATTTGAATTGAGAATTGCAAGTAAGAGTGCTTTAACTTGATTCTTATACCTTTCTAAATTAGCTTGTGATTTGTTATCAATTAAATCTCTTTCTATACTTGGAAGTTCTTTCCATAAGTCATGAATATCCCGAGTTGTTTCTTTATTTTTTGGAGCAATAGTTTCTAATAGCTCCAAAAATTCAGGTTTGTGGTTTATAACGGGAGATGAGGTTTCTGTTTTCTTAGCACCTAAAGAAGACTTACTGTTTGTACTTGTTCTTCCAGATTGTAAGCGATTTGCTTGTGCACTTGGTAGCATAATACTATATGCATCGGCAAAAGAGACTTTTTCCTTAGTTAAAAAGAGACATAATATAAATTAATTCTAGAATTTTAATTCGAAATTGAATAAGATTTGATCTCTTATGATTTCGTCTTGGGGTTGATGGTACAGCTTCCATGGAAGACTACACCTTCTTCGATAATCAATCGTGGAGTGACAATATCTCCATTTAACTTACAAGTCGATAGTAAGGTAACTCTCTCAGTAGCATAGATGTTACCTTTAACTTCCCCACCAGCGACTACAACTTTGGCTCGAATGTCTGTATCAACTACTCCAGATCGTCCAACTAGAACTTTACCGTCTGTGATAATTACACCTTTAAAAATACCATCAATTCGTATGAGACCAGAAAGTTTGAATTCACCCGTAAATTCAGCTCCCTCTCCAATGATGCTATTAACTGCAAATTCTTCTTCGTGTTTGTGTGAGGCCATTTATTCCTGAATTTGATTTAAGAAAGAGAAAGGATTCAAAGTTTGAGTTCCAACATGAACTTCATAATGTAGGTGGTAGATTGGGTTATCAGAAGTTTTTCCTATGTAACCAATAATATCACCTTTTGAAATTTTATCATTCTTTTTAATTTTGACTCGATCCAGATTGGAATAAATAGTCTTCCAACCATATTTATGAGCGACTTTAACATAATAGCCCGTAGATTGGGAGTATCCAATATCATAAACAAGACCAGGAGCAGTTACAACTACCTCAGAACCTGGAAAACTTGCAATGTCAACTCCTTGATTAAATTCTTCTCTTCCGGTAATAGGCGAAATAAATTTTCCATAAGGAAACATTACATATCCTCGAGTTGGCCAGATAGATGGTGTATGTTTGATAATAGATTTCCGTTTCTTGATCATCGTAATAATTTCTTCCGAAAGTTCACGAGACAATTTCAAGTTATGAATGTCCTCTTTGATTCTATAAGTTTCTAGAGTAATATCATTCGGTTTCTCAATTTCTGGGCTGAATTCTGAAATGCGAGGTGAAGAACCACCTATTCCTTTAGAAACCTTAGATGGATCTCCACCTAATTTAATATATAATGTAGAAATTCTATCATAGTAATAATTTACAGTTGAGTGTAGAGAAGAAACTTCATCTTTCAATTTTACAGATTGTCTTTGAAAATCAATATTGGATAGATTCAACTCTGTCAATTCATGAACGGATCCTGAATGACTGAGAACATTCACCGCACTTAAGAACATAAGAATAATGACGATTCCAAGAAAAATGGTAATTGCTTTATATGAAATGACAAAGTTGACTGATTTCCTCTCTGTGTGAGGAATGACCATGATGGTGAGTTTTTCTCTGCCTTTGAGATCGAGTTCATTGTAAAATTGGGAAAATCGCAATTTCCACTCTTGGTATTTGTAGCGTAAACGATAGAATTGTAATGTAAGATATTTTTTAAAATCCACGTTTATAGCCTTGAAGATTTACCAAGTGCAACTCTTTAATTTCAAATGTCGTGAGGTTTACTAAATTCGTCAAGGATGAAACTTTTTTATGACCTATCGCATCATTGATACACATTGTCATCTAGACATAATTCAAGAACAGGGACAAGATATTGGCATTTCCCTAGAAAAGGCCCATAATGCAGGTGTAGAAAAAATTCTACAAATTGGTATAGATTTAGATTCCTCATTAAGAGCCCAAAGTATTTCCAAAGAATTTCAAACCAAAAAACAAGAAGGCTTTCTTATTCCTAAAGTTTACTATAGTATAGGCTGTCATCCTACGGAAACACACGAGTTTCCTAAATCAAAGGAAATAGAAGGCTTAATTTTAGAAAATGCACATGATGAAAATCTATCAGCGATAGGAGAAATTGGTATTGATCTTTACCACACAGCTGATAGCGAATCTAAGCAAATTGATATTTTAGAACAATTTTTAGATTTATCAGAGAGAACTAAAATTCCTGTTGTGATTCATTCGAGAGAAGGTTTTGAAACTACATATGAAGTTTTAGCTAAATGGAAGACTAGGGCTCATGGTGTAATTCATTGTTTTACCTATGATTATGAAAAAGGGAAGAAATTTGTAGATCTTGGTTTTTATGTTTCCTTTTCTGGGATATTAGCTTTTAATTCTGCACGTGATATACAAGATGCTGCAAAAAAATTACCACTTGATGCTATGCTAATAGAAACGGATGCACCTTTCCTTGCACCACCACCGCATAGAGGCAAAAGGAATGACTCAGGAAACATGCCTATCATATTGGATAAAATGTTTTCTCTACGCAATGAATTGAATTCTAAAGTAGAAGACCAATTGTATCTTAATTCTGAAAAGTTTTTAAATAGAAAGGCTTATTACCATGCTTGATTTAAATCGAATCCTAAATAATCCAGATGAGCTTGTAGCTCTATTGAAAAAGAGAAATATGTATGATGAGGGCGTTGAAGGAAAGATTCAATCTTTGATTGTAAACAAAAGGCATTTGCAAGCAGAGGTTGATCAACTTCGTTCGGAACGAAATTCATCTTCAAAAGAAATCGGAATCCTTAAGGCTAAGGGTGAAGATATAGCTAAGGCCTCGGAAGCAGTCAAAGAAATTGGTAATTCCATTAAAACTTTAGAAGATAAATTAAAAACTGTGGAAGAAGAATTAAACGAATGGATCATCTCATTACCGAATTTCTTATCTAGTGAAGTCCCCGAAGGTAAGTCAGCTGATGATAATGTTGAAATACGATCTTTTGGTTCTAAGAGAGAATTTTCTTTTGAACCTAAGGCACATTATGATTTAGGAGAAAGCCTTAAAATATTGGATTTCGAAAGAGGTGTGAAAATTTCTGGTGCACGCTTTTATACCTACTTCGGCCTTGCTGCAAAATTAGAACGTGCCTTGATGAATTTTATGTTGGACCATCATGCTAAGAACAATGGATACGAAGAAGTTTGGGTTCCTAGTTTAGTAAATGATGAATCATTAACTGCAACCGGGCAATTGCCTAAATTTCGAGAAGAATTCTACCATTTAGAGAACGATAGGCTCAATTTAATTCCCACTGCTGAGGTTCCATTGACGAATTTATTTCGAGACGAAATTCTCCCTGAAAAGGATTTACCAATTTCTATCATGGCACATACTTCCTGTTTTCGAAGAGAAGCAGGTTCGTATGGAAGAGATACAAGAGGTCTAGTCCGTGTTCATCAATTTCAGAAAGTGGAATTAGTAAAATTTTGCGAACCAGACAATTCTACTCAAGAACATGAAAAAATGTGTGCAGATGCTGAATCTATACTACAAAAACTTGGACTTCATTACAAAGTTTTGCTTCTCTGCGCTGGAGATATCTCTGCTTCCTCATCTAAAACGTACGATTTGGAAGTTTGGATGCCCGGATTAAATCGATATATGGAAATTTCTTCTGTTTCTAACTTCCAAGACTATCAGGCTCGAAGAGGAAAAATCCGATACAAGAACAAAGAAGGAAAGAATCAATTTGTTCATACCTTAAATGGATCCGGACTTGCTATAGGAAGAACCCTTGCTGCTATTTTGGAAAACTACCAGACAGAAGATGGACAAATTGAAATTCCTGAAGCGTTAAAGCCCTATCTCAAATAAAAAATTAGGGCTAAACGAGAAATCGGAGGCCTTAATGTTCCTAATAAAGAAAAAAATATTTTTCGGATTTTTCTTAGTTTCTTTATTTTCAATTCACTCTTTATATTCCCAACAAGCTAATCTAGTTGTAGAAGAGTTACGTGGAAATGTAAACACTGAATTTCAAGAATTTTCACCGTCTTTATCACCAGACGGTAGAACACTGTATTTTTATTCTAAACGGGATCGTAGACAATACACGGATATTTTTACTTCCAAATTAAAAGCAGATGGAACTTGGGATTATCCCCAAGAAGTGAAAGAAATAAATTCTGATTTTGATGACCAAAGTCCTTTCATTACAGCCGATGGGAAATTTTTATTTTTTTCATCAAACCGTGACGGTGCATGGGAGGCAAAACTAGGAAACGGTAAGATTGGAGTTTCTAGAGATATTTTTTATTCGGAATGGAATGGAAAATCTTGGGCAGATCCAATTCCTCTTCCAGTTGAAATTAACACGGATATGATTGAAGAGAATCCACATTTTGTTGGTGATACTCTTTTATTTACTAGATATCCTTTCTCGAAACCTGAATTAGCTCGAATCTATATTTCTAAGAGAAAAGGCAAAGATTGGTCGCCTGCAATAGCTTTATCAACTCCCATCAATGATAGCAATGCTACCATTGCAGCATCCTTATCACACGATGAGAAAACTATATTTTTTGCTTCGAATCGTCGAGGAGGTTTTGGAGGATTTGATATCTATTCTGCATCTTGGAATGGAAACCAAGCATACGGACAAATTGAAAACTTAGGAAAAGATTTTAATACAGAAGGAGATGAGGCATATTTCTCTTACCATCGCCCAACAAAAACCATTCTTTTCTGTCGAAGAGACGAAGGTAAAAACTTTAATATTCTGTCTGCCTATATTCCTAGAACGATAGAAACTCAACTTCAAGAAGACAATAAAGTATCCTTAGATAATATCTATTTCGAAAGAGGTTCATTTGAATTATTGCCTTCCTCAAAAGCTCCCTTGAATCAATTAGTTTCTTTCTTAAGGAAGAATCCTAATGTAAAAATGAAAATAACTGGCCATACAGATTTGAATGGTAGTCCTTCTGATAACATAGAACTTTCAAAGAACAGATCTAAATCCGTAAAAGAATTTTTGGTTGCTTCTGGCATTAAAGAGAATCGATTACTAACAGACGGTAAAGGTCAAAATGAACCATTATTCTATGAAACGGATGAAGATTCATCTAAGAAAAACAGAAGAACAGAATTTGAAATTTTAAAATAAAATTATTGAACTCATAGTTTCTAATTATATTTTTATATTTAATATGATTTGTTCTGTGAGTTCAAAATATTTTCCTAAAATGAATTCATTCTCTGTTATTCTTTTATATTTAATTATTAATTTTCCAATCTTCTCCCAAAGTGCTACTTTGCAAAAAATTCTTAAATCTAAAACTCTAACAGTTTCAGTAAATCAATTCTACGATCCTTTTTATATTTCTGACCCCAAGGAAGGATTTCCTGGATTGGATGTAGAGATTGCTAAGGAATATGCTGATTATTTAGGAGTGAGTTTAAGAGTTCTTCCTCTCAAATCTTTTGATGAACATGCAACTCGTTTGGAGAAGGGTGATACGCAAATTGCTATAGCTGGAATTTCAACGAATTTGGAGAGATCAAAAAGGATAAATTTTACGGACCCTTATCTTTTTACATCACCTTCGGGTCTTGTGAATCGACAAGTTCTTCCACCAGAACCTGAAGGACAAATAATAACCTCAGTTCCTTTTAGAAATCTTTTGGATCTCTCAAGTTTATCAGGTATTTCCTTTTCAGTTTTATCAAATAGTTCTAATCACATTTGGTTAAAAAATAATTTCAAAAAAAATCCTATTTATTCCTATTCTGATGATATAACAGCTCTGAATGAATTAAAGAAGAATAACGTAAATGTCTTTGTAGCTGATGGATTTAGAATTCAAGCAGCTTTGCAAAAGGAACCTAATTTAAAATCTACTTATCTTCCTTTGTTAGGAAATGTACAAGAAGAACATATTTCTATGGCGATTCAAAAAGGTGATATTGAGTTTTTACAAAGTTTAAACTTTTTCATAAAAGAAATTAGGCGAAATGGTAGGATAAATACCTTAACTAATAAATATTTTTCATCTAGAGATTGGATTAAAAATTGAAAAAACTTTTTTCTATTTTTTATATAATCACTTTTATACCTATCTTATCTATTTATTCCCAAGAAGATGATGCGACAACTAGAATGGATTTTTCTGGTTCCTTTCGTACTAGAGGTTTTGGTTTAGGTCGAGATCTGCTTCTCGAAAGGCAAACATCTACGGATCCTATTTTTAACAAAGAAAGAGAAAAGGCAGATGCTAACTCAGCAGCGGAAAAAGCTATACAAACTGAAATTGATAATTTCAGACAAGGTAAACCATCCTCTTTGAGTAAAAATAAAGAAAATCTCAATTATTATGACACTAGATTTCTATTTAATTTAAATTTTGCAACTTCCAAATACGTGGAAGGTTTATGGGGAATGCAAGTTGGAGATGTAACTTTCGGTGGTAGAGGATTAAGAACTGCAGGTCCTGACGGTTTCAATCCTAATGTAGTTGGACCAAGTGCTGGAGGAGAGAGAGGTACTGATGCAGTAAACGTTCAGACTAATTTTTTACTAATGAACTTCAAGCTTCCTGAAAAAGGATTTCAGGCAAGAGTTGGTTTGCAATTGTTCTCATCCGTTGGAGGGAGAGTTCTTTTCTCAACTGGAACAGGTGTGAATATGATCAAATCCTTTCAATTCCTTAGAACTAGTTGGGAAGGAGGGATGCTTAGAGCGCGCGAGAGATCTTTTTTAGATTCCGATAACAATGGATTCGCGGATAAAAATTTTCAGAATAATAACATTTTCTATAATAGATTCAAAATCGATTACTTTCGAAACTACAAAACTGAAATCTACAATTATGGGATGAGAGATAATGATAGAACGGATAATGAAATTGGAGAGCTTTACTGGAATGGGTTTTATAATGAATTTAATTACTCACAATTCAGTATTATTTTGCATGGAGTATTGAATTCAGGAGTAGTTCGTGAATTTAGACCCATTGTCGATGAGACTGGCAATCCAATCTACTTTCGCTATAACAGAAATTATGTTAAAGGCGGATTATATGACGTTTCATTCACTTATAGATTTAATGAAAGCAATAGCGCTAGTATAGTTGCCCTAGGAACAACTGGTAGACCGGGTTTTGAAAATGACGGAACAAGTGCAAATTTAAGAGGTAATGGTTACCGAGCATTAGCGCCTGGATATGCAGTATCGAATATTGCTGTTGATTTTACTGGTGGATATGCACTCTTTAATGCGAGAACTATGACAGGATTGAATAATTTAGGAACCAATTATACCTTTCTTGCTTTTGGACCTTATCAATTTACCTTAGGTTACTACCAAGTCTATTCTTCGCTTTCACCTAAAATAGAAAACAATCGTGTGTTTAATTTTGAGAATGGATATAGAACATCTACATATTTTGGCCAAGAATACAATTTAAATATGAGATGGAACATTTACCGAGATTTGCAATTTATTTTTAGATCAGGTTACTTCATTGCCGGAGATGGCTTATATACTTATTTAGATACCAGACAAGGTTCCATTATTAGAGAAGCTTTCTTTACCTTAGAACATCGCTTTTAAAATTATCTTATAAAAGTAAAATATTATTGGTTAAAAGGCAATCGTGAATTGATTGCTTTTGAAAGAGTGTATTGGTCAGAATATTCAATTGTTCCACCCACCGTTAATCCATAAGCAATGCGAGTGATTTTTATTTTAGAATCTCTCAATCTAGAAGAAATATAGGTAGCTGTTGCATCGCCTTCTAAAGTTGGATTCGTAGCCAATAGTATTTCTTGAATAATTCCTTCTTCAATTCTAGCTTCTAATTCTTTTATTCTGAGTTGGTCAGGTCCAATTCCATCAAGTGGTGAAATGGCACCATTGAGAACATGGTATTTTCCAGAAAATACACCGGTTTTTTCTATAAAGAAAATATCCTCAGGTTGTTCCACTACACACAAGAATCTACTCTCTCTTGTGCTTGAATTGCAAATATCACATATTTCATGTTCGGTGATACTAGCACAAATTTTGCAGAATTGCAATGTCTCTTTAGATACTTTCAAACTATCGATGAATTGATTAAATACTATTGGATCCATTCTTAAAAGATGAAAGCTTATTCTTGTTGCAGATTTTCTCCCGATACCAGGAAGTCCTGAAAGAGAACTCACCATTCTTTCAAAAATAGATTCAGACAGGATCAACTCCCCCTTTGTTTTTAAGCATATTCATCATATCATCTGGAGAAAAGCCTATTGATTTTTTGATTTCATGTTCCATAGCTTCTTTAGCTTTTCGAAGTGCTTCGTTGGTTGCAGCAACAATAAGGTCTTCCATCATCTTTACGTCATCAGCTTCGAACATTGTTTTATTTATCTTAATATCAACAATATCACCTTTGCCTGTTGATGTAACAATTACCATACCTGCTCCTGCATTTCCAGTCACACGGATCATTTCCATTCTCTTTTGGATTTCTGCAGATTGGGTTTTCATATCACCCATTTTTGAGAAGATTTCAGATAAATTTTTTATTCCTTCAAACATAATTCCCCTTAAATCTCTGGCATAGTAGATGGATCAACATCTGTGCCTTTGAAATTTTCTTTAACGAAAAATTCCATTTTGTCACTGGAACTTAGACCATCTTTGGTAGTTGATTTACTTTCTTCTTTTTTTGAGAGACTTATTTCATTCGGTAAAGTATTTGATTCATTTTGGATTTCTCGGCTTAGATCAGAAATTTTTTTCATTAAGCCAGAGACAGTCGGCTTCTCTAAATCAAAGAGTAATTTTCGAAATTGAATTTCTAAATAGATTTTTATTTCTTGAGAATTTCTTAATCTCATCATATTTATTTTATCATACATAGAGAACACATTTTCAGCTAAGAGGTTAATTGTCTCTAGATTGAATTCACGGTATTCCTTCTTGATAGTGTCTATATCTTCTGCTGGGAAATTAGCAGTGTCTTTATCCAAGAGATTTTGTAATGAAAGTAGAGCGGTATTTAGAAATTCTAAAAAATCCCATATGAATTTATAAAGGTCTTGTCCTTCTTGGTAGAGTTGTTCTAATATTTCAAAGATTTTGTTGTGAGTTCCAGGTAGAATTAAAGCTTTCGCAAAATTAGAAAGAACTTCTATTCCTTGGTAGCCGACCATTTCTCGAATATTCTTTCCTGTTAAATTACTATCTGTGAAAACTACAGCTTGTTCCATAAAAGAAAGAGTATCTCTTACAGAACCATCGCCTTTTCGAGCTATCCAAAATAATCCTTCGCTATCAAATTGAATATTCTCTTTCTCGCATATACTTTCTGTATGCTTTTGCAAAACAGACTGTGGGACTTTCTTGAAAATAAAATCTTGGCATCTAGAGAGAATTGTTTCTGGAATTTTATGAAATTCTGTAGTAGCTAATATGAAAACAACATGGGATGGAGGCTCTTCTAAAGTTTTCAAAAGTGCATTGAAAGCAGGTTCAGATAGCATATGTACTTCGTCTATAATGTACACTCTGTATTTACCAGTTAAGGGTGCAAATTTTACATTTTCTCTTAATTCGCGAATGTTATCTATTCCGCGGTTACTGGCAGCATCTATCTCCAAAACATCTTGAGAAATACCTTTTGTGATTTCTGTGCAAGATGCACATTTATTGCAAGGTTCATTGTTTTCGGGAGTTTTGCAATTTAAACGTTTTGCAAAAATTCTTGCTATCGATGTCTTACCTACTCCACGAGGACCAAAAAAAATATAAGCATGTCCTATTTTCTTTTGTTTAAAAGCATTTTGAATAGCAGATACAGCTAAATCTTGGTAAATAACTTCTTGGAAAAGTTGAGGTCGGTATTTTCTAAATAGGACTTGGTGATTCTCAGACATAAATTCCAACTGGCGGAGAGGCCGGGATTCGAACCCGGGGTGCTTTTGGCACACATGCTTTCCAAGCATGCACAATAGACCACTCTGACACCTCTCCTTTTAGTCCTGCAAGATTAACCATACCTAGAAACTATGGGATGTACTCTATCTTTTATCCATAAAAAAAGTTTTCCAATCTGAAAAAATTTCCTTATTCTCCACATACTCTAAGATAGGAAAGTGATTCAGTTGGTAGATCCATTCAATAGGAGAATATGAAATTCCATCTCCTTTATCATTCTGTAGAAAATAAATTACCTTCGCAATTCTAGCTTTCAAAATGGAACCCATACACATAGTGCAGGGCTCCAAAGTACTTAGTAAAATACAATTTTCTAAGTACTTAGACTTAGTACGTTCTAAAGCTTGGGTAATAGCTATATTTTCGCTGTGTTGGAGAGGATTCTTTGTAGTTTCTACTAAATTTAGAGAGTGAGAAATTCTTTTGCCATCTAAATTGTAGATTTCTGAATAAGATGGTAATTCTTGCTTAAAATAAGGTTTCTGAGATATTAAATTTGAAAGAAAAAGTTTCTGAATTTCTAGTGAATCTTGTGCGCCCAAAAGGATTTGAACCTCCAGCCTTCTGATCCGTAGTCAGACGCTCTATCCAATTGAGCTATGGGCGCATTCGCCTTAGGATTTTCTTCGATGAAATAGTCAAACCAAGCCACAATCAAAGAAATGTAAGGTATTTCTATTTTTTTTTGGTTGCTTACTAAGTAAATTAAAAATCCAGAGAATCCAAGGTAAGTTAGAATTGCAATAAGGTGAAAAAAATTGGATAAATATGTTCCTAACATAGGTAGCCAAGAAAGTATATTTGCTATGAGTAAGAAAGCTAAAAAAACAATAAGATTGATTGCACTGTAGTATGACAAAATTCTTAAATGGTAATCTTTGTATTTCCAAGTTAGAATAGGCAACCAAGAAAAATAGAGTGGAGAAAGAGTTAGAAGAGCAAAAAATTCATCCGTTTTAATAAAATCAAGAATTTGATTATAAATGTGAATGAATTGATCGATATATTTTCTCATAGCTAGGATAATTGTTTCGAAAGAATGTTTAGAGTCGACAGTTTTTTCCTGATGAGATAAGACCAAACGAAGTCTGTTAATTTCTTCAAAAAGAATTTATATATATTTTGCTAATTATAAAAATTAGGCTTCAAGGACAGGAATGATTCGTAGGTGTATTGTATTTTGCAGATAGGTAACATTCAACTATGTCTTTATCTTTCCATGTAACTCCATAGGATGAATTGAATGTGTTCAATGACTGAGTGAAGAATAGTATTTCGGATACACTGCCTCGTAATGCAGCTGTCCCCGCAGCATGGCCTAAATTGATCTCTGTTGCAACAGGAGTTAAGGTTGGGTAATTAAATCCACCGCCCTGGATTCCATTCACAAAGATAACATAATTAAGTCCATGATCTGGATCTAACACTGCGTTATTCCAAGCTATTGAGAGCAGATAATTTTGGCCTGTATTCAAGAAGGAAGAAGTATTCCAACTATTATTAGAAGCACAGTATCCACCACCAAAGGCATTGACATTTAAAAAGAAATTAGGGTAAGGATTGCTTCCTGGACATGAAGTTGCCTCAAAGAGATCTACAAAATAAGAATAGCTACCTGAGAATGCTGTTGGACTAATTACAGAAAAAAAGGAAAATCTGTTTAAACTAGATACTCCATTTGGAGTTGATTTTCTCATATGACTATTGACACCATTTAAAGAAACACTTGGTTTAGAATTTATTCCGTTCGTTACATAGGTTATGTTAGTTGAAGAAGTTAAGTCATTACTATTACCTGATGAATCTCTCCATGTTGCAACAGCAGATGCATTTGTCAGATTTCCTAAGGTGTCAGATTGATAGAAAAACTTGAGACTACTTGTTGAAGGATTTGTATTCCAACTTGTAACTTGCATTGGATGTGAACCAGATAAAGCCATGATTTCTTGATTTGAAAGAACTCGGTTATAGATTCTCACATCGTCTAGAGAACCTTGAAATTCTCTACCTGAGACCCATGAGCCCAGATACATTCTATTGCTAGGATTAGAAGCTGTATTCAATCCATGTCCTGATGGACCAGCAACCAATCTACCATTAGAGAAGACCTGGCTTTGGGTACCATCGAAGGTTAAACAAACATGGTTCCAAACGTAGTAAGGGAGATTTACACTAGCATTTACATCCGTTCCATTTCCCCAAAATCGTACTAAAGTTTCATCTTGTAACCAAAGAGCGGATACTTGTGTGCCTACATTTTCATTACCATAGGAAAAAGCAATACTGAAGTCAGTTCGAACCCCTCTATACCATGTACACATAGATCTAGGTGATGTACCCATTGGAAGATCTGAATCAGATGCAAAAATATAGTTTCCATTTATAAAAGGAAATGAATAGGCAGAATTGGCCAAGGTATTTCTATCTGAACAAGGTGTTACAGTACCCACAATTGTACCATTTTGTCCGAAACCGGATACATCATTTAAGTCACCATTGAAATCATATCGACGAATCAAGCCAGTAGGAACTTGAGTTGCAAGTTGTCGTATAGCCATATTTGAAAGTGCAGAGTTGTAAATTCTCACATCATCGATCTTACCTTTGAAAAAATGATTTCCTCCATTTCCTGCATTATTGTGCCAATTTCCTATTCTAAATCCATTTGGTATTGTTGCTAATGCAACTGGGGTATTTGCAGTCCCAATATGTAGTCCATTGATATAAAATTGAACAGGTGTTCCTCCATTGTAAGTAATACAGTAATGACTCCAAGTATTCAGTGGAATTGTAAACGGTAATAAAGCATCAGAATTTGTAGTTACAAAAGCAAGATATCGAATACCTCCTAAATCTGTATGCAGTCCTAAGCTAGAAGCACCGTTGGTAGTACCTGGACTCCCGTACAAGGAAACCATAGCAAAATTGCCTGGACTTGGGTAATCTTCAGGGGAAATCCATGCACACATGGATCTTGGGGAAGATCCCATAGGTAGTCCCCTATCCAAATTTAATCCTGAAACCATTTGATGGTTGCTACCATTAAAACGAAAAGAACCAGTTGTATTTCCATCTTTACCAATACTTGGAGTAGTTGCATTGAAATTTGTCAGGATATTGGAAAAAGGTCCAGAGTCATCCAGATTGCCTGTTCCATCCATTGTGTAATGAGTCAACAAACCTGTAGCAGCAGTACTATATGAAGTGCCAACTAACAAAGGATCTGCATCTTGAGCAAGTTCTTGTATCTCTCCTTCATTCAATACTCTATTGAAGATCCGAACATTAGCAATAGAGCCACTAAAGTATTGGTTTATTGCAGGAAGCCCACCGACACTGATATTTCCCGAAGGAGCAAGTGGAGCTGCTAAAATATCCTGACAAATATTTTTCCCATTGATGAACATTCTCCATCTACCAGGGAGATCAGAAATTGCTAAAACATGAGTCCATGTATTTATTGCTAGACTATATTGGCAATTGACTCCCCAACCTGTCATTGGTTGGAGTATAGTTAGTTTGTTGCCTATTGAATTTCTGAGTGTAAGTGCATAGCCATTTGAATTGCCTACTGCTAAAATTTGTTGCTCATTTCCAGTTGGGGATCCATCCCATTTTACCCAAGCAGAAAGTGTAAGATTAGAAGTGGATGTTATAGGTGGTGTAGGGTTAGTAAGGTAATTCCCTGAAGAGAATAAAATTGCACCGTTTGGTTCATTGAATCTACCCAGGGTCGCAGTTGGAGTTCCCGTGGGAACTAGGTCAATAGAACCAGACAGGTTAGCATAATTATCATTCAAAGGATAATAAGCAGCTAATTGATTTTCATTTATATTTCTTAATTGATGAAAAGATCCAAATACTAAACTATTCCCAGAATTTAAAAGATACATAGGATTTTGTATATTTGCTGCAACTCCTACTCCCGTTAAACTTCCAGTGAGACCAGATCCTGCTACAGTAGTTACCATTTGAGTAGAAATTTGAATTCTTCGAACTCTATGATTTAAAAGATCCCCTACATAAAGGTAAGATCCATCATTAGTGATTCCATGTGGTTCATTAAAACGTGCATTTGTTCCTATTGCATCAACGTAACCAGAAGTCCCACTTGTTCCAGCAAAAACGGTACTTACACCTGTAGATTTATGAGTTCTTACAATTGTACTAGTTGCAATATTAGAAGTATAAACAAAGCTTCCTACAATAGTTAAACCTTCAGGTTCACTTAAAGGTGCTCCAGTTGCAAGAGTACTAACTTCTAAGGTTCGTAAATTCAAAATTCGAATCGAATTGTTGGATCTATCAGCTATAAAAAGCTTCTCCCCGTCCAAATGAAGTCCTCTTGGTTTAGCAAATCGAGCTAAACTAGGATTTGTAGAATCCACAATGGCATCGACTGGAGAAAGAACGGAAGTATCTCCAGCTAAAGTTTCAGTAAACCCTGAGCTGATTAACGTTCTTTTAATTCTATTACCTGTAGTTTCACTGATATATAAATAGGTTCCATCTGTTGCAATACCCCTGGGGCTGTTAAAAGCCGAAATTGCACCAGAGCCATTTGTATTGCTTGCTGTTCCATTACCAACTAAAGTATTTACAGAACCTGTAGATGGGTTTATAGTTCGAATCGCATGATTACCAGTATCAACGATGTAACCTATAATTCCATCGAAAGCAAGGGCTCCTATCGTACTAAATCTAGCTGCTGGTCCAACACCATTGGTAAGATTCGGAGTTAAAAAGTTTCCAGCTAAATCCGACACTGCACCTCGGTATTGCAGAAAATTTAAAGGAGCAGGTTTATTTTTCGCAATACCATTTGTAAGCCTGTATCCATTTATACAATTTACTCCTACATTCGTTAAATTCGTATTTGTTATGGTACCTGAGTAGGAAGATGAAATGGCACATACTAAACCAAGCGGTTCTGATGTTATAGAAATATTATAAGTATTTCCAGAATTTAATGATGATGCAAATGAAATTGGAGTATTCGTAGATCCAGGAATAACATTAATCGTATCGACTCCATTGGTAACTTGGAGTCCCGAAGGCAATGGGTTTGCGCTTGTAACATTTCCAGACATGGTATATGAATTGAGGGAACAATTAATATCTACGTTAGTAATGTTTGAAATGGATATTGATCCTGAAGAATTGCTCACATTACAAGTCTGCCAAGGTGAAGTTGGTGAGGACAAAACTGTAACTGAATAATTTCCACCAGATCCAATAGCTGTAGCAAAAGAGTAAGCCCCGTTAGCTGAAATTACTGTATCATCTGTACCATTATTTCTAAGCATGAAGCTATTTGCTGCAAATGGCGTAGTAAGTCCCGTGATTGTTCCACTCACTATGTAAGTTTGAACATTGTAATTTAAGGATGCTATAGTGCTCGAGGTATAATTTAATTTACACCCTACTACTTTTAAATTTTTATTTTGTATGCCAGGAAAAGTGTAATTTCCAGAATTACCATTTGTACAAGTTGAAACTGCAAGACCGCACACGGGATCAACAGGTATAGTAGGAACATTTGCATCATTGCTACAAAACCAGGAACTAGTGGTATTGCTTGAAAAGGTCACAGTACTTCCTGAATTTATGGTGCTCCCTGAAGGTAATGATGCAGTGGGCAATTCTACTTGGAGTTGGTAGGCACCACTATTAGCTAGACCGGAAGGAGTCCAAGAACCATTACAGGCTATAGCCTTTATAGTGTTATTTGAATTGGAAATAATAGGAATACTCGTAGAATAAACAGTCCCAGTTCCAGGACAAGATGGATCCGATTGTGAACCATCTCCTAATGTAAAAAGTATACTCGATCCGACCAAAGAATGAGTAAGAGAAATAGAATTGTCATTGATTATGACTCCACTAGCTAAACTAAAATTTACTGCAGGAAGATTACAGTTCAATACTAAGTTAGTTATATTAGAAGATGCCGTTCCTGTAGTTGTTCCACTAATAAATGTACAAGTTTGGGCAGGTAAAACAGGTTGATTCAAAACGGAGACCAGAAATTGACCGCCACCTGGAATGGGAGTAGGAAAATTGAAGCTTGTTTGTCCTGCAGCTAATGACAAATCCTGAGTTGGAAAAGCAGTTCCACCAGTATTCGCAATCCGAATTTGAGTATTAGTCCCTAGAATACTAGAGGGAGATCCACCGGGTATAGAAATTGTACCGCTAATTAAAAATCCTGAACTACAGTTAACTATGACACTTGTCGCTGGTCCTCCTATAATTCCTGTTGGCGTTGCGAGAACACAATTTCCCGTTGTAATATTTCCACCTGAATTAAGTATAGCCAAGCTAAACCCAGAACCGCTTAAGAGAGATGTTGGAAAATTGAGTGTTGTATCCCCTGTAAAATTTATAATTTCACCACCATTTACTTGAATCTGCAATTCTTGTCCAACTCCTAAAGTTCCCAAGGCTCCTATTCCTATAGCTTGTACGGATAAAGGATTAAAATCCGTGGAACATGTAATAGAGATACTTAAGCCTGTAATTGGTATTGTACCTGTTAATGGAGATGTAATAGTACACGTCTGCCATGGACTAGTAGGCTGTGATGAAATTGAAATTGTGTAAGGAGAATTTGGACTTTGCGCTGGTAGAGCAAATGAAGTAGAACTAATTGCATAAATTGTTGGAGCTCCAGAACCAGTATAACTAAGTTGAAGCCCAGTTCCCGAAAGACCTGTTGCAGTTCCGCTAATCGTTGATAAAGCACCACCGCATTCTATTTGGATTAAATTTACATCACTCTGAATGAATGATCCTTTGCCTCCTGTGACTGAGCAAGATTGAGGAGGGGAAGATGGCTGTCTCGAAATTGTTACATCATATGTATCTCCATTTCGAAATCTGTTATTAAAAGTATAAATCCCATCGGAAGGAATAGATAATTCTTCTCCATTATTGGAAAGAGTGAGTCCATTTCCCAATAAATTTCTTACTTGAACTCTGAGACTTAAATTACCTGTTCGATTGTTAATGAATTGAAGAGAAGAAATGGTTTGAAGAAAATTATCAGACAGTCCAGGAAATTTACAGTTTGATAAAATTAGAATCGATAAAAAGAAAAATTTGAGATTAGTAAATCGATTTCTTTTCATTGACTTAGAGAATTTGACTATGAGTTAAATGATATTTTACTATCAATAAGTCAATTAATTATTTATATTATCGAAAATTTAAATTATATTTTTGATAGGAAAGATGCAAAGAATTATAGGAAAAGATTATATGAATATATTTTTGTAATGTCTTATTTTAAATTTGTGGTTGGCTTGAATAAAAATTTTGGAAATCGGAGACGCAGGGATTCGAACCCTGGGTACAGTTACCCGTACGACAGTTTAGCAAACTGCTCCTTTCGGCCACTCAGGCACGTCTCCAGGAATTAGCGTCGGAGAGGGTAGGATTCGAACCCACGGTCCTTGTGAGACGACGGTTTTCAAGACCGCTGCTTTAGACCACTCAGCCACCTCTCCTAGCTTTACTCATTTTTTTGAAAGGGGGTGCATGGTCAATTGAATTCTGCAACGAAGTGACTTTTGAACTAAAAATTGTAAACTTACGGAATCTTGGATTTAGAGCTGCTGTAATCCCAACCTGAAATCCTAATGTGACACAAATGGATTTTCAAAGCACATTGTAACAATTTCTCAGAATGCTTCAAAGTAATCAGCTAAAATTAGATCAAAAGAAAATTTTTCCTTCCAAGCTTCTTTAATTATCTCTAATTTATTCCATAACACCATTTAGTCTTAATTAAGGTTCTAAATGTGTTTCAAAGAAAACTATATTTCTTATTTATTTGAGCATAAATTTGTTTATAGAAATTATTTCATCTTTAATATTTGTTTCTAAAAACTGATAGACAAAATAATAAAATTATTTTTGGATTTCTTCATAGTTTATTTAATCAATAAATATTATTTCAATATGTTAATATAAACATGGTGTCAACTTAGATCTGTGTAAGTTTAAAAATTCTAAATCTAAGTATAAAATAATATCTTTTCATTATTATCATACCAAGAAAAAGTAAAGAAAATATGAATCTTGGTGATATTCTTCCTTTAACCCCTACAAAATGGGTTGATAATGGTTATACAATTTCGCATTTCTTAGGAAAAACATTTTTCCTAAGAGGAGGAATTCCTAACATAGAAGGTAATTTCACAATTGAAAGAATTACTTCTAAAGTAATTTTTGCATCGAATTATTCCATTACCACAGATTGCAAAGTTTTTCCTATTTGTGGTGGATGTAGTTTTAGAAATATAAGTTATGAAGAGGAGATACAACTTAAGAGAGATGAATTAGCGCGATCTCTCAATATAGAACCAAATCTTATTGAAGTCATTACTTCAAAACCTAAGCATTATAGAAACAATGTTCAATGGAAAAGAGAAGCAGACTCAATTGGATTTTATAAAAGTTTTTCAAATGAGATAGTAAATTTGAAAAATATAGGCTGTTTAAATTTAGATTTAAAATTGAGGTTTCCACCCATACGAAAAAATCAAAAATACAAAGAAGAAATTAAATTCAGGCTTTCACAATCCAATTTTATCGATTATTCAAAAGAAGAAACCATAATCCAAATCGAAGATTACCTTTTTAAAATTCCCAAAAATGGTTTTATGCAGACCAATCAATATCTTCTACAACCTTGGTTAGAAAAAATTAAAACTTTATTACCAAAAAAAACAAAGAATCATATAATAGAATTTTATTGTGGAGTAGGAATGATCGGAATTTATGCAAGTGAAAGAATTGCCTCTCTGGAAGGTTTTGAGTTAGTAGAAAATTCTGTACGCTATGCACGGATGAATGCGGAACCTAAAAATCTTAAAAATTTTAAATACAAAGCTATAGATTTAAGCAAGAATTTTCCAGATATTGATAATAGAGAAGAAACTATTTGGGTTTTGAATCCTGCAAGGGCTGGTTTAAGTGAAAAAGTATTACATGGTATATTAAATTATAAACCAAAAGAGATTGTATATTCTAGTTGCGACTCTATGACTCTAGGAAGGGATTTAAAATTCCTAAACTATTCAAATAGTGGTTATTTTATAGATCAAACTGTACTTTTTGATTTTTTCCCAAGAACTCCACATTACGAAGTTTTAGTCCATTTAAAGAAAAAATGATATTCAAACACTTCACGCCAAGAAATATGAAAGACTAAGACATTAGCATGACTAACCGAAATAGAATTTTATATACATTTCTTTTTATTTTAACCTTCGTCTCTCTTGGTTACGTTCTTCAACAAGGGAATTCTTTAGAAAAAAGTAAAATATCGAATCAACCAGAATTAAATATTGCTCTTAGTCCAATGTTTTTCATAAATGAAGAGTTTTCAATTGAGACGGTTTATTCCGATATTCTTAAAAATGCTGAGCATCCTCTTTCTAAAACGCTTTTTCTTATAATACTTGTTCTTTTGATTTCTAGAATAGTTGGACTTTTTTTTAGAAGACTAGGCCAACCTACCGTATTAGGTGAAATACTTGCAGGAGTCTTTATTGGACCATCTGTTTTTGGATTTTTTTTTCCAGGATTTTATGAATTTTTATTTATTGGTATTGGTTCACAAGCTTTAATTTTAAAATCCTTAAGTGAGTTAGGTCTTATTCTCTTTATGTTTGTAATTGGAATGCAGATAGACTTTGTTTTCGTTTTTAAAAAATCACAGTCTATTAAACTAATAAGCCATTCCCTGATTTTGATTCCATTTATTTCCGGAGTAGTTTTGGCTTATTTTTTTTATAAAGATTTTGCGCCAACTCACATAGGATTTTTTGAATTTTCTTTCTTCCTTGGAATAGCTATCACAATTACAGCTTATCCTTTGTTAGCTAGAATTTTAAATGAAAAAGGTTTATCCAATAGCAATCTAGGACATATTGCACTTAGCACAGCCGCTTTTGGAAATATTATAGTTTGGTTTTTTCTATCTATACTTATTATTTTAATAAAGTCATCTAGTTTCAATAGCATTTTCCTAACAATAGCTTTATCTATAATTTACACATTAATTATGATTTTTGTAATACATCCTTTCCTTAAGCGCTTAAGTGAAATATATGTTAGCAGAGAAAATTTAACAAAATCGGCTATGGCTATTGTTTTTCTTACATTATTTAGTTCGGCTTTCCTGACTGATTTAATTGGACTTCATGTACTTATAGGAGCATTTTTTGCAGGAGTAATCATGCCGTCCGATCAGAAGTTAAAAGATTTAATTTCTGAAAGAGTTGATTACATTGCATTAGTATTCCTACTCCCTTTATTTTTTGCATCCATGGGTTTAGCAACCGATTTAACGATCTTTTCTAAACAAAACAATCTCATTTTACTCTGTGTTGTAACTTTTGTTTCTATATTGAGCAAATTTTCTGTAGCATCTCTTACCTCAAGAGCAATGGGAATGAGTTGGAGAGATTCATTGAGTTTAGGAACGTTAATGAATACTCGTGGAATTATGGAATTAATCGTTATCAACATAGGTTACCAATTGGGGATTATTGATAAGGTTTTATATTCAGCCTTAGTTGTAATGACCATTGCTACTACTTTAATTACTAAACCTTTATTAAAATACATTCAATCGAATTTTTTTGATGATGATTCAAAACAACCTCTTGAAGCTTTCAGAAAAATACTAATCTCTTTCGGACAAGCTTCTATGGGTGTAGCCTTAATAAAACTTTCCGATTTTCTTTTTTCATCTTATCGAGATAAAACTCAATTAACAGCAATACATATTACTCCAACTGAAATCCTTTCACCAGAAGAAGAGGCTGAATACAAAAGAAAATCTTTTTCTGATATTGAAGATTTAATGAGTCATTTAAATTTAAATCTAGAAATGGTTCACAAAACAACAGAGAATGTAACTTATGAAATTTTGAACCAAGCCAAGAAAACAAATTCTAGATTTTTATTTATAGGTGCCGCCAAATCACTGTTTACAAAAAATATTCTCGGAGGAAAAATTCGTTCTATTCTAAATTACGCTCCTTGCAATGTTGGAGTCTTATTAGATAATGGCTTAGATAAAATTAAAAAGGTTCTTATTTTAAAGAAAACAACCAACTCATTAGGATTTGAAAAGTTATCTTATTATTTACAAAAAGTTCATGGTCGAACTATAAAACAAATGACCATATCTCAATTTACTACTTTAAAGCATGACGATTTCAAAGATTATCAATTGGTTTTGGTTGAACTCGAGCTTTGGAAGGAAAGAGAAGAATTTTTGGAAATTGAATTATTCAATTTAAATTCTTCCTTTTTGATTATTCAATTTAAATGAAACTAAGGAATTTATGACTAAAGACAAAATCTATTTTTTCTCTGCATTTTTCGGACTTTTAGCTGGAAATATGTTCAATTATGCTATTGTAATTTTTAGCCATTCACTTTCTGAAGATAAATCATTTGCTTCGACAGTATTCTTTATTGCTTATTTACCATTCTTACTCTTTTCCTTTCGTGCAGGATTTGTTTTAGATAAGTATTCAAGAAAATTAATCCTATTTTTGAGTCAATTAGTCACCGCTTCCTGTGGTTTTTTTCCAGGTTTATTAACCTATCTTGGGTATCTAGATTCTTCGAATAAAGAAATTTTGTATTTCTTTGCTTTTGCAAATGGAATAGCTATGACATTTATTATGCCTGGAAGGTTTGCAGTTCTTGGTGAATTGGTACCTCATGATAAAATTGCAAAAAATACTGTTATACTAAATTTTATTATTCTTTTTGGATTTGCTCTCTCTCCAGTGATTTCAGGAATTATACGAGAGCAATTTTCATATGCAACTTTACTAATGGTTACAGGTTCTATTTATTTCTTGAGTGCTATGATACTTTCTCTTATTCCTATTCCTCATGAAAAAGTTCATAATCACCCACACCGCAAGGAAGCACTCATTGAATCTTTTAATTTTGTTAAAAAAGAAAAGCTTGTAAATCAATCTTTGATCGCTATGTTTTTTGGAATGTTTATTGTAGGTGTCATTCAAGTTCTCTTACCTGATTTTGCAAAAGAAATACTCAATCTAAATGAGAAGGAAAGAGGAACTCTCATGGGAATGCTAGGTCTAGGTTTATTACTAGGATCTTTATTTTCTCTAAGCATAGCAAAGTTAATAGGTCGTGGAAAATGTATCCTTTTATCAATTTCACTTTCTGGAATTTTGATGGTAGTGATAGCAACAATTACAAATCCAATCTTGTCTATGTCTGTTCTGTTTATAGCAGGTTTGTTTCTTGGGACAATAACTTCATTTGTCCCTTCAATCATTCAAGCGGCTACACCGAATAATTTAAGGGGACGAGTCATGAGTTACTTTTCTCTAGTTTTTCTGCTTACACCTGCCTTAAGTGGACTTGGCTATGGGTTTTTGGCAGATAAGATAGGATTGGTAAATGTATTTATTGTATCAGGAATTGTCGCACTAGCAATGGGCTTACTTGGATGGATTATCCTTACAGATTTAAAAATTGCTGATAAAAAATTAAATCTTCCATCTTGAAGAAAATGCGCCTCTAAGCTCACCTAATTTATAATCTTGGGCTTTATCATTTGGGTATTTATCTTGGATTTTCTTTAGGGTTCCTTGTTTTATTTCACCGACGCCTCCGTGGCATTGCAAACAGTTGGGATTATCCAGGACAATAGGATTCATGATTCTGTATTCTGCGTTTTGAATCTCAGAGTATACCGCGAGCTTCTTTCCATTTTTTAAATCATCTGTCCATTTCTGAAGAACCTTTTTCTCCCAAGCATCTGGTTCATGGTTAGGGTTTCGAAATTTTTCAGAGACCCTTCGAATTTGCAGATTGTTTTCGGATGATATTTTTGCTTCTATGTTTGGTGAAATTTCAGAACAGACTTCAATTGAATTTTCAGCACCTCTTTCTTGAACTGCTTTTAGTAAATTAGATTGTAATTCAGTTTTGAATACATTTACAACAGACTGTGTTTTTGTTCGGTACAGATTTTCATCTACTTTAGTTGCGCAGGAGAGAATTAGGAAAGAGAGAAAAGACACCCTAAATAGGGTGCCAAAGCATACCAATTTCAATCTATTTTCCTTTGGTAGAAAGTTTGAAAGGTAAATAAGCTGGACAAGTTCCTACCAAGCTTGTTGCTAGAAATATAATTCCAACAACTCCTAAAGCAATTGCGATAGTACCTGATAGAATTCCAGCAAAATACAAACCAGCTACAACTAAGGCTCCTACACCGCGGATTACTCTATCAATAGTTCCCATATTTTTCATCATAAGTAAAAACTCCTTTTATTCATTATAGAAAAAGGAAAAAAAATGTCAATAAAATTTATACCATAGGGGGTATGTTTGAATTATTCTAAATATTGTTAGTCATTATATAAGAATTCTACTGTTTTGTAGCTAGCATCCATAGTTTCATTTAAATAACCAAATTTATCCTTGTTTTGGTAAAAGTAACCATGAGGCCATGAATGGTCTCCATTTTCGATAGCTATGCCTTCTATTATGGTATTTCCAACACAATCTAAGTATTTAAAACTAAAGTTGGAGTCGGTACTTAAAGATAAATGATCAATGTATTTTTCTTTTTTATAAATAGTACATTTATTTTGAAAGGACCAGTATTTTAAAGTTTCATGGAAAGGAATTATTTTACCTAAATCGATACGACCTTCAGTTGAATGGGTAAAGGCATGTCCTCCAGAAAAAGGTATAACTGTATCTTTTTTACCTTGAATTAAAAGAATATTCTGTGGCTTATTTGGTATGCATCTATCAAAAGTTGGTTCCGACATTCCACCAACTATTGAAATAAAATGAGTAAATTCTCCATTGGTCTTGCAGGCGAGTTGAGTTGCCATAAAACCACCGTTAGATAAACCTACAACTCCTATCTTGGATTCATCGATAGTAAACTTTGATATAAAATGTGTTCTCAAATCTTTAAGGAATTGAATATCGTTGGTATTCCTTTGATCAGTGATGGAATGAGCTAAACTTCTACCATCATTCCACCTATTTGCATAACCTTGTGGATAAACTACAATAAAACCATATTGTTCGGCTAAATCTGAAAGCCTCGTGAGATACATCATTCCTTTGTCGGAACCGCCTCCTCCATGAAGAACAAATAGCAAAGGTGACTTTTCATTTAGAGATGAAGTAGGTGCATAGTAAGTAAAAGTTCGATTATCTTCACCACTTATTATGGATTCTGATATATGTTTATCTACTGGAATATATACAATTTGTTTGGTAGCACAAGAATAAATCATAAATATTGAAAAAAGGAAAATGTAATTTAATCTTATAATATTCTTAAACGAAATTGAAAAAATTGAATCTAGTTTGATAGCTGAGGTAATTTGGCTTAAATAAAAAGTTTTTCCCATTTCTTTAATTCCAAGGTAGCACCATCGCTTCCCTCTGGATATGAAAAATTTGCGAATTCTTTATCTGTTGTTGGATTGTATGGGCCTGATTTTCCTTCGAAGCAAACACAAATATTGCTTAAACAAACAAGGGAGTGCCAGACTCCTGGCTTTAGATCAATTCCATATATTGGACCTTTACTAGATAATAGAAATTTCTCAGAAATATTCCCATCTTCGTCAAAAAGTAAAAAACCAAGCTCGCCTTGAAGTGATATAAATGATTCTGGTTTGGCAGGTTGTTTATGTCTATGTGGTTGAACATAAGTTCCTTTTGTAAGAACATTGAGAAATCTTTGGTAAACTTCGCTCAATTCATGAAAATTATGATTTGATCTTTTTCGTTCAGAAGCTAGTGCCTTTTTGCTTACAGAATCGAAAAGTTCTTGGTCTATAATAGTGAAACTAGGCTGGTTCAAGATAAGATATTAATTTATTTTCACAATAGGAAATTAGATCATCTCTGCAAGCAGTGCAAATTTGAGAAGCACCAAGTTCTTGCATAACTTCTTTATAATTCTTACCTTTTTCAATGGCAAGTTGAACAATTTCGTCAAAATAAACTTCAGCACAATGGCACTTAATCATGTTTGAATTTCCTTAACTAAACCAAGATTGATAGCTTTCTTAAATTTGTCAATAGATATTGAAAATGATTCTCAATTAAGATAGAGATTTTAAGCTGATTTTCAGAATAGGGATAGATAGAAATTTTGTATTGAGGAAACGGAAGTATTCCAAGAAAAGCGATTTGAATTGGTTTTACCTTTTTGGATGAGTTTCTTTTTTTTGGAAACTGTCATATTGCAGAAATCCAAAACTTTATTTTGAAAATCTTCATTCGACCTTGGATCAAAAAATAAGGCAGAATCTACTAAAATCTCAGGAAGAACAGACGCATTCGAGCTAATCACTGGACAATTTACAGACTGTGCTTCTACAACAGGAAATCCAAATCCCTCATACAAGGAAGGATACAAGAGGGCTTCCGCAGATTGGTACATAATTGGCATTTCTTTATCTTCTATGCGCGGAAGAGAATATACTTTAGATTTGAATTGTTCTGGAAGATTATTGAGAAGTTCTACTTTAAATTCATAGGCTCCAGCAAGCACTAAGTCGATCTCCGTAGAGTTAGATTTCCAAAGATCTAACAAATTTTGGAGTAAAAAATCAAAATTCTTATGCCCCTTCCCTATTCCGACAGTAAGAAAATATTGTTTGGGCAATTTGTATTTATTTTTGAAGTTGAGAATATTTTTAGAAGTTTGAGTTACATATAATTTTTTATTGATACCATTATAGATTGTTTCAATAGAATTCGTTGGTAATCCAAAATATTTTATGAAATCATTTTTGGTATAATTTGAAACAGTTATGATCTTTTTAGCATATAAACTTATGCTAGATAGAACAATTCTTAAATACAATCTTTTGATGAAACTTCCATGGTATTCTTTCATAACCCATGGAATCAAATCATGAATTGTTACTATGCATTTAGATATGAATCGTAAGGGAACATTAAAGTGAGGAATATCTAAATAATCCATTTCTTTCATTGAAGGATGACCGAACCATTCAGCAATAGAATAGATTTTAGCATTATATGGAATGATTTTTGCTTTCGGGGGAATCTGGTATTTAGAAAGAATTTGAGGATCTCCAAAAAGAAAAATTTCAAAATCATTACTGAAGCGAATAGATTCTAAGATATTTTGAATTCGAACACCTATACCAGAGTGTTGAATCATTCTAACATCCATTCCAATTTTTAGAGGCATTCTACTAGGGAATGATTCTCAAATTAAACGAAAAGTAATATTTAAAATTTAAAAATATAAGAATGCTTTCTTCTTGATTAGTTTTTTCTAGACAATCTAAACCAGTGAGTTAAGAATCGGTATGAGGGTATTTATGTCTGAGGAAAGAAAAATCAAACCAAGCAACTCATTTGTGAAAAGCGCTAACTTAAATTTAAAACAATACAATGAAATGTATAAGAAGTCGATAGATACTCCTGAGAAATTCTGGGCAGAACAAGCAAGTCGTCTAACATGGTTTTCTAAATGGAAAAAGGTTTTATCTCATGATTTTAAAAATGCCAAAGTAAAATGGTTTGAATCAGGGAAATTAAATGTTTCCTACAATTGTCTCGATCGTCACATAACAGGAATTCATAAAAATAAGGCTGCAATCATCTGGGAGGGAGACCACCCTGATGAATCGAAAGTTCTAACTTACTATGATTTGTATCGAGAAGTTAATAAATTTGCTAATGTTCTTAAAAAGCAGGGTGTTAAAAAAGGAGATCGCATACTTATTTATTTACCTATGATTCCAGAACTAGCTATTTCTTGTCTTGCCTGCACTCGTATTGGAGCGGTTCATTCTGTTGTGTTTGGAGGATTTTCACCAGAGGCCTTACAAGGAAGGATAGATGACTGTAAGCCTACTTTAGTTATTACATCGGATGGTGGATATAGGGGTGGCAAAAGCATAGATCTCAAAAAGAACATAGATACTGCTATTCAAAATTCTAAACAAAAGTTAAAATCAGTTATAGTTGTACGTAGAACCTCCGACGAAACAAATCTACAATGGAAAGAAGGTAGAGACCATTGGTGGCATTTTTTGATGAAGGATCAATCCCTATCTGATTATTGTGCTCCAGCTGAAATGGAATCAGAAGATCCATTATTTATTTTATACACATCAGGTTCTACTGGTAAGCCTAAAGGTGTTCTTCATACCACAGGTGGATATTTGCTGGGCGCGAATCTTACTTTTCACTCTGTATTTGATTATAAGCCAGAAGATACCTATTGGTGCACAGCCGACATAGGTTGGATTACAGGACACAGTTACATTTTGTACGGTCCACTTTCCAATGGAGCTACCTCCCTTATGTTTGAAGGTGTTCCCACATATCCTGATGCAGGTAGATTTTGGGATGTGATTGATAAATACTCTGTGAATGTTTTTTATACTGCACCAACAGCCATTCGATCTTTAGCGAAAGAAGGTTTGACTCCATTAAAAAACAAATCCTTAAAATCACTTAGATTACTTGGAACAGTTGGTGAGCCTATAAATCCAGAAGCATGGGAGTGGTATTTCAAAAATATTGGTAAAGAACAATGCCCAATAGTAGATACTTGGTGGCAGACTGAAACAGGTTCAATCATGATTACTCCAATTCCAGGCGCTATCCCTACAAAACCAGGTTCGGCTACTTTGCCTTTCTTTGGGGTTCAACCAGTCTTAGTTGATAATGAGGGCAAAGAAATTACAGATAAAGGCGAAATCTCAGGAAACCTATGCATCAAGGCGCCTTGGCCTTCTATGATGCGCGGTGTTTATGGAGATCCTAAAAGATTTTTTGATACATATTTTTCTCAATTCCCTGGTTACTATTTCACAGGAGATGGAGCACGAAGAGATAAAGATGGTTACTTCTGGATCACAGGTCGAGTGGATGATGTGCTAAATGTTTCAGGACATAGAATCGGTTCAGCAGAAGTTGAATCTGCTTTGGTTGAACACAAGAATGTTGCAGAGGCAGCAGTTGTAGGCTTTCCTCATGATATCAAAGGTCAAGCAATTTATGCTTATGTAACTGTGAATCAAGGCGTTATTACAAATGACTCTCTCAAGAAAGAACTCATTGGGCTTGTTGAAAAAATGATTGGTAAAATTGCTCGTCCTGATGTAATTCACTGGGCACCTAGCCTTCCCAAAACTCGATCTGGTAAAATTATGCGAAGGATATTACGAAAGATAGCATGCAGTGAATTTGATAGTCTAGGTGACATTTCAACTTTGGCAGATCCATCAGTAGTTCAAACCCTAATAGATGATAAGAAAAAATACCATAGTTGATTTTTTAAAATAAAATAGATTGGATCATTGATGAGAAAATGGTCCAATTACTTTTACAAGTTCTGTTTCCTCATTTTCTAAATCTCGTTCTGCAAGTTTGCTTTTCCAAATTTTCAATTTATCCATTTGATTCTTAGATTTATAAAAATAGATTCCTAAAACTAAAATTTCTCGATTCTTAGGAAAAGATTGAACAGCTTTCTCCATATCATTTTCATCTAATGAATTAATCTTTTTAGAGAGTATACTCAATTGACTCATAGCATTTGCGTCATGGTCCCTTTTTAAAAAAGTATATACTTGTCTAATAAGGAAAAATATTTCTTCTCTATTTCCAGGATCAGAGTAATCTAAAGAAAGTTCAAAAGCTCTTCGAAAAGCAGCCAAAGATTCAAGCATTCGTTCTTTTTCTTGTAAGAAGATTCCGTATCGAATTGCAAGATTGGGATTTTCATGAAAAATTGCAGTTGCATCAACCATAGAAGATTCCATAGCCTCAAGGTTCAAGGCACGTTCACAAAGAATTTTAGATTCATGGATTACTTCTTCTCTGGGAAAATACAAAATGTATTCTGTAGCAGATTTCAAAGCAACATCCCATTCTTTGTTATTTATTTTTTCATAAAGTTGTTCAATGATAGCAGATCTTTCACGAGAATATTTTGAATCGGTCTCTAATTTTACTAAATATAAATTTCCTAATGTATAATTTCCGACTCTGTTTGCAAGAACGGCACCACGAAATAATTTATTTTTGTCATTGGGTAAAAATTTTAGATACTTTTGAATGAATGCTAAAGCTTCTTTAGGACGTCTGTCTTTCTCATAAAAATTTATGAGTTTATCAATTAACTCAATCTGTCCAGGTTCCATCTCTAAAGATTTTGAAAATGCTTCTAAGGCTTCTAATTTCTTTCCCATTCGAAAATAAATTTCACCTAGAATTGTGTAGTAACGATAATCTGGTTTTTCTATTTTACCTGAGGCTAAATCCAATCTATCTAAGGCTCTTCCGTAATCAAAAGCATTCATTTTGGTAGTGGCTTGGTTTAGTAATTCATCATAAGAATAGGGAGATGAGTTAGAAAATAAAGGATAAACAGAACAAAAATAAATTAAAAACAAAAAACAAAAAAGACTAGAATTATTTTGGAAAAGTCTTTTATTAGGTGTCGAAACCAGAACCATAGTTTCTACATCGGAAGATCTGGTTAAAAATCAAGTTTTTGCACTGCTTAAACCATTATTTAATTTAAAAAGAGGTAATCTATGAGCCCAGAGTTCATAATCATCGCCATGTCATTCTTGGCGATACTTACGGCTGTATTTTATACATACAGAGTCGTTTCAATCAGAGTTGGAGGTGAAGGTGATACTTCTCCAGAAACTGTTAAACTAAAAGAAATTTCAACTGCAATCGCCGATGGTGCGATGGCATTCTTGATTCGTGAATACAAAGTTATTTCTTTGTTTATCGCTTTTATGGCAGTTTTGATCTTCCTTCTTTTGGATAATCCAAATACTGAATTTACAGAAGGATTCCATACCTCTATAGCTTTTGTAGTGGGAGCAACCATATCTTGTTTATGTGGTTTTATTGGAATGAAGATTGCCACTATGGGAAATGTAAGAACTGCGCAAGCTGCAAAGACAAGTCTTGGCAAAGCTTTCAGAGTTGCATTTGATGCTGGAGCTGTAATGGGATTTGGCTTAATAGGTCTTGCAATCTTAGGTCTTATACTCTTATTCATGTTTTTCACTGGAATGCACCCAAATGTTGAGATTCATATTTTAATGGAAGCTCTCGCAGGTTATGGTTTAGGCGGATCCTCAGTAGCTCTTTTTGGTAGAGTTGGTGGTGGTATCTATACCAAGGCTGCAGACGTAGGTGCTGACCTTGTTGGTAAAGTAGAAAAAGGTATCCCAGAAGATGATCCAAGAAACCCAGCAACAATAGCTGATAACGTAGGAGACAACGTAGGTGATATTGCAGGAATGGGAGCTGATCTTTTTGGATCGGCAGCAGAGGCAACCTGTGCGGCTTTAGTGATAGGTGCAACAGCAGCAGCACTTTCAGCTGATATAACAGCTCTACTTTATCCTGTCTTAATTTCAGCTTTTGGTATTCCTGCATCCTTGATCACATCCTTTTTTGCTAGAGTGAAAGATGATGGCAATGTAGAGAAGACTTTGAAATTGCAGTTGTGGATTTCTACTTTCTTAGTAGCTATCATTATGTATTTTGTTACTGACATTTTCATGATCCAAGAATTTGAAATCAATGGCCAAGTGATCACAAAGTGGAATGTTTATGTTTCTTTACTCTTTGGACTCTTTGGTGGAATGTTGATAGGTTGGATAACTGAAATCTATACTTCTCATACTTACAAACCAGTTCGAGAAGTTGTTGATTCTTGTGAAACTGGTGCGGCAACGAATATTATTTATGGTCTTGCTCTTGGATATAAATCATCAGTAATCCCAGTAGTTATTTTAGTAATCACTATTGTAGTTTCTTCAATGATAGCTGGCATGTACGGGATTGCTATTTCTGCAATTGGAATGATTTCAACAATTGCAATCGGACTTACAATTGATGCCTACGGTCCTGTTTCTGACAACGCTGGTGGAATCGCTGAAATGGCAGAATTAGGTAAAGATGTTCGTGATAGAACAGATACCTTAGACGCGGCTGGGAATACGACAGCAGCAGTTGGCAAGGGTTTTGCAATTGGATCAGCTGCATTAACATCACTGGCCTTGTTTGCGGCTTTTATCACTAGAGCTAGATCACAAAGTTCTGAATTCAATAGTATTGAACTCTTAGATCCACTCGTTTTTGGCGGATTGCTCTTTGGTGCTATGCTTCCATTTATTTTCTCTGCTATGACGATGAAGTCTGTAGGTAAGGCAGCATTAGATATGGTTGTTGAGGTTCGTAGACAGTTCAAAGAAATTCCAGGACTCATGGAAGGAAAGAACAAACCTGATTATGCAAAATGCGTTGATATTTCGACGAATGCTTCTCTTCGAGAAATGATTGCTCCAGGTGTATTAGTATTAGCATCCCCAATTGTAATGGGCTATCTCTTTGGAGTAAAATCGCTTGCTGGTATGCTTGCTGGTGCCTTGGTATCAGGTGTAGTTCTTGCTATTTCTTCTGCTAACTCAGGTGGAGCTTGGGATAATGCGAAGAAGTACATAGAGAAGATTGGCAAAAAAGGTTCTGATCAACATAAGGCTGCGGTTGTTGGGGACACAGTGGGAGATCCTTTCAAAGATACTTCTGGGCCAGCTATTAATATTCTGATCAAATTGATGGCTATTACCAGCTTGGTGTTTACAGAATTTTTTGTAAGAAATGGTGGAGTTCTATTAAACTTTTTTAAATAACAGTTTTTAAAATCCATAATTAAATACCTAAGATCCATTCAATCTTCATAAAAAGGTTGAATGGATTTCTTATTTAAACAGACTAAAAAGAAAGATGATAGAGTTACTTAAAAGAAAGAGGCAAATATGAATCAGTGCAAAACACCAAAGGCAAAATATCCTCAATTAAGGATTCTAAATCTTTTCCTGGGACTATTTTTATTCGTAATTATCCAAACTCGAGTTTTACAATCCCAAGAGATTCAATCATTAGTAGTTCTTAATTCTCCTGTTATTGATTTAACGAATTCACTTTCTCAATCATATATCCAAGAAATATCGAATAAAATTTTAACTCTCCAAAAGGAAAAAGGCTCACAGATCCAAGTTCTCATCGTTCCGACAACTAAACCAGAAGAGATAGAGCAATACTCGATTCGACTTGCTGAAGCAGCAAAGATAGGTCGCAAAGGTGTAGATGATGGTGTGATCTTACTTGTTGCAAAAAATGACCGAAGACTTAGAATTGAGGTTGGTTATGGGTTAGAAGGAGTCATTCCTGATGCATTAGCTCGGAGGATTATTTCTGAAATAATTACACCACGATTTAAAGAGGGTAATTTTGATCAGGGTATATCAGAAGGAGTAGATGCGATTGCTAATTTAATTCGTGGCGAGGAATTGCCGCCTCCCTCAACAACAGATGTTTTCGATAGCGATATTGAATCCAGAGTCTTAGAAGATCTTACTCCTTTTCAAAGTTTCTTGGGAGTGATTGCTTTGATAATAGGTTTTATATTTATTCTTGGGGAAAAATATCTTTATGCTTGGCTTTCGATTGCAGTAGTATTTTTATTTGCAGGATTATTTGGAACTTATACAATACTCGGCCTATTAGGTTTTTCTGTTCTAGGGTCTCTCTTTGCTGTAGTTCTTTTAGCAGCTATAATCCATGGTAATTCTTCTGGTGGTGGGGGTGGCGGCTGGTCGAGCAGCGGAGGATCCTCCTCTGGCGGTGGTTGGTCAGGAGGAGGAGGATCTTTTGGTGGCGGTGGATCTAGCGGAAGTTGGTAAGAGATTCCACTAAAAATCTACTTGATGGTTTGCTGCCAGTTGCTTTTTCCATTAGTTCATCCACGGAGAGTAATTTCCCTTGGTGGTGGACGTTCTCTTTCAACCAGGATAACAAAGATGCTGTATTTCCAGAATTCGCTAAGGTTTTTGGGAAATTTGGATCCGTTTTTAGAAAAGCTGAATACAACTGCGCTGAATAAATATTTCCCAATGCATAAGTTGGAAAATATCCAAAGGCAGCCATAGACCAATGTACGTCTTGAAGAACTCCTTCTGCTGGATGATCTATCGTCAAGTCAAAAGATTCTTTCATTTTAGCATTCCAAATATCAGGCAAATCAGTAACTTTGATTTTTTGCGCAATGAGATCTCTTTCAATTTCGAATCTTAAAATAATATGGAGATTATAAGTTACAGGATCGGCTTCTACACGAATTTTTGTTTTTTCAACACTTCGTATGGATTGAATCATTTTTTCAAAAGGTAAATCTTTTTCTTTTAGATTCCAAGCTTCTAAGGCTGTAGGATAGTAAAATTGCCAAAATTCTTCACTACGCCCAACTTGGTTTTCCCAAAGTCTGCTCTGTGATTCATGCATTCCCAAACTAAGATATTCAGCTAAAGGATGTGGGGCTTCTTGGATTTCAGACAATCCAACTTCGTACAAAGAATGCCCTGTCTCATGCATTACCCCAAAGATAGAAGAGAGAGGATCAGATTCATCATATCTTGTTGTTATGCGTTTATCTTTTGGTCCAAGACTTGTAGAAAATGGATGTGCACTAGAATCTAAGCGGGATAAATCACTGGTTAATCCTAGAAAAGTTGGGATAGATTCACAAAATACTTTTTGTAAAGCAGCAGGTACTTTTTTTGTAAATGGATTTGGATAAGATTTCGCATTACTGACGATAGGAATTAAATCCTTTTTTAAGTCTTGAAAAAGGTTAGCTAGAAATTCTCCAGTTGCAGATTTTTCGTAGTCATCGAGTAAGGCATCATACCTCTCTTTATGATAACCATAGAAATCAGCTTGTCGAATGGCGAGATCAACCAATTCTTCTAAGGTAGAGGAAAATAGGGAAAAATCTTTTTTACCTTTTGCTTCTTCCCATTTTGCTTGGGCGATATTTGTTTTTTGGGAAAGTTCTTGGACGAATGCAGTTGGAAGTTTAGATTGTTTTTCTAGTCTTTCCTGAATTACTTTCAACTCTTTCTTTTTAAAATCGATTTTATCATAGTTTGAGTTTTTGGAAATGTCCTCTTCTGCTTTATCAAGCAAATGCTTAAATTCATCGCCCGTAAATAGTTCATGTATTAGCTTGCTCATCTCTGCAATTTGGTGAGATCTAGCCATCCTTCCTGAAGAAGGCATCATTACTTCACTATCCCACTGAAGTAAACTTTGGATATCTCGGTAATTTTGAATACGGTTGTAGAATTCTCGGTATTTTGTAAATGACATAGAACTAGCTTGGAATAGCAAACTTTTTGAACTAGAAAAAAATTACAGGAAGAGATTTCGATTTAAAAGACAAAAAAGTAGAAATAAGGATTTACATGTCCAAGTAAATGTTCGAATCCAATTGGTTGAAATTAAATGTATGATGGTGTTGAGCATCATTCCCTGAGAAAGCAGGTTATGCAAGGGAACAGAAAGCAGAAATGTTGACAGCCATGCAATCAAAACAAAGATAAAATTGACCCACGAATAGACATTTGTTTCTAGAAATATCCAATAAATTGCTGCTGCTAATTCACTTATCATCAGTGGAATCACTAACCATGAAATTTGCTTGGAATGGAATTTATGAAAGTCCTGAAACTTTTCTTCACTTAGAAAAACGAATCCTGGATAATGAACTAGCTGAACCAACCAAATTAATCCTGTTAAAGAGGAGGAAATAAATAGTTGAATTACAACTAATTGGTAGATCAAGATTAGCCAGCTTGCATTCTTGCAAATTTTTGTTTCAATACTTTTGCAGCCATTGCGTATCCACCATTCGATCCATCTACAAAATGAACTTCGCTAGAGGATTCACTGTGCATTAAACAAGTAAGAAGCGCACTATCAGAGATATGTGTCCCAAAAACTAAGATTCCATTTTTTTCTTCTGTCTCTAGGTAATTTTCAAGACTGGTTCTCTTTTCTTGTGTTAAGGAAAGAACCATTTTTAAACTACCATCAAATTTTCGAAAATCAGAAGCTTCTATTTGGTATTTTTTTAAATTTTTTAACTCGTAAAAGTGTGCTTTAAGAGGTAAGCGAAATAGCATAACAATTCTAGTTACAAATGTTTCTAGATAAATCTTAAGTAGTGCTAGAAATTTCTTAAATCCCGATTTCTGTTGGGAGCTTGCAATAGCTTCTTTGCTTAAAGATTGATAACTGCTTGTAACTTTAAGATTAGTTTCGGAAAGCGGATGGTAATCATTTATTTCCCCTAAAATCATTTCTATATTTGTAAGTACAGATTGATACAAGCTACGATCATTTTTATGAGATAGAAATTTGACAATCAGATTGATCGTTTCTCCATTGGGACTAGGTATATCTTTCCATCTACATGTAAATCCTTGAAAATTAGCTTCAATTTTAATAGGGAAATCATCGTTGATTGTGTATTCTGAATTCACTTTTTTTACTAAATCTTCTACATATTCAACTCCATCTCCAATGAGAATGGCTTGGTTATAATGATCTGTTATTTTCCATTTGCCAATGTATATTTTTTTATTAGCTTCTTTCAGAACAGTAGAAGGAACAATCCCAACTCTTAGCCGTAATTTGAAAAAGTGATACACCTTTTTCTTTGTGTCGTTTAAAATTGATTTTACATCTTCTGTGGATTCATTAGGAATCAGAAAAGTAATTCCATCTCCTCCAAAAAGGAATGGAAACTCCATTTTACCAAAATAATTGGACAATGCCATTGCAGCTAAGCCACCTGCGATGTTTACATCCTTGTATTTTCCTGTTTCAATTGCCTCGGTAGAATTGATTACATCAGTAATTACAACACTCCAATTATTGGGAACTTCTATGTAGTTTAAGGGATTTATCACAGAATCTAAATCATTGAAGGATCTAAGTTCTTCGTAGAATTTTGAAATCATGATTCAATTCTTCAGATCTTGAATTTAAAAGCGATTCAAAAACCAAAATATTTGACATAGGCAAGCCTTGAAAAAGACTGGTACCACATTTGCGGGTGTGGTGTAACGGTAGCACAGCAGCCTTCCAAGCTTCTGGCGAGGGTTCGAGTCCCTTCGCCCGCAGGAAGAAGGGACGTAGTCCCTGAGCCCATTGAAACTTTCGGTAGCCAACGGGCGGTAGAAAGTTTCAGAGACGAAGTTCGACGAACGAGTCTCCCTAATCCCTAATCCCTAATCCCTAATCCCTAATCCCTAATCCCTAATCCCTAATCCCTA
>JAKRSH010000029.1:0-3172 GCA_022402465.1 Leptospiraceae bacterium | reverse complement strand
ATCCCATTGAAACTTTCGAGAACTGATTCTGAAAATACAGAAGTTTATGTCTAAAGATAAGTTTAATAGAACTATTATGAGCACCAAATTTTTAATTAAAAACGCAACTGTCGTCAACGAAGGTAAAATAAAGCAGAGCGATGTTTTGTTCTATGATGAAATTATCCAAAAAGTTGGAAATATCCAAATTGAAGAAGAACATCATGTGATTGATGGAACTGGAAAATATTTATTGCCGGGCATTATTGATTGTCAGGTTCATTTTCGAGATCCAGGTAATACACACAAAGGCGACCTGTATACAGAAAGTAAAGCTGCCATCGCAGGGGGTGTAACTTCTTTTATTGATATGCCAAATACTATTCCCAATGCTCTTAGTTTAACGGAAGTTTCTAATAAATATGATTTAGCATCTAAGAAGTCATTGGCAAATTATGGTTTTGTCTTAGGTGTCAATAGCGACAATATTGATGAAATAATGAATATGGACACATCCCAATTAATAGGGATTTCTGATGATGGATTATATTTTACTAAGAAAGCTAATTTACTTTCTGATAATCCTGAAATTATGGAGAAATTATTTGCGAATTGTAAATCAATTATAGCTATTCATTCTGAAAAAGAGAAAATAATAGAGAAGAATGAAGAAGAATTTAAAACAAAATATGGAGATGATGTACCGATAGAATATCATCCAATCATTAGAAGTGAAAGAGCCTGTTACGAAGCAACGAAAGACTCCATAGAACTAGCAAATAAATATAAAGCAAAATTACACATTTTACATTTAACTACAGAAGCAGAAACTCATCTCTTTGATAACTCAATTCCCTTAGATCAAAAGAGAATTACAACAGAGGTTTCTGTTCATCATTTATGGTTCTGTGATAAAGACTATAAGCGATTGGGAAAGTTGATTAAATGGAATCCTGCTATAAAAACTGAAAAAGATAAGAATGGTCTATTGAAAGCATTGATTGATGACAGAATCGATATTGTTACTACAGATCATGCGCCTCATACTTTAGAAGAAAAACAAAGACCTTATTTTCAATCAATGTCAGGGGGACCAATGGTACAACATTCTTTAAATTGTATGCTAGAGTTCTATTTGAAATCTGAAATTTCTTTACAGAAGGTTGTTGAAAAAATGTGCCACAATCCAGCAATCCTTTATAAAATTGATAGAAGAGGATATATAAAAGAAGGATTTTATGCCGATTTGACTTTAGTAGATATGAATTCTCCTTGGACAGTGAACCAAGATAATATTTACTATAAATGTGCTTGGTCTCCTTTGCTAGGAACCACTTTCCAATCTAAAATTGTTAACACATTCGTGAATGGAAATTTGGTTTATGAGAATGGACAGTTTTATGAAGAAATCAAGGGCAAGGCTCTGACTATTAAAAACACTTAGAATTTTAAATTTCATAATCAATTTTTTCTTGAAAATGTCACAATGACCAAATAACATTCAGTCTCAATTCAGCAGTGAGGAAAAAAATAATGAAAGTTTTAGAAATGATTTTAGTGGTTTTTGTGGCTATACAACACATGCTATTTTTAGTCTTGGAAATGTTTTTATGGCAAACACCTTATGGTCTTAAAGCATTTAATATGACTGCTGAGGTAGCTAGTGCTTCAGCAACCTTAGCTAAGAACCAAGGACTCTACAATGGATTCCTAGCAGCTGGTTTAATATGGGCCGTTTTTTTTATAAAGAATGCTAGCCAAAAATTACAAACTATCTGCTTCTTTCTTATTTGCATAATTGTCGCAGCTATCTTTGGAGGTATTACTGCTAAACCAAGTATTCTTATAGTGCAAGGTCTTCCATCTTTAATAGCCTTAGTACTTGTTATACTGAATTCTAAGAAAAAGTAATAATGCCAATGATTGATGATCCTGACATTAGCCTTTTAGATGAATGTTTAAAAGGGAATCCAGGATCATTAGAGAAACTAATTTACAATTATCAGAATAAGATTTTTTCATTAAGCCATCAATTTCTATGGAGCATAGAAGATGCTGAAGATGCAACTCAAGAAATACTTGTAAAAGTAATTACGAAATTATCTACCTTTAGAAAAGAATCTAAACTATCAACTTGGATCTATCGTATTTCGGTAAATCATTTAATCGATTATCGAAAGAGTAAACAGGAAGATTATAAATTAAATTTTGAATATATAAAAAACGAAATTCATAATACCCAGGGTATACCAAAAAGTACGGATGAAGAAAAAGCAATATATGCTCCACTAGTTCGAACAAGTTGCACCTATGCTATGCTTTTATGCTTGCGAAGACCATACCGACTAGCCTTTATCCTAGGATCTATTTTTCATTTGAAAAGTGAAGAGGCGGCATGGATACTTCAGGTCAATGCTGAAACTTTTAGGAAGCGACTTTCAAGATCTAGAACTCGAATGAACCAATTTATGACAGAAAATTGTGGATTGGTTAAATCAGCTAATTTATGTCGTTGTGAAAATCGTATAGATTATGCATTGAGTCGAAATAATTTAAAGTCTCTATTGGAAGCTTCCCGGTCTTTGCAATCTTCCAAAGAATGGAGATTGGCTGAAGAAAGTCTAGATGCTTCAGAGGATCTTCTAGAAATGGAAAAAGTATTCAGAAATAATCCAAAGTATCCTTTTCGTAAAAGCTTCATCCATGAATTGAAAGTATTGATTGAAAGTAAGAAGAATAGTATATTAGAAATTAATTGAATTTTAAAATGGCGCAAAAATGTTTTATTGCACCATTAATTCTTAATATAATTGAATTATAATTTTTTCTTAAGGAAACTAATTATAAACAATAGAACGATAGAACCACCAATCGCTATTGCAATTTGTCCTATTAAGTTTCCACCGCCAAGACCTAAAAGTCCAGCTAGAAAAGATCCTAAGTATGAACCAATTACACCTACTATCATATTCCAAAGCAATCCAAGACTTCTTCCTTTCATTACTTGTGAAGCAACCCATCCAGCCAAAACACCTATCGCTAGAAAAATAATTAAATTAATTAAACCCATTTGTACCCTCTAAATTTATTCTAATCTATCTGACTTAACTATTGGAAAAAATCAACTAAAAAGAAGACTGCCCTGATCCCGTTTTAGTTGACACTATTTTCATATTCAAATCTATCAGGATTA
>JAKRSH010000028.1 GCA_022402465.1 Leptospiraceae bacterium | reverse complement strand
GCTAATATAAGAGATGTTAGTTCCATTTTGCGAAAGAATTTATACAGTATCGAATCACTTTCTAATTCGTTCACACTCTTCTATGAAAAAGCTATATCCTCACAACTTGAGAAATCTGAAAAATTGCAGCTTTTACTAAATTTTTCTTTTTTTCCTCTAAATTAATTATAAGTTTTAGTATATTATGTCTTTTAAGATTTAGTATCCTCTAATATAACAGACAATATATCCAATTAAATAGTTTTTGCGAGACTCAGATGTTTCTAAAAGCTTCTTATGATAACAGGTTTTATAGAAGACTCGTCACCACAACTCTTCCACTTATCAAGATAGAAATAACATGTTATTAATGCGAAATCTAAGGCTTGATTAGATCTTGAGTTAAGAGAACCTGCTGCTATTAATTCTAAGCATGTTTCTTGAGGTGTTTTATTTCCATGTTTAAACAAGTATAGCTCTCGGCACTTCTGATCTTCGGAAGTTATAAAATTTTGAGAACAGTTAAATATTAATAAGTTGATGAAGATGAATTTTTTCATTTTAAGGACCTGGTTGTTTAAAAGATGAAGAGCATCCAATATATAATCGACTAATAACAGCTAAATCTGACCTTTCTGTTCCTCCAATTAACACTAATGCGAGGACTCTATTATTATCACATGAAGTTTCATCATCTGGAGTTCCTAACTGACAATCTTGAAAAATAAAAAAAAATAAGAAGAAAATCATTACGTATATTTTTTTCATAAACTAAATTTTCCTTTAACTTTAAATACTCTTTTGATGTTACGTTCTGAATGTTTTAAAGGACTTCTTCCTATGAAGGAAGCACCTATAGCACTAGCAGCCATTAGATATGGATTGCCAGAAAATGCACCCATAACAACAGCTGCATTACCTGCTGCGTCAGGTAATTTTTGATGAACATTCTTCAAATTCATTGATTTAATATTATACATAGTCCCACGAATACCTGCATATGCTGTGTATAATGGAACTCCTACGCTAAAAGTAGCTACATCTCCTGCATTCCACTTTCCAATAGAAGAAAGAGAATCTAAGCCTCCTCTAACAAATCCACCTGCACCTGTAGCATGATATCTATCATCCGATTTATTTCCAAATTGCAATAATGTCGTAGGAGCTGAATCATCATGTGTCTGGGATACAGCATCTGTGACTCCTTTAGGTCTTACTCTGAAAATTTTTGCATTTAGAAAAATTACAGCAAAAGAAAAGGCTATTTGTTCCTGAGAAAAACCTTCTTCGTTTAATATCGAATAAACGATACCTATAACCGCATATGCATTCGCCCTTTGATTAGGGTCTTTATTAAATAACTTATTGAAAAATTTAAAATCATTGTTACTACTACCACTATAATTATGACCAGGTGAACTGGGAAAAACAAGTTTTCCTTTACCCTCAGCAAGTAAATAGATTAAAGAAAATAATAGAGCATTTTCATAATTGCATTCTCCAGGACAATTCCCACTCGGATCTCTAAACCCAACAGGATTCCCTTCGACATACAGGTGCGGGCGGTTGTCCTTCCCATTTCGCCATTGGGCTTCCTGCCCAAAAGCGAAAGTTGCGACTTCCTTGTCGCAAGCGGTGTGAAGAACAATCCGTCCTCCTTGGGGGTTGTATGTTAGTGAATCATCCATTTAAAGAAGAGAAGATTTTATAACATCTTTCCTTTTATATAGCCTCAAATCATTCAAAGTATTCGAATCCAATAATCCATAGAATCCAGGCTTAAATCGATTATTGTCCTTATCACAATCTTTTAATTTTTCATAATATTGAAGACAAATAAAAACATGTCCTATAAATGTGTTGTTTCTTATTTCAGTAAAACCTTCTCTTGGAGGGACTAAATAAATAGAAAAGAGATCAGGATTACAAATTTCTTGGTTACTAATTTTCAATTCATATCTACAAGCATCTCTTTGTGTTCCAACGAAGCAATTTGAGAAAAGAAAAACTAAATGGAATAATAATAGATTTGTTTTCATCATTGAAATTTTACCTGCTTTAAAGATTTCACATTTAACGACCTTAAACCTCTATGTATTCCACCTAATATATTTTGTGTTGCAAATAATGCAGTACCGACATTCAAAGCAAAATAATCAAAAGCTGTGGTACTCGCGTAATTAATTCCAGCTACAATAGATTTTCCAGTCTTTCCTAATCTATTGTAGGATTTTGGTAATGCATCATACTCTTTCCAGTATTGCTTTTCTTGAGCATTGATTGAATAAAAATTGCCCCAACTTTTTTTAATCCATTCTTCATTAGATCTTAATGATGATTTATTAAAATTCCAATCATGATCCGTATCATGTTCATCTCCTGATGCGTCAACTATAGTTACTGGGGATTTTGGCTTATTAATTACAAGATAAAGTAGTGAAAGAGATATTGCGGTTGAAGATCCTCCAATCGAATATCCTAATGCGAGATAAAACATTGCATTTTTAAACACATTCCTAGTTGTGTTTGTTCCGCATGCACCTGCTCCTTGGAAATTGCCAAATACACCGTAATTTTGCCCACTAGCAGGGCAGGCTCTAGCACCAGCTCTCTTAACTTGTTGGTGTTGGTAGTACATCAATGCTAAGGTTGAAGCTTGCTTTCCTTCGCTATCTGGAATCTTAGAATATTGATATAACAAAGTAAAGAAAGGAACATCTAGATTATTGCCAGTTGTATCAGTGAAACTTAAAGGATTGCCAGCGACATACATATATGTATTCATTCCTGATTCACTTAAAGAAATTGTTTCGCTATCCGCTTGCAAGAACCTGCCTATCTTAGCATCATAGTATCTTGCTTTATAGAACATCAAGCCACTCTCTCTATCTTCCTCTTGTCCTGTATAGGCTCCGTGCCTTCCTTCCTCGCGTCCGATGGCCAGATCGGTCTGCCAAAGCCGCTGCGGAGGAAAGCACTTCGCTTCGGTTTTGTGAGCTAACGATTCTTCTTTAGTATTAGCTAAGAGCATTCAAAATTTTCACCAAGTAGCAGGAATAATATCTGATTTTTTATTGCATTGATTTATAGAATTCAATCTTTCTAAGCAAATTAATAAAGCAGCATCTATTGCATTTGAATCTCTTTGGGAAGGATCATTTCTTGGATTAACTGATATTGCAATAAATCCAAGAGATGCTGTACATGTTGAATCACCACTTTTTGTTGGTGAATATACACTTTTATCTTTTAAACATTGAGTTCGCTCTGAATTGCAGGATAGTATAAAAATCAATATTAAAAGAATTATTAACTTTTTATGGTTCAAAAAATCTTACCACCTTTTTTATAATATAGTTTATTCTTATGCATCCATGTTCCTGTGCCAGAAATTGCATTAGCGATACTAAAGATTGTTGATCCAACTATTGTTGTTAATGCATTTCCTACAACGGTTCCAATAGAATTCACAGTCGCACATAAATCCCTTGCATCCCTGCAACTTCGTTTAGTTGCATTCCATTCACGTTTGTAGGTGATCTTTTCTATTCTATGCTAGTTGGTATTTATTGTCTAGCAGAAACAGACATTCACTTAATTCTACAACAATCATAGAACTCATATAGCTTTAAACAAAGAAACACCCATTCCTTCATTAATCTACAAACCACCTGATTCCAAATTAGTTGCTACCCCTGTATTGAATGGTTTGTATCATACCTATTCCTATCAGAAAGTAGCTTAGATTTTCTTGAATGCCTTTCTATTTTTTCCAATCTCTTCTATGAAGAAACTATATCCTCTCAATTTGAGAATTCTGAAAAATTACTGTTTTTAGTGGATTTTTCCCTTTTCTTTCTCTAAGATTTTTATTGAATCTAGCTTATTATGTCGGTATTCATATAAATTCCTCCAACATAACAGACAATATATCCAATTAAATAGTTTTTGCGAGACTCAATGCATTCGTATCATCAGCTAACTAGAAATTCGTTGAAAATAATGACTTTTTATGTTTATACCTCTCATTTTATGAAATATATTCATAAGATTATGTATCTTTGATTAAGCTTCCATCTAATATAACAGACATTTTGTTCGCTATATTAGTTTATGCGAGGCTCAACGAACCTCACTTAAATTAGAGTTTATTTATTGTTTTCATTTTTTTTCAATTATGAAATTTTCATCATAATGTTGATTAAACATTGTCGTGATTTCATTTTGATAAATATTTTCTATTACTTCATTATATTCATACCATATACCTAGAAATATTAAAGAAGATAAATAAGAATTATATTTTATTTGGTTAGTGAAATATGTTACATGACCTTGCTTCATATCAATAATTTTTAATTTAATTGTATCCCGATGATTCATTAAATATGAGGGAATAATAAAGAAAGAGAATCCACTAATTATTACATTAGGAATAAAATAAAACAAATTTTCTTCTCGATTTTTCGAAATTGACAAAATGCAATAATAGTCTAGATCGTTATTAAGAGTAGTAGGAGAATTTTGATAATACAATCTTAAGGAATCTAAACTTTTTTTTAGAGCATTTACTCCATGACCATTTGATCTTTGAAGTCGAGAATTGATATTAATGTTTGTTGGGTATAAATTCCAATTATCTATAATCCGAACATCGCATTTAATTTTTTTTATGTTTTTAATTTGATTATCAATAGGGTATGATAAATTTTTAAAATTAGCGCTTTTAAAAATCATAGCACAATTATTGATTATAAGTAATAATGCAAGTGATAGTATTTGTTTATTCATAATATTTATATGTTAAATTATTCACTTGGTGATACGGAACCATAAAAACAAATATAAGGAATATCATTACTAAATCCTTCTTTACCACAATAAAGAATTTTTTGTTTGTCCTCTTCCGATTTTTTTCCTATTCCTCGATTATAATCATCTCCTCCATCGGCTATCAATGAAGTTCCTATCACAAATAAACTAGCAGACAACCAAGGAATAGATTCTATAATTAAGCCTCCTATAATAACAGCAATTGCTCCTAGAACTATTTTAAACATTCCACCTACAACTAAGTTTGCGTTAAGTCTTTGTTTTTTAGCCTGTTGTTGCCCCAGATAGTAACCTTGAGCCATTGCAGTCAAATCCCAGTTAGTTTGTAATCCAGCGACGACAGCCTGTTTCCATCCTTCTTTTGTTCCAACTTTTCTAGGTAAACTTAATCTGTCACCGATTCCTTTAAAGAAATTTTGAGAGCTTAGTTTAACACCAGAGTTGTTACCAAACTTTTTTCCCATCGCATGACCAACAATTCGATTGAACATATGTATATATTTATTATTCCCACTCGGATCTCTATACGACACAGGATTCCCCTCCACATACATCATCCTGTTCATACCTTGGATCTGATTTGGGAAAGCCATGCTATCTGCTTGCAAGAACCGTCCTATCTTACTGTCATAATACCTAGCCTTATAGAACATCAAGCCACTCTCTCTATCTTCCTCTTGCCCAGTATACTTGTATTTGGAGATGTCGGGACCAAAAGAATCGGTTCTTAGGATTTCACCATACGGTCTGTAGGTAATATGACTTTTTCCACCACGTTCACCACCTGCGAGCACGTTTCCTCTACCGTCAGTGATCATTGTGATACTACCTAAGTGGTCGGGGTGATAAAAATACATTCCTGTTATACGAGACGAGTTGGTGGTTGTTGCTCCACTACCTGAACCGCCTCCAAAGAAGGTTGGTTCATCCGATACGGACGGTGTGTTCGCTGGTACGGCTGCAAGTAATAGCCAAGGTGGTGTTCCTTCTTCTCCCTGTGCTCCTCCAAATGCTTCGTGACTCACCTTGTGTCGCCAGGTTGCTAAGTTGGGTCGGCAAAGAGTCGCCACAAGGCGGTCACTACGCACGGTTTTGTAATCTAATGATTCTTCTGTTAAATGAGGTGCGTTAGCACCCAGCACCATTTGAATCTGTCTGTAAATATAGAAATAAATTACTAAACTAACCAAATGTTGCTGGAAAGTGCCGTCAGCTACGGTCAATAAATTGCTGTTTGGTTTAGATTGTATCACTTTCTACCTTCCTCCAATTTATTGACCCCGTCTTCTACTTGCCCCTCACCATTTAGGTTGTTGACGGGTATTCCGCTTGCAACCGTAAAATGGTGAGGGGTCCCTTTCGCTAGGTGATATTTTCTATTCTATGCTAGTTGGTATTTATTGTCTAGCAGAAAGAGGATTTTTTCTTAGATTTGTTATATCTTTCTTTAATGATAAGTTATGTCATACTGAATAGATTAATCTCAGAAAAATCTTAAATTAGAAACAATTCTTAGAAGTTTTATGAAAATATCCCACTTTATCAGATTCAATACCAATCATTTAAGCAACTCATAACAAATATCTATCAAATATAACAGACGATTTGTCCAATAGATTAATTTTTGTGATACTCAAAAAAAGTTGATAAAATTTATATTAGGATTAAATTATAAATGCAATGAATTTAAGAGTTAAAATTGTTTCAAATATTAATATTTTTTTATTTAATTTTATCTTTTTAGTTTTGTTTATAAATTTTGATAGGTCAGCGAACAATAATATTAAAAAAGAAATAAACATAAAAGATTATCCTATTTATCTTCAATTTGAGGAAAGAACGAAATGCATTTCAAAGTGTCCAACGATACCTCCAAAGTCTGGATTTATTGAAAGTATAGTATTGCCATATGAAAGAGGAGAATGTTTAAGACTATGTGAACAAAATTACATAAATTTTGAATATTCAAAATGAAATTTTTAATTTATTATTTTAGCGCTTGCTCCACCTACAGTTAATATCTCATTATTATTTAAGTTAATACTTTTGTGTAAAGACCTAGGAGATAGCATAGTATTTACTTCTATAGATCTCGGCTGATATATTGAACTATTGAGAATTACAGATTGGTCGAAGCTCCTTAAGTTCTCTGGTGGTAATGCATAGGAAACGATTGAGTTATTCAACACATTAATTTCTTCAATTGTAGCAACGAATCCTTCTTCATTTTCTCCACCAAATATTAAAATCTTATTATCTTTTGTTAAAACAGAAGAGTGCCTTGATCTTTTTACATCTAGTGGAAATGTTGAAACAACTACACCGTTTTGATCTATTACTTCAACTAGACTTATATGTTCCTCAAAATTTAATCCATCATTAAAATAACCACCTATAATGAATATACGACCGTCATTTACTTTATGCAAAGTAAAGTTTATTCTAGGTTTATTCAATACACCAGTAATTAAGCTAGTATTTGAATTAATGTAATATTTCTCAATTTCCTGCACGTAATTAGGAAAAGTTAAACCGCCAACAATTAAAATAGAATTGTCATATAGAAATTCAATTTTATGGTCAGGTCTACGAATAGTATCAGTCGTAAAGCCTCCTAAGATTAAGGCATTTTTATTTGGTGGTGCTTCTGAAATTAATTTACCCACAGATACTGTTTACTCTCTTGAGTTAACGAATCCAGGTGTTGTCCCTTGGGTATTAGCAGATACGAAAATGCCCAAAGCTAGATTTGGTCACAAAGTTATCATTCTGAATAGATAGGTAAAATAGCAAATGTTCAAAATACTAAAATATAATAAGCAAGATACACTTCGCTTTATATTCCGCTTTCCTATAAATGTGTTACTAACTACAATATTTTTTATTCATATAATCATAAACAATAATGGACTCTATTCGCAATCCGTAGATAAAGATTCTTCCCTTATTCGGTATTATTTGAATCAAAAGCAATACAAGGAAGCACGAAATACACTTCTTAATAGTTCTATTTATTCCGAAAGCTCTCCTCAATACGAATTATTAGAAACTGAAATATGGATCGAAGAAGCAGAACATAAATACCAACAAGGTATGTTTAAATCTTCCTTCGAGCTATTCAAAAAGGCTTCAAGCAGGTGGAGCACACACCCTTTAGTCAGAGAAAGAATTGCTGAAATGAAAAATAAAATCCTAAAAGATAAGGAAGAAATACAAATTAAAAAAATCATTCCTACTACCATTAATAAAGATGAATCTCAAGATGAAGTTGAGAATCTAAAATGGGATTTTTTTCTTTTTGTAAAAACTCTAATTTTTGAACGATTACTTTTGTTTCTGTTTTTCTACAAACACAGATTCAGATAGCAGCAAACGATATTCTTCTAAGAATTCTAACCTTTCAGAAACACTTAGCTAGACTATCCCACATTGGATATCTGTCCCGATTTAAATTTTCATAGTATTCCATTTTCTCTAAGCTGTGTTTCTGACAATCCTGTTATTTCAAGAATATCTAATATAGGATAACCTCTAGCTTTCATCAACTGAGCATTTTCTAGAGCTTTCTCTAACCTGCCTTTCTCGATGCCTTTCTCTTCAATCTTTTCTAAATATGTCATATATTCCTCCTCAACTTCTTTATAGTATTCGACCTCATGATAACGATCAGAATCCTTTCTGGCTTTATCCATATAATTTAAGATTGTTTCTAGAATTTCAACTCTTTTCCATTTGGTTTTCTCTAGACTCAATTCCTTCATCGTGAGACGAAGTGCCGCTAAGTATCTTTCTGGTTCGTCACGTATGTGCTGTAGGATACGGAGTAGTAGTTTTAGTGAAAGAATTTCAGTTGGGAAATCTGGATTCTCAGGTTTCAATTGATATAGATTGATAGCAAAATTTGGAATGAAATTTTGAATTATTTCTTCCTCTTTTGAGAGATAGAATGCATCCAGAAACTGGTTTCCCAAGTCCCATCCGTCCTCGCCATGGTAGAAGACAAAAGGAATAACCATCTGATATTTTTTCATGTTTTTCATCTGCTTAGCGTAAATGAGGGAAAGATACCGAAGTAACTGAGTGTAGATGTTTGGATCATAATAGCTTTTGTGCTCAAAAAGAATGTATATATAGATTTCTTTTCCATTCTTAAGAGGTATCTTGTATAGTTTATCAGCTTTAGATTCTTTTTGGTTTCCGCTGATGAAGCTTTCTTGGGTATCCTCCAATTTTTCCAAGTCAAGAAGTTTCAAAATATTTTTAGGTAAGGTGACTCGAAAGAATTCTATACTTTCTTCCCTACCTGAGAGTATGCTACGAACATAGATGTCATGATGGTTTGAGGAAGCCATACACTTACATGTTACTATTCAGGGCTTAAAAGCAATTTTTTTGATTCTTGACGAAAGACACTTAAAAGAATTCATAAGATTAATGAAATTTATTAACCTATGCAAAGCCTTTTTATTGCTTGGAATTTATTTATTGTATTTTCCAATTTCTGCAGAGTCGGGTAAATTATTGGTTGTAACTAACAATCCTGATAATACATTCAATCTTCTAGCAATCACCAGTGAATCCCAAACGATTCTGCCCTTCCCAGAGAAATTCAAATCCCAAGGGCTAGTTTTTCCTAACCGAATTGAAATCTCTAAGAAAAGAATCTTTGCTGTGGATCCATTCTCCAAATCAGAGAGGAAATTATTTATTTATGAATGGGAATCGGGGCTCTTATCCGAGATGAACTATCCGCAAGACACTGGGATTAAAATTTTGAGAGGAATGTATGCCTACTTAGATGAGGCAAATCTACCTATTTTTGGAGAAGTACACCAATCCGGTGATCAAAGAATCTTCCGACTCGATAAGGATAAGCAGGTTTTTTTCCCACATTTTGATACCCATCGCAAAACAGCTCAAATAGATGATTTTCTATCGAGTGGTGAACATATTTTTAGAATTTCTATCAAAGACAAATCTGTTAAAGGATTGGAAGATATTATGGCAAGTGCTCAAGAAGGATTTTCTCAGAAATTATTTTATTGTTCCAGTTTGAATTGTATACCAGAAGAAATCGCAAGTGATAAAGTGATTACCAGTGCGCGAATCGTGAATAAAGGAAAGCACATCGTTTTCTTAACATATGTTTCACGAACAAAAGATAAGAAGCGATATAATTTAGAAACCTTTGATAGAGCCAATAAAAAACGAAGTGTAATTTCTAGCTTTGAAATGGATTTAAAATCACAGGCTGGATGGTTCAATCGAGGGAATCCAAAATTTCGAGTCTTACATAACTCTAGCCTCGTACTATTCACAACAGAATTATCAGAGGATGAGGATAGTATTCAGAATTGGAAACTTGTGGACGTAGAATCTGGATTAGTTGAAGATTTTAAATTACCAGAAGGTTACCATTGGGCTCCTATGTTGCCGGTCAGTTATCACACGAACACCAATGCATCAGATGTGACAACTTTAGAACCCTTTGCAGTTTTCATAAAAAGAAGTTATGATAGAAAAAATGCATGGACTAGTCAGCTTAAAGTAATCCAATTTCCAGAAAAGAAAACAGTGCTTACTGTCGATATGAAATCTGTTCCAGTATTAAATACAGCCTATGTTGAGGGAATATCTTTTCCCTAAACCAATCTATAAGCTTTTAACTTCGTAGAGCGATGTCATATTCTTTTCGTAAGTTGGATACAAATTCAGGATTGATTTCTGGAGCATGGGAGAAGAAGGCTTGCAGGATTGCTGTAAAATCCAGTTCGGATTCGAAACCAGTTAACAGCCATTCCATGAGCTCTAAGGCTATATCAATCCCACCTGTGCTTTGGTTTTCATAACGACCCTGTGTTAGGTCTAACAAGAGATCTACAATAGCCTGGACATTCTTTTCTTGTATGAGTACTCTGAGTTCAGAAGGAGCCTGAGATAGAAGCATTTCTTTTGTAGCATTCGCTGTAAATGTAAAGCCTTCTGGATCTGTTGAAAGGGAAGAGATGAGGGAAACTAATCTATCTTGGGGAAGATTGGATTGAACCCAAACCTTTTGAAGACACTCGCCAAACATTGAATCGACGAGTGGTAGGAATGGGTATCCTTTTTTCATATTTACTTTTTAGGTGGGATGATGGCATCCTTGCAGGTTTTAGAAAGCATAAATTTAACAACTGTTTTTGCAGGTATTTGAATTGCTTCGCCAGTTGCAGGATTTCTTCCTTTTCTTTTTGGTCTTTTTCTTAGAACTAATTTACCAATTCCAGGGAAAATGAATGCTCCATTCTTCTTAGTTTCTTTATAGCTTAGGTTAGTAAGTATTTCTAAAAATTCAGAAACTTGTTTCTTAGTCATTCCTGATGCTTCGGAAAGTTCACTAAGCATTTCAGATTTTTTTAGGGGAGTTGCGCTTGCATTTGCCATTGTATACCTTGGTTTTACGTTGTTATTACACTATAATTCGACAAAAAGCCAATAAATCAAGCAATTTTCTCTGGATTGGCTTTTTTTAAAACAATCATAAGAAAGAAATAGAAGTTTCTTGATCTTTTGTATGAAATTATGAATAAGTATTAGTTAGGTTCCATGACGCAAGCTCAGTTTTCAATCCAAGATACATCCAGGATACTTGTTGTCCAAAAGAAGACAAAATATGAACTCGATATGGAAATTTATTCATCATTGGATGAATATAAAAAGATTTGTAAGCTTCAGAATTTTTTATTTGATAGAATCTTTCAATCACACCAAAGGCAAGAAGAAAGCAGAGAATATTTAAGGAAAAAAGTTATTCCCCAAGCGAGATTTATATTTCGTGATGAACTAGGCACAATCAATATGGATGATTTTGATTTGGTTATTTCCTTGGGGGGCGATAACCATTTCACCTTTGTGGCTCACCAGGTTTTTCCGAAAATTATCCTTGGACTTAATTCGGATCCAGATACTTCTGTAGGAGCCCTTTTAGGTTTTTCTACAGAAAGTTTCGAAAATTTAGTCCAGAATGCATGGAAGTCTGCTGCAATCGAAGAATGGAGTTTGATTCATACTACTCTCACCTACCCTGATGGACGAGTGGTACATACTTTTCCTTCTGTAAGTGAAATTTCCATTCGGAACAATAGCCCTGATTTAATCAGTCGTTATTTGATTCGATTCAAAGATGAAATTGAAGAACAAAAAAGCTCTGGGCTTCTTCTTTATACTGGAGCTGGTTCCACTGGTTGGGTTGCTTCTTGTTACCCTAAGAAGACCGGTCCTTTTCCCAAAGACCAAAGATATTTTCAAGTTTACGCCAGAGAGCCTCGTAGAAAAGATAAAACATACGAGCATTTTCGATGGATAGATTTCCGAGTGGAAGATTCCGTAGAAGTTGTATCTGAAATGAATGGTGGCATATCAATAGATTCCTTGGCTGAGAGGTACTACCTCTTTCCTCCAGGAACTAAGGCAGAATTCACTTTAGGAAAGACAAGGCTCAAGGTTGTTATTGCAAGATGAAGATTGGTAAGAAAGAAACAGGCTCAGTCATAGTTTACTCACTAGAAGGACGAATTGATTTTCATCCTTTTGATCTCTTAGATGAATCTGTATTGAAAGATGCTCTCGATTCTAACAAAAAGTATGTTATATTAGACTTTTCCGAACTCAAATATATTTCAAGCTTAGGGATTCGCTATATCTACGACATCAAGAACAAGCTTACAAAACAAGGTATCAAGTTTGCTATAGTGAAAGTGAGTGATGCAGTAATTCAAGTATTCAAGTTATTAGGCTTAATGGAGACCTTTTCCATTTATGAGAAAGAAGAAGATGCGATTCGATCCTTCGGAGTTGGGAACTGACCCATCTACCCACAAGGATTGGAAAACCATTTTTGCTTTCCAATCTACTAGGTTTGATTTTTACAGCGTCTTTATTTTTCTGGGTTCACAAAGAAAGAATCCATATTAACAAACTCTACCAATCTCTGTACCAAAAAAGCCAATACACAGACTTTGCTGTTCTACAAGATTATATTTCCCATTCACGCAAATTCACTTATGCTGTAACAGATGAATATGGCAAAATCCATGAAGTCACAGAATCTATAGATAAAGATTTAAATAAAAAACTTAGAGTGGGTGATACTGTCCCAGTTTATAGAAGAACTGTAGAGATTTTAGGTAAGAGAGAATTGATAGCAAGCATTCAAGCCAAAGAGAATCTCCCCCACGGCCTCTCTATTCTAGAAAAATTTTTATTCTTAGGTATGCTAATTTTTGGAATCTTGGTTTTTCTTTCAGCTATCCTGAGTTTGGTTCCTCTAAAGAAAGAACTAAAAGTCTAAGATATACTCTTTAGCTAAAACTGAATACTCTGCTTCATATTCAGAACAATATCAATAAGGTGGAACAACGATATCGAATTTTCCAGCTCCATCATAAACCAATTCTCTGTAATGTGGTTCAAAAATATAATCTTCTGGATTTACATCAAAGGTCATAAAACAAATATATGCATCGTGTTTCACCACATACATGTATTCCTTTTCAAGTATATGTGGAAGTGCTTTCTTAATTCCACGAACCCATTTACTATTTCTTGTAACTCTCTCGTATTGAATATTAGAAGGATTGATTCCTTTAATTTTTGCTAAAGTTTCCTTGGAGTAATTTCTTCCCACTATCTCTCGCTTAAGATTTTTAATTAGGTTGTATTCCAATTTTGCTTTATTTTTAGCCATGTTTTCTGGCAGAAATTTATAGTATTTCTCAAAATATTCTTTGTCTAGACCATAGGACTCTGAATGCTCCTGATCGTCTGCAATAACAGGCTCTCCAGATTGTGGCTCTGTATTAGTACCTTGGGAATACATGGAAAGCGTGAGGAGAAAGGCGAGAGTTATTGTAGGTGATACTTTCATACTATTTCTAATATCGGTTCTTACTTTTTACCAGGAAAGGAAAAAAAACCTTGTTTTAATCTGATTTATTCCCAATTTTTAATAATCACTAAATGATTAGCTCTGGACTGGATATTGAAATAAAGAATTTTTCCCAAGGGAAACCTATTGAAAGGCAGTATTTCCAGTTTTCAGAACTGGATTGTCCCAATCTAGAGAACTACGTAGCCTCCTTACTCAGATCCATATCCTTAGAATTTTTACTTGAGATAGTTTTTACTGTTTTAAATGAGCTTCTGGTCAATGCCTTTAAGGCGAATGTTAAACGAGTCTATTTTGAAAAAATTGGAAAGAACATTTTTAACAAAGAAGATTATTTAGAGGGAATTGCCAATTTCCGTGAGGAATTCGGGGATCTTAATTCAGGGCTTGTTGATGCAGTCGAAAAGTCAAACTATCGAATCCAATTAAAATTACTCAATGAAAAGGATAAAATCCGTTTTTGGGTTTCGAATAATGCTTCAATGGTAGATGAAGAAATGGAGCGAATCAATACTCGTTTAATCTCTGCGAGTAAGGTTAAAAATTTAACAGAGGCATACCAAGACAATCTCGATTCTTATGAAAGCTCTGGCTTAGGCTTGGTTCTTGTACAATTATTACTTCGCAATTCTGGCATCACTGAAAATTTTTTCTCCATACGGTCTGAAAATGATATCACAACAGCGTATTTTGAAATTCCTAAAGAAATCATACCTTTAGAAATGAAAGAGAAGATTCGAAAGATACTTCTAGATGGAGTTGAGGGTCTGCCTCCCTTCCCTAAAAATATTTCCAATCTATTATCCATAGTTAATAATAAAAATTCCACTATCCAAAAAATTTCCACTGAAATTGAAAAGGATCCTGGCATTACTGTTGAGGTAATTAAATTATCAAACTCAGCTTTATTTCAAGTCCAAGGGCAAATCGCAAGCGTTTCAGAGGCAATAAAAAGAATAGGACTGCGCAACATCGAGAAGATCCTTTATGCTGCAGGAGCACGTAGTGTATTTCCTTTGAAGAATAGTCGAGTTAAAGAAATCTGGAAGCATGCATCCTTATCTGCTTTTATGAGTGTTCATCTTTCTCAATTGAGGAACCCCCATGCTAGGAAAGAGCTTTGTTCAATAGGTGGACTCTTGCATGACTTAGGCCGTATGGTTCTTGTTACTTTAGATACTTATCTTATTGAAGTAATTAATAATTTAAGAGAAGACCGCTTGATGAATCATTCTTCCTTTATTGAAGAAATTACCTTGGGTGCGAACCATACAGAAATCGGTCTTATTCTAGCTACAAAATGGAACTTCCCAGAAGAGCTAAAAGAAATAATCGCCCACCACCATAGACCCTGGCAATCCAAACAATCTTTTCTGGCGGAGTGTGAGACAGTTTACATTGCTGATATCATGGCAAATCTACAAAGAAAAAGAACTAATTTTGCTATCCTAGACCCTAACATACTTGCAAAATTTTCTATTAAAACATACGAACAACTAGTAGAAATGGCTGATGATTTGAGCCTAAAATTTTCTAAACTAGCGTCTGAAGAAGAAAAAGAAGAATTGAATTAATTCTGTCCTGAATATTCCAACTGCACAGCTGATTTACTTTCCATACTTTCTGCTAGCAAATCATTGGTTTTAGCTAGCCTATCAGCCATGATAGAAACCATCTTGGCTGAAAATTTTGGATTCTTGATGAGAAAGTTTTCCAATTGCTGCTTGCTTTCAATTACTGCAAGTTCCGTATCAGCAAGACATCTTGCGGAGGCAGATCGAGGTCTAGAACTAAATAAGGCCATTTCTCCAAAGAAATCACCATCCGACATCAAAGCTAAACGAGTAACTGTTTTGTTCACTGTAAAAAAAATCTCAACTTTCCCCTTAATGATGATATACATAGCATTATTCATTTCATCTTCTTTAAAGATCATTTTTCCTGCAGGTACAATTGCTTTACTCATAGAACTTCCTAGTATTTAGTAACGGATAAAATGAACTAGAAAATGAACTCTTTTTCACTTGTAAATTACATCCTAGACTTAATATGACTGATAATGAGTGAAATAATTTACAAAAAAAGAGATGAGCGTTTGGATTTTATAAGAGGACTTGCTATGGTCGGTATTGTTCTTATTCACGTTAATTCGTATTTTGAATATTTCCATTCCTCTGAAGATATTCCTGTAATCATTTCTTTAATTTTAAGTAACCTGAGTAGATTTAGTGTACCCGTCTTCATTTTCTCAGCTGGGTATTTTTCAAGGGATAAAGAATTCAAGGAATATTGGTCTACCAAAGTCTATACTATACTTCTTCCATTTTTGATTTTTTCTGTTATTGGATTTTTCATTAAAAATAATGAATGGAATCTTTCCTTATTTGTCTATCAGATCCTAATGGGAAGAACAATGACTCCATATTATTTCATACCACTGTTGATACAATTCTATGCCTTATACTATTTATTCATTAAATATCTATCAACAAGGCAATTATGGATAGGAACAACAATTGCATTAGGTATAAATTACCTTTCTAATTCTGGAAGTTTATTCTTTATCAAAGGCGATTATGAACCAATTTCCCTTACTAATTATATTTTTTTCTTTTTTATAGGTCTGCTTGGTTCTAAGTATAAATTAGATGATCTTATCAATGATTCAATCAAGAGGTATACCATTCGCATCGCTTTTCTTTGCCTTGCTTCAGCAATTGTATATTTTTCAATCATTGATGAGATCCACCTAAAAAATCACACCTTGCTATACCCAATAGTCACATTTCTTATGTTATATGGATTAAAATTTCACGAAACTATCGTTAATAAGTTAGCTCTTGTAGGTCGAGAAAGTATGGGAATTTTTCTAATTCACCCTTTCGTAATTCATTTTATGCATACTTTAGATCCGTATTCTTGGCTAGGAGCTTACGGATCTATTTTCTTAGTTGCACTTATTAATCTAATGATTCCACTATTTATTTGGCTCATTATTAATAAATTTCTATCTAAGGTTTACCGCCCTTAAACTTTTTCTTATTATTAGAATATCTTTTCTTTTTATTGTAATAGTGATTATTCTGCCCTTGGCTTGGATTTTGAGTTTGGTTATGCGTATGCCTTGGATTTTTACTTCGTCCATCAACCTCTAGTTGATCCAAAAAATGATCAGCTACTTTGATATGAATAGTCTCCCAGAGTGGTTTGTCTAGAATTCCAAATGCAGGATGTCTAGAGAAAGGTCCTGTGTGTAATTTGAAGGCTGTTATTGCAGTTCTCAATCTTAACAAGGATGCCTTCTCATCTCCTTCTACTTTAGTTTTAGGAAGCTTGGGCAATTTCCATGAGTTATTCCATTCATCCTTCTCGGAGAATTTTTTGATAAAGTACTTATCCCAAAATTTCTGCAAGAAGCTGGATTGACCCTCAGCATTGTAAAGAATTGATGCTTCGATTCCATGTGCTATGCAATCTAAGACTTGAGCTGAAGTAAGATTAATCTTACTATTAGCGGAGTTTCTTTCAATCAGATTGCATTCAAATTCTAAGTCTTTAAAATTTTTAATTCTATTCATTGTATTCCCGTTTAGTTTAGTATTCCGTATTTCTTTTTTAAATTATTGAAGTCGCGCATAAAATTATCTCTAACCTTAGTAGGTATTTTCGAAAGATCCAAAACAATTTTGGTTTTGCTTGGGTTATTTGAGGGTGAAATCGTTTCACCCCTACCCTCTTTCAATTTTAATGCTGCCTCTAAATTCTTAACTGTTATTTGATTTCCTGTACGGAGCAGGTCATAAACAGTTTTATGATCCAATCTAGCTATTGAACTAAGCTGTTTAACATATCTTTCTGTATAGCCTAGTAGCATAGCAACTTCTTCTGCTGTTTTCTTTTTTTCCTTTCTAAGATAGGCAATGGATTTACCCACTTCCCAAGGATTCAAGTTTTTTCGTTTCTCGTTTTCTGCCAAGGCCATCTCATAACAGATATCCTCGTTTGCTTCGGTGATTATGGCATGAATGTCTTTCCAGCCTAATTTCTGAGCAGCTCTAAACCGCCTCTCACCTGCTACAACTATAAACCTATTCTTATCTTTACGAACTAGAATAGGTTCTATCAATCCTAATCTTTTCATTGAATCGACTAGATCTTGAACTTCCTCTCGACCAAACACTCTAGGCTGGTTAGGATTAACAAAAATCTGATCTAGATCTAGTTTAGATGGGTTTTTCTTCTTTTCTGTATAAGCAGAAATCAAATCTAATGATGAAAAATCATTTTTCTTGGACATTTATCTTACTCCTTACTTCTTCTGCGAGCTCAATAAAGTATTTCATAGAAATGGGATCATAGTCAGAAAGAAGCATCATTTTAGCCTGTGATTGTGGAATTGTTTCTTTTCTTCGGATAAATGTATTGAAAACAGGGAAGTATTTTTTTATAGATTCAGCAAGTCCAGACAAAGCTTTCTGTCCTTCATACTGATTTAGCACAGCTCCCAAAAGTTTTAACCTAGGGTTCGCTTTCTTCTGAATTCTTTCAATAGTCTCATATAAATCTTTAATACCCTGAACACTAAATGCACGCGTCTGAATAGGCACAAGCACATAGTCTGCACAGATTAGAGCATTTTCTAGAATCAATCCTAAGGATGGCGGACAATCAATGATTATATATTTATAAGTTGATCTTAGAGGAAGTAAGGCATCCTTCAAAAGTTCAAAGTCACTCATTTCATAGGGAGTCGTAAGATTAGCAAGTTCTATAGATGCAGGAACGAGATCATAGTTTTTGGCAAGAGGAAGGAGAATGGTCTCCAAAGGAACTTTGTCCTTATTTCTATAACCCAAGGCACTCATTATGGTTTTTTCTGGTTCTTTATGAAAGAGGTTAGTCGCATTTGCCTGAGGATCCCAATCTATGAGCAAGGTTTTATCCTCTTTTGCAAGTGCCTCACCCAGTGCCAAGGAAAGAGTAGTCTTCCCTTCCCCGCCTTTTTGATTTGATATAGCTATGACATGCGAATCATATTCTTGGCTCTCTGTGAGTTTAAAATATTTCTCTAGAATATTTCTTTTTATTTTATCAGACTTAAATCCAGGTATCTTTAATTCCTTAGCTTTCTCCTTGAAATCCTTCAAACTCAGCCCAACCAAATTGGCAGACTGCTCTACAGTTAACTCTAGATTTGAACTCATTGTCATCCAGTGTTTCATCTTGCTTGGTGATTGTCAATTATTATGTCTCTTTAAATATGTTTTAGGGGTGAAATGATTTCACCCTTTCCTTAGAAAATCTGTTTTCCATTCGAAGTAGTTTTCTAAGCTAGGAAAAGATGTTATACTTTATAAAGCCACTTTCATCCTGTTTAATCTTGATTTTAAGCTTTTTTTTAATAAGCCCTATCCAAGCAGAATATACAATCCAACCTATCATAGGAAGAAACGGAGGAGACTTCGTTTTCGAAACTGGTAGCAGGTTTCCTAATCTTTCGGGAATCCGCGCGGGTTCTAGAATAAGCTTTGAAAGAGATTTTAATGTTTTTGGATTTGGTGGAAAATACTTTACGGGACCAATAGAGCTTTATGGAAAATTTACCACCACGGGATGGTACGTTCCTACTGGCAAAGCGAGAGATGAAGATTTTGCATTGTTTACAACATCAACGGAAAGAGCTCATCATATCAATACAAGAGAGTTTTCTTTCTACGATTCTACCTCTGTCTTTGGAGGTCAGAGAAATTTCGCAGATGGAATAGGTAAATCTTCTATGTCTGAGTATAATTTTGATTTTTTAATGAGATATTACCTAGGCAAAGCATCTCCAGATATTCAGAAATCGGGTGATGGGTTCTATTTATCTGGTGGTGCGCGCTATACTTATAATAAATATAAATTTTATGATGTTGTGCAATGGATAGCAAGTAACCCAATTTTTTACCAACCTATAGGTTATGGTTTAAGTTTCACCAACTCCATCTTTGAAATCCCTTTTGGCTTTGGTTACAGGCTGAATTGGAAGGATTTTTATTTAGATACTACTATTCATGGCTTATATGCTTTTTTTAAAACTAGAGATTTCCATGCCCAAAGAAATATAAATTTTAATTCAGAAACTTCTGGCCCTGGCATACTTGCTCAGATCGAAACTGGCTACAAAATGGACTTCCGATCTATATTTTTCTTACGGATGAACCAGCATAGATCATTTACTAAAGGTACCTTTGAAGCCGTTGGTGGAATTACTCAACAAGACATTCTCGCTAACTTTTTAGGTAGATATAAAGCACATATCAATACTAAACAATTTTCTATAGAGTTTGGATTTGATTATAGACCCGAATGGCAGAATGCATCTACTGAACCACTTTCAAAAAAACAAAATGAATTGAATCAAAATACAGAATCTAGAACGCAAGAAGAATCAAATAGTGGAACCCAGGATTCAAATCTCGAATAAATATTCCTCTTTGCCTCTTTTTGGGATGAAGGTACCTATTACCATCCATGAAAATGCAAATCATAGAGAAAGGGCAATACTCAGAAAAGATTGTGTCCAAGTTTCCATAGTACCTTACGAGTCTCTGCAAGAAAAAGAAGAAAGAATTAAAATTCAAATAGAAAAATTATTGAGAAAGCTTCTGCTTGAAATGCTCCAGTCTAGAGTGGAGAAATACTCACAAATTGCAAATTTAAGTTTCAAAAACATTCGTGTAAAAAAAATGAGATCCCGTTGGGGCTCTTGCTCCTCTCTTGGGAATTTAAATTTTAATATAGGGCTATCCTTAGTGCCCATGAGAGTATTAGATTATGTAGTGGTTCATGAATTATGTCATCTAAAAGAAATGAATCATTCCTCTAGATTCTGGTCCAATGTTGAGAAGATACTTCCTTCTTATAGATCAGATAGAAGATGGTTGAGAGATCATGAATTAAAAATTCTAAATTATTTTTATGAAATTGATTCAAAAAATTGGAAGGCAGAACAAGAAGCTTGGTAGAATAAAAGGATATTTATGATGAAGAAAATTAAAGTTTTGTTTGTATGCTTAGGAAATATATGCCGCTCACCAGCAGGGCAGGGGGCTCTTCAGAAACTTGTCTATGATAGTAATCTTAACCATATATTTGAAATTGATTCTTGTGGAACTGCTGGTTATCATATTGGTTCCTTGCCTGATCCTAGGACAAGAAAAGTTGCGGAAAGAGAAGGCATTCAATTAACACACCAGGCAAGAAAATTTAATCCATCCAAGGACTTTGAGGAATTTGATTACATTTTCGCTATGGATGATTCGAATTTTGATAACATCCTAAATCTTGCCTGGGAGCCCTGGCAGAAAGAAAAAGTAGCTATGTTTCGATACTATGATGATCAACAAAAAGATGGATTAAATGTACCAGATCCATACTATGGAACTATCAAGGATTTTGAATTGGTGCAAGAAATTGTAACACGGACAAGTAAGGGATTTATAAATTTTTTGAAAAGTAAAGGTATATTAACATGATAAATAAAAGAAGAGTAGTTGTAGTCGGTGCAGGCTTTGCAGGATTACAGATTATACAAAAATTAGCAAACCAGGATGATCTTGAGGTAATACTGATTGATAAGACCAACCACCACTTATTTCAACCCTTATTGTACCAAGTTGCATCAGCAGTACTTAGCCCTGCTGATATAGCAATTCCATCTAGATCTCTTACCTCAGATTATGAAAATGTAAAAGTAGTAATGGGTGAGGTTACTAATGTTGATTATCAGAAAAAGATAGTATACTTTCAGAATAAAGAAATCGATTATGATTACCTTATCTTAGCTATGGGTGCAAGAACTTCCTTTTTTGGCAACGATGAGTGGAAGAATTATACCTTAGGTCTCAAAAGTATAAAAGATGCACTCGCTATTCGACGAAAGCTACTGCTTTCATTTGAAGAGGCTGAGTTATCAGGCGATATCGTGACAGCCAGAAGATTATTGAACTATATCATAGTTGGTGGTGGACCAACAGGAGTGGAAATGGCTGGTGCTATAGCTGAATTAAGCTATCATACTTTACGAAAGGACTTCCGAAATATAGATCCTGGACTTGCCAAGATTACATTAATAGAAGCTGGACCACGATTGTTAGGTGGTTTTGATGAGTCACTTTCGAAATTTACTCAAAGAAAATTAGAACAAAGAGGCGTTATAGTATTAACGAATACTCCTGTTAAGAAAATTGATCAGACCGGTGTTCATCTTGAAAAAGGTGTAATTGAATCGAAAATTATTATTTGGGCGGCAGGAGTCCAAGGTACTACACTTGCTGAAAAGATTGGTCTCCCTCTGGATAGATCAAAAAGAATCATAGTAAACCAAGAATGCAGAGTAGCCGATGTGGAAAATGTGTTCGTTGTAGGGGATGCAGCCAATTTCCAAGAAGGTTTGGAAAGAGCTTTACCTGGAGTTTCTCCTGTAGCCATGCAGCAGGGAAGGTATGTGGCTGATTGGATTCAAAGAGATTTGAAATCTAAAAAGAAAAAACCATTTCAATACCATGATAAAGGTTCTATGGCAACTATAGGAAGAAATGATGCAGTAGCTCAAGTTGGTAATTTCAAAATGAAGGGACTTCTTGGCTGGTTCGCCTGGTTATTTGTCCATTTGTTCTACCAAGTTGGTTTCAAGAATAAGGTATCTATTCTTATTACTTGGGTATACAGTTACATTGCATTTAGGGCTGGAGCACGATTGATCCAAGACGAAATTAGCGCCGAGGGAAAATAATAGATCTACTCTCAATAAAGAGGAAATCAATCTAATAAAATTGAATTGAATTAAATACGCATTCATTAATTTATTCACTTGATTGAATTCCTCTCGTTGCTAATTTGTGTACTTGTCTAAAGTAGGTTTATCTGTGAAGCATTTCATTTACTCATTCATTTTCATCTTCCTTATCTCTTATTCAAATTGTACGACTATTACTACAGTTCGATCTAATTCCAAAGTTCCTGGCATCAATAAGATTGCAGTATTGAATTTTGAAATGAATGGAGCAAGTTGGGGTCCAGAATTCTCAGATGCCTTCATTCATCATATCCTGAAGAACTCGAATATTGAAGTAATTGAAAGAGAACAAATTTTTAAAATTCTTGATGAACAGAGACTATCTAAAACAGGAATAATTGATGAGTCCACCTCAGCAAAGATAGGAAGAATTCTAGGGGTTGATGCCATAGTGGTTGGAAGAGGAACTGCTATGTCTTATACAGATTCAGTTGGAATTAAGCGCGGTTCCTTAGTGGATACTTTTTCTTTGAAGCTAATTACTGTCCAATCTGGAAGTATTGCTATGCAATCTAGAAAAAGTCCTGGAACAGACTGGACCTGGAAGAGACTCGCCAAATATACATTAGGTCTTGGTCTTATTTGGTCTAGAGAAGATATGTTTGTTGAATCTTGCGGCTATGATGAAGTAGCTTCCCGTATGGCAGAGTTAGTCGTTGCTTCCTTGGTAAAACCAGAAAAAGATAAATAGCGCAAGGCGAGTTTTCTTTTAGAAATAGAACCGATAAGTACTATGATTTAGTTTTCTCTAAGGCTTGAATAATATCTGCCTTAATGTCTTCTATATGCTCCAAACCAACCGAAATTCTTACTAAACCAGGAGTAATCCCAACTCTGAGTCTATCCTCTTCTGTAAGCTTACAATGAGTTGTAGAAGCAGGGTGAGTTGCAGTTGTCCGTGTGTCTCCTAAATTTGCAGTAAGAGAAAACATCTTGAGTTCATTGAGAAACTTTCTTCCTCTCTCCAATCCACCTTTCACTTCAAAAGTAACAACTCCTCCACCCTGAGACATTTGCTTCTTCGCAAGTGCATATTGCGGATGGGATTTCAAATGTGGGTATTTCACATGGACAATTTCAGGATGAGTTTCTAAATACTCAGCAAGCTTTAAGGCACTCTCACAGTGTCTATCCATTCTAACTGCTAAGGTTTCTAAACTTTTGGAAAGAATCCAAGCATTGAAGGGTGAAAGAGCAGGTCCTGAGTGTCTTGAAAAAAATCGTATTTCCTTGATTAGCTCCTTATTCCCTACAACCACTCCGCCTATAGTTCTACCCTGACCATCTATAAATTTGGTTGCAGAGTGTATAGAAATAACTGCACCATATTTCATTGGTTGTTGAAGATAGGGCGTACAGAAACAATTATCAACAATAAAGAGAGCATTTTTCTTCTTACAAATATCGCCTAACCACTGCATGTCGATAATATCTAAAGCAGGATTGGAAGGAGTTTCAATATAAACTATGCGAGTATTGGGCTTGATTCCTGCTTCCCACTCTTCTGGCTTATTGATATCTGCATAATCAAAGCTGATCCCAAATTTTGGAAGAAGCAATGATAACATAGAATGTGTTGATCCGAATACGGATCTAGAAGCAAGAACATGATCTCCTTGTTTGAGAAGACCCATAAACGTTGTAAAGATTGCACTCATACCAGATGCAGTTGAAATCCCATCCTCTGCACCCTCCATTTGACAAATTTTCTCAACAAACTCATTATTATTAGGATTAGAGAATCTAGTATAGATATTGCCTGGAATTTCATCATTGAAGAGAGCTCGTGCCTGCTCTGTGTCTTCAAAAACAAAACTTGAAGTAAGAAAGACTGGTGTAGAATGTTCGCGGTGAGGTGACCTTTCGGATTGGGTTCTTACAGCGATAGTTTCAAAATGGGGTGCGGATTCTTCCATAGAGCTCATAATGCGAAACTAGAATCTTAGCCTAGGGAGGCAACCTCTTTACGTTCCAATTCTACTCTTCCGTTGAGCTTAAATCCAAAACTAATTGCTGCAACTTTCTCTACTGTCTTGGACACAGAACAGTATTTACCTAAAGAAAGTTCGATTGCTCTAAGAATTTTCTCTGAATCCAATTCTCCAGTGAAGCTATATTCCACATGGATCTTAGTAAATAAATTGGTGAATTCGATTTTTTCTTTGTCTCCACTCACATTGACAAGGAAACTGTCCACGTTTTGTTTTTGCTTAGAGAGTATTGAAAGAATATCAATTCCACTACAGCCAGCAATACCCATAAGCAGTAACTCGGTTGGACGAACACCTTGGTTCTTGCCACCAATATCAGGGCTTGCATCCATCATCACAGTATTGCCCTCAGGATTTTTCGCTTCTAGAACAAAGGGTTTGTCTTTAAGTTGTAGAGAAATATTCATAGATCCTCATTGCAAATCCAAAAGGTATTATCTTCTTTTGGATTTGGGTTTAGCCTTCAATTTAGTTTTGGTCTGCTTAACAGGTTTCTTAGCTTTGGAAATCGGCTTGGTCTTTGTTTGATTTCCAGAACTTTTCTTAGAAGATGGATTAGAGACAAGTCTACTGTCTTGATTCCTTGTTCCTTGAGAGATTATAATATCTTTTGTAAGCACAGTTGTATCTTTAGGAATTGGTGGAATCGGAGGATTTACACTGAACAAGAACTCACTTAGGGTTCTCAGATTTTCAGCTTTGCGTACCAAATTGTAATTACCTGGAATATCAAACCATTGGTCTCTACCTTGTCCGTAAGCTAATGAATCTTTCGGTTGGAATAAATAATCATGAATAGGCGCAAGTGGGAAAAAACGATTTATAAATAGATAAGCGGGATGCTGGATTGCCAACTTACTGGAATTAGGTTCCCAATTTTTAAATGAAAAAATTCCCCATAAGCGAAATCCTTTAAAAGGTGCTCCAAGTGTCACCAAGGTATCAATCTTGCGGCGGGTTCCATCGGGAAGGGCAGGGATTAAGAGAGCGGATGTGTTGTGGGCAATGACTATTGTATTTGGTTTAGCCTTAAGCAGATAGGCATTCAGGCTGAGAATGATATTTTTCTCCGACCTCCACGGTGGAAGAGGTACAACAAAAGGTCTATAGCCTTTTGATTTCAAATATTTAGCCATTTTATTATAGAACCAGGCTCCGGAACCAAGACCTGGGAGAATTAGAATGTCATTGTTATCTAATCTAGAAAGGACTTTCTCTTTGCTGTAGAAAATGCCAGAGACAACAGATAGCAGAAATGATAAAAACTCTGTAATTGCAATCATTAGATAAAATGTCCTTATACAAACTTGGTTTGCTTTACAACTTTCTTGAACCTTTCAAACTGGGCAGAGATGAAAATGCTAATCTCTAAATACAGCATAATCCTAATTGTTCTGGCAGGTTCCCTTCCTGTCTATTCAAATTATCTTGCTTACAATAAAATTGATTCAGTACTTAAAAAAACATGGGATGAGCAATTTCCTATTCCTTACAGTAGTATAAAAAAGAAAAATATCAACGGGAAAGGTATTTTAAAATATAGGAAAAACAAAAGAATAGTTTATATTTACACATTTATTGTATTTTTCTCCCACCATAAAGTAGAAGAGAAAAAGATAACAGGCGATAGTGGTGGAAGAGATATTATTGTTAAGCTTTATTATGATCCTAGTCTGAAGGAAAGTGAATACTGGATTGAAATGGGTGAATTAGATGAGGAATATGATAGATCAAATTTCTTAGGTTATACGAATTGAGATTCTTAAAGAGAAAACAAGAAAATGCTGGAGAAGAAAGAAATGGGTGAGAAGAATTATATTGATAAAATTATTGATAAGATGAAATCGGCGGACTTAAGTAAAGAATTTATTGAAGAGTTTCTTATGAAAGTTGAGCAAGTACGGCAAGGGGAGACTGGTATTGCTGTCTGGGATGAAGTTGGTGATCTTGATCCTAAAGAAGATGAAATTGATCTTAATGAAATCCAAAGTAAATATCCAGCAAGTAAAGAATCATTAAGCAAACTTGTTATTATAAAATTGAATGGTGGGCTAGGAACTTCCATGGGTTTATCTAAGGCGAAGTCTTTGATCCCCATAAAAGATGGGCTCTCTTTTTTAAAAATTATTGCGAACCAAGTTTTGTATCTTAGAGAAAAGTATTCGGTAGAAATTCCACTTCTCCTCATGGATAGTTACAACACACAAGACGACTCTCAGTTAGAATTGGAATCCTCTGGCTTGAGGCAGAATTTTCCAACCAGCTTCTTACAACACAAAGTTCCTCGTATTTTACAAACTGACTTTAGTCCGATTCAAACCAAAGATCCTAAGAATGATTGGTGTCCACCTGGTCATGGAGATATTTATTTTACCTTAGTTGAGACAGGAATATTAGACCAACTTTTAGAGTCTGGGTATGAGGTAGCCTTTTTATCCAATGGAGACAATCTCGGAGCCACTGTGGACTCGTCTATTGTTAGTTATTTTCTAAAATCTGGTTTAGATTTTGCTATGGAAATGACTCCCAAGACTCTTGCTGATAAGAAAGGTGGTGCCATTTATCGAAAGACACGAGACGGGAAATTCTTACACTACGAACTCTTAGAAACTGCTCAAGTGCCCAAAGAATTTGAACATGAATTTACTGGAATGGGTAAGTTTAGAACTTTTTCAACTAATAATCTTTGGATAAATTTGAAATCATTAAAAGAGAGATGGAACCAAGGAAATTTCCGACTTTCATTGATTGTAAATCCAAAAGAAGTTGATGGACAAAATGTACTACAACTAGAGACAGCTATGGGTTCTGCTGTAGGAAATTTCTCCAAGTTTAGAGGAATCATTATTCCCAGAGATCGATTTGCACCTGTCAAAAAGACAGAAGATTATTTAGTTCGTAGATCCGATGCCTACCAACTCAATGAAGACTACTCTTTAACCATGTCTCTAACTCGTAAGAAAATGGGATTAGGCGAACCAGTTGTTAGCTTGGATGATAATTTTTATAAAAAAATCCAAGACTTTGACAAAAGATTTCCCTTCCTTCCATCCTTGTATGCCTGTGAGTCCTTAGAAGTTAAGGGTGATTGGTTGTTTGATCTTGATATTACAATTAAAGGAAGGGTTGTATTTGAAAATACTACATCTTCACAAATAAAGGTATCGTCCTTAGGAAAAATCCTTTTTGACAATGAATCTATTAAGAAATAATTATTTTCCAAAATGTTTATTACTGACAGCCATTGTTGGTAGAAGGCTTAATTTAACTCTTATAATATTGGGAGTTCTTATCCTGTGGAATTGTGGGACTCCATTATCTCTAAGAGACCAGTGTTTGGAGCGCAACAGATGTGATGCTAAAGAATCAGATTGCTATTTGCAGAATATCGCATATTATAATCTCATACAGACAAGTGGCAATACTTCTATTGTTGATGCTGGAATTCTCTATTCAACCTGCAATGGATTGAATGATAGATGTAAAAAAAATTGTGAGTCTTCTACATTGTTTTAACATTTGATGAATTCTTGATTTATCAACAATCAGTATCTGCATTCATTCAGATTGGTGTAAATTTCTATTAGCTTCCAAACACACTAAGATACCTCCTTAATAGATCTTCGAATATACTCTGTACATTTAGGAAGAACTAAGCGTAAGATGAATTTATCTTTTGTAAGATTTTATTTTGGAAATCTAGCATTGAAAAAATCAAAAAGTTCTATCTGAATTATTTTAGAGATTTATAGCAAAATAGTTTTATTTTACTTTTTCTACAAAAGAATTGAATGAAAAGAATCCTTAGGAAGAAAAGAATGGATGAAAGTTCTTAAATTACGAGGCAACATGTCAATAATCAATCGATCTACAATAATTCTTTTCCATAAGAAGCCTCTCATAGAGTGGCAGAATTCAATTTTCCCAGAAGATATTATGGAGTATGAGGAAGACTTTTTCCAAAATGATCAAGCACATGTTTATCTAATACCTGAATTTGATTTCGAAGAAAATGTCGATACTTGGCTGAAGGAAAATTTCATACATATTTTCGAAGATGTATTAGAAGATTGGTGCACAAACGAAGCTCTGTGGCCTAAAAATTTAACCTATGCCATGTTCAAAGACTGGTTTCATATCAATTACCAATCTATGGTATTAGATACTTTGGATGAGCCTATAATTAAAGATGATGACGATGAATTTTATGAAGATGAAGAAGAATAATTCTATCAAATAAGAAATTTACCCAAACAGTTTATAATCTAATTTTCAAATTTTCAATACTATATGTTTAATAATTCATCAGAAGAAGATCATGAGCAGTATTTAACCTTAGGTGATATTTTTAAGAAATTACCTAATAAACTCATTCGCGAAATTCTAACTCATTCGAATCGCGAATTTCTTCCCAGTGGACAAATCTTATTTAAGCAAGGTGATCCGGGAGAGGATTTATTTATTGTTACAGTAGGACGACTTAGATACGAAATTCATAGTATAGAAGGGGATTTACTTGATTCAGGTGAATTCCAAAGATCCGATATTTTGGGAGAACTGAGTATCTTTACAAGAGAACCTAGATCTGCAACGGTAAGAGCCATACGAGAATCAGAAATTTTACGAATTCCTAGAGGAATAATTCTCAATATCTTACTCAAACAACCAGAAGCACTCTTAGAAGTTACATCAACGATTTCTCAGAGATTGATGCATGCGAGATCCAAAGATGAAGTCAAAGCTTCCAATGTTTTTTCTTTCTCAGTTTTCCCAACTAGAAAAGATACATCCACTAAAGCTTTCTTGGAATATCTTTACGACTTAATATCAAATATAGACAAAATACAAATTGTAACAAAAGAAGATTTTGAAAGTCAATTTCCGAATTATACTCCAAAATCTGAACTGGAAATAGAACATAAAGTTGTCACTTGGTTCCAAGAAATAGAAAACACCAATAAATATGTGATTTATAAAGGGGATTATGAAGATACAGAATGGTCTCAAAGATGCTACCACCAATCTGACCGAGTCCTATTTCTTCAAGACGCAACCAAACCAGCTTCGATTAGTGAATTAGAAATTAGTTTAAACCAAAAGTATCATGTCGCTAATTCAATTGACCTAGTTCTCGTTCAGCCTACTATCCGAGAACTTCCTAAGAATACCCAAGATCATTTAAAGATTCGTTCTGTAAATCGTCACTACCATATAGCTTATGACAATCAATTGTCCGTAGAAAGACTAGTTAGGCGCTTGGTAGGCAAGTCCATAGGACTTGCTTTTGGTGGTGGTGGAGCCAAAGGTTTTGCTCATATCGGCGCAATTCGTGCTATTGAAAATGTTCATGGTACTATTGATATGGTTTCTGGAACTAGTGCTGGCTCTGTATTTGCTGCCTTATATGCTATGGGCTATGACTCTCATAAAACTCAAACTGTTGCTAAAAGCATTTGGGTAGATAGAAATTTATTGAATGAATATACTATTCCAATTATATCCTTAGTTAGCGGGAAGAAGTATACTGAAACAATAAAAGAATTCTTTGGTGATGTGATGATTGAGGATCTATGGATACCTTACTTAGCGATAGCTACAGACCTAACGAACGCTAAATTGAAGGTTTACAATTCTGGATATCTTTGGAAGGCAATTCGAGCCTCTACCTCGCTTCCAGGAATTGTCCCTCCCTTTATAGAAGATGGTATAGTGTTTGTTGACGGTGGTCTCTTAGATAATGTTCCTGGATTAGTGCTTAAATCAGAAGGAGCAGGTAAGACCATCTGCATAGATGTCTTTGGTGATTCTGTTCATGAAGAAGATAAGAATCTATCTTCTTATTTTGAAAATGGGAGCCAAGGTATTCTAAATAATCCTTTAGCATTGGTGGGAAATTGGTTGAAGTTTGATCAAACCTTACAACCAAAATTTCCAGCTATTGGTGAGATTCTTATACGAAGTATGCTTGTTGCTAGTCGAGAAAAGAAGCAAGCAACACAATTGAGCTCGGATTTATATGTAAATATTCCAACCCAGGGATTTGGAGTCTTGGATTGGAATAAATTTGAACGCTTAATTTCATTAGGTTACCAAAGCATGAAAGAAGCAATTTCTAATTCAAAAGTGTTTGGATAATAAATTGTTCGAAAGATATAATGAAAGAAATTTCCTAGTCAAATTTAAATCGCTTAAGCCCTCTGTCTTAATTCAAAAGAGAAGCGATTGTTCAAACAGCCATGAATTTATTTTCTGACCATGGGTTTGATGCTACTCCGATGCCTTTATTAGCAGAAAAAGCAGGAGTAGGGACTGGAACGATTTATAGATACTTTCCAAGTAAGGAAGCTTTGTTAAATGAACTATATAGAAATTATAAATTGAAAGTGGAGTCCTATGTTTTAGATGGATTTAATGATCAAGAAACAGTGGAGAAGAAATTCAAACATCTCTGTAGTCCTTGGATTGAAATTTCCATTCAAGATCCTAAATTATTTCAACTTTTAAAAATGCAGAACTATCTTCCTTAAATAGAATACTATTTAATCCTAAGCTTTGCAGTAGTCCAATCTGTCCAACTACCATTCTCGTATTTCGATTTAAAAAGTATAGGGCTCGAAGTTATAGAGCTTGGATTTAAATTATCTAAAATATATTCCATATTAGTTAGGCAAACGATTCGCTGAGCTGAATACAAACAACCTTTGTCCATAAGTGATGCTTCATCCCCTCTAGCATAGTAACCTTTATATCGTTTAGGTGAAGGGAAGCTAGACCATGTAAGCCCATCATCCTTAGATTCATACGAAAAAGGTTCCACAAAAGGAGAATTAGCTGATTGTTTAAATGAAACAATTGCAGAACTTCCATCTCTATAAATAAAATAGTTTCGAGTTGTATTTATTGCACTTGTGTGGGTAATATCAAAATTATTACCAGGATTGAAATCAATTGGCGCAGCCGGGATGGAACCACCAAGTCTATTGATACGCAATGTCGTATTTGGTGCATTGCTAATGAATGAGGTAAGGAAAGAGCTACTACCGGGATTGATGGTATTTGCGGAAAATCCAGAAATCGCTCCATATCCATCAGAATAAATGCTTAAATCATTCCGTATTTTATGATATTGCGTTGGAGGATTAGATACAATAGGTATGAAAAGTTCACTGTTGTATTCAAAAGCACTATTTAAATTTGTTATCGAATTTGCAACAGCAGCAGAAGCAACTAAAGTATAGGATACAAAAGTATCGGAAGTTCTGTAAAGACCTGTTACCACACCTCCACTATCAATATTAACGAAAAACCAATTCCCATTGAAGTATTTCATCCCCCTCCCGCCTGATTTAATTCTCATATCAATTTGTCCATTAACAGAAAAAGGGAAAATCTCTTTGGATTGGAATGTTTCCTTAGGTTTCGTTATGTCGAAACTGGCATAATAGAAATTATTACCAGCTGCTGATGGAAGAAAGCTTTTTCGAATTAATAGTTCTATATTATTTCCATTTGTTTTTATTTCAGATATAGTAAAATACTGACCTAAAATTGGAGTTACAAAATTGAAAGTACTTTCGAAACCTGGTAAGGTGAAAGATTCGAAATTCTCACCATCGCTTGTATACAACAAAGCAAGTTTAATAGGGAAACCAAATACTGTAGTTTGTTCTGGCAATGTATATGAGTATGAATAGAAGTATCTTCCATTTTCGTATTTTATTGGATAAAATGAAGTATCAAAGGTATTTACCAATCTTCCTTCACTTTTATTAACACGATTAAAAGATACTCTTTCAACTGTAAAATTATTGGTTGGAGTTGTAATCTCATAGCTATTATCTCCATTTAGTTTCATTGTAAATGAAGAGACATCTTGCTTGGTATTCATATCAATAATTCTATGGTTGAAGTTGCCAGATAGTGGATAACTTATGTCAACCAAACCTAAGGAATCCGGTATAAATGCATAATTTACCCCATCAACTTCATAATTAATTAAGAAAAGTCCATTGTATCGAGCACCGTTTTGTAGAACTTGTAAAGTATAAAGATTTTCAGAACTTAATAAAGAATTAATTTTTAATAGAGTTAATAGCTTTGAGAGATCACCATCTACATCAAGTTCACTTTGCTTGAATAAGATACAATTTGTAAATAAAGAATAGAGCAATAAGAGTTGAAATTGTATTTTTAGCATATTATACTTTCCTATATTAGTAATTATAAATGTAGTTTGTATCTTAATTAAAAATAACAACTAAAGTAAAGTTAATTTTATCTTTCAATAATTTATTTTCAGAATTTAGGTAAAAATAGCATTTTTGAAAGAATTTAGTGTAATTTCAAAGTCATATTTTTCAAATTTATTCTTATTAACCCTTATCTCATTAATTATCTATTCGACTTTATCGAGCAGCCAAGTAGATTTATTTGAACATAGTTATTAGATATTTGATCTGGCACGATAATTCGAACTTGGTCTTTGCATGAATTTCCCCCCAAAAAACTGGAGACTCATTAAGCAATTAAGATTAAGTAAGAAGAATGACTCACAGGACAAATTGTTCCTAGCTCTTATATTTACCCAATTGCTAACTCATTCAATTGGAAAATAAGTAGTAATTTTTAATTGGAATTCTAATCTTCCCATGATTAAATAATTTGCCAATACATACTAGAATTTTCTTATTATTATAATATGCCAACTGGACTGAGCCATCAAGAAGTTTCCGAAAGATTAAAACAATTTGGTTATAACGAACTGCCATCTTCTCAACCTAAAAATTTATTTTCCATAGCCTTTGAAGTCATGAGAGAACCTATGTTTCTTCTCTTGCTCAGTTGTGGTTTTTTATATTTACTTTTAGGTGATTATACAGAAGGGATAATTTTACTTTGTACAATATTCTTAATAATCGGGACTACTTTCTACCAATATCGTAAGACTGAACGTGCTTTAGAAGCAATGCAGAAATTATCCTCACCAAGAGTTCTTGTAAAGAGAGATAACAAAGAATATAAAATTGCAGGGCGGGAAGTTGTTCCAGGTGATTTGATTTATCTTTATGAAGGTGATCGTGTTCCTGCTGATTGTATACTTTTGGCTACTAGTAACTTGAAAGTCGATGAATCTTTATTAACAGGAGAATCTGTCTCTGTTCATAAATCATTAGAAAAAGATGAGAATAGAATTTTTAGTGGAACCTTAGTTGTTCAAGGAAGAGCAGAAGCTAGGGTAGAGCACACAGGCAATTTGGCTCAATTAGGTAAGATCGCATCTTCTCTGAATTCGGTGGAACAAAAAGAAACACAATTACAAAGAGAAATGAAAGTGTTGATCACTAGATTAGGAATACTTGGTGGCTTGATAAGTGTTTCCATAATTTTACTCTTTTATTTATCTAGAGGAAATTTCATACAATCTGTACTCAATGGACTTTCTGCGGCAATAGCAATACTTCCTGAAGAATTTCCAGTTGTATTGACTGTTTTCTTAGCATTAGGTTCTTGGAGACTATCTAAAAAAAATGTACTCACACGTAAACCTTCCGCTATAGAAAATTTAGGATCAGCAACTGTTCTATGCAGTGATAAGACTGGCACTATAACCCAAAATAAAATGCAAGTTGTTGCAGTGGCCTATCAAGAAAAGATTATTAAAAAAGAAAATTTCGTTAAAGAATCCATGAAGCTTTCTTCCCTTCTAGAAGCTGCAATCTTAGCTACTGCGAAAGATTCGATTGATCCTATGGAAAAAGCTATATTAGAATTGAAAGAATTAGATCTTAGTCCAAAAAATACTTCAATTCAAATGATAAAAGAATACAATCTGTCCAAGGAAATGCTTGCAATGACTTTCGCTTATTCTAGTGATGAGACGTCTAATATACATTTTTATACAAAAGGAGCACCAGAAGTTATTCTTAAGGCTTGCAATCTTGAAGCAGACCAATTTGAAACAAATTTAAAAATGATTCAGGAACTCGCGGAATCAGGATACAGAGTTCTAGGAGTTGCTTCAGGGATAATCGAAACAAAAATATCGAATCTTCCTTTGCTACAAAAGGAGTTACCATTTGTATTCCAAGGCTTGATTGCTCTTGAAGATCCCATCAGAAAAGAGGTTCCGAAAGCTATTCAAGAATGTAGAGAGGCTGGCGTAAAAGTTGTAATGATAACGGGAGATTACCCTACAACTGCAAGAAGTATAGCGAATCAAATTGGCATGAAGCATGCAAATATTCTTACAGGTCAGGACTTAGATGCATTAAGTGATAAAAGTTTAGCTGAAAGAATTGAATCTATCGATATTTTCGCAAGAGTTGTTCCTGAACAGAAATTACGTATTGTAAATGCGTTTTCCGCAAATGGGGAAATTGTTGCCATGACAGGTGATGGGGTCAATGATGCTCCTGCACTAAAGGCTTCCCAAATAGGAATAGCTATGGGAAACAAGGGCACTGATGTGGCACGTGAAGCATCATCTCTAGTTTTGTTAGATGATAATTTTGCATCTATAGTTGCGGCAATAAGACAAGGTAGAAAAATATATGATAACCTTCAGAAAGCTATGTCATACATTATTGCCATTCATATTCCAATAATTGGCTTAACTTTATTACCTGCATTTTTCTCCAATTTACCACTATTACTTCTTCCTTTGCATATTGTATTCATGGAATTGATTATCGATCCAGTATGCTCTATTGCATTTGAATCGGAACAAGAAGAAAAGAATATTATGAATCGAGAACCTAGAAATCCCCATGAAAAATTCTTCGGGTTTGATAAAATTTCTTATTCTGTATTTCAGGGTTTATTTCTATTGGGAACTGTACTATTCGTATATTTTTTATCTATTCACGAAGGTCACTCGGAATCTGAAGTTCGCGCTATTGCATTTTCTTCGTTGATCATAGGAAATATTTTTTTGATTCTTACTAATTTATCCAAAACACGAAGTTTCCTTTCTGTATTTTTAGAAAGGAATTATCCTATCCTTATGATACTTAGTATAGCTATCATTATGCTAATATCCATACTTAATATACCCTATTTACAAAAGATCTTTAACTTTCAATCCCCAGGGAATGAGCATTACCTAAGTGCGTTATTCGCCTCTTTATTCATGCTCGTTTTGCTAGAAGGAATTAAATTTTTTAAGCTGAAGAAGTAATTCCAAATAGATGGCCTACTCTTAGATCTTAATACTTGAGAGATATTTTTAAAAAAAATATAAAAGCGTTAAGACATTGGAGTTCTGAAATTTTAGAATATAATATTTTTTAAATAATAATATAAAAATACATATTTTTATTTAAATATGTATTTAAGAAAATTAAAATTAACTAATACATTTCATTCATTTACAATTAATAATATGTATAATATATACATCTTTATTGCAATAAGTGACATAATAAATAGTTATTTTCGCTTTCAGATTTCTTTTTCTCCCAATATACTATAATGCAATTAGAATATTCTTACCTTGTTGATAATTAATCGTTTTACTTCGTCGATAATTACATATAGGAAATTTATTTCCCAGTAGATAAGATGAAAGAATTTATACACAAAATGAACTGGCAAAACGCAATGGAAGGAATGAGGAGATACCTTTCATTTGTAATTCTAATCTTTTTCTTTCAATCCTGTACTGCATGGCCAGCTGTAACTGGGATCTTCGCTTTACTCAGTGGCTCCGAATCAAGTGATGGGGGATCTGAAGTGCTTGCTTTGATTGGAGGAGGCAGTGGGTCTGAATCTGAACCCACATCTAGCTCACCAACAAGTGAAACCCCAACAACACCATTGCTTCCTGGGACTCCACAAAATCTTTCCTACTCGAGCTTTCCTTCAGCTATTTCAGTAAACCAGGCAATATCAACTTATACACCTACTTTTAGTGGAAACATAGAATCATGCACTATCACGCCTGCTCTTCCTTCAGGTTTAAGTTTCAATAATCTTACTTGCGAAATATCGGGCACGCCCACAATCACCACGACTGGGCTATCCTATACCATTACTCCGACAAATTCAAATGGTGATGGAGAGACTGCTGTTCTAACTTTTTCTGTAGAGGCTTTACCATTAGTAATAAATGTAACATCATTAAAAACAAATGGAAATTACTCTGTCGGAGAAAATATTTCCATACAAGTTCAATTTAATAAAAATGTTTTGGTAACAGGATTGCCTCTTCTACAGCTATCGACTACAAGCCCAGGCATAACACCGATTCAATATACAACTGGATCTACAACATCAACACTTATTTTTATATATACTGTTACAAATGGAAATTCTTCTATTGATTTAGATTACAATGCAAGTTCATCCTTACAATTAAACGGAGGAACCATAAAAGACAGTTTAGGGAATGATGCAAATTTGGATCTGCCAAATCCAGGAGCCAGTAATAGTCTTTCAGCTAACAAAACAATCGTAATTGATACTACAAATCCTCTTATCTCAAGCATTTCGCCATTATCCAATACGTCTGTTAATAATGTATTAGTAAGTTATAATTTATCTGAAACATGCATCACTGGTTCTACGACATGGACAAGGATATCAGGATCTCCAGATGCCTTATCTCCTCAAATTCAATCATGGACAGGTTCAGAATTAAATACAGGGAACCATCCAAATATTGCACTTACAAATAGTCCTACCTTAGTTGATGGTGCAGTTTATGATATCAGCTTTAATTGTATGGATCTAGCTGGAAATATTTCCCCAACTGTTACTGCGAATAATATTGGTTATTCACCTGGAGTACTCCAAGTTATTTCCGCAGAAACATTAGACACAAACAACAATGGTAAAATAGATACTTATAAATTGACATTCAATAAACCTGTATTAGATGCTACTTTTCCAGGGTTTAGTAGTAATTCTCTAGGTAGCATAACGAATGCTTGGTTAATTGCTGGATATTCAAATGTTAGATTAATTCACGGAACAGCCTTGAGCTTTACTTCCGATATCGAAAACGATACTGTAATTTACCTAAGGTATGATGAAAATCCCCTCGAATGTTCCGCAGCTACGCAGCTAGGTTGTGATACTTCTTCAAAGCCGAATTTGACAACAACAGCAAGTCCTCTACTTCAAGATTTTACTAATACTTCAATTGCTCAAATATTTACTGCGAGTGTAACAGAATCTGACGGAGCAAGACCAATCCTAGTAGGGGCAAGATCCTTAGGAGCTACCTTAGTTGATGTATATTTTAGTGAAAATGTAGATTTAGCATCCTCTCAATTGGTAACGAATTATGGCATAACTTTAGGTGTCTTAATATCTAGCTCTGTTCGCGATGCTGTGAATTTTAATGTTATTCATTTAATTACATCAACTCAAATTGGAGGAACTGTTTATACTTTATCTGCTAATTCGAATATCACAGATCTGTCTAATTATAGTTTAAATAATTTAGCTAATTCGGTTACATTTAGTGGACTCGTAAAGCCAGTTGTATCTAATCTTGTAGCAAGTTCAGCTACAACTCTAACTTTAACATTTAACGAAACAATTGCAGCAAGTTCTCTTGAATGTGGATCTTCCTTATCCTGCTCAAGTATTTTTACAAGCGGTGGGTCTTTACCAATCTTGAGTGCAGTTTCTCAAGCAGGAGCAGGAATAAACTCAAGTGTATATATACTAACTGTCAATCCAATGATTGAAGGGCAATATTATACATTAACTGTTCAACAAGATACTGCTCAGTCAGTAGCTAGTTCAGAGAAGATAGGAAATACGAATAATTCTGCAACTTTCCAAGGCGATGGTAGACCATCTGTCAATATAAGTCTTGATACTGCGACACAATGTCCTGGCTTTTTAACAGCGAACGGTGTCGCCAGAAGAGTTGTTCTACAATACGACCAAGCTGTACTGCAATCGGCAGTAAATGGTGCTGATAATCCAGCGAATTACTCCATAACAGGTTGTATCACTGGATCTGATTGTTCTTCAGGATCGCCTCAAGTAAATGCTAATTCTGTAAGCTATTTAGGTGCAAATAAGTTTGGAATAGATTTCTTAGCCAATTTTGACACGGACAATAGCCAATACCAACTAACAGTTCAAAATGTCCAAGATACAACAAGCAATACTATTCCTCTACCTGGAAATCTTTCTTTCCAATGTGGAAATGATATTACACCTCCTAGTTTAATAAATGTCACAGTCGTAACAGCTACAGCCGGCGCAACGGTTTTGATCGTTAATTTTTCAGAGAGCTTGGATAGCGTGACAGGAAATACTAATTCTAATTATAAATTCGATCTTAACGCTTACGGATTTGGATTAAATTCTGCAACCATTCAAACAAATACCTCTAATATAAAATTAACTTTTACTCCAGGTTTATCAAATGGTGGGCACCAACTTAGAGTTCAAAATGTACAAGACCTAAGTGGAAATGTTATTTTGGATAATGGAATCAATAACGTTCAACCTTTCATAGTAAATGCTCCAGTTGGATTTGTTGGTGGACCAGTTTTTAATGATCCATTTGCAGATGGGACTCCAGCTGGCAGTATTATAATTTATGATGGAAGGCTTTATTTAGGCGCTGATATTTCAGGCTCGAAGCTTTTTGAAACAGATTTTGGTTTAACCACTGCTCAGACTATCACTATGGATGCAGATGGAGTTTTTGGATTACCATATGCAAGTTTTAATGGATATAATTCATCCTTTAGCGGATGCAGTTCTCTATCTTATCCTTCAAATTGTTCACCCAAAGAAGCGGTAAGTGGAGTTGATACAATTTATGCAGCATGTGTAGGCGGTACTTCCACACCAAAGATGACAGGTGCAGAATGTACGGCAGCTTCAGGAGAAGAATACTTTTTTCTTGGAGCCTTAAATACGATAGGCTACTATCGATCTTTTTGGTATACAACAACCAAATCATCAACAAGTACAGTTTTTCCTTTTACCGAAGAATGGTCAGGAGATGCAGGCGGAGCTGCTGCCTATAGATCCTCGAACATGCTAGTATTTAAAGATCAACTTTTTGTTAACTTTGGAGCTGAGCTTGGTGGCGGCGGTAGAGGTGGACGTGTATGCATGAACCCATCTGGATGTTTAGATGGAACAGCATTTAAGGCAAAGGTTAGTTTAGCAAATTTTGCAAGAATAAAACGAATAGGTGCAAATGGATCAAACTCACTGAGGAATGGTGCATATAATGGTGTATCTTCATATAGTGGAAGTGGTGGAGATAGCTATGTCTTAAATGCAATCAATACTATGTATGAATATGATAACGATGGGGTAGGGGCTAATGAATCTCAGTTATATCTTGCAAATGGTGGCTATTATACGGGAACACTCGGAAGTGCTAGGACATCAAATTCAGATGGTGGTATAGTACGTACTGTTCTAGCATATTCAAGTCGAGCTAGTCTTCCTTCAGACTGTCCTAGCAATTCTACTGGTTGTTCTACTTATTGGGAGGATATAACTCCTGATAGTAATACAAAGTGGAATTCTTATCTATCCATTCCACTCCCACAAAATTCAGCTGTCACTGGTTCTTCAAATTGTGGAACTAGCCTAATTGAAATGGATTGTGTTCTCCCTTATAATTTAGTAGTTCCTTCATTGAAGGCAATACCTTATATGAGGGCAGCTCCCAATGGAGATCTTTATATTATAAGAAATGCATGTAGTACTACTTCTTTATGTAGAAACGGAGCAAGTTGTGATTTTCGAACAGAGAAACAAGTCTGTCCTAAAGGATCAGAAATTCCTCAAATTTGGATGCTTCCCAAAGGAACTACTGCAAGTCCAAAAGGAGGCAATGATTGGATCTTAGTAGCTGAAAATGGAACATCAGGCAAATCAAATATGGGTTATGCGAATAATAGTCATCTAAGTCTTCTAGAATTTGTTGGAAACAGCCTCTATATTGGCTATGACAATGCTGTAAACGGTGCAAATATTTGGAGAGTAGATATGTCAAGTTTTGCCTCTGGCACTTCACCAAGCTTAGCTCAATTCCAAATAGTAAATATCGCTGGCATAGAATCAGGAAGTGGTGGATCTAATCAGAAAATCTTTGGTCACTCTGTAGTCCAAGATTCAGGTGTCAATTGGTTGATTATTATAACCAGAGATGGTTCAAGCTCTATGAAAATTTACCGAACTTCCAATGGTCAGAACTGAGCTTTGTATAGTGAAACGAATAATGAAATTTAAAAGTAGAAATTATTTCCTTTCTGAAAAGTTTCTTCCTAAGCTTAAATTTCTATTTTTTTCAGTTTTACTTTTTCACATGATAATTTTGATCAACTGTGGCAACTCGGAGAATTGGAATGTTGGGAAATTGGTTCCCATGCAAGAATATTCTGAAGACGATCCAAGAGAATGGGAAAACATTGCAAAGCCTCATCTTCCAGTAGCACGTCTATCAATGAACAATGGAAAAGAAGCTCTTCTTATAGAAAATCCTGAATTCAAAACAAGCTATAATCATTATATTGAAAACTTTGGTGCTATGAGTTTAGAAGGTAAAGAATTTGATTCAGTTAGTATAACGCGTACTACAATGCCTTTAAATTATGGCTACATCCAAAGAGATAAACTTCCTAGTTCAGAACGTTTCAAAATTTTTGCTAAGTGCAACCAGCACGATCTTTGGGTTAGAACAATAAAAATTGAGGATCTAATTGAATAAATAATGTATCTATAAGAATAGTATAACTTATATTAACTTAATAATTTTCAGTTTCTTAGTTCCTTTAATTCTAGAAAATCAGATTCAATATTTTGAAGATCTTCTATTTTGCCAGAAATCAAATACAATTGGATGTTGCCTTCATAAATAGAAATTAATTTACGAGAAAGTTTAGCTTCATCCGTCATTTTGTCCAAGCTTCCTTTTTCCTTGCAACTTTCAAAATACTTAGCAATGAGTTGTAGCCATTCTTTCAAAACTATATTTAGCTCTTTGTGAAATTCTTCTTTTGAGTCCAAAGTCTGTGTTGAAAAATTAGCAAGAGGGCAACCATGAAAATCATTCCTACGAGCTTGTCGTATCAGGATTTTAACCCAACTGTGGATCATATCGCGAGGATCTTCTTTTTGCTGAAAGAGAGAACGCAGTAAATTGAGTATGGCTTCTTTTTGTTCCCTTAGATAAGCCTTGCCTAAATCAGTTTTCGATGGAAAATATTTATAAAGACTGAGTTTATGGGCTCCAGATTCACTAAGAACCTGATTGATTCCTGTTGTATTGTATCCTTGGGAATAGAAAAGTTTATTTGCAGTTTCTAAAATTCTTTCCTGGGGATTTTTCTTGTCCATGCTGCAAGATTCTCTTACTAGACAAGCTTGTCTATTTTTTCTTGCAAAATTATTTAACCCATAAACAATAGACAAATCTGTCTAGTGAGGGACTATGCAAAGACTCGTATTTCAAAGAAAATCAATGATTGATTGGCAAGAGGCACCTGATCCTAAAATCAATGGATTAAACCAAGCTGTAGTAAAACCAATAGCGATAGCACGTTGCGATCTGGATCTTCCCATTATCCATAGTAAGACTTTGTTCCGTCCTCCATTTGCTATAGGACATGAATTCATAGCAGAGATAGTGGAAGTATCTGAAGATATGCAAAATGTTTTTCCGCTAGGAACGAAAGTTGCCGTAAGCTTCCAAGTATCCTGTGGCCACTGCTTGATGTGCAACAGTGGAATTTCAAATTCTTGTGAAACTGTTCCATTAACTTCTGGTTTTGGAATGCCACCTGGAGCCAATCATTTTGGAGGAGCCCTAGCAGACTTGGTTCATATTCCATATGCTTCGCAAATGCTGTTAAAAGTTCCCCAGGGTATAGATCCGATTTCCATTGCAAGTCTAAGTGATAACATTTCCGAAGTATGGAAGTTAGCTGGCAAATATCTTTCTAGAATCAAATCGGGCTCCGCTCTTGTAGTTGGAGGAGAGGCCTCTAGTATAGGATTGTATACTGCCTTATTCCTCCACCAAACCAAACAAGTCTCTGTTCTCTATATAGATACTGATAGAAGTAGAATTGATTTTGCTGAATCCTTAGGAATACCTGTATCCTGGAATGATAAATTTCCCAAATCTGCTGGTAGGTTCAACCTTGTTTGCGATGCAAGCGCATCCATAGAAGGTTGGAATCTTGCAACTCGCTCACTCGCAGCCCATGGAATTCTTACTTCAGCTTCTATCTTTTGGACCAACAAACTCTCAATCCCATATTTAGAATTTTATAATATAGGAGTGGAAGTTCAAATCGGAAGAGTGGATTCTAAAGAATCTATGCCTGAGATATTAAAATACATTGAAACGGGAGAGTTCACTCCTGGACGCATTGTAACACAAACCGCAGATTTTGCGAATGCGAAAGAAGCATGGATGGAACCATCCATTAAACTGGTAGTAACAAATAATTGAAATCTCAAGCAAGATCCATATTCTATTCTAATGAACTATGGATCTCGATCTTGAACTCTAAAAAAGATATAATAAGCTAAATGTGCGAATTACTAGGGCAGTTCTATTTGCATGTGCTGAAATTTCTTTTTATCCAAAGTTAGATTTGTATAAACGGTTTTAGTATCCAATTTGAATGCACAAAAAATCTGCTCACACTCTAATTCATTCTTTAATTTGGATGGATTGGTGCTAGAGTTAATATCCTTACCCATGATTGTCAACTTCCCCTTATAAGGTGATTTTGTTGTACTCGTTCCAACGATAGTCAGGAACAAGGAAATTTGATTGATATTCTTTGTCTTTGCATCCTCTCGAAGCTTCAGACCCAGTTTGTCCCAAGTATAATACAATCCATCCTCACGATTCTCTTTCACATTAAAATCACCCAGAATAGCTTGGTAGTACTCAACATTTTGATCTGCCTTTAGATTCTGCTCATTCAAAACAATTCCTTCCTCACTTATCGCTATCTTTGGCAAGGCTCCTGCTTTATCTTTTGAAAAGATACTCGCAGTCATGACAAAGGTAAAGAAAACCGTACAAACTAAAACTTTCATAAAAACCTACTTCAATAAGATGTGTAACAGTTTAAGTTCTGATTCCAACTAAGTCTATTAATTTTTATTTTCTAAGACCTATCTATTCTTATTTTTTGCTTTGGATTCTAGAGATCAGATTATACAAAGCTGAAATACCGAAAAAATCAGTTCCCAATTTTATGTAAAAACATCATTTCTAAATTTTCATAGCTTAGATTTGTATTATTTTCTTCAGCTAACATGGATTTGAATATTCTTACTCCATATCTTCCATATTCATTGCGAACCCACTTTTCAAGCTGGTAGATGATTTCTTTTTGGCTATCCTTTCTTTGCGGTTTGCTTGCAACAAAATTCCAAACCTCAGCAATTCCTAGCTTTTTGACAACGGATGTTTTGAAGACTGGAGGTAACTTTTGGTTGGGCAGAACATCCTTCAGAAATTCTAAGGTGGAGAGAAGAAGGTGGTAGCTTGAATTAGCGAGTCCTTCTTCGTCGCATTTATTGATGATGAAAGCATCTGGAACTTCCATAATTCCACTTTTCATAAATTGAACCTGGTCGCCACCTAATGGTTGCATAACGAGAAAGGAATAGTCAGTAAGGAGAGAAACTTCAATTTCGTTCTGCCCTATGCCGACAGTTTCAACAAGCACATAATCAAAGAAGTGCCGCAGGTATCGAATTACATGGTAGGTGTAAGGGTTGACACCTCCTAGTTCTAACTGGGAAGCCTGAGATCTAAAGTACACTCTGTTCTCTCTTCGAGGAAGAATCACTCTGGTTCTATCTCCCAGTATGGAACCTCCAGAGACATTGCTGGAAGGATCAATGGCAACTATCGCCAAGCTTTGATTAGAATCAACTGAAAGAAAATGCTTACAAATCTCTCCAATCAAAGAGGACTTACCCGCACCAGGAGTCCCAGTAATGCCAATAGTATAACCCTTGGACTCACTTAAACCCATGGCAGCTAGCATAGGAAAAAGCCTGGCTCGCTTAGCAGGGCTATCCTCTCTTTCTAAGAGAGAAATTGCCTTCGCCAAACTGAACTTTTCTAATTCCTTAGAGCCTATTATGAGTTCTTGGAAAAGCTTATTTTCTTCTGAATCTAAACTCGACTCTGCAAGCATAGCTTGCTTGGATTTATTGTCTTCCTTCAAAACCAAGCCTATGTTATGCGGCTTTAGAGATACTAGAAATCAGATCAATGATTTTCTCCATGATGCTCATTAGATCATAGTCCTTGGGAGTGAACACTTCACGTATGCCTTGTTTCTTTAAGCTCTCAAAGTCCGATTCCGGTATGATTCCACCAATAACAACTGGGATATTTGCTTTGTAGTGCTTAAGCTCATCAAAGATTTGTTCCGCTATTTCATTATGGGAGCCTGAAAGAATGGAGATACCGATTACATCAGCATTTTCCTCCACAGCAGATTGGATAATTTCTTCGGGAGACAAACGAATTCCAGAGTAAATTACGTCAAAGCCAGCATGTTTTGCCGATACGGCTATCATTTCAGCACCATTGGAGTGACCATCTAACCCTGGTTTACCGACTACGATCTTGGGTCTATGCCCTGTAGCTTCCAAGAATGCTTTTACCTTGCCACGGACTCTTTCTGTTTTCTCATCTTCTATCTTGAGAGATTGTCCTTCCACACCAGTTGGTGGATTGTATTCTCCAAAAACTTCTCTGAGTGTATCGGACCATTCTCCTGTAGTCACACCAACTTTGGCTGCATGAATGGAAGCTGCCATCATATTGCGGCCTTCTTTTGCATCGGCTTTCAATTGAGCGAGTGCATCTGCAACCTTCTTGGGATCACGCTCTTTTTTTACCTTATTAAGGACGTTTAGAGTTTGTTCCGCTGATTTAGGATCCACCTTAAAGATGCCACCATCTTCGCCACCTAAGAGCGGTGATTTGATGCCATCTGTCCATTTATTTTTACCAACTATGATTTGTTCGCCTGAGTTAATTTTTGATAGACGATCTGTTTGGGATTTCACTAATTGGGATTTCATATAGCCGTTTTCGATTGCCTTAATAGCACCACCCATTTCCAAGATTTTATGGATTTCATCATAGGCTTGTTTTTTCAGTGAATTCACTTTGGATTCAATCACTTTTGAACCCTCGAATAAATCTGGGTATTCCAATAGGTCCGTTTCATAAGAAAGAACTTGTTGCAGACGAAGTGACCATTGCTGGTCCCAAGGACGGGGTAGGGAGAGTGCCTCATTCCAAGCTGGAAGCTGAAGTGCTCTACATCTTGCATCTCTGCTCAAGGTTACACCCAAGGTTTCAATGAGAATTCTCCAAGCATTGTTTTCTGGTTGTTCTTCTGTTAGTCCAAGTGAGTTGACTTGGACTCCGTATCGGAACACTCTATACTTGGGATTTTTCACCTTGTAACGTTCAGTAGTAATTTCTTCCCACATTGCGACAAAGGCTCGCATCTTACACATTTCTTCCACGAAGCGAATTCCTGCATTTACGAAGAAGGAAATCCTTCCCACGCATTGTTCGAATTCTTCTTCTGTGAAACAATTTCTTTCCTTGATTGCATCTAAGATTGCAATTGCTGTTGCAAGAGCAAAGGCAAGTTCTTGGCTTGGAGTTGCACCTGCTTCTTGCAAATGGTAAGAGCAGATATTGGAGGGATTCCATTTCGGAGTATTTTTCAAACAATACTCATACATATCCACTATGATTCGTATGGATTCACCTGGTGGGAAAATATAAGTCCCACGGGCAAGGTATTCTTTGATTAAATCATTCTGAGTAGTTCCTTGCAAAAGCTTAAGATCTATCCCTCTTTCTTCGGCAAGTGCCACATATAAAGAAAGAAGCCACATGGAAGTACCATTGATCGTCATGGATGTATTCATTTCTTCTATGGGGATCTGGTCAAAAAGTACTCGAAAATCTTCTAGCGAGTTGATAGGAACTCCCACTTTTCCAATTTCAGGTTTTGAGATTCCATGATCGGAACTATATCCACATTGGGTTGGAAGATCAAAGGCGATGGAGAGTCCAGTCTGACCTTTTGCTAAGTTCTTGCGATAGAGCTCATTGGATGCTTTCGCATTTGTATGACCTGCGTAGGTACGAAAGATCCAAGCTTTGTCTTTCGTACTATTGCCGTTTTGGTCGTAGAGAACATGAGGGTATTTTTCCATTGATGCCAACTTTTTATTTCTTATGTAAAACTTAAAATCTTCTGGAATAATTTCAGCTAAATTTTAAACAGGAGAGAGAAAAACTATTGGAAACATTTGTGTACAAAGAAAGAAACCCCCTCAATCCCATTGCCTTCTTTCTTTCCATTCTTATCTTATTTGGAATTTTTTGGCTCTATTTGAATCTTAGACCAGTGCTTGCTGATCCAGAGAGTTATGTCTTCCTTGCCAATTTAAGAGCCATCACGGAAGAGGGAGCTTTTTTCTCATGGGAAGAACCGCTTCCAGTGCTTTTGGTTTTTTTCTGGAAGACCATCTTCGGGATGAATTACCTGACCAGCTTCCAATCCATAGCTGCCTTGCTTTTCAGTGTGAATTTGCATTTGATACTTCTTCTTTTCCGCAAAGGGGAGTGGAAGTTCAATCACCATTTTTTAGTTTACATTTCTGCCTTTCTTCCGTATTCTCATGAATTTCCAATTCTCTTCTTTCATGAGCTAGTTGGTTTAACATTTATTTTACTAATCTTCCATACCTTTCGTATGGAGACAATTTTAGATCTTTTTCTCTTTCCGGCTCTGCTTCTTGTTGCCTTCTTTACCGACTTGAGAATGTTCTTGCTTGGGTTTACTGTATTTACTGTTTGGTCCTGCCTTAGATCCATGAGTTCCAATAAAGCAAGGACTACTGTTTTTTACAAAAGGAAGAATATTCCATTTATCATTCTGGTTACTTATTTATTGAGCTTGTTTGTTCTTCTGGTGGTTTTTTCCATATTAGATTTTTTTGGAACCTCAAGCTTTTTCGAACTTCTGTCCCATTCTGTCTCTATTTCGCTTTATCTTGCTCCTGCCTTTCTTACCTTACTTATAGGAAATATTCTTTTGGGAACAGAGAAGGAATTAAACACAAGAACCTTTACTGGGATTCTAGTAGCTGGCATACTTGTAGCAGTATATTTCAATTACAGCAAATACGATGAGACTATAGATGACTTACTTGAATCCAAGAAAGAGGATTTTATTCGAAGCCAATCTTTACTTGCAGGGACGAATTCCATCTATTCTGACCCTATTACAGCGCATTACATATATTTTGCGACCAAGCTAAAGCATAAATTTTATGAGGTTCTTACAAGAGAAGCAAATAGCTATTTATATTTAGATGATATTTGGCAGGCTGATATAGTTGATATAGCCAAAAGATTTCCAGCCCGCAAGAAAGACCGACGTAGTGAATTGATTCAGTTGGGAGATAGGTCTATTTTATTAAACAAAAGCTTGCAAGATAAAATAGTTTCTGACAAAACTTCTACTTCTTACAAAACTAAATTGGAAGAGAACCTTGGGCATTTTTCCACACTTTATTTGTACCAAGATTATATAATTTGGCAACAATCCTTCTTAGGCTATAGCAATCTTCAAAGGTAAAATATTTTTACTTTAAAAGCTTTTCTATTTTACTAACATAATTTTGTGTTTCTGCATAAGGCGGGATTCCCTTGTATTTTTTCACTGCAGCTGGACCAGCATTGTAAGCAGCTAAGGCAAGCTTGCGATCTTGAAATTCACTCATCATATCTCCGAGAAATTTCGTTCCACCTTCAATATTTTCCATAGGATCGAGCGCATCTTCAACACCTAACATCTTAGCAGTTGGTGGCATCAATTGCATAAGCCCCATAGCGCCCTTAGGAGAAATCGCATTCGCTTTAAAATTGGATTCGGTTTGGATGACTGCTTTAACTAGATTAGGATCGATTCCATTCTTCTTAGATTCCAAGGCAATCTTTTGCTCTAGAGCCTCAGTCATTCTAGGATTTGAGATTGTACTTCCTGAAAAATTTTGAGTCCCTCTTGGATTCTCTAAATCCAAGCCTTGACTCGCTGCCTCTTCCATCATTTCTTCGAAGCTTGGCGTATTTACAGAACTATTTAGATTGCCTGGACTAACAACATTTCCCAGATTCTCTGGTGATTTCGATCCGAGAATTTTTTCAATTTCGCCCATTCTTCGAAAAACCTGTTGCAAAGAAGGAATATCTGTTATGTTCATATTATGTCTCTTCGACAAAAAACCAGAAAAACTATCGTATTTTTTTTAGGCGAGGGCAAATTGGAAGAATGATTAAGATCATGATAACCGACAGAATCAGCTCCTTGCCTATAGCCATTGCTGAGAAAAAGGGTTTCTTTGAGGAACTGGGATTGGATATTGATCTCAGATCCTGCATAGATTACAAAGGTATCTTTTCTCTCTTGGAATCGGGCAGAATTGATGCGGGGGAACTTCCTACCTTGCTTTATGTCCATGATTGCTTTCTCAAAAAATCGAAAGTCAAGAGACTCTACAAAGGCTTATATCTTTCCCATTCTAAGCTTAGTTTCTACTCCCGAAATTTCTTTGAGCCGAGTGATGTTCTAGTAAACAAAACTTTTACTATACCCGTACCAAGTGAACTTTCTATAGAAAGATTTTTCACAGAGAAATTTGTAGAGAACTTCTTCCCAGGCAAAATGCCCAAACTGCGTTTTGTAGAGTTGCCATACTATCTTATGGAAAATCAATTGCGAAAGGCTACAACTCTGGGAATGAGTGGGGATTCTAACTTTTATCCCTTCTTAAACAAATTTCAAAATTTTGAAGATGTAGAAAATAAACCAAATTCATACGATAATAATTCCATTCCTGAATCCTTTGCAAATACTCTATTCGTTTTCGGTGGACAATTTGTAAGTAAATTCCCAAGTGAATCTGATAAAATCCTTAGAGCAATTCGCAAAGCAATAAAATACCTGAATGAAATTTCAAAGAATGAAATAGATGAACTCAGTACCGACTTTAATCTCAATCATTTCTACCCTAGCTATCGCATTGGTGAATTCAAGCAAATCCTTCTTGCGAACAAACTTGACAAGTCTCGCATATTCTCCGTTAAAGGAAATGCATCAAATATCCACAGTTTAATTCAAGATTTCTTTTTTAGAACTATAAAGAAACAAATCTCCTTAGAAGAAATCAATGGCATTCTTCAATTTGATGAAATCTGGCAAGCCATAGATAATACCGAGGCTTCTCCTGTTAGGACTTTTAACTTTAAGAATCCAGGAGCCGAATACCAATACTCACCAACTCTCGTAAACTATCGAAAGCAAAATTACACAAGACATTTGATAACAGATGCTATTTCTATTTCCCTTGATATTCTAGAAGGGAATATTCATTCACGTCTAAATGTTGATGAGACCTTACGCATAGATAATAGAGTAAAAATTCATATAAACAATATGTTAGATTATTGGAATGCTGAAATTTTTAAACTGAATGAGAGAATCATTGAACTAGAAAATTTTAACTCCATTCTAGAAATCAAGCTTGATAGAAGTTCTGTAAACTTGCAGTATTCCGAAGAAAGATATAGATACCTTTTCGAATTTTCACGAGAAGCTCTCATCATTGTTGATGCAGATTCTGGAGCACTGCTTGAATCCAATCTACAATTTCGTTTGATGAGTGGTTATTCCAGAATGGATCTTTCAAGAATGAAAATTGATGATTTGGTTGGTGGACAGAAACTAAGTACAAGCCTTTATTTTAAGAATGAGAGATCAGATTCTATGCTTCATATTCCTGATGGTGAGATCATTCTACGAGATGGGAATCGACTTGGAGTGGACATTTCCATTAACTCTATGTTAGTCAGTCCGAAGAAGAGATACCAAATTATCATTAAAGACAATAGAGAAAGAATTGAATCGGAACGAGCAAAGCATGAATTTATCTCCAACATTAGTCATGAACTAAGATCACCCATGACTAATATCCGTGGGTACTTTGAATTGCTTTCCAATGATTCTTTGATTCGTTCCAAACCAGAAAATTCAGAAATGCTTAGTATCATTGATAAGAATATTAAGCGATTGAGCTTTTTGATTGAGAATCTTCTTAAAATCGAAAGAAACCAAGATGAATCAGAAGCAGAATCTATGGAAGAATTTGATCCAGCGATAGTAATTGAAGATGTGATGCATATGAATTCACACCTATCCAATGAAAAAGATATTTCAATTACAGCAGATTTAGAAAGAGGTCATTTGATCAAAGGAATTCGGTTTGAATTTTCTCAAATCGTTTCCAATTTGTATATAAATGCAATTAAATATACAGAACATGGATTCGTGAAACTCTCATTAAAGTCTGATAGCAAATGGATACGTTTTACTGTTACGGACTCTGGATATGGAATTCCAGACAAATTCAAGAGTTCTGTTTTCGATAGATTCTTCCGTATTCCTTCGGAATCCAATCGCAAGATTGGTGGAACAGGGCTTGGACTTTCTATAGTAAAATCTTTGGTTGAAAAAATGGGGGCAGAATTAAAATTTCAAAGTGAAGAGGGCAAGGGCTCCTCTTTTGAGGTGGAAATACAAAAATGAGTCATTCAATAAAAAAGGTCTTACTTTATACCATTATAGTTTGCGTTTCGCTTATACTCGCTTATCTGCTATTTTCTAAATCAGAAACCAATAAAAGCAAATTAGCCAGGGATGAATCCCAAACCAGAAATTCCTATGCAAATGGAAGAGATGCTTTGGTTTCAGAAAAAACGGAGGGCTCACTATTTGATTCCAACAATGGCTTTCTTGAATTCTCAGATAAAGAATCCGAAGAATCTGCAATTTCGGATAAAGCATCCGAATATGATCCAGCTAGAATCAGCCCTGAAGAAAGAGCACGCAGGAAGAAACTTGCCATTGAAAAATACAAACCTTTAGTTGCCTTATTTCCTAACAATCGTTACATACCAAAAGAAAAAACGGATCAAGAGCTAGCCAAAGAAAAAAGACGCAATGAGATCATGGATTCTCTGCAGGACAGAATACTCACAGGCGAAGAACTTACTTCCGATGAATCACTGTTTTTTTATTCCGAGAAAAAACAAGAGCTAGCTGAAAAATTAGAAATCTTAAACTACGCCAAAGAAAAACTCAATATAAATCCAAATACAAATTCAGTAACAAACGATATCCTAATTAAAAGATTTGAATCCATTCAATCTAGAAACGAAGCTTATAGTAAAGAAATTGATTCTGCAAAGGAGAAGGGTGGAGATCTGAAGAACTTTTCTATAGAATAATACCTGGATAGATTTTGTAAGGCAACAGATAAAAACATATCACTTTATTATGACTATTGTTGTGACTATGGCTTTGATTTTCTTTTAGATTTGACTTTAGACTTTTTTCTCTTTGCTAGTTTCCCTTTCTTGGATTTTGGTTTTTTCTTGGAGGGAAGAAGATGAATAGTGTTAGGAACTTTTGCTGCAAGTTTCATGCTTGAGATTTTTTTAGAGATTTCCATCATCTTTTTGGCGCCCAATTGATTGATAAGTGCAAGTGCCGTCTCAAAGCCAAGTGTCTTAAATAAAGAAATCATATTGTCTACACCGAAGAATTCTAAGAAGACAGGAATCTCATCTATCCCCCTTTCTTGAATCCACTTAGAACTTTCTTCAACGGTAAGGCTTGTGGCTATCTTTGTTAGTTGGCTCATACCGGAAGCTAGAGCAAGTTTTATAACTCTATCTGTTCCTAGCTTCTCCCACAATATTAAAGACTTATCAATGCCAACTTTTTGAAGAGACTCAAGCAATTCTTCTCTCCCGAGTTCAAGAACCATCTTTCTTACATCCGAAGGAGGGATGGTGATAGAAATTTGAACGATTGCATCCAAAGGAAACTTTTCTAAGAAATAAACAATATCGTCTTCTAGTAGATTGTCCAGAGTTTCAAGAAGAATAGGCTCTGGCAATTTCTGAACTAAATCAATTATGAGATCATCTGAAAGTCTCTTGGATAAATAGAGCATCTTATCTCTATCTGCTTTTTCAGAAAGGGAGATAAGCCTCTCGTGGCCAAGACCACGCATAATCTGAAAGGATTTTCTAGGACCCAGTTCTTCGAGAGATTTATAAATATTTTGTATAGTGTCAAAAATTTTTTTCAGAGGACAACTCCCTATCCTTGTAAATATTGTGATCTATGAAAAAGCTTTTTCCAATCTTGTCAATCTTTGCTTTTTTAATGATCTTAGCCATAACAATTTATGCAAAAGTGCAAAACTATGATCTGAATCTTTCTAGTATGATCAATATATGGGAGGGTTTTGCAAACTTAAATCCACAATACATACCTTCTGGATTTGTAATTTATAAAGATGGTGGCTATGATGGACAATTTTTCTTCCTACTTTCTCAATTCCTGTTCAATGATGGTAGCTTGGAGTTTCCCGTTCTTGATTCTTTTTACTTTCGTTTCCATAGGTTAGGTCTCTCCATTGTCGTAGGAAGTATTGCTTATTTAATTGGATGGAAGTTCTATGTGATTGCATCATTAAGTATACTCACTTTCTTCCATATCCTTTCTAGCCTAACTATGTATTCCTTGCTTTCTGATGAAAATAAAAAACTTTTTCTTTTCTATCTTTTCTCTGCATTTTCCTTTTTAAGCACTCAACTTTTGGTTTCAGATTCTCTTTTAGTTTCATTTTGTATCATCTCCTTAGCCTTACTACTCATACAAAAATCTCTACTAACCATATTCCTTGGGGCAGTTTACATGCTTTTAGCCTTATTTGTAAGAGAGACTTCGATTTTCATTTTTGGTCCACTTCTAATCTACTTCATTCTAAACAAAAACTGGAAGAAGCTTACCGCTGTTCTAATACCACTTTCCATTTATCTGAGCTTTTATTTCTATACAAGATCCCTTTCTATACCTGAGCCAGGTACTCTGCCTTTAAGATTCCAAGATATGGTCGACTTTCCTTTGTTTGGCTTTGCAAAAAGTTTCCAAGGTTTCCTAATTTTCGAAATTAGATCTTGGGTTCAAAATTTTGCAAAAATTTTCTTATTTATATTGTATCTTATTCTAATACTAAATCTTACACAAATGAAAAAGGCAATACAGCAAAGAAATTGGAAACTTGTATTAGTATTGCTGCCTCTTCTTCCTTTGCTTGCTGTAATGACAATAGCAGAAGAAGGCTATTGGAGAAATTTCGATAATTTGGCAAGAATGTTCGTCTTAACCATACCCATAGTGATTTTCGCAAAGCAGATCCACAGTGAATACAAAGACTTTGGCTTTCTAGCTGCCTCAGGCCTGTTAATGGGATTTATTGTAATTCGAATTCTTTTTATCACCAAGCAAATGACATTCTTTATTAGTCAGTGAACGTTCTATTTGTATTCACTGATAGTATTGAGTAGAGTAGGCTCGAAGGCTCTTAATTGATTTTTGTGATAGCTAAATGGCTTGTCTCTCTTATAACTTTTAGGTTTCTCTGGATTATTTTCGATCTCCCATTTCGGTCCCTTAGTGTAAATACCTTCTTTGGAGATCGATATCAACTTTCTTTTCACCATAACACTGAGTATGCGATCAATTGTTTCCGTTTGAGAATCAAGCAAGGCATTTTCTACCATTGCATTTTCTTTGTCATGGATTTTCTTAGCAAGATCCAAGACGGATTTCTGTATCCAAATTTTGTCCTTACCTACAAATAAATCAGAGTTTAGAATCAAAAAGGAAACCAAGTTCGCAGAATTCACTACATAAGCTCGAGATAATTTTTCTTTGATCATAGAAGTGATTTCTTCTTTCTTTGATGCAGGATTTATTTGAAAAAGCTCTCCAAAACCAATATGAAGACATGGCTTCTTATCACTGAGCAAGTCATAGGTGAAATTAAAGTAAAAATAATTCAAGCCTGGCTTCTTTTCTGAAAGGTGAGCGATTCCATTCTTTATCACACGTAAATTGCCATCTTCGCTAAACACTCCCTCAGGGAAGACGACAACATTCTTTCCTAAATCAATATTGTCGGATAGTATAGTCCAGTCCTTATCGACTTGATCACGCAAGGATCCATCCTTAACCATGGCTCTTGCATTATCTCTAAACGGTCGCTTGACAGGAACTGCTCCAACTATCCGAAATAAAAGAGGTAAAACTCCTGTAAGATCAATAAAGTGCAATATGTACTTTAGTATTCCCTTGGGACGAAATTCCTTGATTAAGAAATTTTTCTGCACTATATCTTCCCTTACTGGAATGGTATATTGTATGCGTGGATTTTGAATGCGTTTGTGAATGGTAGCTAGACCAGGTATGTCCAATTCTGAAACATGATTTGCAATATAAACAGTAGGGTAGGGTAGATCTAAGCGACGCGGATTGCCGTCTAAAAAGTAATGGTCAACCTTCTTTAGGGCAAACTTCGAAACTAAATACACAATATGAATGATACATTCAGCAAAGAATCCGTATTTTTGTATTTTAATAGCCACGAAAGTTTACCTCAGTTGAATAGATTCTAAATCTCTAAGTGCTTGCCATTTTATTAAGGAAAGCGATAAGGAAAACACTTTTTCACTATGAATGAATCAAGATTTACTTTAGCCTATTCACCTTGTCCCAATGATACTTTCATTTTCTACAATCTCATCCATTCTAATTTAGATCCCAGAATTCAAATTGTCGAAGAGCTCAAAGATGTGGAAGAATTGAATCAATCAGCAATCATTGGAAGATATGATATTACCAAGCTCTCTTTTTCCGCCTACTTCCAAGTTGCCGATAGATATGAGATTCTAGATTCTGGTTCAGCCTTAGGTCGCGGTTGTGGTCCTCTTTTGATACGAAGAAAAGGGACAGATTTTACTATAGCCAAGGCGAAATCTATACTTTCTCCCGGTAGCATGACGACTGCAAATTTGCTACTCCAATTGTATGCTGGCAATTCTGACCTTCCTCTACATTACAAGCGTTATGATAAAATTATCCACGAACTTTCTCAGGGCAATGCTGACCTTGGAGTCATCATTCATGAAGAGAGATTTACTTACCAAGATTTTGGCTTAGAAGTTCTTGCCGACTTGGGAGAATGGTGGGAGAAGACAACGTCCTATCCCATACCACTTGGTTGCATAGCAATTAAGCGAAGTTTGGGCAAGGGCACAAAAGAACAAATTGACCACCTAATTAAGAAAAGTCTCCAACTTGCTTGGCAAAATCCAAAAGAGGCCAAAGAATATATTCTAGCAAATTCCCAAAACAAAGATTTGGATGTTGTACAATCCCACATCGACCTCTATGTGAACTCTTTCTCTGAAAGTCTAGGCATAGAAGGGCATGAGGCTATCCAAGACTTAGAAGCAAGATACAGGAAATTGAACAAGCTCTAATACAATCTTAGGAAGCAAGATGCCTCAATCTTAGCCCAGAGTTAATAAAACTAAGATCTGACCACGTTCCTTCTTAGATGCTTCTAGAGCCTTCCCAACCAAGGTTCCTGGTTTAATTTTATTTGAGTCAGCTTTGACAGCATAACCACTCGTCAAGCCACTTACAAGTAAGTCCCCTGGATTTATCATGCCCATAGATGGATCTACATTTAATAGCACAGCTCCGTAAATTGCCACCAAACCTTCGTTTGGATCTTTTTTCTCTTCTCCCAAAAGAAGGGAAGGACTTGCAACAAGTACGCCAATCACATTAGTAGAGTAGGGCTGTTTGGATTTTGCAAGCTTCAAGGATTCATCGGTAGCTACTAGCAAATCCCCAGGAGATACCACATCACGAGTGTCTAATTTAAATTTCTTAGCTATGCAATCTTGGCTATTGGAAAGATGTATGGACACAGTTCCATGGAACAAAGAGTCACCATCAACCAATAGACCTTTCCCAGAACCAGGAACATTTCTATCTGGGAAGCCTTTTCCATTTGCATGGACAGCAAAACCAGACTGAGATGAAAAACCACCACCTGATCCCCTCTTACTTAAACCTAAGATTCCATATCCATTGCCAGATTGACCAGCTGACAAACCTAGAACTCCAGTATGATCTGAATATCCTATAATGCCTTCTTTATTTCCAATTGCCGAAATTCCGGCACCTTCAGGATTTTGGTTTTTACCAAAAATCACAGAGTGCTTGTCGGGTGGAGGAAAAATTCCTTGGAAGGATGATGATGTATCCCCAGTTAACCGAATCAGCCCAGAATGTGAATTGTAATCATGGTCTTTAGCTGCATAATCATGTGTGTGGGGGAGTGGATTTCTGGCGTCTTTCAATCTAGGATCATTGGATACGACTGCCTTACCAGGTTCATCAGAGCCTAGAAGTGCAAGTCTTACGATTCCCATGTTCTCTTCGGATGCAGGCTTAATTCGATTATCATCAGCTTGAACAACGACTCCAGGTTTCGATTCTCCTGATCGCGCCAATTGCACTATACCATAAGATTCAGTTGTAGCATTTTTAATTCTTTTATCATTCCCCTGTACAGCTGCTAAGGCTGAATCTTCGCCATTTTGTGCAAGACGCACTATACCTTTTGCCTCTGTGCTTGCATCTCTAAGTCTTTCATCATCACCCGTTACTACTTTATCTGGAGATGGATCACCTGTTGCTGCGAGTGTAACTAAACCAGGTTCTTTCTGGCTAGCTTTTCTAAGTCTTTTATCATTTGCTTGCACAGCAATTCCAGGTCGAGTCTCTCCATCTAATGCAAGTTCAACGATACCAGGACTCTCCGTACTTGCAAGTTTAAGTCTCTCATCATTTCCTTGCACGACAAGGTTTTCTCGGCTCTCACCTGACCTTGCCAGACGAACCAAGCCATGTCCAAGTTCTGTAGCATTCTTAAGACGTTTATCATTACCTTGGACTACCACACCTTCACGATCTTCCCCATCAGTAGCAAGTTCAACTATCCCTTTGTATTCCGTAGTTCCTTCCCTAAGTCTACGATCACTACCTTGAACAGACACACCTTCACGTGTTTCTCCATCAACAGCAAGTCTCACCATTCCTGCTCTTAGCACAGAGGCATATGGCAGGGGTCCTTGAGTCTTGCCTGCTTTATCATCATCTGCTGCATCTGGTGTAGCATAGAATTCAACCTCAATGATCTCAGATATATAGGACACTTTGTTCGCTTGCTTCTCTTGGTTGCAGATTACTTTCAGAAACCTTGCATTCACTGGAAGAAATCTCCAGCGGTACCAAGTTCCAGGTTCAGCCATGAAAGAAGGCTCTTCTAGAAGCTGGTGCCAAGAAAGATCATCCTCGCTATAATAAACGGTAAATTTTTCTGGAAAATTTGTAACCTCGTCTTGCTTAGAAAGCATTCTCACTTCTTCAATTCTATGTATCGCAGATAAATCAAAAACGAGAAATTCATCTTGGGGATTTTGTCTCTCACTCGAAGCCCAACCATAATCTGGTCTTGTATCAATTAAATTTTCTTTTACTTTCAATCGATCCAATTCAGAACTTGCTTGGATACCTGTTACTCCGGAAATCATTACCTTAAATTGGCCAAAGGATACCTTATACTTCCCTTGGTCTGTTTTACGACTGACTTTGCAAATAAACTTAATAAATTTAGCTGATGTTAGGGTAAAATTCCAAAACGCTACGGCTTTTTGAGCTCGCTTGAATCCAGACTCCTGGATAATGGGTTCCCAGTACTTTTGGTCTTGGGACATTTCTATACGAAAGACATCAGGGAAGTAGTCAGTGTCTCCCGCAAGTGGGTGGATCTCAATTCGATTGAAATGTTGGTTCTCAGGGGATAGTTCTAATACAATGGATGTTAATCCGCTTTTTTCTTTCTCGTCTAGAAAGGATATCAATTGTCCTGATTTTTCCTCAAATACCCCTGGGGTGCTTACGCGTAGGTGTTGGACTTGCCTTGGGTGGCTAATTCGAATTGGTTCATATCTCATAATGTTCAAAAAATTCTGTTCTCTACTTTAGGGGAAGCAAAAACCACAAGTATATCTGTATCTACTTCTTGGGAAAAATACCTTTCGATTATGGTTCTCTGGGATGCTGTCACTTTTTCTTGGATACAGATGCAATCTCCATCTACTACAATATCCAACTCTTGCAAATCTTTATAACTAGAGGAAGATAGCCTTGATTTTGCCCATTCCAAAAAACCAAACCAAGAAGGTTGAGGACTGAGAGGATCTACAAATTTTTGCCCAATATTAAGCGTTTCTTGAAGTTTGGAGATTCGATTTCTACAAATTGTTTTTATGTATGGAAGATTATTATGAAGTTCTCTTTTCTTCGCTTCTTGGTAGGCATAATGAAAAACATCAGCGCCATAATCTTCCAAAAGATTTTCCAAACTAAGAGCGGCTCCATTTTTAGTGATTTTCTTTTCTGCTGAAAATTGATCTTTTTCATCTTTTAAAATAGTTTCTTTAGGTTTATTATCTTGGGTATTGTTTATAGTTATATTAATATGGTTCGGGTTTCCGCTTTTACCCCCCTCAAGCCCGTTCGTGTAGGCCCCTGAGGACTGTCCTTCTAGCCCCCTGGGGTTTATGCTCGTATCTCCCAGAGGGGTAATTTTAGAGCCCTCATAGTCGAAGCGAAAGTAAAACCTAGTACTGGTTCGCCCAGATCCTGAAACGGTAAAGATTAAACCATTTTGTTCAAGATCCTTTTTGGCTTCTACTATAGACTTTTTCGTACGAAATCCTGTTAGCCTCATCAATGTCTCTGTATTGGGCCAAACATATCGAAAATTGTAGTCTGTAAATCTCAAAAGTACGGGGTAGAGGGCTCTTCCGGCTGGAGATAGCTTCGCCCAAACTCCCGAATCCAAAATGTCCGACATGATGCGGACATACGATTGGTGTTCACTCATTCTGTCACCTCGATGAGATTTTTGCATAAAAAATCCCAATTTTAATCAAAAAATCCCAAAGTAGGTTGACAATAATCCGACATAATGTTTATTATGTCTCATCCAACAACATTCCTTCGGGATCACCCGGCCCCTGGTCACCCAGGGGTTTTTTTCTTGGGGAATCGTTCTTTATTCTAGCAATTCGTTCCCCACCACCAAAAAAGTACTATATCGGTGTTTACTAGATTATGTCACATTATGGGGAAGGCTGCCTATTTTGTCAAGGAAGAATATGGCAAAAATAAGGAAAAAATATGTCTTAGTACATGTTTGCTTAGTACTAATTTAGTTGTTTGGAAACTTTTTGGGAATTTCCTTTTTAATAAATTTATAGATTCCCATCAATAGAATTGGGTCATCGCTTATTACATTCACTGAATCAGCTTTTTTCTGGATGCGAATTCCTGATTTTTTGGAAATTTGCTCATCGTAGGGTAGGCCTGGCTCATTTGCGGGAGCTCTATTTGGAATAGTAGGCTCAACTTCGATAATGCTTGGGCCACGGTTAAAGTTTTTCGCATCTTTAACTGTCTTCAATTCCCCAGCCTTAATTCTTTCTAGGAATTCTTGTAAGTTTCCCTTTTTTTCCGCTTGGGCTGCTTGTACTAAGAGGTTCTTGTTGTCTATCTCAAGATCCCTACAAGATTTTACCGCCTTGGGACTTAGGTTTGCTATACTCAAAATTTCAGACATATAGCTTCGGCTTTTGCCAAACATATCTGCTAATTCCGAGTCTGTGTATTTGTATTCAAGTTTTAGGTGATTCAGAGCATCTGCTTCTTCAAAGGCACTCAAATCTTCTCTTTGTAGATTTTCTATGATTGCTAGTTTATAGATTTCTTTTTCATTTCTATCAAAAATTTTACATTCAATTTCCATCCAACCAAGACTGCTTGCTGCGTGGTATCTTCTTTCGCCAGCTATGATTCTATATTTGTCTTCGTCTTTTTCATCCTTTGCTACAACAATAGGCTGGAGTAGACCTTCTTTCTTCAGGGACTCCGCAAGTTCGCTTACTCCCTTGGTTCTATCCTGCCTTGGTTGGTTGGTAGATGGTTGAATTCTATCCATACGAATTTTACGCATAGTTCCATCCAGAGATTCGGACTTAAAGACATCGGCTAAGGATCCTAATCGTTTACTTTTAGAGCTCACTTAAAAATTCCTCCACGAAGCCTTCATACTCTTGCGCTTGACGGCTGGATTTATTATAGTCAAAAACAGATTTTTTAGCAAGATGACTTTCTCCTATTGCTACTCCGTCGGAGATGCTGTTCTCGAAGATTTTAAAATATTTATTCAATACTGGGACTATGGTTTTCGTAAGTAAAGTTTGGGGCTTTAGCTGCGTGATCAAGGCGCCCATAATTTCCAAATTCGGATTGATTCTTTTCTTGATGCTAGATATGGTTTGTTGGAGTCCAACGATTCCATCTACAGAAAATTTTTCAGCCTGAAGGGGTATGATGACAAAATTAGATGCAACCAAGGCGTTTATGGTAAAGATCGAAAGGCTAGGTGGGCAGTCAATTATGCAAAAATCGAAGTCCTTTTCCACTACTTGAAGTGAGTCTCTCAATAAGTACGGAGCCTCAACGGAGTTGGTATTCATCGCTTCTAATTCAGCAAGGTTAGTGGAAGAGGGAGCAAGATACAAATTATCCGCATAAACCTTCTGAACGACCTCGCTCATTTTAGTTTTTTTATTAAAAACATGGTAAAGATTCTTGGAGCTGGTTTCAGGATTTAGAAAAATTCCAGTAGAATTTGCCTGAGGATCCATATCGATTATTAGGGTTCTTTTGCCCCGTCGCGCTAAGCCGATTGCAAGGTTTAAAGAGGTAGTCGTTTTTCCTTCCCCTCCTTTTTGGTTAGCTATTGAGACAGTTATCATTCTTCTTTTTCCCCTCTTGAAGCTTTGTCAGAACCCTGGTTTTCTACAAGAAAATTTCCAGAATTCTCTTAAATTGTCGGATATCCGACACCTGGAATTGAGTTTCGAAAGAGCACGAAAAGCAAAGAATATAGCTGTGAAAGTTTTGTCGGATATCCGACAATTTTACGGTACGTGGTTGACAATATGCTTAAATTTAAACAGTTTTCATCTATGCACCTTTATTCTGGGAAAAAGAACAAGAGTAAGATTGAAATCCTTCAGGAGTCACAAGAGCTTCTTGGAGCGATCTGCGGTGTATTGGTGGAGAGATCCGAAGACGGTTCAGGCTTTATAGAAAAAGCCAGCTTTGGTTACGGGGACGATGGCTTCTTCTATTCCTTTTTAGCCCGTGGAAGAGGAAATTTAGAGAAATTGCAGGAGCTCGAAGAGCCCATGGTTTTTCTTAAAACGGATTTCCCCTTATTTTCAGAAAGATCGGATTTTGCAGTTGTTGCGAAATTGAGAGATGGTCTGCAATTTAATGGATTCATAATTTTAGAATTTGATGGAAATAGGGAAGCCAGAAAATTTCAATCTTACCTTCTGGCGAACTTTCTATCCACTCCTGAAAAGCCCAAGCCTCAAGTAGTTTCGGAAGATTCCCATGTGAACTCTGCTATCCAATGGCTAGTAAAAAATAGCCCTACCGTTTCCCTTGCATTTCAAAATTTACAGAAAGATAAACCAGTTCTATTGCTTGGTGGAAAAGGAAGTGGCAAGAAATCTCTGGCCCGATATCTTCACAAAATATGGGGACGAAGCGGCCAATGGATTTGGGTGGATACCATTCCAGAGCAGGTAGGCAAGTTGGAAAAAGCACTAAGCCATTGGGAAGAAATTCTAGGCGAAGAAGGGTCCATAGTCTTGGGCAATCTAGCTGGCTTAAGTTTGGGCCAACAGCGAATTTTTTATGAATGGTTGCAAATTTCTTCCCTAGCAAAAAATGCATTCTTTATAGACCAGGGGCTGAATAAAAAAGAAGCCTATCCTGGATTTTGGGATCTTATTTCCCAGAATTCTATCCATTTGCCAAACTTGGATACTTTGGAAAAATCAGAAAAAAAGCAGATGGTATTAGAAGTATTTAAGGATTTGGCTTACAATTTAGGGAAAAGTGAAATGGAAATTCCCCAGGATATTCTTAAGCAACTTACTGAGAAAAATTGGCTTGGAAATTTCGAAGAATTAAAAAATTCTCTCGGTAAAGCAATTTGGAAATCTACGTCTAATCTATTGAACTGGGACGAGGAATCTCCGGGTGAAGATAAGCCCCTAGCAATTGGCATCCAGGATTCCGATGATCTGGATCTTCCAAAATGTGTGGAAGCCTTAGAACGTCAAAAAATCCTACTCGCCGAAAAGATTTTTGCAGGAAATCAATTACGAATGGCAAAGGCTCTGAAAATTTCAAGAGGGGCCCTGCAATATAAAATGAAAAATTTAGGTTTATTATAAATTATGGAAGATACGCTTTACGAAGAAAGAAAGACTCCAGGAGGATTTTTGATCAAGGTTCGCCTTGCCAAAATGACCTATGTTGTCTTTACGAATGATGGACCTGAGGTTCCAAGGGGTTCTAAGAGTAAATCCATAGTGGTTCCTGTGCCACGAGTTGCATTCTTAGGCTCTGATTTTAATCTCTCCCACTTTCGCCTCTCAGAATTAAGTTTTGTGAATGTGAAGGCGGGCAAATTAGTCATCCCTTATCAACATGGAACCAGCAATGAAATCAAAACAATTTTTGTGGCAACTGGGTCGGCTAGTGATATTCTACCAGTTTTAGTTCAGCATTTTACCACTAAGGAAGATTTAGTAAAGGAATGCGAGACCTCAGAGATATTCCATTACCTAATTGTGGATGAAGATTTGCCTCGAACAGATATGGTTACTTTAAAAATCCGCTTCCCCGCGATGAATATTTTGGTAATTAAAAAGAAAATATCTTCTCTTGAAACCAAAGTAGAGAAGCAAACGAGTTCTGATAACAAGGTTGTAGATTTCAGCAAGGTTAGAGCTACTGATGTAATAACAAATTCCAATCTGAATCAATATTCCCAAAATCCAGTTTTCCTTGCGCGCATTCATCTTAGGAATATGGAATTGGATAAGGTGAAGCAATTGCTTTTGGATTTCAAATTGAATGGCCAAGATGTAGCCTTCATCCGGACTTTTCTAGAAGTTATGATTCGAAATGAGTTCAACAAACCAGAGTTAAAGGCAAGTCGTGAAAAGCTAGTCGCTCTCAACGAAGCATTCCGACTTTCAACATTAATCTTAGATAGTCAGATTGAAGAATTCGAAAAGGAACTTGCTGAGAAGAAATTCAGTAGAGAAATTGCTGCTATGATTTATGCATTGCTATCCAAGGAGCAAGATGAGAGCCGGGAAATTGAAAGAGAATTAATTCTTTGGGAGTGGAAGCTACTTACGAAAAAACTTATGATTTCATAAAAAAAACTTGATTTTCTGGGAAATATGCCTCAAATTAGGCATATAGCTTATGAATATTTCTAAATTAAATACATATTTGGCACGATTTTTTCAAATCGGATCTGTCAAAAAAACGATTTCTAAGCTTAGCCAAAATCATAAATTTTCATCTAATTTCCGAATTTCTTTTTATGCATTAAGTCTTTTTCTTTTCTCTTCCCAAATAAGTCAAATTGAGGCTCAAGAGTGGAAGTTGCTTCATGAGTCTGAAGTGCTACGGGTTTTTGAAATGGACCAAGATTTAACTAGTGCTAAAATTTCTGCACTTGATTGGGAGATCCCTACGGATGTAACTACAAAAGCAAATTCTGAATTGGCATCTCCTTCAAATTCATCAGAAGAAACAAAGGTAGTTCTATCCCAGAAATCGTATCTACCAATAGAGGTAAGTTCACTCAATGCATTTGAAGCTTATGGTTTTGCAAACATTGAAACCTATGGAAGAGCTTGGAGCTTAGAATCTTTTTTGAAAAATACTTGCTTTGAGATCCAAATTCCTCAGTACAAATTCACCGGCCATAGATCTAGACTTCACTTCATGGCTTTTTGGGATTTCTTCCCAGGAAGAAATAAGGATTCTTCAAATTACAAAATGTCCTTTGCTACAGTCAGAAATTCTAGGGGCCTTACTTGGGAAATAGACTCAGCAGCAAGCACACATATTCTTGGAATGAGTGACTCATTTGCACCCAGGGTTCAGACTGCGGTTTTTGAATTGGAGAACCAAGTTCTTTTGAAGTTCAATTATTGGATCGCAGGGGAATACCAAGAGAGATGGAATGATTTAGCTAAGCTAATCACTTCTGGAAATCTATTTACAAAAGTTTCAAATGCACGGGAAGTATTGCCTCAGTCCCAGAACCAAGCTTTCATGTTTTCTGTAGAAGCTGGTCTTGGGAAGGAAAAACGAATTGTAAGAAATCAGAATTGGAAAATTCTATCCCTATGGCATCCAAACCTAAACGAATTGCATTCAGTAAATTGCTCAATGCAATGCGAAGACTTTCCATTGAAGTTAATGACAATGAAATCTGCAAGAGACTTGAAGTTCTTCTGCTAACCAGCAAGGAAGATCTTCCTATGTCTTTAATTAAAACACTGATCGAATCTCCCCTTGAATTCGAGCCCAAGGACATCCAAGAACCGTATACGCAGTATGTAAGACATTTTATTTATATGGTGAAGCGAAATGAAAGAATGGGGAATTCACCTCTAGGATACGGAACTGATGCAGATTCAAGCACTGTCGGCGTAAAGAAGGCAAAATCAAAAAGCCCGTCGGCAACTCAGCCTTCCAATAAATCCGAAACAACGAATTCAGACGTGAAACAAGCTAAAAAGAAAAAAACCGCAGCTAAGAAGAAAAAGCCTTAAATTCAAATTAGATGAGCATTAGCCCTTAATGCTCAATAGAAACCGATTTTCACAATTTCCACTGTGGGTAGCACACTGAAAACTACTGCCAAATTTTAATTAATAAACTGCCCAATTTTAACCATTTAATGACGAGGGCTGGTCAGTTATACCTAAATGCTTAGGCTGCTTGCTAAATGACCATATTATCTGCCTAAAATTAAACTTTTATACAAAAGACCATGGGAGGGCAGAAGGACATCCAAACTGCCCATTTTTTTAACTTTGGAATTCTTTTAAGTGGGAAGATATTGGCAATTAAGCTAAGTGCTTAGGCCAATTCTTGGCATTTAGGACTTAGAAAAACCAAATTACGTCATTACACTGAGGAAAATGGATGGAATTAACTCACCAATCTAGGTTAAAAAGTCAAATCTTGTTCTTTTAATTGCCCACAATAGGGCTATTGAAGAAGAAGGATCTCTGAAGTAGGAATTTAAAAAAAAGCGAGAAGCAAATTTGATCTTAAATTATTCCGCAGAAAGAAGGAAATTTCCAAAAAATTGCACAACTTGTCTGTATATGCCCAAAATTCTAGGGATATGGAATTTTCAGTCAAGTAAAGCCTAGATAGAACCCAAGGGAGTACAAGCTAGCTAAATCCATGCTTCTTAGGTAGAAAAAGGGCAAATTTGATTTCGTGAAACAGGTCTATACCCTGCCATTATGGCATTACCATGAAAAAAAGGTGCATCTGTCATTCTGGCAGGAGTTTTTTTAGTGAATTTATCTCAAACATAGAAAGAATAAGATTTTGTTGCAGAATAAGGATGGTTTGAATTGGCTGAATCGATAAAATTAAGGGTAAAATGCCATGCTTGTAGCTATATAATTGAAGGTTCCGCTAAGTATGGATCTGGTCATTATGTCCCATCAGGCGTTAGTTTTGATTTTGTGGCTATCGGAAAGGTAGAATCTGCCAAAGGTAGAAGAGTAAAGGCAGAAGTAACCTGCATTTGTCCGAATTGTGGAGTTACTTGTAAGTACGTTGTTTAGCTTGTTCTTATAGTTTCAGTTTATGTCCTTCCTATCACCATTATTTATATCATTTTATGGATTAATAATAATCATAATACTGCTATTTTATATGTGCGAATATTGCATTCGATGGTTAAGAATAAATATTAGAAAAAACTCTATAGTTTCTCAAATAAATGCTTGTTATAAAGCAGTTATTAAAATAGCAAATAATATCTTCAGAATTGCTAAAATTAAATCATTAAAATACAATATTTCAAGCGGAAAAAGATATTATAATAATCAATTATTGGAAACCAATGCCCAGTCAATAAAATTGAGTAATAAAATGCTTGAAAATAGGCTATTTAATGCTTTTCTTTTATTCTCGTCTCTCCTTTTTTACTTTATTCTGAATTCTTCCTTCTTCCCAATTCTCATTTCAGTAGTGAGCTGGGATTTCCTTCTGGCTCTATTGATTTCCAGATATCCCAGCAAGAAGAAAATTTTTCTTTTCTTCTCAATAAGCTTGAATTTAGGCACCCTTTTCTTCTTCAAATACGCTCAATTTATTGCATTAAATGTTATAGAAATAATCAATAAAATGACTAATAATGGTCACTTATTCAATCTCCAAGAAGAAATCTCTGGCATGGATTGGATCCTTCCCCTGGGAATTTCTTTTTTTATTTTTCAATCTATGAGCTATACCATTGATGTATATCGTGGTACGATACGACCTTGTAGTTCCTGGTTTGATTATTGTCTTTACGTAAGTTTTTTCCCACAATTGGTTGCAGGGCCCATAGTTAAGGCAAAAGAATTTTTGCCCCAGGTTTATGAGAGACTTTCCTGGACTCAGGTTCCTTTGATTTCTGCTTTTTCTTGGATAGCCTTAGGATTTTTTAAGAAGGCAGTGCTTGCAGACCGTTTGGCAGAAATCGTGGATTTTGCATACTTGAATCCAAATGCCCTAGATTGGTCATTTGGTTTCATTTCCGTTTTGGCTTATAGTTTCCAAATATTTTTAGACTTCAGTGGATACAGTGATATTGCAATTGGAATCGCCTTATTGTTTGGATTTCGTTTACCTAAGAATTTTAATCTTCCTTATCTCTCTAGCAGTTTCAGTGAATTTTGGAATCGTTGGCATATTTCTTTATCCTCTTGGTTGAAAGATTATCTCTATATATCCTTAGGAGGCAATCGTGTTAGTGCTCTTTTGACTTATAGAAATCTCTTGCTAGTCATGCTTCTGGGTGGTCTTTGGCATGGTGCGAATTGGAATTTTGTTATTTGGGGTGGATCTCATGGATTTTTTTTGGCCATAGAACGATTCTTCTTTGATAGAATTAAATTAAGACCATTTCAAGCTAAGAATGATTTATGGAATCAAGTGCTTCAATTAGTGATCTATAAATTATTTCCAACTTTAATCGTTTTTTCTGTAACTTCTATTCTCTGGGTATTTTTTAGATCACCGAATCTAAACATTGCCTTGGATATGATAAATAGGATCCTTACCTTACAGTCTGGAATTAATTTACCTTATGCCATGCTATCTTCTTTTTTCTTTGTTTTTCTTTGTTTGAGTGTAGGTCACATAGCTGGAAAATGCAAAATTCATCCAGAATTTTGGGAAAATACCCCATTTCAATTCCGGCATGCTTTGGTTTTTTCAACGATCGCCATTTTAATAACACTGCTTTCAAAGCCTGGAAAACCCTTTATTTACTTTGTTTTTTAGCAAATTCAAGAATATTGGAGCAATGTTCTGGTCCAAAAATACAAAATTTTCTATCCTTTTCGTAGTTTGTCTTTTTGTTTTAGATACTGTTTTTTTTGGATTTCTCTTATGGAAAATTCCTAATGAGAGTCCCTGGAATTCAAATCATTTCTACAATTTCATCTATGAATGGAAGGCTATTGAAAGTCGTCCCAAGAATAAGAAGAGAGTATTCATTGTTGGATCAAGTATTGCTTATTATAGTTTGGATAAAACCTTAGTTGAAAATGAACTCAGTAAATTGACTAAGGAAGATTGGGATGTAGAGTACTTTTCGTACGCTGGTAAAAGCCCTTTGTATCTTTATTTATTTCTAGATGAGTTATGGAAATTAAAACCAGATTTAGTAGTTTATCCCATTAATTTTATTGATTTTCGTATGCACAGGGCTAATGTGCTTTTTCCAGGTCAATTGCTTTCTAATGTTCCGAATGAAGTGCTAATTAAGGATGCTATCTCTGAAGGAGAAGCTCCTCAGGCAAAAATTATTTTTCCATGGCAAACACTTTCTCATTTTTGGAAAATCCTAGATTGGGAAGAAAGGTCTGATTTCTTTTTAGCTGGGCTTTTTCGATTTTATGCAACAAAAAATATATATTCCGAGAATATTGAAAATATTTATAATCATAGATTTGGTAGAAATACAAGATATCATGCCTATGCAGGTGTTCAAATACCGGAAAGAGTAAATTCACTTGGTTGGACTGGAAAAACATTTTCATTCCCTTTAACAAAGAAATTGCGCCAAGATGGATTTTGGTTGGAAATAGTATCCGACCTTCTTAGAGAAAAATCTTTAAGTATAGAATTTTCATCCAATAATTGGAAAGAAACTAAAGTATTCCTGAAGCCAGGCTGGAATAAAATCTACCTAGATGAAAGACATGGTGATTTAATAAGAGCTGAATTAAGTCAGACATGGCTTGCTACAGAATCAGTTGGTTTTTTGAAAGATTACCACTTTGACCCTATGGGAGTTCGTCTAACTCAAACTTTTGGATTAGATAAACCCATACAAAATGCTCAATACAATAGAGAAGAAAGAACAGAAGATCTTCGCTATCTAAATATGAATGACTCGGAATATGAGAAATATTTTTATTTTCGTCTTTTAGAAGATTTTCACCTAAGGCCCGGAATACGTTATTTAGTAGAACTCGCTGAATCTAAGAAAAAGCTTGCAAGTCAAGAATTTATCCCCATATTACATTTTCCTTATCTAAAGGAAATCAGTAATGAATTTGATAAACGTAACATTCCCTTATTGCTTATCAATAACCCAGAAAATCCCATATCACTGAAGTGGTACAAGGATTCCAAGTGGTATGAGGGCTATTTAAAATATTTGAAAGATTTAGAAAATCCATCAGTAAAATTCATTGATTTGAAAGAAAATTTACACATGCAGGATTTTAGCGATTACCACCATTTTACATATCCAGGCATGGTAAAAATGAATCAGGTTTATTGCGAAGAAATTAAGAAATTTTCTGCTTTAAGAAATTAGTGGAAAAGCAAATTTAGGAAGAGTTAGCTATGGAAAAAGTAAAAGTAGGAATATTAGGTGCGACCGGATCTGTTGGTCAAAGATTTGTAGAACTTTTGGAGAACCATCCTTTCTTTGAGGTCGCAGCTTTGTGTGCCTCTGAAAAAAGTGTTGGAAAGGCATATGGAGATTTGATGAAATCTCGGTGGAAGATATCTTCTGATATTCCTAGCTATGCGAAGCCAATGGTGGTAACCTCACCTGAACCCAAGGAAACTCCTGGATTGCAGATAGTATTCTCAGGATTGGATGCAAGTATTGCTGGTGAAGTTGAGACTGCTTATGCGGAAGCAGGAGTTATGGTTATTTCAAATAGCAAAAATCACCGCATGGTTGATAATGTTCCCATACTCAGTGCGGAAGTCAATCCAGAGCACCTAGCAGTTTTAGATGCACAATTAACTAAGGGCAAAATTATTACGAATTCAAATTGTACTATTATGGGAGTAACAATTGCCCTCAAGCCCTTGTTTGATCAATTTGGCATTGAAAGTTTAATGATTTTTTCCATGCAAGCCATTTCAGGTGCAGGATACCCAGGAGTTCCCTCAATGGATATCTTAGGAAATGTGGTTCCCTTTATTGGAGGCGAAGAGCCCAAGGCTGAGTCAGAACCCCAGAAGTGCCTAGGTCATGTTCAGGATGGTAAGATTGTTTCGGCTGATTTTAAAATGTCAGCGCATTGCAATAGAGTTCCAGTTTTTGATGGTCATACTGTATGTATTTCGGTGAAACTCAAGAAGAAAGCATCGAAAGAAGAAATTATTTCTTTATGGAGGAATTTTCAAGCAGAACCACAAAAACTAAGTTTACCATCGGCACCTCCCAAGCCGATCATATATAGAGAAGAAGACGATCGTCCGCAACCAAGATTAGATCTTTATGAAGGAAAAGGAATGGGCGTTGTAGTTGGAAGACTGAGAGAAGATCCTATTCTAGATTGGAAATTTGTTGTCTTGAGTCACAATACTGTACGAGGAGCCGCAGGTGCAGCTGTATTGAATGCAGAATTACTTTACAAAAAAGGATATCTAAGATCCAAGTAAGTTTCTTCATTCTAATATAGCGTAATTACTATGTTAGATCCCAATTTACCAGAGTTGAAAGTGCTAGACTATACTATGGCACTTCAACGAACACAATCTATTGAAGCAAGGGGTGACTTGCTAAATAAGGGAATCTACCGACTTCTCATAACTCTGTATGAGTGGACTGAAAAATTCACTGTAAACAAATCATTACCAAGAGCTGAGCAACTTTTAAAGGATATTGGTATTGAGGCAGAAAAATTAGATTTTTTCCTAAATGAATACGGAATTAAATCTAAGCCACCTATGATAAAGAAACTCAATTATTTGGAGTATTCTCCAAGTGATTTAGGTGGAGAAAGCTTCGAGCCAGAATCCCATCTCAAACACCATACAGTTTTCTGCCGTCCAACGGCAGCTGATGGAACAACATCGTATCGTTATGCGACAGGATTGAATGATATTAGTATTGATAACATTAAGAAGTGGGTAAAGGATAAAAGGGAGTCCCCATCTAAAGCTTACCTCAGTGATAGAATTAAAAGTGCTGTTACCGAGAATCGTTTATTTGATACTTATGCTTCAACAGAAATTGGAAATTTATTTCGCTGTCCTTTTGATAAAACAAAGGCACTCAAAGATACTACAATTTTAATCCATTTAAAACCCATTCTCAAAAAACTTGTAGAAGATAAGGTTATCTTTTTCATCCGCAACGACAAGGCATCTAAAGCAGGCAATAAATCTGTATTTTATTTTTTTAAGAAAGAAGAGATCTTTAGTCGCTTAGAGATCTACCTCGATATCTTAAAAGAAGTTATAATACCTGACTTGATACGAATCGGAGTTATTGAAAAACCAAGCGATGAAGATTGGGAAGATCCTAAAGAAATTGCAACTAAGGTATCTACCTTTCTTACCGATTCATACGGTGACCAAAAGGCCTTAGTGGAAGAAATAATACTTCTTTCTGATTATTATAACCAGGAGAAAGAAAAAGAAAAGAAAGAAGAAAAGAAAAAGACTTTTGATGAAATCATGACTTATATTCAATCTTCTGGAAAAATTATTGATCTTAATCTCTTGAGAATCCAAGGGGAAACCTTGGATGAAGAGATGCGCACTTCTATAATAAAACATTCTGCTATTCATTATACAGAATTTGCTGATAAGAAACATTATTTTGAGTATATCCTTCATAAAGAAGGTGTGAAATCAGCTATTGAATCAGCAAAAAGAAATTTCGCAGCTACAGGAAATGATACAGAGATAACCGTACTTAGAATGATGGATGTTATTTCAAATATCGAAGATCCTGATGTGATTAAATCATTTGAAGAAGCGGAAAGTAGTGCATTATTTAAACATCTTCCTTTCCTAACCTGGCTTTGGCGAATGCTAATGGGAAATAAGAAAGTTCATAAATTTGAAGCCACTAGCATTAGAAATGCAGTGCTCAAGAATGTAAAACAACAAGTTGCCGACCAAAGATCCAAACATATTGCCAAGAGACGAACAGAAATAGCGGAAGAACGCATTAAGAAAGAAAATGAGAAACTGGCAAAGAAAACTAAAGATACTGAAGCTGCAAATGAAAAATCATCGGAAGATACTATCCCTTCACAGGGTAGTTCAGAGCTTGAGGATGATCCAGCAACCAAAGAAAAACTAAAAAGCATCCTATCTGCATTAGATGAGGCTTGGGATTTTGGAGTTTATCCAGACAGAACCTATGTCTTGGATAAGGTAAGCAGTTCTATGACGGAAGATGATCTTATTTTCTTTTTGAAGAAAAAGGGCGGTAAGGATATCTATTCATATATGGTTCGAAATCAGCCGGATAAGTACATCTGGCCGATTTTAATTACGAGAAATTATTTGAAAAAAAATGGGAAGAAGCTGCTAGAGAAGGCAGAAGAAGTCATCCAAGCACAAAAGACGGGAGCAATGAGAGAGCAGATGAAGTATGATTTAGCTGTCTCCTTAGCTGAATTTTTAGATAGAATATTGCCTAAGATAAGATAAGAAATGGATAAAAACAAAAAACCTACCAACCAAATTCTCCGTGCGAGAAAAACTAAAATTATTTGTACTATCGGCCCAGCTACCTCAGACAAAGACATGATCAAACAACTGGCCATGGCAGGAATGAATGTCGCAAGGTTAAACATGTCCCATGGGGATCATGAATTTCACAGAAAGATAATTAAAAATATCAAATCCTTAAACAAGGATTTAGGAAAATTCCCCATAGCAATTCTAATGGATACCCAGGGCCCAGAGATCAGAACAGGGGATGTTGATAATGAACTACATCTAAAAGTTGGGGAAACATTTTCATTTCATGTCATTCCAGGTCGAGAATCAGAAGCTAGATCTGTATTTGTGAATTACATAGATATAGTTAAAGATCTGAAAGTTGGTGACAAAGTTACTGTTGATAACGGACTTATCAATCTTGCTGTTCAAGAAATTAAAGAAGGCGAGCTCGTTTGCAAAGTGTTAGATGGTGGTAAGCTTGGATCTAGAAAACATATTAACCTTCCTGGAATTCGTGTTAATATGCCAAGTATAACTCCCAAGGATCATAAAGATATTTTATTTGGTCTGGAAGAAGAAATTGATTTCATAGCCTTATCTTTCGTTCGTTCGCCTGATGATGTAGTAGAGCTTCGAAAGATAATTGAAGATAAGGGCGCTCATTGTCAAATCATTGCAAAAATCGAAGATCAAGAAGGTGTTCGTAATTTAGATGAAATTATAGCTGTTTCAGATGGTGTTATGGTTGCTCGAGGAGATCTTGGTGTGGAAGTAGCCTTGGAAGATCTTCCTATTATACAGAGAAGAATTATTAAGAAATGTGCGCTAGAAGGAAAGAAGGTAATAGTTGCAACCCACCTTCTGGAAAGTATGATTCATAACCCAACACCTACACGTGCAGAAGTAACAGATGTTGCGAATGCTGTATATGAAGAAGCCGATGCTATTATGCTTTCTGGTGAAACTGCCATGGGTAAATACCCTGTTCGATGTGTAGAGATGTTAGATAAGATTTCTCGTAGAATTGAAATGAGTGGCGGGATGGGTTATGTAAAAAGTAAAATTCCCCAAGACAAGAAAGAGGAGATGGCAAGATCTGCAGCTCATCTTGCAGATTCTTTAGGAGCACCTGCAATTATTGTAATTACTCGAAGAGGTATTATGGCAAATCATGTATCCTCTTTTCATCCAGAAACAGCAATAGTACATGCCTTCACCAATATGACATCCGTTAGACGTAAACTTTGGCTTAACAGAGGAGTTATACCTTATAGAGTTGATTTTTCGAGTGATCCTGAGAAGACGATTAAGCATGCGATAGAGATTCTTAAGAAAGAAGGTATGATTCAAAGCGGAGAAAAAGTTGTAATTCTCTCTGATGTTATTGCAGGAGAAGAAAGAGTAGATACTATTCAAATACGCGAAGTGAAGTAAAGATTTACCTAAAGAATTTTATTTCCTTTTATTCGCATAGGAACGGTGAACTATAACATTAGATTTTTATGCATAGTAGAACGATTTTTTATTTTCTGTTGATCTACAGTTTCGTAATTTCTACCATCTATATATTTTTAAATTTAGAATCATCACCTTTTCTTGGAGACCAAATCGATCAATTTCAGAATGCTAGCGCATTATTTGAAGGAAATTTAAAATCCTTATATGGTCCATATTTATCAACTACCCAACCGATTGTATATCCAATCGGTCCATTTATATATTTATTAATTTCATTTCTTAAAATATTCTCAAATCATCCATTTTGGATTCATTTTTGCTTTGGATTGATAAATATAGTTACTCTGCTATTCACTTTTATTTCATTAAATAAATTTTCAAAACTATTAGCTAATTCTTATTTATTTCTATCACTTTGCTCTTTTGTGTATTGGTTCGCATTATCAATTCTTTGGAGTAATGTAATCCTATATTCTTTGTCGTCCATGATTCTAATAAGTTATCTTGAATTCTTACGCAGAAAGAAATTAGAAAATTTACTTACAGTATTATTCTTTTTAATATTGAGTTTACATCTTCATTTAATTTCAATCGTATTTTTATCACTTATCATTTATGGATTTCTTCTTACAGACTTTAAAATTCATAACAGATTTAAATTTTATTTTATCTCAATTTTTATTAGCTTAGCTTGTATTCCTTACCTTTACGCCGAAGCTATTAGAAAATTTGCAAATACGAAAGCTATATTATTTAATCAAGCAGAGAAAAACTTATCAGATGGTTTAAGATCTTCTGAGATCATATTTTCTTTATACCTATTTCCTTTTAGTGATAAAATATTTCAGTTGAATGATTTGGTATTAATTTGTAATTCCCTCATCTTTATTTTAATTTTACTTTTTTGTAATTATAAACAAAGTAAGAAAAAATATTTCATTAAGCCTATTCTTCTTATAAACTTGATTATCGCATTCAGTGTTATACTCTTTTATGCAAAAGTTGGCCAAGCTTTTAGGAGTATACACTATTTCTTAATCTTCCTTCCATTTTCATTATTCTTATTAAGTTATTTCGCTCTACGATTATATACCATGCTTTATCGTAAAAGTTTACTTAAAAATATTATAACTTCAAGAGTTGCAGTTATAATATTTTGTTTTGTAACTCTATATACTTTTGAAGTACATCTTCAAAAGTATCATGACTGGAATTTTAATAATTCCGTCTATGCTTTGCAAACGATATGTAGAAAATATCCTCGGATAGATACATTTGAATGGAATGAATTCCGTTCTCCTGAATCAAAATTTGAACCAGTATTGGTTTTTATGATGACGCAATACAAAACAAACTGTATTTATGATAAAAATTCTCAGTTTCTTTTGTTTCCCAGTATGAATAAAGATTATCCAAACGAATTTCAACATCCCATTTCATTGGAAATCTATAATTTCTTAGAGGTTTATGAACCAGGGATTGCAATATACCAAAAAAAGATCTAGATATTCACCAAATTTAGATTTTACGCCTAAGTTATAATCAATTGATTTCAAGCTCTTGAATTTTTGATTCTTCTTTGATCGAAGTAAAGCGTCTAAAACTCAATGAAGCAAAGTTACAGATTAAAAACAATATACTTGGTTGTTTGGGCTCTATTTCTATCCTTTCAACCGTCGCTAGCCTCTCCCAAGATTGATCCCAATTCTTGTAGTTTCAAGGGGCATAATTTGTATGGGAAGATTCAATTTGTGAATTCTTTTCCCGATCTTAAGGTTCAAATTGTGAATTCCTTTCCTGATATTAAGGTGCAAATGGTGAATTCATTTCCGAGTAAGTGTGGGCAATGGCAGGCTGTGAATTCTTTTCCTGATTTAAAAGTGCAGATCGTGAATTCCTTCCCAGATATCAAGGTACAATATGTGAATTCCTTTCCAGGGATAAAATAAATTGTAAGATTTTTCAAAATTGTGAAAAATAAGTCAGTTCTGCTTGTTGAATAAAACAGAATGGTCTTCGAGATTTTACTTGATTACTCTGCCAACTCCACAGTATTGGAATGGATGTTGGACAAAAAGCTATCTATGGAGAAGCTCTATGCTTCGGCCCAGAAGCGTATTTATGATTTCTTGTTTAAGTATACAAGAAATCCTGATACAGCTATGGATTTAACCCAAGACACTTTTCTAAGCTTTTTCAAAACGTATTCAGATCAAAACCTCACAGAAGAAAAATCCATCATGCTGCTTTACACGATTGCACGCAATCGCTCCATCAATTTCTCTAAAAAATTCTCCACTATGAAAGAAAACTCAAGTTTGAATGAGGATATCCATTCCAAGAGTGTAAGTTTTGAAAAAAAATTAGAATGGCAGGATCTAGAGAATAAGCTTTGGAAATGTATGGATGAATTAAACGAAGACGAAAGATGTATTATTGAACTTAGGCATATACAAGATTACAACCTTACTCAAATTTCTGAAATTATGGGGATTTCAGTTTCCACAGCTTCTCGAATGGTCGTGAAGGCGACCTCGAATCTTCTAAAACTTGCTGAAAGCAAGAATATAAATCTCGAGTCATAAACATGGAAGAAAGCTTTATGAAATGGAATCCAGAGGAGCTTGCTTCTGCTTTAGAAGGGAAAGAAAGCAGAACGAAAAAGACCTTAGATTTACTTGTTTCTAAGCTCAAGGGTATGAGTGCTAAGACACAATCTGAACAATTAGATTTTCCATCTTTCGATGAATTATGGAATAAACATTTAGAAGAGAAAAATAAAACGAATGTAGTTCATTTTGCAACAAGAAAGAAGATTTTGGGATCATTCTTAGCAGCAGCGGGATTATTTTTTGCATTTTTATACCTCTCTCCATTTTCTGAGCAACAAATCGTAAAATCCTATTCCATCAAAATTCATGCAGTGAGTGGTGATGCATATATCGTTAACTCCGATGGTTCACGAAGATCTCATTTAAATCTCCTAAGTAATTTAGAAAAAGGCGATCGCCTTCATGTTGAAGAAGGATCATTTGTGGATTTATATCTAACAAGTCAATCGAGCATACGTATTAAAGAGAATTCAGATGTTATTTTAGAGAAATTGATCCAAGATTTGGACACAAATAAGGTCACAATCTACCTTTCGAAAGGTTCTATCCTGGCCCATATTCATAAACTCAACAAGACTTCTCAATTTACAATTCGTACGGAAGATTCCAAGGTGGAAGTTCGTGGAACTAAATTTTTAACTAAGAAACAAGAGAATGGATTGGTTGTCGCTGTGAGTGAAGGCAAGGTTCTGGTATCCCAAGCTAGTCAGGCTTTTTCCCAAGAAATTATTTCCAATGAGGAATTGATCCAAAATGGAGCAGAGTGGAAGAAATCTTCCCTAGGTGCTAAGAATTTACGAAGCCTAGCGGAATTGGATTATGTTTCCATAGAATCTGTTCCCCAAGAGAAACTAAGCCGAGTCATTCAAAATGAAGATGATCTTTACAGAATTTATTCTATCCTTGAACAGGTTTCAACAACAGATGGAGAAAATTTTAGAGGGGTAGTTTTCAAAATGGACGAATCCTTCATTTACATTAGAACTGTCAAGGGCGAATCCAAAATTCCAAGATCAAAGATCAATGAAGTAGAAAAAATACGTTGATCTCTAGACAAGTTGTGCGAATGTTTATCGCATGCACAGCAGTAATAAGAAAAGTTTCCGCTTCAATTATATAATCGATAGAGAATTCCAATTTCGGTTCCTATTCCATTTTTTTGTACTTTTTGTTCTGGGTGTGCTTTCATCCCTAGTTGTGCTATATTGGCTGAATCAAATGAAATATGAAGGCGGAGCCGTTTTTAAGCTACGCCAAGATCCTATGCAAGTTTATTATAAAGTAGAAGGTGAGGATGGAAAATCTGAGAAGTTTATTCCTAGGGAAGTATTCCTTCCAGATTATGATCATAAATTGGATCGATATTCTATTCAATTTACTGCTGTCGCAATTCTTTCTACGATTTATTTGTTTTTAATTTTAGTATTTTCTATTTTCAAATCACATAAGATGGCGGGTCCTATTCACAATATTAAAATGAATTTGCAAAGATTGGCAAATGGAGAGAACACCTATCCCATTCGGACTCGAAAAGGGGACGAATTTCAAGAGTTAGTTGATGCCTTGAATCTAGTTATCGAAAAAAGAATAGTTCAAGATAAAAAGAATAACTAATTCATGAAGAAAGGCCTAAGAAATTTTTAATATGAAAGCAAAGAAGTTCGATTTATTCATCATTTGGGACTTTGTGATGGTAATGGTGGTTCTTGCCAATCTTACTTTAATTGTTTTCGATCTTACATATCTATGGCTAAGACCTTATTATTATAAGAAGTTCCCAGCTATTTTAGAATTTTATGATAAACCAATCCTAGGTATTGAACCACATCGTAGCACAGAAAAATATATCAAATTTGTTGATACTTTAAAGTTTCTTGAGCGTATTAAGGATCCATCTCTTCATTCTCAAGAATTCAATTCTAAGCTTACCGAGATGAAGGAAGCCATTCAATTTGTCTATACACAAGATGATGTAAAACTCATGAATGAGAAGTCTCTGCTTTTAGAAAAATATAGCTTAGTAACTAAGCCTGGAGATATTTCTCAAGACCTACTTGATAAAGAAGAATTATTCTTGGATTTGCTCTCTTACAAAGAAGGGGAATATATTTCAGCACATATTGAAAAACTAGAATCCGATTTATTGCTTCTTTCTCGTGTTGAGACTGAGAAAGGATGGAAAGAAGAGAAGGAAGACGTACTATCTAAGATGGATTACCAAATGATTCATATAGTTGAGACGAATCCTTTCCAAGCTTCTGGACAGACAGAAAATATTTCCAAAATTAAATCCAATATCAAAACTCGTTATGATTCAGTTAAGACAAGAGATCTGGATAAGGATTATAGAAATTTACTAAGCAAATCTTTGGGTGGTCAGAAGAGTTTTCCTTCAACAGCTTTGGTATTTACATGGTTCTGGAGAAATCCGCAATCAAGTATGGATGAAAAGTTTGCAATTTTTGATAATGAAATTAGAGATCTAATGGGCGTTAATTATTATCGACATATAGGTAAAAATGGAAAGCCTGTGAATAATTATTTGGTTTTAGATGCGCCTTTTCTTGCTTTTTTCGTTTGTGAATTTGCTTTAAGTTGGTTCATTGCAATTCGTAAGAAAAAATATATAGCCTGGTTCCTCTATCCCATCTACCATTGGTATGATGTTCTAGGACTATTACCAATTGTTGAATTTAGGCTCTTTCGTTTAATTCGTATCTATAAAATATTTCTTATACTTAAGACCAGTAGAATCGTTCCGGTTGGAAATGATATCATATCTCGTACAATTAAATACTATGGGAACATTATTAAAGAAGAATTATCTGACATGGTTACTATACAAATCATAACAGAATCCCAAGAAGAGATTAAGTCAGGTGCTTCTTTACAGATCATGACTAAGGCAATAGATGCGCATAGAGATGACATTAAAAGAGTAGTAGTTCGTAAGCTTAAAGAGAGCGCCTCCAATGAAAGGTTAGGGGAGTTAATTGAAAAGACTATTGCTGAAATCTTAGAGAAGTCCGAAATCGGTCCTAACAAATTTGGCTTTTTACCTAAGGCTTGGAAGGATAATCTTGCAAGAGAAATAAGTTCCATACTTTACAATGCTATCTCTCAAGCTGTAGTTGCTACTCTAGAAGATGAATCCGGTGTAAGATCCATAGAGAATTTAGTAGATTATATTATTGATGAACTTGAGGCAACTGCTCAAGATCCAGAAGTGAACAAATTAAATATGGGTATCACTGTTGAATTACTTGAAAATGTGAAGAAATCCGTAGCTCGAAAGAAATGGTTGGATACTAAGATTTGAATTAGAGAATCTCCTCAGAAATCTGTTGTGGAAATTTCTATCTCTATCAATTTGGAATTGGTATTATAATTTGTCAGATTTCTTCTCATGATCAAAGATTAGAAAGATGCTTAAGATAATTATTTAATTTTCATGATACAAGAAATCGAACTTAGGCTAGCTCCTGAAATATCACAGGTTCCAGAAAAATTATTGGAATCAATTTCAAATAAACTCAATATTCCTAGCAAAAAAATCAGTCATATAGAGCCCATCCAGCGTTCTATTGATGCCAGATCAAAACATGTTGTTTACCAAGAGAAATTTCGAGTCTACATAGAGGAAGAGTTCAAACCTAAACTGGCAGAATCTTATCTGCCCAATTTTCCCAATGTAGCGAATTCACGGCCTGTTGCTATTATAGGTGCCGGTCCTGCGGGAATGTTTGCAGCCTTACAGTTGCTTGAACTTGGAATCAAGCCTGTAATTTTCGAAAGAGGTAAAAATGTTCGAGATAGAGTCTTCGATTTAAGAGCTATCAATTTACATAATATAGTAAACGAAGACTCCAATTATTGCTTTGGGGAAGGTGGCGCAGGAACTTACTCAGATGGCAAGCTTTACACAAGATCCACCAAACGTGGAAATGTGAGAAAGGTTTATGAACTGCTAGTAGCATTTGGAGCACCAGATGAAATTCTCATTGATGCTCATCCTCATATCGGAACAAATAAATTACCTGAAATTCTTAAGAACATGCGAGACTGCATACTTGCATATGGAGGCGAAATTCATTTCAATACTAGATTGATTGATATAGAGTTAGTAGCGCAGTCCATTAGGTCTTTATCATTCAAAAATGGATCTAAATTCAATACCGATAAAGTCATTCTTGCAACAGGACATTCTGCACGAGATATTTTTTATTTACTTCATAGAAAGCAAATTAGTATTGAAGCTAAACCTATAGCAATAGGTGTAAGAGTTGAACATCCACAATCACTGATTGATTCGATACAGTACAAATGTGAAACTAGAAGTAAATTTCTACCTCCTTCACCTTACAGTATAGTTAAGCAAATCCAGGGGCGAGGAGTTTATTCATTTTGTATGTGTCCAGGAGGAGTGATAGCACCTTGTGCAACTTCCCAAGAAGAGATCGTTACAAATGGCTGGTCATCCTCTCAAAGATCAAGACCTACGGCTAATTCAGGGATTGTGGTAGAACTTAGATTAGACGACCTAAAAGATTTTCGAAAGTTTGGTCCTCTATCTGTCCTTGAATTTCAAAAATCTATAGAGCATAGAGCTTGGTTGCAAGCAGGCAGAACTCAAAAGGCTCCTGCACAAAGATATCTTGATTTTATTGAAGGCAAACAGTCCAAAGACCTGCCTAAGACTTCTTATCCTCCAGGTATAAGCTCTATAGAACTTGCCTCCGTATTGCCAAAGTTAATCTATCAATCCTTACAAAAAGGCTTCGTGGAATTTGGTAAGTCAATGAAAGGATATGCAACAAATGAAGCTGTTATCCATGCTCCTGAGACCAGAACATCTTCGCCTATCCAAATCCCACGAAATAAAGAAAGTCTTGAGCATACTGAGATCAAAGGATTGTTCCCCTGTGGCGAAGGGGCAGGCTATGCTGGGGGTATAGTTTCTGCTGCTATGGATGGAATGAAAGTTGCATCTGCTCTTATTAGATTTATGACTTAGATATAGCTACCAAATATATCATCATTCAAATTTGGAAAAAATTCATCAGAAACTGATTAGTAGTAAGCTTTCATATTTAACCAATAGAATCCAATTCGATTAGTAAGCCTTCCAATTCTGTTTCTATGGTTCCTAGTTTTGTTGTAGCATCTGTTAAAGCTTCATAATCTGAGGATAGGCTAGGAATCTTTTCCTCTAGTTCTTTTTGTTCGCTTTCTAGTTGTGCCATCTTGGTTTCGATTTCTTCTTTTCTACGAATTTGTTTGTAGCTAAGTTTTTTTGGTGCAATAGATTCAGATTTTAATTGAGAGCTACTATTAGAATTCGCTTGCATAGATTTCTTAGTAGAAGTAGATTCTTTTGTTTGGTTGGATTCTTGTTCATCATCCCCTGTGTATGTGAGCTTTGATCCTGTTCGGACTTTATCCTTCTCGTCTTGGTCCAAAAATTCAGAATAGGATAGATGAGATTGTAGGATTTCTCCATTTTCACGAAAAGCAAGTAAGGAATGAGTTATCCTATCCATAAAGTATCTATCATGGGAAACCAATACAACACAACCAGGAAAGTCCATAAGATATTCTTCTAATATAGTCAAAGTTTGGATATCCAAATCATTCGTTGGTTCATCTAAGAGTAAAAAGTTGGGATTCTTAAGTAATATTTCTACGAGATATAGCCTTCTTTTTTCCCCACCAGAGAGTTTCTCAATCAAAGAATACTGCATCTCACCAGGGAAGAGAAACCTCTCTAGAATTTTGGACGCGGAAATTTTAGTTCCATCTTCTAAGCTTATTGAATCACCACTTTTTTTCTTGATGTAATCAATTACCTTTAGGCTAGGATCTAGCTCTCTTGAAATTTGATCAAAATAACCAAACACAGTATTAATACCTGGTTTCACTATTCCAGAATCTGGCTCAAGAGTGCCAGCCAAGAGATTAAGTAATGTAGACTTACCACTGCCGTTAGGACCTACTATTCCCAATCTTTCCTTGCGACGAAAATGGTAGTTAAGACCATTGATAATAGATTTGCCTTGGAAAGATTTCTTTAAATTTTTTACTTCTAGTATCGTTTTTCCCTGTTTGGTTTCTAGAGAAATTAATTCTAACTTTTTATCTACTGTAACTTTTTCTCTACCATCCACTTCCTCGTATCTTTGGATACGAGCTTTTTGTTTCGTACCTCGGGCTTTAGGTTGTCTTCGGAGCCATTCTATTTCAGTTCTTAGAAAGCTTTTTGCTTTTTCTTCTAGACGTTCCTCCATTTCACGGATTTCGTTTTTCTTTTCTAAGTAATCAGAATACTTTCCGTCGAAGACTCGTACTTTCTTACGATCGATTTCTATAATTTTGTCCATGATCCTATCCAGGAAATATCTATCATGAGTAATCAACAGCAATGCTTTCTTCATATCAACAAGATAGTCTTCAAGCCACATGATAGTCTCCACATCTAAGTGGTTAGTTGGTTCATCTAGAATGAGTAAATTACTTTCTTCCAGAATTACTTTCACAAGCTCAACTTTCTTTCGCATACCACCCGAAAGTTCACCCATTTTTAGATGTAGATTTGTAATTCCTAGTTCAGTAAGCATAGACTTGAAATTGGATTCTGTATCCCATGCTTGCAAACGATCCATTTCCGAAATCGCTTGGTTAAATTCTTCTTCTACTTCTGATGATTGATCTAGTTCAATTTTTTCACAGGCTTCTTCATATCTTCGTATTACTTCGAACAATCTGTTTTTAGTTGAAACAATATGATCAATAATTTGTTGCTCAGGATCAAAAGCTGGGTCTTGTAATAAGGCAGAGATTTTTAGGTTTCTATTATTTACAATTTGCCCACTATCGATTTCCTCTTGTCCGAGTAGAATTCTTAGCAGTGTAGATTTTCCTGAACCATTGCTACCAATGATTGCGAGTTTTTCACCTTCTTGGATACCGAGATTTACATCTTGGAAAAGTGTTTTTGGTCCTATGGATTTTGTAATGCCTTGGGCGGAAATTAGTATCATATTTTCTTCTTTTGCGTAATGGCTTGTTTATTTTTGTTTGTATGTATGGAACATTTTCAATTTAGGATTTAGATTTAAGAATTAAAGAAAATAGGTTAAATCAAATTTCTATTCAGCTAAGTATATTCAATCTTAGTTTACTGAGGTTCTGTTTCTTCTTTGCTTTTCGCATCCTGATTGCTTTTAGTGCTTGCTTTCTTTTGGAAAGATTCCTGAATTCCTTCTAAGATTCCCGAATTTTTGAAGGCTTTTAGTATTCTACTTCCTAGTCCCAAACTATGACGAACTTCTTGGAATTCCATCTTCAATTCTAATTTCCGGAATTCTATGAGCATTCTTAACTCATCCAAATTCATATCTTTGGGATCTTTAGGTAGAGGCATTACTTCTTGCTCAAGAGAAATTTTAAGAATAGAAATGATCCAAGTAAAAACACCAAACCAGTGCTAAGTGATGCTTGAATGATAGATAAGCCAGCATAAATTTGGAAGGCAAGAAAAGTTGAGAAGGATAGATACCCAAATCCGATACAAATCGTAAAGAATAAACAAATAAACCAAATTCCCTTGAAGATTAAACTTCTCAAAAATTGTTCCGTATGTCTTTGTGCGTAAAGGAGGAGGGCTTCTAAGTATTCAATAAATTTTTGTAAGAAGTTTTCTAAGGAAGCTTGCAATCCACGTCTTCTTTTTTTACTATTGGAAGTTGTATTCTCAGTGGAAGTTGAAGAAGTAGCTTGGGGTTTCTTCGCCATTCTGAAAGTCTAATCTCGTTTCAATAGGGAAGTGAGAATAATTCCGACTCCAACACCAATGCCAAAACCCCAAAGAGCAGCCTTCTTAGGGTTTTCTTCAATAAATTCATCCACATGATCTACTAATTCTTTGGCACGGACGGAAGCCTCTCCACCAACAAGCTTCGCCATTTCTTTGATATCATTGATATTCTCTAGATATTTCTCACGAGCCTTATTTGTGAGTTCTTTGGCTTTGCTTTTATAATTTTTTATTTCTTGTTCTAGTCCAATTTCGGATTGTTGTGCGCTCATAAATTAAACTCCTTGTTTAAATGGATCAATGCATAAGAAAATACGAATTCTAACAGTGGGAAAAATTATCTAACTCTATTCAGGTATGATAATATTATCATAATTATCTGAGAACCTGTATCCAATTCCCCAGATCGTTTCTATCCACTCAGGTTGTGCAGAATTCTTTTCTAGTTTGGAACGAATTCTCTTGATATGGCTATCAATCATTCTTTCAAAACCATCCCACTCTACACCCCAAACTGATTCTAAAATCATTTCTCTACTGAAAACTTTGCCAGGTGCAGAGGCTAATAATTGCAAAATATCAAATTCTTTCCGAGAAATATTAATAATGTTCTCATTCAAAGTTACTCTTCTTCGAATTGGATCTATCTTCAGGGCTCCTCGAATGATCTCACCACCAGAACCTATGTTTGGCTTAATGCCAATTTTCTTATCCCATCTTCTAAAGAAGACGTCTACTCTTGTCTTAAGTTCTCTAATAGAAAAAGGCTTGGTAATATAATCATCTGCTCCTAGTTCAAGACCCATGATGCGGTCTATTTCTTCTGTTCGGGCAGAAAGTATGAAAATAGGTGTAGATTCATCGGTCTTGCGTATGCTTCGACAGACATCCATACCATCTATATCAGGAAGGCTGAGATCCAATATGATCAAATCAGGATGACTTGATTTGTAATGTTTCAATCCTTCTTCACCAGAAGATTGGATCACAGTTGTATAGTGGGCAGAGTCGAGTGATTTTCGAATAAGGTTGCCAATATCTGGATCATCTTCTATGACCAATATATTTTTCATAAAAATTCCTTGTATTTATCAAAAAAACCGAAAATCCTATTCCTGCAAGTAAAAAACATGTTAAAAAAAAATCCAAGAACTTGGGCTACCTTAGTGCTGCAAGGCAAAGGCCTCAATCCGGAACAAGTATCCTTACAATTAGGTATCACTGCTGACTATACAAACGATGATAAGACCATAAATTTTGAGAATAAACCTATTCAACCTAGATGGCAGTTGAATTCTAAACTCTCTCCTGATGCACTTTACGCAGATCATCTCTGGGATATTTTAAAGAGAATTGCACCCAAGCGTTCCGAACTAAAAGAACTCTGCAATGATTATGAAGCAGTGTTTTACACTTCCATAGAGTTTGCAGATTGGGAGGTGGATGGTGTTTCTATTGAGCCTCGTTTACTTTTGTTGTTGGGAGACTTGGGAATAAGGCTTGAATTTCTTCCATGGATGGAGGTGAACTAGTCTTGGATCTTCTCTTGCGATCCTTATCTGCTTCTTCTATAAGGAAAATAGTGTCTGTGAACTTGAACCTTTTGATGAAATGCAATAAGGATGGATTCAAGCCAGCGAGTATTAATGCTCTGTTTTTATCTTTAAGATCTCTTGCTAGATTTAATAGTCTTGTGGTAAAGCTTAAACTCAAATACTTTAGAGGGAATAAATCTATCTTTATATGATTTCTTGTTTGGTAGTATAGCATGGCAAAAACAGAACTAGCCTCATTCTCAATGCTTTCATTCAGTTCATTGAATAGACAGACTAACTCTATCGCATTGGACACTTCTCGAAAGCGAAAGTATTTCAATCTAGGTTTAGCCATACTTTATACGATTTGCAATTTCAACAGGCTTGTCAAGTGATGAATTTACTTCCCTCTGGAATATTCAAATTACGATCCAAGTTTCTTTATGAACTTAGAAAACTGCTCTCAGATGAGGGCTTCCTTGAAATCGATACACCTAGTTATAAAAAAATTGTTGGAATGGAACCTTACTTGGATCCATTCGAAGTGTCATCACCTAACAAGAAAGAAAAAGGCTACCTCATTACGAGTCCAGAATATTCACTAAAGATGGCTATGAGTACAGGTCTTAATAGAATCTATGAAATAGCTCATGTTTATCGCTCAGGTGAAGAAGGAAGTTCTATCCATAGCCCTGAGTTTCTTATGCTTGAAATGTATGTCGGAAATTGGGATGAATTTCAAATGATGGACTTTTGCGATAGGCTGATAGATCATCTTACTTTTCAAATCCAAACAGAAGCTTATCGACTTTTATCAGAAACTAATTCCACTAGAGCCGAAGCTAATAGACTAGAGCAGGATTTGCTAAGTACGACGAGCAGAAGACCTAATTTGCCAAAGCAAAGATATACGAATCTTGACATTTTTTTGCAAACAACAGGTAGGGGATGGACTCGGACTGAGTTGATAGAGACTCTTAGCGAAAAGAAAATTGCCTTTTCTAAAGAAGATCGATATGAAGATCTTTATTATCTTGTCTTCTTAAATTTAGTTGAGCCCAATCTTTCCTCAGGTCTTGTGTATCTTTATGATTATCCGCCTCAGTGTGCAGCTCTTGCAAAGGTAGAAAGGGGAATTGCACGAAGATTCGAGATCTATTGGGACGGCGTAGAACTTGCCAATGCCTTCTTCGAACTAGCAGACTCCCATGAACAACGAACAAGGTTCAGATCGGAGCAAGTTTTACGGGCAGAATTGGGGAAGGAAGTCTTTCCTATTGATGAAGATTTCCTATCTTGCTTAGAAATGGGTTTTCCGAGCGTATGCACGGGGATCTCTATAGGCTTGGATAGGCTTTTGATGAAAATTTTAGGCAAAACCAGCTTAAACGAGATCAGCCCTTACAAGTAAAATCAAGGAATTTTTCATTGCAGTACCTAGTCTCATTCTAAATCCTACAATAAATGACTGAATATTCAGTCATTGAAATGGGAGTGTTCATGAGTTTCTTTCGCTTTTTTATCGATCGTCCTTTATTTGTTAGAATCGCAATTGTGGGAATTATTTTGATTTCCTTGATGTCTATTCGAAAGATGCAAAGGGATGGTTTTCCTCAAGTCGATTTGGGAACCATGATCATCACAACAAAATACCTGGGTGCCTCGCCTAAGGACGTAGAAGAAAACGTGACGCGTTTGATTGAAGATGAAATCAAAGGAGTCGCAGGTATCAAAACATTCACCTCAACCTCCCAAGAGAATGTGTCTTCCATTGTTGTCGAAATTGATATTGATTATCCTGATCAAAAAGAAGTAAAAGATGAAATTCGTAGAGCGGTTGAAAGAGTTACCGACTTACCACCCGAAGTAAAAGAGAGGCCACAGATCCGAGACCTAAAGGCGACAGAGTTTCCGGCAATAAGCGTGGGAATCTCAGGAGACAATGTCGAGTATGGAGTAGTAAGAGACGTTGCAAAGTTGATAGAGAAAGAAATCAAAAGAATCCCAGGTGTCTCCCAAGTAGATAAGTATGCATATAGAGATAAAGAATTTTTAGTTTATACTGATCCAGCCAAACTCAAGGCGAATTATATAGGAATTACTGATGTTCTTCAGGCAATATCAGCAAGAAATATAAAGGCTACAAGTGGAACCTTGGAACAAGGTCTTTCACAAAGAAACATTCTAACAGTTGCCGAGTACAATTCTACTTCCGACATCCAAGAAACTATCGTAAGATCAGAGTTTGGTGGAGGTACTATCCGTGTCAAAAATGTTGCTGAAATTAAAGATGGTTTTGAAGACGAATTGATGCGAACTTATTTCAATGGAAAGCAAGGGATTACACTTACTATAAAGAAATCGGGCAGTGAAGATATCATTCGTCTTGTAGATAGGGTAAATGATTTTGTTCAAAAGAAAAAGAAATTACTCCCAAAAGGAGTTGAACTAACAATTGCCTCGGATGCTTCTAAGGTTGTAAGAAATCGAATAGATGTAGTGCTCTCTAATGCTTTGTTTGGATTTTTTTTAGTGGTCGGGGTTATGATTTTTTTCATAGATATCCGTTCTTCCTTACTTATTGCTTCTAGTATTCCTTTTTCTTTCCTGTTAACTTTTATCCTGATGGACAATCTTAGTCAGAGTATCAATGCAGTATCCTTAGTTGCTATGATAACAGCCTTAGGTATGATAGTTGACCAATCTGTAGTTGTGACTGAGAACTCTATGTTCTATGTAGCAAGAGGCGGTGATAAGGATAAAAATATCCTTACAGGAACCATGGAAGTTGTGATGCCAATCTTTGCTAGTGTATGTACAACTGTTTTTGCCTTTATTCCTATGTTTGCTGTTACAGGAACTATAGGTAAATTTATACGTGTGATTCCTATCGTTGTTATAGTCTCATTGTTTGCTTCCCTTCTTTATTCATGGTTTTTCCTTCCATCTTTGTTGAATGAATATGGTAAGGCTTCTCACCATAAGGATGATAACTTTAGAAATAGGCTTGAGAAAAGATTAACTTATTTCTACAAAAATTCACTTAAGGTATTTCTAAAACAAAGGTATGTGAGTTTACTCGGCCTTTTGTCATTTATGTTCTTTACTTTTTTGGTTATAGCTCCACAGGTTCGTGTTAATTTATTCCCATCTGCTGGTGCGGATAGATTTAATATAACTTTAGAAATGCCGGATTACTATAGTTTTGATGCATCTCAAAAAGTTCTTTTCGAAGTTGATAAAATTGTGCTTTCTCTACCGAAGCAAGAACTTGCTTATTCAACTACCAAATTAGGAACAGGGAATGGGAATCAATTGGCAGTTCCTATAGGTGGTGAGAAAAATCTTTCAATTACAGAAGTTGGGCTTACCGCAAGCAATCTTAGAGAAAGAACAGCAGATGAAATTGCCGCTGAAGTAAGAAATAGAATTCTTGATTTGAATCTACCTTTAGAAAATCTTGATGTGCAAGTTGCTAAACCTGGTCCTCCTGTAGGAAAGCCAATTGAACTTAGAATACATTCAGATAGACCTGATTATAGACAAAAATACACTCAGCAAGTTATTGAATATCTCAAACAGACCAAAGGCGTTTATGATATCACATCTAATGCTAAATTAGGAAGGGAAGAATATAAGATTGATATCAACTATGCAATACTTGGTCAGCTCGGTCTTACCGTTCAAGATGTAACTACCAATTTGAGGATAGCTTTTGATGGGATTATTGCAACTTCCATTGTCAGAGAAAATGAAGAGATAGGGATTCGAGTAAAATTTCCAAGTAAGTACAGAGATAGCACCGCGAACATATTGAACCTTGAAGTTAGAAACAAAACAGGTGCTTTGATTCCTATTCGTTCCTTTGCTACAATATCTACAACTCGCGCTGATTCAAAGATTTACCATACTAATGCAGAAGTTACTACAACTGTTACCGCTAATGTTGAACCAAATTTTGTACCAAAGGTAATTGTAGATACTACTATTGCGCATTTTGCAGATGAGCTAATAGATATTCCCGAAGTAAGTATGTCTTATGGTGGAGAGGCTGAAAAGGCTCAAGAGTCTTTTCTTTCCTTAGTTATTGCATTTATGCTTGGTTTTATTGCAATTTATCTGGCAATAGTGCTTTTATTTGAATCTTTTGCCCAGCCTATATTAGTTCTTATGGCAGTTCCCTTTGGCTTAACGGGTGTATTCTGGGCATTTTTCGCACATGGACTTGGTTTTTCATTCTTTGCTTTAATCGGAGTTATAGGTCTTTCGGGGATTGTTGTAAATAACTCAATCATGATGATGGAATTTATTAATAAATTCTTTCCAAAAGGAAACACTATACGTAGAACCTCTCATGCTGTGATTCGAGATAAAGTACTTGTTATGCGAGGATCTATACGTAGGCTAAGACCTATCTTGATTACAACTGCCACGACAGTTCTAGGGCTTATGCCTACAGGATATGGGATTGGAGGTTCAGACCCATTTATTGAACCTATGGTATTAGCTCTAGCTTATGGAATTATATCATCCACTTTGATTACATTGTATGGAATTCCTGTTCTGTATATAATCAATCGTGATATTGTATGGTTTTTCCAAAGAATTAAAAAATTTGCTTTTAGAGGTTGACTCTAGGAATACAAAAAATTTTCTATAAATAGAATTCTTTTTCACCGGGGGTGTCCCGCTTTCACTAGAGATGTGAAAGTTGGTCTGAGATTATACCCTGAGGACCTGATCTAGATTATACTAGCGGAGGCAGAGTGATGATAACCAATAATCCTCTCATATTAAATATAACCAACCACGTTACTACGCATTTTATTGCAAGTTCCTTAATTGCATTAGGTGCATCACCTGTAATGTCGGATGATCCAATCGATGCCTACGAACTTGTAGATATTACAAATGGTATTTGTTTGAATATAGGAACAATATCATCTCACCAGATGGACGTAATGCGAAAAGTTCTTTCTAATTCTAATGCAAAGAATATTGTATTGGATCCTGTTGGTGCAGGGGCAAGCAGCATTCGATCTTCAGCATGTAAAGAAATACTAGGATCAGGTAAAATTGATTTAATTCGAGGAAATGCTTCTGAGATTTCTAGTATCGCTGGTTTATCTTCCACAACCAGAGGAGTAGACTCAACTATAGAAACAAAATCTGTGGAAGCCACGGCGGATGACTTAGCCAAGGAAAGAAAGTGTATAGTAGTTGTAAGTGGTGAGGTTGATTACATTTCAAATGGCATTGATAGGTATCGTGTTAACAATGGTACTCCAATTATGGCAAAGATTACAGGAACAGGCTGCGTTCTCTCCTCTTATCTAGCTGCAGTCTTAGCTTCTGGAAATAAATCAATTGAAAGCATTGCTTCCGCCGTCGCATACTATGGAGTATTAGGTGAAAAAGCCGCATTAGACAACACAGGCTTAGGAAATTATAGAGAAAGATTCTTAGACGCTATGAGTACAATCCATTTTGATTCCACTAAACCTTCATTAAGGATTGAAAAGCTATGAAACCAAATTTTCCCATTGCTTTAAGTATCGCTGGTTTTGATGGAAGTGGGGGAGCTGGGATGCAAGCGGACCTTAAGACATTTTCTGCTAGAGGAGTATACGCCTGTACGGTTTTAACTTCACTGCCCATACAAAATACAACTGGAGTTAAAGGTCTCTATGATCTTCCCTTACAGTCCATAGCTGAACAGATTGATTCAATGTTTGAAGACCTCGATGTTAAAGTAGTCAAAATAGGAATGCTTCATAAGGCAGAAATCATCACTTTGGTAGCTGCAAAATTAAGAGAATATAAGCCTAAATTTATTGTAGTTGATCCTGTTATGGTTGCAAAATCAGGACATAGATTACTACAGGAAGATGCAATCCAAGCATTAAAATCGGAGATTCTTCCTTTAACATCTGTCTTAACACCGAATATTCCTGAGGCAGGTGATTTGATTGGGAAAGAAATTGCGAATCCAAGTGATATGGAATTTGCAGGTAAAGAAATCTTGGGTTATGGCCCCGAAGTTGTAGTTGTAAAAGGTGGGCATTCTCAAGACCAAGAAAAGAGTGCTGATTGTATCATTGAGAAAGGCGGTAAGATAACTTGGATCGAGTCTGAAAGAATTGCAAGTAATAATACGCATGGAACAGGTTGTACGTTTTCAGCTGCTATTGCGGCAGAATTAGCAAAAGGAAATAATTCTCTTGATGCAATCCGTATCGCAAAAACGTATCTAACAGGTACAATCAAAGCTTCAGCTCATTTAGAGATAGGTAAGGGAAAGGGGCCAGTTCATTTTTTTTATGAATGGTGGTGATTTTTGGTTTAAGAAAAATTAAAAATAGTAAAGCGGCATTAATCTATAATGCAGGAAGATCTTAGCTTGAAAATTTTAAATATAAATACTAGTTTAGTTTTATAATAAACAAGGTATAGTCATCGTGTTGTTCAGCATTTCCTTGGAATTTATTCGTATGCTGGATAATTTTTGCTTGGATATCTTTGGCAGTATCTTCTTCCATAGCAAGAATATCTTCTATGAATCTTTCTTCCTCATACATTTCATCGCTTGTATTCATGACTTCGGTTACACCATCTGTATACAATATGAGATAATCACCAGGTTCATAATCTATGGTGTGTTCTGAGAATTCTGTTTGACCTATTCCTAAGGGAGTGCCTTTCCCAGAAAGTAAGCTTATATCTTTCTGAGACCTTCTATAAAGAAACTGTCTATTATGGCCTGCTGTAGCATAGGTAAGTGTTTTATTGGTAGTGTTGATACGTACGAGCATCACTGTTACAAAAAGAACAAATGCTGATTTTTCCTGAATAATATTGTTAGATTTAAATAAGGCATCACTGGGAGAATTAGATCTAGACACTTCACTAGAAATAATAGTTTTGCTGAACTCCATAAATAATGCTGCTGGTGTTCCTTTCCCAGAAACATCTGCTATCATTACCGAAATTTCTGTTGGACTATGAACTACTAAATCATAGAAGTCACCACCTATCTCTTTGGAAGCCTTGTAAAAAGCCGAAAATTCCAAGTCTCCATAAGTATCTGGTATTATAGGAAGTGAATTCTTTTGTATCTGTGCTGCAACTTGTAAGTCTCTTTGAATATATTTTAATTGTTCACTTTGTTCTTTAACAATTAAAGTTGTGAACGCTTCTGCGATTTGATTGGAAATAGTAGAAAGAATGCGAATCTCTGCATCATCGAAGGATGAATTATCTATTTGATCGGCAACTAATAGTATACCTAAGGTTTCTAAATTTCTTTGAATAGGGATAATGATTAAATGTTTCTTGAAGTAACCTAACTTTGATATTTCGGTAGCTGCTGCAGATGAATTTACATGCAAGGCTACTTTTTGACCAACCGTTCTAACTGATTCTAGGATTCTATCTAAGGGTCCTATGCCTTCTTTCAAATCTTGGATAGCATGAGGGAAGCCATGAGTCTTGATAAAATCATAGCCTTTAGGTTGACTTCCTTGGAAAAGAATCCCAACCTTATCCGCCTTCATAATTGCTGTAATCGACTTTACTGTAGATTCAAGAAACTGATCTAGGTCTACTATTGTGGAAAGTGATTGAGATATTTGAAATAATGTATTCAGTTCATTTGCTCGTGCTTCGAGGGCATCAATTAATTTTCTATTGCGAATAGATATTGCAGCGAGATCACTCAAATAGCGGAGGATTTTAATATCTTTTTCTGTAAAATCTCTTTCATCGGATGAATTTACAGCTTCAAGTACACCTTGTACTTCACCGTTCGCAAGCATAGGCACACAAATCAGATTTTTAGTTTTGAATCCAACTTGGTCATCAATATTTTTATAAATTCTATTATCATTTTCAGCGTCATTTACTATTTCAGGCTTCAATGATTCAAGAACCATCCCAGCAATTCCTTTGCCCCTAGGAACTTTTAGCTTAGATAAAATTTCTTTCTTAGCGCCTACTGTTATATCAAAGACTAAACAATCTTCATCCTTATCATATAGTAGGAGAGAACATCCATCCGTATTAAGCACACGTTTCGTTGTGTCCATAATAGTATGGAGTAGAGATTGAAGGTCTTCTACAGAATTAATCTTAGATGTAATCTCAGTGATGAGTCCGAGTGTGAGCTTCATTTCTGACATAGTACTCACTCTATCAGAGAGCCAACTCCACTGTCAGTAAAGATTTCTAAAAGAACTGCATGTGCCACTCGTCCATCTATGATATGAGAACGCTTGACACCTTGGTCAATTGCTGTAATACAGCATTCTACCTTGGGAATCATTCCTCCAGTGATATCGCCAGAGGCTATATATTCTTCCACTTTGGATCGATTCAATCCAGTTACTAATTTATTATGAATCAGAATCCCTTCTGTATCGGTAAGAAGAATTAATTTTTCCGCCTTCAGGGCCGCTGCGATTGCTCCTGCCATAGTGTCTGCATTGATATTCATAGATGTCCCTTCTGCAGAATAGGCTATGGGAGAGATGACAGGAATAAAATTCTCATCTCTAAGATTATCTAGGATGGAGGTATCTATCTCTTTGATTTTACCAACTAGGCCGAGGTCGACTTCTTCCCCATCTATATTCATATATAGTTTCTCGGCAAGTGCCATCTTTCCATCTTTGCCGCTGATTCCTACTGCCTTACCACCTTGATCATTGATCAAGGAAACTATTTGTTTATTCACTCTTCCAGTGAGAACCATTTCTACTACATCCATAGTTTCTGGGGTAGTGACTCTATTCCCACGTATAAATTCAGATTTAATATTCAATGCCTTCAAAAGCCCATTGATTTCAGGTCCGCCACCATGAACCACAACTGGATTGATACCCAAAAATTTGAGAAGAACAATATCTTGGGCAAAAGAACCTCTCAGTTCTTCATGTACCATGGCTGCTCCACCGTATTTGATTACGATAGTCTTCCCATTGTATTTTGTGATATAAGGAAGCGCTTCGAGGATATGGTTTACTTTTTCAATCTGCCTTTCCATTATGACCTTGTTACTAGTAGTTTCTATTTTTCAAAGACGTTTTTTATGCCAAAAACAAAACTTGCTACAATTCAATTAAATAGTTCTGATGAAATTGAATCCAATTTAGAACAATGCCATCATTGGATAAAACAGGCTTATAAAGAAGGTGCTAAGCTTGTTGCACTACCTGAAAATTTTGCTTATATGGGAAGAGAGTCCGATAAAATTCAAAATCTTGGTACGATTCAAAAAATGGCGGAGAATTTCTTACGTAAAGTTGCCCTTGAATTTCAAATCTATGTTCTCGGTGGTGGTTATCCTTCCATAAGTCCAAATCCAGAAAAAGCATATAACAGAGCATCGATATTTTCTCCAGAAGGGAAAGAAGTATTCCAATATAATAAAATTCACCTTTTCGATACGAATCCTGGAGATGGAATTCAGTACAAAGAATCTAGAACTGTGTTTCCTGGATCTGCAATTCCAAATACAATTGATATTCCTGAAATTGGAAGAGTATCTTCCGTTATTTGTTACGATCTTCGATTTCCAGAACTTTTTCGAAAGATCTCCGAACAAAATGTACAAATTATTTTTGTTCCCTCCGCATTTACTGAATTAACAGGTAGGGCACATTGGGAAATTTTACTTCGAGCGCGAGCTATAGAAAATTTTGTATACATTGTTGCTCCAGGCCAAACAGGTACTCACAAATTATCTAAATCCAACTCTGAGACCAGTAAAGATCTAAGATTGCCTCAGGCCTCCTCTCTAAAGAAAACGTATGGGCATTCCATGGTTATCTCTCCCTGGGGCGAAATACTTTCGGATGCAGGAACAGAAATAGGATGCAGAATTATTGAAATCGATACCGATTCAATTGAGATAGCTCGAAAGAAAATTCCCGCTCTAGATCATAGATTTTTAAAATGATAAAATCTTTAATATTCTTGAATCAATTATCTTTCTTCAGTAATTCTTTCAAAATGTACAGACTTGATGGCTTTACCCTCAGCTGATTCTTCAAAATAAGTAGTAGCCTTCCAGGACCGAGCAGATGAGTACATTCGAATACTTTGAACTAGGTCATAAGCTGACAATGAATAATCGATGATTTTTATTGCAATTGGGACAGTTAGAAATCGCTCTTGAACTATAGGCTTGGCCTCAGATACTTTTGATGCTACCAACCATTTATACAATCTTGAGGACTTGTTAACCTCAAGTAAGGCTTCAACCTCCATACGAAAGAAGGGAAGATTCGCTTTAGTATTAGTGAACTCAACTATAAAAAAATTCTCCTTTGTTTTGCTTAGAGCTTCTTCAAGTTGAAAATCAAAGACATCATCATCAATATATTCGATGCTGTTGCAATTTGAAAAAACCGTTTTGCATATGCTACCATAGTTTTTGTGGACGAAGAAATAAGCCATTATATGGTGTGTCTTAGGATGAAAGAGTACCTTTGCATTATAGTGTTCCATTCTTCCATAGATAAGTATAGAATTGAATCTACTGTAAATTGAAGATCCCAGTTTAAAATAACCACCATAAATTGGTATATCATTAAAACTCATATCACGAGTTTGTATATAAATTGGTTCAAAAATGACCCTTCCCTTACGATTGGCTATCTCGCGAAGGTATTTCAACCATACTTCATTTTTCTCATCAGTAATTGTATTTGGATTTTCTTGAACTTCTACAAAGATTTTGCCAGCTTCCTTGCCCATTAAATCAAAAACTTGGTCTTGGATATCATTTAAATTGACATCAGTAAGCTCTAACTTATGGCATTTTCTTTCCTCGCAAGAAATTTGTTGAATATAATTGGGATTAGATATGTCAACAGACCTTGAAGTTATAATAGGTTCATTATTTTCATCACAATAAATTTTATTGTTTATAAAGATTTGTGTTAGGTAGAGAGGAAGAACTAGCATCCATAATTTACTATTTTTCATAAAGTTGAGAATTCTTATTTGCAGAAAAGCTCTTACAAAGATAAATCATAATAATATGCGTTTTAGGAGTCAAGTTTGAATCTTACACAACAAAAAGTATTTCGCGCGAATATCCCTCTTATTTCTGTAATAGTTGCAAATATATTTACAGTGGGCTTAAATGCTTGTCTCTCTTATATTTTAATCAAAGAAGAAGACCTTCATTTATTCCAAGAATTTAATAAATTTAATTGGAAGATCAGTATTCTACCATCATTTATCCTCCCTACATTATTATTGTATGCTATCTTTTTACCTATTATGATAATTATAAAGAGACAGACTCCCATTCATAAGATCCCAATTTATATAAAGAGATTATCTCTCAGAATGCCTATTATAGGGTCCTTCATTGGTTCCTTAGGTTGGGCTATAGGTATAAGTCTTTCTAGGTATTTTTTAGTAACGAAAGAAATTCCAATTACAGAAGTCTCGCAGATGTTGCTCTTGTTAGTATCTCTGCTTGTTTCAATCTATAGCTTTGCACTTTCCTATTTTGCTTGTGATTATTATTTTAAAATATTCCTTTTTCCTTTAGTATTTGAACAGGACGAAATTTTCAATCTTTCTAAATTTTTGAAGGATGGATTAATTGGAAAATTTAGTTTTTATTTTTTCTCGGCAGTAATGTTTCCTATGCTTGTTATCTTCTTTGCACTCAATGCGAGTATCGGAAATGTTAGCAAGGAAGAAGATGTTATATATTTTTTCTTACTAGTTTTTATTTTTATAATTTCAGGTGCAATACTCACATATTTTTTAGTTCAATCTTTGCGTAGACCACTGAATGAAATCCAAAGTCTTACAGATAATGTTAGAACGGGTGACTTTACCGGAGCGATATTTGTGGATTCCAAAGATGAACTGGGAACAATAAAATACACTATGAATACTATGAGTCGCGAACTACTAGAGAAAGAAACTATACGTGAAATATTTGGAAAGATGGTTGATGGACGTATACGAGATTATCTTTTGAAACATCCTCCAGAGTTAGGTGGGAAAAAGGAGAAAGTTGCAATCTTATTTTCAGATATACGAAATTTTACATCTTTTTCAGAAAAGCTTCCACCCGAACAGGTTGTACAGTTTTTGAATTCATATTTTGATAAAATGAATACATGCATAGTTGCAAATGATGGAATTATAAATAAGTTTATTGGCGATGGAATTCTAGCTATTTTTGGAGGGATCATTCCTATCTCGAATCCATCGGATTCAGCTTATACAGCGGCAAGAGACATGCTTCGAGAACTAGATTCGATACCATTTGCCGATGGGAAATTACAAATAGGTATTGGTCTTCATTTTGGAGAAGTTACTTTAGGAAATATAGGGTCAAAGAGTCGCATGGAATTTACCATAATTGGTAATTCAGTGAATCTTTCCTCTCGACTAGAATCCTTTACAAAAGAATTGAAACTTCCTATTGCTATGAGTCGAGAATTCTATAATGATTTAAATGCAACTAATAAGAGTTCGGTGAATTATCATGGAGAGTTCAGCTTAAAAGGAATAACTGACAAGGTGGCTGTGTATTCTTAAAATGAAACACTATCTATTTTTTTTCAAAGGGAGGCAATACATACTCAAACGGGAGATGGGAATACAGTATTACTCTCTAAGAAAAGAAAGGGTAGTATTTTCTTTGAGAATTTTTTTATCTTTAATCTCCAAATAAAGCGCATCTGATGATGAAGATAGTTCTAGTTTGAAGCTACCCTGGGGATCGACTATTTTATTTTCCTGTAAATAATCTCCCTCATAAATGACCTTGTTGTTCAATTCAATTGTATAGGCTTGGTTTAAATCATCTGTTGACTCTATTTTCAAGCGAACAGGTGTAACAGTAGCCTTACCATCCCAGTACATAGATGTCCAAGGTCCTTTGAAATTTTCTAATTTGGAATCACTTCCAAAGGATCGTATGCTTGATTCATCCTTGGTAATGGGATGCCAACCATAAGAAAGAGATTTACTTTTAAAACCTTCCAGATCCAAATCATTCACTGAACTTACTGAATAGAGGTGGAATTTGGAAGCGGGTTGAGTAGGGAATTGAAAGTAATTCGATTTGGAAGTCCCTATAACTGTCCAGCTACCTCCCACAATTTTGGAATAAATTCTATATTCTTTTGCATCCTGGACAGGTTTCCAACTAAGTCTCAGTAGATTTTCTTTAGTCGTCTTCTGCATTACTTCAAATATACTTAATTCTTGGGGAGGTTTCAAGCTGGAAGATCTCATGGATAGTTTAGAAATAAATCCATAAACGGGAAGAGATGCTCTACTCCAAGTTCCTAATTTGTTTAAAGAAGATACTGCATAGTAGTGGTTAGATGCTTTAGGCTCTGTATCATCAAATATATGGTTAGCCGTTTGACCGAGTTCTTCCCAGAAATTGCTTTCCTTTGTGTAACGATATACTTTATAATCCACAGCACCTTGAACTTCTTCCCAGGTTATATTGATTTTATCTGTATATTCACCCTGGGAAGCATAAACCAACTCAGGAGGCGGAAGTGAAATCCCTCTTGATGTCGTAAAACCGAAGCTAGCTTGTGAAATGAAACTTGTTGCAAAGCTGCCTGCCACAGACACTCGGTAGAACTCAAAATTTCCATTTCTTTGTGCTTTTCTATCTATAAATTCCGGTTTAGCTGTTTTAGATAATAAACGGAATTCTTTGGAGTATATATTGTATTTATACAAATGGTAGTTTCTTATTCCAGGGATTGGGTCCCATCGAATTAGGATTTTATCTGCGAATCTTCCTTGGCTTGCTGTTAGTCCAGTTATTTCCATAGAAGTAATAGGAAGTTTTGACTTAGAAGAATATCCTTCGGTCGGATCAGGATTTTGTGAAGAACTTTGTTCTGAAAAAACAGATGCAAGGCTATACTGGTAGACTAAATCTTGTTGCACACCCATATCTTCAAAAGCATTATCAATTGATAGACCAACTAAGGTATATTTTGTTTCAGAGGGTCTTTTGCGAAAAATTTCATAGCCTATTGCATTTTTTACATTTTCCCAAGAAATACGAACTCTATCCGGGTAATTCCCTCTTGTTGCATGTATTTGGTTTGGATAAGCAAGTGCTAAATCCGCAGGATCAAGTAATTTTGGGGGATCATCCATCCAATACACACTGGATCCCAGTTTCTGAAAGAGGGAATAACTTATCCAGGCATAGCCGTTCTCACCCCAGTTAGGTCCCCAAGAATTCCAAACCTTAAACGCCTTTTTGGAGTCATCATATCCAATTAAGGCAATCGCTTGTGCACCTAAAAATTTTCCCTTTTCTTGGTTAAGGATCTCACCTTTTTTATATAAGGTAAAATTTTCAAAAAAAAGCATAGATGCAACCAATGGATTGTTAGCTGCTATATAGGATTTTATTTTTATAATATCTGACTGAGGAATTTTTCGAAAATCATTGATTCTATGAGAGTAGGCGTTTAAGGATATTTCATCTTTCTGGCTTCTATAATCCTCTGGTGAATAGGGCATTTCTCCCCAAGTAGGAATTCCCTTGGAAGCTAATAAAATCAATCCATCTAAAATGGAGCCTCCTAAGTCTTTGCCATGATTGATTGAATTGTACACAAAAGAAGGCGAATAGAAATAGGAAGTCTTCTCTTGGTTGGATACCGATATTTTATTTAAATCTTTTGGTTGATCCAGTTTTAAATTTTCATAATAAGATTTCATTAAATAACCTAATACAAGACCTACGGAACTTGCTTGGTTTCCTTGTGGGTAAGGGATAGGGAGTTTGGATGCTAGATCAATTTTTTTAGGAAGTGTAGAGTATTTTAAAGAAGGTGCTTCTTGTATAGTGCTTGCTAGGTTGGGTTCATCTTGAAGTAGGCCTACTCTAAAACCATTGAAGGGAACTGGGTCTTCGGAGCCTACCAAGGCTGATTGATGCCGAAAGGAGGAATATAAAACCACAAGAAGAAACATAGCAAGATGTTTCGATTTGAAAAATCGCATATCAATCCTCCAAAGTAAAATTTATCGGAAGTCTATGAGCCATTTTCGTTGGTCGCCCATCCACATAGCCAGGGGCAAAACGAGCTCGTTTCACAATTTGAATAGCAGCTTCGTCAAAACCATATCCAGCCTTGCCAGATACAATTTTTGCACCCATGAGTTCGCCTTTCTCATTTACTTGCACCATAACTGTAACCATTTTATTGGTTATTCCTGCAGCCTTAGCTGAAGCCGGAAAATAATCAGTTAAATCAAAATCAATTATAAAAGTTGGAGGTCTATCCCCCGCCCAAGAAAATAAAAATCCGTCCTTGTCAGTCCCATTTCCATTCAAGGCATTGGGATTTATATCGGAATCGTCGGGAGCTTCTTTAGATTGGTCCTTGTTTGAGCCTTCCACCCATTCCGACTTTTCAACAGGTGCCGGGCTTGATGTTCCGCCTATCAGTTCGGGAGGTATTTCTTCAAAATCAACATCTAATTCTGAAATTTCGTACTCTTCAGAATCTACAGGTGCGACATAGGTAGCAATATAGTATCCTAAGACCACAGAGCCATGAAGAAAAATAGAAGCCAGTAGACAAAAGCGAAATACACCAAAGATCTTAATCTTAGTTTTAATTTCTTGCCAATCAATTTGCTTCATACTTATTTTTTAACTGATAGTGCAATTCGAGTCACACCAGCCTTACGCACCTGTCCCATAATCTCTGTCACTCGCCCGTAAGGGAGCTTCTCATCTGCGGAAATAGTCAAACGCATATTAGGTTGTAGCTTTGCATCTCTTTCTAAGATCCGAATCATTCCTTCTAAACTCGTTTCATTTCCTTCAAAAAGGATCTTGCCATCTTTTGTTAGAGCTATCTGCTTAGATTCTGCAATATTAGGATCCGCAGCTGCAACCTTAGGTAGATTGATATTGATGGATTCTTTCTTAAGGAAATTTGCTGTAACCATAAAAATTACAAGTAATACTAAAATTACATCCACCATGGGAGTAATGTTTATATTTCCAATTTCCTCATCATCGCCGCCACTTTGAACTGCCATATCTAGTTTCTCCTATGGTTTAGTGGTTTTGCTTCTTTGAGCCACTAAGGAAATTTCCTGTAAATTCTCTGCTGAGTATTTCTAGATTTGCTAGAATCACTTTCATCTTTCGAGAGAAGAAGTTATTAATCATAACCACAGGGATAGCAATTGCTAGTCCTGCAGCAGTTGCAAGTAGGGCAGTAGAAATGGATCGCATAACAACTTCAGCTCCCGTATTTCCTAGGGTTCCTAAATTGTAAAATGCTTTGATTACTCCAAGAACTGTTCCCAAGAGACCAATAAAGGGAGCATTATTGCCTAAGGTATTTAAAATAGGGAGTCGTTTCTCGAGTTCGATTTTTTCTGAGATGATTTTTCCTTCCATAAGGACTGGAATTCCATTTGGATTTTCTTCTAAGCGTTCCATAGTAAAGGATGTGAATCTTGAATAGACAGTATCTTCTGATTGAGATACTAGATCTTTTATTTCAGAGATATCTTTTTTGCGAAGAGAGATGGTTAAATTTTGTAAAAAATGTTCCGATTTTTCTGATATCGTTCTTCGATATACAATCAATCTTTCTACAAAAACTGCAAGAGCAAGAACACTTGCGAAACCCATAATGACGAAAATTAATGTCTCACCTAAATCTACGTAAGTCTGCATAATACCCTCTAAAAACCATTTTTCTTAAATAAATCATGAATCCAAGCCTTTTAAAACACTGTTGTATTTGTAAATTCTCACAACAATTAATCTAGATTGAATATTTTGGATTTAGGTAAGATTGATATAAAAATTAGGAAAAAGTCTCCAGCAATGATTAGACTTGAGTCTAGTACTCAGTTTGGCATTTTTAATACAAAAATGATTTTCATAGATAGACTTATCTTTGAGGAACTTTCTTAAGAGACTTCTCTAACTCACTTATGTTTGATTCATAACTGATCACCTTACCTTCAACAGTTAATACAGAAACAGTTCCTAAAGGAAAAAATACATGCGTCTCCTGCCAATAATGTATATCTATAAGTGATTGTCCGCCTGGTATTTTTTGAACAGCTTGGCTCATAGCATATTCTATATCCAAAGGACTAGTCACAGGAAAGAGTCCAAACAAAAACAAGGTAGATGATTCACCCGATGAGGTTTCTAGAATCTTATATTGGGAATTACGAATGATAGTAGCTTGTTGTGTTAAATGAGAACTCCGAGTATGACCACCTTTCTCTATAAGAGCTCCCGCACATTGGCTGAGTATAAAGGTGCATAAAAAAGTACTTAGTGGGATTTTTATTCTTTGTATGAGATTACAGAAAATTCTTTTGCTCCACTCTGTTGAAGAGCTGATCATTTCATTTTTTCTTAGGATCATTTTGAAATTTAATAGCCTCTGCTCTAAGCCCAATTCTGTTTAGAGTCACAAAAAAAATTATGCTCTTATCATTCCAATATTGAATATTAATAAGAGCATCAGCACCAGATTCCTGAAGGCAGGCTTTTACCAATTGATCCATAGGTGGCTTGGTAAGAGGGAAACCTATGACCGCAATATCAAAGGTAAACCAATAATCCGATTTCTCAATAGGACCGATCACTGTGTATTGTTGGTCAGTAATGGGAATGTTGCTTGTTGCAATTCCTGCATTCGAGGTAGCACATTGTGTTAAAAGGCTAGCCAAGAAAAACAGGGTAAATAAATTTTTCATATCGTGGAAGATTCCTATAGTATCCCTCCAAAAAATGTTTATAAAAGTCTGGGTCAATGAAAAATATATTTGAAAAATCTTACCTCTCATCAAAGTCTTTAGATTTCTTTCTCGGATCTATGCTCTTTGCATTAGCATTTATTAGCTCCTATTACTTTTTTGATATTGCTTGGTCGTACTTTTTAGAAAATTGCCCAAACCAGGATGTCATGAGTTGGGACGAGAACATTAGGTTAGTGACGGTGTTGGACCAATATTCTGACTTCCATTTGGGCAGATGGTACTCTGCTATCCTACCTTTTTTTGAAGCACCAACTTGGCCACCTCTTCGTTCTTTTATTACACTAATGCTTCTTTATATTCCAACAGGTTACTCTGTCATATTAGAAGATTCTTTTCTCGGTCTTGCGTTCTTAGCATTTACCTTCCTATCTATAGCAATCGTATCCTATTCTATCACAAAGAATCTTCTATATGCAGGTTTGATTACTATAGTGAGCCTAGGATTCTTAATTCATACATTCGAAGTTCCAGCTTATAGTTTGTCATCTATGCTTGAGACCCAGGCTATGTTTGCATCCATTTGGTGTTTTTATTATCTCTACCAAATTTATTTATGTAAGGCAGAAATCACTTCTAGGTTAAAATGGGGTTTAGGAATTTCTCTTTTATTTTTCTTTTTCACAAAATACCCCTACGGTCTCATGCTTTTTATAGCACTTACTATAATGGAAAGCCTAAGGTCGCCCAGTGGAATATTTCGCCTAGTTGAGCATGCCTTAGTAAGTCACTACAAAGGAATTCGTAGATTCTTTCTCATACTTATTCTAGTTGGTTTATTAGGTTTACCTTTTGCCAAGAAATTGGGTCTTATTGATGCCAACCTACGCATTTATAAATTGATGTATTATTATCTTACACTACCACTCTTTTTGGATTTCAATTATTTTCTTTGGAAACAAAAGCTTCCATTAAGAAAAATTATTCCATCGAGTCTTAGAGCAATTTATATATTAGGAATAATGCCATCCCTATTTTGGATTTATTTGAACCCTGACCGTGTAACTAGCCTTATTGGTGCATCTAATATTGTTAACAAATTCACAAAAAGCTTTTTTTATAGTCTGATAGCATCTCCATCGGGTGATATATTTTTACCTCAGGCAGTTTTTGATAGTCCTTGGGCGATTCGAATTATGATATTCTTTGCTGTAATTTCTATATTAATATGGCTTAGACAACAATTTATTTCCAAAAAATCTCAAGAATCTATTAGAATGCAAGAACCAAGAAATATTTCTGAATCAGATTTATCTTGGTCTAAAAATTTATCTGGTCGCTTAAAGGACTTGGAAATTGGCCCATTTAGAATATTCAAAGATCCTTTAGTTGGTTTGACGCTAATTCTTTTTTTTCAAATATTCATTTTAGAGATTACGACTCCCAACAAGCAACAAAGATATGTTTTGCAATTTATACCTTGTTTGTCTTTACTAACAAGTCTATGGATTATAAGACCTATGCAGGAATCTATTTTCTATAGAAGCAAGAAATTACAAAGAGCTTGGCAAGTCATAGCAGCTATTGCATTTCTAGTCAGTGTAGGTTTATTTGCAAATGATAGAGGCTTTTGGACAAAGTCCTATAGTGAAACAAGATACTATTGTCTTAGAGGAGAAGATGCGAATATTTTTGAGCCAGCTAGATGGATTAGTGCTCAACTTCCATTAGACAAGAATCTAATTTTAATAAATGGATTTCATGAAGATATTCATTTTGATAAGGAAGGCAGACTACTTGCTTCCGAAATTGATGTTCTTATTCGAATGAGTCGCTATAAAAGTTATATAATACGGAATGATCATAAGTACAATATTAAAACCTGGGATGACTTCGATAGCCTTGTAGAAATTTCTCCGATTTGTGAGGATCCATTTCTTCAAGAAAAAATCCGAACAAGATCAGACAAATTAAAAACAAAGTTGGAAATTCACTCTCGTGTGGAACATCCTTCCAAAGAATACTGTCTTACCCAGTACAATATCATCCATACTTCCGTAAAGTAAGATGGGGGTAATCCTGAGTATTCATATATTTCTCTTAGCTAGTTTATATTTAGTATCTTGCAGCACTGTTTATAATAAGTCTTATGATTACTATCCAACAACTAAAAGTCTTTCAGAGCAGGATTTAGAAACAGCACTAGAAGTTTTTCCTAAGGGAGAAGACGGTGCTTTCATAACAACATTAGAAAAGACCTATCTCAATCTTCTCCAAGGCAAACCAGAGATTAAAAAATTAGAATGGTTTGCTGAGAAAATGGAAGAACGAGTTCGATATAAGGTTTCTCGTGAGCTTAAAGATTTTTTCTACGCAGATACTCCAGATGGTTACTATGCATCCGAACATGAAATCATATGGATGCATCTATTGCTTAGTTGGGGCAATATAATGTTAGGTGATAAAGAAAAAGCCCTTATTCATATAAGAAAAGTTTCTCACTTTTTGGGTGGAGAGTGGAGCCATGAAGGTCCATTCGATGATCCAATATTAAGAATATTTCTAGCATCTATGTGGAGATGCGTAGATCATTGGGAGGAGGCACGTGTCGAATACAGAAAGGCATACTACATGGATAAATCTATGACATGGGCCTGGCAACTTTCTTTGATGAAAGCTCCACCTAAAAAGATGATCCTTGTTTTAGGCTATCCAGGTAGAGAGCCAATATGGGATCCCAAATTGGAATGGAATGTTGTAAGAGGTTTTCGAGATTTAAAATTTAATTCCAAGGGTTTAGAATCCAAGATTGAGTTAAGAGATGAAAAAGGTAAGCTAATTTCTTTTGGAATTACATCCAATTCAAAGGCATGGTATGAAAGGCATTTAGAAAGAGATAATGCAATCAATGAACTCATTCAGGATTCTAAGTATGGTCAGAAAATGGCTCTTAGTATAGTAAAGAACACAGCAGTTGCAACAGGCGGTGTTGCCTTAGGGATTACAGTTGGGGTTTTAGGAATAGCAGTTGGAGGAGGTTTGATTTACTTAGGAACAGAGGCAAACTCATCGGATCTATCAGCAGTTGGACTTGTAGTCTTGATTGCTGGACTACAAAAGGGTGCAGAGATAGCTTCGAAATCTATTGATTCTGCCAAACAAGATATTGTAAATACAGCAAATGTTGCCCAAAGCTATCGATATGTTCGTTATCTACCCGATTATATTTGGGTAGGCTCTTCAAATCAAGAACTTTCTCCATCAGTTCAATTCCATGAATCTCGTAAACAAATCGCACCTACGAAAGTGAATTCGCCTAATAAAGAATCAGTGCTAGATTTTTATTTCTACCCAGATGGCAGGAAGTAAATGAACATAGTTTTTTGGAACAATTCAGTTAAATGAGCGATAGGTTGATTCAATATATAAAAAAATATATTGGATCAAATTCTCTTCTACCATTTTACTAAAGGGGATTTAGACTCTTTTAGAAATTTTTGCTCGCCTTGCCATACTATGAGACCTGAGGAAAGTTTTGTCATTTGAAAACTAACGATGATGTATTGAATTTTCTTCGTATCGACGTAACGAACATTGTCAAGAACAACTCCATCTAACACATAATCAGCAGTTTCTAATTTTAAATCCTTACTTTCTTTGGTTATTCCTTGTTTTCCAAAAATACTTTCTGAGACCGCTTCTTCTCGTTTAGAGCGGTCAATGAATTTTACTTTGTTAAAGATTAATTTCGATATAAGCTCTCTGGTTATCATCTCAGGTTCAATGTGTTCTGAACTTTGGTTTTCCATTCTGGAAATTGCTAGTATGGCTTTTGGATCCTGCTCTTTTAAGAAAGCACTGATCTCAGTTGCCATTGTATGGATGGTTGCTTTTAGTTCAAAAGGTCCCCATTCAGCAGAAGGTCTTGTGTCTTCTTCAGAAAGGTATTTCGTTGAGGTTGTGCAATGTATAAAAGTTAGAGATATGAGTATGATTAATAGTTTGATTGATGGTTGTATATGTCTAACAAATGCCAAGGGGTTTTTACCTCTAGCCATCCATAAAGAAGATGGCGGAATTTCACCAAACTAGCAAGCTTCGCTGAAGCAGACCATTCCTTTTTTAAAAAGTAGTTTTCTATTTTTCTTAGGAACTTCCAAGGAAATAAGACAAAAAATAAATTGAATTTTAATCTTTAACAAAAATCGCTTGTCTCAAATTCAAAAGAATCAAAATTCCAAAACCTATACTCCATGCCCAGCGATCGAAAGTAGGCGAAGTGGAGTTGACATAAATGAGTTTGTTTAATTCGTCTGGAAAGGATTTGCGAACAAATTTTGCGTTTCTGTTGTTTGAATCTTTGAGAATTTTTACCCAAGAAATTTTCTCTTTACAATACTTAACCCATTCTTTTTCTGTTGGCTGGCTAGGCGGATTCACTTCGCCATATCCTACAGTCTCAAAATACAAAAGGATGGAAGTTTCCTTCCCTTGGATTTTCAAAGGCAAGGCAGCATCGTATCCATAGTAAGTGTTATCATTGTCTTTCATTTTCATGCCCCTTTTAACCAAATCCCAAAGAATTTGAGAGTATAAATCACTATTGTCGCAGAGAGATAAGGATTTTAAGTTTATATAGCCAGGATAAGGTACCAATTCCGATTTTGGATACAATAGACTTACAGCGCTTGAGTCCACTTTCAAAAGAAATGCTTCTTTGAGGGGATTAATGCTCATTGCACCAAAGATTCCTGTTAAAATTGAGAGCCCGATTATCGGTCCAATACGATCCTCTAATTTTACATATTTAAGGATGATTCCTGAAAGAATAGAAATGGCTACACTCAAGGGAATAAAGTTCATAAAAGCCCAAAATGTGCCCCAGGAATTGGCAATTTTCCATAAACTATAGGATAAGATCCAAAAGGATCCGAGTGAGATGAAAATTGAAAGTAAACGTTTCATTTAAAGTTGACAATATCGAGATATCTAGATATGTTGAAATCTAGATGGATTTCCTACGAACAGAAACAGAAACCTTGCTGCCCACACCTAGCTTGGTTTCCCAATCAGAGAATGCCCTAATGAAGGCATTTAAATCTGTTTCTGACGAAACCCGCGTTCGTATAATACATATCCTATCTTACGCTGATTTTTCTGTAAACGAGATTGTTGATATTCTTTCCATGGGTCAATCATCGGTATCTCGCCATTTGAAAATTCTCACAGATGCGGGGCTTTTAAGTTCTAGGCGAGAAGGCTCTTGGGTTTACTATTCCCTCCGTAACTCAGCTAAATATTTTTCATACGATTTGGTGCAACTTATACTTTCCTATAAGGAAGATCTTCCATTTCGTGAAGTCGACCAACGAAACATGAGCATCAGCTTACAAAATCGAGAAAATTTAAGCAGAGAATTCTTTGATGACCTCGGTCAGAATTGGGAAAAAGTCCAAGAAGAAGTTTTGGATCCCAAAATCTATAGAGATAGAATTCTTTCTTCTCTACCAGGCAATTCAGAACGACTGCTGGATCTTGGCTGCGGACCTGGGGGCCTTATCCCTTACTTATTGTCCAAATCCAATAAAGTTATTGGGCTTGATTCATCCACGAAAATGGTTGAAGTTGCCCGTAAGGAATTTTTTGGTAACTCTAAAGTTGAGATTCTACAAGCACAATTAGAGCAATTGCCGGTTGATGATAACACTGCAGATTCAGTTGTAGCATCTATGGTCTTACACCATGTTTCCCATCCGCCCAAAGTCTTGGAAGAAATCAATAGAGTCTTAAAGTTAGGCGGTACATTTTGTCTAGTAGATCTAGTTAAGCACAACCAAGAATTCATGAGAGAAAAATACGCTGACCTCTGGATGGGATTCGAGCCCGACCTAATCCAATCTTGGTTAAAGACATATGGATTTGAATTAATCGAACGAGATTCTGTCTCAACTAACACTGTTTTTAAAATTTTATTTATTAAAGCAACAAAAAAGGAGGACTACCATGTCCGCAACAGCAACTAAAACAAATTTACTCCCTTACAAGGTGAAAGATCTATCTCTCGCTGAATGGGGAAGAAAAGAAATCGAGATCGCAGAGAAGGAAATGCCAGGTCTTATGGGAATTCGAAAAGAATACGGAGCATCTAAGCCATTGAAAGGCGCAAGAATCGCTGGTTCTCTTCACATGACTATTCAAACAGCAGTACTCATTGAAACATTAATTGAGTTAGGTGCAGAAATCAGATGGTCTTCTTGTAACATTTTCTCTACTCAAGACCACGCGGCATCCGCTATCGCAAAAGCTGGGATTCCTGTATTTGCATGGAAGGGTGAAACGGAAGAAGAATATTGGTGGTGCCTTGAGCAGACAATTTATTTTGATGAGAATGGAACTGGTCCAAATATGATTCTTGACGATGGTGGTGACCTGACTCATGTAATGCATACCAAATACCCAGAACTTCTTAAAGATGTAAGAGGAATCTCAGAAGAGACTACAACTGGCGTAATGGCTCTCATGAAAATGATGAAGAAAGGTGAATTGAAAGTTCCAGCAATCAATGTAAATGATTCAGTAACTAAATCAAAATTTGATAACCTCTATGGTTGCCGTGAGTCACTTGCTGATGGTATCAAAAGAGCTACAGATGTAATGTTAGCTGGTAAGCTTTGTATCGTTTGTGGTTATGGAGATGTTGGAAAAGGTTCGGCTGCGTCACTTAGAAATTTTGGTGCACGAGTTGTAGTAACAGAAGTTGATCCAATCTGCGCTCTTCAAGCATGTATGGAAGGTTACCAAGTTCTACGAGTTGAAGATATTATTGAGCAAGCTGACATAGTTGTAACTGCTACTGGAAATGATGACATCATTACTTTTGAGCATATGAAAGCTATGAAAAGTGGAGCGATTCTTTGTAATATCGGACATTTTGATACAGAGATCCAAATGGCTCAATTGAATGCTGCAAAAGATGTAACTAAAACTGAGATTAAACCACAAGTTGATAAATATACTTTCCCAGATGGTAAATATATTCTTGTATTAGCTGAGGGTAGACTTGTAAATCTTGGATGCGCTACAGGCCACCCATCTTTCGTAATGTCAACTTCTTTCTCTAACCAAGTATTGGCTCAAATTGAACTTTGGACGAATAAATATGAATTAGGAGTTTATAGACTTCCTAAGCATTTGGATGAAAAAGTTGCAGCCTTCCATCTAGAAAACCTAGGTGTAAGACTCACTCATTTGAACAAAAAACAAGCGGATTACTTAGGTATCAATCCTGAAGGCCCATTCAAGCCAGAGCATTATCGTTACTAAGAAGTAGCGAGTTTTGCTGAGAATCCCAGAGAAATTATCTTTCTTTGGGATTCTATATTTAAATGTAAGGTGGAATAGCCTTGATCATTGAATGCGAAAAGAAAAATTCTTGGGCAATTTTTAAATTATGAAATTAGAATAAGGAAATGGAGAGTCTCAAAATCATTTTGCCCAAATGATATAAATTGAGTTACTCCGCTTTAACAATATGGCTTATGTAGTAACAGAAGTTTGCGTTGATTGTAAATATACAAGTTGTGCGGCAGTCTGCCCCGTAGAAGCATTTCATGAAGCACCTGATGCTTTGTATATCAATCCAGATACTTGCATAGATTGCAATGCATGCATGTATGAGTGTCCTATAGAGGCAATCTACCCAGATTATGAAGTTCCTGAGAAATATAAATCATGGATTCAGATCAATGCGGATGAGTCCGCTAAGCATCCTGTAATCTTGAATTCAAAGGAAGCATTGAAAGGGCCAAAATGCAGTGACCCGAGTAAATAAAATTTAAAAGAACAAATCCCTAGGAGATCCATTTGAACTTCCCAAAATACACCACTGAATCCTCGAAAGAAATCTTACGCTTATTAGAAGAAGAAATTTTGATTCTAGACGGAGCTATGGGCACAATGATCCAGAAGTATCCTCTGACAGAAGAAGATTTTCGTGGAGAAAGGTTTAAGGATCATGGATCTCCTCTCAAAGGTAACAACGATCTACTTTCCATTACTAGACCAGATATTATAACGGAAATTGAATATCAATTTCTGTTAGCTGGTGCAAATATCCTAGAAACCAATACATTTTCCGCAAACAGAATTTCCCAAGCAGATTATAAATTGGAAGATCTCTCTTATGAATTGAATACGGCGTCTGTTTCCTGTGCTAGAGAAGCAATTCGTCGTTATCGTGAAATCGATACAAAGCGACCTATTTTTATAGCCGGAGCAATGGGCCCTACAAATCGTACGGCTTCTATGTCACCAGATGTAAATAATCCAGCTTACCGAGCGACAAGTTTTGATGAGTTAGTTGCAATTTATTCCGAGCAGGCACATGCTTTGATTGAAGCCGGAGTCGATATTTTGCTTCCTGAGACAACCTTTGATACTTTAAATCTCAAGGCAGCCATTTATGCGATTGAATCTGTTTTCGAAGAACGAAATGTACGGTTGCCTGTCTCCTTGTCCGTAACAATCACAGATAATTCAGGAAGAACTTTATCGGGTCAGACCGCGGAAGCATTTTATAATTCTATACGACATGCTAAGCCATTGAGTGTTGGCATCAACTGCGCACTGGGCGCTGGTGAAATGAAGCCATATATTGCAGAGATTTCTCGCATAGCTTCTTGTTATGTGTCTTGTTACCCCAATGCTGGCTTACCCAATGCATTCGGCGGATATGATCAGACTCCGGAAGAATTTGGAGAATGGATAGGAATATTTGCAAAGGAAGGATACTTGAATATTGCGGGTGGATGTTGTGGAACTACACCTGATCATATCAAAGCAGCCGCAGAGCAAGCTAGGAAGTATAAGCCTCGCAAACGACCAAACATTATAAACTATACAAGACTCTCTGGTCTTGAGCCATTAAACATCACACCTGATAAAGGATTTTTAATGGTTGGTGAACGTACAAATGTTACGGGTTCCCCCAAGTTTAAGAAACTCATACTAGAGAATAAATTTGATGAGGCAGTATCTGTAGCTGTTCAACAAGTTGAAGCGGGTGCAAATATCATTGATATAAACTTTGATGAGGCACTCTTAGATGGTGAAGCTTCTATGACTCATTATTTGAATTTGATAGCTGCCGAGCCAGATATTACCAAGGTTCCTTTCATGATAGACTCATCGAAATGGTCAGTGATTGAAGCAGGTTTGAAATGCATCCAAGGAAAGCCAATAGTAAACTCTATCTCTTTGAAAGAAGGGGAAGAAAAATTTCTAGAACATGCAAGAAAAGTTCAGAGATATGGAGCCGCTGTTATTATAATGGCTTTTGATGAAAAAGGCCAAGCTGCAACCAAAGAAGATAAGGTTCGTATTTGCAAAAGAGCATATGATCTTCTAGTTAACAAAATCAATTTCGATCCTCAGGATATTATTTTTGATCCGAACATATTGACCGTTGGAACGGGTATAGAAGAGCATAATAACTATGCAGTTGACTTTATTGAAGCTACACGTGAAATAAAAAAAGTATGCCCCGGTGCGAAAGTAAGTGGTGGACTTTCAAATATCTCGTTCTCCTTTAGAGGGAACAATCCAGTTAGAGAAGCTATGCACTCAGCCTTTTTATACCATGCTATACAAGCTGGGATGGATATGGCCATTGTCAATGCTGGTATGTTAGAAGTTTATGACAATATTAAACCAGAATTAAAAGAATTAGTAGAAGATGTTTTACTCAACCGTAGACCTGATGCCACTGAGAGAATGATTGATCGCGCTGAATCATTTAAAGAAGGCGGAGAAAAGGAAGAAAAGAAAACGGACGAATGGAGATCTGGAACAGTTGAACAACGTCTTGCTCATTCTCTTGTCAAAGGAATCGATGAATTTGTTGAACGCGATACAGAAGAAGCTCGTCAGAAATTAGACAAACCTCTTGAAGTGATTGAAGGCCCTTTGATGGATGGGATGAGAATCGTAGGAGATTTGTTTGGTGCTGGTAAAATGTTTCTACCTCAAGTTGTAAAGTCTGCTAGGGTTATGAAGAAGGCTGTGGCTTATCTACTTCCTTTTATGGAAGAAGAAAAGCGTCTGAATGCAGATACATCCGAACGCCAAAAGTTTCTTATAGCCACTGTTAAGGGCGATGTTCATGACATAGGTAAAAATATCGTAGGTGTAGTACTTGCATGTAATAATTATGAAGTGATTGATCTAGGTGTAATGGTTCCAACCGATAAAATTTTGGAAGAAGCTAAGAAGCACAAAGTAGATGTGATTGGACTTTCTGGATTGATAACACCTTCCTTGGATGAAATGGTAGGAGTTGCTGAAGAGATGAAAAAGCAGGGATTTGAGGTTCCTCTTTTGATAGGAGGAGCTACTACCAGCCCAGCGCATACTGCAGTTAAGGTGGCACCTGCTTATGATTTTCCGGTAGTGCATGTATTGGATGCTTCTCGTGTGGTGAATGTCGTAAGTTCTCTTCTCAATCCTAAGGAAAAAATTTCCTATGCTGAGCAAATTCATACAGAGCATGAGAGAATTCGCCAGAATTACTATAACAGACAAAATGAACGAAACTTAATCTCTTTTGATAAAGCAAAAGAAAATCGTACCTCTATCGATTGGGCAAATTACCAACCGTACAAACCGTCCTTTATCGGTACAAAAGTGTTTGATAATTATCCATTGGATGAAATAGCAGAATATATAGATTGGTCTCCCTTTTTCCATACTTGGGAATTGAAAGGGCGGTATCCAATGATATTAGATGATCCAAATATGGGTGAACAGGCTAGGGTACTTTTCGCGGATGCCCAAAAAATGTTAAAAGATATTATTGAAAATAAAAGGTTTAGAGCACGTGCTGTGGTTGGATTCTATCCAGCAGACACTGTGGGTGAAGATATCCATCTTTATACAGACGAAACTAAATCAGAAGTATTAACAACCTTTCATTGTCTTAGACAAGAAATGGACAAACCGTCCGGCCAATTCAACCAATCACTAGTTGATTATATTGCACCTAAAGATTTCAATAAGCAGGATTTTATCGGTGGATTTGCTGTGACTACAGGTCACGGTGTTGAGGAATATGCCAAAACATTTGAAGACAAGACAGATGATTATAATTCAATTCTTGCTAAGTCTCTAGGCGATAGACTTGCCGAAGCATTCGCAGAGCTCATGCATAAGAAAATGAGAGATGAGTGGGGCTACGGCAAGGATGAAAATCTGACTAAAGAAGACTTCATCCGAGAAAAATACCAAGGCATACGACCTGCTGCTGGTTACCCCGCCTCACCTGATCATACAGAGAAATTTACCTTATGGAATCTAATGGACGTAGCAAAAAATACAGGCATTACTCTAACTGAAAATTGTGCTATGTGGCCAGCAAGTTCAGTGAGTGGTTTGTATTTTTCTCATCCTGAATCCAGGTACTTTGCAGTTGGTAAAATATCTAAGGATCAAGTAATAGATTATGCGAAACGCAAAAACATGAGCGTCGATGAAGTGGAAAAATGGCTTGAACCTAATTTAGAATACGATAGGAAGAGAGTTGCATCTAAGGTTTGAATTCAATTCTAATGAAACCTTTTTATATTAATGCTTACCCATTAATTTTAAGGGTTATTTTTTATTCATTAATCTTGAATTGCAATTTACAAAAGAAAATTATTTTATTCAAAAATGAATTTCCCGTTAATTTTAAAGTAATTGCTAGCGGGGGATTAGTATTGCGAGAGCATTGTGATCAAAATACGAAACGTATCTTAGTAATCCCTTTTTTATCTACTTTCACAGCAGAACGAATTGAAAAAGAAGAAACAATAGATAATATTACAAATAATTGGTATTATGGAAATTACCAAGATCAACAAGGCTGTGTTTTTGGTGGATATCTACACAAAGGTGAAAATTCTTTAGATTACAATCAAACGAAAATCCAAAATAAAATTTTTGACTATATAGTTGCTGAGAAGTATGATTCCGCTTTATCTGAATTAGAATTTCATTCACCTAAGCTGCCAATCAACGGAAAATTATTAGCTTTTAAAGCCGAGATCAATCTTAATCTGAAAAAGTATTCTGAGTGTGTTGATAATATTAACAATGCCTTATTATATAGTTCTGAATTCCCTGTATTATTCCAAATTCGGGCATTGTGCAATCAAAAGCTAGGGAAAACGGATGCAGCTGATTTAGATTTTCGATTAGCTTCAAGTTTAAGTAAAAATTATTATGCTCCCTTATTCTATGATTATTGTTTTGATGATAATCTAAACGAAGCTTTAACTAAACCTGAGTGCAAAAGAATTTTGAAATATTATCCTTTTATAAAGGATATGACAAGGTAATTTTGAATAATCAAGAAATGACGATTAAGAAAATAGCGAATAATTATGCATTAAGAATTATATTGTTAATTTTAGTCTTATTTAATTTAGTTCACTGTTCTTCCTCAAGAGAAATACAAGTTCCTTCTAAAGGTATCTCACTCGGTATTAATGGTTTGCCATTGCGAACAGGATGTACATCTGATCACAAGATAATTAAATTAATTCCATATAATCATAGTTTCGAAATTATTAATGTTGGGCCACGCGAAATTTTCGAAAGTCTTGAGGATTATTGGTTCATAGTAGAATATGAGAATGTCAAGGGTTGTGTTTATGGTTTGAATGTATACACTCCTCCTAAGTATGGGGGATTTGCTTCCGATTTTTATTTTTATAAAGGCAAATCTCTTTATGATAGAAATTTATTTGTTGCAGCAATTATAAATTTTGAAAATTCTATTAAATTAAATCCAGAAAACTATAAAAATTATTATTATAAGGCAAAATCAGAGTATTACTTAAAAAAATATTTTGAGTGCATACAAGATTCAACTTTATCCTTAAAAGAAGGTAATGGCAATTTATCTGTTCTAAATTTACGAGCTGAATGCTATATGAGGAGAGGAGTTTTTACCTTGGCAGAAATAGATTTAGATTTTGTTACTTCTCAAAAAGAAGGCGAATTTGTTAAATACTATCGAAATTTATGTGAAATAAAAAGAATTTTAAAGAGAGAAAACGCAACTTTAATTTGTAACAAGGCAATAGAATTAGCTAATCCCATAAAAAACTGAGCTATGCTCATCTTAATTATACTTAATAAATGATGAATCAGTTTATAATAAAATTGAATCTTTTGATTCTCACAGCATATTTATTTACAAATTGTTCCTGGGATAAAAACACATACCCTTCAGCATAGCAAATTTCAGAAGACCCAAGTTCAAATTTCTCTCTGGGGAATATTTCTTCCTTGAAATGGGAAGAAACAGATTTACCGAAGGCAGTAGGATTTACTCATTCGACAAATTGGCTTAGAACCAAAATTTCTCATAAAGATTCCAAGACTTTTTATTTAGTTAATCCTGTCTCGTTTGTAGAGGAGATATATCTTTACCAAATAGCTATTGATAAAAATACAAATGATATCAATGATTATCTATCAATAATCGATCAGAATGAAGTTCAATCAGCAGGTTCAGCAATTCCTATTCAAAGAAAAATCTATAAGAAATTTCCTTATCCAATATTCCATATATCTGTGAGTTCTGAAAATGATTCTTATGTCTATTTATCTTTCCATTCTGCATCAAGTCTTTATATTGAACCTTTATTATTCTTAGAAGATAACTTTGATGAAGTAGCGAGTGAATTGCAGCTGCATCTTTTTATTTTTTTACGATTCTTGTTACTATTATACTTTTTACTGCTTTCATATACTTTCTGTTCTAATTTACCAAATTGCCTATACTGGAATAGGTAGAATATACTTTTGGAATCATTCCTTAGAATGGAATCGTAGATCCTTGGTTGTTCTTGGTTCTCTAAGTTTTATAGCCTTGATTCTTTTTTCTAAAAGATTTCTTTCTTTGCCTATCAGATCCGTTCGATTGAATGCATTCTCAAATTTTTTTTTTATATTTGCTAAGCTTGAATCTACTTATGGGGTTTTTTATCCCTATATCTATATCTGATCCTATGACGCATATTATTTCATTGACGACATGTATTTTTTTGTTCATAGCTTGTATGAGAATCTTTTTGATGGGATTAACTATAGTGAAATTGGATTTAGTTGGTTTAAGTACTTTAATTATTAGCATATTTCTTTTCAACTTTGCAATTTGGGCTAGAATTCACCCCTTGCAAAATCCTGAAGAATCTTAAAATAATAATTCTATCAATGATATAAAATCCATCTCTAAGAGTTCATCTAGGATTTAAAATATAGATTCTTTAGAAGTTAAAAAATAAAAATCTTTATCCAAGAATGTAATCTAATTTAAAACTGAGAATATTTTTTTCAAATGTATTGTTACAAGTAGCGACAACATATTTTTCAAATCTATAGTTATCAAAACCTTGAAATTAATTGTTTTGATTGGTATAGTTCTTCAGATATTCTACAATATCCTTTGCATTTTGGTCCAAGCTTGCTCTGACTTTATTCTCTCGGATATCTTGCTTCTGTTTGGGAAGTTTTGAAATATATTCTTTGTTAGAATAAGCAGTGAATTCTGTGGATTTTAATAAATCGCCCTTGGCAGAAATAAATTCGGTTTCTATGGTTGTAACAAGAAAATAAGATTTTAAAATATAAAGAATTACAAATTCTTCGACAACTTCGAGTAAAAATACCCCTAAACCAACTTGGGGATCACCTGATAATTCTCCTGCAATAAGACCAAATACTAAACCTATGGAAAGACCTTCTATGAACATTTTAGGTCGGATTTCTGACATGTCTACTATTGATGTTTTTATAATTAGATCAGCATTTTCTAAAGTTGATATTCGAAAATTGTTTTCTTCGAGATAATTTGCAAGTTGTAATTGAAACCAACGAGCATGTTCTCTCCCGCTATATTCAATTTCTTTACTTTCCCTATCGGATTTGACATTTCTGGAGCTTATTGAACTTAAATTTCCGATTTCAATACCAACTCTAACAGGTTCTAAATAAACATACATTGAGGGTTTAGTTTTTTGCGAATTCTTGATATAATTTTGTAACTTATGGTTGCAGCCAATTGAAAAAAAATAAATTAATAAGAGATTATTTAATATTAAAAGGCTATTGGAAGTTCGGAATTCTAAAGGTTTATAATTCATAAAAATTGAATAAATACTATCTGAAGGCTTGGAATTCAGCTATAATATCCAGAGTTTAAGAAAATAGATCTAAAAACGAGAAAAAACTGATCATTTTATAGAAAACAAACATTAAATGAGGATAGTGTTGATTCACAAAAAAACTTATAATAAAATACAATACTTTGTTTGCTTGAATATTTTTTTTAAATTAAAAAAAATAGAATTGCAATTTTAAGTATAATTTCATCATCATGTTCAGACAGTAAAGGGATTGTTAAATTTTTATCGAAATTCACTAGTTATTGTAAAAATCGTAGATGATTTTGATTTACTGTTAAATTTAAAATATTGCCAAACAAGGAAATACCTACAAAAATGAAGAAGATCTCGCTTTTAATATTGATAACACTTTTAACATTTGGAATGTCTTGCGGTGAAACACAAGCTGAAAAAGACAAAAAAAAACAAGAAGAAAACTTACTTAATTTGTTAATCGTAAGTGCGTTTCTTAATTCTGCAAATACAGCTCCTTTTTCTAGTTGTGATAGTGCAACTAATCTAACAAAAGGTGTAACGCTTAGCAACCAAGCAGTATCTGGAGGCACTTTTGTATGGTATAAATACACCGCAGTTGCTACAGAATCAAATACCTATACTGTAACGCCAGTATCAGGAGATCCTGATCTTTTTGTATTCTTTGCTGGTACATTAGCAGATACCAATTCATCAACATCAACTGTTGACGGGACTTCCAATGGAACAGGAACAGAATCTATAACACGAATCACGACTAATGCGGCTTTTCGATGTATCGCAGTTCTTGGTTTTCGAGGTGCAGCTACCTTTTCTATTAGGGTTAATTAATTAGTATAATTAATCTATTTAATGAATGATGTGGATTCAAATCCATATCATTCAGATTGATATTGTACCTTCCGAGATTTAAAGAGTCTAATTATTATGCACGATCACCTTCCTGTATATTCAGAAACTTTTAACCTAGGCCAAGAAATCCCTTACCATACTAAGCTTAAAGATTGGTTAAAGCAATATTGGCATTTAAAAGATTCCGAAATTTTGCATATACAAGAAATTGGCTGCGATGATAATTCGTGTCCAGTATTCGAGACAATAATTGTTGCTACAGAAATCCCCAATTTACCACAGGGGAAGAATCTTTTTCATTCTTTGTCTGATTCTGAGATACTGGATAAAGTTCGAATTCTAAAACTGGGAAAGGCTAAACATTTACTTACTAAGCAGGATATATACTTTTCTGTTGAAAAACAAAAGTAAGAAATTATATAAATATGAAATATTTTTTTTAAATGATAACATTAACAATTTATAAGTATATCCATTTCACCGTAATCTATTTTACCAAACTATCTTCTATGGATTCAAATTCATTTTCAACTCGTTCATGAATAATCAATGGAACCTTTGCAGTATAGCGTATAGTTCCTTTATTTGCGATACTGAATCCATCGATAGTAACAAAGCCTACATCAATGTCTAAAGATTTTGCACCAAAAGGAAGTTTCGCAAAGCTTGCTTTAAGTTTTACCGCTTTATAATTTTTCTGGTCAATAAATAATTTCCCTTTTAAATGGCGATCCGTTTTGAATTTGGGTTGGATATCTATAATATAGCAAAGTAAGCCATTGATTTTAGTTTCTCCAGTTATGTTAAGATCATAATTTTTCTCATTGTCTGGTCCAAACAAAGGCAGTGGAGGGTCTGTTAAAGGAGGTTTAAAAGAGTTTGGATCAAGATCGATTCCATTTTTCTTATAGGTTATAGCTTTCACTTTAGGCTTTTTATAAAAGTATTCTATCCTTTCTACCAAAGCTTCCTCGACTTCTGTTAATTCACCAGTCGTAGGATCATAATGGCGGTTCGTTACCTTGCGTTTGCTCAGTATCCCGTTGTATTGATTGTACTTTATTAAGGCATTTTTTTGAAGAATATCAAAGATTTCTTTTTGTTTGGAAGGGTTTAATTTAAATTCTTTATTGGTCTCTTGGGAATAAATTGATGTGAGAGAAAGGAATACAATTACAAAAAAATTACATAATTTTAATATCATAGAATTCATTTTATATACGTGATAAATCTAGCAATAAATTATATATAAGATTATAGTGTTGATTTAAAAAAATCCCATATAATTTTTGTAGCATCGATTTCAAAGGTAGGTTCTCCTAATTTTACAAATGGAATAGTATCTTCCTTGCCCGGATAGTTATGGCCACCTCCCATAATAGAATAGCTCAATACTTTTGTATTGTTAGAACAAGATTCTGATTTCATTATTGTTATTTTGGTTTTATCTAAGAGATCTCTATCAAAAGTTTCTAATTGAATTTGATTCTTGCATCCATTCCATTCCAACCATTTATGAAAACTTTCATTGACACTGAGAATTTCCCCCAGATCGGACACATAACCACCGTAATATGGAACTAAGGGGTCTTCTGTTCCATTAAGAAATAATACATTTATTGGTTTCTGAGGTTTATATTTCTTTGCGAGATTGACTGATATCTGAGACACGACACTTGCTCCTGCACGAAATAATTCAGTTCTTTCCAGCAACATTCTTTGAGTCATAAATCCACCATTAGAATGTCCCATGATGAACACCTTGTTGGGATCAAGCTTGTATCTTCTTGTTTCGATTTGGAGTAGCTTCTCCAGAAAAGCCACATCATCTATCCCACCAAGATCTGCTGGGGTTCCTCCACGACCATCTGCCCAACTTTTTTCATAGCCGTCAGGATAAATGATTAATAGATTCGAATTGTCCGCCATTTTGTTAAATTCAGTTTGGTACATAACTTGAATTCCTGAACCAAATCTTCCATGTAAAACAAGAACTAAAGCTTGGTAAGTATTAGAATTCATGCTAGAGGGAGAATACACATGGTAGGTTCTATTTTTTCCATTGTGTTCCATTTGCATTGAATGTAGGTTAGGTATTTTTGATGCTCTATATTTCTGCATTCCTCCACATTGGTTGAAAGAGAGAAATAAGATTGATGAAATAGAAATACAACATAGTTTCTGAATTCTATTCATTGGCTTTTAATCCTTCCTCTAAAGCTTGAGAAATGTTCTTTTGAAAAATCGAACTAGGCCAAAAGAATGGCATAGCAGGAATCAAAAGAATCCCTCTCCATTGGTGTAGCCTTAGTTCCTGAACTGATTGGTAAAAGACTCCAGATTCATCCCTCAATCGAATGATAAGATCATGATTTGTCTTAGTATAATAAGGTATGAGTGAGCCTGAAAATGCCGTTGCAAGAAAATTCAGACCATGCAGTAAGGAACTTGGATAGAATACTTTTTTTTCTTCAAGAATGATTTCCATTATGATGGAAGATTTTTTGTCTATTATTATCTCTTGGGTCTGCAATTGCTTTTCAATAAGATTTTGTTCTACTAAATATTTATGAAAACCAAGCCAATGGATAGAAACAGCATTCTTTCCAAAGTTGTGCCTACCTTCTTGGTCAATTAATTTCCTATCTTGGAAGGCTATACATTGATAGCTTGAAAATAAACTAATTACTATAAGTATGATTTGAGTGGAGATATTTGATATTTTCAAAATGAGTTCATACCTTTCTTATGAATGCTAGTCCATTCTTTTGAAAATTCATAGACACAGCTTGCATACCTAGATTCAATTTCTTTTTTTTCATCAAAGGGCTTAGCGAGTATTGCGAGCCATCCAAAAGCATTCAAATGATCTATGCTACAATACTTTTCTTGGATCAAGGTATTTTGTTTCCAGATTCTAAATAAAATTTTATCTTGTTCTCTTTTAAAGGTAGGAAATAGTAAAAATGTCCTAAAGCTGATGATTCTATTGATAAAGTAGATGATTGATTCTTTACTATTTCTTTCTATTCTATGGCTCACAGGTTGTTCGGGTTGGTCCAAGAGAATTCCTAGAGAAGCTGTATCTTCATAGATGATTTGAAGCAGATATTCTGCTGGAAGATGATCCATAGATTGGAATGAGATAATTCTATCTGCTAAGTTTAGCTCATGAAGTTTACGTAAGATTGTATTTGCATGTTTAGCATCAGATTTACCTAGCCAACCATAAAGCTCATAAGCAAGGACTCCATGATAGGTATAAGATTTTTGTTCTGGGATCTTTTCCTCAAAGAGTAAACTTGCACAGTTTATAAATTGAATTAAAAATACGAAGACTAATGGATAGGAAGTCTTTCTTTGGCAAAGGCACATATTGTTCATTTTCCCTCAGGAGGAAAATAAATCTATAGAAAATAACTTGCAATTTTATATGGAAACAAACACAAACTAAGCTTAGGGCACTTAGTCTGTGTTTGAGAGGCTGTTCCTGATATGCTGAAGAATTAGGTAAACTCTATTTGATTATGGCCCTGAGCAAGTGCTATTGCAACCATCACCATTTACAGTATTGCCATCATCGCAGGTTTCACCAGAATCCAAATCACCATCTGCACAAACTGGTGCAGATTTGATTTTGATTCCAATAGTAACTTCCTTAGTTACAGAATTATCTGAACCTGTAATTCTATGGCTAATAAAAGTTGCTGTAGTTCCTGATGTTGGAGTTCCAGATATTGCACATGTTGCAGCTTCAATTGTTAAGCCTGCAGGTAGAGTAGGATTCGAACTACATGTTCTAAGTGTTCCAACCACGGTAGGACTGAGTTTAGAATTTGCAAAACTAGTATAAAAAATATTATTTGTTTTCGCAAATGTAATGCTCGTGAGGGGAGAGGAAGTACGTAATGACAAGGCTAAAAGAGCAATGAGATTATTTGTATCCTCATCCTCATTGGACTTTTTGCCAGTTAACTGGTCACAAGACTGTAGGCTGAAAGCTAGAATAAGAATAGCTAAACTAACCAGGAAGAAGGGTGTAGACTTTTTAATCATTAGATACCTCGTTAATAGAAAATTGAATTCGACTAAATTACTTAACGATAATCTTTATTTAGTTATACTATCAATCTAAAAATAAAGCTTAGGCATGAATTCATGAAAAAAATTACCAGTTTTCGTAAAAAACTTTCAAATGAAGCTTAAATTACCATTGTTGGGCTTAAATTATGGATCATTTTAAACAAGTTTACACGAACACTGAATATAAGGTTTTTGACGAAAGAATCACTAGACCCTTGGTAGTCGGGAAGATCCATCCTGAAATTGATTTATTATTGCAGGAGTTGAATTTCAAAACTTATGCTTATCTTACCGCTTGGAATCCAAGAAGTATCAGCATGAAGGACGAAGTGAATATTTCTCGCAATAAAGAGCTAGTTGAATGTTTTGAAAAAATTCCAGAAATACAATGGCTACCTGGAATCGCCAAATCCTACGAACTAGGTGGCTGGCCAGCTGAGGAAAGCTTTCTGATTCTTGGCATCTCTCGCAAAATCGTAGAGCAACTTGCCTTTCATTTTGAACAAAATGCTTATCTCTTTGGTGAATTACATTCACCTGTTGAATTGGTTTTTACGAAATTTTGAACCAAAAATTCATTGCTAATTAAAACAGATGATATATTTTGATTATTTCAGCCAATCAAGCATATAACATTATGCTTATATTTTATTTATTTTGTGTAACTATGATTTGTAGAGCTATTGAAAATAATTATACCGAAATGAACTCTAAAGAATTGATCCATGATAACAAGAATATAGTATATCAAAGGGTTTGGGAAAAGATACGCTTAAGAGTTAAGACATCTATTATGAAAAATGGAGGCAAATTAGGAAATTTAAATGTTCATTTTAAATTAATTTGCTTCTTTTCAATAGTTTGTAGCTCTGTTTGGATAGCCTGGTCTACAAATATATTTTGGCTATCCTGTTTAGCTACAATAATTACGGGAGTTTTTTTATTACTTTTAGTAATTAATGGTGCACATGATGCGAGTCATGGAGTTCTATTTCGTTCTAGTTGGGCTAATACTTTTTACTTAATTTCAAGTTTCGCATTATTAGGTATAGATGGTATTCTTTGGAAACTGAGACATATACAAGCTCACCATAGAAATACGAACGTTCACAATGTAGATCCAGATATAATGGAAAATATATTTCTTCGACTTTCTCCGACTCATCAATATCGTTCTCACTTCCGTTGGCAAGCAATTTATGCACCATTTCTTTATTTGATAGCACTCCCGCATACATTTTTAGTTCAAGATTTTGAGCATTTAGCTCTTCGAAATTTGCCTTATATTAAGAAAATTCCAAATTTTAAAGTAGCATGGTTACGAGCTTTGTCACTAAAACTTATACCTTTCGTTGTTTTTCTATTTGTGCCTGCAATTATCTTTCAATTTGATTTGATAAAATCATTTGCTGTTTTCTTTTTTTCTCAAGTGTCTGCATCTTTATTCTTTGTTTGGACAGTATCACTCAACCATTTTGTTGTAGGAACGGAATTTCATAAACAAGAACCTGGAGGCAATTGGTTTAATCGTCAGAGATTAGCTTCGGCTGATTGGAATGGAGATTCATATTTTTATGTATGGTGGATGGGTGGGGCTAACGCTCATTTGGCGCATCATTTATTCCCTGGTGTTTCCCATAGGCATTTAGTTCAAATTTCAAAAATTATCTATGAAGAATGTGATTCTGTGGGATTATCTTTGTTAAAATTTAGATTTTGGGAAGGTGTTCAATCTCATTATAAACTATTGAATGAGCTAGGCAAAGGGAAAAGCAATCTAATTTGAAGCGAATGAAAATACTATCATGCGATCGAGATAAGAATTTTCCTTTTGCAGGCGCAAGGGAATTGTCTGTTTCAATATTGATGCCATTATTAGCGATTTTATTTTGGTTAGGTGTTTCAATTACAAAGGATATATTTAGTGCCTTATGCTATGCATTTTCGTATTGGTTTTGGACTTGGGCTGTGATAAGTTCAGGGCACCAAGCAGTTCATAAGAGATTATTTGTAAGCCCTTTAGTGAATCGCTTTTACTATAGATTTGTATTTCTACCATTTGGCATCGATGCAGATTTATGGGCTGAAAGACATAACCGTGCCCATCATCCCAGACCGAACACACAGGGATATGACTTAGACTTGGATGATTCAACGTTCATAAGACTATCACCTTATTCTGAATTACGTTGGTACCATCGTTTCCAAGGATTTTACGCACCTATACTATATTCATTTGCAGGTCCAATAGTAGTGCTTATCCAAGATCCTATGCAGTTTTTGAGAGTATACAGATCCAAAGCTAACGAATTGAAACCAAGTGTTATTCGATTTTTTCTAAATAAATTAATCTGGACTTTCTATTGGTTCTTTATCCCTGTCTTTGTTTTTGATTTTAACCTAAGGTGGATGCTATTTGGCTTTTGGCTGGGCTCTGCATTATCCTTTTGGTCCTTTATTCCTATTGGCGCAAGCCATCTTTATAATGGTACAAGATATTTTCTTTCGAGGCAAGACGCTGATTCTCGTCAAAGACAATTAGATACAACTATTGACTTCGGAACAAGTTCTAGAATAGTAACACTTTTATATGGAGGACTAAACTATCATAGAGCGCATCATTTATATCCTAAGCTAGCTAGTCGTTATTATTCAGAAATTACTTTACAAATAGATGAGATCCAATATAAGGAAGCGTTGGGATTTTGGGAATTGTTTCGAGAGCACTTTCGATTATTGAATGCATTATCAACCAAAACTATTCAAAAATAATTTCATAAATGGTGATTGGTTCTAGTTTTCCTTTCACTCTAACTCTATCAATCTCACGATAGATAAAGTTCAATTGAAAATTATTTTCTATGAGCTCAGCAATAATAAACTGAGAAACTAAAATTTTGCATTTGTAGATTTTAGTTAAACTTTCTATACGAGAAGTTAGATTCACAGTATCCCCAATTGCAGTATAATCGAATCTTTTTTCAGAGCCAATATTCCCTAGAATAACATCCCCATTGTGAATCCCAATTCCTATTTCGATAGGATAAGATAATTTGGAGAGAGACTTCTGCATCTTGATCGCAGCCTGGATAGCATTTAGAGATCGATTCGAAAAATTCTGAAGGCCGAAGGTTGCAAAAATTGCATCTCCAATAAACTTGTCTATCATACCACTTTCCGAAAGGATTTGGTCAGTCATGATGGAGAGATATTCATTGAGAAATTGAACTGTTTCATTAGGAGGCAATTTTTCTGTAAGAGATGTAAATCCTCTTATATCGGAAAAAAGCACTGCAAGATTTTGACTTTTTCCTAAACCAATTTCCTCAATTTTTCCTTTATCTAGGCTTCCAACCAATTCAGAGGAAAGATATCTTTCCATTATCTTTTTAGTTCCAATTTCTTGCATCATTTCATTTTGCCCTTTAGTGATTGCATATCCAAGAAAAAGTATAATCAATAAGGCAATTCTCATAGGCACCAGTTCTTCTGTATTTTCCGAAATAAACAGGTATCTACTTCCTTCGAAAAATAGAATTGCAGCAATTATAGCAAACTTTGTTCCTTTTGGGGAATACCGCAATAGATTGAGAAGATAAATATAGATGCTAGCAAGAACAAGTACAAATAAACCACTACTTCCTTTCAAGGGAACCGTTGCGTCAAAGTGAAAGATAAGAACTAGAATTAGATAGTCCACAAATATGATTAGATATTTGAAATTGGGTAGGTAAGATTTTTTCTTTAAAATCGATAAGACAATTAACGCATAAGTCAACAACAATAGATCTAATAAAATTGTAATACCATTAGGTGTTACAGCGGTAAAAGCGAGAATATTAAAATAGGCAAGGCAATCAAAAAAGGAAAATAAACTTGTTGTGGAAAATCGGATCCAAGATAGGATTTTTTCATTTTTCCATTCACGGTCTTGGATTGTTTTTTCTATGTATGCTAAGGACATTCATTGAGTTCATAGGAATCCGGAGTAGAGTAAACGAAATTTCAGGATTAGCCTAGATTGAATGGAAGATCTAATTGAACTTTGGTCGCTTTCTAATTTTGTAATCATTTCTTATTTCTTCCCTGTAAGGTATAGACTTAGAGGCAAGCCTTCTCCCCAATTCCCTTATTCTTCCTACATTGGCTCGGTTTTCGCTATGCACAAATGTTACAACTTGACCATATTTTTCTTGTCAGTTTTTCAAGAGCATGGTTCATTGACCATTAAACATAAGGAGTATTAAATGAAAAAATTTTTAGTTTTAGGGATTTTACTATTTACAATTATATTAAATAATTGTATTATTCTTAATCCAATTGGTTTAAATTCAGGCAGAGAAAAAGGTTCAGAAGCAGCAGATAGAATTGTCAACGCGGCTATCCTCACAGATTTAATCAACTCTACACTTTTTACAAGAAGAACGAGTTTTAGTATTTTAAGCTTAATCGCGGATGATGTAGCAAACATTGAATCTGATAAATATTATATTAAATCAACTGTGGATGAATGCGTTGACGAGATTACTGGATTTACAGGTTTCTTATTTGGTTCTTTTTTAGCAAATATAATTTCTTGTAATAATCTAAAGACAGACGGAGTTCTGTTAGGAGAACCTTTCCCAAAATTATAAAAATTTGATTCGTAAATGAAATATTTTTGATTAAGTAGATTGAATTCGGATTTATTTTTCTTTTTGAATCTTTTCTGAATTCAATTTACTTTCTTAGTTTTTTCGAAGAGATATCTACAATTGCAATGATACAATAGATTAAGATAAGGGGGCTTTTTGTGGGAATCCAATTTGAAGTGAATCGTTCTGATCTTAGAAAATCTCGCTGGACCAATCATCCAGAATCTGAGTTGAAAGATGGTCAAATAAGGATCAACATCGATAAATTTGGATTTTCATCGAATAATGTCACTTATGCGAATTTGGGCAATTCATTTGGATATTGGAATTTTTTCCCTGTCGACAAAGACTGGGGCATAATCCCGACTTGGGGTTTTGGAACAGTGATTGAATCTAAACACAAAGAGATTTCCCTAGGAGAGAGATTCTATGGGTATTATCCGACAGCATCTCACCTAATTCTAGAACCAGGTAAAGTTAGACCTACAGGATTTTCAGATACACAAGTGCATAGATCAAAATTGCCAAGCGCTTACAATTTCTATTATAACCTGGCAAGAGATGATTTCTATACTAAGGAATCAGAAGATTTTCAATTGATCTATAGACCCTTATTCACAACATCATTTCTCTTAGAGGCCTATTTATTAGAGAATCAACTCTTTACAGCCAAAGATATTCTTATTACATCTGCATCTAGTAAGACAGCCATCGCTTTAGCTTATCTCTTAAAGTTGAGTCGAGAAAAGAATCATTTTTCATTCAAAATTCATGCGCTCACATCTAAGCGTAATTTTTCCTTAGTTCAATCTTTGGGGTATTATGATGATGTAAAATGTTATGAAGACATAGTTTCATTCGATAAATCGGATATCTGTGTTGTAGATTTTTCTGGGAATGAGAGAATCCAATCTGAAATCAAATTGCATTTCGGTTCTCATCACAAACATCTTTGTCTAGTTGGTATCGTTCATTGGGAAGAACAAGCCCAGGACCAAAAAGAATCGGAAGGAGTTCTATTCTTTGCTCCAGCCGAAATCAAAAAGAAGAGTAAGCAGTGGGGTCTAGCAGGTTTCCAAGAAAGGCTAGTTCATTCTTTTGGGAGTTATTCTAAGGATTCTTCTACTTGGATGAAATACAAAAACTTGGACTTTTCATCTTCTTTTGAAAATGTATACTGGGAGACCTTGGAAGGGAAATTCCCTGCTGAGCTGGGAGCCATACTAAGCAATTCCTAAATTCTTCAGCGGTAGATATTCATTTCCTTTGCTCTTTCCATGAGCCAGGGAGCTGCCTCTATTTCTTCTCTATTTTTAAAACGGATTTTATAAGTATATCCAGTGAAAGAAGATTTGGTGGCTATGTATTGGATAAAGTTAGGTATAGTCTGAATTCTTCCTCCCGAATTTTTCAATTTAAGCCTCATATGCTCTATAGCTTCTTTAGGACTGTGCTCAGATCCATTCCGAATAAAGCTGCATTGACAAGCCTCTAGTTTGGTGAAAAGCAATTCAAGATCTGAAGGGAAGCTTGCGGATTTTCCATTTTCCGCATACAAAACCTTAGCACTTTGATTGCTCAATAGCAATGCAATCAGAATCAAAAAATAGATAAAACGATTAAACTTCTGATGAATTTTATCTATCATTGGCATCCGAAATAATCTTTAAATTCTAAGATCATAATTTGGCAGGCAAAGTCGTGTCCGAATTTAGGAACCTAGAAGTGTTTTCGTATAGGCTTCTAAGGTCTCGAATAAATTACTTTTGGCGTGAATAAAATCATAGATTCCAGCTGAACGCAAGGCATCTATATCTTCACTTGGATTACCAGCGATTACAAATTTTATTCTATCCGATTGCCATTCCTTGGTTGATAGAAGTTTTTGCACCATAGGCAAATATTCTTCATCAGAACTACAGAATACTATGACTTCTGGCTTGGATCCTACAGCGCTTGCAAAACTTTTGATGCTGTCTTCCACTGCTCCAGGATTTACAATTTCAAAACCAGCGACTCCGAAGAAATTTGTTGCAAAAGAAGCCCTGGCAGTTCTCATGCTTGGGTTTCCAAAAATGAAAAGATGGATCTTTGGTTTTCCCAATTTAGCACTAGACTTTTCTACTTGAAAACGAAGAGATTCAAACGCCTCACTTGCACGCCAGGTAGGGATGAGTCTTGCCTTAGTGTCAGTCTCGCCTAAGTATTGTTTAAAGGAGGGAAGAGATTTACCTCGTCGCCATTCTTGAGTTGGAAGACTGCTTGTATTTTCAGATAGGTTAGGGAACAAACTAGTTCCTAGGATGGGTTCCTTCTTAGATAAAATCGAATCTTTCTTTTTCTTAACTGTAGCTTCTATAGCCTTTTGGATTTTACCATCTAAAAAGGATTGTAAGTAACCCTTGCTAGCTTCGACATCTTGAAAAATCTTCCATGCAGCCTCAGAAAAAGTATATGTTAGGTGGTCAATATAATAAGAACCATTGCTTGGGTCTATAACCTTATCTAAGTAGGATTCATGCCTCAGAAGTAAAGATACATTTCTTGCAATACGATTGGAAAAATCATTCCCAGCTCCCATACTTATTTTATCGAAAGCATGAATGTGTAAGGCATTGGTCCCACCCAGGATAGCAGACATAGCCTCTGTTGTCACTCGGATCATATTTACATTAGGATCAAAGACAGTAGCATTCCAAAGAGATGTCTCCGAATAAATATGGGCTATTCGTTCTTCTTGGGTAAGCTCGTATGCCTCCAAAACCTTAGCCCAAAGAAATCGGAATGCTCTTAGCTTGGCTATTTCATGGAAGTAGTTAGCACCAATTGAAAAACGGAAGAAGATTTGTCTTGCAGTTACTTTGGCAGGAAGACCAAGACTCAGCATTTGGCTTAAGTACTCAGATCCCATAGCTAAGGTATATGCAATTTCTTGGCTCAAACTTGCACCAACATTTGCAAACAAATTGGCATTTACAACAAATGCTCTATGGCCTGGAAGAGATTCATCGCAAAGTAGAATACTATTCTTAAGAGTCTCAAATGTCTCAAGTTTGGATTGAGGTAGTTCTCCACATATTGTTAAAGCCCCAAGTGGATCTTGGAAAAATCCACCTAGGGTTGACTGGTTTGGATTGGAATTATTCGTTGTTAGGTTCTTTAGAAATGGGAGTTCTGGATTGCTTTGAAAAACTTTGCAAAGAGCCTCTTGGTAGCTCAATGAAGATGATCCAGTCTCCCAATAGTATGATGCCGTATTTTGAATTTGATAGAGAGAATTTGCAAAATCTTGTATCGATAGTTCTGAATCTAAACAAATACCTTGGTAAATTTCTTGGTTCCACTGCGAGACGATCTTCCAACCTTGGGCACCAACACCAGCACTTGACTTTGCATGCTGTAAAGCATTTCTAGAATCTGATTCATCTATCTCTTCAATGATTTGCCAAGACTCAGGCATGCCTGGAGGATTGGGAAGATTCTTACCTGCTGTTGTTTCTTCCGTATAATAAGGATTTAATGAAAATCCATCTTCTGTTTTCCAAATTAATTTCTTTTCGTAATCTTGGCCTTTGAGATCTTTTTGGATGAGTTTTTCCCATTCTTCCACCGTGATGCTAGGAAAGTCTTTTAAAATATCTTTCAATTCAGAGTCCTTATTTTTTTTATAGCTTCAATTATTCTATAGTTAGAAAATTCTTTATGAATTTCTTATAAATTCAATCTTGAACGAGTTCTAGTTCTTCCATATAGCCAGGAAAATCTCCTAGACCTCTTGTGAATGTAAACTTGAGAGGATAGACTACCAATCTTCGACCAGTTTGGATAAATGTTCCTGAAATAAGGCTAAAGGGACTTGAGGCAATAAAAAGTCCAAGACCTAGGCCAACACTTGCAAGACCCAATGGTCTTGCTACTATTGCATCTATCATGATTTCCCCACCACTGGGAATTTCCTTAGCAGTTAAAGATGTAGAAAAGAGAAGGGATAGGATTAAAAATAAAATTGCGATTTTAGGTTTCATAAGATCTCCAGAGGAAATGTTTTCTAATATTGATTCTTTTTTTTGTTTTTTGAAGTGACAAGTAATTTTTACTTGCTCATCTTATAATATGGATAAGATAAGAACGGGGGAAATGGGCTATGAAATCATTAAACAAAACAACATATCTGGAAGCTGTTGCAGCTGCCATTGAACATGAGGTAAAGTCATTCAACTTTTTTCTAAATTTGAGTGACCAACTAAAACCTGGAGCTACTAAGGAATTGTTCCAGCAACTTGCTGCTGATGGTGATGAACATATTGTTTTCATCAAAGAAATTTATAAACAAGCTGAAGGGAAGGAACTGCCCAATCTGAAGACTCTTTCAGAAATACATAAATTTCATTCTAGCACCATTCAGAAATTAATGGAAAAGTTAGAAAGAAATATGAACCAGGAAATTGAAGCAGATGAAAGAAAAGCTCTCGAACTTGCTGTAGCTCATGGAGAGGATGCTAAGAAATTCTATGGAAAGATAAAAGATAAATTCCCAGATACCAAGATCAATATTTTATTTTCTAGGATGCAAGATTTCATAGATACAAATACTCATTTGATCGAAGCGCAAATTATGGCCATGGGTCAATCTTCTCAACCAGAAGCCCAATTCTTTTGGGAAGATGAAGCTTTGATGAATGAAGCTGCGGTAGGTATCCCCAAGAAATCTAAGTCATCCTCAAAGCCAAAAGCAGTTGCAAGTTCTAAGCCTAGTAAAGCTGCTGTTAAGCCAAAGGAAAAGGAAAAACCAAAACCAAAGAAGAAAGTTTCTGCAAGTCCTAAGAAAACTAAACCCAAAGCAAAGTCATCTTTAACTAAAACAAAAGTTAAGGCAAAGAAACAAATAAAGAAAAAATCAGTTAAAAAAACTGTAAAGAAGAAGAAAAAGTGAAGTATAAAGTAACACAAAAATTCGAAGTCCCCTTAGATAAACTCTTGCATGCAAGAGAGGATAGATACAAACATTTAGATAAATTTCCTGATCTAAAAAATGTATCTTTAATTGAAGAAAAGAAAGAAGGCAATAAGATATTTCAAACAAGAAAGATTGATCTAGGTGCTTCGCTTCCTCCCATTCTTGCCACGGCACTTTCCGAACCTTGTCTTATGGAAGATTCAACTTTTTTTACAGACACATTGATTCATGAGTTTAAGCTTTTTCCACCAGACAAAGAAAACGTTGTCACGATCAAGGGTGTTTCTGTTTATAAAAAAATTGATGAGAATAATTCAGAAAGAGTTTATGAGGTAGAAGTGAAATCTAAACTTCTCTTTATTGCTCCAGCTGTTGAATTAGCAATAGAAGGAATTCATAAACACAGTCTAGAGAAAGATATGAATTCTATTCGAAAATTTTTAAATCTTTAGCCTTCTTCCTTATCCATTAGATCTGAGGTCTTTTAAGATGTAGGTTTAAGGTATTTGATGTAAGATAAGGAACTAAAACAAAAAAGCCAGCTTGGATGCTGGCTTTTTTGTTCAACATGAATGAATGTATCTTCTAATGGAAAGATTCTCATTTTATCGATTCGTTTTGATTATTTTGCAACCAAGGACAATTTCAAAGTAATAGTATCATTGATCAAATCATCAGGCATACCTTTGTAAACAATACCCCACTGTTGACGATTGATTTCGGCAGTTCCCGTTGCTTTTTTAGGTTTTCCATTTTCTGTTTCTATAGCCACTGGAAATCGAATCCCTTTTGAAATGCCTTTCATAGTTAGATTTCCTCGAGCTTCGAATCCATTCTCCGTTTTGGTAACAGAAGCGATTTCGAATGTTCCAATAGGATATTTCCCAACTTCGAAAAAGTCAGTGTCTTTCAAATGTCCTTCAAGCTTTCCCTTGTATTCGCCGGTTAAGTCTTTGTTCTCAATAGTTGTCATATCAATTACAAAGTTACCGCCTGTTATAGTTTCACCCTCTGCAGTAAAGGTACCAGATTTTAGATTTACTGTTCCGTTGTGAGAACCTGTTACTTTGGATGCACCCCATTCAATAATTGATGCCGCGGTATCGATATCATAGCTAGTACCTTTAGCTGCTTCCACAGGATAGACGTCTCCTGCAAGCTCGGCAGGGGAATTTCCCTTGCATGCTACTAGACTTGCCACTAGAACAAAACTCAATACGATCAATGCTTTAGATGTGAACTGTTTCATTTCAATCAAACTCCTTAATAGTTTAATGCTAAACTATTTAATGTCTATTTTCTTGCAAGTAAAAAATTATTCCATTAAGAAGGGATGTCCGCAGACTGGAAGAGGGCTGGGAGAGGTTTGGTTTCCTTTGGCGAATCCAGATTCTTGGTCTCTTTCAAAATCTTTGCTCCATGAATTCCATTTGCCACCGAGCTTACCACTACCTACAAATTCATTTTCTAGTTGAGATTCATGTGAGTGCAGTCCTCTTTGTAGAGAAATATTCGCATTCGCTTCCGCAAATAAAAGTGTTCGAGATGAAGGATTCGTTATAGAAGTGATCTTATTACTTGCTGATATTGCTTGAACAGTACCATTTACATCGATAGAATTTGCAACTCGTACTCCCGCTGAGGCAGAGATTCTATTGGGGATGTCAGAAAGGACAGGAAATACACTTGAATTAGCAGAGATTAGAGTTGATGAAAGTGGGTAATTTGTTACAAGTGTTGACAAATCAAGATTTGTACTCGGGGATCCTGACCTGACGACAGGATTTGAAGTACTTCCTGGAATCATTTGCAACCAAAAAGAATTAAGCATTCTTAGAAAAGCTTCTGAATTGCTTGGTCCAAGATTTGCATCCAATGAGTTGGATTCTCTATACAATTGCATGAGATTTAAAATTGTATTTCCTCGGATTCTTGAAGAGTTCCCATTTACAGAATTGAAGAAGAACAATCTTTTGGATTCGGAACTTGGTCCGGCTGTATCATAGAGATAGCGAGTAAATACGTAAGCATAAGAATATTGTTTCAAGATATAACTGGAATCATTCGTTGGGTTGCTAGACCATTCCAATAAGGAAACACCATTCCCTCCACCGCTGCAAGGTGAATCTATGCTTCCTTGGAAACATCGAATACGACTGGTTTGAGGGAAGAACCCACCTATATCACTTGCTACCTCACTTGTTCCTTCATTGATCCAAATATCATCCGTTCCACCGGAAGCCTGTATTCTAGGATATCGAATCAAATGTTGGTATTCGTGAGCAACTGTAGATTCGAAGGCTGATGGATCCCTAGTAAGTAAGGCAATTAACTCCTTTCCATCCATATAAAGAATCTCTCTTCGATTGTTCGATGAAGATACTCCTGTTGCCAGGTCACTCGGATCAAAGAATCCAGCTACAAAAGGACCATTGGGTCTAGCTCCATCCCGAATATCTAAAATGAAAATATCTATCCGTCCATCTCCATTTATGTCGCTAGGCTGCCCGAATGTCTTAGTTAGAGCTGGATGGATTTTGGTATCGAAATCACTGGCAAGTAGATTGATATCAAGTTTTAAGTTCAAACCATTCTCTATATAGATATTTGCAAATTGGCTAGTGATTACCTTGGTAGCTGGTATACATTCAGGTCTATTGGTTGATACATTTCTCGCCCAAAGTCCATTCGTGCAAAATAAAGAACTCAAGAGGTAGAGGCCGAATAGATCTTGTAAAACTTTGTCTTGGGAGTTTTCTTTGTTGGAGAAAGAGAGACCACATTGAAAATGGATGAAGATGCTGCAAATTAGAACTAAGCTGCTACGTCGTATTACAGTTATTTTATTTATTTCTTTGATTCTCATCTTGGAATTACAACCTTCTTTATCCAGTAAGAATCTTAAGGATTCTTCACCCCAAACTAACCAAATCTGGGCAAATGATTATTTCACAGAAATTATCACCTTGGTTAATACTTCCTACACCCAACATCTTAGACTACATAAAAATGGGAAATTCCAACTCTACAGAATACTTTTACACTCAAAAAGGAATTGGGAAGAGTCCCGGTATGAAGGAAAATGGAAACAGCTTTCTGATGATAAGATTATGCTTAGGCCCAATTCTTGCAGAGTTTATACGAGTAGAACCCTGGTTGATAGAAGAGCATTAACACGTGCCTTTGATTGTGATCATGTGGAAATGATTTTTTCCAGACAAATAAATCCTTCAAAAACCCAAGCCCAATTGGAGAGATTTGAATTGAGGCCGGACCAATACGGCGCAAAGCATGGCGAATTCATGCATCGTTTTAAAAATGCAAACAATACACAAATTGCAGTAGTTCTCTCAAGTAACGATGATTTGATTGCTTGGGGTATAGGATTGAGTTTTTATAAACCAGGGCAAAGGGGGATCATCTTATCCGATGTCGGGATTCCTCTACAAGAGATTAGTTTAAAAGAGGTTATAGAGACTAGCTTTCGTTTTACTCCAACTAAGTCTAACTCCATTAAGATCGGCGATATTATCCAATTGCCGAAACGATAATTTAAACTTTAGCACGAATTCTACTGGTTCTTCTTTAGGATGTAAGATCAAAAACTGCTCAAAAAAATATTTGTATTCGACTAAATCAAAAGATGGGCGATCTACGAACTATTTTAACATAGGGCATAGACTTTTGGAAATTTTTAATAGCCTGTTCAGGAATATTTAAGCCATCAATTCCGATGTAATTCAAACTATTCGTTCCAAGTAGTGGTTCTATGCTGTTAACCTGAGTTCCACCAAGCCAAAGTTCTACGAGATTTTTCTGAAGAGCAAGCATAGAAATATCTGTGATTTTGTTGTCTTCTATACTCAATCTTCTAATTTTTGAAAAATTCTGAGTCCAAGATAAATCTGTGATTCTTGTATCATTGAGAAAGAGTTTATCTAAAGGTGGGGGGTCTTTCCAATCTTCTAAATCGAGATTTGAGATGAAGGTATGATTCGCATAAATCGTAGTAAGGTTGGGGTATTTATTTTTTGTAAAATGCTTAAGGTAGGTTAAATTGGATCTTGAAATAGAAAGAATTTCTAGTTCGGGCATGGGTGGTAATTCTTCTAAATCAGAATTTTTAAATTTAGGAGAATGCAATTCCAAGAAAGAGAGATTTTCTCTATTCTGAATTTCATAGATAAGTTTGAGTGGGAAATAATCCATCCCCAGTTTCTTTTCAGGAGGCAGGGGATAGGTTCTACAGTTCTGAAGAAACGTAAGAGAGGATATAAGGAAAACCATAAGCGGTCTTTTGGATTGACTAATGATTTTCCGTAGAAATTCTAGTCCTAAGTTGAAAAAAATACGTATAGGTGTCATAGCAGCTGCCGGGAAAGGAACTAGAGCCTACCCTCGTACTACCTTTATTCCCAAACCTCTATTTGAAATCGAGGGAAAAACTATTTTGCATAGAAATATTGATCTCTTACAACAGAAATTTGGAGTAGAGGTCATTTATATACTTGTGGGACATTTGAAAGAAGTAGTTCTGGAAGAAATTGAGAAAATCCGGTTCTTCTCTAAGAAAGGCCCTCAACTAGTACCTGCTCTTTGGACTACGAAAGGATTAGGTGCGGATATAGCAAGTCTTAGAGAGCATATCCAAGAACCCTTTGTTACGATTCTCGGTGATGAATTTTATTATAAAACAACGCATGAGAATTTTTTAAGTACATTCAAGAAACACCCCAAATTAGCCGCGTCTATTGGTGTACAAAAAACAAGTCTAACATCACGAATACGTAAGAATTACTCCGTTGAACTCAATAAAGATAAAATAATCAACCTAATTGAAAAGCCATCTGATCCACCTAATGATCTTTTGGGTTTAGGCTCCTATTTGTTTACCCCGGAGTATTTTACTTTTTTTGACAAGACGAGTCCATCTCCTAAATCAGGAGTTGTTGAAATAACAGATGTTATTGATAAGATGGCTAAAGAATCCCAAGGTGGAGTTTATGCAAGTTTCATGGATTGTGAATATTTCAATATTAATTCCATGCAAGATTTCCACCATGCCGTTTATGAAATTCGTAATGATCAATTTTCTAAGTTTACTAGTTCTATTTTGATACCCGCCAAAAATAATGAAAGATCAATCGCTGATGTGCTTGTTGATTTTGCTTCCAAAGCCAAAGAATTATTAGTTGTTGATGATCATTCAACTGACTTAACCAAAGAAATTGCAATCAAAAACAAAGCTAAAGTATTAGAACTTCCTGAGGTTCTAAAATCCGAGCCTGGTTCCCAAGTTCGGTATGGAATTGAAAATGCAAAAGGTGATATTATCGTTGTAGTTTCTTCGGATGGATCTTTTAGAGCTAAGGATTATCCAAAACTTATGGAATACATGAAAGACTCCGACATGGTCATAGGTACAAGAACTACAAGGCAAATGATAGAACAAGGATCTAATCTACAATCTCTAGATCGATTGATGAATTTAATAATGGGAAAAATTGTAGAGGTGTTTTGGTGGAGCCAAGAACCTAGGTTTACAGATGTAGATTGCCAGTTTTTTGCCATATGGAAAGATTCTTATTTGAAAGTAGCTGATTCTTTAGAAGTAAAAAGCGAATTCTATATTGTGGAATTGATGATTGAAATGGTAAGATCTCATATGCGATGCATAGAGATCCCTGTATCTTATTATAAACCTGTGGAAGTAAAATCTCGAAAATGGTTGGATGCTCTCTCAGATATTATGCGTATTTTTGGATTGATAATTAAAAAGAAAATGAATATAGGAAAAGATTAATAATGAAAGTTTTAGTTACAGGTGGATGTGGATTCCTTGGTTCTCATGTTTGTGAGCTATTTCGAGAAAAAGGTTGGGATGTTGTAAGTTATGACAATATGACCAAATACGAATTAAAAAGAACTGGGTATGGAACAGATGCAACCAGAGATTTCAATTGGAATTATTTAAAGGCTCTAGGTGTTGAAATGGTTAAGGGTGATATTATCAACCTTGAACACTTAATGGATAGAACAGAAGGCTGCGACTATATCATTCATACTGCGGCACAACCAGCTATGACAATTTCATGGGAAGATCCTGCCTTAGATTTTTCAACTAACGTACTTGGTACCTTCAATGTCTTAGAGGTTGCTCGCAAGCGCAAGATTCCCGTTGTGAATACTTCCTCAATTCACGTTTACGGCAATTCTATCAACGATAGTCTCAAAGAAGGTGAAACTGCTTATATTCGTGAACCAGTAGAAATCCCTGAGACCCAGGCTGTTATGGTTGGCCAATTGTCTCCCTTACATGCATCGAAGATGAGTGCTGAACATTATGTCCGCGCTTATACAGATATGTATGGTCTCAAGGCTGCAAGTTTTCGTTTCACAGGTATATATGGCGAGAGACAATTTGGTGGTGAAGACCACGGTTGGGTAGCAAATTTTGGAATCAGATCGGTATTCGGCTTGCCTTTAAGAATTTTTGGAACAGGAAAGCAGACTAGAGATATTTTGCATGCAAGGGATGGAGCCATGTCTTATTTGAACTTCTTTAATAAGCAAATTCCTGGTGTGTATAATATTGGTGGTTCCAGCCCACATAAGATCTCTTTGTTGGAATGCATACACTTAATAGGTGAGATTCTAGGGAAAAAGCAAGAGATCGTTTTCGAAGTAGAGCGTCCTGGTGATATGAGATATTTCATTTGTGACATCAAAGAAGCAAAGAAATTCGGATTCAATCCATCTATTCTACCAAAAGAAGGAGTTACTAAATTATTGAAATGGATAGAAGCAAATAAATCTGTTTTCAATATTTCGTAATTCAAAAAACCAGAGTAGACTTTTTTTAGAAATAATGAAAGTCTACTTTTAAAAACTAAAAACAAAACCTATGCAATTTAAATCACTTATTGTCATACCTGCCTATAATGAAGAATCGACTATTCGTGAAGTAGTTGAAGGCGCTATCAAATATTCTCATGTAATGGTTGTGGATGATGCATCCAAAGATTCCAGTCCACAAATTTTGCAAGAGCTGTCAAAGAAATACCCCAAACAGTTTTTCACAATTCGCCACGAGAAGAATACACATATTCCCGGCGGGATCCAAGATGGAATGAAATTTGCTTTAGCAAATTCTTATGAATGGGTGATTACTATGGATGCTGGTATGAGTCATGATCCTAAAGAACTTCCCCTATTCTTGGAACAATCTACGGAATATGATTTGGTGATTGGGAGAAGGGGTAAGGTACAAGGTGTGCCTTTCTATCGTAAAATAATTTCCTGGCTTGCAGCAAGAGTCATGAACTACTGTCTTGCGCCATCTATATGGAATCTTTGGGGTCCTGGTCTAAAAGATTGTACCTCAGGTTACCGTAGGTATTCCAAAAGAATTTATTCAAAAATAGCTGAGGCAAAATTAGAGTCAGTTGCCTTTGATTTTCATATGGAAGCACTTTCTATTGCAATTCAAAACAAAGCAAAATGCAAAGAAATTGATATAACTTATATTTTCTCCAATTCTTCTTTCAATAAAAAAGTTCTTAAACTTGCAATTCAATTCGCAGGTAAACTATTCCTACGAAAATTTGGTCTAGCTAAAAAATAGAAAATGAAGAAACGAATTCTCGTCATTAGCTTTCTATTTCTAATTTCCTTACAGGCTTTGGATTGGATTTTAATGGAAGTCTTGTATTTTAAGCTTCCAAATTATACAGAATGGGATACATCTCCTTGGTATAATTTTATCCACCATAGGAAGAAGATTCAATTTCAAGAAAAAGATAACAAGGCTTTGGTTGTAGGAAGTTCTATCGCCTTGTATTCAACTCTTCCTCATTTGATCAATGAGCCTCAGACAGAAAATAAATTGCATGCAGAATTATATTCGCATGTAGCTATGACTCCTACGGATTTCTATTATTACTTAGATGATATTATTTCTCATGATCCGGGGATTGTTGTTTATGTATTCAATCCTGCGGACTTTCAACTTGAATATCTAAATCTCACAGCAGAGAATACTGAAATTCCAAAATTTAATTATGAGCAATGGTTGGCATATTTTCATTGGAGAAATCCTGCAAGAATCATCTATGCTTTTTCTTTTTTCGAAGATTACTGGAAAGATCTTCCTAAAAATGATTCTTATAAATTACTTGGAAAATCTTTTCTGAGAATGAATCGTTTTCGTGAATTCTTCTGGGATCCAATCGATGCTTACATAGAAACAAACTTTCGTAGCGGTAGATCTTATCACATTTATTCAGGGAAAATTCCTGAAGAAGGGATATGGCAGAGTGGATGGACCAAAAAAGAATTTCACCTAACCTGTGATAGCAATGAAATGGGAGCTTGGAGAGAAATAGTATTTATCCCCAAGGATGATACGGATATTAGTATAACATATGCGAATGGTAGAATTGAAAATTTGCATTTTGAAAAAAAAGGCTGGCAAATTATAAATATTAATTTCCGAGATCAGAATGAGAAGGGACTCCGGTTGAAATTTATTATAAACAAAGCCTCCTCCTATAAAGAAGAAGAAAGGAAGCCTTATGGTAAAGACTATGAAGTTGGGATTCGACTTTCCCAAAATTTCTGTTCGCTTGAGAGAAAAGTAAATCAGGCCTATATAAGACCAAATTATTTAGATGAAGTTAGGTTTGAAAATATGAGTCTTGCAGAATACAAAGAAGATTATTTTCAAAGACTATACCAAGATGCCAAAGACAGACCTGAATTACTTAGAATGAAAACCCTATCTGAACAAAAAATACTGTTAAAGGATACCGAGTTTTCCAACTGGTTAGAATTTAGTCGTCTGGAAGCGATTCAAACAAAACTCGAACAAAGAGGAATTCGTTTTATTTTAGTAATGAGTCCTGAGAATCCCTTGGAAGTTGTTAAATACAAAAACAGTAGATGGTACAATGGGATGGTTGATCATTTAGGAAATCAATCTCAGGGTCATTTTTATGACTTCACAGATCTTTTCAAGGATCCTAGGTATTTCTCCGATCCACACCATCTAACTTATAAAGGTGCAGAACAATTTACAAAAAAGCTCAAAGAAGTTTTAGAATGGGAATTTGAACAGGGAGATTGAGGAAAGTTTTATGAATCAGACCATCCGTTATTCGATATTATTTATTTTACTCTATGGATTAACTACTTTTGCAATATGGAAGAGGTATAATTTTAATCCGACTTCTATGGTAAATTTTGGGTATGAGTTTGCTACGCAAAACGCATCGGAAACTCCTAAGGGTGCAATTGTTTTTCAAGGGGAGGATGGTAATCTTGGTGCTGGGTATGATGGGCAAATTTTTTATTACTTCTCCCGCCCAATTTCTAATTTTAATTTAAATTGGCCAGTAGGCTTTGATGAAAGCTATAGAGCACCAAGAATTGGATACCCCTTCTTGATCTCAATCTTTGGATTAATAGGACAGAAGTCTGCGATCTTTGGAATGTATTTTCTAAATATTAGTTTATTATTTTTTTCTTTTATAGCTCTTAGATCTATACTTAAGCCTCAGATTAAAAATCTTTCTTTATTGTATTTGCTATCACCCTTTGCATTGGGATCATATTCTGTTCTGGTAAGTGATACGGTAATGGTATCTTTGGTGGTCATCGCCTATGTTTTATTTCTTAAAGAAAAATATATTTCATTTTCTATACTTGCTGGTTTAGCAATTTTAACTAAGGAACCTGCCTTGTTCTTTCTCTTCCCCTTGGGATTAAAAGTTCTATTTGAAAAGGATCTACGCAAAATACTAGCTCTTGCAAGTTCATTGGCTATCCCGATTCTTTGGCAAGCTTATCTAAGGATAACTTTTCCCAATTGGTCAGCTATGCGCCTAACAGATTTTATACTACCGTTGGAAGGAATTTCTACTTATTTCCTTGAGATCCAAGATATCTTAGTTTTAGTAGGAAGTGATGGCATGGGATTTGGAAATTTAGCAAGACTTTTAGGTAGATTTCCTCTAGTGATTTTGTTTGCATTTGGTCTCACTCTTTTGCTCTCCAAGAATATTCAAAAAGGATGGAATTTTAGATTAGCAATGCTGCTTTCCTTATTTATGGTTGGAACGGCAGGTCATTATCACTTTTGGTCTGTTTATGAAAACATATCTCGTATGTTTACCATATCCATTCCAATTTTGATTCTATGGAAAAATGAAGATGAATCTCTTTACATTAAGCCTTTTGAATACTTAGTGTATGGAATTTTAGCATTGTTTCTAATTAAAATCTTTTTTGTATCAAAACCATTAACTTCAATTATCTGGAACTGAACTAATTATTCAGCAGAAGGTTGAATATAAGGCTGTTGGATTTGAAAATTTTTCATAATTCTTAGATTTAAGTTATTTAAATCCTTAGCTGGAATGGGAATTTCGGTTCCACTATCAAGAGTGAAAACAATCCAATCTTCATCTTTCAGTTTCCCAATTTCTGAATAAATTTGACTCAAATCAGAAACTTCTTTACCATTGATTTTCTCAACATACTCTTGTCGCATATCATGGAAGCCATTATTCGATTCATCTGGAAATATTTGAGAAATAAATATAATTCGTTTAGCAGAAGATTTTGATTTTCTAAATTTATGATAATCTAATTTGTAGAGCATTTTTTTATCAACACTACTTCTCCAATTTCGGCCCCATTCTTTCAGATAAAATTCATTTAACTCCATGAACACAAAACCACCTACCATTAAGTAACCGGGTTTGTAATTCTGCGGATTCCCGAATGGAATCTGAATAGATGATTCAGGGAATTCTTTTAGTACTAAACTTATATTTTCTTTTTTTTTGTTTCGAATGATTTCTAAAGGAATTTTGGATCCATAAGTAAATCCCAAATCTTCCCCTGAATGAAATAGATAGCTAAGGGGCAAGTTCCCATAGACTGGGTGTTGGAAACGTCCTTGGTTATCTATTGAGTAATTTCCAATTTTAATAATTACATCTTCAGTTTTTAGAAGATTATAGGCAGTTGAATCCAGAATTACCTCTGCAACTAAAACGCCCGTTTGCTTATCTCCTAAGCCATAAAAATCTTGAGTGACTTGGTTATTGATAGGTTGAAAGAAAAACCCCTTAAAAGGAAATTTTGATTTCATGTTTAGAAAAAGATTAATAATTTTGCCAGGAATAATTCTTCCATTATTCTTGGTATTATTGAAATAATATAAAATTCCTAAAGCTTGTTTAGAAGATTTGTCTAGTATTAATTCTCCATTCCCATGCAGTTTTTCATTGGATGATAATTCAATAGATGGCAATTCTATTCGGCCATCTGCATAAGTCTCCATTTGAATTTTCCCAAGTTCTGCTGATTTATTCGATACTTCACCTTGGCTGTCTTGGCTAAGAACTTTTACTGCTGTATTTGAAACAATATTAGATTTAAATTCAATAATCTCAGTCTTATCAAAGATACTATCGGCATCTATCACTTCTATTAAACCAAGATTGGCTTCTACATTTATTTTCTTAATACTTGCGATTTTAGATATGGAATCTTGTGGGGATTGAACTTCTACCAAGGTACTATGCTCTAGTAGACTTCCAGGCAGTAGCAACTGATTTTTACCTATGTAAGTACCAACTCCAATTCTTATATCGGGTGTTTTCTTCTTCCATGGATTTAAATAGTTAGGGTTTTGGTAAGTGACTTTAACTAGAAATTGGTGTTTATCTAATTTTGGCTTCTCATTCTTAGTAGAGAATATACCTGAGTATGATAGAAAAAATAGACAAAGAGAGATTGTTATATATTTCAATTTATTGTTCCATATTATAGGTTTTCTTTATAATGGGATTTGCTTTTATGATTTCTTCTCTATCAAGAATGAGAGGAAAATCTAAGTCCATAAATTCTAATCTTACATAGCGATTTTTGGAATTTTGAATAGCAAGTTTCAGATCATCTAAAGATTGAATTTCTTTACCATCAAATCTATGAATAATAAGGTTTAAGAAGTGATCCGTATGAGTATTTACAGGGTGATCTAGCTTACGATATAAAACAACATCGGCTTTTTTCTTACTATTCCATTGGTCAGAAATAAAGTTATAGAATCTATAAAGCAGTTGGCTGCCTCCAGAAGTATTGGAAGATCGACTCCACACAGAAAGCAAATTACGATTGACTTCTTGGAAGATTAAACCACCAAACATTACATAATCTATATTTTGATCGTAAGAAAACCTCATGAAATCAAAGTCTGGCATTTTCTTGGCTGGAAAAACAATTTTCTCTAATTTACCATCACGTATGAGCTCAAAGCTTATACTATCTCCAGCAAATTTATTATCTATGAGTTCTACAAAATCAATGCGAGTATCTGTATCGAGATTTATAGAACCATTTCTTGCGATTTTCTTTCCATCAAGAGATATGAGAAGATCTTTAGGTTTCAGATATCCAAAGGCAGACCCTCCTGAATAAACTTTATTCACGAGTACACCTTCAGTTTCTTCAGGTATTTTATAGTATTCGCGAAGTTTCGAGTTGAATGTATTTTGGAATTGAATTCCTAACTCGACGTAGCCATCATAGACACCATCTTCTATATCTTTAAGAAAATGGTTTACTACAGTAGTTGGGATGATGTAACCAATGTTTTCACCCTTAGCAGCTACTTGAAAAGCTACTCCAGCTACCTTGCCATTTTGGATTGCAGGGCCACCGGAATTTCCTGGATTAATGGCAGCGTCTACCTGGATGACTAAATGGTTGTCCACTTGAGAATGTGCATAAGTAGATTGTTCTTTTCTAGATACTATTCCTCGACTAACAGAAATTCGTGAACCGCCAATTGGATAACCAATGATTGTGATAGGAGTATTTAATTCTGGAATTCCTCCAAATTCTAAAAATTCTGCATCTTTATAAAAAATTGGTTTGATAGCTTGCAAGATTGCCAGATCACAATCATGAGCGATATAATTCAGTCTAGCCTCATACCATTCTGTTTGGTTGTATCTTTGGATTTGAATGTATTTGGCATTAGAAACAACATGTGCGTTCGTTAGGATTCTGTTGCCGTCTATAAGAAAACCAGTACCACCTGAAGCGGAAAGTGAACCAGGATTCCAAGGAGAGTAGGGGTCAGCACTTTGTGAAAAAACCTTGATTTGAACCACAGATTTTCGAATCGTATCGAAATCTTCAATAGATTCTGGTCGTATTGGATTTGTTATTAGAGTAAAAAAAGCAATACTGAGCATACCCAATATTCGAATTAGAATCTTGGGTATTTGATGGTACATCAATGTCCTTCGAATTGGCAAATTGAATAAACCTCGACTCCTAGATCTTTTTTGATTTTTGCAGAACCTCCTAGGTCAGGTAAATCTACAATAACCCCAGCTTCATGAACTTTGCCGTTTAGCTTCTGAATCAATTGTATGGCAGCAGCCAAGGTACCACCAGTTGCAATCAAATCATCTAGGATTAAGAATTTATCCCCAGGATGAACTGCATCTTTATGAATTTCAATATGATCTGTTCCATACTCTAAAATATATTCTTGTGATATTGTTTCACCAGGCAATTTTCCTTTCTTTCGAATGGGAACAAAACCAACTCCAAGTTGAAAAGCTAGAGCCGCACCAAAAATAAATCCTCTTGCTTCTATGCCTGCGACCTTAGTGATACCCTGATTTTGGTATCGATTCACGAACATTCCTATGGAAAGACTAAGACCTTCTGGGTCTAGGAGAAGGGAAGTGATGTCACGAAAAAGGATTCCTGGTTTTGGATAATCTGGTATAGTACGTATTTTGGATTTGATTATTGACATGAGTCCAAACTGTCTTACTGTAAGTTTCCTGCAAGTGAAAAGACTTTCGCTATTCTGATAAATTTTATCAGAAATATCTTTTTTATTTTAATTCTTCTGCACTACCCGTAATGATGCATTGGGATAAGGCTTCGCATTGCAAGCTTGGACTGCAGGTTTGGAAATTGGGATGATTTTTCTGGCAGAGAACTTCACAGGCTCTTCCAATTTCCTTGGAGCTACTCACAATTCGTAAATCAGAATTGTGCAAGGAGCAAGATTCTAATGAGGTACAGAGTTCGTGACAGCGATCCACTTGAGTGAATGAGGGGCTGCTTGTTTTTTTGGATGAGTAAATTCTCTTTGCCGTTACTAAACTCATGCTAAATAGAAGTAGTGTTAGAAGTATCCAATTCTTAAACATTTTATATATCCTTTTTTTGAAATTTTTTGAATAGATAGGCTTTGGTATAAAACATAGGATCTTTGAAGTGGGGGATTCCTGATTTAAGGTCCAAAGATTTCCCAGACCATAAGCTCCAAATATCAGTTAATTGGTAGTCTTCTGGTAAGTAATTGTGAATATCCTCAGTTAATGCAAGAATGGGGATATCAATCTTATCACAATTTGATTTGATATTAGGGGAGTAATATACATTCAATCTGGGGAAAGCATTTTCTATTTGCCAAGCATCCCAAGGATTCTCTGAAACAACACAGAGTTCTTGTAAGTTTTTATTTGCTAAATTTGGGATTTTATCTGGAACCGATGGAAGTAAAAATAATTGTAAGAATAAAATAGCTATAAGCTGAGACAAGAAATAGCTGGATTGGTAGATTCTACTTTCGGCTTTTAGAAGGAATTGTGCGAGAAATCCAAAGAGAAATAAGACCAAGGGAAAGAAGATTAATATTAAAAATTTACTTTCAAAGAAAAACCCTAATGCAATTAAACATAAGATAATTATAAACTGAAAGAATAGATTTGACTTCATCTCAAGAATTTTCTTCAGAGTGGTCATGTTCAATCCTATTCCAATCGCTACGAAGCCTAAGGTAAGCGAAGGTAGAGTATAGTATGCATCTTTTCTATTTGGTAAAAGATGGAGAAGTAATATTAAAATGGATGAAACAACTAACCATTTTGCTATGAAGTGCTTGCGATTTCTTTCTTTCTGAAGTAGGATTTTCCAAAATGCAATCCCAAAAAACACTGTCCATGGAATCGAATAGCCTATAATCCCAATTAACAGACGTAATTCGGGTTGGTTTTCTGAGCCAAATTTTCCTAAATTCTCTGTCCCAATAAAAAATTGTATGAAAGCAAGTCCTTCCCTTGTCCAAAAGAAAATCGCAAGAAACCAAGCAAGAAGTGGCAGTATACTTATTGGCCCCCATATAAACAAGAGTTCATGCCATTTTGCACCTCTAAGGAAATGGAATTTACTTCCTCGTGGTAGGAACAATGCCTTGCCTGAACGGATTCTAAATCGGCTCAAAGTCCAAAAACTAGCAAGGATAATGATAAGATAAGCTATAAGTATGGGTCCTTTCAATAGAACGCCTAAGCCACATACGAAAGCTGAGAGAACTAACCAAATTTTATATTCTCTTTTTAGATACTGGATATAAAAATAAACAGAAAGCAATAAGAAGAAGAGTAGGTAAACCTCCATCATTGCAAGTTTTGCAAACTTATAAAGACCTAGAGAAAATAAATACATAATTGAAGTGATCCAAGTCTGTTTCCTGTTAACCTTGAGGCTCTTTAGGATTAAAAAGACCAGAAGCACAGAGCAGGCTCCCATGAGAACGGAAGGAAACCTCTCAGAAAAGAAGCTTTTGCCGAAAATGGAATCGGAAAGCATACCTAACCAAAATAACAAAGGCGGCTTGTAAGGGTTAGTATAACCTCCCACGACAGGATGGAGGAAGGCTCCGGAGTTTAAGCTTTCCCGAATTGTCCGAATATGCATGACCTCGTCCCCTTGTAGAAGCAAGGAGTCGCTTTGGATTCCAGGCAAAAGGCAGGCTATAGCGATAAAGAAGAGGAACAATGGATCGATGAATTTTTTTAAATATTTATTCATAAAATAAAAATCTATTTATTGACTAAATATTTATTCATTAAAAATAATGCAAGTGAATCCAGAGAAAGTGATAGAAAATTTAAGGCATATGGAAATATAATGAAAAAAATGAAAAATACATCCCTGAAAGTTGAATCTCCTGCTCCTAAAAAGAGAAATAAGAGGGAAGAAAACCGAGAAAAATCCAAAGAACTCATTCTCAGAGCTTCTTTAGAGCTTTTTTCAATGAAGGGCTATGGATCGACTACCATGGAAATGATAGCGGATAGGGCTGGTATTTCTAGAGGGTTGCCCTATTTGTATTTTGAATCCAAAGAGAGATTGTTGTTTTTTATTTTAAAACGGCATTTTGATCGGGAAAAGCATTTCCTGGCCTCAGTTCCCAAAGACTTCAATACCATAGAAGAATTTATCGAAACTATACTTACAAAAATGGATACCCCATTTGCCAAAGGTCTTGATGGCGATGAAAGTCTAGAGATGCGTTTGATAATGAGCATGATGCTCTTACCTGAGACCAAAAGTATCATCCAAGACTGGATTGTTAAATTTCAATCCGAAATCATGGAAGATTTTTTCTCTAGGGTTGAAGGAAGATTTGCAACCTTAGGAATCGAGGATCTTTCCGGGGAGATGCAATATCTACGAATGGTATTCTTCGGGCTTACCTTTTCCAGACTTTGCTTCGGTGATGATTTCAACGCAAAATGTCTTAGAGATAGAATAAAAAGTCATTATATTTCCCAACTTGCGAAATGTCCTGGAAAGATCCAAAACATGAAGCGATCCATTGATATAGATTGATTCAGTAAAAAAAGATAAGCTTACTAAATTTTATTTCTTCTAAGGAAGATAAAAGTCTCTCTAAGCTTAGGTGAATACCTTGCCACTTTTCAAAACCTTCATCCTTGATTTGAGGTTCTCTTTTAAGGAGGCGGGGAAGTCTTTGTCTTTTTGAAAAAATTTCTTCAATGCTATGGCTTCTGTCTTGTTATCAAGTAAGGATAGTATTTCTGTATCCAATTCATTTTTGTATAAGATTCGAATCATTTTCTCAGCACGAGAGGGAATGTCTAGAGTGATGAGTTCTTGTATGGAAATATCTTTGATGTTCTGAATTGCCCAGGATTGAATAGACAAAGTTAAGACACGTTCCATTTGAACGGACTCTTCTTTCTCTGTTCTTGTATTTAAGTTTTTATAAAAACGGATTCTTCTGTTAATGAAAGGAACAAGCTTTTCTTTAGGAATAGGATGCTTACTGATTTGAAGCCAATCTTTATGGAAGCCATGAAAATGAGTATCTCCATAAAAGACTGAACCCAAATTTACAAGATGAACAACAGTGGGTTCCATAAGATTTAATCTCAATCGAAATGTGTCTATATCACCTGCAATAAGATTAACGGGCGCTATCTTTTCTAAAATATTTAAAGCCATGGTTACTTTCTGAATAAAACCAGGCTTCATTTGATCTTGGGTAGAAGCTAATAGATAGAAATTAAAATCGGAATCTTCAGAGTAATCTCCTCTTTCTCTAGAACCATAAAATAAAATTTCAAATGGATGATCCGATTCAATTTCTTCGAGTTTATCAAAAATCTTAAGATAGTCAGATGGATTAGGGTTTTGTATTTTATTCATTGGTTATTCATTATTGAAAAAACAATCTCATTTTGGATAAATTATCTAAAATTGCTGCGAAGGCTCTGTCTCGCTCCTCATTGCCAGGAAAATTTAATGCCTTGATATTGGTTAAATCATGGTATATGATTTCAATAGTTGGTTTACTCGGATTTTTCTTTATAGATGAAATGTAATCCAAGTTGATAACTTCTGTATCTCCTAATTTTAACCACATGCGAAACTTCCTATTGTGTCTAGTGTAGAATATTTCAATAAAGTAACAAGTGCTTTTCCACTAAAGTGTGGTAAGTATTTATCATTTCTTCTTCCGCCTTGTCTAGCGCAGGTAGCTCGCCTTCCGTTTCGAACACAACCAGAAAACCTTTATAAACCCATTCCCATCGGATGCAGGCCAAATTCTTTTTGCATGAAAAAATAGTGAGTGTTGCCTTATTGGGTTCATCTTGTACTTTTAAGTAAAAGTATTTCTTCCATTTTGCTTTATCAAGTTCTGATTGAGAAACACTATAATTGAAGCGACTTCTATTTTCAGTATTGGTAGTAGAAATAATCATTTGTGAAAAGAGTCCAGCTATTGAGGAAAATGAAATTTTATAGCGATTGCCTTTATCACCTACATCTCCTTTTTCTAATAATTTATAATCGGGAGGAGGTCGAAAGGCCAGATAATAACTTAGACGAAGAAGGGCGGGTTTATCTTCCTTATCAAAAAATTTGCTATTATCCTTTGATTCTTTATCTTGCAAAACTTCTGAACTGGAACAGGAAAGAAGTATTGCAGCAAGTAGTAAAATTAAAATTCTGATTGTATATATCTTATTAAAAAACATTTTTCTAAATACCATTGGAAATTTCGTAATAGTCTCCCTTATAGTTTCGGTAAATGTTCGTGAATTCTTTTGTCTCAACTTCATATTCTGGTAGAAGAGGGACTTTCCCTCCACCTCCTGTTAAATCGGCGACATACAAAGGAACTGTAATTCCGCTTTGCTTGCCTCGAAGATTTTGGTAAATTTCTTTCCCTTTTTGAATTGGTACACGGAAATGAGAGACTCCAAATGTTTCATCGCATTGGTGAAGATAATATGGCTTCACTCCCATAGAAATTAATTTATAATTCAAATTTTGTAAAATTTCAGGTGAGTCATTGATACCTTTCAAGAGTACAGATTGGTTCATCACAGAAACTGCTCCCTGCTTCACAAGCCGTAGAATGGCTTGTTCAGATTCAGTTGTACATTCCTTGGGGTGATTGAAGTGAGTAACCATATAAATTGGAAAGTATTTATTGAATATTTCACACAGAGTATCAGTAATGCGCATTGGTAAGGTTACGGGATGTCTACTGTGAATTCTAATTTGGTTGATATGCGGAATTCTCTTTAGTTCGGAAAGTATCCACTCAAGATGATCTTCAGAGAGGCTCAATGGGTCACCTCCGGAAAGTATTATCTCTCGAATAGCTTCTGTTTTGCGAAAATAATCTAAGGCAGAATCCCATTCGTTTCGATTGGGGGTTCCCAAAGGTTTGGAGACTTTTCTTTTTCTTGTGCAAAATCTGCAATATACTGCACAATTATGAGAAAGATACCATAGTGCTCTATCTGGGTAACGATGTGTTACACCTTTCACAGGCATGTATTTTTCTTCTGCCAAAGGATCCTGCTGATCTCTCTCGTTTGTTTGCAATTCGATGAGCTTAGGTATAGCTTGCAATCTTATAGGACATTCTGTATTTCTTGGATCCATTAATGAAGCATAATATGGTGTTATTCCAAGCTCAAAAAGGGAATCAGCTTGATCAATGGCTGATATTTCATCATTCGACAAGACAATGTAAGCTTCTAAAGATTCTTTGTTACGAATCTTATTCTGAAGTTGCCACTTCCAATTGCCCCAATCTTTGTCCTTTCTCACACTCACGTATTTCTATAATTTATTTGGCTATGCAATTCACAAGCGAAATGATTTAGAAAACCACCTTGACTGAGAATGAATAAGGAATTTTCTGGAGAAAACATCGAGAATCATTATGGCATTAGGCATCACAGAAGTAAAAAAAGGTATGGTTTTGAAAGTAGAAGGCGAACTCTACAGTGTAATCAAAACTGAATTCGTCAACCCAGGAAAAGGCTCAGCTTTTATTCGTACAAAACTCAAACATGTTATGAGGGGTACTGGTATTGAAAGAACTTTCAAAGCATCTGAGAAATTAGAAAACGTAGATATAGAAAAAAGATCTATGACCTATTGCTATGCCGATGGTGATGATATCATCTTTATGGATGTAAATGATTTTGAGCAGATTCCCGTTTCCAAAGATTATGTTGAAGATGTTCTTCCTTACATGAAAGAAGACACCAAGGTTGATGTTTCTTTTTATGAAGGAAAGCCTATTGGTGTTGAGCCGCCTAACTTTGCTGTATTGGAAGTAACTTATGCAGAAGAAGGTCTTAAGGGAGATACTTCTGGAACAGCCCTAAAGAGAGTTACTGTCGAAACAGGTGGAGAAGTGAACGTGCCTATTTTTGTAAAGCAGGGCGATGTGATCAAGGTTGATTTAAGAGACCTTTCTTACGTAGAAAGAGTAAATAAATAATTAACTTTTTTCATATTTTCTTTCAGTTAATCTTATTTTAGGTAGAGCGGATTCAATATGACTTTAGCTGCACCAATTCTTCAACTTGAATCCATCATCTCTTATGCAAGGCTATATTTCAATAAGGGTTGGTTGCCAGCTACAGCTGGGAATCTATCCTTTAGGGAATCCGATGATAGGATCTGGATCACATGTTCTGGACAAGATAAGGGGAATCTTCAAATTGAAGATTTTCTTCCTTTTTCTTTAAGAGAAAATCGTCCCTTAGATCTAAATGGCAATCGCAAGCCCTCCGCTGAAACGAGCATTCATAGAGCAATTTACTTAAATCATCCTGAAGCTAGAACTATCTTTCATATTCACAACTTGAGCAGCATGAGAATTCAGCTTCACCTAACAAAATATAATTCCTATGGTAGATTTGTTCTTCCGCCTCTTGAATTAATTAAGGCTTTTGGTATCTGGGATGAAAATCCAAAGGTTTCTATACCTGTGTTTTATAACCACGGAAAAGTAGAGCAAATCGCTCAAGAAATTGAAAATTATTTTCAATCCAAAGCAAAAGATAAAGAGCCCGAAAATAAGTCGAATGAAATTCCTATTCTCATGGTTGAGAACCACGGTCCTACCTTTTGGGGAAGGGATTCTATTGATGTGAATAGAAGTATAGAAGCTTTTGATTATATTCTATCTGCTATGGATTTTATAAAATAAATCCCAATACGGATTTGCTTCCATAGATTCTTGATTAGTAAATACTAAAGACCTATCTTTAAAACTTATTCCCAACTTTAGATTGATGTGTTTTAACTTTGATTTTCTAGCTAAGAGAATTTTAATATTAGAATTTTCTTTTTTTGTTTCTAGGACAGATTGCATTTGGGAATTCGAAGTTATACGGAAATCATCGATAGCTAAGATCTCATCGGCTAAGTAGATTTCAGCCAAGGGATCAATTCTTTTTTGGAAAATTTTATTCACAAACAAGCCACGATTGCTTTCACGGCAAGTGAATCCAAGTTCATTGATAGGATTTTCAAGCTTGGATGAGATTCCTAATTTTGCCAAGTAATCGAGAACTGGGATTCGAACGTTTTGAGTCAAATAAATATTGAATTCATCAAGTAGATTCAAACCAGTAACATCACTAGCTATTTGAAAGAATTCTTGTTTTGTAAATCCTCTCTGCTGCTCTAAATAGTAAACTTGATAGAGTTTCTTCATAATATCCATAAAAGATTTCTTGCCATTGGTTTCAATGAGTATGCGAATCTGCATGCACAATACCAAGACTCCTCCTTTTGTATAGTATGATATTCCAGTGTTATGCGAATCACTTGTTCTTTTGTAGTATTTAGTCCATGCGGTGAAGGATGATTCTTCCAAACTCATCCATTCTTCTCCTGAATTATCTTCCAGTAAGTTGATATCTTGGTAAATTTTGGCAAGATATTCATCGATAGTTAAGAAACCAGCCTGCAGAAGAAAATAAGCATCGTAGAAACTTGTTATTCCTTCTGCAATCCAAAGCTCTTTGGTTAAATTTGGTTTAGAATAATCAAAGGGTCCTAATGCCTTGGGACGAATTCGTTTAATATTCCATAGATGAAAGTATTCATGGCAAAGTAGTTCTAAAAGTTTCAAATATTCATTTCTATCTTTTAGTTTAGATGCATCAAAAATATTTACTGAGCAAGCAGAATGCTCAAGTCCTCCATAGCCTCCTTCTGTAAGAATCAAGATAAAAAGATAATAATCATTTGGACTTCCGCCTAATATTTTTGCTTGGAGCTCGACTATCACTTTTAAATCTTCGCATAACTTTTTCTTTAAAGTATCCTCCATCTCTGACTGAATGAGTATTTCATGCGTAGTATTCTCTGTGTTAAGTGAAGTTGGCTTCTGGTCGGTGATTAGAAATGGAGAATCATATAGAAGGTCATAGCCTTTAACGAAAAATGGAAGATCGTCATTCTTATTTTTTAATGGGCTATAGACTTGTCTATCTTGGGGAAGCTTCCACTCAATTGAAATGTTTACATCTTGATCTGTAATCACTTGCAGAAATAAAGCGGCTGGAGTTATCAAACCAAAATCTGAGTCTAGATAGTTGGTTCTCACCGTCAGGTCTTCAAATGCATATATTGCATATTCAATTTCAATTTGACCTTCACCTAGTACTGTCCATTCGGCAAGATCTGTTTGGCTCCAAGAGTTCTCCGATTGGAACCCATGAAGAAACCTCGAATATTCACGAATCATGTACGAACCAGGTGTCCAGTTTGGCATCCTAAGAATAGTTTCTTTTTGGTTGCTTGTGAATTGGCATTTTATATGAAAATAATGCTGAATTGTATGAGTGGCATCGACTCTATAATTAATTGGAAAAAAATTCTTCATCACTCACCAGATTTTTTAAAAAAATAGAACTGTCATCTGTTTTCCATTGACATTTTTCATACATAGATCAGCTTGGAACCAGCAAAAAAGGAGGTGGTCCACATTGAGTAACAGTAATAAACAAATGACCGGCGAGGTGGCTGAGCAGTAGACATACGCTCAACTACTTGTTAGTAGGCTTATGCTTACTGCAATCCCATCAGACCACCGATCCCCAAAAGTTCCACGAGCTGGTCACTCAACTGGGCAATGATTCATTGCAGATGCTTCTGGGGATTTTCTTTCAAATTCTTTTTTTCTAAACTAAAAACATGGTTTAGAATACTTTCAATTGCAGACCAAACTCAATTCAACCTGTTTATCGTCCCAGTACTATCCAGCCTTTTTAAGAAGTTCCTCTTTGTATTGAAAGTGCCTTTTTAAAGTGTTATAGAGTTCCCAATAAGTTATGGGTACTGCACCTAATTTTCGATTTTCGTATCCAATTTGAAAAAGATGCTTCCATTGAGCAAATAAATAAGAGTATGCTTGGAAGATGGTAAAATCTGGATCATATAAATTTGTAGATTCACTCATAGCACCATTTAACTCTATTATTTGAAAATTTGTACCAAGCTTAAGTTCATCTTCATTCGTATAACGGAGATCATATCTTCCAAAATTGAAACCGGTAAAATGCTTGGAAATTTCGTCTATGCGTTCTTCTAATTCTCTAGTGATCAAATGTGATCCATCCTTAAAAAGACAGCCTTGGATATGATTTCCTAGAATTCCAATTCTTCGTATCTCACCAGTAGGAGGAATTTCATTCAGCTGTAATAAATTATTTTCTATGAATGTAGTAGCTTGGAATTTGTATCTTGGGTGTTGGTAAATTAATTCTTCTATGGTAGATTTACCATCACAGATAAGTTCTGGAAAAATTTTGTTAGTTATAGAAAAGATGCTTCCTTTAGCACTTCTTGGATATCTATAATAAAAGACGCCTATTTCAAAAGGACCAGGATGAAATTCTTGAAGAATTGTTGGAACATTAACATTTGCAAGAATTGAAATTAATTCTTGGTAATTTTGAACTTTTTGTACAAATGCTCCTCTTTCTCCTACATCAGGTTTTAGAATCAAAGGAAATTGAAATCCATCTAGAAGTATAGCTTCCTCAGTTACTTTTGATCCTGGCTCTATTAGAATAAATCTAGCAATCCATTCTTGGGGTAGCTGAGTAAGAATTTTTGATTTGGATTCACCAGCCATTCCACCATTTTCAATTCCTGGATTAGAGCAGGTAATGGTTAAAAATCCTTTATAACGTAGCATCAATAAGGCGATATAGGGAATCACTGGAATATAGAATATCCAAATTGGCCAGAATTCGAGTTTAGGTATCTTTTGTAATTTTATCCAAATTTCACGTCTTGTTTGATTTTGAGAAAGTTTCGCAATTAAACTAAATATTATAAAAAAAGAAACTGCAGTAAATACAATTGCAGAATAAGAATAAGGATCATTGAATTTTTGTAAAATTGCTTTACCATAGAAATAGGATAGTACAACTAGTACGGGTGTCCAGATAGAACAAGCAATGAAAGAATATAAACTAAAATGAACGAAACTAGTTCCAAGTGTTCCCGAAAGAAAATAAACAGGCAATCTAGTTCCTGGAGTAAATCTCGATAGAAGCACTAGTTTTCCAAAGTTAGATTCAACTTGGTTTTTTATTTTTAATACTAAATGTGAATTTAAGATCTTACTGAATCGCTCCCAATTCTTTGATAAATTGAGAAAAAATTTGCCCATAATGAACAACCATAAGTCACTAATAAAAATCCCAAGTGTACAAGCAGATATTACAAGCAAAAGGTTAACTTGTCCTTTCTCTGCAAGAATCCCACCTGTTATACAAGTGAGATCTTCAGATACAAATGTTCCTAAGAATAAAGATACAAAAACAAACAATAGAGTTTTTGTTAAGAAGGTATTAGATTTTTCGCTCGAATGGTAGATGCAGTAAATCCAAATTCAGCAGGGATCCTTAAATCTGGGAAATTTTCAGTGATACCAATCTTTATAATTGCTAAGTGATGGATGGTGTGGTCTAGAACAAATAGTTCTTCACGGAAATAATTCGAGTCGGTTATTGTATATAATTCTTTATCGAGATAGAATTTGATTCGCAATGGAAAATTATCTCTCTTTTGATGCAAAGAATTGATAAAGTCATTCGACCGAGAAAGATAATCATTCAGATTGCGCTCTAGATTGATGTCTCTCTTTCTGTCATCATATGAGATTGTTTCATTTTCTTGAATTAAAAGAAGACAATCCACAAATTCAATGATGTGCCGCGCATGTTGTCCTATGCTTGCTCCATGTAAGGTACTTAATGTTCTAGAATAATCTTCCTCTGTCATACATTTAAGAATCTCATTCAAGTTTGTTAAACTTTTTATTAAAAAAATATTCGTACTCAATCTATTGCTTCCTTATTACTCAAATCATGCTTAATGTAATTAAAAATTTATTTATATTGCCGAGAAATATTACCATTCCAAGTATCTCTTATTAAAAATAGATCCTACCGTTATGGGGATTATCCAAGATAGGAGATGCCAAAAACTAAGGTGTGAAAATCTCGTATCAGGGCAGAACATATTTAAGATAATTTCTGCTAAGCAGAAAGAAGAAATTATACTCACTGTAGCCGCCTGTGGAATTTGTGTAGTAAACTTAGAACGAAATGTTAAGAAAATTGCAAAGAGTATTGGGAGTCCATAAATTGCAAAATGCGATGGACAAAATGTATGACCCAAGGTATAAAAGGAAGGATTCGTAAATTCAATCCAATCAATATTCCAAACCATATAAAAAGTTCGAATCGATAATAAACCAATAGATACGATTAATACCCACTTAAGATTTTGCCCAGGCGCAGAAAGCTTAAAAATCGCATATATTCCAATAACAATCACTATATAAGGAATGATGAAATCCAACCTCATGGGATGGATTTGCATAGATTTAAAGTTAGTCTCAAGGATCAAAAGAAATAAAGGCAATCCAATCAGCACAAAATAAAGATATGAAATATTTTTCTTAGCAGAAGGCTTCCAATCTTTAGTCAACAAGTCTATATATGCATCTTGTTTCATAACTGAATCTCCTTTTTTATATTCTTCATCGCTCTATGTGATGTTACTTTAATGGCACTGATACTCATCCCTGTAATTTTCTGAACATCTAAGATGCTTTTGCCTTCTAATTTCATTAACTTAAAAACTAATTTTTGTTTATTTGGTAGAAGCTCAATTGCTTCATTCATTTTTAGAATTAATTCATCTTTGACTTCATCGTTATTATCTCTTTCAGATTTTGAATCGAGAATTTCTTCTGGAAGAATTTCTTGGTTACTGGTTTTTTGATACGTTCGGATGTAATCAATAATTTTATAATTTACAATAGAGTGAAACCAAGGCTTAAATCTTTTCTCAGATTGGAAGCTAGGTAAGGCCTTATGGATTCCAAATAGTATTTCTTGGAGAATATCTTCCCTATCAGATGAATTAAAAATTCGTTTATTTAAAATCATTTCTATTTCCACTGCGAGTTCACTGAGCAGATTCTTATAAGAAATTTTATTTCCACCTTGGGCTTCTTTGACCCAAAGGCTCCATTTTGATTCCTTATCTTGCATTCCACACTACTCGTTTCGGAAATTTTTGATGAATGTTACAGGTTTGAATATTTTTATGCAAGTTTGTACACTTTTACAGGTTTTTCTCTGCCTTTGACTTGGACTTTAGAAAGAAATTTAGGAATTTCTTTGTCAGCAAACTGTATTACTTCTTCACTGGCTAATATCTTAGTTTTAAATTCTTTATTCAATTGTTCAATCCTAGAAGCAAGGTTGACCACATCACCAATTATTGTGTATTCTTTTCTGTGGCTTGTGCCCACATTACCAGTCACAGCCTCTCCACAGTGAAGACCAATACCAAAATCTATAAGATGATTTAGATTTGTTTCATTTACTTTTTCAATTCTTTGCAAAATTTCAAGACTGGAATCTACAGCCCTCTTGACGTCATCTCCAGATGAAATAGGTGCTCCAAAAACAGCCATCAAGCCATCTCCAAGAAATTTATTGATTACTCCACTATGCCTTAAAATCGAATCGACAACAATTTCAAAGACATAGTTTAAATAATCTATGACCTGTATGGGGTCCTTGTCTTCGCTAAATTGCGTAAAATTTCGAATATCAAAAAACAACATACAAACATATTTCATCTCAGAATCTTCTCCTTGTTTCTGAGTCAACAATTTATCAACAACTGCTGGAGATACATGTTGTCCAAATATACTAGTGATTCGATTTCTTTCTTGGATAAGATTTAATGAGTCAGTAATTCTTTTCTGAAGTTGTGAGGTCACAAACCCTGCAACCATTCCTCCTGCAAGCAATAACATCGTTTTTGCTAAATGGAGTCCAAAATTAGCATAATAGCTTTCTATCTCTTGCAGAGAAAGTGAATTCTTTAAATAGAGAAATAAACCGAAGTATTCACAAGCTGCAAGAAAACCAGTATAAAATGCAAGCCAAGGATCCAATCTAAGAACGGAAAGAATTATGAAAATATAATAAACTTGAAACGGCGGACTATGCAAAGCCATATCAGGACTGGGAAGGTTGAGCGAGATAAAATAGATGGAAAGAGTAGGTAAGGTTATCTCAGTTGTTGCATTTAGGTAGCGGATAAAGATAGGAACCTTTTCGTCTCTGCGAATTGCTTTTATAATTCTAAGTCTTATTGCTATAAAATAACTCATAACAACTGCGAAATAAATTATTGGTAGATGTCCAATCTTCTCGACTTGTTCTATAGAAATGAAAAAATCTTGTGGTCTAAAGAAATACACAAATACGAAGCCAATCAAAAGTGTAAAAAAGAATACTATCAAGATTTCAATTCTCAACTTTTCGCTTTTAAGAATTTCTTGGTCAAAATCAAATTTCATTTTTTCTCTATCCTAGTGTTCTTGACAACTATGTGAAAAAGCCCTAACTATAGCATAGATTCTATGGATTCAAGTTTCTGTAAAAAGAAAAATAAATTGGATTTTCTTAATAACGAATAAATCTAGCCCTAGATGCAAAAAAGAATCCAAACTGCAATTTCAGAAATCGCTTATCTAGAATGGGGGAATCCCGAAGGTATACCCATTCTTGCCTTGCATGGTTGGCTGGATAATGCATCTAGTTTTAAACCCCTAGCTGATTATTTTGCTAAAAAGAATTTAGATTACCATATTGTTGCAATAGATTTCCCAGGGCATGCTTATTCAAGTTGGCGTCCTGAACGCACAGTTTTTTCTTTTATAGATTATATTGCAGATATCAAAGCAGTCTTATTGAATCTAGAATGGAAAAGCTGTATTATGCTTGGTCATTCTATGGGGGGCGGTCTTGCGTCTCTTTTTTCAGGCACCTTCCCAGAGTTAGTTGATAAACTAATCTTAATTGAAGCTCTTGGTCCTGTAACTAGGGAAGCCTCCGAAGCGCCGGAGAACCTTGCATTAGCCATTAACCGTTTTCTAGATCATAGCTCAAGGGAGGAAGAGTCTGGCAGATTTCGTAGCTTGGACCAACTGATTAAACTTCGTCTAAGAGCAGGTAAAATGAAATTAGATTCTGCCAAACTGCTAATTGAAAGAGGAACAGAATTACTCTCAGATGGAACTTTTCGTTTGAGGAGAGACCCTAGATTGAATCTGCCTTCCTTCCTACGACTAACAGAAACCCAAGTCATTGAATTTTTAAGCAGAATTTCATCACCAAGTCTCTTAATTTGGGGAGAAGAAGGTTACCAATGGGAGAAGAAAGTTCTTCAGCAAAGAGCAGAAGTTGTTAGATCGCTAAAACAAATTACAATAAAAGGGAATCATCATTTGCACATGGATGAACCTGATTCCGTAGGGCAGATCATTGAAGAATTTATTCTTGAATCAGATTAAGATATTAAAAAGCCCTAACAAATATTAGGGCTTTTTTTAATCAAAAAAATTTAATCTTTTTCAATTTTAATTCGATTACATTCTTCCACGTCTTAGAGCTTCAATTCGAGCTGGTAAGGGTGGATGGGTAGAAAACAGTGCCATGAGTCCACTCTTTCCCGAAATTTTCATGGAAGCAAGAGCAGCTCCTCTTTCGTCTTGGGGTGCATCCACGTATCTTTGTAATTTCTCTAATGCAGCAACCATAGATTCTCTACCAGCTAACTTTGCAGCCCCTGCATCTGCTCGGAACTCCCGCGCTCTAGAGAAGTAAGCAACTACAATAGAACCAAGAATAGAGAAAATTATATCGAACACGATAGTAGCTACAAAGCGTACAATATGTTCTAAGTCTTCTCTGACCATTCGTCCCACTGCAAAAGCAACAATTCTTGATAAAAACATAGTGAAGGAGTTCACAACACCTTGGATTAAGGTCATAGTTACCATGTCACCATTCGCAATGTGAGAAACTTCATGAGCAAGAACACCTTCCACTTCTCTATCATCCATGTAGTGCAGTAGACCAGTAGAAACTGCTACCAAAGAACTAGATTTAGTTGGACCTGTGGCGAAAGCGTTGATCTCAGGTGATTCATAAATCCCAACTTCTGGGATTGGAATTCTCGCCGAACTGGCAAGTCTTTGAACTCTAGAAAGTAATTCTCTTTCAATTCCTGTTGCTTTGTTTGGATCAATGATTTTGACACCCATTGTCCACTTTGCCATGACCTTGGACAAGGCTAGAGAAATAAAGGCTCCTATAAAGCCCCAAAGCGAACAGAAAATAATAAGAGATACATAATTGATTCCATTAGCTTCAACCCAATATCTTACACCCAAAATGTTTGTAATGATAGAAATTGTAGCTATGATTAGAATGTTTGTAAGTAGAAACAATCCAATTCGTTTCATCCAAGCCATATTATTTATATACTCCTTAATTATCTATTAGACAGGAATTCTTATTTTTTTGCCAAGTAAGATTCTAAAATTAAATCCGCCTCACTCTTTTTCAACCAATTCTTATCTTGGAAAATTTCTAGGGTGAGTTCAATTGCATCCAGTGGAATGTTGGAAAAAAACTGGAAGACCTCGGAATAGTTTAGTCTTCCTCCATTTTTCTGTATCAAGGACTCCATTTCCGAAGTGAAACTGGATACGATTCTTAGTTGAACAAAAAGTATAGTATACTCTTCCAAAAAAGCTAGAAAATCATTATCGGATTGTTCTACGGCTAAGTCGAAGGCGTAGTCATAGATGTTCATATCTTCTGAAAAAACCTTTTTAATATCGGAGCCTAAGGATTTAAAAAGATTTAACATTCTATTGGCAGAGACTCCACCTGAGCCCGTTAGTAGTTTGATGTGAACCAATTCAATTTTAGAGAGCAAGTCTTTGGCTGGTCCCAGATTATAAGTCCTGTGGATGGAATCTTTGAGTAGAATTGCGTATTGTGCCTTAGATAGACTTTTCCAATACGATGAAATCAATTCAGGAATAGGTCGCTTCAGTAACTTAGCTTTGTGAATAGAAGTTATCTGGCAATAGAAAAGTTCAGTTAGGGCTTCATGGCTAAAGAGTGGGTTTTGCAGTATACTTTTAACTAAATTGAGATCTATAATTCGAAAATAGTAATCCATCATGTAAGCAAAGCCTACATTTTTCTCTATCTCAGTTGAGATAGTTGCAGGATGTACTAATTCGATAGTCTTCTCTATTTGTTTTAACTTGGGCAAGGGTGCATAAACTAATTCAAGTAGTTCTGAAAAGTAAACTTGGTTTTGCGTTTGCCCCATACTTCTGTGACCTAGATAGTTCTAGATTTTTCTTTTTTAGAAAAATGAAACAGAACCAAAAGTAAACCTAATATTAGGTAGGCGATAGTGAACTTCCCACTTGCAGGAAGAGTGAAAGTATTCAGAATTGCATTTCCAAAAAGTGTATAAGAATGTACAATGCCAATAAAGCTTAAGAAAGCTCCAATTGCACACCATATACCAGCCCTAAGAAAATTACGGTCGATAACATAAACTGTGATTGCTGCCCAAACCATAGATGAAAGTAAGAATCCTTGCGACAAGGATAGAATCCCATCTAAGGCATAGGGGAGTATAGGTTGATTGAGAGCTGTCTCGGATAGCCAGATATGGTGAGATGCTTTGATGGAATGAGAGGCAAGAACTGACTGCAGTATTCCATCTGTGTAGTTGAATACAGATTGTATCATAAGAACCGCCCAACCTGCTAAAGCAGGGAATAAGCCTATTATGACGGCAGGGGAATGCTTGGAAGGTACCGATTGAAATGCTTGGGAGCCTATCACGATTCCTATCCAAAGAACTATAGCCATCCCAGCTTCGATGGGAATTAGAGCTGAAACAAATGCAATAAGTCCGAACAAAGAAATAATAGTTATAAATATTCCATTTAACACAGAGTATCCGATTCTAGCACCCAAACCTTTCCATCCAGGATGACCTATGTAAATCGTTGTAGGAAAGGGTGAACCAAAGAAGGCTCCGACTATAGTTCCAATTCCATTCACCATAAGGGAAGATCTTGTATCAAAAGAATCTCCTGCCGCTTCAGCTGACTCTATATTTTGCAAGGAGCCTATCACATTGAAAATTCCCATAGGAATAATAATAGAAAGATAACTTGCCAGATAAGTGGGATTCATAACAGAAAGAACTTCAGGAATAAATAATTTTGGAATGGAGAATCCTATGGTAGCATAGGAAGAAGAAATCGCAGCTGCGTTCATAAAGCCTTCTCCCCAGAATCCGCTCATCCAAGCAAGACAGGTACCAACTAGAACGGACAAAAGGCCACCTGGTATGTGAAAAGGGAACTGTACTTTTGCAAAATACTGCAATAAAATAATTCCAAAAGGAACAAAGGCTATCAATGGATTCTGGAAAGTTCTTAGTAGAAAGTCCATGGAAATAAAAGTAATAGCTATTCCAGCCAGTGCAGAGAGCAGTGCAGCACGTGGTGTAGCCTTGCGAATGGCGTGAGCAACAAATGATCCAGCAAATTCGATTAAACCTGAAAGTAAACTTGCAAGTAAGCCGACCTTCCAAGCTTGCATATAATCACCAGTTTCCTTATAAACAGGAAAGAGAATAAAAAATACAAAGGCAAATAGTGAAACAGTATTGATCCCATAAGGCAATGCTGTTATGTCATCACGGTTTTCAGCTAATCCTTTCTTGTAAGCTTGCCATGCATAGAATAAGTTCCCAATTAACAAAGAAACTGCGACACCGGGCAGAACAACAGTAGTCATAAATTCCATAGGGAAACCACAGAGCCCAACACATAAACCAGTAAGAACTAATAGCTGGATGAGATTATCTATCATCAATCCAAAGAATCCATCTATGTCTCCACGAACGAAAAATTTAGGTTTCATTTTTCTTGCCTCCAAAGTCGACTCGGATCACATTATCTTTATTGCTATCTAAAACTTTCGCTTCTTTCTTCACTTTAATAGTAGGCTCTTGGTGTGCATTCGGTGACTCACTTCCAGGCTTAGATGATTCATTTGTAATGGGTAGGATTCTTAACTGCACCAGTGAGGATTGCGCTTTATCATAGATTCGAAATACACTATCCCAGGGTATAACAACTTTCTCCCAGTTATAACCAAATTGAAGTTCAGCGAAAAGTTCTTTCTCCAAAGCCTGAACCTCTCTTACAGCACGAGGTCCGAAGACAAGTACTATGCCTGATTCTTTTTCTTCACCTACCAGTCCTCTTGTTCCAATCTTTAGTTGAGGGTGAGGGAGAACATGCATGTAGAAGGTTCCAAACTTTTCCCAATACAAAGTAAATAGATCACTTTTAAATGATCTAATATTCTTAATCTCTTCTTGCGTTATTTCGCCGTCCATAGTTCCCCTAATTGATTATGAAAGATTTTGATTGGATTCTTTTTTGGTATTGGTCGTTGTCTGCATATAATCTGTGTGAATCACATATTCCGGTACCAAATCTTGGAAAAGTCTATAAATCTCTTGGTCTTTATTCGCCTTAGCCATGCTAAACATAGTGTTTAATTTATTCTGAAAGAGAAGTAAATTATAACTTTCCAAGGGAGCAGCAATGCGTATCTTAGGATGGTGGGTCTTTTTAATTCCTTCTTGACCTAACATAAGTTCTTCGAATAATTTCTCACCTGGTCTTAATCCAGTAAACTCTATTTGTATATCTTTATAAGGTGTGTAGCCTGAGAGTCGGATCATTTCTTCTGCTAGATTCGTGATTCTTACTGGCTCGCCCATATCTAGAATAAAAATTTCACCATGTTCTCCCATAGAACCTGCTTGGAGTACCAATTGGGATGCCTCAGGTATTGTCATGAAATATCGGATTACATCAGGGTGGGTGACAGTAACAGGTCCACCCTTCTTAATTTGCTCGCGAAATCTTGGGATTACAGAACCATTTGAACCGAGAACATTTCCAAAACGAACTGTGATGAATTTAGTTCGTGAGTTGATGGAGATATGTTGTAAGTAAAGCTCAGCTATCCTTTTGGAAGCACCCATTATGTTGACTGGGTTCACTGCTTTATCGGTTGAAATTAATACAAAACGCTCAACGCCAGTTAAACGAGAAACATCGGCAACATTTTTGGTTCCATTGATGTTGTTCAGAACAGCCTCACAGGGATTGATCTCCATCATGGGAACATGTTTGTAGGCAGCGGAATGAAATACTACCTGTGGTTGGTGCTCATTAAAGACAGTTGAAAGTCGAGATAGATTTTTCACATCAGCTACTACGGGAAAAATTTTCGTTTTATCTGGGAATTTAGTTCTCATCTCATAATCGATTTCGTAGAGAGCAGTTTCAGCATTATCCAAAAGGATTAAATTCTCTGGTTCAAAATACATCACCTGACGACAAAGTTCTGATCCTATAGAACCGCCTGCACCTGTTATAAGAATGGTCTTCCCTTTCAAATAAGATTTAATATTATCGATTTCCAAATTAACTGTCGGTCGTCCTAATAAATCTTGTACTTCCACCTCGCGAAGTTGATTGATCTTGGGAGTTTCATTCAATATTTCATTAAAATTAGGAAGAATTTTGTACACAACCTTAAGCTCTTCACAAATTTTCATTATTCTTGAAACTACAGAACCGTTCGGTTGGTTCATAGTAATGATTACTTGTTTAACAGAGTTGGTACGAATAACATGTTCAAGAATATCTAAATTTCCTAAAATGGGAATACCTTGGATATGCCCACCAATCTTTGAAGTATCCTCATCTATAAATCCAACAGGTAGAAGATTTAAATTTCCATGACGTCTAATCTCACCTAAAAAGGTAGCACCCAATTTGCCAGCACCAACAAGAACTACTGGTATGTTCCCTTCTTCAAAAGTCTTCTTTCGAAAGATTTCGTCACGCATCATTCTCCAGGAGAAGGATCTTAAACAAAGAAAACTAAGTAGCAACAAAGTGTCTAGAATTGGAACCATTCTGGAAAGCTGAGAGAATCTATTGTAGAATAGTAAGGCTGTGGTAGAAACCAAGGACGAGAGCATGGTAACCTTAATAATCTCTACCAGATCATGAATGGATGCATAGGACCAAAGAGAGCGGTAGATCCCAGAGAAGAGAAAGATAATAGAACGAACAGAGATTACAATAAAAAGAGAAGTAAAAAAGAGGTCGCGATCTTCTAAAAAACTTAGGTTTTCATAACGAATTAAATGAGCAAGAAAAAAGGATGCCATCATAAAGGCTAGATCTATAGGGAATACTAAATATCTTTTCTGTAAACGATTCATATCTTTCTTTTGTTCAATCTTATATGGAGTCGGAAGCTTGTAAACAAAAGTAGAAAACTCTTGACTATAAAATCAAAAGATTTATCCTAAAATTCTTGGAATCACGAATTATTAATCTTGTGGGTTTACTTTCTGCTGAGTCAGGTTCCCAGTTGTATTTGGAATTGAAATCTTTACTGTCTAGCCCTCACTTAGTTTTATTTGATGCATCCAGACTAGAAATGATTGATGAAATTGGTTGGCAGTTTCTCAAAAAATGCCAAACTAAGATTTTGGATTCCGAAAGTTTCGCTGCAATAAATGGACTTAACCAAGAATTTATTTCTGGTTGGATGAGGAATAATTTACTGACGAGTATTCCTAACTTTGCCGACCGAGATTCTGCCAAGAGATACTTAGCATCCAAGATAGAAAGTAGATTTGAGGCTCAGGCAAAGATACCACCAGGGCCCCGTCCTTCTATCCATCCTTCTTTCAATGCATCTCTCTATTGCCCTCATTGTGATTCCATACTTAGAACCTACCAAATGGGCAACAACACTTGCCCAAGTTGCAAAGGAAAATATTTCCTTCATAAAGATTACAAGATCAGCAGCTTTGAGAAGGTTCTTTAAGAATATATCTCACTTCCTAGCTTTACAAAATCTTTTGCCTTCTCAGACATTGCTTTTTCAATTGCTTCTTCTGTCTCCAATCCTTGCTCTTCTGCAAACTTGCGAATATCTTCTGTTATGCGCATCGAACAAAAATTGGGTCCACACATAGAACAGAAATGTGCAAGTTTAGCTCCATCGGCAGGTAGAGTTTCATCATGAAATTCTTCCGCAGTATCTGGATCCAGAGAAAGATTGAATTGGTCTTGCCAACGAAATTCAAACCTTGCCTTACTTAAAGCATTGTCTCGGATCTGAGCTCCAGGGTGACCTTTTGCAAGATCAGCAGCATGGGCAGCTATCTTATATGTAATGACTCCATCTTTCACGTCCTTCTTATTAGGAAGTCCAAGGTGTTCTTTGGGAGTCACATAACAAAGCATAGCACAACCAAACCATCCTATCATAGCCGCACCTATTCCAGAAGTGATATGGTCATAACCTGGGGCTATGTCTGTAGTCAAGGGTCCAAGAGTGTAGAAGGGCGCTTCGTGGCATTCTTTCAATTGCTTTTCCATGTTAATCTTAATTAAATTCATAGGAACATGTCCTGGACCTTCTATCATTGTTTGGATGTCATGCTTCCAAGCAATTTTTGTAAGTTCACCCAAAGTCTCAAGCTCTGCAAATTGTGCTGCATCATTGGCATCTGCTATGGAACCTGGACGTAAACCATCACCTAATGAAAATGCTACATCATATGCTTTCATGATCTCGCAGATTTCTTCAAAATGCGTGTAGAGGAAACTTTCCTTATGGTGGGCTAGGCACCATTTTGCCATGATAGAACCACCACGGGATACTATTCCAGTTACCCTACTTGCCGTTAGGGGGATATAACGCAAGAGGACTCCTGCATGGATAGTGAAGTAATCCACCCCTTGTTCCGCTTGTTCAATTAAGGTATCTCGGTAGAGTTCCCAGGTGAGGTCTTCTGCTTTTCCATTCACTTTTTCTAAGGCTTGGTAGATAGGAACAGTTCCAACTGGTACGGGTGAGTTACGAATGATCCATTCTCTGGTCTCATGGATATTCTTTCCAGTGGAAAGATCCATAATAGTATCTGCGCCCCATCTGCAAGCCCAGACAGCTTTTTCCACTTCCTCATCGATACTTGAAGTAATGGCACTGTTTCCAATGTTGGCATTTACTTTAACAAGAAAATTACGACCAATGATCATGGGTTCAGATTCAGGGTGGTTGATGTTACTTGGTAGAATTGCTCTTCCCATCGCAATTTCGTCTCTCACAAATTCTGCTGTTATTTTATTGGTAGGAGTATTTGCACCAAAGCTATTGCCAGGGTGTTGTATACCTTTATCTTTAACTCTTTCCAATTCTTGGTTTTCCCGGATGGCAACATATTCCATTTCCGCTGTGATGATTCCTTTCTTAGCATAGTGCATTTGTGAAACATTTGAACCAGCTTTGGCACGCATAGGCTTCTGGATATGGTCAAATCTTAAATGATTGAGTCTAGGGTCTACTTGGGCTTTTCTGCCATACTCAGACGAAATTTCTTGAAGTTCTTCAACATCACCACGATCTTTGATCCAAGATTCTCTCATTCGTGTTAAACCTTTCTTGATGTCAATCTTCTGATTGGAATCTGTATAAGCTCCACTTGTATCATATACAACAACAGGATCATTCTTTCGATTCCCTTTGCCATGGACTTTGGTATCAGAAAGTTGAATCTCTCGCATTGCGACTTGGATATTGTGGATACTTCCTGGAATATAGATCTTAGATGAGTTTGGAAAAGGTGTGGTTGTAACGCTGTGATTCATTCATTCAATATTTTCATGGCAAAAACTTATGTCTAGTAAATATTCCCTGTGAATTGCTAGTGTGCTAGACTATTCATTGTAAGAATAAAATACTTTGGGCACCTTTTCCAGCTCTCCCTTTGGTCAATAAATTATAAATTTATTGACCCCGCTCGATCTGGGGTGCATGGGCTGGTCTTTTGAATACTTCACCACGCGCTAAAGCACGTGGCATCAGTGGGATAGGCTGTTGTTTAGGAACATTATTCTATGCTACCAATATAAAAATGTTAGTTGATAATTCGATTCTAAGTTTCATCCTGCATTAGGCTAAAGCCCAACGACAGGATGAGATGGGACGAAAGAAGAGAGGTCTCACCGTATTCTAAATATTATCATGTAACATATGTTATTCTTAATTATAAGAAATCATCATGGATAGTGTGTGCCAAATTCATCAGTAAAATTTTAATTTGTCTGTATGTTGTACGTATCATTTCCAATCGCAGAAAACTTAAGAAAAGAATATATCTTTTATTCATCTTTTAGATAAAAAACATCTACCAAGTAGCGATCATAAATATCAGAACCATGAGTCTTAAGTATTAGAAAATTAGTATCCTTCAATTCGGACTCAACAAATTTTTTAGCCTTTTGCCCATCATTTGAATCTATCTCGGAAGCATCTAGACCTCGTAGCCTTAGTCTCTGCTGGATAAAGATCCCAAATCCTAGATCAATATGTACGAGAAGGGTATCTCCATCAACCACACGTTCTAGATAGGCTTTGTATGTGTACAATTCTCAAACACTACTAAATATTGTAAAATGAAAGCTAGATTTGGCACACTGTGTGCCAAATTCATCGAAAATTTTCTATCCACCCTATACGTAAAAAGCTGTAAAACAGGCTTCCTTAGCAATTTAGCGCCATTTACTGACTCATCTTCTTCAGAATAAAAACCATTATCTGTCTGCCCAGAATTAGAACTCAATAACTCATTTTTTATCTCGTTCAATTCCCTAACTGTAATCTGTTGCTCTAGAACAAGCTTTTCCAATTTATCTCGCTCACTCTTGCTCTCGAGGGATACAATTTCTCTATAGTGCGACCAGGATACCTTTGGCTGAAAATTTTGCTTTTTATAAACCAAATAAAACTGCCTCATATAGCGCAAGTTCCTGGCAGAAAATCCGCTACCCAGCTTTCTATTCAACTCCTGAGACAAAGTAATCAACAATCTTTCACTATACTTAGCACGAAGTTTGGAATCTTGCTCTACTTCAATAATCCTTCGGCCTATTTTCCAATTGGATGCAAGAATAGATAGATTCCAATTCATATCTCCATCGGCTAATGCAGATTCCTGGATCAATGCTATTTATTCAACTAAGGATTGAAAGGTGATCTTGGACATGGAACAAGTAGAATGTGAATTACAAAAAAATCAATCATTTTAACGAAATGTTTGTTAGTAATTAGTCTTTACAAATAACAATCCTATGATATGGGCGATCCCCAGCAGCATTTCTCGAAATTTTATTCCATTAGAATACTTCTTAATTAATGAGAAATACTGCTAGGTCGGGCTTCTTCTTTTGAATACTTCACCACGGTTTAAAACCCGTGGCATCAGTGGGATATGTCTTTGGTTTAGATTCTCTAGAAAATCTTCCAAGATCTTTTGTCTTAGATAATGGAACGGAATTTACCTCTATAGCATTTAGAGAATGGGCTGAAAATAAAGGTATAGATATCCATTTTATTGAAAACTAACTTATTTACTTGTACTGAAAATGGGGGCAGGTCATTTCGATGAATTTGTACCAGTCATTATGGTTATTGCATAGAAGTCAAATTGAAATTAACTTTTTTATAAAACAGTTATAGAAATTCTTTACACTAACCGAATTGAATTATATATTATAAACATAAATATATTGAAAGGTAAATATGAAAAATTTAATCATACTTCTACTTTTGTTTCCAGTTTTAACTTGTAGCAATCCCACACAATCTCCTCAAGATAATGATTTCGCACTATTATTAGTAGTCGGAGAATACCAAAAAGCTACAACCTGCTCAATTATCGCCCTTGACGGGACTGAAGAAAGATATAATGCAATTTTCGTTCGAACAAATTCAGTAAATGTTCCAGCCTTAAGAGGCTCAAATGGCATCTTTCTAAGAGTTTTTCTTAATCCTGGTCAGTCTTTAGAGTTCCGCTCTATAAATACAAACCTAGATAATATGAGACTTGGATATTTCAAAAGTGAAAACTGTGTTTTTGATTCTAGAACTGCAGTAGGTAACTCAATGCAAAATGTAAAAAACACGCCTCCTTCAGCTATTAAAGGCGATTTTTCCACAGAAACTAGTAATTCCTCATACCAAGTATTTACTACTTCAGCTTCAGGTTTTTACAATATCAGACTATTCATTGACCCTGTTTCGTCAAATGATACAACTACTAATGATATAACTGTTAACTATAAATAGAATCCAATTTTCACAAAGAAAAATGCAAAAAATTAGTTATGTAAATATGGCAGTAAAGTTATAAAATAGCCAGAATCAATCTGGCTTAAACAAATGATAAATGATTCTCAGGCGAATTAAATTCTAACCCAAGTATGGATAAAGGTAGGTTAACTGAAAATTCAGGCAACTCGGTTTTTGGAAATAGTAGGAATTTAAGTGGTAGGGTTATGAATTTAAAATTTATTTCTTATAGATTTATATATGTCCTTGTTAAATCCATAAGCTTTGAAATATTGTTCTCGTCATTTGCAAATTTTGGAAAAGAAACACTTCTTAAATTCTCATCAAAATGCATACCTGAAGTATTAGAAAACTTTTCATCACTTCCAATAGCGAAATAGAAAATTTTGAGTTAATAGATTAAGCGGATTAAACCAATAAGTGCAACAAATGACAGGTTGACTGGCATACCCC
>JAKRSH010000027.1 GCA_022402465.1 Leptospiraceae bacterium | reverse complement strand
TTGGCTAATATAAGAGATGTTAGTTCCATTTTGCGAAAGAATTTATACAGTATCGTTGCTTACGCTCCTTTGTTGCAATGGTGCTGGAAGTGATTACACATGAGGGAGAGGCTGGCTCCTATCGATTTGAAACAATAGTATACATTTTGTTAGCTGAAAGTTATGTTTGCGAAATGGGAAATACAACCTCCCGCAGCTCTAAGTAGAAGGGAAGGCTCTTGGGTTTTGAAGAAGAATTTTCTTTGATGAAAGCTGTGAAGACAACTATCCAATTAGATTTTAAAAAATACAGAAATTACATTTAATCTAAGGATTTTTTCTTTTTGATTCTTGAGATCAGAACCATTATTATGAACTGTAGAATGCGAAACATTCGAAAGATGCGATAGGGTCTTGCGATGATTCTCCAAAGCCAAGTATAGCCTTTTAACTTAAAAGAGTCGGGTGCTTTTTTATCTTTTCCAGAGAGAATGTCGAAGGCTCCACTAACGCCTATTATAACAGAATTGCCAAAGAATCCTGTGTTGTTCTCTATCCAGATTTCTTGCTCAGGAAAGTCTGAGGCGAAGAGTATGATGTCAGGGCTAGTTTTTCGAATGGCTTCCTTCACCATTAGTTCTCTTTGTTTGTTCATATGTCCTGAATGACGGCCAACAATTCTTAGCTTTGGAAAATGTCTGGTTAAATTGAAGAAGACTCTTTCAATCACATCTTCTTTGGACCCCAGCATAAAGATGGTGTAACCTTTTAGTTCTGCATATCGAACCAAGTCCATGATAAGACCAATTACGGAAACACGTGTCTTAATTTTGCCACCAGATGCCCATCCAAGCCCTGCTCCTTCGGCAAGGATCATGGCTGCCTTGTCGGTTATGCGATGCAATTTCTTGCCTGACCGAAGTTTCATCAATCTAGGTGGATCCATGAAAAGCACATGTTTGTAGCCTTTCTTTTGGTCTATCCATCTACCAATTTTTGCGGCAGCTTCGTCTGTATTAGCATTATCAAACAACACACCAAGTATGTCAATTTTCTCGATCTTATCAGTGTCGATAGCCTGGTATTCGAGAAGCAAATCTCGTTCATCTTTGGAGGAATTGTGTTGTATTTCTTCTGGGGAATTCATAGAATTATGTCGGATATTAACAAGCTGACAAAAAAAACCTATCTGTCAAATTGTTTTTAGATTTTCACGGAAGCTTGCATCCGAAAAATTAAATTACCCTCTATGATTATAAAAATGAATAAATTCCGCCTCTTCCTTCTTTTGAGTTTCATGATTCAGTTTCCCGTGTTTGCCGAAAGCATTTCCCTTCGTGTGAAATTATGGAATGGTTCCACAGAATCCCTAGGAAAGGCTGATAGTATCAAAGTAATCCTCCTTAGAGATAGTATGATCCCGCTTTATGAACAGAAAGGAATCTCTGGCGAATTCACGATTCCTAAATTGGATCTTCCAGAGGGCAGCCCAGTTCTTCTTCAGGTAAGCTACAAATCAGCAAATTACAATAAAATGATTCCTCCTGTGCCAGCTATGCGAGCCCAGACCCAAGAAGTCATAGTTTATGAACCAACGGAAAATCTAGATCTACTTAAGACAAGATCTCTCATGCAGGTTGTAAGAGAAAAGAAATCCATTCATGTTTTCAAAATCTATTTGCTTCGAAATGAAACAAAACCACCTAAGTCCATTTATGCGAGCGGATTAGATTTTTATATCCCTGAAGAAGCCTTAGATCTGCAAGGTTCTTGGACCCAAGGAAATTCTAAAATGGCTATCCCCTTACAGTTTATCAATGAATCTTCCGGCAAACAAAGAGTCGATAGGGCAGTTCTTCCTGGAAATACTGAGGTGCAAATATCTTACCGCATTCCTATAGAATCCGAGAGCTTTCAATTTAAGGACAAATTATTCTTTGAATCTAAGTTGGGAGCAAGACCAATCTTTCTTAAGCCAACAGATATGAAAGTTCGTTTTTCTTCGGATGCAAAACCTGAAATCTTACAAGAGGATATTCCAGAAGGTCTGCAAGCATTTATGGTAAATTATTCGAAGGATTCTTACGAAACCATAATTCAAATGGAGGGTGGAACTCCTGTACTTCCAGTTGTACCTAATGAGGCTCGTGGTATTGTAAATGGTAGCATGATTCCAGAATGGGATGTTGCTTTAGCGGCCGTTATTGGATTTGTTGGATTCTTTTTTGTCTTAGCTTTGGGATTTGATGCATGGAAAAGGAAACAAAAAAATGACTCAGAAAAAATCAGCACTTAGATTTGTAGGACTTCAAGATTTAGCACAGCATGAAGCAAGAGGAATTCTTGCTTTTTGGATGATAATCGCCTTGAGTTTTTTTTTGTTTGCCGACCAAAATTTGATCGCACCCAATCTTAAAAATATCGGAGCCTCTTTTGGATTGGTAGAACAGGCAGATATTGATTGGTATCTTGGTGGCTTAATTCCCATATTCTTCTTTATTTTAGGTGGCATAGTCTCTATTAGCATGGGATATTTGTCACAGATTTTTTCTCGCAAACAATTATTAATTCTAACAGTGATTCTAGGTGAGACAAGCTGTCTTCTCACGGCATATGCAAGAGACTATAATGAATTTTTGATTCTAAGGACACTTTGTGGATTTGGTTTGGGTGGAATTTTTCCTTTGCTTTTCTCTATTATAGGTGATTATTTTTCCAATACTTCAAGAGCAATAGCTACTGGTTTTGTATCTCTATCTATGGGACTCGGTGTCGGAATAGGGCAGTTAGTTGGTGGTATCTTAGGTGAGGCTGATCCTGTAAATGGATGGAGGTTGTCTTTTCTTTATCTTTCCATTCCATCCTTCTTCTTTGCAGCAATTTATTATTTCTTTTGCAGTGAACCCAAACGTGGAGCTATGGAACTTGATTCGCAGGGAAATAGCATAGATGAGGCATCCCATAAGATTACTTTCCAAGATTTTAAAATACTCTTTGCAAATAAGACGAATATTGGTGTCTTCTTACAAGGAATTCCAGGCTGTGTTCCCTGGGGCGTATTTTTTGTATTTTTAGTAGATCATTATGAAAGAGCTCACTCCTTGGGAAAGACAGAAGCCGCGGGCTTACTAACATTTAGTGCCATTGGTGTCTTTATGGGCTTTTTCTTTGGAGGAGTGATTGGACAATGGCTTTATAATATTAAGAAAGTCTACCAACCCATATTCTGTGGACTAAGTACTTTTTTGGGAATCTTTCCTGCTCTTTGGTTATTGTATGCAGGAGATTTAGCTCACTCTGGGCTACCATTTGTCTTACTAAATATTTTTACTGGGTTCTTGATTTCCATCACAGGTGCAAATGTACGAGCTGTTCTAATCAATGTAAATGTTCCGAAAAGAAGGGCAGCAATTTTTTCATTATACAATCTTACAGATGACCTTGGCAAGGGTCTGGGTCCTGCTATGAGTGCCGCTATCTTACTTCGAACAACAGATCGTCCACTTGCACTTTCCATTTCCATTTTGTTTTGGATACCCTGTAGTTTGTTCTGGTGGATCATTATTAAAAATTATGCAAAGGATGAGATTCTGATGCAAAAGGAATTAGAACATGCCTAAGTCAATTATTTTAGATATTGAAGGAACCATAGGACCTATATCTTTTGTTCATGAGATTTTATTTCCTTATTCCACTGAGAGACTCTTAGACTACTTACGCAAAGAGCCATTACCTAAAGATCAATTAGAAAGTATTCTTTTAGAAAATAAAAAGGATTTTCAGAATTCCGATTTTGCAGAAATAACTGATCCTAGTGACATTCGACAAATACATGCTTACCTTCACCATCTTATTCGAATCGATAGAAAGTTCGGTGCATTAAAATGGGTCCAAGGAAGAATTTGGAAAGAAGGATTCGAGTTAGGTGATCTGAAAGCTGAGTTATTCGAAGATGTGCCAATTTTTTTAAAACAGTGCAAAGAAAAATCTATTCCAGTCTATATTTATTCTTCAGGATCTGTGGAAGCTCAGATATTATTTATGCAATATTCAATCTTTGGTGATCTAAGGGAATTTATACAAGCTTACTTTGATACCAAGGTTGGCGGAAAGAGAGAAGTTGAGAGTTATAAAAATATTGCAATTCAAACTTCATGCTCTAATGAAGATTGTGCATTTTATACGGATATTTTGGAAGAAGCCCAAGCGGCTAGCCTAGCAGGTTGGAAAGTCTTTCTTATGAATCGACCCGGAAATAAGAAGCAGCCTGAACACAATTTCCCTATACTTGACTCACTTCTTTTTAGATAACTTAGATCGAATATTTGTATAAATAGTCTTCAGTTCATCCTTCCAATCTTGCTTGGGGCTTGCGGTCTTATCCGTTCTGTTCTTGGAAATAATAGTTTTGGTTTCCTTGATAGGAGTAAGTTCTGAGGCAGGTGCTTGAATCGCAGTTAGACCTAGATCAATCCTAAGGTATTTCCTTTTAATAATTTTTAATTCCAGTTTTGCTTCTAACAGGCGTGCAATTTGTTTAATGATCTGCCATTTTATAGAATTGGTATCTTCCAAGGATAAATTGTTCTGTAAGTCATTATAAACTTTTACCGCGATTTTAGGATTAGAATGGAAGAGTAAAAATCTAAAGTGGACATTCCCTCTTAGATCTTGGGTAATAATTAAGTCATTGTGAGTAAAATCTTGTATACTCGGAAAATCTATTAGACGAATTACTATAGAATTAATAAGTTCTAAGCTATTCTCAATCAAGGTATCAGCTTCTACTTTGATTGAATAGGTTATCGAATTAGATGGAATTACTTCCTTAATGAAATCAACAAAGGGAACTGAAGCCTTAAAGGGGACTTCCTTCATTACTTCTAATCTAGATAATTCAATGATATCATCCATTAAAGGCTGTAAGGTGCTTTGTATATTTTCTATTTCATGAATCTTTTCTTTCTTTAATTTAGCATCCTTAAGTAGATCCATCTCTAATAGAATAGCATGCATATATTTTAGAGGCTTAGAGATCATCATCTCCATATGTCTAAATATTTTATCTCGTAAGGTATCTGCTTCCCGTAATTGGTCATAGCGTTTTTGAATTTTTCTTTTAACAAAAAGAAATTGTAGCCTAAGTGCTATTGTCATAAGAAAGAAGTAAAATAATACGGATGTCTCAAGGGAAGATTCTAAGTTTGCTATTCCTCTTTCGATGAGAATTTGTTTAATGATAGCATAGAAAATATAAAAAAGTCCTATACCTTGGATATAGGCTCCTATTACTTTTTCTCGAATTCGAATAAAAGTTAAATAGATGGTATACCCTAAAGTTATAGGCAATTGAAAATCCCAGTATCCAACAAAGGCATACCAGAATTGAGGTTTCTGTATAATTGCGAAAAGAAGAACAAAGGATGCGGAAAGTAAAAAATACAATTTAGAATATTTAAATTTTTTAAATTTTAGAAATTCTTCCACAAATCTTAAGAATTGGTATGGAATGAAAAACAAAGTTGCATATTCTAAAAATTTAAAAAATAAAAAGTTATTATAAACATTAAATCTATAATCATTTCTAGAGAATTCGTATATACAATAAGTTAAAGCAAATATGGAAAAGCTTCTATATTCTTTCGTATCTTTCATCTTTAAATAGTTTAACAAATAAAATATGCCAATAAAAAAGAAAAAAGATACATAGATAAATTCTTTATTCGCAAATCTCCATTCCTGCTCCCAGGCATAATCAAAGGGGGCGATTGAGATTGGTGATGAGATAATACCTGCACTACCTGAAAGGGAAGAATAGATTCGAATGGCAATTGTGTTCTCACCACTTATTAGCAAAGAATGAGGGATGGGATAGATTCTCTTTCGACCAAAGTTAGCCTCTCTTCCTCCATTTTCTCCGATAAGAACTCCATTGATATAAACTTGGTCCTTCTCATAGATTTTTCCTAAATAGACAGCAGGATTTCCTTTGAAATTATCTGGATTGAATTCAAAGTTCTTTCTAAGCCACACAGCTCCATCAGATGCTTTAACGAAAGAATTGATATTGTTGGGAAGACTTACGGTCTCCCAAGCACTGTGAGATATTTCAGGTAGAGCATATTCCAAATTATCAGATAGTGAAATGGACCAGTCCTCTCCTGCAAGATCAATGGTATCTATGTTTTGTGATTTGGATCCACAGTTGATAGCAAGAAAGATCATTAGAATAGAGGAAGCGTATAAGATCTTTCTTAGTAAATATATCGAAATAAAATTAGGAGTAGTATATTCAGAATGAGTCAAAAGAATTGATTTCAAGATTTCACCTTTTTCTTATTTAATTTTTTAGGTGAGGTAATTACTTCTTTAGAATGAGAGCTTGATTCAGTAGGAATCGTTATGACAAAAATGGAGCCCATTCCTTCAGCAGATTTTACTTTCAGAGTTCCACCTAACAAATTGGTGCTAGCGTTAACTAAGGTGAGACCTATGCCAGCTCCTGGAATGATATTATCCTTAGCACCACGTATAAATTTCTTAAAGAGGTTTTCTTGTTCGAAATGATTCATACCAAGGCCTTCATCAGAAATGGTTAATATATATTGGTGGTCTTTCAACTCGAAGTCTACATCTATACGAACGGATTTATCCGTGTATAGAAAAGCATTTTCAATTAAATTTCTACTTATCGCTCGAAAAAGAACTGGATCAGTCTCTACATTTGCATCACTAGGATGGATAGTAACATGAAGGTTTTTTCTTTTTTGATCCAATCTTTGCTCTGAGAGTTGTATGCAGTCCATGATAATTTCGCTAACAGTAATATGAGAATGATGGATTTTGTAATTTCCTTCTTCAATATTACTCAGTAAAATCGCCTCATCGATCATAGAAATGGTATTTCGTAATTGCGAATCTAAAACTTGGCTTGCAGGTTTTTCGGATTTATTCAATTTTTTGGTTTGGTTTAATTTACCAACAACAAGAGCTATCTTTTCAATTCCAGTTTTAAACTCATTTGAAATATTGAGAAGGAAACCAGTTTTAATCTTCTCCATTTGAATCAATTCAGATTCCATGGCTATATATTTCTCTAAGCTTGAGACCATTTCTTCTGATAGTTGAACAGATATTAGTAGTAAAAAGAAAAAGAAGCCAAAATAAATTGTACCTTCCAAAGATAGTATTTCCAAAGCAGTAAGTGAATCAATGATTATTGTTGGAAATAATCCTATAAGTCCTATTAATATAAACCTAAGCTTAGCAAAGTTTGCTTTAAAATTGGATACAATATAATAAACAACAATTCCAAAGACCACAGGAAGTGCATAATTAAAAGCAGCAATGATTAATGTCCAACCAGACAAAGTTTTGATAAAAGGGATTGTAACAAATAGTATTCCCAAAAAAACTTCTAAAGCGATTACGAATATATTCCTTTTACTATTCAAATGAAAGATTAAAAAATTTATAAATAAGGCAGGTAAGGGAACAAGAATCATCAATTCAAAAATATAAGAGCCTTGGAAGGTTTGAAATATTTCATATCTATACTGAGTTCTAACTAAAGTATATAAGCCTATGCTTATAGAGAATAATCCAAAAAAAGTATTTTCAGCTCTTAGTCCTCTGATAAATGCTCCAGTTAAGAAATATATTCCCATTAGAATAAAAATATATCCGAAACCTATAGCTATACTTTCAGAAGAGAATTGCTTTTGAATGAGTTCAGCTTCGTTATAAATTGTTGGAATAGTTTTTAGGCCCTGTTGCTTACCCACTGCATAAATTCGAACGGATATTACATTTTCACCTGGAAGTAAAAGATTGGTCGGAATAGAATAGATTCTCTCCCTATGAAAGTCTGGATCTAAATTAGGGAGCAGGGAACCAGTTTTACCAATTAAGCTTCCATTTAGATATACCTCATCTATATCTCTTATCTTTCCAAATTGAATTCCTAGGGGTTGGATAGGTGCCGCAAAATTTTCAGGTAGGATAATTTTACAGCGATACCAATGGTACCCAGAAATATTTTCTGTTTTGGAAATTCCGTAATCCGGGATATTTCTTTGGATCCAAAAAGTTTCTTCAACTTGGAGTTCCTTCCAATCTAGATTATCTCCCTTCCTAAATTGCCAAGCTTCAGAGAATTCCCACTTACGATTGAGATCTGAAATAAAACTTCCACAAGGTACAGAATATACCGAAGAAGTTGTTATACTTAAGTAGATAAAAATGAATAAAATATTTCTAAGATAGAAATTTTTCTTTAAATACGAAATCATATTGGTTCGGCATTTCGAATTGCTTCTTCAATTTCTTTCAACTGAGTAGAAATACGTGCATCAATTGCACCTACATCTGTTTCTATGATCACTCCACCTCTATCAACTCTAGAGTCTTCATAGATATTTACTTTTCTCAGAGATTCCATCAATTTAATCAATTCATCCTTATGCTGTGTAGTGAGTTCCAAGTCTTGGAAGTTCACCCGAATATCCACTCTATCTCTATCCTTGATTCGTTTCAAGGCTTCTCTGATATTATTTAGTACGATTTCTTTTCTTTCTATGATCTCATCTTTGATTACTTTTCTTGCAATAATTAAGATCATTTCAACCATCTGCTTTTCGGATGCTGCTAGAATTTCTTCTCGAATGTCAATTGCCTTACCGACTATGGTTCCGAGTCGGTCTATCAATCTTCGAACTTCCCCTTGTCCTTTCTTGAAACCAACTTCTCGACCTGCATCATATCCTTTCTGATAGGCTTCATGTTCAATTTCAGCAACCTTCATCTCAGCTTCTTTGATCATCCGTTCCACTTCCATTTTGGCACGGTCAAGAATCTGCTCTGCTTTTGCTTTACCACTGTCCTCTTCGAGTTTTATTTTCTCTTTAGAGTCTTGGATCATTTGGAAGGCTTTGGTTCTACCCTCGTCTTCGATTTCTCGTGATTTTGTTCTAGCGTCGTCTAATAGTTGTTTGACTTGATCTTCTGTTTCTTGTCTGTAGCGATTAAGTTCAGCTTCAATTTCTTCAATGGATGGACCTTGGTATTGTTCAATGATATTCCCTTCTTGGTCTACCTCGAATTCTTCCGCATCTTCATCTCTATGGTACTTTTTGTACTTATCTGGTATAGATATATCTACTTCATCTTGTAAGCCAGCGATTTGAATTGGTTTGAATACGAGTTTTGCCATTCTGATTTACCTAAACCTCCATAGCTTGATTCTTCCTTCTTCTATCTCTTCCCTAAGTCTATCAAGTATGCCTTTGTGGCATTCTTCAATTTCTGCAAGCGAGACGGCACCCAAAGAATCAGATTCCAATTGAACGGATTTTGCAAGCCAAGGATCTAGACTTGCTAAGATCTCTGACTTGAGATTCTTTTCTACACCTTTCAGTGCTGTAGCCAAAACCAAGGCATGGAACTCGCCCAAAAATCTAGAGAGAGTCGTCCGTCCTAAAAGAAGTAAATCTTTAAAACTATAGTAATGTTCTATTATATTTTCGGCATAGCCAGGTCGTTTTTTCTGTATTTTCGATAAGATTTCTTGGGATTCTCCCGGATTCAGTGAACTTAAGAGTTCTGCTGCCTTTTTTCCCTGCTTCCATTTTACTTTTTGGGGAGATTGATTCGTGCTAAGAAAGTTTTTCTTGAAATGAATGAATCTTTCTAATTCATCACGTAAATCTCTAGAGTGAAAATCAAAATTTCCCATCTCTTCGAATACCAATTCTTTGAGATTTTTGGGAAGGAAGTGAATTGCTTCTTTGGCAAGAGACGTGGGGCAAAAGGTAAGAATCTGAGCAATAAGAGATGGGTCTTCATCAAAAATCAATCTTCTCAGTTCTTCTAAATTCATAGATTGCAGAATATCTATTCCAGAATCTTGGTTTGTTTCTTCTTCTATAACAATATTATTGATTTCTTGGATGAGTCTTTCGAGTTCATTTTGTTCAAGAGAATTACCTTGAGCTATTTGTGGCTCTAATCTTTTTACCGAACTTAATTTTGCATTGAATTCTCTAAGGATGGAGTTCTCTATCTTGGTAGATGGATTTTTTACCTTCTCGTAACGAGTAAGTATTTTCTTTGCTTCATCATCTGAAAGATAGTTAAAGACCTCCAAGGGGAGGTCTTTGTCAAGTAGCCTATAGATCAGTGCCGCTTTGTCTTTGCTATTCATTAGCCTGCGTCTTCTTCAGCTAGCCAAGTTCTTAAAAGCTGTGCAACGTCTTCTGGTTTTTCTTTAGCAAGGTTGATTGCATTTTCTAGAAGCTCTCTTCGGAGTTTTTCATCGAGTGAGAGTTCCACCTCAGCACCACCCTCATCCATAACTCTTAATGCTGCTTCACGCATCATTTGTTGTTGTGCGGCAAGTTCTTCTTCTCTTAGTCTTCTTCTTCGTGCAATTTCTTTCTTAATTGCTCTGTAGATTAGAACAGCAATGATGAGTATGATAAGAATTATGAGCGAAGCTATGATCATTTGACGAACAGCTCTTTGTCTAGCATATTCTTCGTCTTCTAAACGAAACTGCTCACTTCTATCTTTGGGTATTGTAATAACGGAGATTTGGTCACCTCTAGATCTTGTGAAGCCAATAGCAGCTTCGAGGTTCTTTCGGATTAAACGAATATCTTCTTCATTTACGGGTATATAGGTTCTGTCATAGCCTAGGCCATCTTCTCTTTCTTTTCTTTCCCAATGACCATCTACAACTACGGAAAGATTGATTTTATCTATTTTCCATGGTTGCTTCTTTACTTCACGAACCTTTTTATTGAATTCGTAATTATTGATATTCTCTTCTTTGTTGTATTTCGCTTTTTGGTAGTCTACATCCTTATAGCCTGGAGGAATGTTAGGTTCAGTTCCAGCTGGTCCATCTGGCGTGAATCCTTTCCCTTCAAAACCTTCTTTGGTTTCTTTGGATGATACCTTAAGAGAATATCCATCCACCAATTCTAATTCAGAATAAGGAGTATCTGGATTATCGGCGATAGCAACTACGGGAGATACTTCATTCTCATTGAATTGTTCTTTATCCCAATTGAAAAGATATTCAAATCTTGTTATATCAACTCTATCCTCACCACCCAGATACCATCTTAGGGTATTTCGAATATCTATGAGTCTTTTGACTCTTTGTTCTTCTTCGATTCTTAATTTTTCTTGGACAATTCGTAACTCTAAACGCTCAGTTTCTAAATCTTCTTCAAAGTCTGAAATAATCCTTCCATCAGCGTCCGCTACCGAAACATTCTCTGGCTTAAGTTTGGGTACGGCTCGGGAAACTAAGTTAACAATTCCTTTGATTTCTTTCTTGGAGATTCCGTCTACGCCAGGAATAAAATGCAAGATGACAGATGCTTTAACAGCTGAGGTAGAAGATTCAAACAGTTCAGCCTCTGGCATAGCTATATTAACATAGGCCTTATCTATAGGGCGTAGTGTCATTAAGGACTTTTCAATGGCTCCTTTGAGGGCACGGTATTTCTTGATGTCCTTATCAAATTGGGTTTCAGTAAATTTTTCTACATCAAAAAGTTCCCAGCCTTGTACTCCCGCTGGAATGAGATTTTCCTGGGCTAGTTTCGTGATGATTTCTTGTCTTTGGTCTGGCTCGACCGAGATGATGCTTGTATCTGATCCTGAATAAGCATAGCCCATGGCATCTAGTTTTTTCGTAACTTCCGAGTAATCTTTAGCCGCAAGATCTTTGAAGAGGATCACCTTATTGCGGCTAGATGATACATTTGCAAGAACTACAACTGCAATGATGATAGTGGCAAGCACTCCACCTAAGATAGCTTTTTTTGTAGTATCTAGCTTTTGAAAAAGCTCTTTGGCGCTGTCTAGAATCTTCTGTAGGAACTCAGGCATGGATCTATTTCTCCGGAAAAGTTATGTCTCATATTTCGGAAGATAGAGGTTTTGTACAAGAAGATTTTTTTTTGAGATGAAAAAATTATGTCACTTTAGCACTTTTTAAGATAGAAGCCAAAATTTTAGGAAAAAATCGCTTCATAAACAGTGCAAAATGTTCCCTCAAGCCTCCAATTGCAATTTCTTGTTTGCCTGAGATCAATGCGTCCAAGATTTTATCCGCGACTACTGAGGGAGCTAGGCCTTTTGCCTGAGCCTCATCCATCTTTCCTTGGCTATCTCCCGATCCCACCAAGGCATTGATGGAGACATTGGTCTTTATGAAGCCAGGTAGCACCAAGAGCACATTGAGATCCGTATCCGCATTTTCAGCACGAAGAGCGTCAAAGAAACCATGAAGGGCATGCTTGGAGGCAGAATACCCTGATCTAAGTGGGGTTCCCACTTTGCCCACTATGCTAGTTACAACGGCATAGGAACCAGCTTTTTGTTTGCGGAAATAAGGGAGAGTAGCAAGAGTTAGGGCAACACTGCCAGTATAATTGACAGCCATGAGTTTTTCATAAACTTCGATCTGAGTATCCTTGGCTAGAGATCTTTGGCTGATTCCGCCATTGTGAATGACTATATCTAGTCCACCTAACTTTTGTATCACTTTTTTGGTTTCTGAAGTAAAGTCTCTTTTCTTTTCTAGGTCAAGTGGTAGAACAAGGCTATTTGTTTCACTTAAGCCAGCTTCCTTTTGCACACGTTTTAGTTCTACTTGTCTCCTTGAAGATAATACTACTTTGGCTCCTGCTTTCGCAAAAGCAAAGACCAAGGCCTCACCAATTCCAGAGGATGCACCCGTGATCCAAACAACTTTATCCTGGAAATGCTGGTTCATAGAATTCTCCTTTTAGATACAAAATGATCCTTTCTAAGTTTATCTTAAAGAGTCTTAGGTTTCAAGATTAATTTCATAGCAGGCACCTTTTCTTTGCTGCTTAGGGATTCAATCAGCATTCTAAAAGAAGACTCTGTTAAGGAAAAGGATAGTAAAACTTTTACATTGCTTTGCTTGGGTAGATCCACAAAAGGTGTATGGGGATAGAGAAGGATAAATTCCTTCTCAGGATACTTTTTGGCTAAATTGTCCCAAAATAAAAACTCTTTGGCTTCACTTACATTTGCTATGATGTGTTTTAGAGAGGCTTCCTTCAGATCCTTAGCTAGTTCTTTGCGAGAGGAAAGCTTACCTCCACTTTTCTTCCATGCATCTGCGAGAAAAGCTTGGGCAAGGTATGCCTTAGAGGAATTTTTTTCTAATTCTGTGAGTCCACTGAAATCGCTTGGATAAGATCGAATCGTTTGTCTCGTAATTTCATCTACAAAATTAGGCTTTGCTGTTAATCTCTGATAGGTTTCCTTTCTTTTTTGGTTGGCAAGAGCCATAGCTTCAAGAAGATTTTCATTTTCTATTTTGGGTTCAAAAGTATTTTTTGTATAGATACCATATTCCAATTTCAAACGAATCTGGCGGTAGACTGCTCTGTCCAAAATATTAACACCACCAACTTCCAGGTCTCCCTTTTCGGCAGCTTGCAACAGTGTTTTGTAGAGAGATGCTGATGTCTCAGCCCATGAAGTAAGCAGCAAAATATCGGCACCCGCAAGTAGGGCAAGAACACCTGGACGATCAGATTGGTAGTTCTTAGAGATGGCATGCATTTCCATAGCATCTGTAATTACAACTCCATCAAACCCAAGTTTGTCGCGAAGAATTCCTTGTAGTATGTTCTTGGAGAGAGTAGCAGGGTATTTTTCATCTAACTTAGGAAAGAGTATATGGGCACTCATAACTACGGGTGCTCCGTCTTGTATAGACTTTTGGAAGGGGATAAGTTCGACCTTTTCCAATTCTTCTAAGGATTTCCGAATGATGGGAAGTCCTATGTGGCTGTCCACATCTGTGTCCCCATGTCCAGGAAAATGTTTGATCACTGGAATCGCTCCACCTTGGCTAGCTCCTCTCGCATAGGCTCCTGCAACATTGTACACTCTGTCCACATCTGAACCAAAAGATCTAGTATTGATCACTGGATTGTTAGGATTGTTATTTACATCCAGTGAGGGAGCCAAAAGAAAATTCACACCTACCTGGTCCAAATCATAGGAAGTGATAAATCCAACTTGGTAGCCTAATTCTTCTTGGTTCGTCTGTCCTAGTGCCATGGCACCAGGGAATTGAGCAACTCCATCTCGAACTCGGAAGACTCTACCACCTTCTTGGTCCGTTGAAATCAATAAGGGAGGCATTTTTAATTTACGAGCAAGATCTTGTAAATCTCTATTGAGTTTAATTATTTCTTCTTTAGTTCCAAAATTTTTGCCAAAGTGTATGATTCCGCCTGGACGAATGGAGCGCATTTCCGAAATAGCAGTTTCATCTAGAGTCTTGCCTGGGATGGCCAAGTGAATTACTTGCCCGATTTTCTCTTGCGTGGTCATGCCATCAACGATTTGTTTGGCGGTTGTGTCTAAATAAACTTTTCGTTCGTTTGCCTTAAGCTCGTCAACATACACCAGAAGAAATTGGGATGAAACAAGGAGAAAGGCAAGGAAGATGATAAATGCAAAAATTCGTAAGGCTAGTTTCAATTTTGTTACCTAGTAATTTCAAATTTGGTAAATCGGTATCAGTTTACCAAATTACCAATTGATTGATTTGGAATCTTCAATAAATTTTTGAAGTCCAATATCTGTTAGAGGGTGTTGGAACAACTGAGCAAAAACAGAATAAGGAAGGGTAGAGCAATCCGCACCACGAAGAGCGACTTCCTTGAAGTGTATAGGATGACGAATGGATGCCGCTAGAATTTGTGTCTCATATCCATAATTATCATACATAGCTCTAATCTCAGAAATTAATTCTAAGCCATCATGACCTATATCATCCAATCTTCCTAGGAAGGGAGAGATAAATGATGCACCAGCTTTTGCAGCAAGTAAGGCTTGGTTGGCTGAAAAACAAAGTGTAACATTGGTAGAAATTCCACGGTTGGTAAATTCGTTAACAGCCTTTAGGCCTTCCATAGTTAGAGGAACCTTTACAACTACATTTTCTGCTATTTGAGAAAGTTCTACACCTTCTTTGATCATACCATCGTAGTTGGAGGAAATAACTTCCGCACTTACGGGTCCATCCACCAGAGCTGCAATCTCTTTGATTACTTCCGTAAACTTGCGTCCAGCCTTGGAAATGATGGAGGGGTTGGTTGTGATGCCGTCGAGTAGTCCGAGGTCTTTTACTTTTTTAATTTCTTCGATGTTGGCTGTGTCCAGGAATAAGTTCATGGACACAAGTTATCTATCGGATCAAATCGCGCAAGGTTTTTGTCTCTTGAACGCTAAAGAATTCTTTGTATTCTTTTTCTATCATATTTCGTATCGTAAGGCTGAAGTAATCCACTCGTCTGGTATAAGGATTTTTTTTGTAAGGTTCTCTCCACATAAGAATGAAGCCTCCACGAGGAGGATCTTCTCTGCGGTCTACCAATTCCCAAATTGCGGCTCCACCGATTTTTTTATCATCTAGGGCTTGCTTCTTGGGTTTGCCATATTTCATTTCCATTTTTTCTAGAATTTTCTCACTCTCAACAAAGTTAAAAATTACACCCACAGAGAACAGAATTCCATTCTCTCTATATTCTGTCTGGCTTTCTAGGGCAGGATCATTTTCGGGATTGCTTGAATTATTCTTTGGTCTTGCATCTTTTACTATTTCAGGAGTCTTATAAAAACGATACATATATTGGATTCCGTTCCTTTTAACTAACAGAAGGGAATCCTTTTTCTCATAGAGAATTTCGATTTCTTCTTCCACACTTGGGTCGGTTGCTAAGGAAAGAAATTTTTCCCGCAAAAGTTCATAGCTCATTCCCCAAGAAGCCTCTGCAAATCCTTCTAGAGGACCAACTCCATCACTTTGGATGGTATTATTGCCTTGTGCTTGTGCAATTGAATTCATTCCCCAAGGCAGAAGAATGAGCAAGGTAAATAGTTGGGTCGCGAGTATGGATCGGTGGAACTTCATATTTATTTTATCGGTGGAAATCAAAAAAACTCAGTCAGGTTTTTCTGCAAAATCATCCCATTCTAAGTCGAAATCTGAGCTATCCAAAGAATTTTCTTCCTTCTCCTGACCAAAATCCTCTGAGTCTTCTTGCCAAGTGTTCTCTTCCCAATTGCTTTCCCTAGAACTGGGCATAGCCAGTCCCAAGAAGCTTAAACCATTCCAAAGATAGGCAGATACTATACTGATGAGGATCAAATGAAAGAAAAAAAAGAGAAAATACATCTCGTGGTGCATGCCGTAGGAGGTAAGGATTTTTGCAAGGGAACCTGTGCCAAGTCCTATGGCTATGGCCTGTCCATATTTCGTAAGAATGTTGAGTGGATCTTGAGGATTATTTGTATCTGCACTAGACTTTATAAAGGAATAGGAAAAGATAAAAGCAAAGAAGAATAAAGGAAAATGAAAAAAATAATTTCCAAGTGAATGTGTGTAGTGGGGGCTTCCAATAGCTCCACCTAACATAGCCCAAAGAAATACCACCAAGGCGGAGACTGTGAAGAAGGCTAGACCTAAGACAGCATTGCCACCAGATTCAAATATTCTTAGCAATTCTATGGGAATTGCACGACCCAGGGATACAATTTCCTCACGGTAGTATTCTTCTTTCTTCTCAAAGAAAAGCAATCTCGAAAGATAAGATACAATGGCAAAAAATACCAAGTGTAGTATTAGAAACAAAAGGAATAGGATGAATTCCATATAGTAAGTATCGGCGGAGCTTTATTTTCTCCGCCATGCTTTTTAGTGGCGGAAATGCCTCATCCCAGTAAATACCATGATAAGTCCATGTTCATCCGCAGCAGCTATGACTTCCTCATCTCGTATGGAGCCACCTGGTTGTATGATTGCCTTGGCTCCAACTTTTGCGATAGCATCTATTCCATCACGGAAGGGAAAGAAAGCATCAGATCCCACATAGGATCCAACCACACTGAGTCCAACCTTTTGGGATTTGGATGCACCAAGTTCAACTGAATCAACTCGAGACATTTGTCCTGCACCTATTCCTAAGGTTGCATTTTGTTCGGTATAAACAATAGCATTGGATTTAATAAATTTCACACACTGCCATGCAAACCAAAGCCCTTCCATGTCTTCTTCGCTTGGTTTGAGTTTGGATACAACTTTGAGATCTTCTTTCTGAACTAGGTCATAGTCTCTGTTCTGAACTAACATACCGTGGTGGATAGGACGAAGGTCTATTTCATCTAAGGCTTCTTGGAATTTGGCTATAGGAACCAATCGAATGTTAGGTTTCTTGGAAAAAATTTCCAAGGCTTCCTCGCTAAATCCCTCGGCTACTATCCCTTCAACGAAATTTTCTGTTATTGATAAGGCGGTTGCCTTGTCTACAATTCCATGAACTCCTATGATTCCACCAAAGGCAGAAATTGGATCTGTTCTTCTTGCCAGTTCAAATGATTCTTGGATATTTCTTCCATAGGCTATTCCACAAGGATTCAAATGTTTTACGATAGAAACCGCATTTTTAGGAAGAAGACTCGCTATATGAAAGGCTGCGTCTAGATCCAACATATTATTGAATGAAAGTTCTTTGCCTTGCAGAGGAGTGAAATCTGATTTTACAAAAACAGGTTCATAGTATGCTGCTTCTTGGTGAGGATTTTCTCCATAGCGAAGCTTTTGTTTCTTGGTGAAAGCAAAGGACAAAATGTCCGGAAATCTATCTCCTCTTTGGTCATTCAAATAGGTTGAGATAGCTGTATCATAAAAGGCTGTGTAAGAAAAAACTTTAGCACAGAGTCTAAAGGATGTTTCTAGACTTATGCTGCCTTTATTATCTTCCATTTCCTTTTGGATTAGAGAGTAATCGGCTGGTTCCAAAACTACAGCAGCATTCTTATAGTTCTTTGCCGCAGAGCGTAACATAGTTGGACCACCAATATCAATTTTTTCTATTGCTTCTTCTAATTTAACTCCAGGTTGCTTGACTGTCTCTACAAAGGGATAAAGATTTACAACGACCAATTGAATGGGAGGAATCTTATTTGCTTCCATTTCTTTCACATGAGATGGATTTCCTACATCACCTAACAAGCCTCCATGGATTTTGGGATGAAGAGTCTTGAGTCTGCCACCGAGAATTTCTGGAAATCCAGTGTAATCATCCACGGGAATTGCCTCTATGCCTTCTTTCTTAAGAAGATCAAAGGTTCCACCTGTAGAGAGAATTTCTACACCACTCTTTGCTAAAAATTTGGCAAATTCTACCAAACCTTGTTTGTCACTGACTGAGATGAGCGCTCTTTTGACTTGGATCACGAAATTATTCTAACCTTCCTTCCGGTAATTTGTAATTTATTTTGAATGAATAATTGTATTGCTTCTGGCAAAATTTTATGTTCTTCTTTGAGTATCTTTCTAGACAATTCTTCTTCTGTCATTCCTTCTTCTATCTTTACCACACTTTGTAAGAGAATTGGGCCCGTATCAACTCCTTCATCAATAAAATGAACTGTGCAACCTGAAACCTTGGCCCCGTATTCTATCGCTTGCTTCTGGGAATGGATCCCAGGAAAAGCAGGCAATAGAGAAGGGTGGATATTGATAATTTTCATGCGAAACTCTCGCACTACATCCTTAGATAGAATTCTCATGAAACCTGCCGTGACTATGAGATCGGGATTCAGGGAGCGAATCTTTTCGAGAAGTGCCTTATGAAAGTCTTCCTTGCTTGCAAAATTCTTAAAATCCACCACAAAACTGGGGATCTTCCAGGATTTTGCGACTAAGATTGCCTTAGCCTCAGGTTTATCAACAATCAAACCCACAGGATCACAGGCTAGCTTGCCCTTGCGAATATTCTTCGCTACGGCTTCGAAATTGGATCCTCTTCCTGAGGCAAGAAAAATGACTCTCTTTTTAGATTTTTTTGCAAATAGACTTGCCAAACTTTTTTCCTTCCCCACCATAAGGAAGCGGTCTAGTCCATTAAGCAACCATCCTTTTTTGTCGAAAAGTAAGTTAGGAGAGCAAAATGTTACGAGCCAATTCCTATTCCAACCAGAACGCCTATAAGGCAAATGAGATCTCTACTGTTTCTCAGACCAGACTCATTGTAATGCTTTATGAGGGAGCGATGCGTTTCCTTAAAATCGCAACAGAGAGTATGACTCCTCGTAAGTATGATATCGTAAATAACAATATCATCAAGGCACAGGATATTATCACAGAACTCATGCTATCTCTCAATCTAGAAGATGGGAAGGAAATCGCAAGCAACCTGCTCAGTCTCTATGTTTATATGAAGAAACGTCTACTTGAAGCAAATATGAGAAAGGATACCAAAATTATCGAAGAGGTAATTGAACTTCTTACTCAATTGAAGACAGCCTGGGATGATTTGGATCGCAAAGAGGTATCCAATCAATCCAGTTCTCCTACCCGAAATACTGGAATTTCAATCACTGGTTGATATGCTCTCGAAATTAGCCAAATCAAAAATTCAATTATTAGAATCCCTACTCAGCAACCTAAAAATTCAGGATGATCTGCTCTCCCAAAATGATCCTGACACAGCAGTAGAATGGGAAATTGAAAATGAAAAAATTCTCCATAAATTGATTCAAGTAGATAAGAAAATGGAATATGAAGAAGAGTCCCTACCTTTTTCTGAAACAGAAATACAATCAAGTTCTCTCATTTTTGAGCTACTGGAACAAGCTCGTGAAGTCCAAATTCGAGTACAAGCCAAATTACAAAAATACCGTGACCAAGCAAAATCAGAACTCAACCAAATGGAAATCAAAAGGCAACTTCGTTCTCACCTAACACTACAAGAAGGACTGCATTGGAAGAAGAGGATCTGCTAGAACTCGCTCTTGGATTTTTTAATTTAGAGCTTCCATTCACAGAAGAAGAATTTCACACCAAATATAGAGAGCTCGCCAAAAAATACCATCCAGATGCAGGCGAGTATACAAGCTCTATACTTTTTAATGAGCTTATACGCTCTAAAGAAATCTTAGAGCAATATCTCAAAAGAAAAACAATAGCTTCTAAGACTCCCAAAGAAGATCTTCAGACTGGTCTAAATGGTAATTTAAAGACGAAAAATACCTCTAGTGTTGAAGCAGAAAATTTAGAAAAGCGCCCATCCTCAGATATTTCTTATATGATTTATAAAAAAGCTAAGGAAGAAGAGAATCTTGCTATATTAGATTATTTTGATAAAACCAAAGGCAATCCTGTTTTCTTAGACCCCGATGACAATCCACCTTTGAAGAAACTCATCTCTGATTTGATTAGTCCACTTAGTGCTTATAATACTATTCTCAGAGAATATCCTGAGAGTATTTGGGTCAATGATGCAAGGGATTCTATCAAACGCTTAGGGACTTGGATTGGGAAGAACAAAAGTATTAGACGGCCCTGAAATGGAAAAACTTCCGCTAGATGAAGTTAGATTGATTCCGAATAATAGACTTCTAATAGTAACGAAGGTTCCCGGGCTAAGGGATGCCTGAAAGCGGCAGGCAGAACCAGAAGAAGCCGCTCCACCATCGGGATGAATCTCAAAGGTATATTCTATAGGCTGATTGGGAATGATGGGTTGTGCAGCACCACGTAAGCAATCAAAGCCTATATTTACATCGGGAGGGTTTCTGGATTCGTTTACCGAACCTCCTGCATAGAGTCTATAGCCAGAGAAAAGAATTTCTGGATTTTGTGCTCGAACCTGTAAGGTATAAATCCCTGTTACTGTAGATGAGATAGAAATGATGATGGGTGGAGCGGTTCTGGAACGTGATGCTGAAAAATTTGTACAGCTAGTGAGAAGAACATAAAAACTTAGGAATAAGCTTATCCGATATAAAAAAAGAAAATGTCCCTTCATAGTTTCTTTTCAATTTTGCTTTTTATATAAAAAAATAAAAATACACCAGCGATGATAAGCGCAACGGATATGAGAACTGTAATTTGGCTCCTTCGAACCCATTCCATCAATTCATCCAGATTCAGAGCGAAGAAGTATCCCAGGTATACCCAAATAGGAACCGAGATAAGAGCAGCCGTTCCATCTGTAATAAAAAATCGTATAAAGCTAATCTTACCAGAAGTCCCAGCCGTGAAGTAGATTGGCATTCTAAGTCCAGGCATGAATCTTCCAAAGAAAACAACCCAAAATCCATATTTGTGGAATTTTTCTTGAACTTGAGCAAATGTCTCTGGACCCAAAAGCCTAGAAATGAAGGGGATCTTGAGTGCCTTTTCTCCATATCTCTTGCCTACGAGGAATACCAAGCTATCCCCGATTAATACACCAGCCATACCAACCAAAAACATGATATGTGGATTGGTAAAACCTAAACCAGAAATCACTCCACCAGCAACTAAGGAAATATCTTCTGGAACAGGAAGTCCAAATCCACAAGCGATTAAGATTCCAAATACTGCCAGGTAGCCATAAGATGAAAAAAATTCGATTAATTGAGTTAATAATTCCATGAAATTTGAGAGAATTTGTCTTTTTATCCCTTATACTATACTGATAGAGGTCGAATTAAAGGAAAACAGATTTCTTTTCCCTTTTTAACAAATGATTAAAAAATTCGAAGATTTAATACAAGAAGAAGATACCAAACTTGCAGACTACGCAGTTAGGCACGGAGACCACGGAGGTAGAATCTTTGAGGAGGGCAATCATGAATACAGACTACCCTTCCAAAGAGATAAGGATAGAATTATCCACTGCCAAGCCTTTCGACGGCTTGAGTACAAGACACAGGTTTTTATAGCATCCATAGGAGACAATTACCGCAATCGTCTCACGCATACTCTGGAAGTATCAGCTATTACCCGAACAGTTGCTCTAAGTCTAGGATTGAATACCTACCTTGCCGAAACGATAGCTCTAGCCCATGATTTAGGGCATGCACCCTTTGGACATGCAGGTCAGGATGTATTGCAAGAATTGATGTTAGGAAAGGGTGGCTTCGAACACAATAAGCAGTCTTTACGAATTGTTCAATATCTTGAGAATCGTTATGCGAGTTTTCCTGGCTTGAATCTATGTCGTGAAACTCTCATGGGTATAATGAAGCATGGAGGAGATTACCAGGATTCTAATCAACTGGAATCACGGCAAATCATAGGACCGAGTCTTGAATCTATGATTACTGATGTATGTGATGGAATAGCATATAACAATCATGATGTGGAAGATGGATATGAATCTAATCTTCTTGGACTAAAAGATCTAAAGAAAATCCAAATCTTTGATCAAAATTATCACCTAGTTCAGAAAAAATACCCTCAAGCCTCAGAAAAGCTCTTAGTGCGTGAAACAATTCGTTCTATGTTGAATGCTATGGTAACTGATTTAGTCCATGAAATTGATTCAAGGTTAGTAGAAAATAGAATCGTCTCAAGGGAAAGTCTTGGTGAGGCTAATCAAAAATCGATACGTCTCGTTGGATTTTCAGAAAGTATGCAGGAGTCCGTTACGGAACTAAAGAAATATCTGCATGAAAAACTCTATAAACATCCAGTCGTCTTAGAATTAAGTAATTTTGGAAAAGAAATCATCCAAGTTTTATTTCATTACTTCAGTGATAGAGAAGATGAGTTGCCTGCATCCTATCTCAATCGCATAGAACAAGATGGAAAATACAGAGTGATCTGTGATTATATAGCAGGCATGACAGATCGTTATGCGGAAGAAATCGCCTTAGATAAAGATCTCATAGATCCATTTCATGATATTTGATAATAATGCTAGTTGCTATTGAAAAGGGAATTGCTTTCTCATTGCTGTTGGCAATTGTAAAACATACGGTAAGGAAAGGCCTAAAAGCCGTAATGGCCGCCAAGATATTAACAGAAGATTTCTTAATCTTCTATCACCTAGCTAAATGCTTGGCTCAAATCAGATTCAATTTCTATCCTGCTCTCTTATCAGGGCTTCTATCTCAAAATACTTTTCTAATAAGGAAAGAGCTTTTACTTTTTTGAGAAGAGATTTCATATCTTTGAGTTTGGTATGAGAAATTCTTTCATGAATCTCATGAAGGAAGGGGGCAGAGACTGATAATTCTCGAAATCCCATGGCTATCAATAGTCCTATCATATCTGGATCGGTTGCAACTTCTCCACAGATACTTATAGGTATTTTTTTCTTCTTGGCTATGATTGCAATATTTTCTAGAGTTTGTAAAAACACTATATGAAATGGATTGTATAAATCGGATATAGAGTAATTGTTTCTACCCACAGCCATAAGATATTGCAGGAGATCATTGGTTCCTATAGATAGAAAATCAATTCCATGCAGATAATTTTCTAATCCAATCGCGCAAGAAGGTGTTTCTATCATAATGCCTAGAGGAATTTTGTCTTTCACATCATAGCCTTCATCCAATAATTCCAATCTGCATTCTTGTAATAATTCTTTAGTTCGCTCAATTTCTTTAACGGTCGTTATCATGGGAATTAGAATCTTTAAATTGCCATAAATAGATGCTCGCAGTAGGGCACGAAGTTGTTCTTTAAAAAGATTTGGATGTCTGATCAAATAACGTATACCTCTGTTTCCTAGGAAAGGATTATCTTCGTGGGCACCTAACTCAAATTTATCGGCACCAATATCAAAGACACGAATCACTACAGGCTTCTCATTCATTTTTTTGAGAATTCTTCTGTAAATTACAAATTGTTCTTCTTCCGTAGGTGTGTGGTCTTTGATTTGAAGAAAAAGAACTTCCGATCGAAATAAACCAACACCTTCCGCATTCTTTTCTAAGATTTCCTCGCAACCTTCTTCATTCTCTAAATTTGCTTTGAGATAAATTCTTTCACCATCTAGGGTTTTTAGTATAGTCTTAGAATTCCATTCTTTGTGCTCGGAGAGATTAGAACGATAACCGAAATTTTTAAATTCTTCGATGTGAGGATTTTTCTTGAGAAAACCTCTATCAGCATCTAACAAAATATATTCTTCATCTTCCACATTCGAATAGATATTTCGAAGTCCAACAATAGTTGGTATTCCATAATTTCTGGCTATGATAGCCATGTGGCCGGTCTTTCCTCCAAAATCTGTTGCTATTCCTAAGACCTTAGATTTGTCTAAATTGATCATTTCAGAGGGAGTAAGATCTCTTGCTACTAGGATGACATTTTCAGGAAGGTTCTTTAAGGGCTCATTCAAAGAAAGATTTTTCTGCATGAGATTTTTAGAAATACGCTTTCCTATATCTAGGATGTGGTCTGCTCTATCTTGGAAGAACGAATCTCCAAGCCCCATAAATTCTTCATATATATTTCGTATTGTTGTTTCTACTGCGAGTGGGGCATTTTCCCCATGAATTTTAATTCGTTCAATTACTCTTTCGTATAACAATGGATCACGGACCATATCTTTTTGGGAACTGAGAATTTCTCTAAGTTCAAATGAGCCTGCTACTTGCTCATTTTCAGCTATAATACTTGTAAGTTCTTTTTCGGTGCGGTTGAGTGAGGAATCAAAGAGTTCTATTTCTCCAGGTATCTCATCAGCTTGGAGATCAGATCTTTGGATTAAATTATGATCGGCGGAATTACGAACCTTGCGAACTTTTCCAAATATTACTCCTGGGTAAGCTGTAATGCCGTAGAATAATATCTTCTCATCAACCATAGCCTTTAATATGAAAGGCTTATGGATTTTGAAAAGCTAAAATTTGAACTATGCTCTTTTTTGGTTCCAAATCTTTGGATTTGAATTGGATCGGTAATCCTTGTATTTAGAGAATTCATTTGCCTTTTCTTGCTCTAGGATGCATTTTGCTAAGGATATATCCAAACCATGTCCAGCCTTAGATGCAATTAAATGACCAGTAAAAGGGCGACCCAGAACGGCAAGATCACCAATCAGATCCAAGACCTTGTGGCGTATGCATTCATTTTCAAATCGAAGTTCATCATTCAAATAGCCATCTTCCGTAAGAACAACTGCGTTGTCTAAGGAGCCACCAAGTGCTAGACCCCTAGACTGAAGATATTCTACATCCTTCAGAAAGCCAAAGGTTCTAGCTGGAAGAATCTCATTCAATAGAGTATTTTGATCAAGATTTGTAGTAAGAGTCTGACCTCTGAGCAATGGATGGTTGAAATCTATGTTGTAGGTTACTTTCAATTCATCGGATGGAAGTAGAACTAGGTATTTGTCTCCTTCCACTACCCAAATTGGATTGGATATTTTTATAGGTTCTATTTGATCTCTAAAAGATAAGGAGCCTGTGGTAATGATTGCTTCTAAGAAAGGTAGGGATGAGCCATCCATGATGGGAACTTCGTGGCTATCAATTTCAAGGATGGCATCTGTGATACCCAAGGTGTGAAGAGCAGCCATTAAGTGCTCAATGGTCTGTATCTTAACACCATCTTGTCCCAAGGTAACTGCATTTCCTGTGTCAATTACTTGGTCTACGTGTACTGGTATGATGGTTTTCTTGTTAGGAGTGGTATGAAGGAATTGAATGCCTGATCCGCTTTCGCTAGGATGGATTGTAAGGTTGACAGTCTTTCCAGAATGGAGTCCTAGACCTTGCAATCGAATAGTATTCTTGACAGTTTTTCTAAATATGGGTTCCATTTTTGGTTCCTGAGATATACTCTCTATCTCTTTAGGAGCAATTCTTGTACCAGATCAGGGATTTCCTTTTAAATTATTCTAAATTGCTAGAATCAGCCATTCTCCTGGAAATATTCCATCCATTCGACAAATCATAATAATGAACAATGGGTAAGATTATTCTTTTTAAGGTGAAAAACTGTCTCTTTTTTACAACAGTGTCTCATCCTAGCAACAGAGGTATACATGCCGAAAAAAGTTAGGCTAGGTATCCAAATTCGCATAATGCCGAAAGATTCCGTGTTCATTAAACATCCTCATAAGGAATTTGCTTGTATTCTAAACTAAGTCGAATGAATTCTCCCCTACCTTGTAGATTTGGCCAGTAGTAGAGTCTGGTAGGCTCTTGGATCATTTTATCAAAATGCACTTAGGGCAGCGCGAATGAAACTTGTCACAGGTGCCTGCTCCCTTAGGTCCTCCAGTCCTTCTCTAAGTTCTCTAAGCACAATTTGTGCATCAGTTAGAGTTGTATTTACATTGCTATGGACTTCATTTTCATTGATAAGCCTACCTAAGGTTCCTTCCCCATTATTGATCTTGGAGGTAATATCTGAAATATTAGCGAAGGTCTTACGAATGTCTGCTCGATTTTCCGCAATTAACTCGGATAAGGAGACGAGTGGATCTTCGGTAACCTTGCCTTTTAAACTTGGGGAGGTGGCTGATTTTTTCGATGTATAATCAGAAAGAACCAGATACTCACTTCCAGATGTCTGGAATTCAAAAGTCTTGGGATCGCGTGGAAATCTAGATCCTGGGTCCAGAGAAATCACTCTTCCAGATAGTAGGGACTCGTTCTTAATCGTTGCCTCATAGTTCTCATAAATTTTGATTGGGCCTTTAAGAACTAAAGTTATCTGAACCTTGGTTCCTATACCCAGCTCTCCAGGGGCAAGGATGTCCCCGTTCTCATCAAAATGAACTAAGGTGACCTTGGACACATAGCCATAGGGAACACCATGAATGGTTACCTTATTGCCTATCTTGATTCCTTCTGCGTTGGGGAAGTAAATGACTGTCTGAACTCCATCCTTCTGCAAAGGTCCACCATCTGTTAGAACAGAGAAGTACCCAACAATGGCTATAGCGGAAACAAATAAAACGCCTACGATTGAATATCGAATATATTGCATAGAGACTCTCTTACTTCTAGGGTTTTCTGAATCATGGTCAATCCTTTTTTATTCTGAGTGGTCTAGTATCATAGGTCCAGTGGTTCTTCCATGAATAAACTGTTGAATCAATGGATTGGAAGAATTTCGGATTTCATCGACTGTTCCACAAAGAATAACCTGTCCTTCATAGATAAAACTAATTCTATCTGCTATCATATAGGCACTCGACATATCATGAGTAACAACTACGGAAGTGAGTCCTAGTTCCTTTTTCATACGAATCACCAATTCATTGATCACATTCGACATGACAGGATCTAAACCAGATGTGGGTTCATCGTATAACACGATTTCAGGATTGGTTGTTAGGGCTCTTGCAAGTCCAGCTCTCTTTTTCATTCCTCCTGAAATATTGGAAGGAAGCGTATCTTTAGCAGGAATTAAATCAAGCCATTTTAACTTTTGCATAACGATCTTATCAAGCTCGGCTCCGTAGGCAAGCTTATGCTCTCTTAGTGGAAGAGCAACATTTTCATAAACGGAAAGCCAATTGATTAAGGCTCCACTTTGGAAAAGAACCCCCATCTTTGCTCTGAGTGCTGATTTATCCTTTTCGTGTACCCCTGAAATTTTCTTACCGAAGATAAAACAATCCCCAGCATCTGGTTCCAAGAGTCCTGTGATGTGTTTCAGTGATACCGATTTACCCGTTCCAGAGGGACCAAGAATTACCATAGTCTCGCCCCGTCTCACTTGTAGGTTCATACCTTTTAGAATTTTGCGAGAGCCGAAAGCCTTATGAACATTCTTTAATTCTATGATGATGTCTTCCATGATTAGTTGAAAAAGAGTGCTGTCAGCACATACCCCGAAAAAATTACCATTAAAAAGGAAAGAACAACTGCCTTTCGAGTTGTTCGTCCTACACCAATTGCACCCTGGCTTGTCTGCAATCCTTGGGCACAGGAAATAGTAGATATAATAATTCCAAATACATAGCCTTTTAAAAGTCCTACATAGAGATCCTTGAGGCCAGGAACTGAAGTTAAACGTTCAAAAACATCCTGTAGATAGGATCTATAATCTAGACCAAGCTGGAAGCTTCCGACTATAGCTCCACCTAATATACCAAGTACGGAAGAATAAACACAGAGTATGGGAACCATCAAAGAAAATCCAAGTATCCTTGGAAGCACAAGGTAGCGGATAGGATCTATACTCATCACTTCTAAGGCATCGATTTCTTCGGAGACCTTCATAGTTCCTATTTCTGCAGCCATAGATGAACCTACAGAGGCCGCAAGAATCAAAGATGTCATAAACGGTGACATTTCCCTAGTGAGTACAATTGTAAGCAGTAAACCAATCTGACCTTCAGCACCAAAATCTCGTAGACCAAGCCCAGTGTTAAGACCCATAATCATTCCGGTAAATACAGAAACTATAGAAACAACAAATAAGGAACCTACACCTGTAATGTACATTTGGTCTAAAATCTCACGTCTTTTGAACCAAGCATGAGGCGATTGCATAATTGTCTGAAGTAAAACAATGACCATATAGCCAGTGTTAAAGAAGTAGGTTTGGATTGATTTTACTAATTCTTTCATTAAATGTTAATAAACCATAAAAGCTGTATATTTGACTTTTCTTTTGATTTCTTCCAACCAATCAATCCATACATAAATTGCCACTCTGTCTCTTCTTTGACGGAGACAAAATCTGTTAAAAATGGAATATATACAGCAATTTTCTCTTCAGACCATATTTGTGTGTAGAATCGAAATAGGAAGGAAAATCTTTTCTCACCATTAGATCCATGTTTGTATTCAAGAACGGAAAAGATGGGATCCCAGGATTTCTCCAGAGTGTCTGATCTCATAGGGAAGGGAGTGATAGCATTCCATTCTAGGGTTCCTTCGGTATCACGGTGGTAGCGAACAAAAGGCCAAATCTTCCAGTAGTGGTCGCTTCTATCTTGTTCAGGAAAGTATTGTTCCATTTGCGAGAAAAATGGAAGGAAAAAATTGTATTCTGATTTAACATGAAAGCTATCCGTCTTAAGTTGGAAGAAGAGTGGACTTATAAACAAAGTCTTCTTGCTAGCAAATTGGTATTGTCCATAAAAAGGAAAGAATATCAATTTACGATAGTCTTCATCATTATTTCTTCCATACTGAATGAGAAAAAAGAATAGATTGAAATCTCTTTCGGTTGTCACATCATCATATCCATAACCAACCAAGGAACCTATAATAGGAAACCAAAGCAATGCCTTACTCTTCATATTCCCTTGGTCAGATTCTTTGTATTGGTAAAAAGGGAAGAATACTCCATAGCTGATTGGTTCTTTCTTATCCATAAATTTCCTACCCCATTGAAAGAAGGGCCAAAGTATGGTATGTTCATAGTATTTATTGATATGCTCCTTCTTAGAATAGAAAGGAAAAATTCGTAGATCGGATCTATTATCCGAACCACCCCACATAACAAAGGGCCAAAGTATTGCATGAGCCTTATAAGATCTGCGACTCCAATTGGAATAAATTGGAAAAAGGAAATAATTCATTTCCTCATAGGCTAGCTTACCTTTAATTCTTCCATAGATAGGAAATATTCCAATATACTTATCATTATCTCTTCCACCAGAACCCATAACGAGAAAAGGAGTGAGCAAATCTTCATCTTCTCCCGTATCTTCATGCTTCATAGAAGTTCCGGTTATAAAAAACAAGACGGTCCATGTATACCAATAGTTGGTACTTTCTTTATAGTAAACAGGGAAGAGTATAGTCTGCTGGTTATAAGCTGTTTCATACTCAGAAAAATTTGTAAAGAAGGGTCGAATTACTGTATAGGATTGGCCTGGTCTTTTCTCAGATTCATAGAGAAACCAAAATTGCCAATAATCGGAAGGGTACTCACCATGGGGAGAATCAGGAAGCTTAGCACTAATCGGGAAGGAAAATAATAAGAGGAAAATAACTAGAAGAAAGTTTTTTTTATGTACAAAATCCACCCTAATCGCAAATCTATAAACAGCTATAAACAAAGCAAATCTTTTAAGTGAGGTTGTAAGATTGATCCCAGTTGGTGTTCTCATGGGTGGTAAGTCTAGTGAGCATGATGTATCTCTGCGTTCAAGCTCTTTTATCTACAATACTCTAGACCGGAGTTTATTTAAAGTTAAACCAATCTTTATTACCAAGGAAGGAATTTGGTATTATTCTGATGAGTGGAATCCAGATTGGAAGGTTCCAGAAATATTAGTTAACAAAGATTATAGTAAAAATGTATTAGACTCTTTTATTAAATTAACGAATGCTAAGCCCAAGCAAGCCTGGTATGATCCAAGTTGTGGCGGATGCAAAATTTTCGTTCTTGGATTGCATGGTGGCGAGGGTGAAGATGGAAGGATGCAAGCCTTTCTTGAAATGACTGGAATTTCTTATACAGGTTCTGGAGTTCTTGCTTCTTCCTTGGCCATGGACAAATATAGATCGAATCTTATTTTTCAATCCCAGGGGATTCCTGTAGCTAAATTTGCAGAAATAAAAAAGGATGAGTTTCTAAAATTAGAAAAATTGAATCAGGGAAATAACATTTGGCAAGAATGGAACCAAACTCATAATCTCAGTTTTCCTGTTTTCTGTAAGCCAACGACTGGGGGTTCTAGCGTTGGTACATTTCGTTCGGACAATGAAGATTTGTGGCAAGCAAGATTAAAAGAAATTTTTGCAACCGAAACAAGAATGTTAGTTCAAGAAAATACAAAAGGTCGAGAAGTCTCTTGTGGCGTACTCGAGAAATGGGATGGCTCTGAGTGGACGAAATTCGCTCTCCCACCTACAGAAATTATTCCTAGTTCTGAATTTTTTGATTATGAAGCAAAGTATATTCCTGGAAAATCTAGAGAGGTTACTCCTGCTGAAATGCCAAAAGAAATTATCGATGAAATCCAAAGGTACAGTTTGCTTGCACATACTATCTTGGGATGTAGGGCTTATTCTAGAACGGATTTTATTGTTACAGATGATGGCAGGCCTTGGATATTAGAAACCAATACTCTACCAGGAATGACAGGGACTAGTTTAATTCCTCAACAGGCAAGTGCTGTAGGTATATCTATGAAAGATGTTTTTTCTTGGTTGATTCAATCTGGATTGGAAAGATAGTACCAAGTAACATAGGTATGATACTGGCAGAAAATCCATATAAAAGTGGATTGATATTCGTATCGAAATAAATCGCGACTAACCAGACTACTGTCCCTAGTAAAAGGGAAATAACAGCGTGAATTTGTGTACACTTTGAACTAAACAATCCAAAAGCTAAGGGTGTAAATAAAGAAACCAAACTAATGGCTGATGATTCTTCCACTAGCTCATAGATATCTTGTCTGCCCATAGCTATCCACAATCCAATACTTGCTGTAAGAAGAACAGCAAGGCGTGAGAGTAAGAGTAATCTTTTCTCGCTCCATTCTTTCTTGGGTAGAATATATTTAAAAAGATTTTCCGATAGTATGGAGGAGGGTGCAAGTATAGCCCCACTTGCTGTTGATAAGATAGCTGAAGTCATAGCTCCAAAGAAACAAACTTGTACGACTGGGGAAGTAAATCCTTTTACTAAATAAGGAATGAGCATCTGGGGATTGCTCTCAAGCACATTCGGCATCAGGTCTCTAGCATACAAGGCGAGAATTAGGGGAATCATAGCAACTGTTAGATACAGTGCTGCTGCAATCAATGAGGCAAGGACTGCGATCTTAGCTGATTTTGCTGCCATGACTCTTTGGAAAAGATCTTGTTGTGGTATGGAGCCAAGGCCCAGGACCATCCAAGCAGAAAGATAATTCAAAGAAGGAACCCATCCTTTTTCTGGTAGTAAATTAAAAGTTCCTATAGGTGAACTGGTAATCAAATCGACCAAACTTCTGCTAGCATTCATTTCGTATAAACAGGCAGCAAGACCAATGATGATCATAATCATTTGTACAAAATCAGTGAGAGAAACAGACCACATACCACCTAGGAATGTATAAAATACAACTATGCCAGCCGAAAGATAAATTCCAGTTTGGATATCCAGACCAATGATGGTATTTAATATGATTCCCATAGCAACCATCTGTGCTGCTATCCAGCCCAAGTAGGAAAGAACCAAAAATATTCCAGCAAGCACTTCCATAATTCTGCCGTAGCGAATTCTATAGAAATCGCCAAAGGTTAAAATATTCATTTTGTATAAGGGAACTGCAAAGAAAACACCTAACAGAAAAAGGCATAGTGCGGCTCCAAAAGGCTCTTGGATGACACCTGGAAAACCTTCAAGTGCCATCTGAGAAGATGCACCAAGAATTGTTTCTGATCCAAACCATGTTGCAAAGAGTGCAGCTGTCGTGATAGAAAGTGGAAGTGATCTGCCTGCCAAGATAAAATCTTTTGTATTTTTTACCTTTCTACTTGCTAAAACTCCTATGGCAAGAGTAGCAAAGAGGTAAAGAAAAATAAAATAGGTCATGCTTGCAAATTAAAATAATTCTTCGCTTTCTGCCTTATCTGATTTTTTGGATTTTCGAATGGATGATTCTTTTTGTACGGATCCATCAGGTGCCTTGCTTAGAATTTCTATCCTTGATTCAGCTTCCTTCAATCTATCTGTGCAAATTTTCTTAAGTTCAACACCTCTTTCATAGGCAAGGATGGAATCTTCTAAAGATATTTGTCCTTTTTCCAACTTTTCAGCTATGTCTTCTAGTTCACTGATTGCTTCTTCAAAATTCAATTCATCTTTTTTAGATTTCATTAGATATACCTGTTATTTTTACTTCTAGTTTTCCCTGGGAGAGTATGAGTTCTAAAGATTCTTCCTTTTCTACATCTTTGTAGGAATGAATAACCTTTTTGTTTTTGTTACGCGCTACAGAATAACCTCGATTCAGTGTAGACAAGGGTGAAAAATTTGTAATCCTTTCCGTAGCTATGCCCAATCGATTTTTCTTTCTTTCTAAATTTTGTTCCATTCGAAAATTAATTCTTTCTAATACTTGCAATTTCTCTTTCTTGCTACTGATAAAACTTTTACCTATTAAAGAAATTCGTGCAAGTACATCATCCAATGCTTGGTATCTATCTATGATATATTGATCTGGTTCACTTAAAGTTCTCTTATCTGAGATTTTTAGTAAGCGATCCCTAGAGTATTTTAATTTATGTTGAATTGCTAATTCTTGTCTTCTGAGAATCTCGTCTAGGTAGGTAAATAAGGCATCAATTTCAGGAACTGCCATTTTGGCTGCAGCAGTTGGAGTTGGGGCATTGGCATCTGCCGAAAAATCAGAAAGAACTTTGTCTATCTCGTGTCCTACAGCAGAAATAATTGGTACCCTTGAATTATAATATGCCATTACCACCTTTTCGGTATTAAATGCCATAAGATCTTCATAGCTTCCACCACCTCGTCCAGCAATGATCACATCCACTTCCCATTTGGGATCATTTAGAATTTCAATTGCCTGCACTATGGAATCTGGAGCTTCCATACCTTGCACAAGACAAGGTGAAATTAAGATATTGATATTAGGATAGTGTGTTGTTGCAATACGTATGATGTCTTCTATCGCAGCTCCAGTTGGAGAGGTGGCAACACCTAAGGTTTTGGGGATTTTAGGGATAGATCTTTTGTGGGCAGGATCAAATATACCCTTAGCATATAACTCTCGTTTCAGCTTCTCAACTTGAAGGTAAATATCTCCCTGCCCAACTTCTTCCACCTTGAAGACGTTAAGTGAGTATTCTCCTCTAGGTTCATACACATTGATATTACCTTGTGCAAGAACTTCCATACCATTCTTCAGAGGTCGACCGCTGTAAGTTTGAGAACGTCCTTGGAAAAATGTACACTTTAAATTACTTGTACTATCTTTCAAAGAAAAATAGAAATGGCCTGAGGGCGCAATATTGAAATTTGAGATTTCTCCTTTTACCCAAATAGAACGAAATTCTAAGGAGCTAGAAAGAAGATTTGATATTTTCTTATTGAGTTCGGATACGGATAAGGGCTTATCAGACACTTTTATCACTTTCCGATGAATAGAATGCATTTTCTCTGAAAATTTTCCAAAAGTCCCAAATAATAATAATGATTGTTAAAGCTACAGGACCTATGATTACACCTATCAAACCAAATTCCTTTAAGCCTCCAATCAAAGAGAGAAAAATCAAGAAAGGATGAATTTTTAATTTTTTATCAAGTAATTTAGGCTTAACATAATTTTCTAAAATCAAGTAAGCAGCAAAAGAGCCAATCATAAAGAAAATTGCAAGTAACCAATTCGCATCTATGAAACCTATATACAATCCTAAAGGAAGCCATATCACTCCTGTCCCTATAACGGGTATTAAAGATGAAAATGTACCTATACTTGCATATAAGAATGAGTTTGGTAAGCCTGTAATTAGAATCATAAAATAAAGAAAGATTCCTTGTAAGATAGAGACTAAAATATTTCCCATCATAACAGTCTGCACTGCTGCTTCTACCCTTTTGCCAATCTTATCTTCCATTTCCTTGGGAAAAGGAAGAGTGCTAAATACCCATCGTTCAATACGGTTGCCTTCTTTATAAAAGAAGAATAAGAGCAGAAAAGCGAAAAATCCATTGAAGATGATGCCAGTAGGTAGATCTAAGCTTCCAAATATAGTCCCAGATGAGCTCTTCAGCAAGCCATAGATGCTATCTAAATTAAAGATGTCTATGTATTGTCCAACAAATTCTCTATACAATATAGGAACCTTTAACCAAAAAAATTCCGAATCAGTAACGAAGTCAGTAATTGCTGAAAACCGTATTAAAGTTTGTATAATTTTATCTTCACCAAAAGAAAGTCGAATCAGATAAAGGAAATTAACTGTTTCATTTAACAAAGTACTGATGATGAAAATGGAAGGAAGTACAATGATGTTCAATAAAACAAGAACCATGATCCAGGGGGAAAGGAATTGGAATTTTGCACCAAGCATCTTAATCAGCTTCTTATGAATCTTACGAGTTGCTACATAAAATATTGCTGCAATTATAGCCGACCAGATGTAGGATTTAAAGATTAGGTAAACAAGTAGGGATGATATAATGAATATAGTGGCTATAACGGCCGTTAGAAAAATTTGATTTTTATATTTTGAGAATGTAGATCCGTTCAATGGTTTTAGTAATTGTTGTTCTTTTTGAAATAGACGTTTACTTTTGTTCCTCCACCAGTGGAAGGTCGAACTAAGATGGTAAGAATCTTTCTGGAAAAGCCTTCTGCAAGATAGATAGATTCTTTTTCCGTAGTAGATGTCTGTAATAATCTCCATTCGCTGTTTAAGAATCCTTTTTGTAGAAACTGATCAAGGTCTTTTCTTGAGATCGCATTTTCGTAAACAAGGGTTGCCTCAAGACTCGTATAAAAACCAGATCTTAAATCGGTTGATTGCAAATATTTTGAATTTTCTGGGATGATGAATTTTGGGATAGCTGGTGGAATTTTTTCTGGGAATTTAGCAGTAATCATTTTATCAAATACAAACAATTCTTGTTCTTGTTTTGTCTGATTTTCAGCGGATAAGATTGAGGGTAGCAAGGTTACCAGGAGAAGAATAAATGCAGCTATTTTCACAAACTCAGGAAAACATTCATTCTCTAGGTTGACAAATCTTTTTTTCTAAGGATAGATTAGTAAATACTATGGAATGGCAAATCCAACTTGAGAATTTTTTACTATGGATAGTGGAACAAAATGAAATCTTTATTTGGTTCTTTTTCTTTTTTTCGAATTTCCTTGAAAATGTTTTTCCACCCTGGCCGGGTGATACAGTCACCGTTTTCGGTGGATTTCTTGTGGCCCAATCTCTTGAATTTGGTAAGACAGGATTTGGAATCCTAGGGCTTGCATCTTCAACCTATCTAGGGAATGTCTGTGGTGCCTATCTTATGCTTAAATTCGGAGATAGGTTTCTGAAGTGGGTTCAAAAAAAGGAATTTCCCTTGAAGAAAGAAATTTATGATGAGGAAAAAATTCAAAAAACCTTTGATTGGTTCCACAAAAACGAAATTCTGGTTATCCTTTTTTCACGTTTCTCTGCGGGAATTCGGTTTTTCGTTGCAATCATTGCGGGTATGGTTGGCATAAATTTATACAAATTCTTTTTCTATTTTTCTATTTCGGTAATTCTATGGTGCGGACTGCTCATTCAGGGTGGGTATTCCTTAGGTTCCAATTGGGGTCTCATAGTGGAATATATTGCATTGTACAATAAAATATTTTTTGCTATTTTAGCATTTAGCATAGTGGTTTTTCTTTTTTATACTCTTTGGAAGAAAATATCTTGACTGATGTATGAAAATTATACTATATTTGTGTCTTAACTAAGATAAATTATGGAATTAATACATTATAACTTTTTCTCAATTGGATCAATCGTTGCTACAATCTTCTGTTATTATATTGCAAAGTTCTTATTAACGATTCCTGATAGGTCCAGTGCCAGCAATCATTTTGGTTTAGCGATTTTATTTTTGGGGACATTTCATTTGTCCTATACTCTTTCGTTTTCTATCAATCATCCCTTCGCGGTTTACTTCCGCTGGGGCGTGATTCCTATGGCTATGGTCGGAGCTATAGAAATCTGTCGTTTTTATATCAACTTTAAAGATGTAAACGCCAAACGAAAAGATCGATTAACAGCTTATATCTTATACGGTATTGTTGCTCTGGTCGAAATTATATTTGTCTATCTTTCCTTAGATGCGCCTAGGATTTACTATGCACAGTCTCATTATTTTGATTTCAAGGTTCCTGTCTTTTACAAAGCCTATGCGATCCTGGTATTATCCTATTTTATTGTATTTACATACTTTGGAATTCAGGCATTCCGAAGAGTCCCTAAGCAAAACAAATTTGCTGCCTTGGCTATTTTAGTCTCGTTTCTGATTATAACAATTATTCCAGCAATTTTAAATGGCTTATCTCGTGATGGTGCCATTCCTAGATCAACCTACCAAGCTGTAACGGATCTACTTTTGGTAATCGGATTGTTTGTCGCCGTTGTAACCTATATCAATAATACCGAAGATAAGACAACTATCATGTCTAGGATCACAGGTATTTCTATGGCGACTATGCTATTGATCCTTCAATTGATTGCATTCATAGCTATCCAAGCTCAAGAAAATTCCTATGATAAACAGAAAATGCAAGAAGCTAGTATGGCATCCATTTCTTCCAATTACTCAGCTGATATTCGTTATATTAGTTATTGGGATGTAAATTCTAATTCCTTTAATAATAAATATGTTGATACGAAAGAACTTCCAAATTTCGCAGATTATAATTCTGAATTTTTAAATACTCTAATATGGTTTAAGCTTACAAACATAAAAGACTCTGATGCAGCAACCTTTAGAAATGAAGTTGAATCTATACTGGCAAGTTCACATCCTTTGTTCGGCGGGTATAAAGCACTTATACGCAATTACCTCAAAGAAAATACAGGTGAGATAGAACGATTCAATTCAAAATCTTTAATAGCATATTTTTCTGGTTTCGAGCGAAAGATAAAATACAACCATAACAAACTACTTTCTTTAGATGAAGCTGGGATACAAGAATGGATAGAGAAGAACAAAGATAAAGAAGATTGGCTTGGTAATTTTACAAGTGGTTTAATTGCCGAAAAAGTTGATTCCAAGGAATTTACCAAGGGTTTTCTTCCTTTCCAAGCAAGTTCTACACGTAAATATAGGGGTAGGCAGGAATTTTCTAAGGATGAGGCTACGCCTGAATTTTTCACATCCTTTATGTTTGTTGATCCTTCTAAAACCAAGATCTATGAAGTTGGATTTTCTTATTCTCAATACCAAAATTTCATAGATGAGATTGGTAGATTGTTCACTATCATCGTGATAGGTGCAACCTTACTCATAGGTTTTGGCTATAGATACTTTTTCTCTAATGCATTGATAGAGCCACTTGGCAATGTAATTGAAGGGCTTAAGCAAGTGAACAGTGGAAATTTAAATGCAAAACTTTCTATCAAAGTGGAAGACGAAATTGGCTTTCTTGCAAGATCTTTCAATTCCATGGTTGAATCAATTCGTATAGGGAAGGCTAAGCTACAAGAATATGCGGAACAGTTGGAAGTTAAAGTAGAGGAAAGAACATCAGAGTTAAAGCAAACTTTAACAGAAGTTCAATCTTTAAAAACTCAGCAAGACGGAGATTATTTTCTTACATCTTTACTCATCAAGCCTTTGAGCTCTAATCATGTCGATCTACAGAATGTTAGAGTGGAATTCTTTTCGAAGCAAAAGAAAACTTTCTCCTTTAGAAAATACAAAGAAGAAATCGGTGGTGATATCAATATGGCATCTAATATCCGTCTACGTGGACGGAAGTTTGCAGCCTTCTTGAATGCAGATGCTATGGGTAAGTCTATGCAGGGTGCAGGTGGAGCACTTGTGATAGGATCTGTTTTTGAATCCATACTAGAAAGAACTAAAGTATCGCGTGAAGCACAGAACTATTTTCCTGAAAGGTGGCTTAAGAATACTTTTATTGAATTGCACAAAGTCTTTGAAAGCTTTAATGGCTCTATGCTTATTTCTTTGGTGATGGGCTTGGTGGATGAGGCTACTGGTATTGTTTATTTCATTAATGCTGAACATCCTTTTTCTATTCTATACCGTGATGGAAAGGCAAGTTTTATAGAAGATGAAATGCTCTTTCGTAAACTCGGGACATCTGGCGTACAAGGTGTAATTTCAATCCGTACTTTCGAATTACAGCCGAATGATGCCTTAATTATTGGCTCTGATGGACGGGATGATATTGTCTTGGGATTGCATCCGGATGGAACACGAAATATCAATGAGGACGAAAATATGTTCTTAGGTGTCCTCGAAAAGGCTGATGGGGATTTAGAAACAGCCTACAATGAATTGCTAAATATTGGAGAACTTTCTGATGACCTTTCCCTTTTGAAAATTTCATGGAATCCATCTGGCAAAGATTTCACCTATGAAATTCCTCAGGAAGCGAAAGTCTTTTACTCAAGGGGAAAGGATGCTTGGAAGCGGAATCAATTGAACGATGCCATAGAAGAATTAGAAAAGGCAGTAGAATCTGCCGAAAGGGAACCTGCTTTACTCAAGAAACTATCTTTAATGTATTTAAAGGCAAGAAATTTCCCTAGATCCAAAGATCTGCTATTAGAATATATAGATAAGGTTCCGCAAGATACAGAATCAATTTATTTGGCAAGCTATGCGAGTCGCAAAGCAGGAGATTATGGAATTTCAATAGACCTAGGTGAAAGAGTTCGATTGAGATTGCCTTTTTACGGAGAGAATCTTCTTAATTTAGCAAAATCTCATATTCTACTAAAGAATATGGATAGGGCACATTCTTTATTATTGGAAGCACAAGAAATTCTTAAAGAGAATCAAGGAATAGCTAAGTTAATTCAATTCACCGAAAGAAAGCTTCACAAGGCATAAATTAGAAGAATAACTCATTTTTTTTACAATGTAAAATACAGATTGTACCGACTTTACTATTAGATTCTGAATAGGATCTTCATTAGGAGTCGAAATTGCTTAGTAAACATAGATATATTCGAGTTAGAGATAGTCTCTCATCAGAAATAAGTAGTTTTTCTATAAATCTTAAGAAGTCATTTCTACTTATTTTTATTCTTCTATTGAACACAAATTCCTTAGTTTCACAAGATGCAAGTGAAGATTTGCAAAGCAGCGAATCAATCATAGCAACAGAGAAAGAACTGGATCAAAAGATTATAGAACTCAATAAAAGATTTACTGCACATGCTAAGCTCATGAAAGTTAAAGTAAAGATTCTGCCAGCTCAGACTGTACTCTTCAAGGGTAAAGCGGATGGAACTAAATGCGTACTAAGCAAAGACCAAGAATCTGATACAAATGATTGCATGCACTTAGAATTGTATGATTTCGTTGGTTCTGAATTGGGTTTGAGTGGTAAGGGCCTTGGTTCTAAGAGTAAATTTATTACTATTATTTATTCGGGAGCGGCTTCACAGGAACCAAATTATCGAAAAATTCCACCTCGTGATGTAGGGAAAATATTTTCAAAAATTGCAATGAACGATTTTGTAAATGGTGAATCTGTTACCTCGGAAATTGATGATACCTCTCCCTTAACATCTCCTTTACAAAATGGAAATTTTTTCCTTTTCTACCAAGTTGATGGATTTCCATTTCCTGGCACAGAAGAATCTCCGGCGGCAAAAGGAGTAGGTCGATACAGTTTAGAAAAAATGGAAAACTCAACAAGTCATGATATACGAAATACTTTTAAGAAAAAATTCTATGTGAAGCACCTTGATAATTTTGATAAATTATTCCAAAAAATCTATAATTTCAATGACCGAGATGGAAACCAAAATTATAGAAATAATATTCGTGTCTTACAAGATTCATTAAAATACTAAATAAACACCTAAACACATAGTCTAAATATAGACTATGTCAAAAGATTTAGAACTAAAGTGGCTGGATTCCTTTTCTAAGATAAAGGAGGAGGAATGGAAGGCACTTGTTCCTCAAGATAATCCCTTCTATGAATTGAGATTTTTGCAGGCACTTGAGAATTCTAGGTCTATAGGATTTGAGACTAGTTGGCAGATACGAGTTCTTCTCGCTATTCAAGATTCAAGCATCCTTGCAGCCCTAGTCAATTTTCAGAAATGGGATTCCTATGGAGAATATATTTTTGATTTTGAATGGGCTCAGGCTTATACAAGAGCAGGGCTTAGTTATTATCCCAAGCTTTCCTTAGCCATCCCATTTACTCCAACTACTGGGCAAAGAGTTCTTATTCGAGAAGATGTTCCCGACAAAGATGAGTTAGTTGCAAGAATTTTGCAAGAAGCCCTTCAGCATGCAAAATCTGAAGGCCATTCTTCCTACCATGTCTTGTTCCATACTGCGGAGGAAGATAAATATTTTGAGAAATCGAAGTTCTCTCAGAGGCTCACACACCAATATCATTGGATCAACCGTAACTACCAAAGTTTTGAGGAATACTTAGCAGCATTAAAAAAAGATAAAAGAAAATCCATACGAAAAGAAAGAGAATCAATTCGAAACTCGGGATTAAAGATTGAAATCCTAGAAGCTGACTCTATCGATCCAGAATTATGGAAGGTTTACTGGTCCTTCTACCAGAACACCCATTCCAGAAAATGGGGTCAGGCTTATCTTAAGAAAGAATTTTTCCAAGAAATCTTCCAAACATTTCGAGATCATTTAGTTTTGGTTCTCGCAAAAGATGCCTCAGGAAAGCCAGTCGCAGGTACTTTAAATTTTCGCGGGAAGAATATTCTCTTTGGAAGGTATTGGGGAGCTATAGAAGAATATCCCAATTTACACTTTGAACTTTGCTACTACCAATTGATTGATTATGCCATAGCTAATAAGCTTGAGAAATTCGAAGCAGGCGCACAAGGTGAACATAAATATCTCAGAGGATTTGAAGTTGTTCCCATTTATAGTTCGCATATGTTTTTTAATAGCCAAGCAAATCTATCCATAGCGAATTACTTGCAAAGAGAATGTGAAAACACCAAGCTTGCTATAGAAGAATGGAATCTTAAATCTCCCTTAAAAATATTTCGTGAAGAAGAAGGAGCTAAGCCTTGACTGAGAAACCCATACAAAGAGAAGAGGACGGAGTTCTAATTCTTGAACGTACGAAGAAAAAACCTAAAAAACCGGGCAAGTATGCGGTTGTTATTTTAAATGATGATTATACTCCTAGAGATTTTGTAGTATGGATTCTTCAAACTGTATTTCATAAATCTCATGGAGATGCGAATCGTATCATGCTTGAAGCTCACACAACCGGAAAGGCTATGTGTGGCGTCTTTCCACTAGATTTAGCAAAGACTATGGTGACCGAAGTTAGAAACTTTGCAGACCAATATGAATATCCCTTAGAATGTAGAATTGAAGCCACACAGGAGGAATGATGAACCTATCTAAAGATCTAGAAGAGACACTACAGCTTGCATCCCATGAGGCTTCTCAAAGAAGGCATGAGTTTATTACCTTAGAGCATTTGCTTTATGCCTTAAGTTATAATGAAGAAATCAAAAACATACTGCTCAATCTGGAAGCAGACATAGACATATTGCGCAAAGATCTCACCGAGTATCTAGATGGGGAATTAAGTTCTATAACAAGAAGAGATATCCAAATTGAACCAAAGTATACTATAGGAGTACAATTTGTTATCCAATTTGCTGCTATGCATGTTCAGTCTTCTGGCAAGGAATTAGTTCTAGCAAGTAATGTATTTATTGCTATGTTTCGAGAAACTGAATCCCATGCTGTTTATTTTTTATCTAAACAAGAAATAGATAGGAAGCAAGTCATTCGTTTTGTGAGTCATGGTGTCTCTAAGACGTCTACCTCCAAAGATCCTGATTTCTTAGAAGAGACCTTTCAAGAATACCAAGAGAATAATGAAGAAGAATTTCCGAAAGAAGGTAAATCCTCTTCCAAAGGCAAAGACCCCTTCCAAACTTATTGCCTTGATCTCAATGAAAAAGCAAGCCAAGGAAAATTGGATCCATGCATAGGGCGTGAGACAGAAATTGATAGAACCATACATATTCTTGCTAGGCGAAGAAAAAACAATCCTATTTTTGTAGGAGACGCGGGTGTAGGAAAAACAGCTATTGTTGAAGGACTCGCAACTCGACTTGCAGAAGGCAAGGTTCCCAAATCTATTTCTCATCTTAGAGTGTACTCAGTTGATATGGGAATGTTAATAGCTGGAACAAAATTCCGAGGTGATTTTGAAGAGAGATTGAAAGCAATTATAGATAGAGCTACATCTGATGAAAATGTTGTACTTTTTATTGATGAAATCCATACTATTGTTGGTGCTGGTGCTGTGTCTGGTGGTTCCTTGGATGCTTCCAATATTTTAAAGCCAGCTCTTTCGAATGGTAGCATCAGAGTGATAGGGACAACTACTTTTCGAGAGTATAAATCTATCTTCGAGAAAGACCATGCTCTATCTAGACGATTTCAGAAGATAGATGTGGATGAACCAAGTCAAGAAGATGCGATAGCTATTTTGAATGGTCTCAAGACTAAATACGAAGAGTTTCACAAAATCCAATACAGTCCCAAAGCTATACAGACCTCCGTTGAACTATCAGCAAAATATATCTTAGATCGAAAGCTGCCTGATAAGGCTATTGATGTATTAGATGAAACAGGAGCCTTTGTTAAATTACGCAACGATGCTAAGGCAAGTCCTATTGAAAATCCAAAAGTCAGTGCGACTGATATAGAAACTATTATTGCTAAAATTTCCAAGGTGCCTATTTCAAATTTAAAATCTACAGAAAAGAAAAAACTCCAAGACATGGAGCCTATTTTAAAGAGTAGAATCTTTGGACAGGACAAGGCTGTTGAGTCTTTGAATGAGGCTATTCTTTTTTCCACTGCGGGACTATCTGATGATTCCAAGCCTATAGGTTCTTTTCTCTTTGCAGGACCAACAGGAGTTGGTAAGACGGAACTTGCCAAGGCATTGGCGGACACTATGAACGTTCCCTTGCTTCGATTTGATATGAGCGAATACATGGAAAGACATAGTATATCCAGATTGATAGGCTCTCCACCAGGTTATGTTGGGCATGGTGAGATTGCACTTCTCACTGATGAAATTCGAAAGAACCCTCATGCTGTTCTTCTGATTGATGAAATTGAGAAAGCCCATGAGGATGTATTCAATCTATTCTTGCAGATTATGGACTATGCAACATTAACTGATGCTATGGGTCGTAAGGCTGATTTTCGGAAAGCCATACTCATCATGACTACCAATACAGGTGCCAGAGAAAAATCTACTACTCTACTTGGATTTGAAGAAAGACGTGATGATGATAGAGATATGAAGGCCATTGAAAGAATGTTTAGTCCTGAATTTAGAAACAGACTAACATCAATTATTCAATTCTCTCCCCTTGGCATGGATCAAGTTAAGAAGATTGTCGAAAAGTCTGTGAATTTGCTCAGTGAGAAACTAAAATCTAAAAAGGTTGAAATTGTCCTAACAGATGCTGCAAAAAAATACCTAGCTGAAATTGGTTTCGATCTGGAGTTGGGAGCAAGGCCTATTGCAAGGACTATAGAGCAAAGAATAGGAAAACCAATTTCTAAAGAAGTTCTTTTTGGAAAGTTAATGAATGGTGGAAGAGTAATATTTGATTTTCAAGAGCAGTTGACCTACTCTATAGAGTAGGCAATTTTTTTAATTTGATGCCTTCTGCTCTGTAAATGGCAAAGCCTATTGCCCAAGCGAGTAGTAGGCTAGTTCCAAATGCATAAAAGAAGACTGAGTATTGGTAATCTGAAACCTTGAGAATATCGGTAAAGGCTACCTCAGGAATTAAGGTAGCAAGTCCAAATGATATCAAAAGTATGGACTGACTGCAAATAAAAAATAACCAAACCCAAGAACTTCGCCAAAATCCTGTAAAGAAAAAATTCAATAGCGATCCCATAACGAAGATTACATTCCATCTTATGCTAATATTGACTGTTTCGATTTCTTGGTTAAAGGTTATTCTGTATTGTATCCATCCTAGACCAGAACTTAGGACTTGAATGACTAGGGCAGAGAAGAAAAGTTTTTCTGGAAAAGATTTAGTTTCAAAAAAATGAAGAATTCTTTCTATAAAAATTTTAGTGAGGTGTATCCATCCTCTAAGAATGATTCCAAAGCCCAGGAAAATATCAGCAAACACTTGAACTGGGCTCACTCGAATTCAACCATTAGCTCTAATTCAACACAGGCATCCAAGGGTAAGCTTGCAACACCAACAGCAAAACGTACATGTCTTCCCGCATCCGAAAAAATTTTCTCAAGCGTTTCCGAAGCACCATTTGCAACTAAGTGATGTTCCGTGAAATGTGGATTGGAAGAAACAAAAACCCCTAATTTTAAAACTCTCTTGATTTTATCGAGACTCCCTATTTCGCCTTTGATACAAGCAAGTGCATTTAAGATGCAAGTCCTAGCTTGGTTCTGTGCTTCTTCTATGGAAACCTCATACCCCACTTTTCCAGTGACTCCTAGATTCCCATTCACAAGGGGAAGTTGCCCTGAGGTAAAAATAGTGTTTCCTGATCTTACAGCAGGGATGTAGGCAGCAAGGGCCTTGGGTGTAGGGGGAAGAGTCCAACCCAAAGCATTGATCTTAGATTCAATATCCATTGAGGAAACATTTTACTTGCCTGTTTGCTTGGAAAGTGATTTTACAGTTCCCTCTCAATATAAAATTTTTTTTAAAAATGGAACAAAAAAATCGCTTGCCAAAAACATTTTTCTATTTTAGCACTCTAATTAATAGATTGCTAAAAATATTAGCAGTCATAACGAAAGAGTGATAAAAGGAGAACACTATGCTTTACAGATTTTTAGAAAACAACCATCCAAAAAATATTTGGAGAGATTTTGATAGATTGAATGATGCGATAACTCGCTCCTTTTTAGAGCAAGATACCGCTCAGACATCGCATTTTCCCCAATTGAATGTGTATACCAAAGAGAATGAGGCTTATGTGCAAGCATTCTTGCCAGGAGTTCAAATCGAAGATATTGATTTAACTTCCAAAGAGAATATTTTGTTTATCAAGGGAAATCGCAAAGAAGAAAAATTGGCGGATGGAACTCAGGTTCATATACGCGAAATGTTTCATGGCGAGTTCTCTCGAAGTTTGGAATTCCCCTTCCTAATAGATTCAGATAACATCAAGGCTGATTTTAAAGATGGGGTTGTTGGAATTCTCGTTCCACGAAGAGAGGATGACAAACCAAAAAAGATAAGCATTCAGTCCATTCAAAGCAAATAAGGAGATAAAATATGTCAGTGCAAATAGAAGAAAAAAAATCAAATAACGAAGTTCAAAGCGAAACAAAAGCCCAATCTAACAATGCAAGAAGGGAGAGAGTTTATACTCCTTTAGTTAACATTACTGAAACAGAAAAAGAAATTTATGTTCATGCAGAGATGCCAGGAGTTGCAGAGTCGGACATAGATCTTTCTATAGAGAAAGGAATTCTCTATTTGGAAGGAAGACGAAGGAATGAAGACCAATCCTTAGCTAAAAGTGAACATGTTGAAAATTTCGTAGATGTATATAAAAGAAAATTTCAACTTGGGAAATCTGTGGATGTTGACCAAACAAAAGCAGAACTTTCAAATGGGATTTTAAAAATCACTATGCTAAAGATAGAGCCTGTTAAGAAGAAAATAGAAATTCGATCCAATTAAGGTTTAGAATATTCTAAAATATCAAAACAATTTTCTATAGCATATACAAAATGCAAGAGTTCTTAGAAATAAGAACTCTTTTTTTATCAGAATACCAACTAGGGATTCTCTAGAAAATTTCGAATGGCTGAAAGAACATGATTAGATTCCTCATCTGTACCTATTGTGATTCGAATAAAATCCGAACTCACTCCACTTGAAAAATAGCGAATATATATAGCTTGATTCTTAAGTTTCTCAAACCAGTCTTTTGCCTTATGCCCTTTCGGTGGCTTTACAAATAAAAAATTGGTGGAGCTAGTGACTACATCACATCCTAAATCAACCAAGGATGAAGATAAACTCGAACGTGTTGCGAGAATTTTAGATGTGATCTCTTTGAAATAATCTTGGTCAGAGATAGCTGCTTGGGCTATCGCCTGGTCTAGCATTCCTACATTATATGAATCTTTTAACTTATGTAATATGGCTATATTCTTTGTAGATCCAACAAGGAATCCAACTCTAAGTCCAGCTAAAGAATAGGACTTAGAAAAGGTTCTTGAGACAAAAAGATTATCAGAAGAGCAGGCTTCTTGTATACAAGAGGAATTTGCTTTCGCAAAGTCTATGTACGCTTCGTCGCAAAGAACAAAGCCTGGAAATTTATTTACGAAATCCAAGACTTGTTCTTTAGGCTCAAGTAAGCTTGTTGGGGCATTAGGGTTTGCAAAAGCAACTAAATCTGCCTGAGTCTCTAGAAGGGATTGCCAATCAAAATGAAAATTCTCAAGTAAAGGAACTTTAATAAAGCAATAGTCTACCATGATAGTATCAGCAAAGACAGGGTAGGCACTATAGGTAGGATCAGGACTAGCTATAGTAGATTGATTCCCCAGCACACCTAGAAACAATAGACGTATTGCTTCATCCGAACCATTTGTAACTAGAATATTTTCTTTGGATATCCCGTAGACTTGAGCTATAGAATCACGAAGAGAGTCAGAACTTGGATTAGGATATTTTCGTAAAAGACCTAAGTCCATTATTTCTTTCAAGGCTATTGAACATTTGGGAGAAGGAGCATAAGGATTTTCATTTGTGTTTAGCTTAATGATCTTCGATTTTGAACTTGGTTGTTCTCCAGGTGTGTAGGGGACGAGATCTAAAAGTTCTTTACGAAATTCTTTCATAAGGTTTTATATTTACAGACGATTCAGTGCATCTATGTAAGATACAGCACAGGCTTCCATAATATCTGTGGAGCTAGCTTTACCTACAACTCGCTTGTCATCTAACTCTAATGTGACGCTTGCTTCTGCCATAGCATCTGCACCTTCTGTAACAGGAGAGATCAAGAGTCTCAAAAGCAAAGGATGAATGCCTGTTGCTTGATCAATCGCCTTAAACATAGAGTCTACAGGGCCGTCTCCTTTTGATGTTTCAGTTTTTATTTTGTCTTTGATTTTAATTTCTATGGAAGCTGAGGGTGGCTTCTCGGTTCCAGTGGAGATTTCAAAACGCGTAAGTTGGTAGATATCTTGGTCGGACTTACGAGACTCTTCTGTAAAGAGGGCAGTTAAATCTTCGTCAAAAATTTCTTTCTTACGATCAGCAATTTCTAAAAATCTGTTATATGCCGATTCTAATTCATCATCTTTGGGAACAAAACCTAGTTTAATAATCCTATCTTTGAATCCTGCTCTTCCTGAGTGCCTACCCAAAACCATTCGATTGGATTTAAGTCCAATTGATTCCGGCTTCATAATTTCATAGGTCTCTCTGTTTTTAATTACTCCATCTTGGTGTATCCCAGATTCATGAGCAAATGCATTAGCACCCACAATGGCTTTGTTAGGTTGCACGACCATACCTGTAATATTTTTTACTAAGTAGGATGCTCTTGCAATGTGAGTCGTCTCAAGATTTGTTTCTATTCCGAAAAAATCTTTCCTAGTTCGCATAGCCATAGCTATTTCTTCCATAGCGGTATTGCCAGCTCTCTCGCCTATACCATTGATAGTACATTCTATCTGTCTAGCTCCGTTAAGTACAGCGGCAAGTGAATTTGCTACAGCTAGACCCAAGTCATTGTGACAGTGTGCACTGAAGATCACCTTCTCTGCACCTTTTACCTTGCTTTTTAAGAAGGCAAAGAGTTTTCCATATTCTTCTGGTGTGGTGTAGCCAACTGTGTCTGGAATATTTATTGTACTTGCACCTTCTTCGATTACTGCTTCCACAAGTTCTCTGAGGAATTCCCATTCAGATCTAGTTCCATCCTCAGCGCTGAATTCAACATCCTCAACAAGATTGCGAGAAATTTTGACAGCTTCTCTAGCCATAGCCAAGACTTCTGAGGGATTTTTACCTAATTTATGTTTCATATGAATGGGCGAGGATGCAATAAAGGTGTGGATTCTCTTACGAGTGGCAGGAGCTATAGCCATTGATGCGGACTCGATGTCAGCCTTCATGGCTCTAGCCAGACCTGCGATAATAGGTCCTTGAACTTCCCTAGCTATTCGTTGAACAGCTTGGAATTGAACAGGCGAAGAAATGGGAAAACCTGCTTCTATCACATCCACTTTCATTTTAGAAAGGTGGTGGGCAATTTCCAATTTCTCATCTTCACTCATAGCTGCACCAGGGCACTGCTCTCCATCACGAAGAGTTGTATCAAATATTTTAACGTAATCTTGATTCATAGGCTTATCATAGCTTCCCTGAACCTGATTTACGGTCAAGGGAAAAGATCAAGGAAAATTAGAGAATGGACGATTCCTTAATTAGAGGACTTTATGAATAAAAAAATAATTACAACACTTGTGATTCTACTTTCTTTTATCCAAATCAACTGCTTTGGTAAATTTGCCATAACCAAGAAACTTTATGTATTTGTTGACGAGTTAAATCTATCTGGCGGTGATAAGCTAGTTGTTAAATTTGTTAAAACTGTCGTTATGTGGGCGGGATTTATTTTTTGGGTAGCAGGTATTGGTTTTATCTTGGACTTATTTGTTTTCAATTTAATCGAATTTTGGACGGACCAAAATGTAATAGGTTCAAATGAAGATCATAAATCTGACAAATCCATATCTGCTGGCAAAGTAATTACCTTTAAAGGTGGAAGAGGAGAAGTCTCTACGATTTCAAAGTCTAAGGATGGGAATGAACTTAGATTCAAAAGTTTTGATGGTAAGGAAACTAGAGAAATCATTGCTTATAAAGATCAACCTGGTAAATTATTTACACTTGTGGATAATCAAATCCAAGCCATTGAAGTCGAAATTAACGATGGTGAAATCCAAAGAGTCTACTCTGGTAATATCAATATTCCTGTTCATCAAAATTAATTAAAATTATGCTCACTGTTTCAGGTTGCAATTTTCATTCTTCTCACCCACCTGAAGCAGTAGCACTTTATAATAAGATCTTTCATTGGAAAATAATCACAAATACAGAAAATCATGCAGAATTAGAATTAATTGATTCTTCTAATTTTATTTTATATTTTGACAAAGCAAATTCGCATTGTCCTACTTATCCTGGCACTCTCAGTTTAAAAATACATGATTGGAATCAGTTTCTAAATTTAGATTCAAATAGGAATCTTTTATGGATGAAACATTTTACCTTAGAATACAGAGATTCCAAGAATAGATATCATTCATGGTTGGATCCCTGGAAGAATCGAATCTGGATCATAGAAGCGGATGAAAAGTAATCTTAAATTTTTAAGATCGAATTTAAATGGAATGAGTATATTTGGTTTTAGGATTGTAAAAAAATATTTATCTCTTGAATGAGATTTTTAGATACTAGTTTATAATTTTTTAACCAATCATTACTACCATTTCTCCCAACTTCATTTGTAATTCCAAAAACTGAGGTAAAATTGAATCCTAACTTAGAAGCAAGTTTTGCAAGTCCAAAAGCTTCCATGTTCTCTAAAATGGGACCATGCTCCCATACAGGTAAGTCAGAGATGGGAATCAATGATATAGAATGTGGGCAGTTCACGGAAAATGTATCTAAATTCCATCTAGAAAAAATGGATTTGTTCTTGCTTACTTCAGTTTGCGGGATGAATACTTCCAATAACTTCGGCGAATTAGCTTCTAATTTCCACGCGGCAAGTTCTCTGTAGTAATAATCTTTTCCTTTTACAATCGAAAATAAGGGACATAGCTTTGTATCATATGTTCCTGCCGAGCCAATAAATATGATTTCATTAATTTCTTTGTTCTCGTTAAGGTACAAAAAGCAATTCATCATAGCTTCCATATTTCCAACACCAAGAGCTAATTTGTGTTTGATGGAATGTTCTAGCCCCAAAAGCTCTTCCTCAATAGCCGAACAGAATAGAACTTTATCTAGCAAAGATTCTTGTATCAAATCAAACCCATAGTCTCAGGAAGACTGTGCATGATATTTAGGTTTTGCAAAGCTTGGCCAGCAGCTCCCTTTACTAAATTATCTAAGGCAGTCACTATAACTACTGTGCCATTTCTAACCTTAGCTGAAATATCAAGATAATTTGTATTTTGAACAAATTTCAGCTCTATCTCTTCTGGATTTTCTTTGTATCTAAGAAATGCATGTTCCTTGCAAAAGGCTTTCAATAGGTCTGGAATCTTACTCGCAGTTGTTGGATCAGTTTGTATATAAATTGTTGATAAAATTCCTCTATAAACAGGCAAAAGATGAGGAGTAAAAACAATTTCTAACCTTCCAGAAGCAAGTAAGTCGGGATCTAAGGAGTATTCAGCAATCTCAGGTTCATGTTGGTGTCCAAGAACTTTGTAAGACCTAAAATTTTCATAGGTATTTGTAAAGAGAAAACCAACTTCCTCAGTTCTTCCTCCTGCTCCACTAACACCAGTTTTGGAGTCGATGACTATTGAAGATTTGAATTTATCTTGCATGGATCTAAGGATACGAATAGGAATGATAGATGAGGTTGCAAAGCATCCAGGATTAGATACAAATTCTGAATCTCTAATTTGAGATGCATAAAATTCAGGAAGACCAAAAACTGCCTTCTTCATATAATCAAAATGAGTGTGTTTTATTTTATAATTTTTCTCAAAGATGTCTCTATCATGCAAACGATAAGATCCAGAAAGATCTATCACTCTATGACCTTTCTCAAGTAATCTTGGAACTAGCTCCATAGATGTTTCGTTGGGAGTTGCTAATACAACTGTAGCATTTGATGGAATCTCAGACTCATGATTTTGGAAATAAATTTCATTTCTATATTTGTCTTGCGGAAAGGATTCCTGATAAGATTTTCCTACGAGTTGGTTGCTTGTAATATGTAATAATTGAAACTCTGAGTGATTATTCAATAATCGAATGAGTTCTCTTCCTGTATAACCTCCAGCGCCAATGATAGCAAGTTCTTTCAAGTTTATATCCTCTTTTTTCTTATGTTAAAATTCATCTAATTTAGCTTTAAATATCGTTTATTAATATATTGTAAAATTCACTTTAAATCTTAAAATTAAATCCTTCAAATTATCATAGAATTATTTTTTAAAATTATTGACTCTTGTATCCTAATGAATATTTTTTAGGTAGACTGTAAAAAACCTATGAAATCTGCTTAGCTTCAATTTAATGATTTCCAAGATGCTCATTTTCATTGCATATTATAGTAGAACTTTCGTCAAATTGAAATAGAAATAAAATGGAAAAACCAGATATCCCAATCAATGAGAAGGAGAGAATCGAAGCCCTTAAAAGCTATATGATTTTAGACAGCCATGTTGAAAAGGAATTTGATGAAATTACAAAATTAGCTTCCATTATTTGCAAAGTTCCAATAGCCTTAATTAGTTTGATAGATTCAGAGCGACAATGGTTCAAATCCAAAATTGGTCTTGATGTGACAGAAACATCTAGAGAAATTTCTTTCTGTGGACATGCTATCAATAGCTCCGAAGACCTTTTTATTATTTCTGATTCTAGAAATGATTCTCGCTTTTTTGACAATCCTTTGGTTACCGGAGATCCTAAAGTTATTTTTTATGCAGGCTCTCCATTGCTAGATGAATCAGGATGCGTATTGGGAACACTTTGTGTGATCGATAATCATCCTAAAAATTTATCAGAAGATCAGAAGTTAGCATTAAAATATCTATCTAATCAGGTAGTTAATTTAATGAAAGCTAGACGAAATACTCTATTGCTTGCTAATGAAAATTATTTCTTAAAAAGAAAGTCAGAAATTTTAGAAGAAACCAATTTAATTGCTCAGGTTGGAGGTTGGGAATACGATCCCAAAGAAGATTCTTTATATTGGAGTGCTGTAACTAAAGATATCTATGAGGTTCCCTATAATTATAAACCTAATAAGACGGAAGCATTTCAATTTTATGATTCTGATCAAATACGGAATGAATTAGAGACACTTTTTCATTCAGCTATAGAGTCTGGTTCTAACTGGGATAGTGTTGCTAAAATAAAAACAGCAGAAGGAAATACTAGGTGGATACGAACAAAGGGGTTTCCTGATTTCGAAGATGGAATCTGTATTCGTTTGTATGGATCTATCCAAGATATTACAATTGAATTCAAGAATCGAGAGATAATAAAGAAAAAGGAAGAACAATTATCCATTATCTTAGATTCTTTGGAAGAAGTAGTCTGGGCTGTAAGTTTACCGGATTATAAGCCGCTTTATACTTCAAAGTCTTTTGAAAAAATTTACGGACGAAGTGTGATTGAATACTACAATAACATAAATATTTGGAAGAAAGTCATTCATCCAGATGACATGGCAAATATTGAAGAATTTGAAAAGCAACTAATTTATTCTCAATTTGCGGCAGCAAGTTATAGAATTGTTCGACCAGATGGTTCTCATAGATGGGTTGAAAATACCACCAAGATTATAAAAAATAAAGAAGACAAGCCAGTTTACATTACTGGAATTTTGAAAGATATAACAGAAAAAAAAGAAATTGAGTATGAATTAGTTCATCTGAAGGAAATTGCAGAAGCAGCTTCTAAGGCTAAATCAGAATTCTTAGCGAATATGAGTCATGAAATAAGAACACCTTTGAATGGAGTTATCGGATTCAGTGAAATGCTTATGAATTCAAAACTAGATTCTAACCAAAGACGATACATGAATATTGTAAATCAATCCGCACATTCATTATTAGATCTTATAAATGATATTTTAGATTTTTCCAAAATTGAAGCAGGAAAGATGGAGTTAAGTCCAGAAATTGTAAACCGAGTAGATATTATTGAGCAATCTATTGATTTAGTTAAATACAAGGCTATAGAAAAAGGATTGGATTTATTAGTTGATATTGATTATGAAAATTTTCATACCATAGAAGTTGATCCAATACGCTTAAGACAAATTTTAGTAAACTTATTGAGTAATGCAATAAAGTTTACTGATAAAGGTGAAGTGGAGATTTCATCTAAAATTTTAAAAGATGTTCAAGAAGATAATTTAATTCAAATTGAGTTTTCTGTTAGGGATACTGGGATAGGAATCTCAGAAAAGGACCAAACAAAGATTTTAGAAGTTTTCTCACAGGCTGATTCAACAACTTCAAGGAAATATGGAGGAAGTGGCTTAGGCTTAAGTATTTCAAACAATCTATTAAATTTAATGAATTCTAAATTGTTGATCCAAAGTAATTTGGGGAAGGGTAGTAAATTTTCTTTTATTATTGAATCTAAGAAATACCCAGATCTAGAAAAGGTAAGAGAGTCTTATAATAATATCAATAATGTGTTAATTATTGAGCGACTGGAAAAGTCTGGCAAAAATATAAAGAATATATTGAGTTTATATAATATCAAATCCGAGCTAGTATTACATGATGATTCTAAATTAATAAATTATATTAATCCAAGTGAAGACTTAAATTTTGATTTAATAATAATCGATCAATCGGTATGTTTTATTAATAAATTATTTTTATCTAATTTATTATATTCAATGAATCAAAACAAGAAATCCATACCTATCATATTACTTGCCAATTCATTTAATAAAGTTGATTTATCTGGAATAGAATCCTCGACTCAAAAAATTGTTACATTAACCAAACCATTAACGGAATCATTTATCACCAACATCTTGGATGATATATCTTCTAATATTTCAAATAAAAAAATGAAGAATATAAACAAAGAAAAGTCAATTATTCTTGATTTAACCAAAGTTTTAATTGCAGAAGATAATCCAGTCAATTTGTTATTATCTAAATCTTTGGTTAAAAGGATACTTCCTAATGCTATCATTGAAGTTGCAACGAATGGAATTGAAGCAATTCAGAAATATGAAAGTTTCTTGCCTGATTTAATTCTTATGGACGTTCAGATGCCTGAATTAAATGGTCTAGATGCAACAATTAGCATTCGTAAGACCAATAAAAATAATTGTATTATCATTGCACTTACTGCAGGAACCACCCAAGGTGAAGAGGAAAAATGTATGAAAGCAGGAATGAATGATTTTTTATCAAAACCAATACAAATAGATATTCTTAATTCAAAAATTTTAAAATGGATCAAAAAACTATAATTTCTTTTAGACAAAAATAACTTATCTTTTTCTTATATGATTTATGAAATTATATGGAAGTCTCACTTCACCTTTCGTTAGAAGAGTTCGATTCATAATTAAAGAATTGAAATTAAATTATACCTTAGTTGATACTCTTACTGAAGCTGGTCAGGCAGAAATGCGAACTAAGAATCCACTTTGGAAAGTTCCTTATGTCGAATTTGAAAATGGAATGAAATTATGGGATAGCCATGTAATCATTTCTTATTTGTTTGAGAATTTCGGAACGGGAAGCCTACGAATTCCAAGTGGTAAAGAAAAATGGAGAGAGTCCAATATCATTCATGCCATAGACACAGCTGTCGAATCAGCAATCAATGTCTTTTATCTTAAGAATGATGGTCTGAAGCCAGAAGATGTTCCATACTTATTAAAACAGTCCAATCGAGTGACTTCTATCTTGAATTGGATTCAATCTGAATTAGATGGAATTTATTTTTCAAAAGAAGAGAAGATGGGATTATCTGAATTAAATCTTTTAACTATTTTAGATTGGTTAAGATTTAGAAATGCTTATCCTGTTATGGAAAATCCTTTGTGGGTAGAGATTTTGAATAAGCATTATGGAAACGAGAACCTCTTATCTACAAGACCACCTGCTTGATTTAGGGCTTGGTCTTTTTTATTAATATAAGGCGGACATGATTATTTCTGAATCTTCTTTGGACTCAAAGAAATACATAAGGAAGGCTTTCATATCATAAGTAGGTAAATCCGAAATTTCAAGTAATAGTTCTGTCCAAATATTTTCCATCTTTCTATTCTCCCACATATACCGTATTTAACGGTATATGTATAATTTTTTCAAGAAAAATTTTACAATTCTAAATTAATTCCTGAAATTAATGCATTTTTTCGAATTAATAATGTATTTATAATATATAATATAAAATTAATACATATTATGACAAAATAAGCTTATGTAAAACTTTAACAATCTATCTATTTTCAAATTTCTTTAAAATAGTAAGTAGGCTAGTCGATTTTTTTTCATTTTATTAAAATAAGTACATTAATTTTAAGGATAGCTTACCACTTCTCCCCAACACAATACTCCAATTCCTGCTATGGAACCTATTTGCTGGTAGGTAGCAGGTGATCCACAGCTTCCAGTCGAAGAAACAAAAATTCTAGCTGCATATGTTATCGTAGATTGATCAACCATTAACATTAAAGAGCTTGCTCTAATTTCTCCAGCAACATCCAATTTCTTAGTTGGATTTTGTCTTCCAATTCCTACATTTCCCAGGCTATCAATTCTCATTTGTTCATTTTGGTTTGTAAAAAATTGAAATGGAATAGCTGATTCTGTTGTTAAAAAAGCTCCTGTGGAATTTGAACCATAGTGGCTGACACCAGAGCCGCCAGTAACATTGATTATTGATTGAGTGCCATTTGAAATGTGTAAATTTTGCGTAGGCGAGCTAGTTCCTATACCAACATTCCCAGCCGTATAAACTGCGTTTGACCCAATTTTGGTCCAGTCGGGGATATTACCGATTGTATTTACCAAAGAGGAAATCGTTGTATTCAAATCTGCGGCGGTTAAAGCCTGTCCGCTTGTCCATGTTACAATACTTCCAGATATTGCTACCCCATAAATTGTTATTGTTCCCACACCCAAAGCAAAGGATAAGCCAAGTAAAAAGCTTTTTAGCATTTTGATCCTAAATTCTTTCATAATATTCTCCTATTGTAATAAGCATAAATCTAATATAGCACCAGATGTGATAAAGCATGATGGTATATTTATAGTTATAAAAATTAGTGCATTTGTGCTACCTGATGTATTGCTTGCAGTGATAGTATACATAGTACTGCTTTGGCTGCTAATTGGTGTCCCACTTAATGTGCAATTGATAGGATTTAAAACCAAGCCAACTGGGAGTGATGGCGATGAACTACAAGAGGAAACTGTACCAGTAATGCTTGGAATTTGTGCTGTGATTGTTAGATTTTGAGTAAATACAAATGGAGTTCCTGCATATACCAATGAATTCGGTGCTGCTTCGTTCACTATTATATCAATCGATGTTTGTGTACTTCCAGAAGGATTAGTTGCAGTTATGGTATAGTTAGTTGATATTTGTAGATTTGCTGGATTTCCCGAAATAACACAATTGGAACTATTTATACTTAAACCGCTTGGTAAACTTGGACTTACAGAACAATTTGAAACAGAGCCAGAGTATGTAGGTATAAGATTTGATATAGTGACATTTTGTGTAAATGTATAAGAACTTGAGGAATAGGTAAGAGATGATGGTGGGGCAATATTTACTGCAATATGAATATTGGAAGAAGTGGATCCAAACGCGTTCGAGGCTTGTATTGTGTAAAGCGTACTCGCTTGAACCCCAGCTGGCACTCCATCTATAGAACAAGTTGAAGGATTTAAGGTAAGACCAAGAGGCAGTGTAGGTGTTGAAATACAATTAGTTATAGTCCCTGAATAAGTTGGATGAATAGAAGAAATAGCTAGAGATTCCGTAAAAATAAATGGAGTCCCAGAGTAATTTAAACTATTAGGTGGTACATTATTTACTGTTATGAGGATGTCTACACTAGTTGAACCAAATGAATTAGAAGCGGTTATTGTAAAACTTAAAGAGCTAACATTTATAGTTGGTGTTCCATTTATGGAACAATCTGTTGGACTTAGGCTTAGTCCTGTTGGAAGAGCAGGATTTGAAATGCAATTTGTTATAGTTCCAATATAACTAGGAATTTGAACTGGAATTGAAGTATTTATAGTGAAAATGAAAGGCGAGCTCGAATAAACCAAAGATGAGGGCGGTGAATCATTAACAGTAATCACTATCTCTGTTTCTGTGCTACCAATAAGATTGATGCCTTAATTCTATAAGTCGAAGCATTTTGTAAAGTGCTTGGCGCTCCAGTTATAGCACAATCATCTTGTCGAAGTTGCATTCCTTGAGGAAGAGCAGGGGAGGAAAGGCAGGAATTGATACTACCAGAAACAAGTGGAATTATTTCACCTATATCAGTGTTGATTGTAAAAATAAAAGGCGATCCTGGATAATTTAAATTCGAAGGAACACTTCCTCCAATGGGAGAAACTGAAATGATCTCGACTAATAAATCACCGAATTCTATAATAGGTATTAAATTTAAAGAACTTCCAATATCACTCGGAATATAAATTCTCAATTGAGCCAATGGTGTTCCTGTATTATCTTGGATTGCGATTTTATAAGTTTGATTCAATGAATTAAAATAAATGGTAACCTTACCATCTGAATCTGTAAAGTTGGTAGTTTTTTGGATTACATTTTTCTTAAAATTATTTTGTGTAGAATCTAAAATAGTTTCTACAGTGTTATTTGTATAAGCAGTGCCATTGTTTCTTGAAAATTTTAATTCTACTTTTGCACCCCTTGGAGCCTGAAGAAAACCAGATCCTAAGGCAAGTAAGGTAAGCAGATTGTTTGTAATATTATTGGCACTTTCAAAATACTTATCTAAGGTATCTTTGAAAATTGGATTCGCATAACAATTAATGAAATGACTCATTAAGAATGCACATAATACAGCTTTATGAAGTTTATTTCGGTTGGCCAATTTTTTCAAGTTTCTTGATTTCCATTTCTAGTTTAATATTATCTTCTAGCTCTTCTTTCTCTTTCGCTTTCATTAACTCTTCCAATACTTTTGATTCTGCATCTTTTTCTAATTGTAATTCTTGTTCTGAAATCATACGTCTTTGAATCTTGTCTTCGCATGAATCTATATACAAAGTCTTTTTAGTTAATGAAAAAGCGATTCCACCTAATAAAGTAATTGCTAAATCAGTAAAACTTGTTTCATATCGAATTTGAATTAATTTAGATTCCTTAGGAAGCAGTTCACCCATATCGGGTGATGTTAAACGGAATATACCAAAAAGAATGTACCAATCGCTGGAATAAGCATAAGGTTCACAGCTTGCTTCAGGACTTGCTAAGGCTAGAATTGGAATGGGATATGCATTATATATATTATAAGAACTTAGTGGTCCTAAATTTTCTTTTGGATAAGCTTTGTTTCCTTCGGAAAGGTATGTTTCTCTAATTTTATTTAGTTCATCCAGCTTTTTTTGTTCTGCTAATTTTCGAATTTCTTTTTCTTTTTCCGAGTTTATTCTTAATTTCTCTTCTTCCTTGAATCTGATTTGTTCAATTTCTCTTTTTGTTATTTCTTTATATAAAACTTTTAAGATTTTTTTCTTGGGGATATTTAGTATCACACCTGTTTCTGTTTTTAATTTGAGTGTATCTAAATTTTGACCTATTACTATTCCTTGTAAGGAATCTGAATTCTTGAGAATTACTGTGTTGATAGAATATAAATTGCTAATAGGCGAAATGAAAAATGCAATGAAAATAATCCTTATACGGAACTGAGAGCAGTGCCCAGTTTTAGATAAAATAATACCCCCTTTAGATATGAACTTAAGACTCTCAGCAATTAAGAAAATCAAATTTATAAAAGAATTACAAATTCTTATTAAATAGAAAAAATTATAATTCATCTTGTTCTAAAAAGTTGACTTTGTTCATTCATCTTTATCATAAATTTGGAAATTTTTTCTGAAACTTCTATTTTATTAAATTTAAATCTGACTATTAACTGCTCACCTATATCATTTGCTACCCTTCGGATGAAGCTATGCCTTTCCGCTCGACTAACAGAATCAAAAGAATCCATGTTTCTTTCGGTCAGTTTTAATTCCTTGGTAATTGCTTCGGATAAAATTTTCTTGGCATCTTCAGAAGAAAATGAAAAATCTTTCATCAATATACTACATCCAAGACTAATTAAATATTTTTGTTTTTCTTTCAGAATTTGTTTCATAAATCTTTGAACCCTAGGTCTTGGAAAATATTTATATTTAACTGCACAAAGTCAAATAAATTGAAAATCATTGCTAAATTATAACCAGATCTTGAGATTTGTCTATACTCCAATTGAGGTATATTCGTTGGATTTAGTCAATAAATAGGTAAAAGACGAAAGTAGAGAAATTATAGATAAAAAGACTAATTTAGATTTAAAAGCTTATCTTTAGATATTAAAAGAGAATTAATATTGATATTAAAAGAAATATTGATTTTGTTTAAATCATTAATATTACTAGTACTAGTATAGATTCCATCGATTTCTTGTATTCTTGCTTGAATCTTGGAATTTCTCATCCCTTCGAATTTAGCTTCCTTAGAAGTATTCTCTATAAATTGTTAAATATCTTGAATGAATTAAGTAAGATAAGCCATTTGAAAGATTCATGCAAAATAATTCTAATTCATTTAAGCTTATATAATATTATACTACTTTGTAGTGCCAAAGATTTAGCATTTTCAATTTTGGTAAGATGTACATTCATTGTATTATCGATACGTTTTTTAAAACAATAAGATTGAAATTGATAAGAGAGAACTACAATAGCCAAAATGTAAACATAAGAAGTGTAAATAGTAATTTGTTTTAAATTATAAATTAAACTTCCAGTTTTGATGCTTGTTCATGTTAGTTAGTATAGAATGAAGCTAATGATAAATACTAGATATACTCTTGGCTTTCTGAGAAAAAATAAGCTTGCAAATACATAAGTAGACCTTGTAGCATACAACGATATTTAGGTGAGCTAAAGTCAAGTTATATTTTCGTATTATTAATTTCTTATTTCCTAATATTATTCAAGAAATTTAGGAGCCAAAACTAGATTCAGAATTTTAAAAAGAAATGATTGAAACTTTCAGAGTTCTTCAATATATTGAATCCAGAATGAAATATTTAGAAACAAGCCAAATTATACCATCCAAGGGAATGTCGTATACTATGTATGAAGTGGAAGGAGAAGACAAAATCCTTAGAATGCTCACTACCATTCCTGATGTGGATGAGATTCATATCTATCCTAAACCTCCAGTAAAGAAGTTATATAAACCCGAAATGTGTAAGTCTATAGAGGCAAATGAGTTTCTTGGCTTATGGGCTATGGGGGAAGAAAGAAAAAAGGAAGCAGAGGGAAAATAAACCTATATTTTATATTGAACTGAATTGTAGTTTTACTTCTAAATTCTACAATGATGTTAAACTTCTTGCAAAGTTTTGGTTCATATAAACCGAACCAAAACTTTTTCCATTAAAGATAATTTACTCGAGCCCTTCTAACCATCTTTCTGCCTCAAGAGCTGCCATACATCCTGAGCCAGCAGCTGTGATTGCTTGGCGATAGATTTTATCCTGTACATCTCCCGCCGCATATACTCCCTCTATGCTTGTCTGAGTGGTTCCTGGCTTAGTAATTATATATCCAGTTTCATCTAACTTAAGCCAGTCCTGGAAGATATCTGTATTTGGCTTATGACCTATTGCATAAAATAGTCCACCAATCGCAAGTTCTCTCATAGAATTATCTACTGTGCTATTAATAGAAATCGTCTGCAAACCACCTGCTCCTCCTTTCGCTTCCGAGACTTCAGAGTTCCACAGAATTTCGATCTTAGGATTCTCTATTGCACGCTTTTGCATGATTTGTGATGCACGTAATTTATCTCTTCTATGAATCAAATAAACCTTAGAGCCAAATTTAGTGAGGTGTGATGCTTCTTCTACAGCCGAATCACCGCCTCCGATTACAGCTAGTTCTTTGTTTCGAAATATTGGTAGAGCTCCATCACACACGGCACAGGCAGAAATCCCTCTTTGCCAGAAGTCATGCTCTCCTTTGATATTCATTCTCTTGGCAGTTGCTCCTGTTGCAATAATTACTGCTTCTGCTTCTGTCATTTCATCATCACAATAAATCTTAAAAGGGCGCTTAGAGAAATCAACCTTAGTGACAGTCTGTGTGAAAATTTTAGTTCCATAATTTTTAGATTGGTCTCTAAAAAGTTGGGTTAATTTTGTTCCGTCTATACCTTCAGGGAATCCAGGAAAATTCTCAACTTCCGTAGTTGTAGTCAATTGCCCACCAGCAGCAACTCCACCAGCCATGAATCCTTCAAACATAACGGGATTTAGGTTCGCTCTAGCTGCGTATATTGCAGCGGTATGTCCTGCAGGTCCCGATCCGATGATTACTATTTTTTCTGCCATTTTCTTCCCTTATTTCTTTTAATTATTAGACGCTTTGTTCTGACATCGAGACTTCCAAAATTCTGGAATGAATTCCATAGCTTGAATCGTATCTGAAAAAGCTTGCAACTTAGTTGTTTTTGTTTCACAATTGTACAAAGCACTGAGTCCAAGAAAAAAATCTTTCTCACCATTGACATTCCAAAAGCTTAGCTGTTTTTCAAAATCAATCCATTTCTCATTCGCAAGATATAACAAGCTTAACTCTAATCTGAGATTTTTATCTTTGGGAGATTGGGCAAGGGCTTTTTCTAAATGCCAAATTGCAACTCCCCAACTTTCTGGATGTTTAGCAAGTAAGGATCCTATTCTTCTATGGGAATCTATAAATTCTGAATTCTCTTTAAGGGATAATTCATAGTAATAAATCGCTTCTGAGAAGCGGCCTTGATTTTCTTCTTCCAAGCCTTTATTAAAGAGTGATCTTTCGGCATTGCAGGCGATCGGAACAATTGCAAATAAAGACAATAAAAAAAATCTCATCCAGTACATAAGATTGCATTCTTTTTTTTTAAAAGGTTTTCCATCCAGTAAAAAATTTGCCGGCTTTTTGTCTCATTTGTCCGAACCTTAAAGTAACCTAAGAGAACAAAAATGGAATCCAAATTGTCAAACGCGCAAAACAGATTACTTCAAAATTTCCAAGAATATCTTTCTGTAGAGAAAGGTCTTTCCGATAACTCAGTCCATTCTTATGGGTATGATTTAAATAAGTTTGCCGTATTTCTTGAGAAAGAGCATATAGATTTTCTCGAAGTGAAAGGCAATGACATTATGCGATTTCTAGCAGAGGAAAAGAAAAGAAAAATTTCTGCCAAGACTCTTGCAAGAGAAGTTGTAGCGATTCGTCAATTTTACAAATTCTTAAAAGATGAAAAGCAAGTTGATTTCAATCCAACCGAAAAGATTGAAACTCCTGAAGTGAATCGAACAATTCCTGATTATTTAACCCAAGAAGAAATAGATGAATTATTCGATACTATCAAAGAAGATAATATTTATGAATTAAGAGATAAATGTATTTTTGAATTATTATATTCTTCTGGTCTTAGAATTTCAGAAGCCTGTAATCTGAAAGTTACGGATCTAGATTTAACCGGAATGACTATAGTTGTTGAAGGTAAGGGTGGAAGACAAAGACTTGTTCCTTTCGGTGAGAAGTCCCTTGAGATACTTAAGAAATATCTTGCCAAATCAAGACCTGAGATTCTAAAGAAAAGAGTCTGTGATTATATTTTTGTTTCAAAAAAAGGATCTTTTATTAATCGTAAGTCAGTATGGAGATTATTAAATCACTATATTGAAAGAACTGATATCAAGAAAAAAGTAACTCCACATACTTTGAGGCATTCTTTTGCAACTCATTTGATAGAAAATCATGCTGATCTTAAAGCTGTTCAAGAGTTACTTGGTCATATTGATATTTCAACTACACAGATTTACACTCATATGGCAAATAAAACTCTTAAGGAAATTCATAAGAAATACCACCCTAGAGGATGAAGGAATTTAAAAATTCTAAAAAGCCGGATTATGCGAATTCTATCCGGCTCCAAATTCCTTCTCATCCAAAATATCTTTCTATGGCTAGAAGCTTAGTCTTCAATGCTGCTAGAGAAAATGGTTTTTCTTTGTTGGATTGTGCTGATATACGATTGATAGTTGGTGAAGCACTGCTGAATATTATAAAGCATGCATACATTGATTCATTTGACAGGCCGATTTTTATTGATTTACTTTTCTTTAAAGAAAAATTAGAAATACGCTTACGTGATTATGGAATTAAATCAAAACTTTCTAATTTGAAATCATACGATGTAACGGATTATAGAGAAGAAGGAATTGGTCTTTATCTAATTAGACAACTTACAGATCATTATTTTCTTGACCAGTCCTTGGAACAAGGCAATCAATTGGTCTTGATGAAGAAAAAATAATAATATTTTATTGACGAAATATTTGTATAAATTTTAAAATTACCCTGTTATGGGAAAGACTTATAAAAACAAATTCATAGTCTTTTTATTTTATTTTCAATTATTTTATACCTTCACTTCATGTGGCTTTCCTCAGATCAGCAAAGAATTCCAAGAGTTTACTTTTCTTATGGAGATTATGAAGGATAGAAATGAAGGAAGCAGTGGAAACCAAGAGGACTCCCCAGTTGATACAGCTCTCCCCACATTTTCCCTTACCTATGACGGAAATGGAAATGATTCAGGCACAGTTCCTATAGATTCAAATCTATACAATGCGTCCCAAACCGTTACAGTCCTGAGCAATACTGGATCCTTGGCCATTTCTGGAGCCCCTTTTGCCGAATGGAATACCGCTTCGGATGGCTCAGGCACTAGCTATAGACCTGGTGATACTTTTACAATAGGTGCATCAAATATTATTTTGTATGCTCGTTACTTGGAGTGGAATAAATTATTTCCACTCTTTGATGTGGCACAGGTAAACTGCTTTGACATTGATTCCACAGAACCTTGTCCAGTTCCAGGTTTTCCTTTGCAGGACCCGGATTTCTCTCATGCCAGGACAATCGCTCAGTCATTTGTAGACAATGGAGATGAGACAATTACTGACAATAGAACAGGACTCTTGTGGAGGAAATGCCCCTTATCAACGAGTGGCCCAAGTTGTGCTGCTGGCATAACAGATAACTATGTTTTCGCAGATGCCCAAACAATCTGTTCAGCAACATTTGGAGCTGGATGGAGAATTCCGACAATTCGTGAGTATGCAACTCTTATTAGCTATCCATCAACACTTCCCCCATATACCAATTCTACATTTTTTCCCTCACTAGGTGGAGGAAGCTTCTATAGCTCCACAAACGACGTTGCTGCTTATTATTTTATTACTTTCTCTCAACCTTCTATCAGCTCCAACACAATTTTTACTTCACCTCGTAAAGTAATTTGTGTTAGTGGAACAAGTCAGCCTGAGTCTCTGAGTTTCACTGATTTGGGTGACGGAAGAGTTCGGGATAATCACACGAATTTACAATGGCAAAAATGCCACTCGGGTAGAAACAATGATGCGACTTGTACTGATGAAGCTTCAGCCGATTCGATCGATTGGCAAAATGCTTTGCAATATTGCGATACTTTAACATGGGCAGGTTTTTCTGATTGGCGTCTGCCTAACCAAAATGAACTATTATCCTTAGTTGACTTCAATATTGCCGGAACTGTCAAATTTGATACGACTTTGTTTAACTCCACATCTACCAGTAACGATAGAATGTGGTCGTCCAATGTTAGTAGAATTGCTGGTGTTGCCAATCCAATGTGGGTCAATGCTAGTTTTGGGATTTTGAATCCAGGAAATGCCACAACAGGAATGTATGTTGCGCGCTGTGTGAGAGGACCTCTGTGAATAAAGGCAATCAATTGGTCTTGATGAAGAAAAAATAATACTTCTTGGTTCATTTTGTCTCATTCTATTGACAATTTTGGCATTTTGCATTGATTTAGCGCCTTATTGACTGCATTCAAAAAAAAACAAAATTACCAAAAATTAATTGACTGAAATCAAAGTATAGTTAATTTGAGTCTGATTCTCAATAAGCCCAAATTTGATCACAACTTTACTTACAAAATGCACTTGGAAATCCAAATAAAGAATGTTAAAGGCTGAAGATACAATCTGTAATCATTTTTCTTTTTTAAAGGGGAGTCTGCTTTACTTTTTTATTTCAATTACTTTTTCTTATCCAATTTTTTCTGAAAAGTTGATCACTCAAAAACCAAATGAACCAGATGATTTCTACGGTCTTAGAATCGGTGGTGTACTCAGCCCGTCGTTTGGTTATAGAACCAGAGACAAAAGCTCAGGACTTTCAGATACAAATTCTAATGACCAAACAGGATTTAGTCTTCCTTGGACTCTCTTAACAATCAATAAAGAATGGGAAGACAAGGGCTGGGAGGCTGAGCTTTGGTTCGAACTTATTAGAGCGAATTCTTTTACAAACGATACAAGAAGTACGGGTGGAACCAGAGCAGATCCTTATACAATTGGCATTAGAAGAGGGAATATTCAAAAAAAGATACAGACAAATCTTTTCCTTCATAAATTTATTTTTGGAATGCAAGAGAATCCAAACACCTTCACCCAATGGAATGGTTCTTGGGATTGGAGGTATATAGATAGATCGCCTATGGAGAGTTTAGGCTTTTTTGCTGCTCCTTCTGATCTTGGCTTTAGTTACTTGGTAGAATCAGGAATATTTCAATTGCATCTAGGTTTTGCGAATGGAGAGGGTTATAGATCTGTCCAGAACCAAGAATCTTCAGGAATAGATGGATATGGCAGATTTTCCATACAACCAACATTCGACGAATGGAAGTTAGGTCTTCATTTAATTGGACGGAGTAAAAATTGGGTAGGCCTTGTTGGTAATGAGTGTATGGAAGGAAAATCAAATTGCTTGGCTGATGATAATAACATTCTTACTAGGAAAGAAAGAGATCTTAGAAGTAGAAAGGGTGAAACTGTCGGACTTGAAGCAACTTTGGATCATATTCAATATCTTCATTTGGGTCTTGGAGCTATGCTTAGGCGTGACTATGGTGGAGAAATTAGAGACAGACTAAGGCAGGATCTTCCCGTGCAGTATGGCCGTGATCAATTTGGTAAAGCCGCCTATACTTGGTTAGGGTTTGGTTTTGAAGATATTTGGATGGTTTTTCGTGCAGAAGCAGGTACGGGAAACTCTGGAGTCATGAATGCTAATTTTCAGGTTAAAGATGAGCCATTTACAAGATTAGGATTGAATGAACCCATTCCCTCTGAAGTAGATCCAGCAGTAGTCCTGTATTCCTCTAAAGCCTATTTTGTTCGAAGATCTGTTTTACTTGAATATAGATTTGATTCAAATATGAGAATTGGACTTAGTTACTCACGTCTTGTCAATCACAATGAGAAAGGAGAAAGAGAGCGTTCCTTTATTGATCCAGTGGGAGATGAGAGAACCCAAAGAGAATATGAATTACAATTTATAAATCAAGTAAATAGAGGGATACTATCTTATGCGAAAAGTGAAGATAGATTATTTTTAAGAGCAAGTTTTATTTTTTAGAATAAAGAAGAGAAAGATTAGGAGATATGCATGAGAAAAAATTTAATAGCAAAATGGATATTAGCTATCAGTGTGATGGGTTTTTCAGCCTACCATGTTTTCGCTAATGATAAAAACGGAGCTATCGCTAGTTTTGTAGTTGGTAAGACTTTTTATAAAGCACAGGCTAATTCAAAATGGCTTCCCATAAAACAAGGGTTAATTTTACCGGAGGGTTCAGCAATAAAGACTGGAAATGGTTCCAAAATTACACTCTTATACGGTAAATCTGAATTTCGTGTAGCACAAAATTCAGAGATTCAATTAACCTCTTTTGCAGAGGGGAAGAAAGAGGGTAAGGTTGATATGGTTTCTGGATTTGCTTGGTTCAAAGTTGACAAAAGACCAGGTGAAAAAGTGTCTGTAGCAACTCAAACATCCACAGCAGGTGTGCGTGGAACTGCTTTTGCAACAATGTTCGATCCCAAAACCAAAACTGCAATGAATTGCATTTGTGAAGGAAAGGTTGAAGTTGCGAACTTAGATAATTCTTCTTCTCTGGTAGCAAGTGCAGGAACGGGAACAAGTATTGCTGAAAATGGGAAGGTAGTAGAAGATTCCTACAAAGACTTGATTGTTAAGCTTGATGCTATGCCAGGTTTTGAAAAAAAAATCAAAGCAAATCCTATGTTGAACAATTGCTTATCTTGCCATACACCAAAAGCTTGGAAGGCCAAAAGTGTAATCAAAGACGAAACCTACGCAAAATAATTATTGCATAGCCAGGGTTACCTAGCTAAGATCTTAGTTGGGTAATTGCAAAAAACTATTAGGTTCAATAAATTCTCTTGACCAAGAAGGCTACTATTTCTTAGAATTTTACCTAGTTATGAAAGTAGATAGCATTTTAGAAACCATTGGCAATACACCGCATGTAAGGCTGAACCGTCTCTTCAGTTCAGATTTCGAAGTATGGATGAAATTAGAGAGATCGAATCCTGGTGGAAGCATTAAAGATCGAATTGCACTAGCAATGATAGAAGACGCTGAAAAATCAGGTAAGCTTAAGAAAGGTAGCACTATCATAGAACCAACTTCTGGCAATACCGGAATTGGACTTGCGATGGTTGCCGCGGTGAAAGGCTATTCTTTAATTCTTGTTATGCCAGAATCTATGTCAGTAGAAAGACGAAGACTTATGGCTGCTTATGGTGCTAGGTTTGAATTGACTGCCCGTGAGAAAGGAATGGGTGGTGCCATTGCTAAAGCAAAAGAACTTCTTGAAGAGATTCCAAATTCTTGGATGCCTCAGCAATTTGAAAATCCAGCAAATATTAAAGTACATGAAGAAACAACAGCCCAAGAAATCATGAAAGATTTTCCAAAGGGTTTAGACTTTATCATTACAGGTGTAGGTACAGGTGGACACATCACAGGTTGCGCCAAAATTTTAAAGAAGGAATGGAAATCCTTAAAAATTTTTGCAGTAGAGCCTGAACTCTCACCCGTGTTAAGTGGTGGAAAGCCTGGACCTCATCCTCTACAAGGTATAGGAGCTGGATTTATACCAACAAACTGCCAGACTGATTTATTAGATGGAATTCTCACTGTAAGTAAGGATGATGCATTCAGCTATGCGCAAAGAGCAGCCAAGGAAGAGGGACTATTCATAGGAACATCCAGTGGAGCAAGTCTTGCTGCAGTAGCTAAGAAATTGCAGACCACGGAAAAAGGTGCTAAGATTCTAACTTTCTGTTATGATACTGGCGAAAGATACCTTTCTGTGGATGGTTTATTCCCGCTCTAACTTGAAGAAACTAGTTTTGGTCGAATCTCCTGCTAAGGCCAAAACAATTCAATCCTACCTAGGTCCGGAATACAATGTGATCGCAACTGGCGGTCACATTATGGATTTACCTAAGTTAGAATTAGGAGTGAATATCCAAGATGAATTTAAAATTCAAAAGCAGATTATTCCTATGGCAACAAAGCGAATTCCACTCTTAGTTAAAGAAATCAATTCTTGTTCTTCTATTTACGTTGCTACTGATCCCGACAGAGAAGGTGAGGCAATCGCTTTCGATTTACGATCTTTAGCTAATAGTAAAAACCAAGCGAAGTGGTTTAGAACTGGATTTCAAGAGATTACAAAATCAGCTGTTCAAGCAAAAATTGAAAATCCCGACACTTTCAATACAGATCTTGCTATTTCTCAAGAAACTAGAAGAGTATTGGACAGATTGTTCGGTTATTTAATCAGTCCTGTTCTTTGGAAGAAAATACAATCAGGACTCTCTGCTGGAAGGGTACAGTCTGTACTTTTACGTTGGATATGTGAAAGAGAAGAAGAGATTTTAAAATTCAAACCTGAGACTTATTTCGAAATCAATGCAATTCATTCTTTAGTATCCTCCTTTAATTCCAAATTTAATTCCGAAAATGAAGATGATTCTCAACCAAATGTAAAAATAAGGAACAAGAATAAATCCAAAACCAAAGAAGAAATCATAGATAATTCCAATAAACTAAATTTTTATTATATTTTTGAAAAGGATAATAAGAATTTTCCAGAGCAACTATTTTCCAAATGGAAAATTGTTAAGCCTCTAGAGTCATTACAATGGGATGTAGAGGAAGTATTTATAGTTAAAGATATTCGTGTAGAGGAATCCCAAGAATATCCTAAGCCTGCTTTTCAAACTTCCACCTTGCAAGAATTTTGTGCAAATCGGTTTCATTTTCCACCTAAGAAGACTATGAAAATTGCACAAACTCTCTTCGAAGGAATTGATATAGGCAATGGCAAGAGAGAAGGATTGATCACCTATCCAAGAACAGATTCCTATCGCCTTTCTCAGAAGTCCATAAAGCAAGGTCAGGATTTTATTGAGGCGCAGTACGGCAAAGAATATGTCGGTTCTTACAAATCATCCAAGCAAAATAAAATCCAGGATGCACATGAAGCAATTCGTCCCAGCCAAATTCATTTAACTCCAGATGATTTAAGACCTTTTTTGAGTCCAGATGAATGGAAAGTATATGACGCGATTTACAGACGATTTTTAAGCAGCTTAGCATCGGCAAGAAAAGGCAAAAAAATTAAAACCATCCTTAGCGGTCTGAATTCTCTTTGGGAAAGAAATGATTTCCAAGAAACTTTTGATGGATACAAAAGGATAGAAGCTGTAAGAGAATCCAAAGCCCAAAGTATACAATTCAAGCCAGGGCAGAAAGTTCCTATATCTGAATTTAGTATAGATGTTAAAGATACACAGCCACCACCAGCTTATACTTATGCAAGCCTCATTAAGAAAATGGAAAAAACTAGGGTCGGCCGTCCTTCAACCTATTCGCAATCGATAGAAACTTTAGATGAAAGAAAGTATATCTTTTGGGAGAAGCGAGCATGCTTTCCAACTGCCTTAGGAAAGAAGGTAAATCATTTTCTCGTCTCTAGTTTTGGTGATTTTGTATTGGATGATTTTACAAAAAATTTGGAAGAGGATCTAGATCAAATCCAACTAGGTTATAAAAATAAAGTTCAAGTGCTCCAGCATTTTTATAATGAACTGCGAAAGCGATTGGATGGAATACCAAAAGGAAAACTTTTGCAAGAAGCTAAGAAATCTTGTCCCATTTGTCAGACTGGCAATGTCCAAACTAAGAGAGATCGAAAAGGAAAGACAATTCTATATTGTTCAAGATTTCCTGATTGCGATTATGGAGAATACCAATGAATCTAAAACACCCCAAAAATCTTAAAGAATATCCTTTTCAAAAATCGAAAGAAGATTGGCAATCCAATTTAACACCTATTCAATATAAGGTGGCAAGAGAAAAAGGAACAGAAAGAGCTTTTACGGGTGAATTTCATGACAATAAAAAGCAGGGTACCTATCTTTGTATAGGATGCCAGGCTCCTCTTTTTTCTTCAGAAACCAAATTCGATTCTGGAACAGGTTGGCCTAGTTATTATGATGCAATTAAAACTGAGGCAGTTGCAATAGAAGAGGACAATACCTTCTTTATGCGCCGAACAGAAGTTTTGTGTGCTAACTGTGGCTCCCACCTTGGGCATGTCTTTCCCGATGGTCCCAAACCAACGGGACTGAGGTATTGTATCAATTCAGCCTCTCTTTCCTTTCAGGAAGAGTAATCTTTCTTACTTCCGTAAAATATAGAAAGATCGTGAACCAGCTTTGATTGCTAGGACCTTTTATAATATTAAAGAATCATTCTGTAAGAATTGATTCTTTTCTTCTTTTTACTGATTCTATAAAGTTTTTCTTGACCTCTAGACCATGAATTTGATTATGAGTCTCAATATCCAAAATTTAAAAGGTCTATCATGTTTCGTTTATTTTCATTTATTCTCTATTTCTCTCTTCTTTGCACTTCATTTGGTCTATACGCTCAGCCAGTACTTGATCCCAATGGAAAATCTTCTGGTGATTCCTCTACCCAATTAGAAGAGAACAAAAACCAAGAACCATCCAAGGAAACAAAGGAAAATCCAAGCAAAAAAGAAGCCCCAGGTTTTAGCGATGAGCCAGGAATCACAGTAAAAGCTAGAAGAGATACAGATAGGGGATTTCTAAGAGAAACAGAAGGCACGAATATCTATTCTGGTAAAAAAAACGAAGTCATCCAGGTAGATAAAACAAATGCGAATTTAGCTTTAAACACTACAAGGCAGATCTATGCAAAAGTTCCCGGGATTACTATTTGGGAAAATGATGGTTCGGGGATACAACCTGGAATCGGTGCAAGAGGTCTCTCTCCCAATAGGAATTGGGAATTCAATACAAGAATGAATGGATATGATATTTCTTCGGATGTGTTTGGTTACCCTGAAGCATATTTCAATCCACCTATGGAAGCACTTGAAAAAGTTGAAATAGTTCGAGGCGCAGGTGCTTTGCAATATGGACCACAATTTGGTGGTTTGGTCAATTATATTCTTAAAAAACCAAAACCCGACCAAGAAATTCAAGTAGAAACTAAAAATACAGGTGGATCCTATAATACCATTAACAGTTATACATCTGTTAGTGGAACAGTTGGGAAGTTCTCCTACTTTGCCTTTGCCCATGGAAGATCTTCTGAGGGATGGAGAGATAATTCTCGTTATCTTACTCAAACTGGTCATATTCATCTTGCATACCAAGCAACAGAAAAATTAAAAGTTTCCTTAGATTTAAGTAAATCAAATTACGAGAGTAAGCAACCTGGTGGACTTACTGACCAGCAATTCTGGGAGAACCCTCGTCAATCTGGACGTGATAGAAATTGGTTTGGAGCACCATGGAATGTGCCTGCTATGAATATTGATTATGAGCAGTCCAGCACAGCTAGGTTTAACTTAAAAGTATTTGGATTATATGGTGAGAGAAACTCTGTTGGTTTTACATCTGCTCCTAATGTAGAAGATAGAATCAATGCAAGAACTTTACAATTCGGTGCTCGCCAAATCGATAGAGATTGGTATAGAAATATTGGAGTAGAAGCTAGGCAAATCTTTGATTACAATTTCTTGGATAAAACTCACACTCTCTCATTTGGAGCAAGATATTTCAATGGGAACACAGATAGAATACGAAATCCGAATGGAAGCACAGGTAATACTTTTGATTTAAGGGAAACCAATCTAAATAACCAATGTTATGATGGAACTAGAAACTGTAGGACTGTAGACTTACAATTCACTACACTCAATTATGCTGGATTTTTAGAAAATTTATTTCGTATCACAGACAAATTATCTTTAACTCCAGGTGTTCGTTATGAATGGATAAAGTCAACAGCCTCAGGTAGAATCAATGAAACTTTACCTAGTGCCAGAAATGTTTTTGGTGGAACTGTTCCTCCCCAAGAATTGACCAAGCAGCAAGTATTGTATGGTTTAGGTGGCCAGTACCAAGTTACCAAGACCACTAATTTTTACTCCAATTACTCTCGTGCATTTCGTCCAGTTATCTATTCTGAAATTTTTGCTCCTTCAGGTGTAATTAATGATATAGATCCTAATCTTAAAGATCAAACGGGTTATAATTTGGATGGAGGATATAGAGGAAACATTGGAGAATGGTTGCAGTTTGATTTGGGAGCTTTTGAACTTAGATACAACAACCGAGTCGGTCTACTACCTGCGAGATTTCCTGGTCAGAATAATTTACAAACTAATGTTGGCGATTCACTCCACAGAGGCGTGGAGGCATATATAGAAATAGATCCAATTCTTGCTATCTTTAATAGCACTCCATATGGCTCAATTAGCTTCTTTACCTCAAGTGCGAATGTAAATGCTCGTTATGTGAAATGGGAAGATCCTAGGGTTCTTACAGATGTATCAAATGCTTTAAATTTTTATAGAGTAGGCAGGTTAGTTGAAAATGCACCATCTCAAATTCATCGTTATGGTTTAACCTACCATTACAAAAAAATATTTAGTATCTCTTACCTTATCAATGATATAGGACAGGCTTATTCAGATGCCTTAAATTCTACTCTTGCTTCCGCCAATGGGCAGATAGGAAAAATTCCTGGTTATATAGTCCGGGATGTGACCTTTGTTTGGAATTTTACAGAAAAGCTAGGATTTCGGGGTGGAATTAACAACCTAGGTAATGAAAAATACTTCACACGCAGAGCTGGTGGATATCCCGGTCCAGGTATTTTACCAGGAGATGGAATCTTTTATTTCCTAGGGCTATCTGCTACCTTCTAAATATAAATCTATACGAAACGATTCATATTGCTTATTTCAAAAAAACTTAGATGAGATACTAATTCTTTGGGCGAATTTAAAGTCTTAGTATCTTTTTTCTTCTCAAAGCAAATCTTAGTATCCAAAAAAAATCTATAATTTAATAAAAAAAAGTTTGACTTAATAAACGGCGTTAATTATAAATGATTCTATAGCTAACGGTGTTTACTAGAGTGAACTCCAATCTTTTAAGATTTAGAGCTCATCCAGTTTGGGACCTCGTTGCTCATTTGAAAAGGAGGCATTTATGGCCACTATATTAAGTTTTTTCTTTGGACATTGGTTTCTATCTGCATTTTCGCAGACGTTTTTTCTTCATAGGTATGCATCGCATAGAATGTTTACTATGAATCGCTTTTGGGAAAGATTCTTTCACTTATTTACTATCCTGGCACAAGGTCCTTCCTATCTTAATCCGAAAGGATATGCCATTTTGCATCGTATGCACCATGCTTACAGCGATACGGAACTCGATCCACATAGCCCACACCATTCCAGTAATTTTTTTACAATGATGTGGAAGACTAAGCATATTTATGATGATTATGCCTATGGACGTGTTGAACCTAAGAAGCAATTTTCGGGTGATACACCAGAGTGGCCCTTGGTTGATCGATTGGGTCAATCGTGGTTTTTTAGAGTGGGATCTGGTGCCTTGTATGCTTTGTTCTATATAGCATTCGTTCCAGAGGGCGAGTGGGGCTGGTTCTTGCTTCTTCCCTTGCACTGGTTTATGGGTCCTATTCATGGAGCTATTGTAAACTGGGGTGGTCATAAATATGGTTATGTAAATTTCAAGAAAACTAAGGATGAATCTCGCAATTCCCTTCCTATTGATTTTCTTGTGATGGGTGAATTGTTTCAGAATAACCACCATGGTAGGGGAACAGCACCCAATTTTGCAGTAAAATGGTTCGAAGTAGATCCTTCCTACCAAATCATGAGACTCATGCAGGCTTTGGGAATGATACAAATTCTAAACCAAGCAGAAGCACAGAAATCAACAGAAACAAGTCTACAACTTTCCGCTTGATTCCACGCTTCTCTTCTCAGACTCTGGACGGTGTAATGAAAAGGTCCATTAAACCTCCACGCCGATCCAGAGGTTCCCTAACGAGATCAGAAATCTTAATCGCATCTATGGAGATTCTACAAGAAGAAGGTGTAGAAGCACTGAGTATGCGACGCATAGCAAAGAAGCTAGGTTGTAGTGTTGCTAGTCCTTATACTCATTTTCAGAACCAAGAAGAAATCATCCGAGAGCTGATTTTGGAAGGTGAGAAGAAACTAACCTCTGATCTTAAGACAGCAGAGAAAACAACTGAAAAGGTTTATACCAAATTAAATGCCATCGCTCATGCCTACTGGGATTTTGCAATTGAGAATCGCGAATTGCATAAGCTAATGTTCAATGCCATAGGTGGCAAATTGTATCGGCAAACTTTTCCTTCGCTTCCTACAAGCTACAGAGTGTTCTTGGAAACTATTCGTTACGGTATTACCTCAGGTGAAATTCCGCATAGACGTAAAGATTATCCTTCTATAGCAAGAACTATGTGGTCTTGGATGTATGGACTCATCGTTCTTGAAATGAATGAAATTCTACGAAGAAGAAAAGACTCTGATCCCATCAAAGAGGGAATCGAGCTTTTTACTATTTTACTAAAACGTGGCGGTCCTCTTGCAGATAAAACCAATAACTACTCAGAAAGTGCAAACCAATCTAGAGAAAGGTAAAGATTAGAATAAATATTTTTGGATCTAAATTCTTGGCTTTATCAGCAAGGAACATTTGCCTACTGATTTTGAAATTATTTCAATACATGTTTCATGAGTGATGAGTTCTAATTCTCCCGATTCAATGTCCACTTGGATTCCATTGGAATAATGAATCCTTGGAATAAAAATTTCAGTAGATTTTCCCAAATCATCTTCGGATGTAATGAATGTAAATTGAAAGACTTTTGATTTGAAATTAAATGAAAATGATATCGGCTCTCCAGCAATAAATCTAGGATAAGGACGCGAGAATCCTTCTATTGCTCTGCCACCACTTCCATAACCATATTTTTGTTTGGTGGTATTTGCATATTCTTCATCTATTTGATCTGATGAAAAAATACTCAAGTCTTCTTGGTTCCACTGGTCTCCTATCATCAAATCATTTCTATTGCCTGCTGTATAATTCCAAATTGTAGAATGGAGTTGCAATGCATCAATTGCATTGTACATAAGATTAAGTGCTAGATTGTGTTGCTTCCAAATTTTTGCTTCTCTCTGACCTTTCGCCCATTTTCGATAAGCCTTGCCAGATTGGAGATCAAAAGGAATTCCAAATTCGCCAAGTAGAGTAGGTATATTGTGCTCATCAGAGGCTGCTTTGATTTTTCCCATTTGAGTTTTGTACATTTCTTCTATTCCCTTCTTCCCAAAGACAAACTTCTTAGTAAAAGGATCTACAGTAATTGGATAGTTATATCTTTTGAAGACAAGAGTAGTTAAATCATACCAATGAGATGCATTCACTGCATTCTTAGGGAGGGCTTTCTGGAAAGAATGTGATTCACCAAAACCAAGAGCTTCTTTTTCAGCAAAAAGTATCCAATCCGGACGTATGCTTGTGATTGCATCCGAGACCTTATGAATAAAAGGAATCATGTAGTCATTGTCGAAGTGAACTCTGTGATCACCTATTTTACAAAAGAAATCGTTGTTAAGAATAAAAGGCATATCATCTTTCAATTCCCAAGCACCTTCCATTTGGAATGGATCTCCAAGCTCTGGATTGCTCCAAAGACTAATTCTATTTGGATTGATGATGCGATCTTCTTTTTTGATAAATCCACCTTTGAGAATTGACAATTCCATAAATGGAAGTTCTATCGTATATCCATTGCTAGTAAAAAGTCCATCTATAGGTGACCAAGCTAACCCAGGAAGATCTGAAGATGTTTGATTTGAATGTAAGCCTCTATGATTCATTTTGGAACCTATCCAACCTCTTGATGGTTCATTTAATGAATCAAAACCTAGAACATGATCAAAATCTTTAACACGGTTGGCAATTTCTTTGATACTATTGATATAATGAGATTGTAAATAGTCCTGAACATTTTGTCCATCTATTATGAATTTGGGAGCAAAGTCTCTACCTGCAAAAAATAAAGTCCACATTATGGCATTGGCAGGATAACGATAGTTTTGTGACCAAGACATAGTTGGATAATTTTTTTCTTGGCGTTTACAAGGATCGGAATAATCATATTTGCTCTGCATGACTAAGGCTGAGTCACACGAACTAATTTTGGAAAGATCCATTCCCACTTTTTCAAGAGTCCAGCCAGGAGCACCGTCACCTCCTGTCATGCGAGACCATACATCCTGGTGGAAGTCTATGAAGACATAGAATCCAAATTTGCCAGCCAGCTCAACAATGGCTGTAAAGTAATCTAGGTATTCTAAATCATATTTTCCAGGTGCAGCATGTTCTACGGCTTCCCAGGTACTTAGAAGTCGTAGACAATTGAATCCCCAATTTTGCAATCGTAGGAAATGTTCTTCTGCCTCGGCAAGAGGAAAGGGTCTTCCAATGAAGCTAACTTCTCTATGATTCTGAAAATTATCTGGGTATTGAGTTCCACCATTCGGAAAGGGAACCTTAGTATCTCCACCTAGATTGATTCCTCTCAGAAGAACTTTTCTGCCATTTGTTATTTCTCTAAACCAAGTACCATTGATTAAAAGTTTTTCCATAACTACCTTTCTTGACAAAATCTCGATTTAAATTGATTCTGTCATTGGTTTTTAAAAATGCTATTCAACGAAAAACAACTAAAAATTCTCCAAGAAGCTTCCAAGGTCATAACAGTCGAATTTGAAATGAAGAACGAAGAAGCCATGAAACTCATAGCCGATGGATTGGGTTCAGAATTGGGCAAAAGAAAAATGAATATGGAAGCAATTGTGAATAGCCATAGAACTGCACAAATCGCCTTCATTCAAGATGTAGTTCGCTTTATACAGATGAAGGTGGTTGAATCTCAGAAATTTCCACCTGCTAAAGTTGCTAAGGCAACGGAAAAATTCCGAGCTATACTAGATGAAATCTGGGTCTTTCAATAGAAGCCAGCTTCTAATATTGCAAATAATTAGATTATTATGCATTGGCTAGAACTGAAAGAAGCTGGTTGGTTCTAATTTACACAAGGCTTTATCAGAGATAAAATTTGCTATATCAAAAGGCTTAAAATCACATTCAACAATTGGGTAAACTAGCAAATTGTTTCTACAGTTCTCAAAATCCGATTTCTTATAAGTGATGCTATCTCTTTGGGACTGGGATCCTGATGACTTCGAGAAAAGCTTATCAACAATAACATAAACTTCTAATGCTTTTGTAGAACTTCCACCGGTCTCTACACATCTCAGGAAAGCTACTGTAAATAATTCTGGTCTAGCCTTTCCTTCTTGGATGGTATCACCACTATTGAAACTAGAATTCATTTCATTGGTGCAGTTCAGGGAAAGGAAAAAAAACAAAAGTAACTTCTTTATGGAAAAGGAAGTTTTATTTTGATAAACTTGTAGGATAATAGGATTAGGCAATATCTTCATGAGATTGATTCAATTGATTAGACCTATTGAACATGCCAAGCAGCATCCAAAAAAAGATCACAACCTCATCATCCTGGAAATAGCATTGCAAGAGTCCTGCGGCAAAAAAACCAGCAACACCTAAATAGAGTGTTAGTTCACTAAATGGTAGCTGAGATCTTAGTAAGGCTTGAACTAAGAAAAAGGCTAAAATCAAGTAAAGGAATAAATTTAAAAAACCAAAGGTAACCCAAAGATGCAAGTAATCATTGTGAGCATGTCCTCTTTGCGTCGTCTCATAAAAAAATGCTAACTCTTCATACTTGAGGGAAAGATTTTTTCTTGCTATTTCAATTTCTTTGGAGTAATTCCCAGGTCCAATTCCGAGTACAGCTTGATTTTGAATTAAACTCCAAGTTGAATTCCAAATGAAACTTCTTCCTGAGTCTGTATGCTTATCTGCACCTAAGAGAGGAGTAAGAATTCTTTTAGCTGGTTCTGATGGTAGACTCAGTAAACTTATTAATAATACTATAATAGAAAGAGCAGAAAACAAGATTCGTTTTGAGATTGGAAATTTCATTCCTCGAAAATACCAAATAAGAAAACCCAAAGCGATTGAAATAAATGCACCTCCCATAGCTGATCTTGCGTTGTTAAGGACAAAAACAATAGAAGCAATCAGCAATAACGATATACTCAGAAATTTGGCAATCAATCGGTTCTTAGAAAAAAGATTCTGAAATCCTTGGAAGAAAATCCAAGGAAAAACAAACATCAATAATCCTCCATATGTTAGATGAGTATTCATTAAACCAATAGGTAAATTGATAGAAAAGATTCCTAAACGAAAGTAATTGTGTTGGTAAGCCCAAGAAGTCATATTGCGAGAAATGCTTGCGATCAACCAACCCAATCTAAATTCAGAAAATATAGAAATAAATCCTGTAAGTACAAGCACAATAGCAAAAGCATAAATCGATTTATACATTTGGGGTAATTCTGATTTTCTCAAATTCATCATACAAATAAATGCTAAATATAAAAAGAAGTCTTTTAACTCTGCATTCAATGCAGTCTTTAAATAGCTTAAATCAAAATTCGAAAAAGCGAAATGTATAGCAAAAATTAAAAATTCGCCTAACCAAAATAGCAAGGAGATGAAGAAAATTCTATTGATTTCCCATTTTTCCTTAGGTGAAAAAAGCAGGACAAGAAAACTTATGACTAAAAATCCTTGGCTAATTGACACTGAAACTGCGCAGGAGATAAGCGATATAGATAGAAAAGAGAGGAAAAACTTACGTGCTGTCATTTTATTCTTGCCTCTCCAATCTGAGAGTCTAGTTTAGAATTGCAAGAGGGAAACCAATTTGAGATTACTTTATTTTACAGATACATTTCTTCCTAAGATTGATGGTGTTGCCATCTCGATTCGAAATTTTTCAGAACTTTTAGTCCAAAGAGGTCACGAGTTTCTCATTTGTTCTCCTAAATATGGGGAAGGCGATTTTGATCGTATGGGCGATCACATTCAAGTAGAAAGATTTCGCAGCGGCTATCTTCCAAGTTACCCTGATATTAAGGTGGTTCTTCCTTCACCTCAGAAGATCAAACGAATTATTCGAGAGTTTAAACCAGATTTAGTTCACATTCATACCCCAGGTTTACTTGGACAATATGGCGTGAACGCTACTGAAAAATATGGCATTCCTACAATTGGAACATATCATACTTTAATGTCTGAGCAAGATATGTATGTAAGTTTTTATCGTTTATTCAAGTTGGATAAATTATTTTCAAGAGTGAATAAGTTTAATAAAAAATTGACTGTTAAAGATTTGGAAAAAGTTGAGAAATCGGATAAATTTAATATAAGAAAAAAAATAATTTTAAAAATTTGTAACAATCTCTATGATCGTTGTGACCTTGTTATATCACCTTCGCATCTATTAAAAAAACAATTACTAGAATTTGGATTAAAAAAACCAATTACAGTTGTTTCAAATGGAATGGACTTGAAGCGCTTCAAAGGTGAAATTAAAACTTTAAATACTGATTCACCTAAACTATTGCATGTGGGAAGAATTTCTTATGAGAAGAATTGTGATGTGATCATTAAGTCATTTAGTCTAATCCAAGAAAAAATCCCCAAAGCAACATTGACAATTATAGGAGATGGGCCTGCCATACCATCCTTAAAGAAGCAAGCAGAGAATTTAGGCATAGCGGAAAAGGTTATCTTTACTGGATTTCTTCCCAATACGGAACTTCACAATCATTATCCTTTATATGATGCTTTTATGACAGCTTCCACTATGGAGACACAAGGTTTAGTTATTTTGGAATCTATTGCATGTGGTCTACCTGCTGTAGGCGTTGATTCATATGCTATTCCAGAATTGATCCATGATAACAGGAACGGTTACATAGCTGAGCCCTTTGCTGCTGATGAAATAGCGGAGAAGACAATACAATTGCTTTCAGATCCAGTAAAGTACAAAGAGTTTTCCAAGGCTTCTATCGAAATTGCATCTCACCATGAAATGAATCGTTGTGTGGATGCAATGGAAGAAGTCTACAAATCAGTCGCAAGTCAGACGGACAAGGCGAAAAAGAATACTCTCATGAATATGATGCTTTCTATGATGCCAGACTTCCCTGAGATTCCTGGAATTCCCAACCTTCCCAATATGGATGATCTTGCAAAAGGTTTTAATGAATTTACTGATATCAAAAGATTTACCGATTGGGATAAGAAGGATTAAGTTTATCTCTTAAAGTTTACTTCTAAAATCTCCATAAGCAGATAAGACTTCTTTAGGTGCTTCTACTTGAGGCCAATGTCCTATGTTTTTGCTTAATACTATAACTTGGGGATTTGGGATAAGTTCTTCGTATCTCTTTGCCATATGGAGACCAGAATTTGGATCTGCAGGACCACAGATATATATTAAAGCAGCTCTTGTTTCTTGCATGGCTTTAATCCATCGATCCTGGTAGTATTTTTTATCAAAAACCATTTTACCAATTAAATGAACAATGTGTAAACCTTGGTTGTAATTTAAAATTTCCCATTGCTTATCTAAAAATTCTTGGCTAGGTTTAGTGTTAGGTCCAAATACTTCAGAGACCGACTTTTCAATAGCTTTTTTGGAAATCAATCTAGTCAAAAATTTCCCAATAATACTCGGGGTCTGAGACAATAATCTTTGGATAAACCTTGGCTTATAGACATCAATGAATAAACCTCCATTCATGAAGGCAGAAGATAGTATCTTGAAAGAATTTTTGGATTCAATTTCTCTTGCTAGTAATTCTTGAACCACACTGACACCCAAATCATGGGAAAAAATATGGGTTTCATGTATTCCTAATTCAGCCAGCAATGAATCAATAATCTCGCATTGAGACTCGAAAGTATACTTATAATTTTGGGGCTTATCGGAGAAGCCAAGTCCGAACAAATCCAAGACGGTTAGTCTATACTTTTTAGCAAGTTCAGGTATGATTTCATTCCATTCAAAGGAATTATAAGGGTATCCATGTATTAGCAAGAGATCTTCACCTTTTCCTTCTTGAAAGTAAAATGATTTGTACTTCCCTACTTGATAAAACTTTCCCTTGGCTTTCCAGTTTTCAATTTCTTGTTTCATATTTTGATGGAATATTTTTTTGTAGATTTTGTCAAGAATAATAATAGACCAGTCTATATATTAATTGCTAATTGGATTATGGGAATCAAAGGAAATTCAACCAAACAAAAAATAATAGAAACTACAGCTATCGCCTTAGAAGAAAATGGATTTCTAGCGACAGGTTTGAATGAGATTATTTCTATGGCTGATGTTCCCAAAGGCTCTCTTTACTTCCATTTTCCAGGTGGAAAAGACGAGCTTACCAGTTTAGCCTTAGAGCATTCAGGGAAGGAATTTGCAAAAATGTTTGGGGAAATCCTGGGTAATTCTAAATCGCCTAAACAGGCTACAATAAAGATATTTCAAAAATTAGAAAACAGAGTCGTAGAAAGTAATTTTAAAAAAGGATGCACTATAGTAATCAGCGCTTTAGAATCTTTCAACTCAGAGACAATAATTCAACATGTATGTAAAGAAATTTACAATTCTTGGATTCAAGGTTTTATAGAATTCTTTGTTTCTTATGGCTATTCAAGAAAATCTGCAAAGGAATTATCAACCAGTTTGTTTTCACTTTGGGAGGGAGCTTTATTGTTAGCAAAGCTACAAAAATCAGCGATTCCTTTAAAGACTGTATCCAAGATTGCTATAAATTTATTATCCTCTTATCCAAAAAATTAAAGTTGTTCGAAGAAATCATTTCCTTTGTCATCAACAACAATAAAGGCTGGAAAATCTTCCACATCAATAGACCAAATAGCCTCCATACCCAATTCAGGAAAATCAAGAACTTCCACCTTCTTTATGTTATCGTTTGCAAGTAAGGCAGCTGGACCCCCTATCGAACCAAGATAGAATCCACCATTTTTCTTACAACTTTCTGTGACTATTTTGGAACGGTTTCCTTTAGCTAAGGTAATCAATGAAAACCCTTTTTCTTGGAATAGAGGAACATAACTATCCATTCTTCCAGCTGTAGTCGGTCCAAAAGAACCTGAAGGCATACCTTCAGGAGTTTTGGCTGGACCAGCATAATAGACAGGATGCTTACGGAAATAATCTGGAAGAGGTTTTCCGGAATCCAGTAATTCTTTTAGCTTAGCATGAGCAATGTCTCTTGCAACCACCAATCGTCCTGTAAGCATAACTCTTGTTTTTACAGGATATTTAGTAAGTATGGCTAAGATTTCTTCCATAGGTTGGTTGATATTGATTTTTACAACATTTGCATTTAGTTTTTCTTTCTCTTCTGGCGGTAGGAATCTAGCAGGATTGTATTCTAATTTTTCTAAGAATATTCCATCCTTAGTTATCTTTGCTTTGATGTTACGATCTGCACTACAACTCACACCTATCCCAACTGGACAAGAAGCTCCATGACGAGGTAGTCGAATGATCTTTAGATCATGAGCAAGGTATTTGCCACCAAACTGAGCTCCTATACCTGTCTTCTGGGCAGCGACTAGCATTTTCTGTTCCAATTCAAGATCACGAAAAGCTATACCTTCTTTGTTCCCGGTAGTGGGTAGGTTGTCAAGATAACCAGTAGATGCTAGTTTAACTGTTTTTAAATTAAACTCAGCTGAAGTCCCTCCTATAACAACAGATATATGATAGGGAGGGCAGGCTGCTGTGCCTAAGGATTTCATTTTCTCAGTTATAAATTTTTCCAGAGAGGCTGGATTAAGTAGAGCCTTGGTTTCCTGAAAAAGAAATGTTTTATTCGCTGAGCCACCACCTTTAGCTAGAAAAAGAAATTCATATTTATTACCTTGAGTTGCATAAAGTTCGATCTGTGCCGGAAGATTAGAACCTGAATTTACTTCTTCATACATATTCAAGGGAAGAACTTGGGAGTATCTTAAAGTTTTTTCTGTGTATGCTTTAAAGATACCTTTAGAGAGCTCTTCTGCATCATTGACTCCTGTGAAAACGTTTTCCCCTTTTTTACCAACAACAATAGCAGTTCCAGTATCTTGGCAGGTTGGTAATTTACCTTCAGCAGCAATAGCTGAATTCCTTAAGAGGGCTTTAGCGACGAAAATATCATTATCCGTTGCCTCGGGATCATCTAGGATAGAACGAACTTTCTCTAGATGAGCCGTTCTCAAATAATAGGATACATCTACCATGGCTTGGTCAGCTAATTGGCGTAAGCCTTCAGGGTCAATTTGAAGAATTTCTCTTCCACCCAGTTCAACAGTGGATACAAAATCCTTTGTCAATAATCTATATTCTGTCTTGTCTTCGGTAGCATTTGTAAATGGATCTTTATAAAAAAATTCTGGCATGATATTCTCTTTCTTTGATATTGATGTTTATATATAATTGTAAATTAGTCTTATGAAATAGCAAGAATATTTGCTTACTCAGTTTGCACAAATTTTATGTAAAATGGTTCTTTCTAGCTTACCAGGTTGTGTTCAAGTTTAAGATGATTTTGATTCTACGAATAACATCTTGGGGATTGATCATCTCCATACAGGCAAAATCTTTACGAAAGCATGTTGTATTTCCGTAAATGGAGCAGGGACGGCATGGAAGATCTACTTGCAAGACTCCTGTGTCCTCTTGTGCAAAAGGACCGAATCCTGAGTAGGGATGAGTTGTTCCATATAGTCCTATCACTGGCTTTTTCATTAATGCCGCTATATGCACGTTAGATGAATCCATTCCTATCATAAGGTTCATCTTCTCCATTATACCCAGTTCACCTCGAATTCCTAATTTGCCACCTGTAACTAAAAATACTCTTTCATCAGCTCTTCTCAGCGCTTGCAAAATTGGAGCTTCCTCTTTGGAACCAAAGAGAAATATTTTTGAATCTGGAAATTCTTCGAGTATCATAGGAATCAATTTTTCAGATTTATGAAGTGGCCATTCTTTCAGTTTGTGACCAGCAAACGGAGCAAAGCCTATCCACATTCCTTCTTTCTTTGGTAATTTGATCGTTTGAAAGTATTCTTTTGCATAGATTTTCGCAAGTCCATCTACATTGATCCATGGACCTTTACGAATGGGAGCTTCAAATCCTGCCTTTCTAAAAACATTTAGATATCGATCAACTGTGTGAGGAATAGGATTCAATTTCTTTCGAAATCTACGAACTTGTTGTAATTTCTCTCTGCGACCTTTAATAATTTTAAATACTTTAACGCCTTTTAAGCGAAAAAATAATGAAATCATCCTAGATCTCATGCTTGAATGTAGGTCTATAATAGAATGATAAGGTCCTAGCACATTCAATTCATGGAATAAATTGTATAGCCCAAATATTCCTTTGTATTTTTTTAAATTAATTCCAAGAACATTTACATTGGGTATATTATAGAAAAATGGAGAAAAATTGCCTCTTGTAACAACTGTAATTTGAACATTGGGATAAGCTGCTGCAATAGCAACTAAGGCAGGAGTCATAAGAGCTACATCCCCCATGGCTGAAAATCGCATAACTAATAAATTCATTTATTTATTTTTATACAAAGAAGGGTTCAAGTTCTTATCATTGTACATTTTCATCTGTCTATATACTTTAAATCTACGAATTCCTTTTGTATAATCATCTATCAATTCATCTAAACAGACTATTAAATCTTCTCTTTGTTCTGTTAAAATATTAAGTTTGTTTTGACAATTCTGAATATGTTCTTTACTTGCATCTTGTCTTGAAACCTGTTCTTCCATATGAAAGATCTTTAATTCAAGTATGGACATGCGATCCATCAACCATGCAGGTGATTCTGAATTCAAACGGGCATTGTCCTTAACTCGTACATCTTTGATTAAGTTGCCAACAAAATCATCTAATTTCTCTACAGTATCTGTTCTATCTTGGTTTAAGGCATCGATCTTTCGCTTTAAGGCTACGACTTCTTCTAAGGCAATATCGGGACGTCGAATCTCATCTTCAATGTGCCATTGAATGGTATCAACTTGGTTCTTCTGATAAAGAGTATAGTCCATGGTATGCTGGTCGTAAGGATTCTTTGAAGGCTTCTCTTCTTTGTGCCAATCTACAACAGATTTCTGAAATACGGAGACTACATGCTTTGCGTCTAAAAGAGCTTTGTTTTCCATTAGAGATCAGAATTTCAAATTTAGTTTCATTGGCAATCAAAAAGAAATTCCCAAAAACTGTTTGAGTTCTCTATGTATTTTGGAAGATTCAGATAAATGAGAATTATTAGACATAAGGTTTTTTTCTGTATTTTTTCCCTTCCTCTCTTACTTGCATGCACTAGCTTCCAAGATTCATTCCAAGGTAAGATCTATCATCCTGAAACTAAAGACGGATCTAGACTTAGCTTGGAATTTTTCCCATCCACAAGATCATTTACAAGAAAAAACCCAGTTATTCTTTGCCATGGTCTAGCCGCGAATAGAATCTATTTCAAGATAAATGGAAAAGATTCCCTGGTTTCAATTCTCCAAGATCAAGGATTCGATGTATATTTACTAGAGCTAAGAGGTAGGAATCTCGCAGGTGCTCCTGGGCTTTGGTTTGGTAAAAAAATTTATGATTATAATTTTGATGATTATGTAAAAGAGGATGTAGATACAGCAATTTCAGAAGTTTTACAACTTTCAAAATCGGATCAAGTAAATTGGATGGGGCATAGCATGGGAGGCATGGTTGCATACGCAAGACTTGGGTCATATGGCGAAGATAGAATTTCTAATTTGGTGACATTCGGATCTCCTTTCTTTTTTCCTGAACCAAATAAAACTTTTCGAGCATGGCATAATTTTTCTTTTTTATCTTATATAATACCCGTTATACCAACAGAGAAAATAGCCTATCTAAGGCAAAGAATTTCCCTTCTCCAATACACAGAGGCAGGACTTGGGAAGATGATTTATTATGAACCAAATATGGAGCCTGATGTCCTAGCAAGATTGAGACTTGAATCTGTAAATAATATCTCTCCCAAAGAAATTCGTCAATTTTCTGACTGGGTAGAAGATGGAATGGTTGAGACAGCAGATAAAAAAAATATCTATTCAAACAATCTATCTAAAATACAAATTCCAACCTTGGTTATTTGGGGAACTAGGGACAATTTATCACCTTCTCATGTTACACGAAAAGCTTTCCATGCCTTATCCTCAAAGGATAAGGCAATTCAGATTGCTGGAAGGTCGCAAGGTCATTCAGAGGATTATGGTCATACGGATCTTTTGATTGGCAGAAAAGCAGCAGAGGAAGTTCTTAAACCTGCCGTTGCATGGCTTGTTGCAAGAAATAAAATGAGGAAGGCAAATCAATGAACTTCAAAAGTCAAATTAGATTATTCACTCTGCAACATTTCTTTTATTCTAGTAGATATATCAAATTAATATTTTTGCTGATCTTTTGTATTTCGAATTGTAGGCTTAGCCAAGAGATTGCTAAAAATAATTTGCAAGTCGAGACGGAAAGGGACAAGGGCTCATTTACTATAACTGAGTTCAATGCTTCTGGAAAAAAGGTGATCATACTTTTTGCACCATCCATTTGGAAAGCTGAAATCCTCTTCGAAGAAAATCACAGCCTTGTACCATATCTTGCTAAATATGGATATAGAGTTTACTTAGTTCAAATTTCTTCCCAAGAAAATCATCAACTGAAATCATCAGAAGCTCTCCAAGAAATACTGAACACTGAATCAATTGAGGACTATGATTTAGGTGGGATTTCTACAGGAGGCTGGCATCTAACACAAATTTATAAAGACTGGCCAAGAGATAGACCTAAGGCTAGGAAGATTTTTTTTCTTGCAACTGGTTTGGATTACAATTACGAGAAATCTTTTCCTATCCTTTATAAAGAATTCAATTTGAAAGCAAACTTTACTCCATACCCTCAGTATTTTCTGGATCCTAGTTTGAATCAATACTGGCTGGGAGGTAAGATTGAACAAATTGTACCTAGAGCTGATTTAGATCTTCCACAAGAGATACCTATTGCTTTTTTTTGGGGTAAGATAGATTCTATTAGTCCCAGTGAATCCATCTACCCAGTTTACGAAAAGATAAGGAACCCTAAGCTATGGAAGGAACTCAGCATAGCTAATGGCCATAGCAAGGACTATGATCATGGTAACTTGCTTCTAGATCAAGATACCAAGGATGATGTTTTTTCGGAAATTGTCTCTTGGCTTAAAGATTAAAGTATGCTTTCAATACCTTGTTTCAATCTTGGGAAAACTAATTTTTCATCTAGCTTTTCACCTGTCTCCATTCTCAGTAGAAAGGAATCTCGGATTCTGCCATCTTCCGTAAGCGCTGTGAAAGTAATAATATCCACACCAAACAAATAGAGAATTTGAGTGATTTGGAAAAGTACCCCAGGTTTATCCTTCATTCGAATATCCATAACAGAAAAATCAGAAGAAAGTGGATTGTACATTTTTACAACAGCAGAGGGGTCAGGCAGATGATTGAATTGATTTCTCATCAATCCATGTCCTTCCATGTAATCGATAACACTCATCCCTTCAAAAAATAAGGCATTCAAATCTCTACGAATGAGTCTTAGAGTTGGCTCATCCATATCTTCTCCATTAAAAGAACGGACAACAAAAACATCTTGAACGTAACCTTCAGCAGAAGTTTCTGCAACTGCCTCTAAAATATCCCAACCATGAGCATATAAAACCGCTGTGGTTCTGTAGATTATCCCCATTTCATTATTTGAAACAGTAATTTTGAGTAGGGTGGTGTCTTTTCTGGGAACGCAGGATAAATGTAGTATTTTTTTGGGCAAAACGTCTAGTTTTTCAGCAGTTGAAAGCATGGAATCCACCTCTAATCCTAGAGATGCAAAATGTATACCAGATATTTTTAGTACTTATAAATCAAATCAAAATGCAATTTTAACTCCCACATTAGCGGATTGGATATTCTTAGAAGCCATTCCCTCTACAAGAACTTTTAGAAAAAGAAGATTGAACTCTAACCCACCGATAACATAACCCATAGAATTGGGAGGATTTGCCTTACCATTTAGGGCAACACTTAAAGTTCCTGACTGGCTGAGAGTATTTGTTCCATTTGTCACTGCTAAAGCTAGCGGTCCTGATCGAGAGAAGTCTAGACTCGAAGAGCCAAAGTTGAGACTGGTTCCAGCTCCAGCAAAGAGGGTCATAAAATAGAAAAAACGAAATCCAGTTCTAACATCCATAGGTATACTTGTTACCGTAGAATTGAAACGGAAGTTTGTATCACCTGACCAAGTTCCTGTTGCTTGGGAACCTAGGGCCAAGGTTTGTCTTGTTGAATCTGCATAAATTATATTCAAATCTTGCTTCAAATAATGAAGACCAAGACCAAGAGAGATTCCACTAAATTCAAAAACGCCGTATTCATCACCATAGCTTGGGAAGACATGAAAGCGAATCATGGCACCATAATTAGAAACACCACCACTTAGTTGTAGGTTGTCTTGCTGTCTTTTGATGAGATCTTGTACATCTCCATTGGCAAAATTGTATTGAAAGCCATGAAGATACACATTGAATCTATGAAGATAGTGTGCATTTTCTTCAGGGCTATCGGAAGGCCCATGGCCCAAAATCCAACCCAAATTAAAAGCTAAATTGATATTAGGTGTGATTGTAGCACCGACATTTGGTAGATTATTAAAATTTAAGTCTTGGTAGACGACAGTTATATCTTCTTTTTTTTGACCAGCTGCTGATATACTGGCTCCAACTTGAAAACGATTCACCACACCTGGTCCCATCATCGCAGAATTGATATTGGTTAATACTGCTGATTCAACCATGGATTCAAGAACCTTATCTACATATTGGGTTTCAAGTGCAGAGGAAGATGCATTCAATTGATTCTTTATGCTGCTTGGAAGAATATCACAGGCAGATCCAGAACAAAGTACCTGGGAATACAGAGATTGGTTTGAAATACCTAAATAAAGAAATACAAGAAAAGAGATGTATCTTAGGGAATAAATCATTCCTCTTTGCATATATTCTATTTTCGGCAACATGGACCTCTCTAATTTATTACGAGGTCAATAAAACAGCAAGAAAAAAGCTATTTTTCTTTAGTTTTAAAAGTCTCCATAATTTATACTCAATGAGACATACTCTAGATTTTTTCTAATAATTTGTCCTTCTCTCAAATACAATGTTAATTTTCCCAATTTTTCAGGAACATCAGGACATGAGATATAGGATGTGTTGCCATAATAACGAAATTGATTCGGGATTCCTTCCCTTAGAAAGATAAAATGAGGTTTTTTAGTCTCCTTTTCTTTCACTTTCTCATATTCTTCTTCTGTGAAGTGAATTAAGAAAAGTGGAGATTTAGTAAAGTAAGTGTTAGTTGCTGAAAATAGGAAATCGCTGGTATATTGAAAGAATCCTGATCTTAGTTTAAAATCCTCTTCGACCAAAAGATCAGAAATTTTTTTTTCTTTCTGTAAAAATGGAAAATGAAAATAATAAACTGTCCCTAACTCACGGAAGGATTTTTCTTTCTGTTCGTTCCAAATGTTCTCTATACTTTCCTTGCCTTGTCCTTCAAGCAAGTCGCAATGAAAAAAAAGAACTACCTTCTCATCTTTCAAAGAGGGAGGGTTCCATTCTCCAAAAATCTGAGTGCCGGAGAGTATCAAAAGAAATCCAAAAATTTTGTTCAGCATGCTACCTTTAAAAACGGCAAATAATTGAATTTGAACTATGAATTTCCTGTCTAAACTCTAAATCCCATGAAATTTATTCAGAAATTTTTTGATTACGGTAGAATGATTAAATTCTCTCACTCCTTGTTTGCTCTCCCATTTGCTGGTATAGCCCTGATCCTTGCTTTCTTAGAATCAGATTTTATGCTGCAAGACATAGCACGATTGAGTGGATTAATCATCCTTTGTCTGATTAGTGCCAGATCGGCTGCCATGGGTTTCAACCGTTACATTGATGCCGAAATCGATAAGAAAAATCCTCGAACAAATAAGAGGGAAATTCCTGCAGGTGTCCTGAGCCCAGTGAGTGTCTTGGTTTTTATTGGTGTTTCTTGTTTTGTTTTTTTATTTGCAAGTTATCTAATCAATTTTCTCTGTTTTGTCTTAGCTTTTCCTGCCTTAGCAATTCTTTTCTTTTATTCTCTTGCCAAAAGATTTACCTTACTTTGTCATTTTATTTTAGGATTTTCTTTATCCATGGCACCCTTGGGAGCTTGGATAGCCATTGCAGAAGATATCTCATTGGTTCCCATTCTATTTAGTTTGGGTCTACTTTTTCATATAACTGGTTTTGATATTTTATATGCTATCCAAGATGCAGACTTTGACTCCAAGGAAGCTCTACATTCTATTCCGGCTAAATTAGGAATACAGAATTCATTTCATGTTTCTCGTATTCTTCATATTCTAGCAATTTTTAGTTTTTTAATAGCAGGTAAAGTAGCTGATCTTGGCTTTATTTACTACACCTCAATTTTTATCATTGGTATTCTCTTAATATGGGAGCATAGAATTGCTAAAGACATGGCAAGGGAGATTCTTCCACCTTCTTTCTATACTATCAACTCCTTCATTTCTGTGGTTATTTTTTTTGGAATACTTTTTGACAGATGGGGAGAGTTCATAGGAAAGTTACAAATCCTGGTTAAAATATGATTTCTAAAATTTTCCAAACACTTGCCATTACTCCCATAGGTGCAATCGGTGAGGTAACTAAGAAGACTCTTGAATTCTCACGTGATGCAATTTCTAATTCCTTACATTGGTCAGGCGATAGCTTAGACTTTCTTGCTCAGTATCTCACTTTCTGGGAAGAGGGCAGACTGAATTTAGAAAATACAAGTAAGGATTTAAAAGAAAAGTCCCTTGCTAGTCGCAATAAAATCGAAGAAGCAATCAAGGGTTCTGTAGAGACCTTTTCTCATACAATTGAAAATCTCAAGCATTGGGAGAAGGTAACAGATCAAATGGTTGCCCAGAACCGTGTGATTAGTAGTATTCTTGGTTCAACCATGGATGATAAGGTACGCTTTACAACCATACAAATGAACTGGAGGCTCAAATCAGAAGATGCTAGTACCGAAGAATTGCTCCAAGATTTTCGTAGATCTGGTAAGACTGAAATTACAGTCTATGTTCCAGGCTTATTCACAGATGAATCTCTATGGAAGAACCAAAGAATTAAAATAAATGAGCGTATGGTTCTTTCTAGAGGGCTTTCTGATTATATAGAGCAATGGGGTACGTACTCTGCGTATGTAAGATTCAATCATGGTATGCATATTTCAGAAAATGGAAGAATGCTCTTAGTGCTCTTCCGAGAACTACAAAGAAATCTTCCAAATACTAAGATAAATATTGTGTCGTATAGCATAGGATGCTTAATTACAAGAAGCATGCTTTATCAGGCAAAAATTTCCGAGCAGGGAAGGATTCCCAATTTGGGAAAGATTGTTCATATCGCTGCGCCTGATATGGGTTCGTATTTGGAGAAGCTAGGTTTCTGGCTTGGTTTTTTAATGGAAAAAACTCCTATAACAGCTGTAAAAGTAATTGGAATCATAGGAAACTTTCGTTCAGATGCAATCAAAGATTTATCCCATGGCATTATTCGAAAGCAAGATTGGGCAGCTAGCTCGCCTTTTTTTAGATCGGGCAAGGAATATTATTTTGGAGAATTGGATGAGACCGATTTCTACCAAGCTTTTGCAATCTTTGCCTTACCAAATGAACCACATCTAAGTTGGTTAGGTGATGGAATTGTAGAAACTAAATCCTTACGCTATCTAAGCTCAAAACTTACATATTCTTTGATCAATCCTGAGAGAAGAATTCTTGAAGTTCATGGAGCCAATCATTTCACTCTTTTGAATTCTGGAAAATTATTTAAATGGTTAAGATCAATTTTTGAACCAAAAGGAAAATAAGATGAGATTAGTCGTTGGAATGGCAGGATCAAGTGGCTCTATTTATGGAGCAAGATTTCTTAGAGCTCTAGCTCAAATGCCAGGAACTTCTCATCTAATTGTTAGTCCACCAGCTATAAGAGTATTTCGAGAAGAATACCAAACTAAAGTTACCAAGGCGGAAGATGTATTAGATTTTTGTCTAACAAAATGGGGTGAAATTCATTCTAAACATACCTTCCTCATTCGTCCTCATGCTGATATTGGAGCAGATATCGCTTCTGGTTCTAATGTATGGCAGGGTATGGTAATCGTTCCTTCTTCTATGAAGACCATAGCATCTGTTAGAGCAGGACTTGCCGAAAATTTAATTGAACGATGCGCCGATGTTAGTTTAAAGGAAAGAAGAAGACTGATCTTTGTTCCCAGAGAGACACCTTATAATAGAATTCATCTTCAGAATATGCTTGCCTTAGATGAAGCAGGGGCTATCATTCTACCAGCATCTCCAGGATTCTATCAAAATCCAACTAGCTTAGAAGACTTAGGTGATTTTATAGCAGGTAGGATTTTCAACCTTTTGGGGGTAGAGCACGAGCTATTTCCGAAATGGACTCCCAAGCCTGGGACTTAAAATAAGAAAACGGTCTTCCTTTGCTATCTAGGCAGACATAGGTAATGATACAATCTATGATTTCATTCATCGTTTTTTTCTCTGGGTTATTCGAAATTGCTATGGCCTTGACATCAAGGGAAGCTTTTCCAATATGATCAAGTTTAGCATAAATCTGTATAATATCACCTAACTTACCTGGTGATTTAAACTTCACATCTCGAATACTTGCAGTAACGATATTCGTGAATTGGATTTTGCCCATTGCATACATAGCAACACCTTCATCTAACCAGGATAACATGGCACCACCAAAAAGATTCCCATGGTAATTTAAATATCCAGGTTGAACCAAATGCTGGGTTACAAGTTCCATCTCAGCTAATTTATTTTTAAGAGAAGTTTGATTTAATGCAGGCATAGATTGAGTTACTTGGGAAATACTGGATTCGAACCAGTGGCCTCTACCATGTCAAGGTAGCGCTCTAACCAACTGAGCTAATTCCCCAATCTAAGACCATAAGATGAGACTAAGTTTTTTGGACAAGCAAATTAGAGATTCACTGACTTCTTGATTTTCTTATTTCCTTTAAGAAAATACGAGAGGAAAATATCTTCTAGACGATTTGATTTTTCTTTTGAATTACTTCCTAAAAGAAAAATTTGATCTTTCGCTCTGCTTAGTGCTACATAAAAAATTCTTCTTTCTTCTTCTATAAGATCTATAGGAATAGTTTTGGCATCTTCATTCCAACCTGAAATTAAATCAATAAATACAGAATGAAATTCTAAACCTTTGGAAGCATGTATGGTTAGAAGGTAATTCTCTGGTATTCCTGCCATAGAGAATTCTTTCTTCCTATAATTGGTTCGGCAGAGTATCCTTGTATCCGGAAATTGATTCATGTGTTCTAGTATTTTATTACTAAGCTTTTTCATAGCAAATTCATCAGGCGCAAGTTTCCAAATTTCTATTCTTGCCTTGCCAATCCGAAAAGCATTGACTTGTTTAGGAATAAATTTTGAATTTTCTAGAATAGGTTTCTGTGATAGAGACACTATTTCAGGTAGAGAACGGTAGTTAGTTGATAAAAAATGTCTCTGGGTTGGCACGAAAGTTTGTTCAAAGTCTAAAAAAGGTTTGGGTGTAGCTCCACGAAAACCATAAATTGCCTGCCAATCATCTCCTACTACAGTTAAATACTTAGGATTTAAATATTTTAAAAATCGCAATTGTTCTTCATCTGTATCTTGGAATTCATCCACAATTAATCTCTCAATATTGGATTTTGGAATATTTGTCCATTCTTCCTTTGATTCAAGACCTTTTAGATAGATAGATACTAAATCCTCAAATTCTAATTTATCTTCAATTTTTTTATACTCCATCAATTCAATTAAAGCATTTTGGTAAAGGTCAAAGTGGTATTTTTTAAGAATTTGTAGATTTTGATCTAACAAGAATTTATAGGGAATACCTCCAATCTGGAATCTATGTTTCTTGAAAAAGTTTTTAAAAAATATAATCTTTTCTTCTTCACTTAAAATGCCAGGTGGGTTCTGTAAAAATCTAGGATGAAAGGACTTTAATGTGCCTAGGCAATGAGCATGAAAGGTTTGGATTCGAATATTATGATTTGGATGCAATCTGCTTAATCTTTCAGAGAATTCATGAACAGCTTTTCTGGAAAATGTTAAAACTAAAACCTTGCTTAAATCTTGTATACTTTCCTTGATGAGCTTATCTAAAATTCCAATCATTGTACTTGTCTTACCACTACCAGCTGCGGCAATGACTTGGACATAGTTGCTTTGTTCATTAATAATTGCTTCTTGCTCTTCGTTAAAAGTCATAGTCTTTTTTTGCTAGTTAATTCTTTGCTAGCAAGAATTAAATTATAACTTTTGAAAAAGTATTTCTGAAATTATGTTTATAATCCCGTATAGCGCAATAAAATTAATGTTAAATCATCAACAAGATTCATTCTATTGTATCTTGAGAAATTTATTAGATCTTCAATTAATTTTGATTTTAGGTGTTCCAGTGGCAGTAAAGAATTGGCAAGAAGGAATTCAGCTAGGCGAATTTCTCCATAACATTCATCTTCGTGATTTGTAAGTTCTATTACTCCGTCTGTATACAAACAGATTAAATCTCCTTCTGATAAATAAAGGTAAGATTTATTGTAAGATATATTTTCAAATAATCCAATGGGCTTAGACTTAGTTCGAAACTCTCTAATTTCGTTATTTACTGGTGAAATGAATATCCCCGAAGGATGACCAGCTGAGGAAAATTGGATAATACCCTTATTTGGATTCAAAGTTAAGAAAAAGGCTGTGACAAAGTTACCATTTAGCTTACCAAAAAGTGATTTATTCATTTCGGAAAGAACTAGTTCAGGATTTTGTATATTACTTTCATTATGAAAGAAGGCTGCTTTTGCCATAGAGGCAATCAAGGCTGAACCTACACCTTGTCCAGAAACATCTAGTATCAATAAGCCAATATTCCCTTCTTTATCAATTGTTATATCGTAAAAATCGCCTCCAACTTCTCGCATAGGTTCATAGATGCTTACAAGTTCCCAATTGGGTATGTTGTTAGGAAGAGAAGGTAAAATTGAAAATTGTATCTTTTTAGCGAGTGCTAGTTCTGTTTCCTTTAGCTCAAATTTCTTTTGAATAAAGTAGAATCTTCTTAACAAAACAGTCCCTTGAACAAGGATAAAAAAGAAGTTACCATACCAATAAAGTTCAAAATGGTATTCAAAAAACTTCTGATCTTGCATAACATCATGAATAGCCAAGAAAAAGAAAATACTTATTCCAAAAAATAATAGCTTTGAATCCTTGTTACCCTTGTAAGCACTTTTTGATATGATAAAATAGAGAAAGAAAAATCCAAAAATTAAAAAAATATAAAAATAAGATTCTAAATAAAAACTCTGAATGGGAGATAATAATTTTATGAACACCTCATATATTAAAAAGAATATATATAAAAATATGAAAAAGTTATAAACCCATTTATTATTAATTTCTTTTTTATAAAGTTCTTTGATGAATAGAAAAAAGAATAAAGGAATCAAATAAATACAAGCTATATAAATTAAGTGAGGATAATTTTTATTTTCAAATAAATTCATTCCAACATAATCTGCGATTAAGGTTAAGAAGGAGTTTACCAAGGAAAGTAATCCATAATACAGATAAATTCTCTGGCTTGTTACAAAATAATATGTTATAGAAAAAAGGGAAATGAAAAGATAAAAAAATCCTAAAACATAACGCGAATAGTCCTTTAGCAAGATCTTTTCAAGTATGGTAGACCTTTCACCAATATAGATACTTCTTCCTATACCAATATAACCATGGTAATTCGAATTGAAAAAGATTCTTAATTCAGAATTATTCAATTCTTTAGGAAGGGAAATTATATGAGGAAAGAGATAACTATTTACTTTTTGTGATTCATCCACAAAATCTCCAAACTTATAAATAGACTTTCCATCAATAAAAATTTCAAAATTCTCTAATGCAATTTCCAAGAACAGAACAGGATCTCGAAATTCATTATAATTTGGTAGAGCTCTTCGTATTAAAAGAAATTTTTCAAATTTCCAATCTGGAGGAAGACCTGGCACCATCATTGATTTCCATTTTTGGTTTCCTCTTGAAATTTGCTTAGAATCAATTTCAGATTCTAATACATAATCCCATTCACCATGTAAGTATTTAAATTCTGCTTCTAATGTTGGCCTACATGAGTACAATAGGAAAAGTATAGAAGATATTAGTATGATTCCAGGTTTCATTCAAGTGATTCTTTTTATCTTTTATTAGGTTACTTTTCCATTGTATCGAATCAATATGAGAGTTAAGTCGTCATGCTTTTGGATATTCACATTCTTGGTCCATTGTTTAAATTCATGAAGTAATTTTTCTTTTATCTCAGCTAAAGGTAATCTATGGTTATTCAATAAAATTTCCTTGAGTCTAGTAGAACCATATTCATTTTGATGGGGGTCATTTAATTCTGTGACTCCATCTGTATAAACACAAATCAAATCACCCTCATTGAGGTGTAGGTAACTTTTTGAAAATTCCGATTTGGGACTTATTCCAATAGGCCTAGCCTTAGTTCTAAATTCTATTACTTCTTTCTGAGGATCAGTCACTAATAAGGCGGATGGATGTCCTGCTGAGCTATATTCCACTATGGCCTCTCTAGAAGAAAGGGATAAATAGAAGGCAGTTGCAAAATGGTCATTCATCTTATCACCTAAAGACTTCTCCATTTCACTTAGAACCTTATCCGGTGAGTTTAAGAAATTTTGGCAATGTGAAAAAGATACCTTAGCCATAGAAGCAATCAAAGCTGCTGCTACACCGTGGCCTGAGACATCCATTAATATCACTCCAATCGTGCCTTTCTCATCTATTAATATATCATAAAAGTCTCCACCCACTTCTCTCATAGGTTCATATATACTTGTAAATTCCCAATTGGTTAGGTAATCAGGAAAAGGGGATAGGATGGAGTTTTGTATCTTCTTAGCAACCAAAAGTTCATTTTCTTTTAATTCGTTGTTTTTCTGAATGTTGTATAATTTTCTAAATAGTGTTGCCCCTTGGAATAATAAAAAGGAAAACATTCCATACCAATACAATGAAACTTTATAAACAAAAATATCAAAATCTGTAAGTATATCATGTGCAACACAAAGAGTAAATATTATAAAACCTAAGAGTAATATTCTTGAATCCTTATCAGCCTTATGTGAATGGTAGATGATTATAGAAAGAAGTGGCAACAATCCAATTAATATACTAGTATTGAAGAATACTTCTAGATTCAAAAATCCATAATCATAAACAATAATTAGAAAGCTTGCAATTAAAAAGTAAAGAGTATAAAAAACAATTCCTGTTTTAAATATTTTTCTATGTTGGTTTTGGTATATTTCTCCCAGAAAGGCATAAAGAAAAATAGGAAGTAGGTAAAGATTAAAATAATACATATACACTGGAGTTTTTGGATCTTCGAAGAAATTCATAGAAACATAATCTGCCGCTATTGTGATTCCTCCATTAAAGAGCAGCATCAAAGAATAATATAAGAAAATTCTATTTTTATCTGACAGAACAAAAAGTATTAAGGATACACAGGCTATCAGAAGATAGATACTTCCAAGAAGGTAACGCGGTAAATCTGCTATAAGTATAGATTGCATAATTTGCCCTCTCTCTGTAAGCATGATTATACGATCTGGTCCAATAAAATCCTTATATTTTGAATGAATGAAAATTCTAAGTTCTTTACCTTGAAAATCATTAGGAAGTGAGATAACATGAGGAAAGATATAACTTTGAATCCTTCCTAATTCGGAATATGGATTTCCAAATTGATAGATAGATTTCCTATCTAGGAATATTTCAAAGTCTTCAAGCATAATGGAAAACAAGATAGCAGGATCTCTGTAGGTAACATCTGTTGGTAAAAATTTTCTAATCAGTACATAATTTTCACCATTTCTACTTTCTATTACACTTGGAACTTGAAATGCCTTCCAGTTTTGATTGCCTGCTTCGAGATGAGTAGGATCTATTTTACTTCCCCAAACAAACTCCCATTCTCCGTGCAAGGAAATAGAATTATCTGGGTTAGGTGTTTCGCAAGACAAGGAATGAGAGATCGTAAAACAGAGAAATATTTTTACAAGATTTCTGGACACTGTATTTGTTAATACTGAGTAATCCCTTGAAAAAGCGATAAAAACTTCAAAAGAAATCCGATTTTGAATAGAAAACTAAATTGCATTTTAGCAGTCTAATGTTTAGAGTGCTAAAATGAGGCAAATCTGCCACATTCGCTTAAGAAGGCGCTCAAAAGGAACATTTTATGAAAAATTTTGATTCAGTTGTATCGGGATCCTTGGATATCGCTCAAACAGAAGCTATCAAAAGAAAGAATACGGAGCTCTCTGCTGAACATCTACTTTGGGGTTTGATTTCTAATCCCAGCTCATTTGCATCCAAATCTCTTTCCAAATATAAAATACAGGCAGAGGAATTCTTGCAAAAACTTCCCCAAGCCCAAGCTGCAATTCAATTTGAAAACCTTAGGAGTGCATCCAATCTTTCGCAGTGGCTCACTATGGCATCGGGTCGAGCAGTAGAAGCAGGTCGACAAGATGTAAATGAAGGGGATCTTCTTCGTTTTTTGCCTCAAATTTTACCCAAATTTAAATTCGATCCCAATGATTTAAATCTCAAGGAAGACCAGGAAGAAAAACCTGCTTTCCTTTTAGATTTGAATGAACTGGCAAGAGCAGGCAAATTAGATCCTGTCATAGGTAGGACCCGTGAGATTCGTGCAGTCATGGAAATTTTAGGAAGACGATCTAAGAATAATCCAGTGTTAGTTGGTTCCGCTGGAGTTGGTAAAACTGCTATAGTGGAGGGCTTGGCTGAGCAAATTATAAAAAACAAGGTGCCCGATGTCTTAAGAGACAAAACAGTTTATAGCATGAGTATGGGCGAGCTTATGGCTGGAACAAAATACAGAGGAGAGTTTGAAGAGAAAATCCAGCAACTCTTAAAATTTGTAAAAGCTCAAAATGGACAAGCCATCCTTTTTATTGATGAAATCCACCAACTTGTAGGTGCAGGTAAAACAGAAGGCGCTATGGATGCTGCTAATCTTCTCAAGCCAGCTCTAGCTAGAGGAGAACTACATTGTATAGGAGCTACAACTCCAGAAGAATTCCAAAAATACATCTTAGGTGATGCTGCCTTAGAAAGGAGATTCCGATCCGTTCCCGTAAATGAACCTAGCAAAGAAGATGCGGTAGAAATACTCATGGGGATTCGTGATAAACTGGAAATTCACCATGGAATCAAGATCTCGGATGAGGCTATCATCGGTTCTGTGTATCTATCAGATCAGTACATCACTGACAAAAATCTTCCAGATAAGGCTATAGATTTAATTGATGAATCTGCCTCCGCCTTGAAACTTTCAGCTGAGGCTATGCCTTCGGAACTTGTTGAATTGCAATCGGAAATTCGTGCTAAGAAAATTCTTTCACAAGTAGAAAAAAAGAATGATGAAATTCTTGGTGAAATAAAAAGTCTCGAAGAAAAATTTAATACCGGTAAGGCTGTTTGGGAGAAAGAAGTTGAAAGTTTAAGAAAAGTTGCATCCATCAAAAATAAAATAGATAGAATTAAATTTGAACTTGAAGCAGCAGAAAGTAAAGCTATGTATGAGGAAGCCTCTCGTTTAAAATATGCAGTTCTTCCAGAGCTAGAAAAAGAGTTAACTAGTTTTGAAGATATATGGATTCTTTCAAGAATACATGTAGCTCAAGTTATAGCTAGGCAAACAGGTATCCCAGTTGAAAAGATTCTAAAAACCAAGCAAGATGATATTTTAGAATTAGAATCTTATTTAAAAAATGTTGTGTTTGGGCAAGAAGAAGCCATTCATGAAATTTCAGAGACCTTGCTTACTGGCTATGCAGGACTTTCGGATGAGACAAGACCACTTGGATCCTTTTTACTTATGGGGCCAACCGGGGTAGGTAAGACGGAAACAGCGAAGGGAATTGCAAGATTTCTCTTTGATAATGAGAATTCTTTGGTCAGATTTGATCTTTCTGAATTCTCAGAGAAGCATTCTGTATCCAAATTGATAGGATCTCCCGCTGGTTATGTTGGTTATGAGGAAGGAGGAATTCTAACAGAAAAGATACGACGTAAGCCCTATTCAGTTGTTCTTTTTGATGAAATTGAAAAAGCACATCCTGATTTCTCAGATATCTTGCTCCAGATTTTGGATGATGGGAGACTCACAGATAATAAGGGTAGAGTGATTAACTTTAAGAATACGATTATTCTGTTAACTACGAATTCAAAAAACCCAGAATTAGATTTCAAACCCGAAGTTTTAGGTAGGCTAGATGCTATCTTAAGCTATAAGCAGATCGATTTTTCTGTTATGCAAAAGTTAGTTGATAAACAAGTAAGACTCATCAACGAGAGATTGAAAGTGAAGAATGTGAGAATACGTTTGCATGAGACTGCTGAGAGAATGTTGTGCGATCAAGGATATGATCCTAAGTTCGGAGCTAGACCTCTTCAAGCAGTATTCAATAAATACATTAACAGACCACTTTCAAGAGAATTGTTAACAGGAAATCTTAAAGAGGGAGAATTCCTCGCAGATTGGGATGGAAGTATTATGAAATTTGTAAAATCAGAAGCTTAGATAATTAAAATAAATGAAAATTTTTCAAGAGTAACTTAGGGTTCTAAGTCCTTTTCTAAAAGTTTTCCTTTGTTTTTTACTAAATCAGCAATCAACCTGGATGCAGAGAATTGGTTGCTGGTTTTTCCTATGATAGATTCTGGAAGGTAGACAACTCCCCCTGGCCAAGTATGTCCTCCGTTCTCTATTTTCAAAAGGTTGATAGAGCCACTTGAACATTTCTTTTGGCTGAGCAGAACTTCGGTGGGATCAGCTTCAGTGGAACTATGAATGGTTTTTGCCTGAGAATGGGAGCATCTGTAAAAGCTTTCAAAATGTTCAAGGGTCGCTGTTGTAGATAGTATCTCACCGCGGTTTCGACCAAATACCGTCACATTGCCTCCATCATAGGGAACTAAGGGATCCGCTGTACCATTAATGATTGTTAAATTAGTTCCTTTTGCTGGCGAACAAACATCTTTGGCAGTGCTTGGAAGGTTAGCGGTTAGTGCGGTAATAGCCACAAATTTTTCTGGAACTTCGCAAGCTAGTCTTAAGGCAAACATACCACCGTTGGAAATTCCTGCTGCATGAATTTGTTTTTCATCGATTTGGTAAGCTTCCATTATTTGTTCGAGAAAAAGCTTAGTATACAATACATCCTCATGTTTATCTCTATTTGCTGCTGCCTTGTTGTCTTCCCTGAGATCGTTCCAAGAGTTATTATAACCTCGCATGTAGGCAACGGCAAATCTTCTTTCTCTAGCAAATTCCAAAAGTCGTCCATTATCCAAGCCAACCATCCCTTCTGGACTTCCTCCGCCACCGTGAAAGATTAGTACCATAGGAATCTTCTCACTTCGAGATTTACTTGCTTCAGGATAATAGAAAAAAACCGAACGCTCCAAGGCTGTTCCTGTAACGGGAATTTCTAAAAAGGAATCCTTAAATTCCATAGGAATATTTCTTCTTCGATTGCGACAATCACTGAGGTTGATTAATAAGAGGATTAAAATAGAAAAGACTTGGATGGATTTAAAAGGTATGAATTTCATTTCTTTCAATTCAATGCATTCGCTAGCTTTCGCATTTCTTTTTTTCTTTGAAAGAAAAAAAAACCGGGGTTGCCCCCGGCTCAATGGTTCCTAAAAAGAAAACGTTTGATCTAACTGCACCTAGAAATTTCGCTTTTTCGGTGTTTGCAACTTACTCTCCTACGGCAACTTCTCTCTGAATCTCTTCTTTCTCAGGAGCTTCTTCGCCACCAAGGCTGGATGTAGCTTTTTCTTTTGCTTTTTTCTCAGCGGGGGCTACTTTGGGAGCTACCAATACGGGTAGGCCATTCAAGTCACGAATTTGGTTCTCGACTTTGAAAGCAATTTCCGGATTTTCTAGGAAGAAATTTCTTACTTGTTCCTTGCCTTGTCCTATCTTCTCTCCATTATAAGAATACCAAGAACCAGCCTTAGCTAGAAGGTCATGACGAACCGCCATATCGATGAGAGTTGATTCTCTGTTAATACCAGTGCTGAACATTACATCAAATTCAGCTTGGCGAAAAGGTGGAGCCATCTTGTTCTTTACCACTTTCACTCGAACTCGGTTGCCAATGGGCTCTTCTTTTTCTTTGAGCGTTTCGATTCTTCGAATATCCAATCGAATGGATGCATAGAATTTCAATGCATTTCCACCAGTCGTAGTTTCCGGAGAGCCAAACATCACACCAATCTTCATACGGATTTGGTTGATAAAGATAACTGTAGTATTTGATTTGGCTATAGTTCCTGTTAGTTTACGAAGTGCTTGGGACATAAGCCTTGCTTGCAGACCCATGTGAGAATCACCCATATCGCCTTCGATCTCAGCTCTAGGCACTAGAGCTGCTACGGAGTCTATTACTATGATGTCAATAGCATTGGAACGAACCAAGGATTCACAAATTTCGAGAGCCTCTTCCCCGTTGTCAGGTTGTGCCACGAGTAGGTCTTCCACATTTACGCCCAACTTACGAGCATAAGATGGATCCAGAGCATGTTCTGCATCGATGAATGCAGCGACTCCGCCTTTTTTCTGAGCTTCCGCAACAGCACTCAAAGTAAGAGTTGTCTTACCAGAAGATTCTGGTCCATATATTTCAATGATACGTCCAGACGGGAATCCGCCTATTCCTAGTGCTACATCTAGTTCCAAGGAACCAGTGGAGACTATGCTACTTGCTTGGATTTTACTTTCCGAGGAGCCTAGCCTCATGATGGAGCCCTTGCCGAATTGTTTTTCAATTTGAGAAAGTGCAGCTTCTATGGCTTGGTTCTTCTCAGTGCCTTCTTTCTCTTGGTTCTTGTCTTCTTTGCCTTTCTTCATTATAAAAATTCCTACCTTTTTTGATCTACCTAAGGGTTTCCAAGATGCTCCGACTGGTTCTGCATTTTTTCAAAAAAAGCAGAACTTTTAGGGCGGGCAAATGAGTTATGTCCCTTTACAACAACTATCCTAACAATATACCAGGACAAAAACCAGAGAAATAGGATTTTTTTCTATGTCTCTTTATTTTTTTCAAATCTAATACTACCTTAGTACATGTATAGAGTTTTTTTTATAACTAGAGGAAAAAAATCCAAGCCGATACTAAGAGGAAGAGCAGCATAGGAGCCCCCATTTGAGCGAATTAGAAGTCTTTTTTCCCGATTATTTCTCTGAATCTATGAAGAGTTCGATTCAAATTTTCCAAGATTATCTGGATATTGAAAAGAATTATTCCCTTCACACACAATCAGCCTATCTGCGGGATTTGAAATTCTTTCTAGAATTCTGCCATAGAGAAGAAATCGAATACATGGAGATAGAGGTTGTTGATATTCGTTCGTATTTTTCAGAATTATCAAAAAAGAAAAATCTAGATAAGAAGACACAAACAAGAAAGCTATCCAGTCTTAGAACATTTTATCGTTGTTTGTTTCAAAAGGATCTTATTCCATCCAATCCTATACTCTCTGTTAACTTTCCTAAGACCAAAACTCGCTTGCCCAAGGCATTTAAGCCCGGAGAGACTGAGGAAATTCTTGAGTATGATAATAATGAAGCCTCGCCCATTTTGGAAAAAAGAGATCGTGCTATCTTGGAAATTTTATACTCCTCAGGCATGAGAGTTTTTGAACTTGTGAATGCTAAACTTTCTGATCTATCTAGAGATTCCAAAACGATAAAAGTTTTAGGAAAAAGAAAGAAAGAGCGCTTCGTATATTTAGGAACAGAAGCTGAATTTGCTCTAAATGAGTATTTAAGTATGCGAGGAGATTCCAAAGAAGAAGAAATTTTTCTGAACCAACGTGGAAAAAAACTTACCACCAGAGGCGTAAGATATATCTTGAACGAGAGAAGGAAGGCAATGGGTTTTGAGAAATCTGTGACTCCTCATAAATTTCGGCATACATTTGCTACCGATTTATTGGATGCTGGTGCTGACATTCGTGCAGTTCAAGAACTCTTAGGTCATTCTTCCTTATCAAGTACTCAAGTTTATCTAAGTGTATCCAAAGATAAACTCAAAGAGATTTATAGGAAGGCACACCCTCATGCAAAATTGGACAGAGGATAGAAAATTTCGATCCACAACCATACTCTGTGTTCGTAAGAATGGAAAGGTAGCGATAGGTGGAGACGGTCAAGTCTCTATGGGACAGACTGTTATGAAACATTCTGCAAAGAAAGTAAGGAAACTTTTTAATGGAAAGATAGCATCTGGTTTTGCAGGTTCTGCTGCTGATGCTTTCACCTTATTTGAGTTATTTGAGAAAAAAATTATTGAATTCAATGGTTCCTTGTCTCGTGCTGCTGTAGAAATGGCTCGTGAGTGGAGAACAGATCGTATGCTTAGAAGATTGGAAGCTCTTCTCATTGTTGCCGATGCAACAGAGTCTTTTCTCATATCGGGAACGGGAGATGTAATTTCACCGGATGATGGAGTACTTGCCATAGGTTCGGGAGGCAATTATGCACTCTCAGCTGCAAGAGCCTTATATGAGAACACAGATTTTAGTGCAAAGGATATCGTAGAAAAGGCAATGAAAATTGCTGCTGATATTTGCATCTATACCAACCATTCTTTAACGATAGAAGTCATTGAATAAAATCCAAAGAGTCTAATACTATTAATGGAACCAAACGAATTACATCCTAGCGAAATTGAACTTACACCCAGAGAAACTGTAGAAAAATTGGACGAGCATATCATTGGTCAGAAAAATGCAAAGCGTGCCGTTGCTATAGCTCTTCGCAACCGAACTAGAAGGCGTAAACTTGACGGCGAAATGCGTGAAGAGGTCTATCCTAAAAATATAATCATGATAGGACCAACAGGAGTTGGTAAGACAGAAATTGCAAGACGCCTTTCTAAATTATGTGGAGCTCCCTTCATCAAGGTGGAAGCTACTAAGTATACAGAAGTTGGATATGTAGGTCGAGATGTGGAATCTATGATTCGAGATCTTGCCAATATTTCTTTGAATATGGTAAAACAAGAATTCAAGGAGAGAGTTACTGACAAGGCTAAGGAAAAAGCGGAAGAACTTTTACTGGATATTTTGCTTCCTGCTCCTCCCACTTCAGCAGCCAATCAAACCAGTGCACATAGTCCCCTGGGAGCTACAGCATCACCTATAGGTTTTCAAGATAGTCCCGAAGATCCAAATGCTCGTTATGTGGCTAGTCGAGAGATGATGCGAAATAAATTAAAAGCTGGCAAATTAGATGAGCAAGAAGTTGAAATAGATACTCCCCAAGCAAGTGGTAGTGGTATGCCTATGCTACAAGTTTTTGGAGCTGGGAATATGGAAGATCTTGATAACCAATTGCAAAATGTTCTTGGAGATCTAATGCCTAAGAAATCCAAGAAGAAAAAGATGAAGATTAAAGATGCTTTTCAATCTCTTGCTGACCAAGAAGCAGATAAGCTACTAGATCCAGATAAGGTGCAATCAGAAGCCAAGAAGCGTGTAGAAGAGATGGGAATTATTTTCTTAGATGAAATTGATAAGATAGCAGGCAGAGAATCCAGAGCTGGTGCAGATGTCTCCAGAGAAGGTGTTCAAAGAGATTTACTTCCTATCGTAGAAGGAGCAACTGTTAGCACAAAGCTCGGTCCTATTAAGACCGATCATATTTTATTTATTGCCGCTGGTGCTTTTCATATGTCCAAGCCTTCTGATTTGATTCCTGAAATGCAAGGAAGATTTCCGATTCGTGTCGAATTAGAAAAACTATCTATGGATGACTTTGTGAAAATTCTCACAGCTACAAAATCCTCTCTGACTCGTCAGTATGAAGCACTACTTGGGACAGAAGGAGTGAGTTTGGTATTTGCAAAAGATGGGATTGTTGAAATTGCGAAACTCGCCTTTGAAATGAATGAAAAAAATGAGAATATTGGCGCAAGACGTCTGAATACTATCATGGAGAAACTTCTAGAAGATATCTCTTTTGATGCACCTGACCTTGCACCAGACGATAAAAAAGTTTATGTTGATGAAGCCTTTGTCCGTGCTAAGTTGAAAGAGATAGTAGAAGATAAGGATCTTAGTAAATACATTCTGTAAAGCCACGAACGGAATTTCCAAGGATAATTTTATCTGCCTTAATCAAATCTTCTGGGACAAGAATTTTTTCTTGAAACCATCTAGGAAATTTCTTTAGGCAGTATTCTCTTAGTGTTCCTCTAAGGATTCCTGAATCAATGCTGGGAGTAAAATAGACCCCATCCATTTTCAGGAATAAATTATGAACACAGGATTCCGTTAATTCTTTTCTCTCGTTTGTGAAAAGTATATCATAGAATTCCTTTTTAGTTTTATAGGTTTCGTCGTAGATTTTGCGATAGCTAGTTTTGTGGTAGAGATAGAGGGAATCAGAGTGAATGATTTTTTCGGAAATTTGGATTCTGTCTGTTGGTAATTTTTTGACTTTTTGTTTTTTCTTAAAATCCATAGGGAAAAAGATTATCTTATACGATCCATCTTTGTACAAATTGTACTTTATTCTCCCAGAAATACTTTCCTTGGATTTTACAAAATCGTTAAGATGTTTAGTCCAAAGACTTGCATTGAATGGAATTCCAAAGTATTTTGCAGATTTTTGAATTCTCGATCTATGGTAGTTTAATAGCTTAAATCGATAACCTGTCCAGCCTATACTTTCAAACAACTTAAAATCATCTGTAATCCAATCTTGTTCGTACATAGTAGTGTCGTCTAATTTTAGTTCATCGGAACTAGAATCTAGATTTTGCTGAATCCCAATAAATCGAAGTTTACTTTGACATTCTCGCCATTCTTCTTCAGCCTGAGATTCAATCGTAATTCCGGAACCTATGCCCATCTTGCAGCTTCCATTTCTAAATTCTATAGTGCGAATTGCAATATTCCATAAACTTCTTTCTTTGGAGTTCTTGGGTGCAAAATAGCCAATCGATCCTGTATAAATTCCTCTTTGCTCTTGTTCTAAGTCATGAATAATTTCCATAGAACGAATCTTAGGTGCTCCTGTGACTGAGCCACAAGGAAACATCCCCCAAAATAAATCCCAAAATGTAAAATCGGATGCTAGCTTGGATTCTACAGAACTTGTCATTTGGTGTATGCTTTCAAACGTTTCAATTTCAAATAAGGAAGAGACCTTGACTGAGCCAATTTCAGAGAATCTACCAATGTCATTGCGTATCAAATCAGTGATCATCAAATTTTCTGCTCTATTTTTCTCAGAAGAAAATAAGGAGTGGCTTATCCATTCGTCTATTTCGGGAAGTGGGGAACGCTTTGCTGTGCCCTTCATGGGTTTTGCTAAGACTCTACCATTTTCAAATTTAAGGAAAAGCTCTGGCGAAAGAGATAGAATCTGAGATTCACCAAGATCCATGAAGGCACCGTAAGCAACTGATTGTTTTAGCTTTGAGTTATTATAAAATTCTAAGGCAGATGAATTTGTTTCAAATCTTACAGGAAAGGTAAAATTAATCTGATAGCTTTCACCTTCGTTTAGAAAATTTTGAATTCTTTCAATTTTTTGTTTATATTCCTTTTGGCTGATACCATATCGGACATCTTGCACGCTAAACGATTTTGTTTGAGATGATTGAGTCGATTGGAAAATAGTTCTACTAGGATTTTCGAAAAGGGAAAGATGAAAGATCCCTTCAGGATAAAAGTCTTGCCTAAGGTGGGAAAATTTTTCCTCAAGAAAATATCCAGCTTCATAGCTAATAAAACCTGCAATATAGTATTGATTCGATTTATAAATACTTTCTAGTTTTTTGAGATCTCGAAAGAATTCCAATTCATTCTTAGGAACAAATGTTTCCAAAGGATGGGAAAATGTAATCTTTTCCGTTCTACCTGGAATGGATTTTGTATCTTCAAAGAAAAGTTCTATCTTCTAAAAATCCATTTTTTGGAGTGCGTCGATAGGATAAGTGAGATAGGCTGTTGTGGTATGATTGCTTGTCACAATAGTAAAATTCTCTAAAGGATCAATTCCCATATTATAAAATCCTTCATCTATCATAGCAATACCAAAACCAGCAGATTCCTTCTCATCTAAGAAGTCGGGTCGAAAGAACTCAGTAGATCTGCCTTCTTTGGCTAGAACCGCATGCTTTTCCCTAGAGGCTTCTATGCGTTTATAATCTAAACCTAATATGGGAGCATCGTTGCGAATTCGAATGTACAATTCTTTGTCAGAAATACGAATCTTCATAGAAATCTTCTGATCATTCTTTGTGATTTTGCTTTTGACTTCATTCATGAAAGAAATTTCAGGTTCAGATAAATTGATCTTACGTGAACGAGTTTTGTCTTGGAGCTGAAGAATCTTTTGAACTGTTTTCTTAAGCTTTTCAGGAACAACATACCTTTGCATGGCATCTCGTAGTGGGCTAGTATCTAAGATAACATTCAGAAGTTCTTCGGCTTCTTGCTTGGATTCAGTATCCTTAGAATTGCTAATCTTCTGAAAGAGTTCATCTTTGAAAATCACATGTCTTAAGTTTCCTTTCACTGCGTTTAGCAGAGCTTCCATCAATCCACTGAATAGGTGGAAGGAAGCTAGAGGATTGGCTTCAATTTTATTTAAAATTCCTTGTATGACTTCGTTGAGTATATCTCTTGTAGGTTTGGTTAGTCCTCTGAGTTCAAAATGTAAATAATTTCTTTTGGTGATCTCTTCGAGATGTGATAGGATTTCTTCGCCTTGGTACATTTTTTTTTCAGATTGCATAAAAAAAAGATTCTTTCCAGTTCAGTGTCACAAAATTGCCCTATAAAGCAAGGAAATTTAGAAAGAGCTATGGAAAAAAGAACTTTCGACCTAAAAACTCCAGACCTAGGGGATTCAGACAAAATCGAACTCGTAAAATGGTATCTGAAGATAGGAGATTTAGTATCTGAAGGACAAGAAATTTTGGAATTGGTGACGGATAAGGCTTCCTTTCCAGTGGAGTCTCCTATCAATGGAAGCTTGGATGAAATACTATTCCCTGAGGGTTCCCAAGTGAAAAAGGGAGATATCCTCGGTAGACTTGCTACCAAAACTTCATGAAAATACTTCATATATCTGATCTTCATTTTCCCACTTTGTTAAATCCATTTACCTTAAGAAGGAAGTCTTTGGTAGGTTATGCGAACTTTTACCTACGCAGACGAAAGAAGCACTTACAACATAAAATCTTAGTGGAAACGATTCGTAATCTGAATTATGATGCCCTTATCATTTCTGGAGATATTACAAATGTTTCCCATCCCAAGGAATTTGAAATAGCTAAAGAAATTCTTTCGCCTATCTTAGATGAGAGAACCTTTATGATACCGGGCAATCACGATAGATATACCAAAAAGTCAATAACCGAAGATTACTTCGAAAAGAGTTTCTCTGAATACCTTGGTGTTAAGATAGAAATTGATGTTCAAAATCCTATGGAGGCTCATGAGGCTAGGATTACAGAACCTGAATTGGAAAAGCGAGGAAGTCTTACGGAATCCTTTGATTTCAATAGAGCGAGTCTCTACCTCAGAATGAAGACAATAGCCTCTATGAAATTTATTGGCTGGGATTCCAATTTATTGCTTCCTGCTATGAATGCCCAGGGACTTCTTCATCCATTGGTTGCTCAAAAAACTTTGGATATTATGAGTCAGTCTAAAGAGGGTGAATATATGCTTGTCTGTCATCATCCAATTTGGAATCCGAAAGATCGCCAAGAGTCTAACCACCATAAGATGAGAAACCGAGATAGTATCATTCAAATTCTAAAATCGAATCCACCTGTAGCATATTTTCATGGACATTTACATACCAATTGGGTCAAGACTCCTGATGAAAATGTTCCCTTTTATGTTATTAACTCAGCCTCATCAACAAGAATATCTGATAGTCATCATAAAAGTGGTTTTCATTTTTTTAATAGGGACAATAAGAACACTTGGAATACTGAAAGATATATATTCAATTCTCATAATCAAAAATTCGAACTAAGTAATAGTATAATATACTCATAAGGAAATTCTCATGTCAGAAATTAAACCAGATATCAACCTCATCCAGAAGAAACTCTTAGAAGTAAAACATCCTGAGTTAAAGAAAGATATTGTTTCTTTAGGAATGATCTCTCATTTGCAACCAACTTCTGAAGGAATTGATCTCAATATCAAAACTCCTAATGCAGACCGCAGAATGCAAATCGGATTAGAAGCACAGATTAGACAGGTGCTCTCTAAGATGGATGGAATAGGAAAGATCAAAATCAAATTTGAAGTGGATCAGAATTTTAAATTAGAAGATGGGAATAGAATTCCTGGAGTTAAGAAAGTAATCGCTGTTGGTTCAGGAAAGGGTGGAGTAGGAAAGTCCACTGTGACAGCTAACCTAGCAGCAGCTGCCGTGAATGCTGGGCTTAAAGTCGGAATTATGGATGCTGATATCTATGGACCTTCGATTGGTAAAATGTTTGGTATCAATGGTCGTGTTCCTTTGAAAGTAGAAGATGATAGAATTTTTCCCATAGATAAAGGTGGTATAAAAATTATTTCTTTTTCTTTTCTTATCAATGATGACCAACCCGTTGTATGGAGAGGACCTATGCTTGGAAAGGCAGTAGAACAATTTTTATATGATGTAGTATGGGGTGAATTGGATTTTCTTTTTATAGATCTTCCACCTGGAACTGGGGATGTGCAACTATCTTTGGCTCAGTTGATTGATCTAGATGGAGCAGTTCTTGTGACAACGCCACAAGATATAGCCCTACTTGACGCAAGTAGAGCTGCGGCCATGCTAGCTCAAGTAAAAGTTCCAGTTATGGGCATAGTTGAGAACATGAGTGAGTTCATTTGTCCCAACTGCGGTCATAGTTCCGCGATATTCTCCCAGGGTGGAGGTAAAAAATTGGCTGATTCTCTCAAAGTAAATGTGCTCGGTTCCGTTCCAATTACCTTAGAAATCATGAAATCAGGAGAATCGGGTCTTCCTGTAACTTTACAAGAGAAGGAAGGTAAGGTTGCTGCCTCCTATGCCGGAATCTTAAAAAATCTCCAAACTTCTATCGCAGAATGGGATTGAGGAAAAAATGCTTGTCTTTCATTCATTTTCTGTAGTCAGATTAGTTTTGTAGGGGGAACTATGATTTTCGAAAAAGGAACAAAACAAAATCCTACTGGGAATTTGATTCTCTATTGCAATGTAATTGGTGAAAATCCCGTACAACCTGGAGGGCGAATTATTGCTTCCAATGTTGTAGTGAGTTTCCTAAAGCTTGGTGATAATTTTCCTGTAGTCACTTTTCCACCTGTAGCTCTTCCAAGTTTGGATGAGTTGAAGAAATTAATAGATATCAATTTAGAAGCCTATGATATAGCAAGGCTTCCTGATTTTGAACTTCCCGAGAACAAAGAAGAGGCGAATCGTTACATCCAAGATCAAATGGAGCGTTTCAATCAAGTTGTTATGCGTTATGTGGAATTTTGCAAAACGAAAGAAAAGAAACCTCACAATGATATTGATAAAGATATCCAAGGTGTGGAAGGCTATCTAGAAGCACTTGCAAATCTCTCTATGGAGTTTCGTAGATCAACTGGCCTTGCCAGAGAAGCTACGCAATTAAAAGTAGATCGCATTGTTCATAAATTTTCAAGCAACCACCCTCAGTATGATTTGGATAATTTCAAAAAGGCTTTAGATTTTCCAGGCAACCAAGGAGATGAATTGGTTGGATTGTACTTGAAGAAATTCAATGCTATCTCGGTTGAGAATTATGAAGTCGCATCTAATTTGAAACGTAAAATTGTTGAAATAGAAACAACAGAATCTAAATATTAATAACTGCTAAGGCCCACTTATAGAGTGGGTGCCTTGCATAGACCATTACTATACCTATGGATATTCATTTCCCCGTCTCTGAAAAAAAATTAGAAGCCCTTCGTTCAAAAATGCGAGCTCTAGGCATACTTGAGTCGGATTTAGTGGAAAGCTTCACTAGAGGATCTGGAAATGGTGGACAAAATGTTAACAAGGTATCTACGGCAGTCAGGCTAAACCATAAGCCAAGCGGGGAAGAAATTAAATGCTCTGTTTACAGAACCCAAGGTTTAAATAGATACAAGGCTAGAGCTATCTTATGTGAGCGCTTAGAGCGCAGAGAATTAGGAATGAAATCTTCTCAAGCCATCCAAATCGCCAAACTTCAGAAATCCAAAAAAGACAAACTTCGTAAACTTAGGAAGAAAATTTCCCAAGAGGCGGAAGTAAAAAATCGTGAAATCGATTATTGAAATGATAATCTATTCTCTGCTTCGATTTTAAGTATTTTTTATATCACTTTAAATTACTCTTATACTAAGATTTTATAAATCGTTACAAAAATCTAAATCCACAAATAAAGTAAATTATTTAACCGGTTGTTCTAAGTCCGCTAGCTATAGCATTCACTGTAAGAAGAAGAGGTTGCAATAGATTTTCTTTTTCATTCTCATCTGCTCCATTCTTTATTAAGTCTCGCCATTTCTTCAAAAGAGAAATTTGGTGGGAGTGAAGGATTTCTAAGGATTTTTCTCGCATTGCAATAGTTTGTATCATTTTGGGTCTTCTTTGCTCAACAGGGACATTGTGGAATAATTCATTCAATATAGCTTGGGTTCGTTTGAATTCTTCACTTATAGAAGCTAAGAAAGTCTCACGAATACCCTTATCTTCAACCAATTGAGAATAGGCTAGCATTTGAGAGAGCTTAGCACTATGAATGCCAGTTTCTACATTCAGAATTGCATACTTCAGAAAATGCCATTCTTCAACTTCATTTTGTAGAATAGAGAAATCCTCAGGAGATTCATCCTTCAATTCCTGGAGTGCTTTGCCAGAACCATACCAATTTGGTAGATAAAATCGGGATTGGTTCCAACTAAAAACCCAAGGAATGGCTCTTAGATCCGAAATGGTTCTACTGCCTGTTCTGCGAGTTGGGCGAGAACCTATGCGACTATTTTCTATAGCATCTATTGGTGTAGCCTGGGAAAAAAATTCTATAAATCCTTTTGCATTCAGAAGTTCAGAATAAACCTCACCTGATCTCTTTGCGAGTTTAGCAACTATAGTTTCACTTGGATGATTTTTCTTAGGTCTAAATTTATGCCTTGCCGTAACCTTGGTAGCTGTAGCAAGGAATAGTTCCATATTATAAACTGCGTTAATCTTATTTGCAAATTTCTGAGCTATAGTTTCTCCTTGAACTGTCATTCGTATGTTTCCCGTTAGGCTTTCATGAGGTAAAGCATCTAAGAATCGATGAGTCTTGCCACCTCCTCGGCTAATGGATCCTCCTCTTCCGTGAAAGAAATTAATTTGGACTTCATGCTTTTGAGCGATTTTAGTCAATCGATTTTGGGTGAGGTAAAGATTCCACTGGCTGGCTAGAATTCCTCCATCTTTATTTGAGTCACTGTAACCAAGCATAATCTGCTGTATAGCTTGGGACGATTTGTCCATTTGTTTTCTATAAAGTAAGCTATTTTTTACAATATCTTTACTCAAGAAAGAATCTAGTATTACAGTTGAATTCTCTAAATCATCTATTGTTTCGAAGAGCGGAACTATGGGAATAGGTGAGACCAAACCTTGGTCTGTCTTTACCAATATTCCAGATTCTCTAAAGAATAAGAAAACCAAGAGTAAATCTGATAAGGATCTAGTCATACTAATGATAAAAGAACCGATTCCTTCTACTCCAGATGCCTGGATATGCGCTTGAATTGTTCTGTAAGTAGCTAGAAGATTATCTGCTTCTTGTCCTGCTGAAATGCTTGGCAAGAGAAATGGTCTTGGACTAGATAACTCTTCTTCCAAAAATGTTAGTCGATCTTCTTCTGACCAAAGGGAGTATGTGCTATTCTTTATACCTGCAGAGGAAAGTATTTGATCTATTGCTTTTTCGTGGTAGCTTGAATTTTGGCGAATATCCAGCTTTGCCATATGAAATCCAAAAGCCATCAACCATCTTTCTAAGGGGAAAATTTCCGTTTCAACCAAACGAGATGCCTTTACGGATTCTAAAGAAGATCTAAGGATAGAAACATCTTGGATGAATTCAGATTTATTTTTATACAAAAATTCTTTTGCTACTATTTTCTTATTTTCTTCAGAAGGCAATCTATAGCGGATTAAATTACAAAACTGCCTCCATGGCTCATCTACGTTTCTCAGAATGCATTCTTTTCCCAAATCACCTAGAATTGAACTATATTTCTTGATAGCATCTAATAATGATTTGGGTGCATTTTGTAAATAATCTGAGAGACTTAAATTTTTGGAGAGCTCTATACATTTTTCGTTATATAAATCTATAGATAGATTTCGAAAACGCTCTAGAACATAAGATGTTAATTCAGGGGTCACAAAGGGATGTCCATCTCTATCACCTCCCACCCAATCTCCAAAACTTATTTTTGGAAAATCAGATGCATTTTGGAAAGAATGAGCAGAGAATCCTGCATCTTCCCAGGCTTGCTTTAATCGAGTATCAAGAACAGGTATCACATGAGGAAATACATTCTTAAGATAGTGTTCAATGTTTCGGATTTCTGACTGAACATCTGGTTTTCTTAAATAAATTTCCCCAGTTCTCCATAATCTTTCGATAACTGATTCAATATTTTTATTTATTTCTTTTCTTTCATAAGGAGTCCACATTTGATTCTCAAGCTGAACTATTAACAAGTAAAGTTCTCTATGTTGCTCAAGGATTGTAGCCCTTTTTGCTTCTGTTGGATGAGCAGTTAATACCGGTTCGATGTGAATAGATTTTATAGTATCTAAAATTTCCTGTTCAGTCAGTCCGTAATTCTTCATCTTTTCAATGTTATAGCGCCAAAGTCCATGCAGGGAGTTGTATTCTCCTTTATTCTCTATCGATCGTCTATATTGAGCAGCGACGTTTTCTTCGGTCATATTTAACAACTGGAAGGATAAACTTAGAAGTTCTACAGCCTTATCTGGAAGTGGGCTGTTTAATTTTTCGGGGATTTCATTTTCACTTAGTATTGGCAATAAATGAGTTATTGATTTTTCACCTAATCGTTCGAGTACGATTCTTAAGTTTCTTGTTAGGCTAGTATAATCTGAATTTAGTTTCTCAAAGGAAAAAGTATCGTGATCCATTTTTTAAAACTATTTTGGGCTAAGTGATCTGTCAAATTTATACTTAAGTATTTTCCTGGGATGGGATTTCTTAGTCTAGAAATTCCCCTTTACTCCTAGTCTTTTTCCAAAATTCTGGAATTAGGCTCATGATCTGAGTTAAAAAGGCAAAAACTATGAATCCAAAATCAGTATCCGAGATTCGCGACTTATTTCTTCAATATTTTCAATCCAAAGAGCACACTATAGTTCCATCCTCTTCCTTGATTCCAGCAGGTGATCCTACCTTACTTTTCACAACGGCAGGGATGGTCCAATTTAAACCATTTTTCACAGGGGCTGTCGAACTACCATATACCAGAGCTACTTCAGCCCAGAAATGTCTGCGAACTACTGACTTAGAAAACGTTGGACAAACAGAGAGACATTGTACCTTCTTTGAAATGTTAGGCAATTTTAGTTTTGGTGATTACTTTAAAAAAGAATCCATTCATTATGCCCTAGAATTTTCTACCCAAAATCTTGGAATCCCAATTGATAAGATTTGGATCACAATATTCGAAAATGATGACGAAGCTCGCGATCTTTGGTTAGCGGAAGGCATTCCTGCTGAACGTATTGTTCGTTTAGGAAAGAAAGATAATTTCTGGGGACCCGCAGGCGATTCCGGTGCCTGTGGACCTTGTTCCGAATTGTATCTGGACCGTGGCCTTGCAAAAGGCTTTCCAGGTTGTGGCAATAAGGCTAGCTGTGCTCCTGGTTGCGATTGTGACAGATTCATGGAATATTGGAACATTGTGTTCAATCAATTTAACCAAACAGTTGAAGGTGAACTGCAACCACTTAAGCAAACAGGTATTGATACTGGTGCTGGGGTTGAACGAATTGCACTTCTTTTACAAGATGTAGATTCTGTTTATGACACAGATGAATTCAAACATATACTTTCCAAAATCTCTTCCATTTCTGGAAAGGAATACAATTCAGAAACTAAGATAGCTTTTCGTGTCATAGCCGATCATTCGAGATCTATGTTTTTTGCGATTGGTGATGGAATCTATCCAGACCGCACAGGTCGTGGCTATGTCATTCGTAGACTCATTCGACGGGCTGCACTTTTTTCTAGAAAGCTTGGAATCAAAGAACCTTTTTTAAATAAATTAATTTCAGAATTGGTTGCAGTCTATAGCGCACGCTACCCAGAATTAAAAAACAAACAAGATGAAATTACAAGAGTAATTGTTGCGGAGGAGGAACTCTTCGCAAATACCCTAGAGCTTGGCTTAGAAGAATTAGAGAACATTTTGTTTAGGTTAAAAGAAACTGGATCTAAGCTGATTGATGGTAAGGACTCTTTTCGTCTCTACGGTACTTTCGGATTTCCCAAAGAAATGACCAAGGAACTTGTTGTTGAACGAGGTTATACTTTTGATGAAAAAGGTTTTGAAGAAGAACTCGAAAAAGATAGAATCCTATCTAGAGAAAGTTGGAAGGGTAAAAAGCTAAGCTTTCTTACCGGACTCAGTGCTGGTCAAATCAAGGCTACTGAGTTTCTAGGATATGACAGACATAAGGCAGAAGGCAATTTATTATTTTTATTTAGCTCTGATGGCAAAGTAAAAGAATCATTAAGCTCAGGTGAGAAGGGAGCACTTCTCCTAGATTCTACACCCTTTTACGCAGAATCTGGTGGTCAGATTGGTGATCAAGGTTTCATACGAAATAAAGATTTTATTTTTCGAGTAACAGATGTTCAGAAAGAGAATGATTCTTTTTTACATTTAGGGGAAGTCTTAAAAGGGGAGGTGAAAGCTTCAGAGAAAGTAGAAGCTGAAATCGATCCAAGGAGGCGAGCTGCTCTTGCTGCCCACCACTCTGGAACCCATTTGATGCATGGAGCCTTACGTAAGATTCTTGGTGAGCATGTTCGTCAAAAAGCTTCCATGGTGAGTGATGATTACCTGAGATTTGATTTTTCCCATGCTCAAAGTCTTACTGACCAAGAAATTTCTCAAATTGAAAATTATGTAAATGATAGTATTCAAAACAATCTAGCTGTAGTAACAAAGGTTCTTCCTATTGATGATGCAAAAAAGGCTGGAGCTATTGCCTTCTTTGAGGAAAAGTATGGAGACTTGGTGAGAGTTGTCCAAATGGGTGAGAGATCTACAGAATTTTGTGGAGGAACTCATGTTGGCAATACAAGTGAAATCGCCTATTTCTCAATTTTGAAAGAGTCCAGTCCGGGAGCAGGCAATAGAAGAATAGAAGCTGTCTGTGGTCCAGCAGTGATTCAATACTTTGTATCCAGCTTTCAAGAGTTAGATGAAAAGGTTCAGACATATAATCTCAAAGCCAAGGAGCTCTACCCTAAAGAAAATTCAGAATGGATCAATAAACATGTTCCTAGTCCTGAAGAAATAGAAAAAGCCTTCCATACTAAGGGTGCTGCTATGGTATCTGAATACAGAGAATTGAAAAATTCCTTAACTATAGAATGGGAATCCAAGAACCAAAAACTTTTTAAAGAAAAGAAAAAGAAAGAAGCAGAAGAATTTCAAAATAATCCAGAACTCATTGAACAATTGATAGCTGGTCAAGTATCCAAAAAAGATCTTGTCATCATTCAACACATCTTTGATTCAGCTGATGCAAAAAGTCTGAAAGATTTAGCTGATTCCCTTAAGTCTAGGATTCCTAATGTTGTTGTTCTTTTTGGATCCTTAGTTGATGATACAGCAACCTTGGTTTTTATGTGCAATTCATCCTCCAACCAAAAAGGCATTCATTGTGGCAACTTGCTGAAAGCTTCAGTTGAAATTTTAGGTGGCAAAGGTGGAGGAAGACCAGATATGGCACAGGGCGGAGGAAAAGATACATCTCGCATCCAAGAAGCCATTCAGTTGGCATTGGACTCCATCTAATTTCAAATCTAAAGTCTTTCTTAATTGTAAACAAAAGAGCTGCAATAAAAAAAGCCACATTCAAAGAATGTGGCTTTTACTACTTTTTCAAGACAATGGCTGATTGCTTTAGAACAATTCAATCAACTTAACTGAGTGCTTCCTTTACTAAGTCTGCTTGTTCTTTATTGTGAATCTTTAAGTGACCTGCTGCAGGACTTGCTGATTCTTTTCTTCCTGCATAGCCGAGTCGACTGTTATTGGGCAGTAAGGATTCAAGTCTATCTTGCAAAAAGTGCCAAGATCCTTGGTTCTTAGGTTCTTCTTGTGCCCAAACAAAAGACTTGGCATTGCTAAAGATACCGATAGCTTCTTTAATTTCCTTATCTGGAAAAGGATAAAGTTGTTCTACCCTAATGATTGCTATGCTATCACTCTTAGATTCTTCTAAGCCCTTCTTTAGATCGTAATAAACTTTACCCGAACAGAAGACTAATTTCTGAATCTTTGTCGGTTTGATAGCTTCCACATCATAGATGATTTTCTTAAAAGCACCTGAGGTAATCTCTGAAATATTGGAACTTGCATCAGGGAGACGAAGCATACTTTTGGGACTCATTATGATGAGAGGCTTGCGGAAAGATCTTAAGATTTGACGTCTGAGTAAATGAAAATACTGAGCTGCAGTAGTACAATTTGCAACTTGAATATTGTCCCCTGCACAGAGCTGAAGGAATCTTTCTAATCTTGCTGAGGAATGTTCTGGGCCTTGTCCCTCATAACCATGAGGAAGAAGAACAACTAGTCCAGACAAGCGATGCCATTTGAATTCGGAACTAGTTAAAAATTGGTCAAACATAACTTGAGCGTTGTTTGCAAAATCACCAAACTGAGCTTCCCAGATAACAAGGGAATTCGGATCAGCTAAAGAAAAACCATATTCAAATCCAAGACAAGAGAATTCGGATAGAGATGAGTTGATCACTTCTATCTTAGCTTGCTTCGTTGAGATATGATTGAGCGGAGTATACTTTCCACCTGTTAGAGTATCCGCCATCACTGCATGTCTATGTGAAAATGTTCCTCTTTGTGCATCTTGTCCTGCTAGTCGAATAGGAAATCCATTTTCTAGGATAGACCCAAAAGACAAGGCTTCCGCAAAACCCCAATCCATAGGAATCTCACCGCTTGCCATTTTGGTTCGAGTTTCAATTACCTTCTGAACTCCTTTGTGGGGAACAAAATCTTTTGGATAGTTGGTGATTGCCTTCGAAATTCCTTCCAATTGTTTATTTAGAAGTTTAGTAGCTGTATCTGAATCCAAAGGCTCCTTGGAATACTTAGACCAAACGCCTTGCATAGTATCAACTTGCATAGCAGTCTCTTGTTCTTTTGCCTTATTAAAGGAATCTTCCAGACCATCCTTAGAACCATTTTTTATAAAATCCAATTCTTCTTGGCTTATATCACCTCTGAGTAAGAGACGTTTCTCATAAAGATCGACAGTTTTGGGATGCTTGCGAATGATATCATACATCTGAGGTTGTGTGAAAGCTGGCTCATCTGTTTCATTGTGTCCAAGTCTTCTATAACATATCAAATCAATGATGACATCCTTCTTGAATTTCTGTCTGTATTCCATACATAATTTAACAGTTCTATACACTGCTTCTGGATCATCTCCATTTACATGGAAGATGGGAATTTGAAAACCTTTAGCGAGATCTGTTGCATAAAGAGTAGATCTTGACTCATTCGGTAAGGTTGTAAATCCTATTTGGTTATTGATTACAATATGAAAGGTTCCACCAATAGTGTAGCCATCTAGATTCATGAGATTCAGAGTTTCAGCAACAACACCCTGTCCAGCAAAAGCCGCATCCCCATGAATTGCAATCGGCATCCACTTGGATCTGTCTTGGTCATTGGAAAGAGATTGTCTAGCTCGAACTGATCCTGCAATCACAGGATCAACCGCTTCTAAGTGGGAAGGATTGAAGGCGAGAGAAATATGAACTTCTTTGCCTGCTCTCGTCATTATCTTGTTTGAATAGCCTAAATGGTATTTCACATCACCGTAATCTAAAGTAGAGGGATTGAATTTTTCTTCAAACTCAGCAAAAATTAATCCTGCTGGTTTACGAATAATATTTACAAGTACATTGAGTCGTCCTCGGTGAGCCATACCTAAAACAAGCCCATCCATACTATGCTTTCCAGCTTCTTCGATTACAGTATCTAAGAGAGTTATGGTGGACTCTCCACCTTCCAAAGAAAATCGCTTCTTTCCTACATATTTTTTGGCTAGGAAGTTTTCAAAATAATCTGCTTGGAATAATTTCTCAAATAATCTAAGAGCAGTTCCCTTATCTATGGGTTCAGAATTTGCAAGAGGTTCCATTTTTCCTTGCAACCATTCCCTCTCAGCATCATCTACTAGGTAGTAATGCTCAGATCCTATGGAACCACAGTATGTTTGCTCAAACCAGTCTATGATTTTACTAACCTTGGCTCTACCTAAATTCGGAACCCCAGAGTCTACTTCCATGTCAAGATCAGCTTGTTTCAAGGCTCGAATTTTAAGATCAATAAATTCGCGGTTGGGTTTATTGATACCCAGAGGATCAAGCTTAGCGGCTAGATGTCCCTGTCTTCTGTAGGCGTTTAAAAGATTGATGATACCAAAATCCGCTAGTGAGGAATCAGCCTTGTGTTCCGATGAGGCATATTCAACAGATAGATTCCCGTGTCCATTTCCATTATTGCTGGTGTAGCTGCCGTTCCCAGATTCTAATTCACGAAAAAAATCATTCCAATCTTTGGATACTGAGCTAGGATCTGATTTATAATTTTCATACAATTCTTCTAGAACTACAGCGTTCTCGCCACTAAGACTCATTAAATGTTCGATTTTCATCTATCTACCTTCTTTTAATTCCTGAACTAAGCATCTTAAAACTTTCAATAACTTTGACTGCTCTCATTTTCATTTCCACAATAAATTCTTAAATCCATTTAAGCTAAGGGAATCTCTTCCTTGTAAATGGATAAAGAAAAAACTATCTAGCTATGAATAGACCATTTGTCTACGTCCATGGCAGCCTCTCTAAGAATTTCCGAAAGAGTAGGGTGTGCATGGGTTGATCTTGCTATATCTTCTGCCGAAGCTCCAAACTCAAAAGCAATTGCTGCTTCTGCTATCATATCGGAGGCACGAGGTCCTACGATATAGATTCCCAAAAGTTTATCAGTTTTCTTATCTGCTAGTACTTTTACTTGGCCATCTGGTTCATTCATAGCCTTGGCACGAGCATTTGCCTTGAACATATACTTACCAACTTTGTATTCAATTCCTTTTTCTTTGAGCTCTTCTTCTCCAAGTCCTACCCATGCCACTTCTGGCCAGGTGTACACTATCCAAGGAATTGCATTGTAATTTACATGTCCATATTTGCCAGCAAGAAGTTCAGCAAGAGCTATGCCTTCATCTTCTGCCTTGTGGGCAAGCATAGGACCATCGATTACATCTCCAATCGCATAGATATTTGGAACTGAGGTCTGAAAATGATTGGAAGCAACTTTGATCCTTCCACGTTCTGTGAATTCAATGCCAACTTCTTTGGCACCTAAATTGTCGGTAAAAGGTCTTCTTCCTACCGAGACTAGTACAATGTCACCTTCGAGATGAGACTTTTCGCCTGCTTTGTTTTCGATATTTACTTTTGCCTTACTGCCTTTCTTCTCTATTCCTGTTACTTTGTGTTCAAATTTAAACTCAAGTCCTTGGCCTTCTAAGAGTCTGAGTGCCAGTGCAGCCATTTGCTTGTCGGTTGATCCAAGTAGCCTAGGCATAAGTTCGACTATAGTGACTCGCGCTCCAAGACGAGACCAAACGGATCCGAGCTCAAGACCGATAACTCCTGCACCTATGATGATCATATGCTCAGGAACTTTTTCTAGGGAGATTGCATGGTCAGAAGTTACAACAACCTTACCATCAATAGGCAGACTCGGTATATCAATAGGAGTAGACCCAGATGCAATGACGATTTTGTCAGCTTGTATGGTTTCTTTCTTACCACCCTCTAAATCAATTTCAATTTCAGTCTTTGATTTGAAACGACCAAAGCCATGGTAACGAGTGATCTTATTCTTTTTCATAAGGTAGTCAACACCCGCAGTAACTTCACTTACCACCTTGTCCTTACGAGCGATCATCTTCTTCACATCTATCTTCACATCCCCAACACTGATGCCATGAACATCTAATTTGTGTTTGGCTTTATGGTATTCTTCAGAAGAATCCAAAAGTGCCTTAGAGGGAATGCAGCCTACATTCAAACAAGTTCCACCAAGAGTGGCACGCTTTTCGATAATAGCAACTTTCATACCTAATTGTGCACAACGTACTGCACAGACATAACCGCCAGGACCTGCACCAATAACTACAACATCAAATTTATCCATAGGTTTATTCCTAAACTTCCAACAAGAGTCTTGCTGGATCTTCTATCATTTCTTTTACTTTTACCAAGAAGGTTACTGCACCTTTACCATCTACAATTCTATGGTCATAAGAAAGAGCAATGTACATCATGGGTCGAATCTCAATCTTATCATTCACAACTACTGGGCGTTTGACGATATTATGCATACCTAAGATTCCACTTTGTGGTGGATTGAGGATAGGAGTAGACATCATAGATCCGTAAACTCCACCATTGGAGATAGAAAAAGTTCCACCTTCCATATCTTGGAGAGCAATCTTTCCATCGCGAACCTTACCTGCAAGTCTGGAAATTTCTAATTCTATTTCTGCTAAGGATAGAAGATCGGCATCTCTTACAATAGGAACAACCAAGCCTTTTGGGCCACCAACAGCAACACCTATATCATAGTAATTTTTATAGATAACGTCTGTTCCTCGAATCTCAGCATTGATTTCAGGAACCTGCTTGAGTGCATAAATCACAGCCTTAGTGAAAAAGCTCATAAAGCCCAAACCGATGTTGTGGACTTCTTTGAACTTGTCTTTGTATGCCGATCGTAGGTTCATCACATGGAACATATCTATTTCGTTGAAAGTGGTTAGTATTGCTGCATTTTGTTGCGCTTGTACCAATCTTGTCGCTATTGTCTGTCTGAGTTTGGACATGGCGACTACTGTTTCTCTTTCTCCAGAAGCCCGGACTTTTGCGGGAGCTGAAGGTGTGCTCGAACTTGAAGAGAGCTTAGAAGCTGAACTGGAACTTGCTGAGCTAGACTTTTGCTTTTCTAAATAAAGAACTACATCTTCCTTGGTGATTTGACCATTGCGTCCTGTTCCAGGAATGGAGGATGCATTTAGTCCATTTTCTTGGATCATTTTCATAGCAGCAGGTGGTATGGTATCATTTTGCGGAGCAGATGAAGAAGTCTGAGTGCTAGTTGCGGCAGTCTGGGAACTTGAGGGAGCTGAGCTACTTGCTTGGGAAGCTGATGCTTTGCCAGAACCTTCCCCGACTTGTCCAATTACCTCGGCTACCTTAACAACATCACCCGCTTTCTTAATGATTTTGGATAAGACACCTGCGGAGGGTGCCCGTACTTCCATAGTTACTTTGTCTGTTTCTAGTTCTGCGAGGACTTCGTCAGCATCTACGCTGTCTCCTTCGCCTTTAGTCCATTGAATGATAGTTGCTTCTGAAATTGATTCGCCCATTTCTGGGACTTTAATATCTAGTGCCATGGAGATTCCTGCTTAATTAAGGTGTTGGATGTTGATTGAATAAAATGCTGATTAGCCATGCAATCTATTTGAAACATCCCTTTGCAAAGCCAAATTGTAAAGGCAAAAATTCCAAAAACTAAAAATACTTGTTTCTGACTTAGGATGCATTTAGATAAGAAGAATGATCTATGAATTTTTAGGCAAAATGCCTACCATTGCGAGTTCTGCATTTATCGCACCCTCAGCTGACATTATCGGTGACGTTACCGTAGGTGAAAATTCCTCTATCTGGTTCCAATGTATGCTTAGAGCAGACGTTAATACGATACGAATAGGGGATAATGTCAATATCCAGGACATGAGTATGATCCATGTAGCCAGAGATTTATTTCCTGTTACTATTGGAAATAATGTTTCCTTGGGACATCGTGTTACACTTCATGGCTGCACCTTAAAGGATTTTTCTTTTGTAGGGATGTGTGCTACTGTCATGGATGACGTGGAGATTGGGGAATATTCTTTTGTAGCTGCTGGATCCTTGGTTACACCTGGTAAAAAGTTTCCGCCTGGTGTTCTCATTATGGGAAGCCCGGCCAAAATTGTAAGAGATATCAATGAAAAAGAAAGAGAAATCATTACCAGGACAGCAAGCAACTACCAAAAATATAAGTCAAACTATATGAATGATAGTTTTAAGAGAGTAAATTAATGGATGGACAAGATGCTCTTCCTTCTCAATTTTCTAAAAATTTTTCAAATAGTTTAGGAAGCTTATTCAAGGATTTTTATACGGCAAAGGAGCTGGATTTTCTTGCTTCAGAAATCTTCAAAAAGTACCAAGCATTTTCTCTAAATGCAAACCAGCCTATAGCCTTAGTAAGCTACCAACCAAATAAACAAGACCCACTGCTCAGACTCAATCATAGAGTTGTACTAATAGCTGTTTCTTCTATGCCTTTTTTTGCAGCAAGGCTTAAGATTTTATTTGAATCTGCCAAGATTGAAATTTCACGTAACCTTCATTTTCATCCAAATTTCAATCAGGAATTGTACTATATTGAGATATTGGATCATAATAATATTGATATTCAATCTATAGAAAATGAAATTATCAATTCTTATAAAAGAATTCATCTTTCCAATGTAGCCTACGCAGAATTTACTAAAGACAAGAGTAGCCCTTGGTTTAACTTCCCGAACCCAGAAAAACAACTATTAGATTGGTTACTTGCGAAAAGCTTTATCTGGGAAGGTGCTATCTTTCAAAATGAGAAAGACCTAAAAAAATTTGGATTCTACGAGATTCCCCAAAAATACCAAAATTGGTTTGAAGCTCTCCAAGCTCAAGATGATTCTATTTTGATTGAATCTCTAGAATCCTCCAATAAATCCAACTTAGGTGATGAGAATTATTTCTACATAGCTTTTGTATCTAAGAACCATAAATTACTTCTCATAGGTTCACTCAATGAATTTGCAAAATCTTCTGTTTTGGTTGATATTCCATACTTCAATCAAAGGTTTCTACACTTTTTAAAGAAAGAAGAAATTGAATCAAAAAGCGGTCTTGGTCGAACGACAAGGATGCTATTCAATTACGTTCCTACTGAGATTCTATTTCTACTTCCTGAATCCGCTTACTCCAAACTGTATTCTGCTATCTTGGAACATAACTTAAGAAATTCACTTCGGTCTGTTGGTGTTTGCATTTCAGACGAAATCGCATTGATTATTAGTTTCATACCCAAGAGGAATTGGTCGGAGCAAAAATGGGAATACTCTCAGAATTTTGTAAACAACACTTATCCAGAATCAGAGGTTCGTAATTATTTTGTTTTGCGAGGAAAATTTATAGAAGGCTTCCATTTCATTCGAACCAAGGGAGTAAGCAATCAAAATGTATTCGAGCTATCTTCGCAAATAGAATTCCACTTCCGAACTTGGCAGGATCAATTCCAATTGCGTTGGGAAGAAAATTTTACCCATCCATATATTGAGTCTTCCTTGAACTACCATGAGGACTATATTGCAACCCACACACCTGAACAAGCTATCCTTGATCTTAAAATGATCCATGCCTTGCAAGATGCTAGACTAAAGGTAGATATTAGCCAGAGAACTGATACCACAATACTTCATGCAATTACACCACGTTTGGAATATCCTTTAAATCAGTGGGTTCAGGCTTTGAATGATTTAGGACTCAAGCCTATTTCCCAAAGAGTTTACCACATTAAATATGAGGGTAAAGTTTATGCAAAATCAGAGTTCTTCTTTCACCTAATTGAAAATACACATTCTCTTTATAAACGACTTAAAGAGATATATGAATTAACCATGGATGGTAGATTGAAATCAGATGGGCTTTCGCAGGTAGCTCTATGGACTTCCTTGGATGCGAATGCAATTTTATTTTGTAAGGCGATACGAGATTATTGTCTGCAGACTGATCCTATCTTTAATCCAGAAGAATTGAATCAGTATTTAGTGAACCACCCAACCTTATTAGTTGAAGCTTGGAAATATTTTTATAACTTCTTTTCTTTAGGGAAGCTTATCGACTCCAAGGATTTGGATCAAGAAGCTGATACTGGTAAGACAATTCGTGAAGATGCAGTGCTCCAAGCCTTTGCTTCCGCTGTAAAGTCTATTCTTAGGACAGATTTTTTTGGAACTAAGTATGATTCTAAGATAGGAGTTGATAGGAGATCGATTTCTTTTAAAATAGATTGCAGCATTCCCATTTCTCTTCCAGATCCAAGACCTTATAGGGAGATTTTTGTTTATTCACCTAAATTCCAAGGAATACATTTAAGAGGTGGTTCCGTAGCAAGAGGTGGGCTTCGTTGGTCAGATAGAGTCTCTGATTATAGAACCGAGCTTTTGGATTTACTCAAGACTCAAATGGCAAAGAATTCAATCATTGTTCCAGTTGGATCTAAGGGTTGTTTTGTATTAACTCCTAATTTATATTCTAAAGAAACTATATCCATGGTTGATGCTTACAAAGGATACGTACAGGGATTAGTTGAGATTACTGATAATCGACTCCATGGAAATTCAATACCATTTGCGGGTAAGGATGGACAAATTCCTTTCGTGAAAGACCAGCCTGATCCATACTTAGTTGTTGCAGCAGACAAAGGAACGGCTCAACTCTCTGATACTGCAAATTCAATAGCTATCACTAATAACTATTGGTTAGGCGATGCTTTTGCTTCTGGAGGATCCAAGGGATATTCGCATAAGGCTTATGGAATCACAGCCAAAGGAGCACTCGTCACAGCGGATAGAAATCTTAGGATGAATCGACTTGATTTTCGGAAGGATTTAATTCGTCTTGTTGGTATTGGTGACATGGGTGGGGATGTTTTTGGAAACGGACTGATTGAAAGTGATACGTTTCTCTTGATTGCCGCCTTCAATCATAAACATATCTTTATTGATCCCAACCCGAATCCTATCCTTAGTTATGAAGAAAGAAAAAGGTTATTCACATCTTCTGACTCTGGTTGGGATAGCTATAGCCAGAATTTAATATCAAAGGGTGGGGGTGTATGGAATAGAACAGAAAAATCAATCCATCTTAGTTCTGAGGTTCAAATTGCACTTGGAATTGAGGCAAGCCATCTATCTGGATCTGAACTTATCAAAGCCATCTTAACTGCTCCTGTAGAGATTCTTTACAACGGAGGAATAGGAACTTACATTAAATCAGCATCTGAAGAAAATCAGAAAGTTGGCGATCCAGCAAATAATGATGTTAGAGTAAATGCAAATGATGTCCGAGCACTTCTTATTTCTGAAGGTGGAAATCTTGGCCTCACCCAACAAGCTCGTATTGATTTTGATAGAAAGGGAGGTTTGCTTTTTACTGATTCAATAGATAATTCTGCGGGAGTGGATCTTTCTGATCATGAGGTAAACTTAAAAATTTTAATGAATGATCTCTTAGAAAATAAGATCATTCAAAGTTTAGAAGAAAGAGATGCTATTCTAAAGTCTATTGACAAGGAAGTGGTTGCTTCTGTTCTAAATAACAATAACTTCCAAAGTTTATGTATCAATCTTGATCGTTATGAATCAGAAAATAATGATTGGACTGGATTTATGAACTCAGTATCTCACCTAACAAATGAGGGAATTCTTCAACCAAAGATTTATAAAATTCCAAGGTCTAGGGAAGATTGGCTCGCTTGGAAGGAAAATCAGAAAGGAATTCCAAGACCAGCACTTGCTGTCGTATTGTCTCATGTTAAAATGCATCTTTATTCCATAAGCTTAGATGCAAAATGTTTTGATCCTACTCACTTTCCAAATTTGATCTTGGATTATTTTCCAAAAGAACTTCAATTGCGGTTTAAGGATTCTATTTTTAAACATGCCTTGCATTTTGAAATAGCTACCACAGTAGCGATAAACTTTCTCGTGAACTTTATGGGAATTCAAATATATGAAATTCTTCCAAAGGAAAAGGAAGCTATACCATCTAAGCTGCTAGAAATTTATAAGTATCTTGAATCTCTAGGAATGCCTAAAATCTGGACTGAGCTAGCTAATGTTAGAGATAAGGAAAATGAATTCAATCTTGTTAAATTTATCTCAATGATCAGAGAGCAGATTCGTGGTAAATTCACCCAAAAAATCGATCTTAGTGGATCATGGAAATCAGAATGGTCAAATCAGTTGGGTGAAGATACGCAAATATTGGTTTCGCAACTTATAGAATCGACTCAGTGAAATGAACTAGCCACAATAAATGACTCTCAAATTCAAATTTATAATAGTAGAGAAGTAAAAGCTAACTTCAATACTAATAATGATTTTACTTAAGTTGTTTCTTAACGTACGCTTCTAGGTTAGGTCTAGAAATCTGATAGACAAAATACATTCTAGAATCTGTGTAAGCAGAAGTTTTCACAACTTTCCCTGATTCAGAAATTTCTTTCAATTCCTTTCTACCATCTGGAGTGATATTGACTTTGGGATAAGTGAGTAGAATCTGAAGAGATTTCTTTTTAGCTACACTGAGTGCTTCTGTTGAGGCAGTTGATATATCTTCTTTGAGGGAAGAGACAACAACTTGAAATGTATTCGAATCTATGAATCCTTCTGGGTACTTTTCAAATTCATTTTCTAAAACTGTTTCTGTTTTAGTAGCCTCTTCTACAACAGAGGTTGAATCATTAACTTTAGGTGTTTCCACTTTATCATTTGCGCAATTCAAAGTAATGATTATGGAATAAGATGATAATAAAAAAATGACTAATTTATGCATTGCTTTCATATAAAACTCCTTAGGGTGATTGTTGCCAATCTACGGATAGTTTTGTTTGTTCTAACTTCTCGTAAAGTCCCTTTTTGGCAGCACGGTAGATAAAAATGCATTTTTCCTTTTCGGAATAATCCTCCTTATATAGAATCAATGAATCAAGTAGCCAAGAAAATTCAGCTTGTAAATACTCCATTTTTGGTTTAAAGAGATTTTCTGATTTAAGTTCATTCCCATTATTATTTGCTGAATTGTTAGGAATATTCGGATTCACTTGTGTATTTGAAATCCCAGGAACATTTTGTTGGGGTCTATTCTTTTGTGCTTCCGAAAGTGGTACAAGAGGATAGGGCACGGGAGCTTCTGGGGGAAGTGTAAGTGCATTTAAATTCGCAGATTGATTGTTAGCTGTTTGAACTGCGGGAGAATAGGACTTTCGTATTCGGTTGATTCCTTTCAAGCGGTCATTTTCAATTTCTTTTAATTCATTGATTAGTATAGGTACAGTCAATTCATTTCGAATTGCATACGATCTTCGCTTACAATCTTTACGTTTCTCCAATACAGGGATTTCCTTCACTGTTAGGTTGGTGACAACTCGTATTTGGAAGAAATCATCCGATATAAAGCCTGAATACTGTTCGTTGTAGAATGCCTTTGCTCGAAAGTTAGGATCTGAAGGTTTTATAAAACTACAATTGAAAATAAAAAAGATGTTGACAATGATAGGAATTGGAAATAAATTATTTGGCGAGGAGAAGCTCATGACATTTATTTGGGATATACTTGGATACCTTGTTACGATTTTTCTTTCGTTCCCAGTACTGGGTATATTTTGTTATTGTTTCTACTTAGGATGGATTCGCAAGTAATATTCTAAATTGGAATAAATAGCAAGACAATTAAGCAAGACTTACAGAATTTGGAACTGTGAGAAAGCTATATTTAATTACCTTTTCATTCCTCATTTCCCTTTCGAATCTAAGTGCAGAGAGCATTTTTGAAAATGTTACCAAGCAGCTAGAATCGAATACAAAGCGTTACCAATTGCAAAATGGACTGCGTTTGATTCTTGTCCAAAGAAAAGAATCCCCGACAGTTGCCATTTATACGAAATTTTTGGTTGGATCCGTAGATGAAATTCCCTCTCAATCTGGAACTGCTCATCTTTTAGAACACATGCTCTTTAAGGGAACAGCAAATGTTGGGACCCAGGATTATTCCAAAGAGAAGAAATACCAAGAACAAATAGAGATTTGGGGAAGCAAGCTTGATCAACTAAGGTTGGAAAAGCGTAATCTTGAATCTAGATCTATAGCAATTCCAAGTGACTTACAATCGCAAATAGATACGCTTACTAAAAGATTAAAAGTCTTACAAGACTACCAAAATGAATTCATTATTAAAAATGAAGATTCATACATTTATGAGCAAAATGGTGAGGTCGGTTTTAATGCTTATACTACCTCTGATGTTACAAATTACCAAATTCAACTTCCATCAAATCGGTTGGTAATCTGGGCTATGATGGAAAGTGACCGTCTAAAAAATCCTGTTCTTAGAGAATATTATACAGAGAGAGATGTAGTGATTGAAGAGAGGAGGATGAGAACCGAAAATTCTGGCGCTTCTCTCTTGCGAGAGCGCTTTCTTGCAGTTGCTGGAGAAGCCCATCCTTATAGAATGCCAGTTATTGGATATCCTTCAGTGATTCCTTTCTTGGATATAGCAGATACCAAGAAATTTTTCACGGAACACTACCACCCAGGGAATATGGTGATTACTATTGTTGGTGACTTAGAGTTTGATGAAACCAAACAACTTGTTCAAGAATTTTTTGAAAATATTCCCCAAGGACCTAAAAAACCAGAAATCAAGCCATATGAAATCCAATCAGCAGGTGAGAAAAGGTTTACAGTAGAATTTCCATCTGGTGAATCTATGCTCATGGGCTGGATGAAGCCAACACTTCCCCATGTTGACAATTCTGCCTTCGATATTTTAGATGGAATTCTAGGACGAGGACCTTCTTCAAGGTTGTACAAGCGTTTGGTTTTAGATACAAATCTATGTTCAGCGGTAAGTGCATCCAATTCATTTCCTGGTGAAAGGTTTACAAATTTCTTCCTTATTTCTGCAAGGAATAATAAGGGAGCTGATCTTTCTAAGATTGAGGCTATCATTTGGGAAGAAATAGAAAAGATTGCACAGGATGGTGTTTCTGAAGAGGAAATTCAGAAAGTCAAGAATGGAAACATTGCCGACTTTTTTCGTTATATGGATAGCAACGAAGCTATGGCAGATACCTTCGGTTATTATGAATTGTTAACAGGTGATTGGAAGACCCTATTTCGAGTCTATGAAAACATGAATAAGGTAGGCTCTAAAGATTTGCAGAGAGTTGCAAGGCAGTATTTAAAAAGAAATAGAGTTACAATTGGTATTCTTAAGGATTCTCGATTAAATACGAAAGGTACAAACAATGAATAATAATAAGATTAAGTATTCAATGCTCAAGAATTTATATCTTTTTCTTCTCATCTTTCTAGTTACTCAAACGAATCATTCCAAAGAAATGGGTAATTTTGTTAAGAATGTTCCTATCGATGAATTAGAATTTAAATTACCAAAAATTGAGAAAACTCAATTAGATAGACAAGGTGAACTATATTCTCTTAATTCAAATTACTTCCCTTTAACCGATTTAGAAATGTATTTTTATATAGGAGAAGAAAAAGAATTTTCACCTGAAGTCCCTTTAATTCTTTTTAATGTATGGAAGTTAGGTGGAACTAACGATCTGCCTGATTCGAAATTTTTAGAAAGATTGGAATTTCTGGGAGCATCTTTATCATTGCGGTCCGGTTACGAGAAATCTGTAATTTCTATTTCTTATTTGAATCGCGATGAGAAGGAAATTTTTGCCTTACTAAAAGACTGGTTTCATAATCCGAGAATCACTGAAGCTAATGTAAAAACAATTAAGAATCAAATTAAAGAATCTATACTTAGAAGAAATGACAATGTTTCTGGAATAGGTATGAGGAAATCTAAGGAACTTCTTTTTGGCAAAAGATTGCAGGCTAGAACAGAAGAAATTGCATCCTTGGAAGCTATTACTATTTCAGATCTAGAAAAATATCATAAGAAATTCATCTCTTCAAAAAAAGTGAACTTCGCATTAAGCGGTTCTGGTGATCCTAAGTCTATACGAACTTTTGCTAGTGAACTCTTAAATTCCAAAGATACAAATCTTACTGTTTCAAGCTCTGAAGAGATTGATTTAAAAGCTTGGACTAAAGAATTTCGAGCTCTTAGTAAAGAAATTATACTTATAGAAAAAGAAACCAACCAATCCATGGTCTTGCTGCTAGGTGTAATGCCTGCTCACAATCATCCTGACTTTTATGCGATTCAACTTTTGAATTATATCATTGGCGGAGGTGGATTTAATTCTTATTTCATGACTGAGATTCGAAATAATCGCGGCCTAGCTTATTCAAGTAGCAGCAGCATTTCCTTTGAGAAAGAATATGGCGCATTCTATGCATACACATTGACTAAGAATGAATCTGTGGGTGAAGTTTATCAGTTGATGAATGATTTACTTTCTAAGGATACTATTTCGAAAATTAAAGAGTCAGAATTAAAGCGAGCACAGAATGCAATCGTAAATCAATTTGTTTTCTTATTCCAAAACAATACGAAAATTCTATCTAACCAACTTCGTTTTGATGATTATAATATGCCTAAGGACTATCTGGAAACATATAGAAGCCATATTGCAAAGGTAAGCTTAGAAGATTTACGCCGAGTGGGAGATGAGTATTTCAAAACGGAACTGCTAAGAGCTATTCTTGTTGGACCGCGTTCATTGATGAAACAATTGCCGAAAGAAAAGTTCATAATAAAATCTCCTGAGGAAAGAATACGTTAGGTGGATTTAGCTGAATTCGAATATTCAGGAATAAAAATTCAGGGCTATTCAGAGGGTGGTGTTAGGACATCTATCATATGGCCCAATTTAGACTTAGCTATAGATATGGGTAATACATACCCAGGTCAAACTAGGTATAAAAATTTATTGCTTACTCATAGCCACCTGGACCATTTTTCGGGTGTACCTTATTATATTTCTCAGAGATCTCTACAAAGATTAGAACCTCCGAATATTTATTTTCCTAAAGAAATTCATAAGGATCTGGTAGAATTATTTAAAATTTACTCGCGACTTGAAGATTTCGAATATAAACTAAATTTAATACCCTTGGAATTTGGAGAGACTATTGTCTTGAATAAGCAGTACTCTTTTGCAGCACATCAAACTTTTCACAGAGTACCTAGCCAAGGTTATACGATTTATGAAACTAAAATTAAATTAAAGCCAGAATATAACAACTTGAATCAAGCAGAAATATTGCTGCTAAAAGAAAAAGGTTTAGAAATTTCTCAAAGTATAATTCAACCTGTATTTAGTTTTTCCGGAGATACAAAAATTGAATATATCTTAGAGCATGAAGATGTTAGAAAATCTAAGGTTCTATTCTTGGAATGTACTTATATTGATAGTAAGAAAGATGTAGAGCATGCAAGACTTTGGGGACATACTCATTTATTTGAAATTGCTGAACATGCGGATCGATTCGAAAACGAAAAACTTGTTCTTTTGCACTTTTCACCGAGGTATTCATATAAATTCATTCGAGATCAAATTCAAAAATTTTTACCTAAGCATTTGTCTGAGAGAATTGAATTTTTCTTTCCTAAGAAAGCCTCGATTAAGAAATAAGTATGCGAAAAAAAATAGGAACTATTTTTATTCCAGGCTTAGAATCCTTATTGGATTCTAAAATCATACATGAAGATTCTATTCTAACAGAAATTCAATCCTGGGCAGAGTCCGAATCCATTCCCATGCTTAGTCCTGTTTCATCTTATCTAATGGCAAGTTTAGTTCGATGGCTAGGAGTAAAATCCTATATAGAATTAGGTACGGGTGCAGGTTACTCTTTGCTTGGTCTTGGTATCCGTAGCAACCGAATTCTAAATATAGCTACAGTTGATAGAAACTTGAATCAATCTGAAAAGGTCGAAGCCTTTTGGAAGCAAGCTAAGATGAAATTCAATCATACTATAACTTTTTATAGAATGAATATTCTGGATGGTATGCGCGAAGCTAAATACTATCCAGAAGACTACGAAATGGTATTTGTCGACTGTGATAAAATTACATATCCGAATCTTTTGGATGAATTACTTCAGAGATCTCGAACAAAACGTTCGGTTATTAAGTATATTCTCTTTGATAATGTTCTTTGGCATGGACGAATTTTAAATGAAGAAGCCAACAAACCTTCTGATAAAGCTATGCAAGTTTTTTGGAAAAAAATTGAAGAATTAGATCTTATAAAAACAATACTTCCCTCTGGGGATGGAATGCTTTTGTTAGAATTATAAAAAATATTTGCAGAGCGATCTAGCTTCCCTTATTTTGTTTTTATGTCCTATTTTAAAATTTTAACCGCAACCTTGCTTCTGATAAGCACAAGTTATTACGCACAAGCCAAAGAATCTGATTCTTCTTCCAAACCAGGAATGGAATCTAGAGAAGAGCTGGATAAAAAAAATCAAGCTACCTACCTAGAAAAGAGCCATTATAGAGAGATCTCCTTTGTCTTCAAAGATCGATTGATACAAGATATTCGTTCTCTAGCCATTATAGTAGGAAATTTTGGAAAGGATGTTGCAGGTTCTGAACAAAGTTTAGAAAAAATTCGAAATGACTACCAAGCTGCCGTTAGGTATCACTACCGGAGAGCCTATATAGTATCTGGTAAGTCTATGTTAGATATTTACAAAGAGGTAGACGGATTGTACAAACAATTTGCGCTAGTTTATGAAAAGCAGGCTGATGAGCTTTTGATACAAACAGTTGACCAATTAACCAATCTTGAGCAGAAAGAAATTGAAGAAAGAAAAGCAGAGAATAGAGATTCAAGATTTCGAGACATTGAAGATGCCAAATTCAAACTAAAAATTGCATACTTTCAAATGGCGAGAGGTGACGAAATGATTAAGGATAGAAGGTATGCTGATTCATTAACCCATTTTCGGCTTGCTAAGGGTTTTGCCATCAAGACTTTAAGTGATTTAGAATTAGATGAAACAAAGAAGAAAGAACTTATAGATAAAAATGGCTCCCATTTGGCTGATAACAGGAATCTTACATTTAAGAAGGAAGAATCGAAATAGATTATTGTCTCGTTGACAAGATTCATTATTTCTATGTTTTGAATATAGTTGCATTTTTTTATGCAACTATATAATATTTATGAAGTATCACTCTATAATTTTCCTTTATATTCTTCTCTTTTCTACATCAAAAGGATTTGCTTGGGATGCACCTAAGTTTAAAGTAATCATAGATCCAGGTCATGGGGGTTACAACCAAAGCCCTTTCGAAGAATTTGGTGACAAATATGATATTCTTTCGGGGAAGTATTTAGAAAAATTCAAACAAGGTGCTAGTTATAAAGAGCGTCATGAAAGGGAAATCGTTCTCATGCTTTCTAAAGAAGTAAATCGAGTCTTGGATTTGACCAAAACAGAATCTGGTTTTCTTGAATTTAAAAAAATTGCAGCCAAATATACCAAATCTGAGATCAAGCCGATTTATTTTGATTCTCAGCTAACTAGAACAGATGATTATTCTATGTTCACCTTCAAAGATGGGGAAGACATGAATGGGAAATATCGACTTTATGATTTTCCAGATAAGAAAACTGGTAAAAAACAGTTAGGCCGCATATCATGGATTAACCAACAAAAACCCCATTTGATTGTTTCTATACATTTGAATCCAAGTTATCCTGGCCATCCAGGTGGAATGGCTGCTGTTATCGCACCACCTTATGCGGTCTTTCAGAAACTAAGATTGATCTCACGTGGCAAGATGAATGATTCTAGTTTTGCAAAGTCACCTTATTATAATTGGTTACAGTTTGTAGGTAATTGGTCTCATTTAGAAAATGCAATTGCTGATACATGGATCTATTTTCATGGCTATTGGCCTGATAAGTCAGGTAAGAAAACGGATAAGAGTAAATTTACAGGTTATCGCCATAATATGATTACTTGGAAATACGCAGATCCTATAGGTTGGGAGAAGCTTGCAAAGTTAGGTGGAAAAGGTCCTTATGCGGTCTCGCATGAGGATTTTATCGCTAGGGGAAGCTTCTGGAATAGGGAGAGAGGACAGGGGGAGAAGTGGAGGCGCTCTGGTGGACGGGAAGGCTTTGGAGGTGATAATTTTTATGCATCCAATGAATTGCTACGTTTTGTCCAATATGGTTTGTCTGACAGCTTGCGAAAAGAAAATGGTCGTCCGATTAAGTTAGGTCCAATTCAAACTCCATACATCTCTACCTATAGTCTTCCAACATATACGAATGCTATATGCGCTTTCTTAGAGATTGGATACATTGACAATGATAGAGACATGAAGATTCTTATGGGGAATCCTAAGATTGTAGCAGAATCTTTGGCAGTTGGAATCTATTCTTTGTTTAGAGGAATTAAACCCATCAAGAAAAAATATATGCCCTATATTCCCCAAGGCAAGAAAGTTGGATTCGAAAAGTATGAGACCTTGGATAAGAAAAATTACTTCCATGAAGTCGCTGAATGAACAGATTAAAAGTTTTTGATGCAAAACATAGATTTAAAATCCGACCCTGATTTTTCAAAACTAATTTCTGCTTATCGAAAGAATATTAGAGATAAATATGCGATGGAACGTATAAAACTTTATCCTCAATTTTCCAATATTCGAGAAGACGCAATAGAAAGAATGGTAAATTATTTCTTAGAGTTGCTTTATCCAGAAATCAATGAACGCATAGAACTTGACAATGCTTTTGCATCCTTAAAAAGCTTTGTTCATAATCCTTCTAAGGTTTTTGGATTACTGGGTAGTCTTGGACTTTCTCTTTGGAAGATAGGAAAGTATTTACCCAAAGCATTTCAATCAGGCATTTCAGCTCTTTCCTCGTATCTCACTGCTCATGAATTTGAACATAGATTGTTAGCTGGTGCTAAATTACAGATACAACAAGGGAAGGATATACTGCTAGAAGATAATTTTAAGAAACTGCTTGCTTTGATACCAATTTCAGAAGCTGAGAAATTTCGTAAAGATACAGTTTCTTTGTTTCGTACTCTTTCTAATGATGAATTAGTCGATCGTATCATTTTAATTATGGATAGTATCATTCAAAAGATGAGAGATAAGCCAAAATTGTATTCATCTCAAGATATCAAAGGAATTGAGCTAGGTCTGAGTATACTTAAGAAAGGTAAACATATTCTAGAAAGTCTCTCTGATTCTGAGAAAGTATTGGTCATAGATGCAATCAATTTGATTGAAAAGGATTACTTTGAGTCTTGTTTGTAATTTAGTATTGTCAAACGTTTCTCTCGTTCCATTCTGTCCAAAATGAATGAGTTTTTGCATAAGCATATCTTAGATACAGAACAATTTACCAAAGATGACTTGGATTTTCTAAATCAGAAAACACGAATCATGGAAAGATTGCTTGAATCGGGCAAATCTTTTGGAATCTTGAACGGTCGTTTGCTAGCTTCCTTATTCTTTGAAGCATCTACAAGAACGAGACTTTCATTTGAAGCAGCTATGGAAAGGTTAGGTGGTAGATTGATATCGACGGTAGGATTTCAATTCTCATCTATCTCCAAAGGAGAGACCTTATACGATACCATGAAAATGATAGAGGCATATGCAGATATAGCTGTTATCAGACATCCAGTTGAAGGCTCTTCTCGTATTGCAGCTGGTGCAGTGCAGATACCAGTCATTAATGCAGGAGATGGTGCAGGACAACATCCAACCCAAGCCTTATTAGATCTATATACCATTCTTTCAGAGAAGGGATCCTTGGATGGACTCAGTATAGCCTTCATAGGAGATTTGAAATATGGTAGAACCATTCACTCACTCATCAATTTACTTCGTCATTATAAAGTTCACTTGTATTTAATCTGCCCAGAAGAATTGAAACTTCCTGAAATATATAAGAAGAATTTAGATAAATATCCAATCACATTTGAAGAGACAACAGATATCAAAAGAATCTGGGATTGTGATGTAGCTTATGTTACACGGATTCAAGAAGAGAGATTTACGGATCACAAAGAATACGAGAGACTGAAAGAAACTTATAAGGTGAATAAAGAGCTCATTCTAGCATCTAAGAAAAATACTACAGTTCTTCATCCACTTCCTAGAGTAAACGAATTGTCTACCGATGTAGATGATTTGCCAAATGCTGCCTACTTTCGCCAAGCCAAATATGGTGTAGTTGTTAGGATGGTCTTGCTTTGCATTTTACTTAAGGCAGAAATCAAAGAGTGATTTCTATCAAAAATTTCAGTTGAAAAAATAAGAGTTTAGCTTTCTTTTTTAATTTTACTTAGCCATTTTATATTCATTTTAGCATTTTCAATAGCATAGTCCAAAGTAAAGTTCCAATATTTAAAATCAGGGTGTTTAGAACTATGTAAGCTTATATCGGATTTAATCTTACGAAAGAGTTTCAATTCTTGATTCGTGATTTCTTCTTGCTCGGCTATTTTAATTTTAAGTATCTTAGGATCGATATTTCTTGCAAAAAACAATTTGAGCAGAAACTCATTCCTAAGAACTGGTTGAGCTGTCTTACCTTCCAACCATTTCTTAAGTTCAATTTGACCTTGTTTAGTAATTTTATAAGGAAGATTCGTCTTTTTAGAATCAGATGAATTGTTATCTACTAGAGCAACTAATCCTTGTTTGCTAAGTTCTTTTAGAGTTGGATAAATTTGTCCGAAACTTTCATTCCAGAAAAAACTTAAACTTCCTTCTATGAACTTTTTGATTTCATATCCATTCATTTCACATTGAGAAAGTATTCCTAAAAGTGCATATTGGGTTTTACTTTCTCTCTTCATGGATTATACTTCCTACTCACATGATTTTTTTCTTTTGAAAAGATTCTATCATTTTTTCTAAGCCTTCTTCATAGGAGGTCACTTTGAAATGAGGAAAGAGCTTTTTAAATTTCTCAAAAGACATAGTGTAAGGTTCTTCATATTGGTAAACTACTTCTTTAATCTCTTTGAAAAGAGGTATAAATATACTAAGAATTTTAAATAAAAATTTAGGCATCACATTCAATTTAAAATTTGCTTTCATAATTTTATTGCAAAGTTTTATGATTTCTTCCAAAGTGATCGGTTCTCCTACGGGCAAATGAAATACTTGGCCAAGTGCCTCTTGCCTAAATGCCAAATCTACCATTGCCCTTGCATTATCATCTGTATATGCATAGCTTATAGGAATATTGGGATTGAAGATTGTTTGAGGATTTTTGCCAGCAAGCATTCTATCTATAAAAGATGTATATAGACTTGAATTGATTACATTAGGACCATAAAATGAGGCAGACCTTGCAAGAATAGCTTTCAGACCTCTGTTTGCAATTGCATCTAAAATTAAATCAGCTACAATTTTTCTAGCTTTAGATTTAAGGCTTGTTACTTCTTGGGAATATGTTTCATCAAATGGAATAGGCAATGGTGATGGACCATACATATAGATATTGTCTAAGAATATTAATTTTGTGTTAGTGTGAATACAAGCTTCTATTGTAGCTTGTATTAATTTAGGCCAGTTTTCTAACCAAAATTTGCCAGAGTAGGGCAAGCCAATACATAAAAAATAATTATCTACATTTTGTAATTCTTTCTTTAATTGCTCTTGATCAAAGGGATCAAGTATAATAGTATCTGGGTTACCATAAGATTTCCTTGCAAAAGTTTTTACTATTTCGCCACGTTTTTGGAGTTCTTTCACTACAGCAGACCCCATAGCTCCTGAACTTCCTGCAACTGCATGAATTTGTTTTTTATTTGGATTCATTTTCCTTTTCTTCCTAATTCTTTTATTTTCTCTACATATTTATCTAATTTTTCTTTAGAAGCAGATCTCATTTCACCTAATAATGTATATTCGACAGGTTTGATTCCACAGAATTCTAAGGTTCCGAATTTCATTAGCTTTAGTCCTGGGGACCCGTTGAACCATTTATAATACCAAGTTGGAGCATCCATAGTAATAATGATTCTAGCAGTTCTTCCTTTTAATAATTTTGCAGGGAAGGGAGAACCTTTTTTATATTTAAAAGAAAAACCTGGTAAGAATACTCTATCTATCCAAGCTTTCAATAGAGCAGGAAGACTAGACCACCAATTTGGAAAGATGAAGACCAAATGATCTGCCTTGATTATGGACTCTTGGCTTCTTATAAGATCCGCCTCTAAAGCTTGGGCACCGAGATTATTATATCCTAAATTAAGGTTGGGATCAAAATGCAGTTCATTTAATTTCAATATTTCGCATTGATAGCCAGACTTACTACAGGCCTCATAATACACATCGGCAAGATGATTACAGAAGGAATGTGGATTGGGATGACCTAAAACAACTAGAATTTTCTTATCTTTCATAATATTTCCTTAAAGTGTATATACTTTCAAAATCAAGATTGATTCAAAAGTATATCTTTTAGATATAACTATTAGATATAATTTTTTGTAAAGAAAATATTTTACTGAAATAAATTTCGATAGACATGAAGGGAATTTTGCCTAGAATTAAATTCTATTTGGAGAAATTATGAATCGAACAGTATTAATCACCGGTGCTAGTCTTGGAATTGGTAAAGAAATCGCTAAACTCTTTGCGGAAGATGGGTCAAACTTGGTTCTTGTTGCAAGGAACAAAGCTAAGCTAGATGCTATAGCCAAAGAGTGGAAGAATAAATATGAAATTAAAGTAGAGCCAATAGCGATTGATCTTTCTAAACCAGGTTCTGCGAAAAGCCTTTACGTCACTCTGTCTAAAAAAAAAATCAATATCGATGTTCTTGTTAATAATGCAGGATTTGGAGTGAATGGAGAATTTTCCAAGAATAAATATTCTGACGAATCAGAGATGGTTCATCTCAATATAGTAGCACTCACTGAACTTTCGCATTTACTTCTTCCTGGTATGCATAATAGTGATGTTAAAGTAAAAGGTATTCTAAACGTAGCATCCACTGCAGCCTTTCAAGCGGGCCCTTACATGTCCAATTATTACGCTACTAAAGCTTACGTTCTAAGTCTTTCCGAAGGACTTCACCATGAATTGAAATCTCAAAAGATTCATGTCACCTGCCTTTGTCCAGGACCGACTAAAACAGAATTCTTTGATCGAGCTGATATGAATGATAACAATCTATTGAAAAATGAATTTTTATTAGCGACTGCAGAATTTGTAGCCCAAGTTGGATACCATGCTTTTGAAAAAAATAAAGCGATAGCGATTCCAGGATTTCTCAATTCCTTGTTAGCACAGTCTCCAAGAATTACTCCTCGATTTCTTATCAGAAGAATTGCTGCTTTGATGAATAAGGGATAGATAAATTTTCGCTGTATTTTCCATGCTTTTTTGATTTTCTGGTAATCGACCGCTGTGTTTTATAGCAGTGGATCCTTAGTTTAGAATTAGGAAAGAAGCATGGCTCTTATCAATGAAAATTATCTAAAACTCAAAGCTGGATATTTATTTCCAGAAATCGGAAGAAGAGTAAAAGCGTATTCAGACGCACACCCAGGACAAAGAATCATTCGATTGGGAATCGGTGATGTAACTCTTCCTCTTCCTAAATCAATTGTAAATGCAATGAAATCTGCTGCTGATGATATGGGAACCTCTTCTGGTTTTCATGGTTATGGTCCAGAGCAAGGTTATGATTTTCTTGTGAATAAAATTGTGGAAAATGATTTCCAAGCCCGAGGAATTCAAATTTCAGCAGACGAAGTTTTTGTTTCTGATGGATCCAAATGTGATAGTGGAAATATCCAAGAAATTTTTGCCATAGATTCTAAGATTGCAGTCACAGATCCTGTTTATCCCGTTTACGTTGATACAAACGTTATGGCAGGAAGAACAGGAGAGGCTGGTAGTGATGGTAGATACCAAAACATTATCTATATGCCCTGTACTGCGGAAAATAATTTCCAACCAGAACTACCTAAAGAAAGACCAGATATTATCTATCTTTGTTATCCCAACAATCCAACCGGAATGGTAGCAAGCAAAGAAAAGCTCACGGAATGGGTTACTTATGCTAAGAAGAATCAAAGTATTATTTTCTTCGATGCAGCCTACGAAGCATTTATCCAAGATGAATCGGTTCCAAGATCCATTTATGAAATTCCGGGAGCAAGAGAAGTAGCGATTGAGTTTCGCTCATTTTCGAAAACCGCAGGTTTTACTGGAATTCGATGTGCTTACATAGTAATCCCTAAGGAGTTAAAAGGAAAAACCACTCAGGGAGAAGAGGTAAGTTTCCATTCCCTTTGGAATCGTCGACATACTACAAAATTCAATGGTGTATCCTATGTAACCCAAAAGGCAGCGGAGGCTTGTTATTTACCTGAAGGCAAGAAAGAAATCCAAGAATCAATTGCCTACTATATGAAGAATGCTTCTCTGATCAAGAAAGGTTTGGATGAGGCAGGGTATAAAACGTACGGTGGAACCAATGCACCATACATTTGGCTAAAGACTCCCGAAGGTAAGACTTCTTGGGAATTTTTTGACTTTCTACTTAGAGAAGCTCAAATTGTAGGAACACCAGGATCTGGTTTTGGTCCATCCGGGGAAGGATATTTTCGATTGAGTGCTTTTGGCAAAAGAGAAGATGTGGAAGAGGCTATCTTGAGGATAAAAAAGCTCAGTTAAAAAGTTCTTAGGCAATTTTTCACAACGACCGATGGGAAATATGGAGTCATTATGGGCACAAATCGTATCATCCTTATTTCCCTCATCGTCTTGGTGCAACTCTCCCATTTGGGAGCAGTATCTCCAGACCAATCCAATCTTGGTATTTTGATTGATGAGAATAAAAAGAACCTTTCCTTTCTAAATATTGCCTTAAGTAATGCGGCTCCTCCCCAAGATGAGCAAGAAACTAAGACAGCAAGTCAACCAAGCGATCCTAAAAATCAATCTGGTAAAAATCTAAATAACGAATATTATAAAATTATAAAAGGCATTAACCAATTGGATTTCAATGGAAACATGTGGTATTTGCAAAGTAATTATTCTATGGCATTTCGTCAGTTGAGGGAAGCCCAAGCAAAAATGAAAGACGGCTATGAGTTTGCTATTCAAAAGTATTTGGAAGATACTAGGGCAATCTTAGAATCAGCTGCACCTTCTATCATTCGGTCAGATGATTCTGTTGCTAAGGCCTTGCTTAGGCTGGGATTTCGAGATTTAAGAACTGGTGAAGATAAACTTCTCATGGGCAAAAATTCATCTCCTTATCAATATCGATATAAAATTTTACTCTACTCAGAAGGTATTACTATACTTCGCCGAGGTAAAAGATTCGGGATACTCGCTATTCTTGCATCTAAGACTCCTGATGAAGATAAGGCTGAATACAAATATTGGTCCTTGGATGATCTAAAAGAAGCCAGGGCAGAAGAAAAAGAACCTAACTATGAAAAGGTCAAAGCTACTATTTCGAATTATATAGATAATAAAAGAATGGAGAGAACAATTATTCCTCCAGCTAATCCAAGTGGGCAAGCACTTGATCTCTTTGAACAACATGATGATAATTATGGAATTATAACTGATCGAAGAATTGATCTATTGTTTGAATCCAATTTCGATATCAAAGAAACAGATTCTCTTGATAAAGAAAAGTTTCCTGCTAAACCCAAATTTGATTCCCAAGGAAATGCGATCTATGAATAAAATCATTTCTTTCTTAATTCTTTCAGCTCTGCTTCCTAACCTTTTGTTTGCAGGAACGACTGTATCACTGAGAGAAAGAAAGAAAACTTTAGATTCCCGAATAAAAATTCTAAAGGAAATTGATAGCGCAATGAGTGGTTGGAACCTCGAAAATTTTAACCAAAGAATACAGGAAATCCAATTCAAATCAGATTCTGCTTATAGAGAAAAGACAGGAACTGAACAAGCAAAAATCATGAACTACCTAGAAGGTGATCTTCATCTGCTCCAAATGAGTTACTCAGACAAGTTAGAAGAAAAAGCCCAAGATTTAATTGAAGTACTCTCTAGAGAAATCGTAATGAATAGAAATGCAGCAGACAAACTGGATATTTCTCGAAGAGAAAGAAGCCAAAGATATTTTGATATGGCGAAAAAGGAAAAGGAGCAGGGACTGAAATACCACAGAATGAATAACCCAACCTTAGCCTTGTATTCTTTCAAAAGATCTATAGTTTATAGCTTTCATACATTTTACGAATATAATTTTTCTTTGCCAACTGATAGTGTAGCAACCTACCAATACTGGATTAAGAAAGATCTTCCAAACTCACCTATGATTTCTAATTTTCCTTCAGAAAATGATCCGGAGCTTATCCACAAATCAACGCAAACTAAAAATACCAACAGCTCAAGTCTTGAAAATTTGAAAGACTGATTTTCTTAAAAACTCTTTACTCTTACTTAGCATTCCCAAAAACTGGGACAACAAATGCGCTTTGCCTCACTTTATAAGCACTTTATGCTCTCTCCAGCAAGCCACCTTCCTGTTCTTGCGGAAGACAAGAGTTTACTTGGTTTCTTATCCAAAGAAAAACTCCAAATTGAAATGGCGGATCTTGCAAGATCATCACTAGATATCGAAGAAATTCCTCATGAACTGATAGAGCTTGATATCTCAGAGAATCTACTTTCTTATTTTAATACTCATAGCAAAATTCCCGTCATAGATAACCAAGGATTACGTTTTGAATCTTGGGACAAACCTCGTCTTCTTGCCGAATATACGAAATTAGTTGGAAGCAAATCTTCCCATAGTGTTAGTGATGGAATTTCTAATATTGAAAATGAGAGTAGTGAAAATCTAGAAAATTCCAATTCTACCGCTAAGGAAGAAAATAAGAAATCTAAAAATCCAGTGCAGTGGTTTACTCAACTGATTCTAGAAAGTTTTAGTGATCCCTTATTTGCAACTGACCTAGAGGGTAATTCTGTATTTTACAATGATCGTTTTGAGAAGGAAATCTTAAGCCAACAATTCTTTAGAGATTCTGTCTCCTTTGCCGAGAGATATTTGCGAGATTTAAATAAGGATCTTTTTGCATCCTTTCTCAAAGCTAATAACCTAGACATGAATGCAAGCCAAGAGAATGGTCGAGTTCTCCAAACTATCCTTGCGAAAATTGGATATATGGTGAGAGTAGTTTCCCTTACCCAATCCGACAAATTAGTGGGCTATCTTTACCATTTTATCTTATTGAAACAATCCATCCAAGATTCCAATTCTGAAGGTATTGTATTTCCTTCCTTAGAGGAAGCACTTGCAAATAAGCTACCTATAGAATTGGTTCTGAAAGAAACAGAGAGTTATTACATCTACCAAAGCCTATTGCGCAATAAAAGAAATGTTTCTCATACCGCTCATGAATTAGGAGTACCTAGGTCTACTCTACAGAATCGTATTCGCTTTCTGGATATTGATAAAAGATTTCAAGACAAGAAGCAAACTCCAGTCCCTAGAAAGAGAAGTTCTAGCCCCAATCCAGAGAAGAGTCAAAAGGCGACTGAGAGTCGTACTAAGATCCAAGAAAAATCTAGTTCCAAACTAAAAACCAAGACAAATCCTAAGACTCCCACAAAAAGCAAGGCTAAGGCTAAGCCTCTTTCCAAGAAGAATACTAGTAAAAAAAAGACCAAGCAAACAGGATCTAAGGGTAAAAAATCCTAAAAAAAGGTATTAAACCCTTGACAAAGCAGGGCTCTTTGTAGATTTTGAGGTTAAGAGCTAATTCATTTGGTTCTACCCCTTTATCTTATCCACAGGACATCCTGAATTTCCGAAAACAAAATCCTTACGAGTGAAAATGTGAAGAATAAAAACGATTTATTAGAACAAGAAGAATCTGTATCCAACGGTGTTTCTACCATAGAAAACGAAACCAATGACACCTCTCCCCACCGAAACAAAAAACGCAAAAAATCCTTCGATGGTCCCATTCCCGATCCTATTGATATTGTAGAACTCAAGAAAAAACCTATTCATGAAATGACTGAGATTGCTAAGAATCTCGGCGTTGAGAATACACATGGCCTCAAGAAACAGAATCTTATTTTTGCTATATTACAAGCTCAAACAGAAAAAGATGGACAGGTTCACGCAGCAGGTGTTATGGAGAAACTTCCTGAGGGATATGGTTTCTTACGTTCACCTGATTACAATTATGTGCCAGGACCAGATGATATCTATGTTTCTCCATCTCAAATTAAGCTTTTTGGCTTACGAACTGGTGATACAATCACAGGACTGATCCGCCCTCCCAAAGAAGCAGAACGCTTCTTTGCTATGCTTAGAGTTGAGACTATCAATGGGTATCCAGTTGACCAGGCTCAAAAAAGAGCTCTCTTTGATAACTTAACACCACTCTATCCTATGGAAAAATTCCAAATGGAATTTGATCCTTCCCATTTGGATACAAGAATCATAGATTTAATGTGCCCCATAGGATTTGGGCAACGTGCCTTGATTGTTGCTCCACCTAGAACTGGTAAGACAGTCCTAATGCAAAATATTGCAAATGCCATCACCAAAAATCACCCAGAAGTAATGCTCATTGTTCTTCTCATTGACGAACGTCCAGAAGAAGTAACTGATATGGCAAGGAATGTAAAAGGTGAGGTTGTAAGTTCTACCTTTGATGAGCCTGCACAAAGACACGTTCAAGTAGCTGAAATGGTAATTGAAAAGGCAAAAAGGTTGGTGGAACACGAAAAGGATGTAGTTATACTTTTGGATTCTATCACAAGACTTGCCAGAGCCTACAACCAAGTCATCCCAACTTCGGGGAAGATTCTTTCAGGAGGGGTAGACTCGAATGCGCTCCACAAGCCAAAAAGATTTTTTGGTGCTGCAAGAAATATAGAAGAAGGTGGTTCTTTAACCATTATTGCAACTGCATTGGTTGATACTGGTTCTAGAATGGATGAGGTGATTTTTGAAGAATTCAAGGGAACCGGTAATATGGAAATCCACTTGGATAGAAAGCTATCGGATAAGAGAATTTTCCCAGCAATTGACTTCAATAAATCTGGTACGCGTAAGGAAGAATTGCTACTTCCTGCGGATATTTTACAGAAAGTTTTCGTTCTTCGAAAAGTACTTTCTCCTATGAGTATCACCGAAAGCATGGAATTATTGATCGAAAAGATGCGTGTTACAAAGACCAATGAAGCTTTTCTTGGCAGTATGAACACGAATTGAGTCTAACAACTAGGAAAGAAATATGAAGACAGCTATTCATCCAAAATATATCCCAGCAAAAATCAAATGTGCATGTGGAGCAGTCTATGAAACAAGATCAACAGCAGGTGATATCTCTGTTGAGATTTGTTCGAATTGTCATCCCTTCTTCACTGGTAAATCTAAAATTCTAGATACAGCAGGAAGAGTTGATAAATTTAAGAAAAAATACAAAATGAAATAAGTTTTTGATCCTTTTGAAGAATAATGTTTGTTTGTTTGAAGTCTTTTTTCTTTCTAAAAATCAAAATTTGGTAGGTATTCTATGAACAAAGTCATGGATTTCGATAAGTACAAAGAAATTAACGACCAAAGATTGAACTATCGCGAGATGGAAGATGCAACTGTAGTTTCTTATTATAGAAACACTGGTTGCGGTGATGGATACAGAATTTATCTAAAGATGGATGAATCTCAGACTGTTGTAGATGCAAGTTACACGACTACTGGTTGTGGATTTGGCATTGTTGCCTTGGCTATTGCCTGCGAGGTAGCCAAGGGTTTAACCATTGATGAAATTAAGAATCTTACTACAGAAGATCTAGAAAAGTCCTTTGAATTTCCGGAACGAAGAAAGAATTATCCCCAGTCGGCTATCGAAGCCCTGCATAAGGCTATCAAAGACCACGAAACTGGCCAAGGTGTCCCTCCTGAAAAAAGGATAACCAAGGCTTTTGCTCTAGCTACACTTGCTGAGAGAGGCGACTTAGTGGGAGTGAATCTATCGAGTGTTATGCTCGAAAAGGAAGACTTAAGTTCCGTAGATTTCTCTGGAGCAAATCTTCATAATGCATTCTTGCAGACTTCTAATTTTTCTTCTGCAAATTTTTCGGGAGCTAACCTCAGGGGTGCCTTCTTAAATGGTTCTAATTTAGAAAATGCTAATTTCAGAGGAGCGGATCTACGTTGGGCTAAACTTACCGGTGCCAAGATAGACGGAGCAGACTTTACAGATGCAATCTACGATATTGGGACTAGAGTTGATCCGAAAAATATCGCAATCTTTGATGTGATGAAGAAGGAAGGTAAGGATGTTTACCTTCAGAAAGAGGAATCAGCTATTTGAAACCTGGTGATAAGGCTAAAATTCTCAAAAGAACCTTCTTAAACAAAGGTATATTCGTCCATACCAATTCAATTGTCGTAGTTAAAGAAGTGAATTCGGATTCCATTTTAACAACCTACCTTGACAAGGAAGGCTATCCACATGAAATTTCTTTCCTACCTGCAGAATTAGAACTAATAATAGAATAGATTTTCTTTACACTTTCCCCCTATTAAATAAGTTTTGTATTAGAAAATATCTCATGTTAGTAGAATTTATCCTAGAAAATGATCATTTGCTAATTTCCATTATGGATGATATTATGATGGATAATTCACGAGAGTTTTACATAGAGTTTGAGAGAATTTTCGTTGATGAGAAAGTTTCAGTAAAAACTTTAAGCCTTAATTTTGGTGAAGTTCGGTTTATGGACTCTTCTGGAATAGGAGCTATCATTAAGTGCACTAATAAAGTAAAAGAAGAAGGCATAAATATTATTGTATTCAATCTGAATAAGACCTTATACTCTGTATTTAGGCTTTCTGGATTACAGAATATTCTTGAGACTCTTGAATTAGACACTTTTCGGGATAGGTTTCCCGAATTTAAACCATATTTGAGTAAATACAATGATTAAAACAATTTTTTCCTGCAATCGAAATCATCTTAGATATTTCATAAATTTATTACATGTTTGTATATTTGCATTCAGCCTTGCTCATTGTGCTTCCGGTATTACTTCCAGAAAGCTTCTTTACCGAGATTTTAAATCGGGATATTATTCTTATGATCTAGAAGAAATAGCTAAGAAAGACGCTGATCTCATCAAGCAACCTCTCAATCATCCTATTAAGTCTATCACTAAGGAAGAAATTCTCGCAGCCTTAGGTAACCTAAAGTTCAAGAAAGAAAGTTCAGTAGGAAACATGATTTATTATGTTTTCGCAAAAGAAGAGTTAGATGATTTGATTCAAAATATTATTATATCTCTTGCGAAGATCCGAGAAGATCAAGTTTTGGTAGTTGTATCAAAATTCAATGATATCAAAAGCGTTGTATCTAGAGATAATAGAACAAGCTTTTTAGTTTTTGTAAATGAGGATGGATTGAACCTTGTATTCGGCGAGGTTCACCAGGATATGATTGGTATAGAAACAGAAAATTATTATGAGTGGTCTGTAATCCAAGAAATCCAATTAAGAAATAATTTCAATCCCATTCGCATTATACCTTCTGATGAATTTAACTTTGCTAAGGTTAAAGATTATGAGAATAGAATGTGGCTTCAATTTTCTATGAAATCACTTCCTAATTTGAAATATAAGAATCGTAAATCGGAAGAACCGAAGGTGGAACTTATAGATACCGAATCAACAAACTCTTCCAAGTCTTCGGTAAATCCACCTGGCAATCCAATCATAAGAGATTTAGACTAGGTCTTTAGGCTTTATTTACCTACTACTTCATCACATCTGTGACATAGTCCCGAACTTGCTTTTGTTGTAGTGTGTTTCCAGCATCTCGGACACTCTGTCTCTTCAGCTTTATAAACTGATATTAGAAACTCGCTACCTTCCATGTGAAATTCAGGAACTCTAGCATTCTCAGTAGAATCTTTTCCTTGTTCTGGACTGAGAGTAACAGTAACTTGGCTCACGACCAATACAAGTTCCCAATCCTCTGGTTTTATCTCTAAGATGGATGCCTGAGAGGATGGTGTTTTTTTGGCTAAGCTTATAGTCGCTTCGAGTGATTTTCCGATTGCACCTTTTTTCCTAGCTTCTTCGAGAGCCTTTTGAACATCATCCTTGGTCTGAAAGACAGTGTTGTATTTTTCGAGTAGAGAATTGTTTGAAAATTTTGCTAAATTAGGAAAGTCTTCCAAAAATACAGACTCTCCTAATTTTGCCTCCTTCCAAACTTCCTCAGAAGTGAAGCTCAGAATCGGTGCAAGTAAGGAAGCGAGTGATTTAAGTATGATACTCAGTGCAGTAGTGGATGAATTTCTACTTAGGGACTCTTTTCCATCGCAGTACATTCGATCTCTAATGATCTCGAAATAATCCTGGGAAAGATCAACCGTACAGAAATTCAATACCTTGTGGTAGACTTGGTGGAATTGGTAGTTGCTATATGCCTTTTGCACATCTTCTGAAAGATTTGCTAATTTTGCTAAGTAGTATTGGTCTATCCAGTGCATCTCTTGCAAGGGAATTTCTTTGCTATGAGTTGCTATATTGCCTAAAAGATATCGAAAGGTGTTTCGTATCTTACGGTAGTTCTCAGATACATTTTTAATTGCTTCCTTGCCTGCTTTTACATCATCACGAAAGTCTAAGGAAGATATCCAAAGGCGTAGAACATCTGCTCCATAAACATCAATAACGTCAGTTGTTGGATCCACACCATTGCCAAGAGACTTGGACATAGCATAGCCTTTCTCATCTAGGATATAACCATGTGTTAGAACAGATCTATACGGAGGCACACCTCTTAAAGCCATGGAGGGCCAAAGGGAAGATTGAAACCAACCACGGTGTTGATCAGAGCCCTCTAAATAAAGATCAGCTGGAGTTTCATTTTTAGCTGAAGGTAAATTGCTTCCCGAATTCGAAGCTGATTGATAAGAACTGGGGTAGACAACAAAATTGGAAACTCCTGAATCAAACCAAACATCGAGTATATCCTTATCTGCTTGTAAATCACTTGATCCACAGGAGAGGCATTTGGATTCAGGAGGTAGTAATTCGTTGGCAGGCTTGTTGTACCAGACTTCGATCCCTTCTTTCTTTACTAGCTTAGTGAAAAATTGTATAGAATCTTTAGTGATATAACTAGCATTACAGGCTTGGCAAGTAAAGGAAGGGATGGGAACACCCCAGTTTCTTTGTCTAGAAACACACCAATCTGGTCTAGATTCTACCATAGAACGAATTCTTGTGATTCCCCAGTCTGGAATCCAGGTTACCTTATCTATTGCTTCTAAAGCTTTCTTTCTAAGGTCTTTTTCATCCATAGAAAAGAACCACTGAGGAGTTGCGCGAAAAATTAAAGGCTTCTTGGATCTCCAACTGTGTGGGTAAGAATGTTCAAATTCTGAAAAATGAAGCAGTGCGTTTCTTTCTTTCAGTAGCTCTACAATTTTTGGATTGGCGTCAAAAACTTTTATGCCTTGCATTAAGGGGAATTCATCTGTATATTTCCCATATTGATCCACAGGGCTATAGGCTTCGAGACCATATTCTAAGCCAACACGGTAGTCATCCGTTCCATGTCCTGGTGCAGTGTGTACGCATCCTGTTCCTGCCTCCAAAGTAACATGATTCCCAAATACAGGTATTGATTTCTGATCAAGGAAGGGGTGGCGAAATTCCATTTTCGAAATTTCATCATTGGATATGGATTTAACTTTAGTTAATCGAATTTCTGTCTTATTGCTCACGGCTTCTGCAAGACCATCAGCAAGAATTAAGTTCCCATGTTCTGCATTTGAAAAGATAGAATAATCTAAGTCTTTATTGAAGGCAATAGCAAGATTGGCAGGTAAGGTCCAAGGAGTAGTAGTCCAAATTAAACAAGAAGTATTTTCCATATCTTGAACTGGAAACTTAACATAGATAGATGGTGATACATGAGGATAGTATTCAATTTCTGCCTCAGCATGAGCTGTAGCTAAATCTATACTCCAATAAACAGGCTTCTTTCCTTTGTAGATATAACCCTCTTGGAAAAGATCACCAAACACCTCAACTATCTTTGCTTCAAATTCTGGGCTCATGGTTTGGTAGATTCTATCTTTCTCGAAGAAACAAAGGAAACGTTCTAAGTCCTTGCTTTGGATATTGACGAATTTTGCAGCATACTCTCTACACTTAGTTCTTAGTTCTGAAGGACTTGTATTCTTAGCATCCTTACCTAGGCTTTTGAGAACTTGTACTTCTATGGGTAATCCATGGCAGTCCCATCCAGGTATCATATCAACAGCAAAGCCAGATAACGATTTGGATTTTACTATAAGATCTTTAAGTATTTTATTGAGTGCATGTCCTAGGTGAAAATTTCCATTCGCATAAGGAGGACCATCATGCAGGCGAAATTCTTTTTTTCCTTCATTTCGTGAACGCATCTTAGTAAAAATTTTATCTTTGTTCCAAGTTGCAATTTGTTCGATTTCTCTGGTAGCTAAACCTGCTTTCATGGGGAAGGCGGTCTCAGGGAGTAGGACAGTATGGGAGTAGGGATTTTCTTTTTCTGGTTTAGCCATAGCTACCAAATTTTCAAACTTTCCTCTTTTTTAAACAGGAAAATTTTCTAGAATCAGAGATTTGCCAGAGAAACCAACTGACATTTTAAGGAAAAATGAAATTCTATCCTCATGCAGTATGAATTCCAATCTTGGGAAAAGAGCGCTATAGACAAAGTCATTCGAGAAAGACGGGATATCCGTAGCTTTCGGTCGGAGACTATCCAAGAATCCTTAATTTGGAAAATTTTGCAAGCAGGTCATTTTGCGCCCTCTGTTGGTTATTCCCAACCTTGGAACTTTCTTATTATCCAAGATAAGGCGAAGCACCGAGAGGTCTATGAGCACTTTGTATTTGAAAATCAAAAGGCCTCCCATTTATTTCCAGACTCTAAAGGAGAAACTTATAGATCATTAAAATTACAAGGCTTATTAGATGCTCCAGTTCATATAGTAGTTACCTGTGACTCTTATAAAAATGGACAACATGTCCTAGGTAGAACATCAGTCAAGGAAGTGGATGAATATTCTGTTTGTCTAGCGGTCCAAAATATATGGCTGACTGCTCGAGCAGAAGGCATAGGAGTAGGATGGATGAGTATCTATGATCCTAGTGTTCTTCCCCAAATTCTAGGAATGCCAGATGATATTAAAATCATCGCCTACTTATGTTTAGGCGAGCCTGTGTGGTTTCCAGAAATTCCTATGCTAGAAACGAGTGGTTGGAAGAAAAGAGAAGATCTAGCGGATTTAGTTTTTTGGGATAAATGGAATCAAACAAAAAAGAAAGATCAGCCTGATCCCAATCACTTAACTCAAGATATGCAGGAACAAAGTTCACTTATTCATAATCAACCTTTTGAAATAGATTCCGTTAAAAAAAGGTTAGATGAATTTACTAAGCCCAAAGGCAGTTTAGGTTTATTGGAAGATTATGTAATAAGACTCGCCTCCATCCAAAAGAATCTAAGACCAAATATAAAAAACAAAACAATTCTCATTCTTGCAGCTGACCATGGAATTGCGGAATCTAAGATTTCTGCTTATTCTCAGGATAGCACATATAAAATGGTCTACCAATATCTCGCTGGTTCAGGAGCGGTAAATAGTTTTGCCAGAGGTATAGGTGCTAAATTTTTTATTGTTGATATAGGTGTTAAGCATCACTTCCAAAATGGAACTGCTCTTCTCGGACGAAAAGTTCGATTGGGAACAAGAAGTTTCTTAAATGAACCAGCTCTGACTCAGTTTGAAGTCATGGAAGCCATGCAAATTGGCAAAGATATTTGGAATGAAATTCCAGAAACAGATGTTCTCTCTTTGGGGGAAGTCGGAATAGGTAATACAACTTGTTCGGTTGTAATCGCATCTTTACTTTTTGATATTGAATATTCCGATTTACTAAAGAATAACTGGATAGGAAGAGGAACAGGTGTTAATGGAGAATTATTTGAAAATAAAAAAAATCTCATTCAAAAATCTTTATCAAAATATAGAAAGGAAAAAGGCTATTATCAAAAAAATATTATAGAACTGTTAGAAAATGTTGGTGGTCTAGAAATTATTGGTATGGTTGGAGTTATACTTGGGAGTAAAGAAAAAAAAGCCGCAATTGTACTAGATGGTCTGATCTCAACTCTTGCTGGAGTGATTGCGTATTTTATAAATCCTGAAATTGAGCATTCTATCTTTGTAGGCCATCTTTCGTTTGAAAAACTGCATTCAGAAATTCTTAGAAGAATGAACTGGAAATCAATCTTAAATTTAGAACTTAGATTGGGTGAGGCTACAGGTTCAACCCTTGCTATAGGAATCTTGGAGCAAGCGTGCCGCTTTAATTTAGAAATGAAGTCTTGGGACGAGGTGAATTGGTTTGATAGATAAAATCAATCTTCTTTTTCTCTACGGTCAAGTTCAGCTTGAACGGATAATTGTTTTTTCTTAAGTTTTTCTAAATGATTATTGATGATGTAACCATAGTCTAGTTTGCCTGTTACAATTTCAAAGCGCTCTGTTTCAATAGTTCCTAGATCTAGATCAAAAGGAATTTCATTCGCCTTATCAGCATGCTCTCTTGCCTTATCCCAATAGGGTATTGCTTCTTTATAAAAACCCTCAGCAATAGTAAATGATTCTTTTAAGTCAGGAGCAAAATCAAGATTGTAGAAATACAAATACCTTTTGTCATATAGAGATGCAAGTCTCATATAAGATCGCATAATCCGAATATTCAAATGCATAAAAAGTAAGTTTCGATATTTATAATATTCTTCTTCACTTTGAATTTCACAAAGAGCGTTTTTTGGATGGCGAAACTTTTTCTGTAAGGAAAGTTTAAGAAAATAGATATCTCGTCTGAGATCATTTTCACCAAAATGTTGCCTTAGACCAACTAACTGGTAGTAATCTTCGAGATTTCTAGGCTCCCATTTGTGAAGTTTATAAGGAATCCAATCAGAGAATTTTGTATAAGGACCATTCTTTTCGTATTCATAATTATAATCTAAATCAACTTCCGCATGAATTGGATACGAGGAAAGAATAGAAACTAAAATGAATAGGAATGAACTGAAGTAGATTTTCCTCACAAGGAAATTATCGGTAAATTAGGAAAATTCGATGAGGGTTTAGTCGCGCCAAGAAATTTTTGTAATATTCGGCCAAACAAATCTTTCAAATTCATCATTGACTCTTGTTTCGCCTTTTCCATTGAAATGTATCCCTTCCGCAAAATAATCTATTGGGTAAGAAGAGGAAGGAAATTCTTGAAAATACACATTTTTATATCGATTGCTTACTTTTATATATTCTTCTCGGACTTTTTTGTAAAATGCCGACTCTGGTAGTCCTGAAGCGTGTGGAACTTCTAGAATGACTACCGGTATTTTCTTTTTGGATGTATATTCCAAGAAAGAAATGAGATTTTCCATATTCGGAACTTCCTTCTCCTGAGCATCTATAGAACCTTGGACTAATTCTTGGATCATTTCTAAGGTTATTCCGGGTGGAATTTCAAGATAGGTTCCCAAATTCACTTGTCCTAAAGTTTCCTGAGTCAGTGCTTCTAATCTTTGGTTAGAGCGTAAATAAGGTAGGTTGCCAGTTTGGAAATCTTTCGGTCTCATGCCAGTAAGCAATTTATCCAAACCTTCTCTATGTCGAACGGATGGCAGTGTGTATGGTAAGGCTTCCTTCAAGATGAAATACTGTTCCTTGCCTTCATACTGGCTTACATTTTCTGTGAAGCTAAAAAGATTCAGCAGTCTATGTTTAAAAATTCCCCATATCTTAGGATCCACATTGAAGGCTGCTGCTTGGCCAGGGCGGAATTGTTCTATATCCAAAGCATAAATAATTGCTCTTGGTGCTGTATTGTGACTTAGATACTTATCAATGAAATGTTCTAAGTATCTTGTACCTGCTGCAGGTAATGAAAAATTGTACAAACTGTATTCTAAGGATCTTGTTTTATCACCTGATTTTGGTTCAATATTGTTAGCTGAATTATTGTCTATAGAATTAATTCTTCGCCCTTTAATGGAAAGAGATCTCGAATCACCTAGCATAATATAATCAAAATTATTTTCAGTTTCAGCAACCTGTTTTTTTAAAGTGGTATAATAAACACCTGTTGGATCTAAGTAGTTCATAATAGGAGCAAAATGCATGATTGCTTCTAACAATAAAACAATTGTTATTGCAATTGAAAATGCTGGAGCTTTTTTAAAATACGAAATAAATAAATTCATTTTTATTAAAATTCCCCATGATTAAGATAGAATAGAACATTGAGAGATAAAGAAGAACTCGAAATCCAATCTTCCAACGAAAGATAGAAAATTCATCATTCTTTCTGAATTGGCTGAATTCAATGATGAGAAGTAGTGCAACTAGACGAACAACTTTCATGAACAAGGCATTGTCCCAAGTTCCAAAGTGCATAAATAAATTATTGGTAAAATGTAGACCTTGCTCTAAAGATGTTCCTCGAAACCAAATACCCGAATAGACAAATAAAAGAAAGGTGAATCCAGCCTTAATCGAGTATTTCGACCAATAAATAAAGGCATTATCGTCCCCGCCGAATTTAGGAAGTATGGGCTGAAGGATTCTATAGATGGATGTGAGAAGTCCATTGTAAACTCCCCATATTATAAATGTCCAAGATGCTCCATGCCAAAGTCCCGAAACAAAAAAAATAAAAATATTATTAACATGCTGTCTACGAAGACTTACTTTGTTGCCACCTAAGGGAATATAAACATAATCTCTAAACCAAGACATCAAGCTGATATGCCATCTTTTCCATAGATCGATTACATTCACAGAGAAGATTGGTAGATTGAAATTCCTCATCAACTCAAATCCCATCCATTTAGAGAGTCCTCTTGCAATATCAGAGTAACCAGAAAAATCACAATAGATTTGAAAGAAGAATGCAATTAATGCTATAAAGATCTTAGCTCCAGATGGATCTTCCATCGCATAAATACTGTTAACTATATCACCAATGTTATCAGCAACAAAAACCTTTTTGAAGTATCCAAGAAGTATAAGAAAACTACCTTCCTGAATTTGTGTGAAATTCCATTTGCGGACAGTTTGTATTTGAGGAAGTAGTCGAGTAGCTCTTTCGATTGGACCTGCCACTAATTGTGGAAAGAAGGAAACATAGAGGGCAAAATCTATAAAATTTCGAACAGGTTTTAGTTCACCACGATAAACATCTATAGTATAGGATAAGGTTTGGAAGGTATAAAAGGAGATTCCAAGAGGCAAGATAATTTGCAAGGTTTGTATAGATGGATGAAGTCCGAAAAATTGTAAAAAGGCTTCCGCATTTTCAATAAAGAAGTTAAAGTATTTAAAAAATCCTAAAATACCTAGATTAGATATTAGGGAAAATGCTAAAAATAATTTCTTACGACGAGAATTATTGAAACTTTTTTCAATTTGAATGCCTGCTGTATAATCTATGATAGATGAAAGCATAAGTAAACCTAAAAATCGAAAGTCCCAAAAACCATAAAAAAATAAACTGGAAAACAATAGAAATAGGTTCTGGATTTTATGCTTGCTGTACCAATAAATTAGAATAACAACAGGTATAAAAAATAAAAAATCAATAGAATTAAAAATCATCTGCTTGTATTTCTAACCAGTAAAAGCAATGTATAAACTCTTGTCAAAAGGATTCCAATTCACCAATCCATTGGTAACCAACACCTCTAACTGACCGAATTGCTTCTCCATTTGTATCTTTGAAAGCTTGGCGAATGCGAACTATGGAATTGTCTATGGTTCTATTTGTTGGAAATTTATCTTCTCCCCAAAGCTTATCTAAAATTTCATCTCTTGGAATCGTCCTATGTTTATTTTGAATCAATAAATCCAAAAGAAGGCAATCTCTCTTACTTAATTCGGTATTTTCTCCGCTTGGACCTTCGATGTTGTAGCCTTCAAAATTGATTTTATAATTCTTATAACTTAGTTTATTGCTTAAGTTCAGATTGTTCTTTCTTAAGACACTCTTCAGTCTTAGAATCAATTCTTTGAGGTGAAAGGGTTTGGGTATAAATTCTTCAGCTCCTAATTCAAAACCTTTCAATCTTTCAGGAGCTCCTGCTTGTGCTGTTAAAAATAAAAACAAAGGCGGATTGATTTGCTTATTCAATTCCTCTGCCAGTCTGAAGCCAGATCCATCGGGCAATCTGAGATCCAAAAGCAAAAGATGCGGAATAAAATTCGTTAAACTCAATCTAGCTTGGTGTAAATTCATAGCCCATTCTATTGCATAGCCTTCCTTTTCTAATCTTTCTTTTAAAGTTTCTCCAAGGGTTAGATCGTCTTCAACAATGAGTATTTTTATTTTTGCTAAATTCATAGTCAATACCTTAGATCTTAAAAGGTAGGAAGTTCAATTCTTACTTCAAATCCTGTTGTATCGGAATGAAAGAAAATCTTTCCATTCATTTTGCTGATTAATTGTTTTACTATGTACAATCCTATTCCCGATCCAGATGTGCTCGAGGATCGTATGAAAGGTTTTCCTATGTGGGAAAGATTTCCTTGAAAACCTCGACCATTGTCTTTAATACTAATTTTCACATGTTTCTCATGCGATTGTTTCTTACCTAAATATTTATTGATTAAACTTGTTCTTTCTTGGTAAATTCCAAGATCAGACTTGCTAAGAACTATAGGTTCCACATTTATATGGATTTTCGTAGCAAGTCCGTGTTTATAGGCATTTTCGAGAAGGTTAGAAAATATAGATTCCATAGCTCTCTTGTCAACTTTCAGAAAAGATTCTTGGGCTAGGGTCCATTTTACATCAGGAAAGGTATCTTGTAGAGAATATTTTATAGAATTAATAGATACCTTTTCAATAAATAATGTCTCTGATCGCATAAGGCTAGCTAAATAAAAAGCCTTATCCATTTGAGATTCTATTCTATCTGATTCTTTGAGTGCTCTCTTGAGTATATTTGAATATTCTTTACTTCCAGAAAGATCCTCCATCAAGCCTTCTACCTGTAAGCGCAGTCCTGCAAGCGGAGTCTTCATTTCGTGGGTAACAGTAGAGAAAAAATCTTGAATAAGCTGATTTCTTTTGATATCTTGGTAGGAAAACCATATTAATACTGAGCCACCAAGCGTGAGCATGCTTATAAAAAAAGTTCCTTCCATCCATAGCATGCGTGATTGCTTTTCTAATAGACCTGAACTACTATATTGATTGGGTTCGCCCAACTCTAAACTCAGCTCCGAGATTGTTTTGGTCTGTCTTAGTCCCAAAGTAAACCACCAAATTGCAAGTGAAACTGTAAGAATGAGCCAAAATAGTGATAATGAAATGCGATTGATTTTTCCCATCAGTGCTTTTCTTATTATTAAAATCCTAGACAATTTTGCAAGCTAGGTTCTTGATAGAGTAAAAGAAAAGGAGTTATTCAATTTTGAACACACAAGAAATTACTAGCCTATTGGGTAAAGAGGGCGAAGAGCTACTAAAATTTTCGAATCCTAAAATTTCCAAATCTCAGATCCACGTTCCAGGTGGCGATTGGGTTGATCGTATTTTTTCCCTTACAAATAGGTCCATACCAGTACTCAATAGCATCCAAAATATCCTAGGAAAAGGTCGTCTAGCTAATACTGGGTATGTTTCTATTCTTCCTGTTGACCAGGGCATAGAGCACAGTGCAGGAGCTTCTTTTGCTCCCAATCCAGTTTATTTTGATCCAGAAAATATTATCAAACTCGCTATTGAAGCAGGTTGCAATGCTGTCGCTTCTACCTATGGTGTTTTGGGTTCAGTTGCAAGGAAATACGCACACAAAATTCCTTTTATTGTGAAAATCAATCACAATGAATTTTTATCGTATCCAAATAAATTTGACCAAATCATGTTCGGTTCCGTTGAAGATGCCTGGAACATGGGTGCGACTGCGGTTGGTGCAACTATTTATTTTGGTTCTGCAGAATCGGCACGACAGATCCAAGAAGTTAGTATGGCATTTGAAAGAGCTCATGAACTTGGTATGGCTACTATACTTTGGTGTTACACAAGAAACAATGGTTTCAAAGTTGATGGTGTCGACTATCATACATCAGCAGACTTAACAGGCCAAGCGAACCATTTGGGAGTAACCATCCAGGCTGATATCATCAAGCAAAAGTTACCAACCAATAACGGTGGTTATAATGCAACCAAGCATGGTAAGACTTCTCCTAAAGTGTATACCGATTTAACAACAGATCATCCAATAGACTTAACACGTTACCAAGTTGCAAATTGCTTTATGGGTAGGGCTGGACTTATTAATTCTGGTGGTGAATCTAAGGGTGCAACAGATTTAGCTGAGGCAGTAACTACAGCAATCATCAATAAGCGTGCAGGTGGACAAGGTTTAATCTCTGGAAGAAAAGCTTTTCAAAAGCCGATGAAAGAGGGCATAGCTCTTCTTAACGCAATACAGGATATCTATCTTTCCAAAGATGTAACTGTAGCTTAAGCAGATGAACTCCAGCTTAATCTTAAACCATCCCCAATATGGTGCCAGAAGAGCTGGGGTTTGTATCCCGCTTTGGTCTCTTCTTTCGGAAAAGTCATTTGAATGCGGAGATATCTATTCCTTGAGGGCAAGTATTCCTTGGTTGAAGCAATCGGGGCTGAGTATATTACAAATCCTTCCTCTCAACGATTGTGGAATTGGGCAGTCACCTTATAGTTCTCTTTCTTCCTTCGCAATTGATCCTCTTTATATCTCCTTGCATCTTGCGGGAATTTCTGTTTACAGCAGGAAGAAGCGTATTGCTACTCACAAGATTAATAAAAATAAAATCACCAAATTGAAGTTAGATCTTCTGAGGGAGAAGTTCCTAAAGGAAGATGAATCTCTTTATTTAACTCTAGATTCTTTTATTCTTACGAACACTTGGTTGAGACCATATTTGTGCTTTCGTATATTATATAATTTGAATGATGCTAAGCATTGGAATCAATGGACGGAAGAAAGCAAGTTTAACGATAAGCTCTATGATTCTATAAAAATGAATTATAAAGATGAGTTCTACTTTTTAGCTTGGCTTCAGTATCTTGCATTTTCCCAATTAAAAGAAACCAAGCATCTTTTTGAAAAAGAAGGAATTCTTCTAAAAGGAGATATGCCAATTTTAACTTCGTCTAACAGTTCTGATGTTTGGGCGAGTCCAGAATTTTTTAGATTGGACCTACAGGCTGGTGCTCCGCCTGATGCATTTTCTGATCTAGGACAGAATTGGGGATTTCCAGTCCTTGATTGGAAAGCACTAGATAAAGTTGATTATAAACCTTGGAAAGAGAGATTGCAATACCAAGAGAATTTCTTTCATCTCTATCGCATAGATCATGTTATAGGAATGTATAGAATATGGGCTATTCCCTTGGAGGCAAAGAACGCAAGGTATGGTTATTTCTATCCCCAGAAATCAGTTCATTTAAAAGATTTTGAAGCGGAGGAGTTAATTCCAGATGAATTTTTAAACAAAGGTTTTTTGCATAAAATGGAAGAGGGCAGATACTATTTTCACTGGGACTTTCATAAAGAACCTGGATTCTATGATTATTCACAAGAAATCCAAGAGAAATTATTTAAACTTTCCTTTCAGAATCTTAAAGAAGACGAAAGCTATTGGAGAGAAGCGGGGGATAAGGTTCTTTCCAAATTTACTACTTTTACAAAAATGCTTCCCTGTGCAGAAGACCTTGGTTCCGTACCAGGATTTGTTAGAGAAAGTCTGCAAGAAAAAGAGATGCTAGGAATTGATGTAATTCGATGGACTAGATCTTTGGAGAATGGTTCCTATATCCCTTTTGATAAATATCGAACGAATGCTGTAGCAACTTTATCTACTCATGATACGAGCTTAGCTATGGATTGGTGGACCAATGAATTGAAGAATGGAGAGAAAGCCTACGCTGAATCTTTTTTCCTAAAGGAAGCAGAAGCTGAAACAATTGAACCTAAGAAAGAAGGCTCCAAGCTTAAGAATTTAAATGATCCAACAGAGATTCATAGAAAATTGTTAGAGTTTAGCTTCCGCACTTCCAGTTTGTATTGCATACACCTTTTGCAAGACTTATTGTTTCTAGGAGATATTGCTATAAAAGAGGACTTTGCGGCACATAAAATCAACACTCCGGGCACTGATGAGTCCAAGAACTGGAATTATCGATTTAATTTTACCATAGAAGAATTGACTTACAACCAAATACTTTCTTCCGAATTAAACAAAATGATTTCTATTTCAAAACGATTGTATAAATAGATATTGGAAGATTAGTTTTCTTTTCGCTTTGAGAACATTTCTTACAAAATTGAGCTTGGTAATGCTGCAATCATCTATTTTCGAAGTACGAATTGTTCGCTATTTCCTATCCCAGACTTTCGAATAAAAAGTCTTTTCTCAGCTTTAATTCCTAAAAGAACTTGGTAGATGTCAGTAAGAATGGGTCTAGAGGAATAATAGCCATGGCCTAGTCCTCCTACTCCAAGAACAGGATCATCGACCTCATTTACATTAATAATATCTATCCCATCAAACCTAGCACACATTCCTACTCTTGGATTTCCATTAACCTTTTGGCTTGCCACCAAAGCATTGTCACCCGGTGAACAATAAAGTGTGACTCTGGAGGCAGATCCAACAATATCATTGTGAATTCTTCTATATTCTTGCAGATCAAAGTCAGGGGCATTTAGAATCAATTCTCCAAGAAAGGGCTTTTGATCCGATCGAAATTTAGATGAGAGTGCAGGTAATACAACTTGGTGTCCCATAGAGTGGGCGATAAGATGGATTTTCTTTCCTGACTTTTGAAGAGAATCTAAGACAGAGCGAAAGTGTGCTCTGGAATTGATAGCATTTTGTAAATTTGTTTCATAAATCCCTTTCATGAATAGTTGGCCTAGAAAGGATTCATCCTCAGCTCCAGCTGGCCAGGTATAGACAAATACCTCACCTTGGTATTTCATATCGTATTTGATTTGTGCAGCTCGGTAAATTGCCTCTTCAAAAGGAACATTGAAACCATGAACAAAAACGATGATGTCATTTTCAGTTGAAGCATCCAAATTTTTCGATAGAGTTTGGGAATCTAAATCAGTATATTCCCTCATACTAAAAAATTTATTTCTATATCCAGTATTAGCACTATCCAATGAACCTACAGAGTGCTCACTTGGTGTATTCACCTTGCACTTGCCAAAGCGCAATTCAGATCCAAGTAGATTGGAAAAGTTCGCATTGGAACATGCTTTAGAAGAAAGTGGTTTGGCAGTTCTAAGTGTTGCGAAATAAATATTCATTTCGACAGTTTCATCATAATTCTGTTTGATTCTTTGGTTTAACAGCTCAGAGAGATCAGGTTGTTTGGGGCAATTGATCAATAAGAAACAAGAACAGATAAAAACTAAATTCGCAAGGTATGGCTTAGTCTTAGGAAAGAGGGGAATGAATTGCAATTGGTTCATTATCTTTTAGTACTTAGTCCCTTGAGAACTTTGGTAGGATTGATATTCTTTCCTTTGTGGATGAGTTCAAAATGAACATGAGGACCAAAACAATATCCTGTGCAACCTGAACGAGAAATTTTCTGACCAGTTTGAACATAATTTCCTGGTTTCACAAAAATCTTAGAATTATGCGCATAAAGAGTTTTATAATCACTGTCATGTAAAATTACAACTGTATTTCCATAACCACCCATCCAACCTGCATAGATTACCTGACCCTTACGAGCAGCAAAAACAGTTTCATAGTTTGCTTTTAGATCTAAAGCTTCATGGAATTTTTTCTGAGGAAATTTCCTCCATCCAAATCCAGAAGTGATTATCCTAGATGGAACAGGACTCACCCATTTTGGTTTGGGCTCAGGGATCACAGCTCCTGGAAGAAATAATTTCTGTCCAACTGTTACAAAGTCGTAGTCCTGGTTGCCATTTTCGGATACTACATCTTCTATTTTCACTTTGTAAAAATCAGCAATTTTAGCTAGACTATCACCTTTTTTAAATTTATAAAGTAATCCTTGTTTGTTGGGAATTTGTAAAATCTGTCCATAAAAAATCACATCATCTGGATGGATGCTGGAAGAACCCGCTATGGAATCAATGCTGACTTTAAATTTATTGGCAATCTCGGATAGAGTTTCATTGCGTCCTACTCGGTAAGAGATAACTTTGAGTTTACGAGCTTTGTCTTCTACCGAGGATTCTATTTCTGTGGCAGAAAGTATGGCTCTTTTCTTTTCTTCGGTATCTTGTAAAAATCTCTCGTCACCAGCCTTGGCTTGTTTATCGGTTTCATCATTTTCTTCATTGGTGCTTAGGGCTGAATTTGCGTTTTCTTTTCCCAAGGGTGGATTCAGATTCGCATTTGTGGATTCAATTCCAAAGCCTAGAAAGAAAGTAATAAGAAAGGAGGTAAGGAAGAGTGGAATAAGACGAAACTTTTTCTTTCTTAGGTCAATGTGACCTTGTATGACTTTATCTTGTTTGGAGAAGAAGTAATGGAAATCCAGAGAACTAGTGCGAATGATGCGGAAGTTTCCAGTTTTGAAAACTTCACGACCAAAAGTTGTTTGTTCTTTCTTGGGAATTAACATAAGATACAATCCTTATAATAAGGATCGTCCTGAAGGGAAAAATTCTAAAAGCTTAATCTTTGCCATCCAGTGGTCGAACTCCACCAAAAGATTCTTCAACAATCTTCTTTACATCTTTCTTCTGACCGCCGGTAATCGTGATATTTCCTTTGGCTACCACACCTTTTGCAAGGTCAAGATAGGGAGCTTGGATATCTCCGAGCATTCTTCCTGTTTCTTCGAGACGAACTTCATTTTCAGCTCGGATATTGCCTATTAAAGTGCCAGAAACAGTTACTTCCTTGGCTGCAATATTGGTCTTAACCTTGCCTGTCTCTCCAATATAAAGTGCTTCATCAGTTTTGATTTCACCTTCAAATTTGCCATCTATCTTTAGAGATCCAGCAATATAGAATTTGCCTTCAAAAATAGAACCCTGTCCAATCACGCTGTTGATAGAATCTTTACCTTGTGCCATAGAATAACCGATAAGCCTCTGCTGAAATATTATCTTTATTACGGAAAAAACGCATTCTCCTGACAACTAAATTTTAGGAAAACGCATAATTTCTTCGAAAAACCTCTAGAGTTTGATCTCTTCATCTCCTTGGAAAAGATTTTTCTTCTTAGATTTGCTTTTGTTGTTCTGAGTCCCTTGTGGTTTGGATGTGAAATTAGAACTAGGCTCATAGTACAAGCCTCTAGGATTGTCACAGACTTCAGTTGGAGCTGTATTGGGATGGAAGTATTCTTCTCTGGTTTCTCTGCAATTTCCATCTGGCAGTTTCCCACAAGACCTACATATTGTTTTCTTGACAAGTTTCAAGTCACCCCAGTCAAAACTTTTTTTTGTTTCATAGAGTAGTGCATTTTGCATGAATCTTCCCCAGGTAGATGCAGAAACTCTACCACCTGTGACTCCCTTTCCTAAAGAAATCGTTCCTATATCATAGCCAACCCAAACGCTTGCAACTAACTCTGGAGTGTATCCAACAAACCATGCATCTCGAAAGTTATTCGTTGTTCCTGTTTTCCCTGCGGATGGCCTTGAAAGTCCATAAGACAATGCAGCCTTACCAGTTCCTCTTTGAATAACACCTGACATCATATCGGTGATTAGAAAGGCTGACTCAGGAGAAATAATTTGTTTCCTATCATCGGGGCCAAAGTCATTTCGAAAATCTTTAACAATATTTCCATTGGAATCTTCTACAAATAATACAGAAATAGGATTCACTGATTTACCCTTGGAGGCAAACATAGCATAAATTTTTGTTAGTTCAAATGGTGAAAGCTCAAAGCTTCCTAAGGCAATACTATAGTTAGATGGTAGAGTTCTATTGACTTGTACAATTTCTTGAATGGATGGAAGCACATTTGATAGCCCAACTTCTTCCAGAACTCGAACTGCAACACTGTTCTTGGATTGTTCTAAGGCTTCACGCAAAAGTATAAATCCCGAATATTCTGAACTATAATTTTCTGGAGACCATTCATCTCCATCTTCCATAAGATATTGGAGAGGAGAATCTAAGAATTGTGAGGATGCAGTAATGTTTTTTTTGGCATCTGGATTCTTACCAAAATAATCAAGCACAGCTGAAAAAAGGATAGGCTTAAAGGAGGAGCCAGGTTGGCGGTAGGCTTGGAAGGATCGAATTTGTTGGTTGTCTGAACGAAAACCAGATCCTCCGACAATTGCTGTTATATGACCAGTTTCAGGTCTCATAGCAATTAAAGAACCTTCTACAGGCAGAAGATGGTCTTCTGTGGATTGTTCCTTGAAATTATTTTCTAAAACCTCACCAATAATTTCATGACCAACTAAGAAGTTTAAGGTAGAGATTTCATCTCGCATTTCTTCTTGAAAATTCGATCGAAAAGATCTTGCAGATCTAGAAATTTTGAACTTAAAAGGATTGGTTGTGCTTAGTTCGGAAATAAGTTCTAGAACAGATCCATATTGGTCATCAAAGGCATCGACTTTTCGGAAGGCTCTTTGGTTGGATTCTATGGTTTGAGCTTTTAGAGTTGCAAATAGTGCCTTTTCTGCTTCTTGTTGGTGTTGGATGTGAATGCTTGAGTATATTTTCAAACCTCCGTTGTACAATTTGTTCGCACCTAGACTGGATAGCAACTTCTTTCGTATATATTCTGTTACATAAGGAAATTTATTCAAACGATCTGAAAATGCTGAATCATTCGGACTTCGATTCAGAGTTAGGTAGTATTCAGTGAAATTCTCATATTCTGCTTCAGCAGTCTTTATATCCATACGACCGTTTTCCACAAGTCGTCTAAACACAATTCTAACCTTTGCCATAGATTCTTTGGGATTGACTAAGGGAGAGAATTGTGTCGGTCTTGTTGTAAGACTTGCAAGTAGAGCAGCTTCTCCCCAGCTAAGATCCTTTAACTCTTTACGAAAATAAAACCGAGCCGCAGCTCCAACACCTATAGTCCCATGGCCTAGCGGAATTTCATTCAGATAGCTTTCCATGATGGTTTCTTTGGAAAAAGTAGATTCCAGAAGCAAAGCTAGCCAGGCTTCTCTTGCCTTTCTTGCTATGGTTCTTTCTTGGTTGAGAAATTTCAATCTAGCTACTTGTTGGGTGATGGTGGATGCACCTTCTTTGATTCTTCCAGCTATGATGTTTACAAAGAATGCTCTAAATATTCCCCTAGGGTCTATGCCCTTGTGTTCGAAAAAATCGTTGTCCTCTGTAGAAACAAAACATTGCACTACCTTATTCATAGTATGTGGTGAAAGTGCTGGGTCCTCTTTGGGAAGATCTTGGAGTCGAGTGATGATTCTAGAAAACTTGTAGTATTCTGCTATGGGTTCAAATTCTCCTTTGGTATTCACACCATAGAGAACGGAAGGTTCATCAAATTTCAAGGCACGATTCATTCTAAAGAAATCATTGGGGCTTGCTATGATTAGTAAAATATTGAAAAATATTCCAAGAGCTAAAATTAGCAACAAACGATTGATGCTCTTTCCATCTTGGATAAGTTTTGAGATAGTGTCTCTATATTTAACAATAATATAACGAGAGATTAATGCTACTGGTTCTTTTTTCATGGATTATCCTAAGGGAGCGAATTCTTTCATTTGGTGAACACCTTCTTTGAGGCCTGTGTCCAGGTTATAACCTGAGAATTTGGAATGGAGGTTTTCTCGATTTTTTTTGGTTGGAGATTCCACATATTCAAAAGCAAGTGTAAGCATATCCTTTGATAAGCTTACAGCATAATTCAAAAGCTCAATAAAAGTTTCATTGGATTTCTTAGATGGAAGAGCAGGGTAGGACCACTCTCTCTTTTCCTCATTCATAATTCTTGGATCTATGTTTTCTTTTAGAGGAAGAAGCAGCACAGATGAGTTGGCTTTTTTAAATGTAATTTTATCTACAAACTTCAAGAAACCTCTAACGAACATACTGCGAGAATCTACAATTTTACTCATTTGAAAAAAGCCTAGGTAGGATTCATTGAGAATGTCCCCAGTAAGAATTTTATTTTGAGAACCTATATAATCTATTCTAAATTCACTTGGAAATGTCTCTTGCAAGCTATCTACCCAGAATTTCCAAAGCATAGTATCCATTTTCTTACGAGAGGATCCTGTTCGAACAGTGATATCTATATGTTGTGGAAAGTCATATTCTTTTGCAGTCATACCCCAACGATGGTGGATCAAAAAAGAGTCCAATCCGTATTCTACTCGCATATGGGCGAGTTGTGCCTGAAAGGCTATCTTAGGGTCAATGTTATAATAATCGCCAGAGATATAAAAGATATAGGGGTGAGTAATAATATCTACGACGCAGTGGCAGAGATAACCTAGAGTGAAGGCAAAGTTTCTGTCCCGGTACAAGGACAACTCGGAATCAGCAACCCTATCCAAAAAATTTAAAATCAAATCTGCTACTTTTTCATGGTGGGAACGGTCTCCCCAGATACTTGCTTTTCGTGTTCTTTTTGGTGTAAGGACGTGGTAGAAGTAGAACATATCGGGTGCCACAGAACCTAAATTGGCATAGTTTCTGACCTCTTCGCGCTTGAGAAGTTGCGATATCTTCCTTTGTGTTGAGTTCCCATGCTCCAATTGCTTAATTACTTGGTTGAGAGATTCAATATGGGTGATTTTTCCAGACATAAATGAGAAAATCCCTTTCAAAATTCTGAGCTAATACTCTATTAGTTTTTGGAAGGACTATGCAATCAATAGAAAAACTAAAATTCTTAACTGCAACTCAGGTAAGAAATCTTGCAAAAGAATATGGAACGCCGATTTTTGTCTACTCTCAGGCTGAATTGGAAAGAAAATGTGAAGAAGCCTTGGCTTTTCCCAATGCTTACGGATTAACTCTTCGCTATGCAATGAAGGCAAATCCCAATGCAAATATTCTAAAGATCATGAGAAAGAAGGGAATTCAAATTGATGCCTCTTCTGGTTATGAAGTTCATAGGGCCTTGCTCGCTGGATTTACACCACAAGAGATTCAACTCACCTCCCAAGAAGAACCTAAGGATCTGAAAGAATTGGTGGAAAAGGGGATATACTTTAATGCCTGTTCCTTGAAGCAATTGGAAAATTTTGGAAAAATGTTTCCAGGACACAAACTCTCACTTCGATTTAACCCAGGTCTGGGTTCAGGACATACAAAAAAGACGGATGTGGGCGGTACTACTTCTGCATTTGGAATTTGGCATGAGAAGGTAAACGAATTAAAAGAACTTATAAATAAATACAATCTCATAGTTGAGAAAGTTCATACCCATATTGGATCAGGCTCAGACCCTGAAGTTTGGAAGGCAGTGGCTCACTATACTTTAGAATATGCGGAACTTTTTCCAACATGTACAATTGTAAACCTAGGTGGAGGCTTTAAAGTAGGACGTATGGCAGATGAGAAGTCTACGGATATGCAATTGATAGGGGCCCCTGTTAAGGAACTTTTTGTAGAATTTGCAAAAAAACACAAGAGAGAACTTCATCTAGAAATTGAACCTGGAACTTTTTATGTGGCTAACTCTGGTTGTATATTAACAACTATAGATGATAAGATTGATACGGGAAGCCAAGGTTTCACATTTCTAAAGCTCGATACAGGAATGGATGCAAATACTAGGCCATCTCTTTATGGTTCTAGACATCCTATGGTTGTTGTTCCTAAAGAAGAATCTTCTCAGCTTAGTTCTCCCAAATACAAGGAATATGTAGTCGTTGGTCATTGTTGCGAGTCGGGTGATGTGTTTACTCAAAAAGAAGGCGGTGAGCCTGTAACTCGTGAAATGGCTGAAGCAGCTCTTGGTGATTATGTGGTAATGGAAGGTTCTGGTGCTTATTGTAGTTCCATGTCTACCAAGAACTACAATTCATTTCCTGAGACAGCGGAAGTATTGATTGATCTTGAAGGAAAGCCTCATCTTATTCGAAAGAGACAAAGTCTCGAACAAATTGTTCAGAATGAAATCCTTCTTTAATAAGAAAATAAGATTCATACCAAGGATCTCTTGCTAATAATATGGGAAACATCCATGCTATTTTACTTGCAGGAGGTCTAGGCAAAAGATATGGATCAGCTCCCAAACAATTTCTCAAGCTAGACGGAGAGTCCCTACTTCAAAGATCCACTCGTAGATTTAGAGAATGGGGATTCTTAAAGCAGCTTGTCATTGTCTCTCATCCAGATAGCATTTCTGAAGTTGAGGAACAATTAGATACCTACCTCCTAGGGAATGATAGGATAGTGATGGGAGGGAATACTAGACATGATTCCTTCTTAAAAGGATACGATGCTCTCCATAAACAAAAAGAAGATCTTATCTTTATTCATGATGTTGCAAGACCATTTTTTCTCTATAAGGAGTTAGATGATTTAGTACAAGCGACCAGAGTTCATGGACTTGCTAGTTTAGCACTATCTTGCCCAGATACCATACTTCGCAACAACTCACCACAAGAATTGATTTCCAGAGAAAATATTTATTTAATTAAGACACCTCAAATGGCAAAAGTAGAAATTATCGAATCCTTCCTTGCTTTTGAGAAATCATCGGCAATACATTTCGAGCCTACCGATCTGAGTTCTTGGGGACTGAATTGGAACAAAGCAACACAGATGGTTGAAACAGGTCTTTGGAACCTCAAGGTGACCAAGCCAGGTGATTTAGAACTGGCTAAATCTCTTTTATCTAGTATGCAATTTCTGAGTTCTAACTCTTAGTAACCAGATACGGAATCGAATCGGATTTCTATTTAGAACAATTTGTACCCCAAATCCTTGTTGTTTACCAAATTCTCCCTTAGGATTGCTCCAGCTTACTCTTGCCTCCAAATCAATGTTACCAGAAAGCGTTGGGATACGAATATAAATATCTTTGCCTGTAGGATAATGTATGTTTGTATTTAAGTATAAGCCCTCAGCTGAGATATTGGCTAATTGGTCTTTGTATTCTTCGAATCCTCTTTCGCCAAATTGAACTTGTGTTGATACAACATACCTAGGAGAATACCTTTCTTCCAAAAAATAACTCAACTGAATCTTGGATTCGTTGGTTGTCGTATCTGATAAAAATCTTAATCCAATTTGCCTTTCACCTGGTAGAAAATCTATTTCATCAATTCGAATCAACATGCAACGAAATACACCTTTGTATTCGCGACCATCTCTATCTTCGAATTCGATTTCTACTTCTCCTTCTTCTCCAGGTTCAAACTCAAAAGATTTGATTACAGGAACCATGGCACCGGATTTAGAAAGATTGATCGTCTTACCTGCAAAAGTCGAAGATTGAAATTTCAATTGAAAACTTAAAGGAATTGTTTCTCTAGGGTTGCGTCTCCATCCTCTGGAATCCGGACTGAAGTAGGGTGCAGAAATTTCTTGGTTTAAAAAATAATAAATAGAACCTAATAAGAAAAGGGTTAAAGAAAAATTCATGATAACATCTTGTCTTGTAAGTGGAAAACCTGCCACATGAAAGGATTTCCCAAAGAATGAACTTGTTAATAACCAAACATTGTAAAGGATTAGAATGCCAGCCAAGGTGAAAAAAGCATAGTAACCAGCTTTCTTTCGGAAGAGAATTCCTATTGATACAAATAATGAGGATACCAAAACAAGAATTTGGATGTACTCCATCTTACTAAAAACATTGCCTACCTGCCAAATTGATAAGAAGTAAAAATCGGCTGTCGCAAGGTAGCTAAGTATAGGAATCAACATAAAAAGAAAACTAATTATGAGTATAGGAAGAGGAGTGATTCTTAGGGTCCGCATGGGCTTGACTTTGTAAGTTCCTCAGGATTTGGCAAACAATTTTTTATTGAAAAATAGGCTGTCCTTCAAACACTGGTCAACATGCGGGCGTGGCGAAATTGGCAGACGCACCAGATTTAGGTTCTGGCGCCGAAAGGCGTGGGGGTTCAAGTCCCTCCGCCCGCATATCTCATCACTCCTCTTCACAAAGTTACTTAACTCAAAGTCTTCACTCTTAAAGTCATTACTTCTATCAGCTTTTACTTTTACTTGTCTTCTAGTAGTGTATGATGTCTTAGTATAACCTTTAGTTTCTATTGCTCTAGCTGTCCCCATTTTCAGTACCAGTAAATAAGTTAGTTTTCAAAAAAATCTTATCCAAACTTCAACTTATATTCTAACGGGACAAATAGTTTAACGAAGAATGAAGTCTTTCATTCTTATAATCCTTTTGATATATTTCTAAGGCACGAGATAATTCATTTTGGTTTTTAAATAAGTTAAGATTCAAACACTCATCTCTCAGCATACCATTGAAACTTTCTATATATGCATTCTGAGTCGGCTTTCCTATATCAATAAAATGGATATCTATACCTTTATTTTTAGTCCATACTTGAAATTTCTTTTTTGCCATTGTTTTCTCCTATTATCATCGGTGAAAACTAACTTATTAATCGGTTCAGTTTTTGGGGAGCAGGTCACAGGTCAACTCATATCTTTATTCCTATAATATAACTGACAATACTTTTAGTTTAAGTTCGAGTTAAACAATTATTAGGTATTGTGTAGTTTTTTCTGAAATTCAATTTAATTCGAAAGCTTTTATAACATATTGTTTCATTTCTTTCATAACTTTATATAAGGTATCATCATTGGTAACAAAAATCATCCCTTCAGCTATCGCAACTTCTGCTATAAGTGCATCGTGATCATTACTAATTTTTTTTCCTTTCTTGATCTAATTTCTCCTTTAGAATTGAATAGTACCGTCCATTCTCATCCCAAGTTATCGATTCCCACTCATTAATTCCCCAGACCATACTTTTCAATTCATAAATTTTAGGTGCGATTTCATTATATACACTTAATAGATTATTTTTTCTAGAAACATCCTGTGTTCTTATTATTTCCATTAATTGTAAAGGTGTTGCATAGCAGATATATTTGTCTGAATCTGGTAGAGGTATTTTGTTATCTAAAATCTCATTGAAGACATTTGTATCAAATAGAATTCTAATTTTATTAATAATCACTTATTATAATTTTCTCCAATGCTATTTTATATCTATATTTTATTTTGAATAAAAATTTATACTTATAAATACTTTAACTAAGCGTTTGTTATTATTAGGTCTTCCTTCAAAGTGTGAAAAAATATTTTCTTGAGTAAAAAAAGGTAGCATAGGTTATTGCTCTATAAAAACTTGAGAGATATATCAAACATTCCCTTGTTTACTATGATGAAAGTCGAACATCGGTGAGTAGGCTCATACTTATTCTAGAGGAACATCACCTATACAAACAGGAGCAAGTCCTTCAAAAAAGGAGGGTGCACTATCAAATTGAGGCTTTATGACCATCTCTCCCGTTTTGTCTATAGATCCCCACTTACCATCGATGCTAACAGGGGCAAGACCTTCATTAAAGGAAAATACTAAATCAAATTGAGGCTTTATTATTATTTCGCCAGTCTTATCTATGAGACCGTATTTCCAATCTATCCTAAATGCAGCGAGTCCTTCATCGAAAGAAACTGTTGATTCAAACTGAGGTTTTATGACTATCTTACCAGTCTTGTCGATACATCCCCATTTACCATCAATCTTTACTGAAGCGAGTCCTTCTCTGAAAGAATAGGCACTATCAAATTGAGGCTTTATTATTATTTCGCCAGTCTTATCTATGAACCCATCTTTCTTCCCTATCTTAACCCAAGCAAGTCCTTCACTGAAAGGCTCTACCCTATCAAACTGAGGCTTAATGACTATCTTACTAGTCTTGTCGATATATCCCCACTTTTTATTTATAACAACGTAAGAGAGTCCTTCTGAAAAATAGGAGGCACCATCAAACTGAGGCTTAATGACTATCTTACCAGTCTTGTCGATACATCCCCATTTACCATCAATCTTTACTGAAGCGAGTCCTTCTCTGAAAGAATAGGCACTATCAAATTGAGGCTTTATTATTATTTCGCCAGTCTTATCTATGAGACCGTATTTCTTCCCTATCTTAACCCAAGCAAGTCCTTCACTGAAGAAGTCTGCAAAATCAAATTGAGGCTTAATGACTATCTTACCAGTCTTGTCTATGAACCCATCTTTCTTCCTTATCTCAACCCTAGCAAGTCCATCACTGAAGAAGTATGCTTTATCAAATTGAGGCTTAATGACTATCTTACCAGTCTTGTCTATGAAACCGTATTTTCCATTTTCCATAATATGTCCTTTAGACTAATAATATCGATTAAAGCATCTTTAAATGAATTTCATTCAACTAAGTAACTTATTTTTTTTGGAATCCTAGGTAAATATTTGAATTCTTTTGAGTTTTAATATCTTATAATAAGTCAAAATATTTATAAATGTCTAAACTAATAAAAAAAGTAATTATATATGTTTTGGACAAATTGATTTATTTTTTAAAAATTTTTGAAGATAAGGAATTACATGAAATTTCTGATAAGGACTCGGAAGTGGATGTAGAAAAGGGGAAACCTAGTTCGGGTGATTCAAAATTTGATTCAGTAGTAAGGAAACTTGATCTGTGGTGGGGAATAATATTTAGAATAATCTTTATTTCCTATCTAGGATTTTCTACCTTCAATAACCTAAACACAAATTCTATAGGAGATATACCAATCGCGAACTTAACATTAAATCAAGTGTTTAATTATATATTTTTATTTTTAATACCTATTATTCTTATTACATGGTTATTTAATGTTCCTACACGAATTTATTCAGAAAAAAGCCATCCATATGAGCTTTGGAGTGCATTTGGATATTTAGTAATGTTAATTATGCTTGTATACATGTTATATGTATTGGGTTTGTTTGACTATATCTTTCATAAAATAATAAACTCTCCCCATAAAACTGGACACTCATTAGACAATTAGATTTACAAAAAATATAGGACTATTATATCCCAATGTAGTTTTCTTCGCTTATTATTGCAATAGTCTGTATAGTCAAAAAAATATTCGAGTTCGTTAAAACTTTCTTGAGGAATGATTTGATCTATTTTTATATTAAGTTAGGTATATCTACTTAAAAATTTTTGTAGCAATTATACACAGTGATAAAGTGCCCTGATTTCATAAAAGCTGATACCAAAAAATCCTTGAAATAGAAGTTTTAGACTGCGAGGAAAAAATACTAGCAGAGTTCATTGAGTAAGCACTAAAAAGAACTAAGTGTATATCGCTTTCACTAGTAGAATTAGCAGTACAGTTAGGAATAAGCTAATATATCTTTCGTGATCGATTTAGAGAATACATAGAGAAATTTTATTAAAACTAGCATATGGTATATAAATTGGGGAGACTAAGATTCGTTTCTCTTTGATTCTCGTAATCTATTAAAACTTAATAAAAAACACAATTTAATATGTAGGAAGGAAAATTGTATAGTCTAACTAAGTGATGTATTTATTAATAAGGAAAAAATCAAAATGTACAAGATACTCTTCCCCGATCCAGAAAATCCCAAGGAACAAATAATATATCTCGCTGAAATCGCAGAAAGAGCTCGTCGAGAAGGACTTCTTAGCATTGAAGACTTGTTAAAATCTAATAATTCAAGATTTTTTAATGAAATTACTGGCAGAGTATTACAACTTGTAATTGATGGAACTGACTCTAATATTGTTCGTTTTATAATATCAAATTATGAAATTAGTACTTTAGAAAATTTTAAGTATCATTGGCAAGTTTTTCGTCCTTACTTCATCACGAAACGAACAGGAGACATAGATGATATTAAAAAATTCATAAAAATATTATTATTAAATGGGCATCCTGAAAATAATTTTATTTCCGATCAGATAAAGTTAATTGAGTCGAATAATTTTATCAAAAGTAATTTTATCATTTCTATAGAAAAGATATCACATCTCCTTGATTCTTTATATTATGAAGCTCTATCGGATATGTTCCAGAGTTACATTGCACTTTTCCAAAGATGTTTTCGTATAATACTTACTGGTGTAACCTCAATTCAATCTGGTGACAACCCTGGAATTATTATAGAACAACTTAAATCCTTGGGAGGTGTAAATGAAAAAATAGATTTTCCTTCTCCCAATATAATAGGAAAAAAAATGTCTCAAGATGAAATAGATGATCTTTTAGGTAAAGGATAATAGTTGTAAAATTTAAGGTTTCTTAGGCGAAAAAGAGCTATTCTTGATACCTATTGAAGTAAATTTATATTCAAAGTGCGATTTTAATTGAATAGAATTATTGTGATAGTTATTTATTTATCTGTTAACTTAACGTTACATTCTGAGAGTATCTATGTGAAATATCGAGGATTGTTGAATTTGGAACATCAACAATTATCCGAAATTAGTATTCAAGATAGTTCGTTAGTTAGAAGAATTCTTTATGATACTCAGAATAAATATCTCATAGTTAAACTAAATAATACATATTACCATTATTGTGGTCTATCTAGTGATACTCTAAAGGCTTGGATATCTTCCCGATCCTTAGGGACGTTTTACAAAGAGTTTATAAAAGGAAAATTTGATTGTAGGAATGGGTATGTTCCTAAATATTTATAAAGAAAAGGTTAGATATGAAAAGTATTTATTTGAACTTTTATAAATTCATTTTGGCTACTTTTGTAATGTATAATTTTACATTTTGTAAAAAATTTGTTTTAGATGATATTGACTATTCGAAACGCTTATTCATCTCAGATATGCATTTATCTGCCAATGGGCTATTGATTTATACAAACTTGGACAAAAATGATGATCTTAATAAATAATTAACAATCATGGATATCAGTTGTTTTAAGAGAACTAATAAATGTTATATGTCAATAGGAAAAATTTATGGTTCATCAATTGGTAATTCGTTAATTCTTCTAAAGGATTTTGCAGATGTAATTGAGTGGAAAAGTTCAAAAAGAGTAGTCGCCAAAACTGAATTATCTTGTGGAGACAAAGTTTGGATTTTTGAAAAGGTATCTGAAAATGTAAGTGTTACAGATATTCCTCATATAGAAAAAGCCGATCTATATCCAGAGCTTTGTAATGAAATGAAAAAAGAAAAATTACATGCTCACTTTGCCGATCAAATGGAAGCTTTCGAATTACTAAGTAAACACAAAAAGTCTGTTATTTCTTTCTAGCATGTTTCCTCTTCTTATGAATGGAAGTTAATAACTTTAAATTTATATTGCTGAGATATGAAGTAAATTGTATAAGTATATACTGTCGAAAGCATCATTTACTGATCGCATAAAAGTTGATTTCTAAAAGTGCTTAAAAAGGGGAGAGTAGGTGGATGATTAAGAAAAAACTCTCCATAGATTTAGTTTTAACGTATAAATTTAATAAGTAACCACTTCAATCAAGAAGTGCAATTTCTAAATAGAAAATTTTAGTATAGAAAATA